>CAWEHG010000044.1:0-15585 GCA_963808715.1 Ignavibacteriota bacterium | reverse complement strand
CTTCAGCTGCCCTCTTCTATCCCTCCCGGTTTGACATCATTCCCCGCGACAGGTATCTTTTGCGGGAAACAGCGATCCCGTCTACTCTCCGGGGCACCCGCATGATCCAGAACTCCAACGCAGACTGGTACCGGATCGACAATATCGATGAGCTTGATTCGCCTGCGCTCGTCATCTACCCGGACCGGGTGAAGGCGAACATCCGGACCGCCGTGGCCATGGCCGGGGACGTTGCACGGCTGCGCCCGCATGCGAAAACCCACAAGTCCCCTGATGCGGCCCGGCTGCAGATTGCAGAAGGGATCAACAGGTTCAAATGCGCGACCATCGCCGAAGCGGAAATGCTTGCGATGGCCGGCGCGCCGGACGTCCTTCTGGCGTACCAGCCGGTCGGCCCCAAGATTTGCCGCCTCCGTGCCCTGACCCGGAAATACCCGAAGACCACTTTTTCCTGCCTGATCGACGACGCCACGGCAGCCGCATCCATCGCGGAAGCATTCGCGGGCGAACACAAACCCCTCCGCGTGTTCGTTGATCTCAACGTAGGCATGAACCGGACCGGAATACGCCCGGGCCTGCGGCTATTCAATTGTTTCGCTCCGCTGCCTCGATGAACGGAATCCGCCCTGTGGGCTTACACGCGTATGACGGCCACATCGACGACCGCGATGTCGAGGTCCGGACACGGCGCTGCGACGAGGCATTTGCGGACGTCCTCTCGATGAAGGAGGAGTTGAGCCGGGACGGGACCGGCACCCCTATCGTCGTGGCGGGCGGGTCCCCGACATTCCCGGTGCACGCCCGCCGCACAGACGTGGAATGCAGCCCCGGCACGTTCATCTACTGGGACAAATCGTACCTGGACGGGCTGCCGGATCAAAGCTTTCTTCCCGCGGCGCTGGTGGTTGCGAGAATCGTCTCTCGCCCGGCCGCGGATGTGGTCTGCCTGGATCTCGGCCACAAATCGGTCGCGGCGGAAAAGGACATCTCCCGTCGGGTGTTCTTCCTGAACGCCCCGTCAGCCACCGTGCTTTCACAGAGCGAAGAGCACCTCCTTCTCCGGCTGGACGACTCCCGCGCACACGCAGTAGGCGACGTGTTCTACGGGCTCCCCTTCCACATCTGTCCGACCTGCGCGCTGTATGAACGCGCAGTGACAGTCACGCATCACCGGGCAGAGGGCGAGTGGACCATGGTGGCCAGGGACCGGCGCATCAGCATGTGAGCGGCTTAGACTCCCTCTTCCGTCTCAGTTCGCCATTCTCCATCTGAACTACTCTCCGGAATTCCTTCAATACCCTTTTCAGAAAGTCCTTTCGACACTGTCCTCACGCAAGGTTAGCGCCCTTCTTCTCAGCGGCGAGGTATAGCGCCCTCCTAACACGCCTCCGGCCGAGTCAAGCATTCGCACCCTCACAGACTCCATCTTCAGAACCACGCAGTTGATACATTCTCCATCGAGTCATCTGCGCGCATCCTTCCATTCTCCCCTTCTCTTCCGGTCTTATCGGATATTCAAGATTGGTTTCTGTTTGACGGGCAGAGGGGTCAGATTCCCGCGAGACCGGAAGACATATTCCAGGAGAAGATCCATGAGGCTGCTGGTCATCATCTGTATGACGATATGCGGCATCATCGCCGCCTCTGCACAGGAGCGGATGCAGTTGACCGTGAATGACGCCGTACGCATCGCCCTGGAAAACAGCACGATGCTCCATGCATCGCTGATGAAGACCAAGGCCGCGGAAGGCAGAGGCGAGCGAGACCCGGTCCGCCAGGCTTCCCTCGGTGAAGCTTTCGGGCGGATACACCCGCGTGAGCCCCGATTACACCGTTCGAGTTCACCCTGCCGGGTTCGGGGCAGACATTCACCATCTCGCCGTCCATCGTCGACAACTACGCGCTCAAAGCGTCGCTTGCCCAGCCCCTCTTCACCGGATTCCGTCTGCAGGGCTCCCAGGATCTCGCGGAGTTGAACGCGGAAGCGACGCATCAGGACTACGGCAGAGACAGGGCCGATCTGATCTTTAACACGAAGAGCGCCTACTGGGGACTGCTCCGGGCGATCGAGCTGAAACGGTCGATCGACACTTCCGTCGCGCAGGTCCAGGCGCACGTCACGGACGCCGAGAACCTGCTGGAACAGGGACTGGCCACCACCAACGACGTCCTGAAGCTCCGCGTCCAGCTCTCGAACGCGGAGCTGCTCCAGATCCAGGCCGACAACGCCATTCGCATCGGGATCGTGACCCTGAACAACCTGATGAACATCCCTCTCGAGACGGTCGTTCAGCCGGTCTCCAGTCTGGAAACCGTCGAACACGACACCACGGCACACAGCGAACTCGTCACCACGGCTCTTGCCCAACGCCCCGAGGTCAAAGGAATGGAGTTCCGGGTCCGGGCCGGGGAAGCGGGAGTGACCGTCGCAAAGTCCGGCTGGTACCCTCAGGTTTCGCTCTTCGCGGACTATGTCACCGCAAAGCCGAACGCCCGGATCGTCCCGGCGGTCCAGCTGTTCCGCGACACGTGGGATGTCGGCGTCAGTTTCTCGCTGGACGTCTGGAACTGGCTGACCACGGCCCATCAAACGTCCCAGGCCACGGCCCAGCTGGCCCAGACGCAGGACATGCTTTCCACGCTCAAGGACGGCGTTGCCCTGGAGGTCACCCAGGCCTACATCTACCTTCACGAGGCCCACGACCGGATCGGCGTCGCCCTCACGGCCGTTCATCAGGCCGAGGAGAACTACAGGACGTCGTATGAAAAATACCGGGAGGGTCTGCTGCTCACGTCCGATCTTCTCGACGCCAACTCCGATCTGCTGAGAGCCAGGGTCAGCCATACGCAGGCCCTGGTCGACTACGAGATCGGGCTCGCCAGACTCGAACGATCCATAGGAAAAGCACAATGACCAAGTTGCGTATCGCCATTCTCGCGGTGGTCCTCCTGGGAGGCATCATCGCCCTTCTCCTCTTCAACAAGAGCCGGCACGCCGCGGAGATCGGCTCCCCGATCCTGAAGGACGTGCCCGTCACCGTCGCCACGGTAACCAGGCAACAGGTGCGGGAGGCCCTTTCGCTCGTGGGAACGATCACGGCGAACAACGACGTGAACGTCGTTTCCGAAACCCAGGGGCGCGTCACCGCCGTACGGGTGAAGGTCGGGGATTTCGTCAACGCCCGGACCGTGCTGATCCAGGTGGACGACGAGTTGAAACAGGCCGCCCTGACCGCGGCGGAGGTGAACTACGAAAAGGCCAAACGGGACTACGAGCGGTACCAGACCCTGCTGAAGAAGAACACCATCACCGTCGCCCAACTCGACGCCTCGCGTCTCGCCTTCAAGAGCGCGGAGTCGCAGTATACCGTCGCGCGCCGCCAGTTCACCGACACCCGGATCACGACGCCGATCGCCGGATACGTGACCGCACGGCCGGTGGACATCGGGGCGATGGTGCAGCCGGGGATGACCGTCGCGAACGTCGTGGACATCACGACCCTGAAGGTACGGCTGAACGTCGCGGAGCGCGACGTGTTCAAATTGAAGGAGGGCGACAGGGTCGAGGTGACCACCGAGGTCTACTCCGGCGTACGGTTCGAGGGGAAGATCCAGAGCATCGCCTCAAAGGGAGACGAAGCCCACACCTATCCGGTGGAGGTGGTTCTCCAGAACAGCAAGGCGCACCCCCTCAAGGCGGGAATGTTCGGCAGGGTCGCGTTCACCTCGGTCAATGTGGAGGAATCCCTGACGATCCCGCGTGACGCGCTCGTCGGCAGCATCAAGGAGCCGAAGGTCTTCGTGGTCGACAGCACCCTGGCCCGACTGCGCTCGATCGTGGTCGGCGGGATCAGCGGCGAGACGCTCGTCGTCACCGCCGGCCTCCGTGAGGGAGACCGGGTCGTCGTCAACGGGCAGAACAACCTCCAGGACAGCACCAGCGTCAGCATCATCGCCGAAGGGACCGCTCGATGACCATCACCGAACTCTCGATCAAGCGCCCTTCGCTGATCGTCGTCCTGTTCGCCGCGCTGACCGTCCTCGGGGTCTACGGGTACTTCCAGCTGAACTATGAGCTGCTGCCCAAGTTCACCACGCCGGTCATCACGATCACCACCCCCTATCCCGGCGCGTCGCCGCAGGAGGTGGAGACGAACGTCACGAAACCGATCGAAGACGCCGTCTACGGGCTGGACAACCTGTCGTCGGTCCGGTCGAGCTCGCGCGAGGGGGTGTCGGTGGTGATCGTGGAGCTCCAGCAGTCCGCGAACGTGGACTTCTCGCTCCAGGACGCCCAGCGCAAGGTGAACCAGATCGTGTCGACGCTGCCGCGCGACGTCAGGGCGCCGATCATCTCCAAGATCGCGCTGGACGAGATCCCGATCCTCCGCATGGGGGTCACCTCCTCGATGCAATCCCGGGAATTCTACCAGTTCCTGAAGGATCATGTCCAGCCGCGCATCTCGCAGATCGCCGGCGTCGGCCAGGTGACGCTGGTCGGAGGCGACCAACGGGAGATCCGCGTCAACCTCGACGCCCAGAAGGTGCGCTCGTACGGCCTGTCGATCTCCAGGATCACCCAGTCGGTGAAGAACGCCAACCTGGACTTCCCCACCGGTAGTCTGAAGGGGAGCACGGAGCAGTACGTGGTGCGCGTGGCCGGCAAGTTCGGCTCCGTCGAGGACCTGCGGAACCTCGTGGTGGCGCGGACAAAGACCGGCAGCGAGATCCGCCTCGGCGACGTCGCCGAGGTGGTCGACGGCCGGCGGGACCTCGCGACCACGAGCAGGATCAACGGGAAGACCTCCGTCGGCGTCCTCGTGCAGAAGCAATCCGACGCCAACGCCGTCCAGGTGAGCAAGCTCGTCCGGGCAGAGGTCGCGAAGATCGAGGCCGACAACAGGAACATCGACCTGCGCATCGAGATCGCGCAGGACGGCTCCACGTTCACCATCGACGCGGCGGACGCGGTGAAACACGACCTCTTCCTGGCGGTCATCCTCGTCGCGGCGGTGATGTTCCTGTTCCTGCACAGCATCAGGAACTCCCTCATCGTCATGGTCGCGATCCCGGCGTCGCTCGTCTCCACCTTCCTCGTGATGTGGGTCCTGGGGTTCAGCCTCAACCTCATGACGCTGCTTGCCCTTTCGCTCGTGATCGGGATCCTGGTGGACGACTCGATCGTGGTGCTGGAGAACATCTACCACCATCTGGAGAAGGGCGAGGAGCCGCGTTCCGCGGCGCTGACGGGGCGGAACGAGATCGGCTTCGCCGCGCTCTCCATCACCCTCGTGGACGTGGTGGTGTTCGTCCCCCTGTCGGCCACCTCCGGACTGATCGGCAACATCATGCGCCAGTTCGCGCTGGTGGTCGTGACCTCCACGCTGATGAGCCTGTTCGTCTCCTTCACCGTGACCCCCGCCCTGGCCTCGAGGTTCTCCCGGCTCGAACGGATGACCCGCGGCACCCTGATGGGCCGGTTCGCCCTCTGGTTCGAAGAACAATTCAAGCGGCTCACCGCACACTATCTGACCCTGCTGCGATGGAGCCTGGGGCACCGGCGGACGGTCTTCCTCCTGACCCTGGCGGCATTTTTCGGAGCCCTCGCCCTTCCTCCGCTGGGCTTCATCGGGAATGAGTTCATCACGCAGTCGGACCGCGGCGAGTTCACCGTCACGCTGGAACTCCCCCCGGGGTCCACGGTGGAGAACACCAACTTCGTCACGCAGCGCGTGGAGCGGATCATCGCGGGCATGCCCGAAGTGGCCAGGGTCTTCACGAACGTCGGCGTTTCGAGCGAGGGATTCCTCGGGCAGACCTCCAGCAACAACTCCGAGCTGAACGTCACCCTGGTCCCGAAGGAACAGCGCGCTCGCTCCACCGATGCGGTGGGACAGGCGATCAAAGCGTACGCACAGATGATCCCGGGGGCCAAGGTGCGCGTCAACCCGATCGGGATCTTCGGGACCGCCAACCAGACCCCCATCCAGATCGTGGTCAACGGAACGGACATGGACGCCATCCGCCGATCGGCGAGGACGGTGGCCGCCACCCTCGGTCAGATCCGGGGACGTCGGATATTCGCCTGTCCGCGGAAGAAGGCAAACCCGAGACCCGCGTGGAGATCGACCGGGAGAAGATGGCCGCGCTCGGGCTGACGATCAACGACGTCGGGTCGACCCTCCGGGTGGCCCTCACCGGCGACGACGATTCGAAGTTCCGCGACGGACAGAACGAGTACGACATCCGGATCGCCCTGGACCAGTTCGACCGGGCGACCACGGAGGATCTTGCGAGCCTCACGTTCGTGAACCCCAGGGGGGAAGCGATCGAGCTGAAACAGTTCGCCAACATCTTCCAGGCGACCGGGCCCGACGGTTCTGCAGCGGCAGGACCGGAACTCGTCCATCACCGTCTTCGCGCAGGTGCTCGGCAGGCCGAGCGGATCGATCGTCCAGGATTTCCGGAAGGCCATCGACGGGAAGCTGGAAAAGGGGACCTCGCTCACCTATCTGGGGGACGAAAAGAACCGGGCGGAGGGGTTCGGGAGCCTCGGACTTGCACTGGTGGCAGGGATCTTGTTCGTGTACATGATCATGGTGGCGCTCTACGATTCGTATGTCTATCCGTTCGTGGTGCTGTTCTCCATCCCGGTGGCGATGGTCGGCGCATTCCTGGCGCTGGCACTCACGATGAAGTCCCTCAGCATCTTCTCCATCCTCGGGATCATCATGCTGGTCGGCCTCGTCGCCAAGAATGCCATCCTGCTCGTGGACCGGGCGAACGACATGCGGGCCCAGGGGATGGGTCCGCAGGACGCTCTCCTGGAAGCCGGCCAGACCGGATCAGGCCCATCTTCATGACGACGCTGGCCATGGTCATCGGGATGCTGCCCATCGCGCTTGCGGCGGGCGCCGGCTCCGAGTGGAAGAGCGGCCTGGCCTGGGCGTTGATCGGCGGGCTGACCAGTTCGATGTTCCTGACGCTGGTCCTTGTGCCGGTGGTCTACACGAAGGTGGACGAGTGGAAGGTCAGCGTTCCCGCTCTCTTCAAGGCCCCTTCGGCCATTGTGCGGAAGTTGCATCCAGCGACGGAGGGAGATCTCGTCAGCCTGCGGGGGTCCTGGACTAGTCCCCCGCTTTATTCTAACCACCATCACCTCTACCACCCATCTCGAGCATCGTCATTTTCCGGTGAGGCGCTTCAGAACCTCCTCCGCATTCCCGTTGCCGGGATCAAGGGCCAGACTCTTCCTGTAGTTCTCGATGGCCCTGGTGGTATCGCCGGCCGCCAGGTACCCCTCGCCCAGACTGTCGTACGCGTTCCCGGACCCGGGGAATGCCAGGACATTGAGCCTGAACACACTGATCGCCTGCGCAACACTCCCCCCCTGCAGAAGCTCGTACCCCTTGCCGTTCACCCGCTCCTCCAGGAGATGCACACCTGCCTTGCGCTCTCCCAGTTCCTTTGCACCCGCCTCTATCCCCTGCCGTGCGGCAACCTCGATGATGTGATCCGTAAATGACCGGTTGGCTTCGTTGTCCGCGATCGGCACCACCGGCTTGTACGTCGGATCGAACAGCGCCCGGGAGATCTCGCGCCCCGCAGCCTGAAGGCCGTTGGACTTGTTCATCAGCACAATGACAGTTGTGCCTTCATCAACAAACCGGTAGAAGTCGGCATAGAATATCCGATTCGAGCCGTTGTGCCAGATGAGTGTCGTGTTCCTCCGGGTCCGTTGAACGTCCCACCCGTATGCATAGTACGAAGCGCTGTCCTCGCCGGCCCTCAATCTCGGATGGTACATCTTCTCTTTTGCGCGCTCCGGGAGAATGCTGTCGGTCGCAAGCGCCTGATTCCACCTGTACATATCTTCAGCGGTCGAGAGGACGCCCCCATTCCCTTTCAAATGCCAGTAGGGGCCGTCCGCGTCCCACGGCTTCTCCGTCGGCTTCCCCCATATCCGGTCATCGCTGAAGTACCCTGTCGCAATCAGCTTTTCATCGAAGTCAGGTCGTTTGTAACCCGTCTGTTCCATCCCGGCCGGCCGCCACAGGTTCTCGTACAGAAATCTCTCGTACGGGACGCCCGAAACCTTTTCGATGATAATCGCGAGGAGGCTGTACCCTATGTTCGAATAGGAAAAGGCCGTGCCGCACGGGAACTTCAGCGGACTTCTCATGACGGTATCGATGAAGGCAGCCTCGGTAATGCTGTCGTAGTCGCGGCCGACATTGCTTGGAAGGCCGGAGGCGTGCCTCAGGAGGTGATGAATGGTGATCCCCGACTTGTCTCCCGGGACATTCTTGAAGAACTTTGACAGCCTGTCGTCCGTCGAGAGTTTCCCTTCCATCTCCAGCTTCAGAATCGCCGCCGCGGTGAACTGCTTCGTGATGGAGCCGATATCAAAAACCGTCCGGGAGGAGTTCTTCCGCCGGTTCAGCACGTCGCTGTAGCCGTATCCTTCCGAGATCACGACCTTCCCGTGGAACTCGACAAGGACCGCGCCGGAGAACCCCGCCTGTTCGAGCGTGTCCAGATACGCCCTCACGCCCGCTGCGGGCGCTCCGGCCTCCGCTTCACGAACGGGTTGCGCACAAGCTCCCGCAGCAACAAGCGAAACGAGCACGACCAGTATGGCGATGTATTTCATGTTGTGCACACCCGAACGATTATTGGTCTCATGGCATTGCTCTTCGACACCATTGTCAGGCAGCGAAGGCGCCTGGACAACAGATGACCCCATGATAGCGAAGCGAAGAAGGATGCGCAACTGCGCGGCCGACGGGACTTCTCTGTCTTGATCGCGCGAGTGAGGGAATCTATCAGATCAACGGTTGAAGGGCAAGGATGTGAACCGGCGGGGCCACACATGGCCTACGGTCCCAGACTTATGCACCCAGCCTGCGGCCCAGGCCTACGGACCAGGCTTACGGACCCCCGTACTCACGCTCGAATGTCAGAGCGGGCACCCGTCAGAGACCGGATGCCCGCCCAGAGTTTACTCAGCCTCGCGAAAGCTCCATGTCAGGCAGGCAGAGAGCCCCGCCAGGACCGGTATCCGTCGCGAATAAGCAGCTCCAGGGCTCCGAAGCCGAGAACAAGCCCTATGATCACGATCACCCAGCCGACGATCGGGATGAACGACAGCACCCGCACAATGAGCAGCCCCGCCGCGAACGACCAGAACGGCGCCCATCCCGCACTCTCGCGATTGCGGAAGATGAGGTCACCTACAAGAAGAGCGGTTGACAGTTGCGATAGGTATGACAGCCAGAAGCAGAGATCCAGGATCAGGATCGCGAATGGGATGCCGACGATTGTGACCGCCAGAATCAGCATCACGATCGGCAGAACAACGATGCCGGCAATGCCCCAGAGCACGGTCGCGAGGGTCCTCTGCCTGAGGACTGCGCTGTATTTCCCGAAGACCTTTCTGAAGAAGGCGAAGAGAACGAGGCCGGTCAGGAACAGCCACACTGTCCAGAGAATCTTGAACCAGAACATCCCGCGCGAGAAACCCAGGATCGTGGGTGATTGCTTGCTGATCGACGTCTCGAAGTCGACTTTCCCGGAAACAGTTCCGTTGGCGACAGTGGCCCGCGATTGATCCTCGACCCAGACCTTCGCGCTCCCGGCCACCCTTGCCTCCGGAAGGATCGTAAACTCTCGCCATGGAAGCTCACATCTCCCCCGACAGTTCCGCTCACAGCCATGGTGCCTGCGTACGCCATCAGGTCCCTGGCCACGCTGCCTGACACCTGCAGGCTGCCCGCAGATGGCAAGACAGGCCGCCGGACAACCTCCGCCCTCCCGGCCTAACGGAAACGTTGCCCCCCGCAGCGGTGACGTTCTTCCCCACCTTCCCGTCGATCCGGACCGACCCTCCTGCTGCCCTGATGTCGTCGCTGATGGTTCCGCTCACGGTGACGTCACCGCCCGCCACCAGGAGATCGCCGTTGATCGTGCCGCTGACTTCCACTGCGCCGGCAGCGGCATACACGTCCCCGTTTACTGTCCCTTCGATGATCACCTTGTCCCCTGCGGCAAAATACCATCCCTCATGAACCTCCGACGCAGGGAGGATGACGATCTTGCCCACTTCCTGGGACCTGGCCCCTTCAGTGCAGAACACCAGCGCCGACACGACGACAACCGTGAGTTGCCAGCGACGAAGCATCCTTCTTGCCATCTGAGTTCCTCCTCTGATATGCCCTGCGAGGGCGACCCCCTCCCTCCCTGTTGATCGCACGCGCACGTCGATGATGCGAATGACCGGTGCTGAACGGTCAACCTGCCACTCCACGCAAACCCGATCACCGGCCCTGGACCGGGCAACACACCTGCGACCCACAGATATCTCCTGGTATATATACGATCCCAACGTGACGAATGTTCATATGCCCCTTCAGAAGCGCTGCGTTACGCCAAAGAAGAGGTTGAAGTTGTTGTAGAGCGCCTCGCATGTCCCGCGGGGGTTGACAACGGCATCGTTTGGCTCGATCACTCCCGAGGGGAAGTTGAATATCCTCGGGAAATCTGATCTTTCGCCGTGGCTGTACTCGAATCCCAGCGATATGAACGTATCATCAACGGTCATTGAACCGCCGAGCGTAACATGATAGATATTGAAATCTGTATACCCGACAACAGGCCATGGATGTCTTCGAAATTGGCATTGGTGAAGTCTGTCCTGAGAGCAGCATATCCGGTGAGCCTGTCATCCAGCTTGTGCTCGACAGCCACGCCGACATTGAACACACCCTTCATCGAATCATACACTCTCAGGAGGTCGGCACTGTCGAACGGCTTGATTTGCGCCGGATCGTTGAGAATGAAATTGCCGCTTGCCGGCTGCATCACGGCATAGGGTGAGATCGGCGCAAACCACTCCATGGCCAGGTGAACGAGTGTTTCGTCTGTAACCTGATATTCAATGCCCGCGGCGACAGAGAACGGGGATCTATAGTCCACAGGCAACCCTTCCTGCCTGTCGGAGGCCACGACATCAACGGGGAGCAGCTCGCCTGTGGTGCTGTCGACCAGGACCAGGACGTTGTTTGAGGTAACACTGGCGCCGTCCGTTCCGCCACTTGCCACCTTCATCGAGATGCTGGGGGTGGTGATTGTCGCCCCCAATTTCAATTTCTCCCATTCGGCCGATATTCCGAACTTCGCGGAAAACCTGACCGCCCAGTAGTCGATATCAAGATAGAGATTTGAGGTTGCGCTGCGTCCGTATGTTGAATCAAAAGCGGTGTAGGATTCATACCGGATCTTGGTCTGATCGCGGTACGCACCCAGTACGGAAACACCCAGTCCGACATTGTCGGCTATCTTCTGCGAATACCCGAATCCCACGGTCACTTCGCTGAGCAATACGTCGAGTTTCCCCTGGTTGATCAGATATTCCTTCCCCTCGAACGTGTTCCCAAGCCCGGGCTGCAGGGGAGGTCGCGTGGGGATCACGTCCACATACCCCTCATATCGTTCCGACACTCTGACGTACGAATACCCGGTGCTGGAAATCATATAGCTGAACCGGCTGAGTGAATCCCCCAGGAACGGCAACGGGCCGGCCAACGATGCGGGGTATAACGAAACTCTCGTGTACCTGGAATCGATGTCGTCTCCCCCGCCATTGACAAACGAAAAATCCTTGATGCCATACATGTTGAAATTCACGCTCATGCTTCGTTTGTCTATGAAACCCAGTGCGCCCGGGTTATAGAACGTTGCGCTGTAATCCCTCACTCCGGCCACGGCAATGCCCCCGAGCAACGCTGTCCTTCCGCCAATCACCTGATCCCAGAATTGCCTGTCTTGCGCCTTCAGTGGAACGGCCAGCAGGATCAAGAAACCGATCACGAGCTCTGGTTTTCATTGACTATCCTCATGAAGGATAAGGCATGGTGCATCATGGAAGCATGCGGCGCAAATAAAGGGGTGTTGTTGTGCGGGGAGTCGTCCGTCAGACGTGGAATCATCCTGCAGTCTGGGCTCAGGACTTCGGCGCGTCGCGATAGCTCCGCCATGGCGGCGTAGGTGATCAGGCAGGGGCGAACTTCACACCCGAGGACTGCCTGTGGGATGGATTATGACTGTGGTAACAGGAAATCGCATGGACACAATTTGCCTCACCCGGCAGGGCCGCCTGGGCTTTGGCGGGTCATGGGGCAGTTCCCCATTCCTTCATTTCGATATCTCCGGGTCACCAGGCTCTGTCAAGCCAGGCTACCAAATCGCCCGCTCGAATCACCCCATCGGGCCACCAGTGCCGTGTCCAGCGGCCCGTCGACTCTGCGACACGAGACATGCGACCTTCGTTATGCCGAACGTCCGCCCGTCATTGACGCGCCGCCGCTGCCTTTGCGCTGTCAATGATCGCCTTCCACTCGTCGGGCCGAATATGGCTCAGCAAGGCGCTGCGCCCTTCCCAGATCTTCTCCACCTGCTGCTGGCGTTGTTCGATCACCGATGCAAAGAGCCTGTCAAAGTCTTCCGGACGCGAGCTGTAATCCTTGACGAGGCCGCTCAATTCATTGACGGCCCTGGCATTCTTTTCATTCGCCTCCTTGATGCGGTCCTTCAGGAGGGACAGTTGCTTGAGAGCCTGGTCCCGGCGCTGTTCATCGACGATGGCACTCTTGATCGGGTCCTCCGCATACCGGCTGGTGAGTTCACCGAACACGCCAGCGCTCGATCCGCCGAAGAAAAGCAATATCGCTGCTGCTGCCGCTATAAGCATTTCGAGATCTCCCTGTGACCCTGGTTAGTCCGTCAGTTTCTTCCACTCGTTTTCGTTCACCTGGCTGCGCATGGCAAAGACAACATCGCGGTACTTTGAAAGAGTCCGGTCTCGCACCTCCGTGAACCGAGCCATCACGTCCTCCATTTCTCCCCTCGTGCACGAGTAATTCTCGTTGAGGGCGACGGCCTTTGCGCTCAGCTGTTCCACCTCGGCCTTCATCGAGTCGGAGAGCGCGATCAACTGAAGGCCCAGCTCCCTGACCTTCGCGGCCCGCTGCTGGTCGGGGATGGTCTGCCCGACAAGCGCATTCCATTCCTCCGCGCTGTGCGGAGAGACGGAGAAGGCCTTCGGGCTTGAAGAGCAGGACAGGTTCAGCAGGAGCGCCGTCGCAATGCACGTGAGGAAGGCACCGGCTTTCCAAACGGCTTGTCTTTTCATAGTGAGCCTTTCGCGTTGGAGACAGGCCAGCTTCCATCCATCCCTCTGGGCTCAGACCAGAACGGGCGTGCAACAATCAGGATGGAAGTCAGCCGAGCAGATTGTGCGGTGGAGTACCCGCGGGTTAGGAATCGTGAGCGTCACGCAAACCGGCCGAATGCAGTTTGCACAGAGGGGTTTCTCCGCCAGTCCTGATGCCCGCGTCAGCAGAGCGAGAGAGAGGAACCGTGTCTGAATATAGTGTGTGTCTTCACGGATGTCAACCGGCAGGCGCCGTGCTGGCACCTCTGGGCACCGGAGGTGCGATTATTGGACCGCTCCTAGGCTGACTTCTGGATGATCGCCAGCGAGAGATCGTCGTTTCTTCGCGCGTCGCCCTCGAACCGGGTCACGTCGGCAACCACCCGTTCACCCATGGCCTGAGCCGAAGCGCCGCTGAGCTGAGCGCACAGCAGCTTCAACCGGTCAAGTCCGTAGAATTCGCCCGCCTCATTCTGTGCCTCGGTGAGGCCATCGGAGTAGACCAACAACGACTGGCCGCGTTCCAGGGGGACCTCATGGTCGGTATACACCGCGTCAGCCGATAGCCCCAGGGCGACATTACCCTTTGGCAGCTCGGTCACGCCGTGTTGTGAGGCAACAATCGGCGGCATATGGCCCGCATTCACGTAGCAGAGTGTCCCGGCCGCGGGGTCGATCCGGATGAAGATCAGTGATGCAAACTTGGTCGGCATGCCATCGCGGAGGAGGATGCCATTCAGCTTGGATGCGAGGCCGGTCAGGGATTCATAATCAGGGGCCAGGGCGCGAAGGGTCGCCTGGATCTTCACCATGAAGAGCGCGGCCCCCAGACCTTTGCCGGCGACGTCGCCGATTGCGATGCCGGAACGGCCGCTGTTCAACCGAAGGAGATCAACGAGATCGCCGCCGACTTCATTTGCAGATCGCGTGAAGAGCCACACATCCCAACCCGGGATGGAGGGGGCATTCTTTGGAGTCATGGCCTGCTGGACGGCCCGCCCGGATTCCAGTTCGCCGTGCGCGAGGAGCTTGTCCTTCAGCTCGAGGATGAGGACAAGGAGGACGCAGAAGATGCCGAGGAAGGTGAAGTCTAGTGAGACACCCGCCCCGCCCGAGTTCACGTTAACGCTTCCGGCAACGAACACGATGCCAAGAACCACCAGCAGCCGCCTGACCGGAGTGAGTCGGAAGAAGGAGTTCTTCACAACCCACCACGCAAGCACAAACCAGCGCCAGATCTTCCCTTTCCCTTTGAGCTGGCTGCGCTCCTCATCGCTGAGGTAGAAGTCCTCGATGTCTTCCGCCTCCCGCTTCAGCTTGCCGAAGAGGTCCCCCTGGGAGACGTCATCCTTCAGTGTGGAAAAGAACCTCGGATTCTTTTGCGCCTGAGCTGGCATGCCGATCACTCCAGAGGTGTGGCGGATATGGATGGTCCGCAATGGTCTACTATAGTATACCTGAGAAGCCACCTCCTTGTTTCAGTCCGGGAACTGTTACCTCTGCCATGACGTAGGATCCGTCCAGGGGCTCCGTGTGAGCTCACCCTGGCGATGCAGAGCCTCTCACCTCGATATATCGGGTCTTTCTGCCTTCAGTGGCCCGGCGCCCCTGGGCTACTCGTGGCCCTCGTGGCTGGGACCAGGCCCTGATTCGTGGGAGTGCCCTGCAGAGGGCTGTTTCGCTGCCAGGTAGAGCCGTTCAACGTAATGGATGAATGAAACGTACGCGGTCACATATGCACGGCCGGCCACAAGATCATCTGCTTTGAATTTCTTGCCAGCCATGGCGGTTGTGAATTGCGTATGGACCCCCTGATGAATCGTCTCGTTGAGGTGCGCGAGCAGCTCTGCAGCTGACCCTTTCTCGAGGGCTCTGTCGGCAGCTTCAATCCCGGGCTCGACTTCTGTCTCCGCAGATTTCAGGCCCGTGTAAGGAACCCCCTCGCCCGCCCGATGAATGCGGACAAGGGTCTCGAAGAAGTACATGTCTGCAAGCTCCTTCGCTCTGGGGCTGAGCTTTCTGACATCCATGGTCCTGGTGAATGCATCTCTGATGACAGCCTCGTCGGCCTTTTGTACCCAGATGAGCACGAGGTTGACATCGCCGGTTTCCAGGGCCTTCTGCGCGGCGATCACGACAGGCCCGTTCATTGTGTCGCAATGGGCCCACGCTTCCGTGGACAGCAGTGAAAGAAATGCGATCGTCATCGCAACTGCGCTGAATCTGGCCGCCTTTTTCATACGGACACCTCCAGTGGACCGTTTGATGGGGATTGCTGTTGTTTTCGGGTGTGACGCACCCATATCAGACTATTTACTCTGATATTATAACGCGCGACTGCACCGACTTTGTTCCCAGGGCGACCCGGGAAATGC
>CAWEHG010000043.1:0-38838 GCA_963808715.1 Ignavibacteriota bacterium | reverse complement strand
CTTAAATCGAGTCTCACCAATTTCAAATCCTATCATTCCAATAAAATAATCGGCAGAAACATTTGGTAAATTCGACCCTTTCCATCCAAAACATTTTAAACTTAAAGATTTTGATGAACCAAATCCAACATTAACAAATTTAAATACAATTAAAATCCAAAACACCAGCACGACCAAATTCCGATGATTTTAATCCCGATGATGAAATAAATCCAAAACCACTTCCAATTTCACTCAGAAGAGCTCTTAAAAAAGATTGGAAATAAATATGATAAAATTAAAATTTTTTATAATGGAAGAAATAAACAAGACCAATTTATTTTCAAATCAAACTTTTAAAAGTTGAACTAGAAATATAAATTATAAGATTTCCCTTTCTTTTTCTGATTTATTTTTTTCATTTAAATGATTATGATAATTAATATAACCTGCTTAAATCTTCAATGGAGCTAAATGAAGCAAGTTGATTTTTCACATTTAAAATCGACATAGCTCTGACTACCTTAGCATCTTCAACAGCATCTCTCAATAAGGATGTCGGTGATAAAAAAGAAGAAGAAATGGTAGAATTATTATTGTTTTTTTCAAATGTTTTATCATTTATTTTATCATCAATCATTTTATTATTTTTATTATTTGCACTTTATTAAAAGACAACGGATTAAATATATTCTTTATTAAATTTTGAAAAAAATTCATATATGATGATGAAAAGAAATATACGATTTATATACGATAAAGTCAAGAAATTAATTCCCGTACTTATAAGGTTTATCTCCATCGGTGATGACAATACCTGATTTAAAATTGTTTTTTGATGATGATGATGATGATGAAATCAACGAATTTATTTCAACATTTACATTTTTATATTTATTTTTCCAATAATGCTTTATCTGCCTCTTTCTGCGAGCATCTATTTTATCCTCTTCTGTCCAATATTTTTTTAATCTTCCCATAAAACTTCTCCTTTTATAAAGAATATATAAACAAGAAAAATAAAAGAATAATAATAATAATAATGATGATGATGATAAATAATGCATTCAAATATAAATACAATTCAAATGCGAGCGCAACACGTTATATGATTTGATAAAGCAAATGATGATGATGATGATGATGCAAAAATATAAAAATGCAACATATTTGTCCTACTTTTATTTCAATGAATTATTTTATATGTGATGATTCAGTGTAATTTGTTATGCCTAAGATATGATGCAATGTGCCATGCCAGCAATACGTGGCCATGGCACTTGCCTGTTCTTCGACTCATCGTATTGCTGCTCCTGGTGGCGAACAGGACGTAGATGACGCTGCACGCCGACACCGCCGCGAACGTCATCCCCATGCGAAGATAGTTCTCCTCGACCGACGTCGCCCGGACCACTTCGTTGTGCGAAAAGAAGAGGGTCCAGGCCAGACCCGGGCCGAGGACGTTGGCCAGCATGTTCATCGCGGAGCGGATCCCCTGCAACTTCACCCTCCCGCCGTAGTCCGAACACATCTCGAAGCCCAGCGCCGTGAAGGGGATGTAGAACACGCTGTTGGCGGTCCGCTGCAGCAGGTTGATCCCACGAGATACCAGAAGAGCCGTTCGGGGGTCGACCGGAAGACGTCCGGCACGTACCAGAGGAACACGTATACCACCACGACGCCGACGCCCCCCAGGAGGATGTAGGGATGCCGCCTGCCGAACCTGCTCCGGGTGTTGTCGGTGAGGTGCCCCAGAACCGGATCGATCGCGCCGTCCCAGAAGACCGCGAGCGCCATGGCGATCCCCGCCCTGGCATGGGGGAGCCCGAGAGCGTCCGTATAATAGAGCATGGCGAAGCCGAAGAGGGAATTCATCAGTAGCGAATTCGCGCATTCCCCCACCGAATACTTCACCATCCCCGAAGTGGAACAGGTTGCCATGAACTGCTCCGTTGTGTCGACGATCCGGCCTCCACCACCGGGCGGAATGTAGGAGAATTTTCCGTGGAATGCGACGGGTCCGACACGATCGTGGATGCGGAGACCCGCGCGGAATGTGCAAAAGTTCATAAGGTTCACTATCTTCCGCCATCGCTGACACCATCCGGACAGACCGTGACCGTTCGAGAGCAGTTCCTATCCGTTTACCGTGGAGAGAGTCCTCCGCGGATCCCCAACGTGGAATTCGGATACTGGGCGCTGACGCTGACGACCTGGCATGCGCAGGGGCTTCCGGCCGATGTGACCTCTGATGCCTCCGCGGAACACCATTTCGGTCTTGACGGGCTCACCCTGTTCGAGGAGATACCCGTCCGCAACTCGCTCTTCCCCGCGTTCGAACGGACCGTCCTCGAGGATCAGGGGGACCGGCAGATCATCCGGGACGAAGAGGGGAACACCTGCGAGGTCTTCCCCGACACGTCGTCGATGCCGAAGTACCTGAAGTTCGGATTGGAGACACGAGCCGACTGGGAACGGCTGCGCGACGAAAGGCTGGATCCGGACACGCCCGGGAGGATCGGAGACGTTCAGGCGTTCCTCCGGCGGGCTCAAGAGACGGGACTGCCGACGTTCTTTCACGCCGGGGCCCTCTACGGCTGGCTGAGGAACTGGATGGGGGTCGAGGGGATCTCGTACGCGCTGATGACCGACAGAACGTGGGTCGAGGAGATGATGGACCATCTGACGGCGCTGACCCTGGCCATGATCGACCGGGCGATCCCGCCCCGGGGAGTGGACCTCGCGTGGTGGTGGGAGGATATGTGCTACAACCGGGGACCCCTGATCTCCCCCCGTCTCTTTCGCGAGTTGATGGTCCCACGGTACCGCCGGATCACCGATGCCCTGCGAAGCCACGGCATCGAGATCAACGTCCTGGACTGCGACGGCCGGATCGACGAGCTGGTCCCCGGCTGGCTCGAGGCCGGGATCAACTGCATGTTCCCGCTGGAGGTGGCCCACACCGACGCATACGCGTTGAGGAGAGAATTTCCGTCGGTCCTTCTGCTTGGAGGTGTGGACAAGCTCGCCCTGATCGCCGGAAAGCACGCCATCGACAAAGAAATGTCACGCCTCCGCCCGCTTGTGGACCAGGGGCGGTATGTCCCGTGCGTTGACCACCGGGTCCCGCCTGACGTTACATACGACAATTACCGGTATTACCTCGAGGCCAAGGAGCGGTTGCTGAACGCAGGGTGAACCTTCCGGCGGTTTTCGATGTTCTTCAGGGAGAGGATCCTACCAGCCGGGAGCACGATCATGCCTACGAAGATGGAGGTTGTCCAGAGCATTGAGGGGTATGTCGGCGAGCATCTCCGCGATTTCCTGAAGCCCGTCAACGACAGCTGGCAACCGTCGGATTTCCTCCCCGATTCCTCCCAACCTGGCTGGAAGGAACGTGTCGCCGCCCTGCAGCAGGAGGCTGCCGCTCTGCCGGATGATCTCCTGGTCGTCCTCGTTGGCGACATGGTTACGGAGGAAGCCCTGCCGACATACCAGACCTGGTTGAACCGCCTCTCTGGCATCACCGATACGACCGGGGCCAGTGACACTCCCTGGGCCTGGTGGAGCCGGGGGTGGACCGCCGAGGAGAACCGGCACGGGGATCTGCTGAACCGTTACCTGTATCTCTCCGGGCGGGTGGATATGCGTGCGGTGGAGACGACCATCCACCACCTGATCAACCGGGGATTCGATCCGCAGACCGACAACGATCCGTACCTGGGCTTCATCTACACCTCGTTCCAGGAACGGGCCACGAAGATCTCTCATCGGAACGTGGCCACACTGGCCTCCCGCGCGGGCGACAACACGCTGCACCGCATCTGTGGAACGATCGCAGGGGACGAGGCGCGACACGAATTGGCGTACAAGTCCTTCATGACCAGGATCTTCGAGATCGATCCGATCGGCGCGGTGACGGCCTTCGCCACCATGATGAAGCGGAAGATCGTCATGCCCGCCGTCTTGATGCGCGATCAGTCGGACGAGGAGTTGTACCTCCGGTTCTCCCGGGTCGCCCAGCGAACAGGCGTCTATACGGTCAAGGACTACGCCGAGATCATTGACAGCCTGGTCACCCATTGGGATATTGAGCACATTCCCGGCCTGTCAGACCTGGCAGCGAAAGCCCAGGACTATCTGTGCGGCCTTGCCGCCCGCTACCGTGTGCTCGCACAACGGGTCACTCTCGAAGGAACCGACCACTTCAGCTGGATCTTCAACCGGCAGGTGGGATGATCGGGTGATCCCGGGGCGCCCGGAGGTTCACCGCTCATTCTGCAGCCACCGCACCGCCTCCGGGACGGTACTGAACACTGTGGCCGGCACTGCCCGGTTCACCGCGACGGTTTCCGCAAAACGCATCGTATCACCCTGGGCAAAGACGTCGACGTAGGCAATGGCATCGAGCTTTCCCCGAACCAGCCTCCCCGTGTCAGCAACGATCCGAAACACTTCGAGCAATTCGAGACGTGCTCCGTCCAATCGCTCTTCGATCAGCACCCTGGAGATGGAGCGTTTCTCGCATTCCCGAAGAACGTCAGCGAGGTAGTTCCTCACGTTCTCTTTGTTGTTCTCTCCTGTGACGACGACGTGCAGATAGGTCGGCTGCTGGTGAAAGGTCAGACGGTAGGTCATTGAGGGATCTCCTTGCTCGACACCTATGTCCCTTTCCGCGGTCAAGATACTCTGCGAATCCAACAGAAACAACGCCTGCACTCCCTGCCATTTGTCCAGCAAATCCGACTGATCCACCCAGAAGCATTCCATGATTTGCCAGATGTGGCCGTATTTTTGTTTCGCAGAAGAAACAAAACTAAATGATGCTATATCGAAAAAATATAATCAACCATATTGACATTAAACGAAAATATCGAATATTGTCTATCGTTGCCGTCAAATCCGAGCGGGGGAGGAGTTTGGCGTTGCTCCACACACGACATCAGAAGATCCTTGACTTTATCTCCGCGAACGAGCAGGCCACCGTGGCTGAACTGAGCAGGCACTTCGATGTCACGGAGGTCACCATCCGGTCGGACCTGAAGGCCCTTGCCAAGACCGGCAGGGTCGCGCGGACCCACGGCGGCGCCCGGCTCCTCGAAGCACGCCTCCGGCAGGAATACACCTTCCAGACCCGCAAGAACCTGAACTGGCCGGTCAAGCAGCGTATCGGAACGATGGCCGCCACGCTGGTGGACCCCACGGACGTCATCCTTCTCGACTCCAGCACGACCGCCCTCGCAATGGCGAACGCGCTCGACAAGCGCAATGACCTGAAGGACGTCACCGCGATCCCCACGGGGATCTGGACCGCGATCGCGTTGATGGGCAGCGAGCAGATCCACGTGCTTCTCCCTCCCGGCTACCTGCGACGCGCCAGCGGCTCCATCACCGGGTCGCCCTCGAAGGGATTCTTCGACGAACTGATCATCCAGAAGGCGTTCCTCGGCGCATGGGGCGTGTCGTGCGACCACGGACTCACCGACACCCACCTGGCGGAGATCGAGCTCAAGAGAGATATTCTCTCCCGGGTGAAAGAGATCGTCGTGCTCGCCGACGGGAGCAAGTTCCACCAATCGGGGATCGCCAGCTACGCCCCGATCGACCGTATCTCCACCATCGTCACCGACTCCACTGCCCCGCCCGACGTCCTTGCCCGTATCGAGCAGCGGGGCATCAGGGTCCTCATCGCCCACGAGCATCGCGGATGAACCATGGCCTGTGAAACCTGTCCGCCGACCACCGCCCGCGACGAGCAGCTGATCGACCTCATCGTCGATCAGGTGAAGCTCGCCCTCGGCACCCGGTCCCTTCCCCCGACGCAGGGGGTCCGCTCGCGGGACGGCCTCCCGCTCATTCCCCTGGGGGTCTCCAACCGGCACATCCATCTGACCAAGGCGACGTTTCACCGCCTCTTCGGCGAAACCGTGGCGTTCGAATCCATGCGGCCTCTCTATCAGCCTGGAGAGTTCGCGTCGAAGCACACGCTGGCCATCGCCGGGCCCAAGCTGCGGAGCATTCCCGGGGTCCGGATCCTCGGCCCCCTGCGCTCGTACGATCAGGTGGAGGTCTCGCTGACCGACGCCGTCTTCCTCGGCATCGACCCGCCCGTCGCCAACTCCGGGACGCTCGACAAGGCGGCGCCCCTCACGCTGATCGGTCCGAACGGCTCCGTCTATCTTGAGCGCTGCGCCATCGTCGCCAGCCGGCACATCCACATCCCCACCGCCGATGCGCGCTCGCTGGGCGTGCGCGACGGGGACCTCTGCAGGGTCCGCGTGCCGGGAGACAAGCCGACCGTGTTCGAGAACGTCCTGATCCGCACCAACGACAACTGGCTGCTGCAGATCCACCTCGACACCGACGACGCCAACGCCGCGAACATTCGCGACGACATTTCCGTGGAATTCCTGGGAGTCATGGAGAAACGATGAAACTCGGGATCGTCACAGGCACCGTGGTCTCCACGCGCAAAGTGGAGAATGTCACCGGGCTGAAGCTGCTCGTGGTCAGCCTGCTCAACGCCGACCTCGCCGACAGTGGCAAGGCCGTGGTCTGCACCGATACCGTCAACGCCGGGAGCGGAGATGTGGTGCTGCTCTGCGCCTCGTCCTCGGCCCGGATGACCGACGCGACCCGCACCGCCGCCACCGACAACACCATCGTGGGGATCGTCGACGCCGTCGCGTCGGGAAGCACCCCCCTGTACACGAAGAACGGCGGGGCATGACGGTGCAGATCTCCATCGAACAGCTGGTGGCGTCGATCGTCCGCGAGGTGGTCTCCGAGCTCGTCCGGCGCGGGATCACGGTGACCGGGGGCGTGCCGCATGCCCCGGGAACGATCGGGACCGGCGGCTCTCACTATGTCCCGCCCCCCACCACGGCCGGACGCGGATCACCCGCGCAGGCAGCGACCGACGGCCGCGCCGTCCCCGACCGCGGGGACCATGGAGATCGATATGAGCGGATACCGCACGCCGATCCTGACCGAGGACTACCTGATCCGGCTTGCGCCGTCGGTCTCGACCCTTATTGTCCCCTGCTCCACCGTCCTCACGCCGGGAGCCAGGGATCTGATCAGAAAGAAGAAGCTGTCCATTGTCCGCAAAGCACAATCACACTGAACCGGAGGAGAACATGTCCAAGGGAGTGGCCCTGGGGTTCGTCGAAACGCGCGGGAACACCGGCGCGGTCCAGGCCCTCGACGTCATGCTGAAGACGGCGAACGTCGAGTTCCTGAAACGGGTGGAGATCGGCGGGGCGTTGGTGACCATGATCGTACGGGGAGAGGTGGGAGCCGTGCGCTCCGCGGTGGAAGCCGGCGCGGAGGCGGCGGCCAAGATCGGCGAACTGGTGAGCACCAACATCATCCCTTCCGCGCACCAGGAGGTCTTCGAACTTATCGGCGTCAACAAATAGGAGAAGTGCCATGATGGACGCATTGGGAGTGATCGAAACCCTCGGGTTCACGGCGGCCGTGCAGGCCGCGGATGCCTCGGTGAAGGCCGCGAACATGAAGCTGGGCAAATGGGTCAAGGTGGGCGGCGGGCGCGTGAGCATCGTGATGCGCGGCGACGTCGCCGCCGTCAAGGCCGCCGTGGATGCCGGCGTGGCCGCCGCGTCCAGGGTCGGCAAGGTGGAATCCGAAGTCATCATCCCCCGCCCGTCGGATCGGCTCCTGGCGAAGTTCCCGCTTGAGCCGATGGCGGCGCCCAAGGCCTGACCACTTTAGCGAGGATCGCCGTGGAAATGACAGACACGGAAGTACAGGACCTGGTCGCCCAGATCGTCCGGCGCGTGATGATGGAGGCGGACACCCCTGCGTACCGCTCCCCCCGCAAGGGGGAGTGGGGCGTTTTCCAGGAGATGAACGACGCGGTCGAAGCCGCTCACGCCGCGTTCCTGGAGTTCCGGGAACGGAGCCCCCAGTGCCGCACGAAGATCATCGATGCCGTCCGGCAGATGGCCCTGGACCACAAGGAAGAACTGGCCAGGATGGCGCTCGAGGATACCGGCATGGGACGGGTCGACCACAAGACCGCCAAGCTTGTCAACGCCGCCAAGAACAGCCCCGGCGTGGAGGCCCTCCGCCCGGCGGCCTGGTCGGGGAAGAACGGCCTGGCACTCGACGAGTTCGCCCCCTACGGGGTGATCGGCAACATCACGCCGAGCACGCATCCGGCGGCCACGATGGTCAACAACATCATCATCCAGCTCGCCGGGGGGAACACCATTGCGTTCAACCCCCACCCGGCGGCCAAGCGGACGAACGCGAAGCTGATCCAGCTGGCGAACCAGTACATGGTGAAAGTGGGCGCGCCGCCGAACTGCGTCACCTGCGTCGCCGAGCCGACACTGGAGACCGCCCAGACCCTTTTCGAACACGACAAGGTCGCCCTGCTCTCCATCACCGGCGGTCCGCAGGTCGTGGAGATGGCGATGAAGTGCTCGAAACGGGTGGTCGCCGCGGGCCCGGGGAACCCCCCCGCACTCGTCGACGAGACGGCAGACCTGAACCACGCCGCCGCCGAGATCACCATGAGCGCGAGCTACGACCATAACGTGCTCTGCATCGCCGAAAAGGAGATCTTCGTGGTGGAGTCGGTGTTCGAACCGTTCATGCGCGCGATGGAAAAAGCCGGCAACGTGCGGCTGACCACGCGGCAGATGGATGACCTCGCCGGCAAGGCCCTCACCCTCTCCGGGAAACACTGGCTCATCAAACGGGAATTCGCCGGCAGGAACGCCGCCGTGCTGGGGGCGGCGATCGGGCTCAAGGTCCAGGAAAGCGTCCCCATGCTGTTCGGCGAAACCGACCGGCAGCACCCCTGGGTGGTCTCCGAGCAGATGACCTGCTGCATCCCGGTGGTCCGCGTCAAGGACTTCGACGACGGGCTCGCGGCCTGCATCAAGGCGGAACACCGGTTCAAGCACACCGCGAGCGTCCACACGAAGGACATCGATCGCGCCACCCGGTTCACGAGAACCCTCGACTGCACGATCCACTGCATCAACGGCGGAACGCTGCGGGGCGACGGAGGCCACATCGGGGAAGGCACCTTCTCCTACACGATCGCCACCCCCACCGGCGAGGGGATCTGTACGCCGCGGGAGTTCGTGCGAAAACGCCGGATCCTGACCTACGGCGCATTACGATTCGTTTGATCAATCATCCTTGAAGGAGAGTGTCCCATGGCAGTCAAAAGTGCGATCGGCATCCTGGAAACCCGCGGCTTCGCTCCCCTCGTGCTCGGGGCGGACGCGGCCCTGAAGGCGGCCAACGTGGAGCTGGTGGAATGGCGCCAGGTCGGCAGCGGCTACGTGTCGTTCGTCATCCAGGGCGACGTTGCAGCGGTCCGCTCCGCCATGGAGGCGGGCACCGAGGCCGCCTCCAGGATCGGCGAAGTGCTCTCGCAGATCGTGATCCCGCGTCCGGTGGACGAGCTCGAACCAACGTTCAACAAGTAGCCGCCCGGCCATGATCTTCGCCAGAATCATAGGAACGGTGGTCTGCTCGCAGAAGGACCCCCACCTGAACGGCAAGAAGCTGCTGCTGTGCCGGGAGGTGGATCACCGGGGAGAGCCGATGAAGGCGTATCACGTCGCCGTGGACGCCGTGGGCGCCGGCGAAGGGTCGTTCGTGCTGCTGGCCTACGGGTCTTCCGCCCGCATGACCGAAACCACGAAATCGGCCCCGATCGACGCCGTGATCATGGCCATCATCGACGACGTGCAGATCACCCATCCGGCCGCGTCATGAAACTCGGCCGGGTCACAGGCGTCGTCTGGGCCTCAAGAAAGGTCCGGTCCCTGCAGGGTTGCCCACTGTACCTGGTCCAGCCGGTGGCGTCCGACGGGAAGTCCGTCGATGCGCCGCTGGTCGTGGCCGACCCCAGGGGCCTCGCGGCGCCCGGAGTGACGGTGCTGTACGTTACCAGCACCGACGCCACACAGGCGTTCGACAACGGATACGCCCCCGTGAACGCCAGCATCGTGGAACTTGTGGACGAGGTCTCCTGATGTACCTCGCGAAGGTCACGAAACGGGTCGTCGCCACCGAGAAACATCGGCGCCTACACCGGGCGGACCGTCTTCGTGGTCCAACCCATCCTGCCGGACGGCACCCCGCAAGGCCAGGAGTGGGTCGCCGTGGACTACGTGCACTCCGGGATCGGCGACACGGTGGTCTGCGGAGGAGCGCCGGGCGTGGCGACGACGGTGTTCGGGATCGAACGGGCGCCCATCCGGACGCTCATCATGGCGATCGTCGACCGGCTGGACTACCGCGACGTGGAGCAGCACCAATGATGACCCTCGACGATATCGGCAGGCTCGGCGTCATCGGCGCGGGGGGAGCGGGATTCCCGGCGCACGTCAAGCTCAACGCCCGGCCCGATACGGTCATCGTGAACGCCGCGGAATGCGAGCCGCTGGTCCACAAGGACATGGAGCTGATCCTGCACCACAGCGACACCATGCTGCGCGGGCTCCGGATCGTCATGGAACTGACCGGCGCCCGCCAGGGGATCGTGGGGATCAAGGAGAAACACCGCCACGAGATCGACATGCTCCGGCCGCTGCTGCCGCCGGGTGTCACCCTCGGCGAGGTGGAGGACGTCTATCCGGCCGGCGACGAGGTGACGCTGATCTACATGACGACCCGGCGGATCGTGGCCCCCGGCGCCCTGCCGATCTCCGTGGGGTGCATCGTCCAGAACGTCGAGACCCTCTACAACATCGGCCTCGGCACCCCGGTGGTCGACAAGTTCCTTTCCGTCGCCGGGGCCGTCGAAGAACCCGCCACGATCCGGGTCCCCGTCGGCATCTCGTTCGCGGAGGTGCTGTCGCATTTCACCATCACCGCCCCGCGCTACGTGGTGCGCTCCGGCGGATTGATGATGGGAGCGCTGGAAGAGGATCTGGGCTCCGTGGTCACCAGACGGACCGGCGCCCTGATCGTCCTCCCCGAAGACCATCACTGCGTCACGATGTACCGGCGCTTCGCCACGGAGCACGCCACCGACATCATCGCCAAGGCGGGATGCGACCAGTGCAACATCTGCACCGACCTCTGCCCGCGCTACCTGCTGGGACAGCCGGTGCGGCCCGAGACCGCGATGCGCAACAGGATGTTCACGCGCGAGGAGCAGCCGATGGTCTTCCCCGGCAACCTCAGCTGCTGCGAGTGCAACCTCTGCACGATGTATTCGTGCCCGGAGGGATTGGATCCGAAAGGCGCGGCCCTCATCGACAAGCGGATCTCCCGGGAGCAGGGCCTGCGCTGGAACTCCCCGGCGCCGACCGTTCATCCGATGTACGACTACCGGAAAGTGCCGACGTCCAAGCTGAAGCAGCGGCTCGACATCATGATGTTCCGCGACGAGGCCCCGATGAGCACCATGTCTTTCGCTCCCGCAGAGGTGAGGATCCCGCTCGACCAGCACCTTGGCGCACCCGCGGTTCCCGCGGTGAACGAGGGACAGCGCGTCAGGCGCCACGATCTGATCGGGACACCGGGAGGAAAGGTGTCGGCCGCCGTCCATGCGTCCATCGACGGGGTCGTCACCAGGGTCACGAACACCGACATTCACCTGCGGGGGTCCTGATGGGGTCCGGCAACGCGGTAGGGATCATCGAGCTCGCCAGCATCTACAAGGGGTACGAGGTCCAGGACGCGGTCCTGAAGGCGACCCACGTCGAGAAGCTGATCGCCCGGACCATCTGCTCCGGCAAGTATTTCATGGTCTTCAAGGGAGAGGTCGCGGACGTGGACGCGGCGATAGCGGTCGCCACGCAGGTCGGAGGGTTCGCCGTCATCAACGCGACCGCGATCCCCAACATCGACCCGCGGATCTTCCCCGCCCTTGCGGGCTGCACGATCCTGGAGCGGAGGGAGCCCGAGAAGGTCGGCGCGCTGTTGATCATCGAGACCTTTTCCGTCGTCTCGGCGATCAAGGCGGCGGATTTCGCCATCAAGGAAGCCCCGCTCGAGATCCTGCGCATCCACGTCGCCATGGCCGTCGGAGGCAAAGGTTTCGTGGTCATCACGGGTGACATCGGGTCGCTGGAAGCCGCCGTACGTCCGGCGATCGAATTCTGCAAGGAGGAGGGGATGCTTGCGGGATACACGATCATCAGGAATCCCCATGAGGACGTGTTGAAAGAACTGCTGTAACAGCCAGGAGACGTTATGACGAACGAGTGGGAACTGAAGAAGCAGATCGTCGAGATCGGGCGGAGGATCTGGACCCGCGGGTACGTTGCCGCCAACGACGGGAACATCACGGTGCTCCTGAATGAGAACGAACTCCTGACCACCCCCACCGGGGTGAGCAAGGGATTCATGACCGTGGACATGATCATCAAGTGCGACCGGACCGGCAAGGTGATCTCCGGCAACCAGAGTTTCCGCCCCTCCAGCGAGGTGAAGATGCACCTGGAGGTGTACAAGGAGCGCCCCGACGTCCATTCGGTGGTGCACGCGCATCCCCCGTTCGCCACCAGTTTCGCCGTCGCCGGGATCGAATTGAACAAATGCGTGCTTCCCGAGGCGATCATCGTCATGGGTGCCGTCCCGATCGCCCCGTACGGCCTCCCCTCCACGATGGAGATCCCGGACCGCATGCGCCCCTACATCAAGAACTCCGACGTGATCCTGCTGGAGAACCACGGCGCGCTGACGCTCGGCGGGGACCTGCTGAACGCCTACCACAAGATGGAGACCCTCGAACACACCGCCAGCATCGTCTGGAAGGCGATCCAGCTCGGGAACATGAACGTGCTCCCCGCGGACGAGCGCGACCGCCTGATGTCGCTCCGCGAGAAGTTCAACCTGAAGGGACGCGTGACCGCCTGCGACGCGACGCCGATGGCGAGCAGCATCCACCCGGCGGGCTCCCTCCCCTCCGGCGTCAGCGAGGACCGGATCCGCGATATCACGGCGCAGGTCATTGCCCGGCTCGCAAAACAGTCCTGACCCCCAGCCGAAAGGAGCCATGGCCATGAAGATCCTGATCGCGAATCCCGGCAGCACCTCCTACAAATGCAAATTGTACCAGGTCGAGGGGATGACGGTCCTGTTCCAGGCCACCGTGGAACGGATCGGGGACGCGGCCGGCATCTTCTCCTGGGCGTTCGGGAACGAGACCCAGCAGTCGACAACCCTTCCCGTCCCGGACTATCGGACCGCGGTGAAGCTCACGGTCGACACCCTTCTGCAGAAGCACCGGATCGACGACGTGTCGGCCATCGGATTCAAGACCGTCCATGCCAAGGGAGTGACCGGGTGCGTGGAGCTCACGGACGACGTTCTGGCAGCGATGGAGGAGTACCGATCCCTCGCCCCCGTCCACACGGATGTGTATGTCAGGGCCATCAACGTCTTCAAGGAGCTGCTCCCCTCCACACCGCTGGTGGGCCTCTTCGAGACCCACTTCCATGCGGGGATCCCTCCCGAAGCGTACCTGTACGGCATCCCGTACGAGTACTATGAGAAGCACGGGATCCGGAAGTACGGATTCCATGGCGCCTCGCACCGGTACATCGGGATGCGCGCCAACGAATTGTACGGAGCCCGAAAGGTGATCTCCTGTCACCTGGGCGGCAGCTCTTCCGTCTGCGCCATCAGGGACGGCTGGTCCGTCGATACGTCCATGGGCATGAGCCCGCAGAGCGGTCTGTTGAACGCCAGGCGGGTCGGGGACCTGGACCCGTATGCGCTGCTCTACCTGATGGACAAGGAGAAGCTCTCGACGAAGCAGGTCGGCGACATCCTGATGTCGCGCGGCGGGTTGTACGGGATCTCCGGAACGAGCGGGGACTTCCGCGACATCGAGCAGGCCATGGCGAAGGGGGACGTTCGCGCGAAGCTGGCCTTTGAAACGTTCGCCTACTACGTCCGGCGGTATATCGGTGAATATCTCGCGGTCCTCAACGGTGCGGACTGCGTTGTCTTCACGGCCGGGGCCGGTCAGAAGAGCGTGCTGCTGCGGACGACCATCGCTTCGAACATGGAGAACCTGGGGATCGTGCTGGACCCGGAGCGGAACCGCAGCAATCCCGCGGAAGGGCTCATCTCTGCCGAGGGATCCCCCGTCAAGATCGCCATCATCCCGACCAACGAGGAGTTCGTCGTCGCACAGGAAGTGAAGAAGTTCCTGAAGAAGTGAGCGATCGGGGCTGAAAAACAAATGCCTTGCGCCTGAGGCGCAATGTGCCATCTTGTATGATATGGGTTTCTGATCCCCTGTCCCGCTCTTTGTATACCCCATCGCCCGACGGACGGACCGGAGAGCCTCACCAACGGCTCATCAAGGAGGTCCTCCGTGCACCTGATCACGGAGCTCGTTTTGCGGCGCAGGGGGAGTTCACCTTCGGCGCCGATCCCCGATCGCGCGAACGATGTGTGGGGAGAACGCCGACTGCGTTGTATCGAAGCGACGCCTGAAGATTCGTCCTTCCCGCGGGCTGCAGCCCGCCAACCCGACCCCATTCCCTGAACAGCAGCCGCCGGACGACCCATTCCAGGAAACGCCTATGAAAACCATGACCACGACGAAGGCAACACACCGCGACGTCGACATCCTGGTGATGTCCGACAAGATCGGCTATCAGACCATGTACACGTGCACCAACAGCCGTAGCCGAGGCATCGTCGAAGAGAAGTGGTTCCCGAGCCAGGGCGAAGCCATCGCCAACGAGCGCTACGAGATCGACAGACTCCTCGCATAGCCACTGCTCCGCCGTCGCCCCCTTCGGTCTTCCCTCGGATCCCCGTCTCGCACGCTTCAGATGGCGTGCCGACGGCGACGGGACAAGGGAACCACCACCGCCATCAGCACCACGATCCCCGAAAGGATCATCGCCCAGAGGTTGACCACGCGCGATTCCACGGTCATGCGGTAGTCCGCCAGCGCCAGGTGCTCGTTGTTGAACCGCCAGACCACGGTCGTGCCGCGCACCTCCTGCGCATTGGTCTCCACGATCACTCCCGGGACGATCACGGTGTTGGTGTACTCGCCGTTGGCTCTTCCGGCGACACTATCCCTCCTGAAGAATTCCCCGCTCAATGAATCCAGGCCGGCGCTGAGCCCCCAGACCGCTTTGGTGCCCAGAACGCGCGCCATGACCTCCAGGACGCTGGCGTTTGCATCGTTCCGTTGAGCCCTGGGCGGCGGAGAACCCTTCTGCGGCTTCTGTGTGAGCCGCTCCCTTTCCGGAAGTGCTGTCGTGCGAAAGCGCGCCGATCAGAAGTTCCTTGTTCCGCTCGAACAGGCTGACGGGCAGATCCGGATCGTCCTTCCTTCTCACCAGATCGATCAGGCGGGCGAATGCCCACTCCTCCTTTTTCCGCTGGTCCCAGAGCTTCCATTTTGCCTCGAGTAGACTGTCGGGTTTCTCGCTCGACATGAACCGCTGGATCTCTTCCCGGGTCAAGAACGCCGACGGCTGGATCGGATCATGAAGCGGATCGAAGCGCTCGTAGGTCTCGTCATACACGTAGTAGGTGTAGAACCAGCGGAACTTCTTCTCGACCCGAACGCGGATCGAGAGGTTCGCCGGATCCCGCTGCGGCGGATACTCGCGGCTCAGTTCATCGAAGTCGGCAAACCGCTTCTTCGCGCTGTAGATGTACTCTTTCCCCCCGCCTCCCGGGCTGCCCGTGGTCGTTGCTTTCGTCGTCTCTGCCCAGGTGCACGTCCACGAGGAGTCGACCGGCACGGGAAACGCCCCCGACGGGAGCTTCCGGGAGTCGCGTTTGAGCGTGATCACCCGTTCACAGGTGCCGTCGGCCGACACGACCGTGGTCACATCGTACTTGTCCAGACACCCCGGAAACACCAGGCAGGCCGACATCGCGAGCCCCGTCATCCATCGGTGGTTAGTGCGCATGGTTCCCCTCCGCGATCATAACGTACTGTTCCAGTTCCTTGAGAAAGGCTCTCCCCTCGGTCGCCAGGATCGCCCGTTCGCGCTCGTTCAGGCCGTCTTCGGCAGAGACCGAGAACAATCCCCGGTATTTCGTCCGAAGTCGATCCATCAGGGATGACGTTCCGGGCGAGCCGCTCCCGAGAACCCTGAGCAATCCCGTGAGGCCGATCTCGTCAGGATCCGCGCCGGCCAGGGCGCTCGCCAGGGAGGAAGAGCCGGCGATCGACGACAGCGACGGCAACTGCTCCGCACGCCCGGCCGGAACCTGCGCAAGTCGCTCGTCGAGCCGTGCCATGCGATTTCCGTCGAAGGTGCTCTGCGTGAAGAAGACGAGGACCAGCAGCGCGGCGGCGAGCCTGAGTCCGGATGGGACATCGAGCGGGATCCACTCCGCGAGAACCCTGTCGAACCATCGTCCCTTCGGGGAGAGGCCGCCGGCTTCCACCCGGCGCATCACCTCCAGGGTCAGAAGAGCAGGATCACGGAGCACCGGCTCGGAGTGGCGCAGCGACGCGGACACTCCCTCCGTCCTGCGGATCAGGTCCAGTTCGGCGGCGCATCCTGCGCACCGTTCCGCATGTCGCAGGATCCTGGTCCGGAGGCCTTCGGGCAGCTCGCCTTCCCGGTTCAGATGCATCTCTCTTCGTGCTCGGGCACATCTCATCGATAGGTCCCTCCGCCCCGTTCCGACTGTTCCATGGATCGCCTGATCCTGGCCCTCGCCAGGCAGAGGTTCGCTTTGACGGCGCCGGTCGACATCCGCAGGTGATCGGCCACTTCGGCGATCGAAAGATCCTGCAGATCGCGCAATGCGAACACCATCCGCTGTACGGGGGGGAGATCTCCCGCAAGCGCGGTGATCCTCTCTGCCAGTTCCTTGTTCTCCAGGCGGGTGTCGGGATCCGCCACCCGGGTGTCGCCGATATTGTCGTTTGCCCCGGTCAACCGGGTGAAGATACGTTCCCGCCGCATGTTCGCTTTGAGCCTGATCCTGTGCCAGATGGGTGACGATAGAATAGAGCCAGGTGGTGAATCTGGACCGGCCATCATAGACTGCCAGGTGTTTCCACACTCTCACGAAACTCTCCTGCACCGTCTCCCGCGCATCGTCCTCGTCCCAGAGGATCCTGAAAGCGAGACTGAAGGCATATCCCTGGTACCGTTCCACGAGCTCTCTGAAGGCGAGGCTCTCCCCCTTCCGACAGCGGGCAATGAGCCTTTCCTCTTCTGATCCGGAGTGACCGCTGGTCATCGTTATATCCAATACCGCTCCCGGTTGGGTGCCTCTAAGGGATGATACGACGGAAATCAGAGAAGGTAAAAGCCACCCCGGGGTCCGCAATTGCATTTGACAATCGCCAGGGGCTTCGCTACATTTGGCCGAGTGTCCACCCTACGGAGGACCCATCCATGGACACAATCGCGTTTGACCTCTCCACAAGCTACGAAATCACCGCGGCCCAGGTCGACCAGTTCAAGAAGGACGGCCACATCCTTCTTCGGGGCGTGGCCTCGCCGGAGGAGATCGAGCACTTCGGGCCGCTCATCACCGACCGCGTCGACACTCTCGCCCGTACCCGCGATACCCGCGTCCGCCTCGAAGATGAAAGCACCCTGTTCGCCGAGGTGACCAACGTCTGGTGTGGGAATGAGGAGATCCGGGGGTTCATCTTCGCGAAGCGATTCGCGAGGATCGCAGCCGAGCTGATGGGGGTCCGGGGCGTGCGCCTCTACCATGACCAGGCGACGATCAAGGATCCCGGCGGAAGCCGGACGCCTTGGCACAAGGACCACTACCATTGGCCGCTTGCCACCCACCACACCGTCAAGATGTGGCTGGCACTGTCCGACATCACGCAGAACATGGGGGTGATGGTCTTCGCCAGCGGTTCGCACCACGGCGGGCTCTTTCCGGAGGTCCCTTTCCGGCTGAATTTCCAGGAGATCTTCAGCAGGGTCATCAGGGACCGGAACGTGCCGACACCCTCCTATTTCCAGAGGCCGGGGGATGCGATCTTCTACTCCGGCGACGTTCTCCATTCCGCCCTGGAGAACAACAGTACGCGCCGACGCGAAGCGCTGGGAGTCATCTACTACGCCGACGGCACCCGGGTCATGATCCCCGACCATGAACACCGGCAGATCGACATGCAGAAGTATCTTCCCGGTCTGAAGCCGGGTGAGCTGGCGGCGAGCGAGCTGAATCCGCTGCTCTACACCTCGATGCCCTGAAGGCGGCGGGACAACGGACGTCACACCTTCACCGGATCGTTGGCCCAGAAATCATCGGGCCAGCGGAGATCCATCATCTGTGCGATCGTCACAAGTGGTGACGGGATGAACGCCCGCACCTGCAACGTGAAGGGGGGAGGACATGGCAGGTCAAATCAGGGGAAGATCACCAAGAGAATCAAGGCGGGCACGGCGCCGGCCGCCGCGTACCACTGCGCCGGCCGTTGAGAAGATCGATCGTGGAGAGGTGGTTCTCTGTGGCCCCGGGTCAGTGTTTGCTGATCGGATTGCTGAGCCAATCGAATGTTGAAGTCTCCGCCTGCTCCTCCTCTTGCGACCGCTTCCTCACGCGAATGTAGCGCTCGGCGAAATAGTCGACGATCAGGATCACCAGCGATGCGATGAGTATGGTCAGCGGCGTCATAACATCCTCCATGGCCGGGTCGGCTCCGCCCGCCGGAGTGCCCTCCGGCGGCCGGGCCCTGTTTCCCCTCTCCATTCATACAGCAAGCTCCGCGCCATTTTCCCCCGGGACGTGAAACAGTCCTGCGAAGGGCGGATTGGAGGAAAGCTCTGGAAAATTGTAGGCTATGTGAGCAGAGGCGCGTCGCGAAGGTGGAACGTGACCGCGAAACTGTTACATCGATGAAACGATCGGAGGCGTGAGTCCGTAGCGCTGGCATTTCCTCCAGAGGGTCGTCCGGCTGATCCCCAGTTCGCGGGCCGTACGGCTCTTGTCCCAGCGGTACCGCGTCAGCATGGCCAGGATCACCTCCCGCTGGGCCATATCCAGGGGTTCCCCCAGGAAATCCGTCCGGCCGGTCGCGGGGATCGCTGCGAACAGATCCGGGGGGAGGTGGGCAAGCTCGATCTGTTCCCCCCGGCACATCACGAACGCATGCTCGATGATGTTTTCGAGCTGGCGGACATTCCCGGGGAATGCGTGCTGCATCAATACGTGCATCACCTCCGGCGACACCGAACGCACGGCGCGGACCATCTTGCGGTTCAGCTTGTCGATGAAACACTCCACCAGCAGGGGGATGTCTTCGCGCCGGTCGGCCAATCGCGGCAACTCGAGGCGCACCACGTTCAACCGGAAATAGAGGTCGTCCCTGAACGTTCCCGCCGCCACCAGCGCAGCCAGATCTTCCTTCGTTGCGGCCACGATGCGGACGTCGGCCTTCACCGGCGCCCTGGCGCCCAGAGGGGTGTATTCCCGCTCCTGGAGGACCCGCAGCAGCTTCACCTGCGTCACCTGTGACAGACTCTCGACCTCATCCAGGAACAAGGTCCCTCCCCGGGCCACCTCGAACCGTCCGGGTTTGTCGCCCCGGGCGTCGGTGAACGCGCCCCGAACGTATCCGAAGAGCTCCGATTCCAGCAGGGTGTCGGGGACCGCGCCGCAGTTCACCGCCACCAGGGGCATGGACTTGCGGGAACTCAGGTTGTGGATGGCGCGCGCGAAGAGTTCCTTGCCGGAACCGCTGGGACCTTGCAGGAGCACGGTGCTGCCGCTGTTGGCGATGTCCGGCAGAATGTTGAACAGCTTCTGCATGGCATGGTTTTTCGAGACGATGTCCTCGAACGTGTACGACCGGCGCAGTTCTTTCTGCAGGGCAACGATCGCCGAGAGGTCGCGGAACGACTCCACGCCGCCGACAACCGCCCCGCCGTCGTCCCGCAGCACGGCTGCCGTGATGCTGATCGGGATCGTCCTCCCACCCGGAAGATGAATGCTGCAGCGCTTGTGAACGGTCTCCTTGCCGGTGTCCATCGCGCGCTTGAGGGCGCACTGGGTCGCGCAGTCGCCGCAGCGGATGACCTCGGCGCAGCGGCGGCCGATCGCCTCGTTCGCCGCGATCCCGGTGATCTTCTCCGCCGTGCGGTTGAAGTAGCGCACGCGCAGCTCCCGGTCCACGGTGAAGACCCCGGCCGCGATGCTGTCGAGGATCCGCAGGGCGTGGGCATGAGTGAGTTGATGTAGAGGGGCCGTGTCCATGATCGTTCGTTGCCGGAACCACGGATAACGTATTCATTCATTCCGGAATGTGCAACTTTTCCAGCCATTCAAGAGATGTTCGTACTTTCGTAGGGTCAAGTCCGCGATTCCCGCGCCCAAATGCCAGGAGCACATGCTGAGAATATCAACGGCAATAGTTTCCAGTAGGGAACGATTGCGGCAACTGCGGAGAGTGTCAGGGAGTGCGGGGAAGGGCTCGATCCTTGCGCCGTGATTCACGCGCCATCGCGCGGCTGAATGCGCCGAGGCGCGTGCCGAGCGCTCGATCGGCAAGCGCGAGGATCTTCAGCGCGAGCAGGGCGGCATTCCGGGCGTTCCCGATGGCGACCGTGGCCACAGGGACCCCGGCCGGCATCTGGACGATCGAAAGGAGGGAATCGAGTCCGTTCAAGGCCTTGCTTTGCACCGGAACACCGATCACGGGAAGTGGAGTCAGGCTCGCGATCATGCCCGGCAGGTGTGCTGCGCCTCCTGCCCCCGCGATCAGCACACGCAGCCCGCGACGATGCGCGCGGGAGGCATAGGCCATCATCTCACGTGGCGTGCGATGTGCAGACAGAACCCGCACCTCGCAGGGGATACCAAACTGGGCGCACGTTTCAGCTGCCGCCTGCATGGTGGACCATTCGCTGTCGCTTCCCATGACGATTCCACTCTGGGCTGGGTCGGCTTCATGGCTGTTCTCCAAAGCTGATCGCGGAAGCGGCGGTATGCGCACGATCCAGGGCCTCGACGGCGTTACCGCCGAGGGTGGTCACGTGGCCCATCTTTCTGCCTTTCGCACTCATCACTTTGCCATAGATGTGCACGTGCGCTCCAGGCACTTCGAGTGCCCGAGCCACGCCGAATGCACGCGCCGGCGCCTTGACGTGCCCCAGAAGGTTGACCATTGCCGCCGCCGGGGCGACCATGGCGGTGCTCCCGAGCGGCAATCCAAACACGGCGCGGATATGATTCTCGAATTGCGAACAGAGGGTCGCTTCGATCCAATAGTGGCCGGAGTTATGAACCCGGGGAGCAAGTTCATTCACCAGAACTCGACCGTCGGGTAGCAGGAACAATTCGACACCGAATGTCCCCGTGCCCCCTACCAACTCGACTGCACGCACAGCCGCCTTGAGGACCTCCTGCCTCACCTTCTCCGGGATCTCCGCAGGAGCCACGACCTCGTGACAGATGTGGTCCCGCCGGAACGTCTCGACGACCGGATAGACCGCCGTTTCACCGTTCCGCGCGCGGGTCACGATCACCGCCAGTTCCTTCTCGAATGGACAAAACTCTTCAACGAACAGCCCCGGCCCATGCAGCCGGCAGGCAGCGGCGACCTGATCGGGCCCGCGCAGCGCGACGTTTCCCTTGCCGTCATATGCATTCTGGCGCGCCTTCAGGAGCACAGGCCACCCGAACTCTTCAACAGCGTCGAATACGGCAGACTCGGAATCGGCAGCGTGGAAGCGCGCTACCGGATCCCGGCCCGGGCCAGCGTCTGCTTCTGCAGGAGCTTGTCCTGCACCAGGCGCACCGCCTCCGGGGATGGATCCACCCTCACGCCGAATCGCTCCAGTGCCGCGAGCAGATCCGCAGCAACAAATTCGTTTTCGACGGTCACCACGTCGACCTGCCCGGCAAGCCGGGTGAGCGCTTCCAGCCCCGCCCAATCTCCGACGATCGACCCGGCAGCGAGCACCGCGGCGGGGCTGTAGCTGTTCCGCTCGAGCACGGTGACCTCGCAACCGAGCTGGTACGCAGCCAGGGCGGTCATGCGGGCCAGCTGCCCGCCGCCAATGATCCCGAGTCTCATGCCGCGGTGTATGCCCGCGGTCTCCGGATCTCCTGATCAAGGGTCTCGTGCATGGCGTCAGAATTTCTCCGGACGAAGGACCTGCACCTCGGACTGGTAGATCACCATCGCGTAGTTCGAGGCAAAATGGGCCTCGCAATGCTCAATGATGGTCGCGGCGACCGGACCGCTACAAATGATCTCGATCTGGATGTTCACGTTCTGGTCCCAGTCGGCGTTCCGGTCGCCGTGCCCCCCCCTTCCGCGGGCATCAAGGACGGTATAGCCCCGGACTCCGAGGCGAACCAGAGCCTCCAGGAGGCGGGATTCCACAACGGATTCAGTGATGATCGTGACGAGTGCGCGACGTTCCATGAAGTCCTCAGCGGATCACAGTGGCAAGCCAGTGATAGAACGGTATCCCCGCCACCAGATTGAACTGGAAACGTGATGCCAAGAGCGGAGGTGATGGACAATGTGGGGTTGGCCTCCGGCACGGCGATACGCATGGCGGCCGGCGCCGCGATATACGATGCACTGCCGGCAAGCGTCGCCAGCACAGTGGCCCCACCCACCGATAGCCCCGTCAACCACGCAACCGTGGCGCCGAAAGCACCGGACAGGACCGGCATGCCGACCCCGAACAACACAAGGAACAGGCCGACCTTCTTGAGGTCACCCACCCTGCGGGAAGTCACCAGGCCCATCTCCAGCAGGAAGAAGGCGAGAGCCCCCTTGAACGGATCCACGAAGACCATTTTGACCGGAGCATCCCTGCGGGACCAAGGATAACGCCGGCACACAGGCCGACTAGAAGGAGGTAGATGGAACTCTTGCCCAGGAACACCTCCCGCAGGAGCTTCGACGCCGCCATCGAGTGTCCGGCTCCACGCCAGCGGGCGGGCAGACCCCCGACCTCGATGGTCGGGATCTCCAACAGAACAAGAAGGACAGCCGTGAAGTGTTCATAGGTCACGCCATTCCGCTCCAGGAAGACCAGGACCACGGCATAGGTGACGGCGCTCACCGAGCCGTAGTGTGCCGCGATCGCCGCCGCATCCGCCCTGTTCAATCGCCCTGCCCGTCGCAGGAACCAGTACGCCACCACAGGTATCACCAGGCCGAGAAGAAGCGTCCCGAAAGCCGGGCCGGCGAGAACCCACAGCTGCGTCGTCGCCAGTTGCACTCCCCCCTTCAATCCGATGGCGAGCAAGAGGTACATGCTGAGGGTCCTTCGTAGATGGACTCTGGCAGGCGGACCTTCGTCCGGAGTATCCCCGATAGGAGACCGATCACGAAGAAGATGATCGTCGGGTCGAGCAGATTCTCAATCACCCGAGCCACTCCTGAACACCGATCTGAAACGAAGGAGAGTCTGCATAAGCATATCCCTGGAATTTCTGAATCAACACCTACGGCAACTCCTGAGTTCCGTATTTTCCAGACGAGTGACCTGCATTCCCCCCCCCACCCCGTACAGCCCCTACCGAACGCCGTGTTTTTCCGCTTTCCGGCTTATCGTTCGCATACGGTTTCGAAGCTCTGTGGACAAGATCCATGCAAACCGCTCTGCCCGGGTGTCATCGAAGGGAGAAGGTCCCACGTTCCATGGAAGCTTCTCGATCGTGAGGACCACACCTGTCCTTGTGTGGTCGTCCATACGCATGGTTGTTGACTCTCTGCCGAGGAGTTCTAGATTAGGGTGGTCGTACTGCGTCGGATTCCCCCACTCGAGGCCCCGGATCGCTCCGTAGCCCTGGAAACCCTTTTCATGGATGTGCCCTCATGAAGATCCTGCATGTCCTCTCCCAGTTCGAGGTGACCGGGGCGGAGGTCTATGCCGCGGAACTCGCGCACAGGCAGACGGAAAAGGGACACGACATCGTGATCGTGTCCGACACGCTGACGCTGAAGGTCCCGGGCAAATACCTGCCGTTCCCCATCGGCAAGCGGAGTTACCCCCAGCGTTTTCGCGCGATCGCGTTCCTCGTACGCCTTGTTCGCGCCGAACGCGTCTCCGTGATCCATACCCATTCGCGCGCAGCGTCCTGGGTCTCCCATTTCGCGTCGCTGATCACCGGCGTCCCGATGGTCTCCACCGTCCATGGCCGGCAGCACATGCACGCAAGCCTTCGACTGTTCAACGTCTACGGCCGGCACGTGATCGCCGTGAACGCATCGCTCAAAGCCCACCTGATCGACGAGATCGGCCTCCCTTCACCCCATGTGACCGAGATCCCGAATGGCATCGCGATAGACTCCGGGGAACTCCCCCCGTCAACGAAGGAGGAGGTCTTCGGCAGCCCGCCGACCGAAAAGATCGTGCTGTTCGTGGGCCGCCTGACGGGACCGAAGGGTGACGTCGTCCGATTCCTGGTGCGTGACGTGATGCCCGCACTGGTGCGAAAGACCTCTGTTGCGCTGGCGATCGTTGGGGGTCAGATCGTTCCGGAGGATATTCCGGAACTCGTCCGGTCGTCCAACCGCTCGGCCGGCCGTGAGGCGGTCGTGCTTCATGGCTTCCGCCGCGACCTCCGTTCGTTCTTCGCGACGGCGGATCTGGTCATCGGTTCCGGCAGGGTCGCATTGGAGGCGATGCTGGACGGAACGCCGATCATCGCATTCGGGGAAAGCGGCTACGTCGGGGAGATCACGCCGGAGACAGTGACCGTCGCCGCAGAGTCCAACTTCGGCGACACGGATATCACGCGGACCGTATCACCAGAGGCGGCGGCGGGGGAGATCCTCCGGATACTCGGGGAAGGGAGAAACCCTCACAAGACCACATTTCTGCAGAACTACGTCCGGACGCACTTCGATGTGAGAACGGTCGAGGAACGGATCGACGCCGTCTACCGGCAGGCACGCGCCTCCATGCCGCCGAACATTCCGGTACTGATGTACCACCGCGTCTTGCAGTCACCCCCTGCCGGCTCGCGACATGGCATCTGGGTCGGCGGCCTCCAGGTTCGAATCCCAGCTTCGCTCCCTGAAGGCCCGCAACTACACCCCGATCACCTTCCGGCACTACCGGGAGTTCCTGCGCGACGAAAGACCGCTCCCCCGCAAACCGGTCCTGCTGACATTCGACGACGGGTATGAGGACAACTACACCGTCGCGTTCCCCCTGCTGCAGCGCTATGGTTTTCCCGCGGTCATCTTCCTCGTCGCGGATTTCTCGCGCCGGACCAATTTCTGGGATCCCGACGAGCCTTCCGCTCCGCTCCTGACCACCGACCAGATCCGGGAGATGGACCGCGCAGGCATCGAATTCGGATCCCACACGATCTCCCACCCTCATCTCACCGCGATCAGCAGGGAGCAGGCTCGGGAGGAGTTCAGGCGGTCGAAAGCGAACGTGGAGGAGTTGATCGGCCGTCCGGTCCATAGCCTTTGCTACCCGTACGGGGATCTGAACGAGGGGGTGAAAGAGGATCTCTTCGCCACGGGGTACGACTTCGGGGTGGCGGGAGATACGGGCCCGCTGAGGTTCGGCGATGATCCAGGCGAGATCCGCCGCACTCAGGTGTTTCCATGGACCGACCGCTTCGGCTTCTGGAAGAAGACCCATCCGTGGTATGCCCGCTACCGGTCCGCGATGGGAAAATAGCCCCGCTCGCGCGCTTCACCGCGCCGCGAGGCGCGGAGTTCAGGATCGCCCTGACGATCTTCGCCCCGTGCAGCCGGCCGTTTTCGACGAAGATCTTGTTCGTCTCCCTCCCCGCCGCCACCGAACCTGCAACGTAGAGCCCCCGCACGGGAGTCTCCATGGTCTCCGGATCATGCAACGGCGCAAGGCTCCGCGGATCGAGAGGGATCTGCTGGGCCCTGAGGAACTCGGCGTCCGGCAGGAAGCCGATCAGCACGAAGGTGAAGTCGGTGGGGATCTCCCCGGCACCCTCCGGACCATCCACAACCACGGCCTCGTCCCGGATCTCGCGGACCGCGGTACGGAACCGCGCGGTGATCTGCCCCGCCTTGAGCCTGTTCTCGAGGTCGGGCAGGATCCAGTACTTCACTCCGGGACTCACCTGTTCGCCCCGGTGGACGAGCGTGACCTTTGCGCCGTTCCGGTACAGATCCAGTGCCGCTTCGACCGCGGAGTTCCTCCCGCCCACCACGGTCACCCTGCAGCCGCGGTACGCGAACGGTTCGGTGTAGTAGTGCAAGACCCGCGGACCCGCTTCGCCCGGGACGCCCAGGCGGGCAGGACGATCGAAGTATCCCGTGGCGACCACCACGTTGCGGGCCGGAAGATCCGTCCTCCCGCAGTGCTCACCACGAACCCCTCCCCCTCCCGGCGGATCCCTGTTACTGCATCATGCGGGCGCACGTCCAGCCCGAAACGCGCCGCCACAGCGAGATAGTACCGGAGCGTATCCGCGCGCGTCGGCCGCACGGTCGTCACGGTGAACGGGACGTCGCCGATCTCCAGCAGCTCCGGCGTGGAGAACCAGACCATGTTGACCGGGAACCGCCGGATCGCGTCCGCCACGTTTCCCTGGTCCAGGATCACACAACTCAGTTTCGCCCTGACGGCCTCAATGGCACAGGAGAGTCCCGCCGGACCGGCGCCGACGACGAGCAGATCGGTCATAGGGATCCTCCGTTCAGTTGCCGCCTCCGGCCACGCCGAGGGAGTTCCCGTAGCCGATGACGATCGTCGCGCCGATCAGCGTAAGCAGACCGAGCGCGAGCGTGAGTTTCGTGGAAGCGCCGCTCCCCTTCCATTCCTTCAAGGCGATCCCCCAGAGCGTGCTGAAGATGATGATGCTGGCCATATGAATGGTCCAGCTCGAGAACCGGTATTCACCCATCTGGGTTTCGCCCATACTATAGAAGAAGAACTGGAGGTACCAGACGGTCCCCGCGAGAGCACTGAAGCCGTAGTTCGCTGCCAGAGGTATGCGCGCGCCGCCTTCCCCGCATCGGGGCCGTCGTCCCTCCGGGTGCCGGGGCGGTGCGTGAGAGATACTGGGCACCCGTCCTGTTCTTCACGGAGAGAACGAGACACCAGACGAAATTCGTCGTGAACCCTCCGAGCAGGACCACGCAGAGTTTTGGCAGTCCGGTCCACAGCGCCGGGGTCCCGTGCCGGGCGGAGAGTTCGGCGAGGGGCTGGGCGGCGTCCAGGCCGTAGGCCATACAGGCGCTCATGATCCCGGCGAACGTCGCGACCAGGATCCCTTTCGCAAAATTGAACTCGGAGATCGTCGCACGTTTCTGATCCTCCGTCATCTCCCGTTCTTTCGACCTGCCGGCGAACCCCGCCAGGGCGATCCCCGCCAGACAGATCCCGACCCCCGCGAGAACGATCCTCCCCGACTCTGTGCCAAGGACCTTGCCGGCAAATTCCCCGTGAAAGATCGGCGGAAGCAGCGTGCCGAAGGCCGCACAGTACCCGAGGGCCACCCCCATCCCCAGCGACAGGCCGAGATATCGCATTGAAAGACCGAAGGTGAGCCCTCCGATCCCCCACATCACCCCCCAGAAGTACCCCCACCCGAGGCTGGATGGAGGAGCTTCCCGCATCACCTGCAGCAGATCGTTGCTGTTGATCGAGGCCATGACCCAGGGTGCAACGATCCAGCTGAAGACGCCTCCCACGAGCCAGTAGACCTCCCACGCCCAGCCACGGACCCTTCTGTAGGGAACATAGAAGCTTCCGGCCGCAAGCCCACCAAGCCAGTGAAATACGACGCCAAGAAACGGATTCGATCCCACGCGTGATCCCCCTGATCAGTCGATGTGTCTGTGCTGAATATTGAGAAGCCGGGCCAGTTTCGCGATCCTGCCGGCGACATGTCCTGTGCCGATCGCGCAGTGGTGCGCCGGTCCCGCTGCGGACCACCGGTTCATGAACTCGCGCACGCCGCAGGGGAACCGGTACCGGCTGTTGGTGTTGGCGATCTGCAGGATCGGTCCTTCCACGGATTCCCCCTCCGCGGTCAGGAGAGAGAACTCCTTCCCTTCGACCACCGACAGGAGCGTGACGGGCCCGTGTTTCACGGTCATCTGGATGGAAAGCCCCTTCCCCGGCTTGCCGTGGTACACCGGGAGCGGGACGAGCCCGACCCGCCCCTCGGCGATCGAGAGATGGGCCGGCCCGTCGTGACCGAGATAGAGCACGTCGTCGCGGAAGTCCGCGAGATAGAATTCCGAGAACGAGCCCCCTGCCCCGAAGAGATCCATGATCTTCATGGCCTGGACGTTCTTCACCTCGTACTCGCCGGCCACCGGAACGTGTGCCCCCGTCAGCAGCGTGTTCCCCGGGATCATGGAGGTGACGATGTTCTCGTACTCGTTCCCTTTCGCCCCTTCGTAGTAGTAGGCCAGAGAACCCAGGCCGCGCTTGCGCACCATGGCGTCCAGCGCGCAGGAGGTCCGGGCGGCCCGATCCAGCTCTCCCGCGTCGCACTCCGGGGAGACCGCGAAGGTGGAGGCGAACTGCTTCCGCTTGGCCGCGATCTCCGTGGCGCTGACGGCAGCCCAGAGGCCGTGCAGCTCGCACATCTCCACCACTTCGAAATGACACCCGAACCGGTGCGGCATGGGCGGTCAGGTCGGTGTAGACATCCAGCATTCCCCCGTAGTAGTTCCCCAGGAGGCCCGACCCGGTTGTCCCGCATGGCCCTGGCCACCGAGGCGGCTGCGACCCACTCGCCGATCTCCTTCCAGGCCACGGGATCATCGAGATACCCGGACACCAGCGCATGGTCGATGCCCGCCCGCGTGAACACGCTGGCGATCTCCGGAAGGCAGCAGGCCTGGCAGTGTTCCAGCCAGAGACCGGTCATCGTGCCCCGGTCCCCCAGCCGGTTGAAGGCCTCGTAGTCGAGCTGCGCCACCGGCTGGAGGTTCAGAACCACGACCGGTGCCTTCACCCGCTGCACCACGGGGAGCACGGTCGACGACAGCGCATAGGTGGTGATGAAGAGGAACAGGACGTCCACCTGTTCCGTCCGGAACGAGGATGCGGCATCCATTGCGCGCCCGGGGTTGTCGACAAGCCCGGCGTCCACCACCCGCGCGCCCAGTGCCTGGAGCCGGTCGCGGACGGTGGCCTGGTACCCCGAGAGTTTGTCGCGCAGACCGGGGAACTGGTCCCAGTAGGTGTCGAGTCCGATACCGAACAGTCCGATCGTCAGCGAAGTGCGGTCGAGTGACATGGTAGTTGCTCTTTCCGGAACATGAACGTGATGAGCCTGGGGGGCTTGCCCGTATCCTCTTCATGCCACCATTCGTTCAGGCCGAGCAGCGCGAAGCCCTGGTGCTCCGCTGCGCCCAGGAAGTCCGAGATGTGGTGGATGTGCGCGGCGATCTCGATGGTTTCCTCCCCGCGAGTGAACGTGGCTTTCGTCCCCTGGTACTGCCTGAACGGATGGAGCTCCGAGATGAACAGCCGCCCTCCCCGCACGAGCTTCCGGGATGCTTCCGCGAACACCGGCGGGAGATCCTGGATGTGCTCGAGAACGAGATTGCAGGAGATCAGATCCGCTTCCGCGTCCTCACATGGCCACGGGGCCGTGAGATCGGCCAGGGCAAAGGTGACGTGAGGCCGGGGGACCCTCGCCTTTGCGCGTTCGATCATCTCTGCCGACAGGTCCAGCGCGCGCAGCTCGTCGCAGATCTGCGCGAGGAACTCCGTGTTCTTTCCCGTGCCGCAGCCGATCTCCAGGATGCGCCTGTGGTGCTCGTCCCCGAGGAGCTTCCGGGTGACCAGCGCGTCGAGATCGCGGGTCCGGTTCGGGTCGGTGTCATAGGTCAACGACCAGGACCCGTAGGCATCCTGGACGTTCATGGCCGTGGGGAACGTTCGGGTGACCCGCCGCCTGGAACGGTGCGGGGTGCCGCCGGAAGGGCGGCCACATGCTGGTAGCCGGGGTTCGTCTTCTGGATCTTCAGGATCGACGCGATCTCCTTCCACGTCGGGAGCAGACCATCGGGGCACGGCGGAAGATCATGGCGGACCGCGCGGTGCAGCCGTGCCAGATTGTAGCAGGGAACCGCCGCGTACATGTGGTGTTCGGTATGGAAGTTCATGTGCCAGTAGAGGAATTGCACCAGCGGATTCACCGTGAACGTCCGGCAGCAGAGACGGAAGTCGGGAACGCGGTCCTGCAGACCGACGTGCTGGGTGTTGTTGCAGAGGAAGAAGAGCCAGCCCCCGTACCACGGCGTGAGGCTCGTCAGGACGGGAACCAGCCACCACCCCTGGATGAACGAGACCGCGAAGATCACAGCCGTGTCCCGCCAGGAGCTGGCGGGCCCAGCGGATGGCTTCACGGCGCTTCTCCGGCCGACCGGGAGGGAACAGGCGGGCGTTCCAGCTGCCCTCGAATCTTCCTGCCGCGTGCAGAACGATCGTCCTCGCAGACTCCACTCCACCCGGCAGATTCACCAGCGCACTCCGGAGAAAATGCCGGACCGTGATCTTGATGGGCAGCACCACTTCACCGTCGTCGGGCGGATGGAGCGTGAACTGGTGATGCCGCATGTGGCTGGCGTAGAAATGCACGTGGTTCAACCAGCCGATGAACGAGTAGATCCGGAGGAAGACCTCGTTCAGCGCCTGCGTCCGAAAAACGCTCCGGTGAACCAGCTCGTGCATGGCGTTGATGGCGAAAGAGGCCACGGTCCCGTGGAGAAGCACCGCCGCCGCGACCGTCCACCATGGCCATTCCTGCACCGCGTACAGGACGACGCCGGCGGTGAGCGCCATCAGTCCGAGATGCCCCAGGGTCTGTGCCAGGCCCCGGAGGTCACTCCGCGCATTCAGGCGGGCGAGTTCTTCCCTCTCGATCGGGGTACGGTACCACCGGATCACCTCTGAACTGCCTTGAGATCCCATCAGCCTCGGTCCTGTGCCAGTGTAGAAGGTACTCTCCACGCCGACGAGAATCAATGAGATCTCCCTTTCGGAACTCGAGGAATATCCGTAGGTTTGTGCTGGTTCCCCGTCAACGACCTCCAGGACACCCCATGACCGCCCTGAAACTCATCCTGGCGATCCCGGCGCTGTGTCTGCTCGGTACCGTTGCGGCGCAGCCTCAGGACCCCTACAGGCTCCAGAGCCCCGACAGAAAGACCGAGGTCCTCGTCGAGGCCGGGGATTCCCTCTCCCTGTCGATCCTGCGCGGGACCAGGGTCCTGGCGGCGTTCTCCCTCTTGAGCTCCGGCTCGAGGGCGCACCGGCTCTCTCCCTGACACCCCGGTCCGTTACCATCGATTCCGTGAACGCCGTCATCCGGCCGGTGGTCCCGGAGAAGCGAACGATCATCCCCGACATCTATCGCCAGCTGACACTCCGCTTCGGCGATGACTGGAGTCTGATCGTGCGGGTGTACAACGACGGCGTCGCCTACCGGTATCGATTGTCGTATCCGGGCGAGGTCAGGGTGCAGGACGAACGGCTGACGCTCCGGCTCGCACCCGGCGACTCGATCTGGTTCCCGGAGGAGACCAGTTTTCTTTCCCACTCCGAACGGCTCTACAGATACCTCGCCGTCAGCTCGATCGCCGACACGCAGATGTGCTGTCTGCCGGCCGTCGTTTCGACCGCCGCGGGCCCCAGGCTCGCGATCACGGAATCCGACCTTCTGGACTATCCGGGCCTCTATCTGAAGGGATCCCACGGGCGGGCGACCGCTGCTGCATTCGGTCTTCCCGCAGTATCCGGCACAGGAGGAGTCGACGGGTGATCGTACCGTCAGGGTGACAAGGCGGGAGCCGTTCATCGCCCGCACACGGGGGACGCGCGATCTTCCCCTGGCGCGTGGTGGGGATCGCAGAGAAGGACGGCGACCTGATCGAGAACGATATCGTCTACCGTCTTGGGACACCCACCGTGCTCACCGAGACCTCCTGGATCCGACCGGGGAAGGTCGCATGGGACTGGTGGAACGCCAACAATGTCTACGGAGTCCCTTTCCGGTCCGGGATCAACACGGCGACCTATAAGTACTACATCGATTTCGCCGCCGCCAACAGGATCGAATACGTCATCTTCGACGAGGGGTGGTCCAAACCCGCAGATCTGCTTGCGATCGATCCCGGACATGGACATGCAAGCCCTTTTCGCTACGCGCAAGAAGAAGAACGTCGGCATCATCCTCTGGGTCCTCTGGAACGCCGCTCGAGCGAGCAGGATGAGCGCAGGCCCTGGACCGTTTCGCCGCCTGGGGGGTCAAGGGGATCAAGGTGGACTTCATGCAGCGGGACGACCAGAAGATGGTGAATTACTACGAACGGGTGGCGAAGGAAGCCGCCAGAGCGCACATGCTGGTGGACTTCCATGGATCCTTCAAACCGACCGGCCTGAGCCGGACCTATCCCAACGTGCTCACGCGGCGAGGGGGTCTAGGGCTGGAGCACAGCAAGTGGTCCGCCGATATCACACCAGAACATGACGTGACCCTTCCCTTCACCCGGATGTTCGCAGGCGCCATGGATTACACGCCCGGCGCCATGCGGAACGCGACCAGGGAAAACTTTCAAACCCGTCTTCGACGCAGCCCATGAGCCAGGGGACCCGCTGCCACCAGCTGGCCATGTACGTCGTGTACGAAAGCCCGCTCCAGATGCTCTGCGACAACCCTTCGATCTACCGGCAGGAGCCGCAGATGATGGAATTCCTGCGCAACGTCCCCACGACGTGGGACGAGACGAGGGTCCTGAACGGAGTCATCGGCCAGCACGTCACGGTCGCGCGGAAGAAGGGGAACCTCTGGTATGTGGGAGCCATGACGGACTGGACCCCGAGGGAACTCGTCCTGGACCTGGCGTTTGTCCGGTGATTGCGTGGTCGATGCCTTTGAGGATGGGGTCAACGCCGCCCGGCATGCGAGCGACTTCGTCAGAAAGAAACTCACGGTGAAGAAGGGAGAACCCCTCAGGATCCAGCTCGCCCCCGGTGGGGATGGGCCGCAGTCATACGACCGATCACGCGCTCTGAACGCCTTCACGTCCAACACAAGGGCATACCATAGGATCCCCCGTCGTTCGATATCGCTTACCACACTCCTTACAGGATGGAGTATGCTGCTATCAGCCCACACACTCGCCCAACCCCAGTGGATCGCTCCCTCAGAAGTTCGGGGAACCACCTGTCCGGTCTTTCGCTCGACGTTCTCCCTTCCGGAGAAGGCTGTGGGCGGGACGGTACGGGTCATCGGCCTCGGCCACTTCGAGCTCCATCTGAATGGAAAGCGCGTCGGCGAATCGCTGATCCACCAGCCCTGGTCACAGTACAACAAGACCATCTACTGGCAGGAGTTCGATATCACGCGATCGCTGCCGCAACGGCGAGAATGCCTTTGGAGTGTTGCTGGGGAATTCGTTCTGGTCGGTCGGCAAGGCCAACGACACCATGCGGTATGTGAAGACCGACGCCATGCCCGACTTCTCCGCCGGACATCCCTCACCTTCTGTGGCTGGAAGCGCGGATCCGGACAGCCGACGGAAGCGAGGTGACCCTGACAAGCGATAGCGCCTGGAAATGGACCGATGGCCCGCTCACGTTCTCCAACATCTACGCGGGAGAGGATTTCGACGCGCGGAAGGTGCAGGGCGGATGGGACGCGCCGGGGTTCGACGACCGGACGTGGAAGCCGGTCCGCATCGCGCCTTCGCCCGGCGCAGCGATCGAACCGTTCACCGGACCGCCGATCAAGGCCTTCGAAGTTTTCGCGCCGACGTCGATCAAGACACCCGCGGCCGCGGAGAATACACGTACGTGTTTCCTCAGAACTGCTCGGCCCTCCTCCGGTTCACTGTCGAAGGAGCCACGGGGAAGACGTGTTCGGTTCAAGCCCTGCGAATTCATGGACTCCACCGGGCAGGTGAAGTTCACCTACACCTGGGGGACCAACAAGGACATCTGGCACGACTACACGCTGCGTGGCGGAGGAGCAGAATCCCATCAGATCCTCTTCTGTTATGTCGGCTGTCAGTACGTCGGGGTCAGCGGTGCGGTGCCGGCGGGGTATCCCAATCCCGGACGATCTCCCGGTGATCAAGAACCTCGACCTGGTCCACGTCAGGGCCGACTGTCCGGTGGTGGGACGTTTCACCTGTTCGAGCGCTCTTCAGAATGCCGCGCACCGGATGATCGACTGGTCCATCCGGTCCAACATGAGCTACGTCGCCACCGACTGCCCGCACCGCGAGAAGAACGGCTGGCAGGAGGAGAACTGGCACATGGCCCGGGCCATGAGTTACCGGTTCGGCGTGCAGGACTGGTTCCGCAAGATCGCCCGCGATCTCCGGGACACGCAGTTGCCTGACGGCCACATTCCCACGAACTGTCCCAACTATCTCGTCGGCATTCCTCCCCACGGCTACTGGAACGAGGCGCCGGAATGGGGGATCTCCGGCGTGCTGGTCCCCTGGCACCTCTATGAATGGTACGGCGACCGGCAGGCGCTTGAAGCAGCCTTTGGGAGCATGAAACGCTACGTGGACTACCTGTCCTCGCAGGCCAAGGACGGCATCATCACGAGCAACCTCGGCGACTGGTATGACTACGGGCACGGCAAAGGTGACGGCCCGTCCCAGTGGACGCCGAACGAGGTGAGCGCCACGGCGATCTGGGCACTCGGCGCTGCGACGGTCGCCCGGGCGGCCGGAGTGCTGGAGCAGACCGACGACGCAGCGACGTACGGGAAGTTGTTCGAGAGGATCCGTGGTGACTTCTTAGCGCCGTTTCTACGATGCGACAGAAGAAGACGATCACCAACCACGGTTCCTGCCAGGCAGGACATAGCGTGGCGCTCTGCGTCGGGCTGGTGCCGGAGGCAGACCGCACGGCGGTGTTGCAGGGCGATCGTGGACGACCTCGAGAAACGCGGCTGGCAGCAGACCGTGGGAGAGGTTCTGCAGGTCTTCCTGATCCGCGCCCTCGCGGACGGCGGGCGGAGCGACGCACTCCACCGGATCTACAGCAGAGAAGGACGGGGAAGTTACGGATTCATGGTCGGGCAGGGGCTGACCTCGCTCCCGGAAAGCTGGGATGCCCGGCCGGGACACCCAACAGCATGAACCACTTCATGCTGGGGCACCTGATGGAGTGGCACTACGCCTACGTTGCCGGCATCCGGCAGCAGCCCGGCAGCGTGGGCTGGCGGAAGGTCCTGATCGCCCCCGACCCCGGCCATCTCGACAGCGCATCGGCGTCGTTCCAGAGCCCCTCGGGAACGATCGCCGTGGACTGGAAGCAGCGACAGGGGACGTTCACGATGACCGTCACGATCCCGCCGGGGATCGAAGCGGAGGCGCTCCTTCCTGGCGGCAGAAGGCAGCCGCTGAAGAAGGGATCGCAGACCCTTTCGGCGAAGATCGGATAGGGACCCGGCTGCAGAAAACAGTGAGGCCCGGGGGATGACCGCCCGGGCCTCCTGGGACTTGTTGGTGTGGTCTGCTATCGGACCAGGACGAGTTTCTTCGCGTCCACATAGTTCCCCGCCGTAAGCCTGTACAGATACACCCCTGACGGCAGGCCTGAAGCGTCGAATCTTACCTGGTAGCCTCCGGGGTCCTTCTGCTCGTTCACCAGCACTGCCACCTCCCGCCCCAGCAGATCGAAGACCTGCAGCTTCACCGGCCCGGCCTGCGCGACCCGGAATCCGATGAACGTCTCGGGGTTGAACGGATTCGGGTAGTTCTGGTCCAGACCGTACTCGAGAGGCAGCGGCCCATCCGTTTTCACCGCGGTGGCCGGGAGGTTCTCCTGGTTGAAGTAGACGTTGGTCGGGCCCAGACCGGCATAGGCATACGCAGAATACTTCGTGGTTCCGACCTTATAGATCGCACGACGACGGGCTGAACTGTCGTGGAGGTCTTGTTGGAGTTACTGTAGATCCGTGGTCCCGAGACTCCCCGGGACTCCGCGCCGGATACCCAGCGTATCACCGGTGACATCTGTGTAGGCCGCAAGGAAGTAGCCGCCACCCGCGGTAAGACTGTCCGAAGAGCAGAAGGTGTGAGCGACGTTCACCCCGGACGCCAGGTCGGAGTCAAGGACCCACCCCGTGGAGCCCAACCGGAGCGAATGATACATCCCGGCCCCATTCTTCACAACGGTGATCAGCACTTCGCGTGAGTCCCATACGCCCGTCCGGTCTGACGGATTTGACGTCGGGCGTTCATATTTGGCGGTAGGATCCGAGGGGGGCAGATAGTAGGTGATTGGTCGCTGGCGGGAGCGTTGAACTTCGCTGCCGTCACCCGGACGAGCTAGTTGGTAGGGGTGAAACGGCGTTCCGTAGCAATGTACACGGAATCGGTAGTCGAAGGCTGATCCTGGTTTCAGCGCGGCTGTCGGATACCAGTCCTGATACGATGCCGTGAACGTAGCACCGGTCCAGGTCGTCCCCCAGTCGGTGGATCGCCAGTACCGGAGCGATTTCGTGGAATCTCCGTCGTTGGAGTACTCCGCAGCTACAAGTCCGAGGTACGTTCGCGGAGCATAGTAGGCACCATCACTGAATCCCGATGGGGAGCCGAACTTCCGACCGGCAAGCGGAGTCTCGATCTCCGATGCGCCACCCATGAACCCCGTCCCATTGCTCAGGAACGACGCATACCTGATCGTCGCACTGGCCATTGTCGCTGCTCGAACTTCTCGTATAGAAGAGGACGATGCGCGTCGAATCGAAGTTCGAGCTGCTCCGCACTCCACCAGCATGGAGATCTCCCCGAAATATGCCGTGGTACTCGCGATGCCGCCGGGAATCGTGTCCACGTTGCCCCTCCGTTCGTAGACCGGTAGACGTTGACGTATGCCGTGTAGCTCGTCACGTTTGCCCTGTTGACCGCGAGATAGAGGTTGCCGTCTTCTCCCTTCTTCAGATCGATCTGTCGAGCCGGGGACCCCAGGTACTTCACGTTGCCGGTATGGACGGTGATGTCGTTCGTGGTCCATTCGGACTGAAGGCCGCCGCGGCTTCATCCCTGACAAAGAGATCGGGCTCTGCCGTCACCTTGCGCGCGGGCTCGGGAGGCAGGAATGTCCTCATCACCTCGCCGATCCGTCGGGCCTCGATCATGTTGCCTTCATCGAGCGCCTTTTTCAGGGCTTCCTCGAGCTCCGCGGGAACACTCGGTGGGGATGGGCTTCGAAGAGAGTATCCTTCCTGCGGCACACCCGGGGGATTCGCCCGTGTGGTCGGGGTCCGATCATCATCCGCCGCGAGAACCGTGACAACAAGGAGCATCAGAAGACCCACCAGCACAAAAGCGCGGTGTTTCATGGAACCTCCTGTTGTTGAGATATATGCGCCACAGAACGGCGCGGGAAATGTGGGAGAAAGCGATCCATCGCAGTACGCCGATCGCGGGTCGTCGGGGTGGGCGCGGGCGAACGCAGGGTCCAGAGCGGCGGCCCGGAACCCGTTCGGGCCCGTGGAACCGGGAGCCGAAGGGTTGTAGCCGGCTGTCTCAAACAGCGACAACAGGGGAAAGATAGTTCGGACCGAGAGAAAAGTCAACTGCCGGTCGGCCTCACCCGAGCTACGACAGCCTCACCTTCAGCGGGCCAATGGCGTTGCCTCCGGGAATATCGCCCGGATCGCGGACTTTGGTCTATCCCGCCCTGTTTTCGATCCCTCCGATCGTTTTATCCATTGCATGAGCTCAGGAGCATTGGTACCGGGAGCCCGATAGAAACCCAGGGAGGTCTCTCCGGACGACACCGTCACGGCACACCGGAGGAGACCGTTCAACCTCATCAGGCGGCGAACTGCGCCCCCGGTCGGGCGTCTTCATCCGGAAATCCGTATGTTGGTGAGTACCGGCGCCCTGACCGATCTTCCCACAACCCGTTCTTTGCATGAAACTCCTCTTCTCCTATCTCCGGCAGTACTGGAAGCTGGTGCTGCTCGCCCTTCTTCTGGCCGCGACCAATCAGATCTTTTCTCTCCTGGACCCGCTCATCTTCCGTCATGTGATCGACGAATACGCCACGCAATTCGCAAAATACTCCGCGCGGGAGTTCTTCCGGGGAGTGAGCCTGCTGCTCGCCGCGGCGGTCGGCGTCGCCTTCGTCTCCCGCGTGGCGAAGAACTTCCAGGACTACGTGATCAACGTGATCACCCAGCGGCTGGGGGCGCAGATCTACTCCGACGGCCTCCGGCACTCCCTCAAGCTTCCGTACCAGGTCTTCGAGGATCAGCGCAGCGGAGAGACGCTCGGGATCCTGCAGAAGGTCCGCACGGACGTGGAGCGGTTCATTTCGGCCGCCGTAACATGCTCTTCACCACGCTGGTGGGCGTCGTCTTCGTCACCATCTACGCCTTCACGGTCCATTGGGCCATCGCGCCGGTCTATTTCCTGACCGTCCCGCTGCTGGGCGTGCTGAGTTCCGTCCTGAGCAAGAAGATCAAGACCATCCAGCAGGTGATCGTGGCGGAGACCACGGCCCTGGCCGGGTCGACAACGGAATCCCTGCGCAACATCGAGCTGGTGAAGAGCCTGGGGCTCGCCCAGCAGGAGATCGACCGGCTGAAGGGAACCACCGACAAGATCCTCGCGCTCGAACTCAAGAAGGTCAAGTATATCCGGAGCCTCGGATTCATCCAGGGGACATCGGTGAACTTCCTGCGGACCAGCATCCTCTTCCTCATGCTCTACCTGATCTTCGCGCAGCAGATCACCGTGGGACAGTTCTTTTCGCTGTTGATCTATTCGTTCTTCATTTTCGGCCCGCTGCAGGAGTGGGGAATCTGATCAACGTCTACCGCGAGGCGGAGGTCTCGCTGAAGAAGTTCGAGGGGATCCTGGAGGCCCCCCCGGAGCCGCACCGGACCACCCCGTCGTGCTCGAAAGGATCGACAGGCTCGAGTTCGTCTCGGTCGGGTTCAAACACCAATCGGCCCGGGCGCACGCCCTCGAAGGGG
>CAWEHG010000042.1:0-10913 GCA_963808715.1 Ignavibacteriota bacterium | reverse complement strand
GTTATGTCTCCCGTACCTCGGCACATTCTCGTATTGCTCTTCTCCGCGCTGCTGGTGACGCGGGTCCACGATGCGGAACCCATGTCCAGCAGGAAGATGTCGCCACCCAGGACGTACAGTCCGGTCCGGCCTGCCGGATCGATCTCGGAAGGGAACGGAAGGGTCGCGGGAACCGCGTCACCGAGCAGTGCGGCCAGACCTTTTCGGGCCTTCTCCGTGTCCACGAGCGGCGAGCGGGCGCCGGTCGAGGGGTCAAGCACCTCCATGCGACTTGAAGGACCGCGGCCCGTGCCCAGGACCAGCCGGTCGTCCCCGGTCCAGAGGAAGGACGGGAGGGTGGTCATATGCGCCGCTTCGGGACCGTAGATCCATTCGACGGTCAATGGCTGAGTCGCCTGTCCCCCTGCGAGCGAGACAACGGCACACATCACCGACAGCAGGCCACAGACGCGGTGTCGCATCAGGATCCCTTTCCGGAGGAACTTGGCAGGACCAGCCTGTGCGGAACAGGCCGGTGAACTGACTACACGGTCCTCGAGAAGATGGGCCGGTTCTTCCCCATCGCGTCGAGGTGGGCGTCAAAACACATCGCGATATTGCGCAGCAGCAGCCGGCCGGCGCCGACGATCCGGATAACGTCCGGTTCGATCGTGACCAGACCGTCGGCCACAAAGTCCCGGAGACCCTCGAGCGCCGCGGAGAAGTAGACGTCGAACACGATGCCGAACCGGCGTTCGATCGCCCGCACGTCGAGCTCCAGGTCGCACATCGAGCCGCATGATCACCGTGCTTCCGGAGACGATCCTCCTCGGTCATCCGGTACCCGACGCGGGTGGCAAGCCGGCCCTCATCGAGTGCGGCGTAGTATGCCGGCAAGCTCCTTCTCGTTCTGCGCGTAGATCGTCTGGAAATGACTGATGGACGACATCCCGAAGCCGTACAGGTCCGCCCCGGACCTTCGTCGAATACCCCTGGAAGTTCCGGTAGAGCGTCTTCTGCTTCTGCGCCCACGGCGAGTTCGTCGTCCGGGCGGGCGAAGTGGTCCATCCCGATGTACTCGTATCCGCTGGCCGCAGAGCAGTTCGATGGTCATCTTCAGGATGGCGAGTTTCCGCTTCGGCGACGGGGAGAGACCTCGCGGGGATCAGCTTCTGGTGAGGCTTCAGCCAGGGGACGTGGGCGTAGTTGAACACGGCGATCCGGTCGGGGACCATGGCCGATGATCGCTGTCGACGGTCGACGGCGAACGATTCAGCGGTCTGGTACGGCAGGCCGTAGATGAGGTCGAGGTTGATGCTCGTGAAGCCGCAGTTCCCGGGCCCAGTCGTACACCTGGCGGGTCATCCGCTCGGGCTGGATCCTGTTGACCGCCTCCTGGACCGCGCGGGTCGAAGTCCTGCACCCCCATGCTCATCCGGTTGAACCCGGCGTCGCGCAGGGCCTCCAGATGTGTCCCGGCCCAGCTCGCGCGGGTCGATCTCGACGCTCGCCTCGCGCATCCGGGGCAAAGCGGAAGGCCTCGGATGCGCCCGCCGATCTCCGCGGATCTGCGTCGGGCGACAGGTGCGTCGGCGTTCCCCCGCCCCAGTGGAGCTGGACCACGCGGCGCCCCGGAGCGAGCAGCGGCGCGACGAGCGTCGATCTCCCTTCAGGTATCCAGGTATTCCTCGATCGCGGGCCCGGTCGCGGGTGACCAGCATCGTGCAGCCGCAGAAATAGCAGAGGGTGTCGCAGAACGGAAAATGGAAGTAGAGCGAGAGGTCCGCGTCGCTTCCCGGGGCGTTGGTCGCGGCGATCTCGGCGGCAAGATCGTCCGCCGTGAACGAAGTGCTGAACAGCGGCGCGGTCGGGTAGCTGGTGTAGCGGGGCCCCGGCCGGTCGTATTTCTTCAACAGCTGAATATCGACGTTCGCAAAAGAAGTGTCCATAGATCAGGATCCCGGCCTTCGTCACGTGGCGCCGCAACGCGGCGCCTCTTCCTATGCTATTGGTACACAGAAGGGGTCCGAATAGCAACATCGGCCCCCCCGGGAGTGTCCGTCCGCCGGAGGTGCTCTCCGCGGGCGGAGCCCGTCCTCACTGCATCACGATGGTCGGGATGACCTCGACGATCGAGGCGATGGAATTGGCGACCAGGCAATGCCGCTGGGCCTCCTGCAGGATGGCATGAACATCCGGTCTCCGACACCGTGCCTGCCACGGTGATCGTCGGGAAGATGACGATCCGCGTGAACCGGTAGTCCCCGTCGATCATCTCCAGCACGCCGTTGGCATGGCTCCGGTACGCCAGACGGTCAGGATCATGCCGGGCCGCGAAGGCGAGGAAGGTCGCCATATGGCACACTTCGACCGAGGCCACGAACATGTCTTCCGGCGTCCAGGTTCCCGGCTCTCCTTTGAACTCCACCGGCGGCGAGATCGCCAGAGGCGGGTCGCCCTCGGAGCAACGACGCTCCCCGCCACCCCTCCGGTCCACTGGTCGAGGTCTTGAAGGTGTAGGACCGGTACTTCACCTTTGACTGTTCGGTTGGGTTCCATCGTCGGTCCGGCGGTCAGGTGGACGACAGCAGCCGCTTGCGCGTATAGGCGATCAGCCCTCCGGCGTCCATGATCGCCTGCGGGCCTGCGGCAGCTGGTTGATGGGATACGTGTGCCCCGTCGTCAGGTTCATGACCTCGGTCTCGGTCACGATCCATCTCGTCACCCGCCGAGGCCTGCAAGCCCGGGCGGCACAGACGATGCGCAAGCCCAGGTTGATGGAGTTCTGGAGGAAGATCCGGGCAAAACTCGTTCGCGACGATCGTCAGCTCGTACCCCTTGAGTGTCGAGACCGCCTGTTCGCGGGAGGAACCGCAGCCGAAATTCTTGCCGGCGACGATGACGCTCCCCGGCGGGACTGCTTCGTCTTCAGCCTCGCGTTGAACTCCGCATCGTCGGCGAACGCGAACTGCGGCGTTTCGGACGGGAGCACCGTGGCCATGTACCGGCCCGGATAGATCACATCGGTGGAGATGTCGTCGCCGAGAACGTAGACCACTCTGTGCCATGGTTATGCCGCTCCTTTCCTGGGATCGGTGATCATGCCCGTCACTGCGGAGGCCGCCGCGACGGCGGGCGAGCAGAGGTACACTTCCGAGTTCGGATTGCCCATCCGCCCCTTGAAATTCCGGTTGGTGGTCGACAGCGCCACTTCGCCGTCGCCCAGCGCCCCTTCGTGGACGCCCAGGCACGGACCGCAGCCCGGGTTCATCACCACCGCTCCCGCCGCCATGAAGTCCGCCACCATACCCTTGCTGATCGCCTGCTGGTAGATCTTGCCCGAGGCCGGGAACACCAGCATGCGGGTCCCCCGGGCGACCTTCTTCCCCTTGAGGATGGCCGCCGCCGTCTCCAGGTCGTCCAGCCGTGCCGTTGGTGCACGACCCGATCACCACCTGGTGCACTTTTGTGCCGACGCGTCTTGCCGATGGCTTCACGTTGTCCACCGTGTGCGGACAGGCGATCTGCGGCTCCAGGTCCGAGACATCGATCTGGATCACTCTGTCATACGACGCATCGGCATCCGGCAGAACAGGGTCGACGGGATCCGTCACCCCCGCCTCTTCGCGGAGATACCGCGACGGTCTCCTCGTCCGCGGGAACGATCCCGGAGGTCGCTCCCGCTTCCACCGACATATTGCAGATCACCAGGCGGCCCGGACGTCGGCATCGCGCGATCGTCTCGCCGTGGAATTCGAATCACCCTGAAATTCGCCCCCTGGGCGCTCAGCCATGCCGATCAGATGGAGGATCAGGTCCTTCGGCCCGACGAACGGCTTGAATGTCCCCCGGACCTCCACCTTGATCGTGGCGGGGACCTCGATGTTGACCGCCGCGCCGAGCGTCCAGACGCTGGCCATTTCCGTCGCGCCGATGCCGAACGCAGAACGCCCCGAGCGCTCCGTGGCTGGTCGTGTGGGAGTCGGTCCCCACCACCACGGCGCCGGGACGGACGTAGCCGCTCTCCGGGAGGATCTGGTGGCAGATGCCCCCGTCGTCGCCGCGGATGTCGTGGAACTTGCTGATCGTATGGCGCGCCACGAACTCGCGGACCTTCTTCTGGTTCGTGGCGGTCTTGGGCGATTCCGCCGGCACGCGGTGGTCGAAGATGATGGCGACCCTCGAGGGATCCCACACCTTCGGTTCGCGGCCCGTGTCCTTGTAAATCTCGAGGAACTGGTTGATCACCAGCGCGGCATTCTCATGCGACATCGCCAGGTCCACCTTCGGCTCGAGCGACGTCGCCGGCCTTCGCCGACGGCAGACCGCTTGCCCGCGCCAGGATCTTCTCAACTACCGTCTTCCCATACTCCCCTCATTGTCATGAATACTCCTGCGACCACGGTACCGAGTCCTGCTCGGTGTCAAACGATCTTCTGTGCTTTCAACGCTGCACTTCGTCGGCAGAGTAGCCCAGCGCATTCAGGACCTCCTCCGTATGCTCTCCCAGCGTCGGCGGCGGGTTCTCGACCTTGCCCGGCGTCTTCTCGAATTTTGCGGTCAGTTGAAGAGCGGGATCGGCCCGATCCCTTCCACCGCGACCGTGGCGAAGGTCTCGCGGTGCGCCACCTGCGGCTGGTCCATCGCCTGCTGGAGTGTCAGGATCGCACCCGAGGGAACATCGTGCCGGTTCAGCGCATCCACCCAGTAGGCGGTCTCCTGCTGCGGCGAGCTTCTCCTCCAGCAGCGGCGTGAGGAGCCTTCCGGTTCTTCTTCCGCGTATCCCGTTCCTGAAACCGCGGGTCGGTCTTCAGCTCGGGAACACCCAGGACGTCGGCCACCGCTTCCCATTGTTCCTGCTTGTTCGCGGCGATATTGATGAATCCGTCTTTCGTCCTGAAGACACCCGACGGCGCCGCGGTGAAGTTGTCGTTTCCCATCAGCACCGGCTGCTGTCCGCCGATCATCAGGTTCGCCACCACCCATCCCATCAGCGGCATGATGGAATCCAGCAGCGCGACGTCGATGCACTGTCCTTCGCCGGTCCGCTCACGGTAGTACAGCGCGGCCATGATCGCGAACGCGGCATTCAGTCCCCCGACGGTGTCGCACACCGGGAATCCGGCGCGCAGCGGGCTCAGCCGCTCATCGCCGTTGATCGCCATCTCGCCGCTCAGCCCCTGGATGATCTGGTCGTAGGCGGGTTTGAGCGCATCCGGACCGGTCTGGCCGAAGCCCGAGATCGCGCAGTAGATCAGGCGGGGATTGATGCGCGCGAGCGCCGTCGTACGACAAGCCCGAGCCGCGCCATCACGTCGGGACGGAAGTTCTCGACGACCACATCGGCCGTGGCGACGAGCTTCTTGAAGATCTCCTTCGCCTTCCGGCGCTTTCAGGTTCAGGGTCAGCGATTTCTTGTTGGCGTTCTGTGCCAGGAAGCTGGTCCCCATCAGCATCTGGTTGTACTTCGGAACGCACCCGAGCTTCCGGGCGAGGTCCCCGTCGGTGGGGTTTTCGACCTTGATCACCTCCGCCCCGAGCAGGGCCAGGTGCAGCGTCGCAAACGGGCCCGAAAGCACGTTGGTCAGGTCCAGTACGCGGATTCCGTCAAGGAGTTTCATGGATGCTTCTTCGTGATCGTGACGTTCAGATGCAGCTCACGTGACTGGGTGCGGGATCGCCCCGGCCCTGTAGACCGCGCCGGGAATTTCCCTGCCGAAGAACGCCGCCACGTCGGCAGCAAGTCCGATGAGGGGTTCCAGTCGGATCTCCGTGCGCCGCCCTTCGCGGTGCAGATAGTGCACGAAGTCCTCCGTGCAGACGTTGCCCCCCGCGATCTTCGTGAACGGGCATCCGCCGAGCCCGGCGACGGACGTCTCGACAGTACCACGCCCGCCTTCATCGCGGCGTAGGCGTTTGCCAGCGCCGATGCCGTATGTGTTGTGGAAATGGCAGGCGCATTCGATGCCGGGCCCGAAGCCGTGGATCGTCGTGAACATCCGTTCCACCTGATCGGGGGTTGCATGGCCGGCGGTATCGGCGAGGCTGATGTTCGTGAGCCCCGCGTCCAGGTACCGCCGGACGATCCCGAAGACCCGTTCCTGCGGCACGGCCCCCTCGTAGCCGCAGCCGAACGCCGACTGCACCGAGACCTGGACCCGCGCGGAGGCGGAAGCCTCTTTCGCCATCGCAATGATCCGCTCGGTCGCTTCGGCGATGGGCATCCCGGTGTTCTTCCGGCTGTGGGTCTCGCTGGCGGACACGCCCATGCAGTACATCTCCACGCCGCACGCCGCTCCCCGTTCCAGTCCCTTCTCGTTGAGCACCAGGCGCGGAGAGGAGAGCGCCCGAATGCCGGGCCCCGGGCTGCGCAAGGGCCTGGAACAGCCGGTCCGTGTCGGCCATCTGCGGGACCTTGGTCGGATGGACGAACGAGCCGACCTGGATGATATCCACCCCGGCGGCCATCAGGACCTGGATCCAGGCCAGCTTTCCGCTCGAGCGGGACGGTCTCGTGCTCCATCTGGAGACCGTCGCGCAGCCCAACCTCATGGAGAAGGATCCCGGGCATGGTCGCACTCATAGTCGGGCGGCGATGGCGCGCGCCATCTCCATCGTCGAGCTGTTCCCGCCCATGTCGTAGGTCCGGACCTTGCCTTCCTTGATCACCGCGGCGGTCGCCTGTTCGAGCTTCGACGCCCTTCTCGGTCTCCCCCAGCCAGTCCAGCATCATCTTCGCGGCCAGGATCGTGGCGATGGGATTGACCTTGTACTGCCCGGCGTATTTCGGCGCGGAGCCGTGGGACGGCTCGAACACCGCGAGTTTCTTCCCGATATTGCCCGAGCAACCGAACCCGAGCCCGCCGACCATCTGCGCCGCGAGGTCCGAGATGATGTCGCCGTACAGGTTCGGCGCCACCAGCACGTCGTAGCTGAGCGGGTTCTTGAGGAGCCACATGCAGATGGCGTCCACGTTGGCTTCGTCCATCTGGATCTCCGGGAATTCCTTCGCCACCTTCTTCGCCTCTTCGAGGAAGAGGCCGTCCGTGGCGCGGACGACGTTGGCCTTGTGGACGACCGTCACCTTCTTCCGGTTGTGCTTGCGGGCGAACTCGAAGGCCGCGCGGACGATCCGGTCCGAACCCTTCTTGGTGTTCACCTTGCAGGAGATCGCGTACTGGTCGAGCGGGACGTCCTTGAAGGCGGCGAAGGGTTTCGACAGTTTTGTCAGCGTCTGCGCCAAGTTCCGCCGGCACGGGGTTGAACTCCACCCCCGCATACAGGTCTTCGGTGTTCTCGCGGAACACCACCAGATCGATGTCGTCCTTCAGGTTCAGCGGGTTGCCCGGGATACGCCTTGCACGGCCGCAGGCAGATATACAGGTCGAACATCTGCCGCATCCGGACGATCGGCGAACGGTAGATGAGCCCCTTCCCTTTGAGCTCGGGGACCAGCTCGGCCTCGGCCGCCTTCACCGGCTTGGAGGTGATGGCGCCGAACATCGCCGCATCCACGCTTGCCGAGGAGGTCCACGGTGCGCTCCGGGAACGCGTCCCCTTCCTTGCACCAGAATTCCCAGCCGATGTCTCCGTGGACGTATTCGCGTTCAGGTGCATTGCATCCAGGACGATCCGGGTGGCGTCCATGACATCGATGCCGATGCCGTCGCCCGGCAGCCAGGCGATCGTGTATGTGCTCATGACGGTTCTTCAGATGTGGTGGTGGTTCGGTGTGCTGTAGTGGACGGTTCAGTCGGCCATGCCCGCTTCCAGGTCGTGCTGCAGCCGCATCTCGTCGAGCTCCTTCTGCAGCTGGTCTGCGTGTCCCTGTTCCATGGCCGAAAGGCCTTCGAGCATCTTGCGCGTGTGGGGAGTGGCGGCCATGGCCGCGGCCCGGTGGTAATAGTCGCGGGCCTCGAATTCGTCGTCGATCGCAAGGGTCAGGATGTCCTGCAGCGACATTCCTTCCCAGTCGAGCTCTTCGGGACGTGCGTGGGTCATGTCAGGAGAAGCTTTCGTTGATCTTGTCGATCACCGCGAACTTCGCGTGAAGACATTCCCGTTTCTCGCGCAGGCCGGCGCAGCGCCTTTTCCCGGTCGCGGATGAGGTCCTCCAGGAGCGTCCGGACGTCCGCGTAGTCGCACTGCGAGGCATAGGTCCGGTATTCCCTGATCGCTTCCTGCTCGCGGTGCTCCGCCACCTGCAGCGCGTTGCACAGCCCTTTGCAGGAATGTACGCACGATTTGTCCATTCCGTTCCCTCCGCGATTCCGGTCTGCTTCTCCGGGTGCCGGTCCCTCCGGCTCCCGCCTACGCGGTCACTCCCGCACCGGCGAGCTCCGCACCCCTCCGGATCGCCTGTTCGTTCAGCGGCAGGAGGTGGTGATACCGCTCGGGAAGCACCTTCGTCAGGGCCTTCATGACCGACCCAAGATCGACGACGCCTGTCCGTTCGATCAGCGCGCCGAGCACGATCATGTTCAGCACCTTTGGGTTCTTCAGCTTCACCGCCTCTTCGCTGGCCGCGATCGGCAGGATCGTGATGTCTGTGCGGGTCGGGGGTGGATGATGCTGGTGGAATCGTAGATCATCAACCCGCCGGGCTTGACCGCCTTTTCGAACTTGTCCACGCGACGGCTGGTTCAGGGCGATCACCGTATCGAACGTCGTGAGGATCGGAGAGCTGATCTTCGCATCGGACACGATGACGATGCAGTTCGCCGTGCCGCCGCGCATCTCCGGTCCGTAGGACGGCATCCAGGTGATCTCCTTCCCCTCCACCATGCCTGCATATCCGAGCGTCATGCCCATCGACAGCACCCCCTGTCCGCCGAACCCGGCGATGAGCAGTTCGTGTGTCATTGCAGCGTTCCTTGTCCTATTTCGGCAGCTTGATGTCGCCGGGCGGATAGAGCGGGAACATGTGTTCCTCCATCCACTTGTTGGCCTGCACCGGCGTCATCTTCCAGCCGGAGGGGCAATTGGACACCACCTCCACGAAGCAGGTCCCCGCTTCTCCTTCTGGTACTGGAACGACTTCGTCAGCGCCTTCTTCAGTTGCCTCACCGCATTGGGCGTGTGGACCGACTGGCGGGTCACGTAGGCGGTTCCCGGGAGCATCGCCAGCATCTCCGTGATCTTGAGCGGGAACCCGGCGGTCTCCACGGTCCGGCCGGCGGGCGAGGTGGAGGTCTTCATCCCGAGCAGCGTGGTGGGAGCCATCTGTCCGCCGGTCATGCCGTAGATGGCGTTGTTGATGAACACCACCAGGATGTTCTCCCCCCGGTTGGCGACGTGGATGGTCTCCGCGGTCCCGATCGCGGCCAGGTCGCCGTCCCCCTGATACGAAAAGACGTACTTGTCGGGGAGGACCCGTTTGATCGCCGTGGCGACGGCCGAGGCCCTGCCGTGCGCCGCCTCCTGCATGTCGATGTTCATGTAGTGGTAGGCGAACACCGAGCATCCCACAGGAGCGACGCCGACGGTCTGCTCCTGGATCCCCAGTTCATCGATCACCTCCATCAGGACGTGGTGGACGATGCTGTGGCCGCACCCCGGACAGTAGTGCAACCGCGTGTCGGTGAGCGTATCGGGCCGCTCGTAGACGCACTCCATCCCCTCCAGATCCGCTTCCGTGGCAACGATCTCCTGCATCAGAGTGCCTCCGCATGCTGTTTCTCGCTTGTCAGGACCTTCGTCCGAAGGACCTCGAGCACTTCGGCCGGCGACGGGATGACCCCGCCCATCCGCCCGTGGAACCGCACGGGAACCCGTCCCTCCACGGCCAGCCGCACGTCCTCCACCATCTGTCCGGCGTTCATCTCCACGACCAGCATCCCCTTGACCCTGGCCGCGAGCTCGCGCAGGTGATCGGTCGGGAAGGGGAACAGCGTGATCGGACGGAGCAGGCCCACGTTGATCCCCTGTTCCCGCGCCAGCTGGACCGCGCGGTGGGCGATGCGGGCCACCAGTCCGTAGGCCACGACGACGTACTCGGCATCCTCCGTCAGGACCGCCTCGAAGCGTACTTCCTGCTCCTGGATCCGCCGGTACTTGTCCTGGAGGTGGAGGTTGATCTGTTCCATCTTCTCCGGCACGATATTCAGCGACGTGATGACGTTCCGTTCACGCGTCTTCGGTTTCCCGGTGGTCGCCCAGGGCTTCGGCGGAGTGTGCGCCGCAGGATCGTACTCGGGGAACTCCACCTTCTCCATCATCTGGCCCAGCGCGCCGTCGGCCAGGATCAAGACCGGGTTCCGGTACTTGTCCGCCAGGTCGAACGCGTCGTAGACGAATCCGGCCATCTCCTGCACGCTCGAGGGGGCCAGAACGATCGAGACGGTAGTCGCCGTGTCCGCCCCCTTTGACCGACTGGAAATAGTCTCCCTGCGACGGCTGGATGGTGCCCAGTCCCGGCCCGCCGCGGTTCACGTTCACCACGAGGCAGGGGAGCTCGGCGCACGCGATGTAGGAGAGCCCTTCCTGCATCAGGCTGACCCCGGGGCTGGAAGAAGAGGTCATCGACACGGACACCGGCGCCGGCGGCGCCGTAGACCATATTGATGGACGCCACCTCGCTCTCAGCCTGGAGCACGATCATTCCACGCTCGCGTGCGTGTTCGGTGAGATACTCGAGGATCTCCGACTGCGGCGTGATCGGATACCCGAAGTAGGCGTTGCACCCCGCGCGGATCGCCGCCTCGGCGAGGGCCTCGTTTCCTTTCATCAACCGGATGTCGCTCACGATATCGTCCTTTCTCTGTGCAGGCGTTACGCGGCGCCGGCGGGCTTCCCCGACGCCGGCTCGTCGATCGTCACGGTGATGTTCTCCGTGACGCCGCTGATCCTGGCCACCGGCACCCGGTCCTTCTTGCGGGTCTCCCGGTAGACGGTGATGACCGCATCCGGACAGACCAGCGCGCAGTTTGTGCAGC
>CAWEHG010000041.1:0-11963 GCA_963808715.1 Ignavibacteriota bacterium | reverse complement strand
TGGGACACACTCCAGATGCCGGCAGAAGAGATCACATGAGCACAGACCAGACACGTCAGCCTTCGGACCCGGGGAAGCGGGATTTCCTCAAGGTCATCCTGGGAGGAGGAGCGCTCGCATGGCTCGCTTCCGTGATCTACCCGGTGGCGTCGTACCTCCGGCCCCCGCAGCAGGCGGAGGTGGAGGTGAAGAGTGTAAAGGCGGGACCTCTCAGCGCGGTCGAGAAAGACTCCGGGACGATCGTCCGGTTCGGGAACAAGCCGGTGATCATGATCCGGACAGCGGGCGGAGACGTGAAGGCCTTCTCCGCCACCTGCACGCACCTGGATTGTACGGTCCAGTACCGGAAGGACCTGGGGGTGATCTGGTGCGCATGTCACAACGGCCGGTATGATCTGACGGGCCGCAATATCGCGGGCCCGCCGCCGAGGCCTCTGGAAGAATACCGCGTGACCGTCCAGGAGGGGGAGATCCTGATCTCCTCGAAGACATGACCAAACTCTGGAAACGACTCTACGAGTGGGTGGACGCACGGGTCAAGCTGGGGGACCTGGTGGAATTCATGGGGAAGAAGTATGTCCCCGTGCACCGCGGCTCGGTCTGGTACTACTTCGGAGGCGTCAGTCTTTTCCTGTTCATCGTCCAGGTGGTCACCGGCATCCTGCTGCTCCTCTACTACAAGGGGAGCGAGGATCTCGCGTTCGAGAGCATCCACTACCTGATGTCGAAGGTGGCGTTCGGGTGGCTCATCCGCTCCGTCCACAGCTGGGCAGCGAACCTCTTCATCCTGGCCGCCATCATCCACATGTTCAGCGTATTCTTCGAGCGGGCCTACCGGCCTCCGCGAGAGATCACCTGGGTCACCGGCATGCTGATGCTCTTCCTGGGGATGGGGTTCGGTTTCAGCGGCTACCTGCTCCCGTGGAATGAACTGGCGTTCTTTGCCACCAAGGTGGGGACGGACATTGTGGGGGTGGTGCCGGTGGTAGGTAAACCACTGATGGTGTTTCTCCGCGGGGGAGAGGACGTCACAGGAGCCACGCTGTCCCGGTTCTTCGGGTTCCACGTGGCGGTGTTCCCGGGGATCTTCACCGTGCTCCTGGGGACGCACCTGCTGCTCGTGCAGCGACAGGGGATGAGCGAGCCGATGGAATTGGAGAAGGTGCCCCCCTCAGAGAAGAAGACCATGCCCTTCTTCCCGAATTTCCTGCTGCGGGATCTCCTGCTCTGGCTGCTGGTGCTGAACCTGCTGGCGATCCTTGCGGTGTTCTTCCCCTGGGAGCTCGGCACAAAGGCCGATGCCTTCGCGTCCGCACCTGCGGGGATCCGCCCGGAATGGTACTTTCTGTTCATGTTTCAGACGCTCAAGTACATTCCCGCGCAGGTGTGGTTCGCGGACGGCGAAGTGCTCGGTATCGGGATCTTCGGTGTCGGCGGTCTCCTGTGGCTGCTGGTCCCTTTCTGGGACAGGAAAAGCGCCGTCGGAGTGAAGTGGCGCTTCCTCACTTACGCGGGGATCGCGATCATCGCCTATATCATCGTGTTCACTATTCTCGGATGGGTTCTGTGAACGCCACCCTCTGGTCCGCCCTGCCTGTTCTCGTCCTTGGTCTGATCACGGCGGAGGTCCGAGCCGGTGACCAGTGCCTGACCTGTCATCGGTCGATGGGGGACAAACCGTCATCCCTTTTCCTGGGAGACATTCATCGCAAGAGCGGAGTGACGTGCGCCGGATGCCACGGCGGTGATGACACGGCGGCGGAGGCGGAACGCGCGATGGATTCCGCCAGGGGGTTCGTCGGGGTGCCCGCGGGCGACGGGATCATTGCGGCCTGCGCGCAATGCCACGAGGAACAGGCTACGCTGCTCCGTGCGAGCGTGCATGGCAAGCTGTCCACCAGCGGGAAGGGTCGTGTCGCAGAATGTACGACCTGCCACAACGCCCACGGAATCGTCGCTGCGCGTTCCGCGGCTTCGCCGGTGTCGCCGTTGAAGGTGGTGGCGACCTGCGCGCGGTGCCACAGCGATGCCGCGTATATGCGCTCGTACAACCCGTCTCTGCCCGTCGACCAGCTGGACAAGTACCGGACCAGCGTTCACGGGGAGCGGAACAGCAAGGGCGATCCGAAACCTGCCGAATGCGCAAGTTGCCACGGGAGCCACGGCACCCTGTCGAGTAACGACGTGAAGTCATCGGTCTATCCCACGAACATCCCCGCCACCTGCGGAAAGTGTCATGGTGACGCGGACTACATGAAGGGATACGGGATCCCGACGGACCAGATGGAGAAATACGCGCGCAGCGTCCATGGGGTCGCATTGCTGAAGAAGAACGACCTGGGAGCCCCGGCGTGCAACCGCTGCCACGGAAACCACGGGGCCACGCCTCCCGGAGTGACCTCCATCTCGAAAGTGTGCGGGACCTGCCATGCGTTGAACGCCGACCTGTTCTCGTCCAGTCCGCACAAGGCGGCATTCGACCGCCAGGGGCTGCCCGAGTGTGAGACCTGCCACGGGAACCATGAGATCATCGCGGCGAGCGAGCAGCTGCTCGGCGCCGGAACCGGAGCGGTCTGCAGCCGGTGTCACACGGCAAGCCAGCTGCCCGCGGGATTCCGGGCCGCGACGGCCATGAGGTCCCTGGCAGACAGCCTCGAACGCGGCGAACAGTCCGCCCGGAAGCTCGTGGAGGAGGCGGAACAGAAGGGGATGGAGATCGGGGAGGCGAAGTATACGCTCCGGGGAGCCCGCCAGGCGCGGCTGGAATCGCGGACGATGGTGCATGCATTCGACGAGATGAAGTTCCGCGCCGTCATCGACAAGGGTCTCGCCACGGCCGGGCAGGTGGATCGGGAAGCGCGTCAGGCTCTGGAGGAATACGTCTTCCGGCGGGTGGGGCTCGGTCTCGCGACCCTGATCATGACCGTGCTCGCCATTGCGCTCTATCTCTTCATCCGGAGGCTGGAAAGGGCCGGAAAACCGCCGGCATGAAGACCCGGGAAGGCTTGATTTTGCGGTGCTTTCGTATGTACATTCCACACACACTTCATCAACGAGGAGGAAACGACCGATGAGACTGTCCCATCGCGTATGTGTCGTGCTGGTGCTCCTGGCGTTCGCGGCTGCCGGCATGGTCGCCGCAGAGAACAAGTATGTCGGTGCCGCGAAATGCAAGTCCTGCCACAGCGTAGAAAAGATGGGCGGACTGTCCTACAAAGTATGGGAGAAGACCCCCCATGCCAAGGCCTTCGAGACCCTGAAGACGAAGGAAGCCGACGAGATCGCCAAGAAGAAGGGACTCAAGACCGCGGCGGCGGAGAGCCCTGAATGCCTGAAGTGCCATGTCACGGCGGCGGATGTCAAGAAGGAGGAGGGCGTAACCTGTGAAAGCTGCCATGGCGCAGCCTCTGCTTTCCTGTCGATCCACAACAAGCCCGAGAACAAAGAAAAAGCGATCGCGGCCGGCCTGATGCTTCCGAAGAAGGACGACGCCGAAGATGTGTGAGAAGTGCCACAACGCCGAAAGCCCGACCTTCAAGGGATTCAAGATGGCGGAGGCGTGGGCAAAGATCGAGCATAAGGGAAAAGCGAAGTAGGTTCCGTTTTCCCTCCCCAGGCAAAGACCGGATGGTCTCTCCAACCATCCGGTCTTTCCGTGACCTTGCGCCAACCGCCCGGTCATCTGCCGGCATCCCTCGCATCCGCGGCGGCCGTTCTTTGGTGATCCTCCAATTGCACAACTGGGAATTCTCCCCTCTCCGGTGAGAACCCACGGGTGAGGCGTTTCCCGTGCCTTTCGAATTCGATCCCGAAGGGGGGGTCTCGCTCCCCGGGGCCGTGGCACGATGGTTGTTATCCGTGTGCAGGCCCGACGAACCGGAACCACATCATCGCCCAATCGTATGAAGCCATCGACCAGATTCGCCGCCCTCCTCCTCCTGTCAGCGTTGCCGACGTTCGCGGCGGCACAGCTTGTGACCGGAAGGTTCTCCACGGCGCTGTATTCGTGGGAGAAATTCGATTCCACCGACGGGTCCACGACGTACCTGCGGGCGTTCCAGAACGTTCAGCTCAACATCGCGCAGGGGGACGTGTCCCTCCATACCTATCTCCAGGGCGCGCTGAACACGAACACCCCGTTCGGAGGAAGCGGCTACCTGCGGGTCTTCAACCTCTACCTGCGGTGGGCGCGCATCTTCAAGGCGCTGGACCTCTCCGTCGGGCGGCAGACCATTTTCGGCGGGGTGGGGAACGGCACTATCGACGGCGCGCAGGGGACTCTCCGGCTCTTCCGCGAGAAGGTCTCCCTCTCGCTCTACGGTGGCGGACTCGTCCGGCCCGAGCTGACCTGGCCGGACTGGAGCGACTACAAATATGACTACCTGTTCGGCGGGCGGCTGCTGGTGCGGCCGATGTCGTCGCTCCAGGTGGGACTCAGCTACATGAACCGCCACGAGCAGCGTGATCCGTACTGGACCGTCCGCGCGCGCGATACGATGTTCACCGCCATCCCGTACTACGTGACCAGCTACACCGACGCGGCCCAGATCGCCAGCGCCGACGTCTCCTACCTCTGGGGGACGAGGCTTTCCCTGTACGGGCGCTTCGACTACGATATGCACCAGGAGCAGGCCTCCCGGGCGGAGCTGAACGCGCGCGTGGGAGTCACCGACCGCCTCGCGGTCCTTGCGACCTACATCCACCGCGTGCCCCGCATCGACTTCAACTCGATCTTCTGGGTCTTCCCGGTGATGTCGGTCGACGAGCTGGAGGGTGGCGTGGAATACGCGTTCACTCCGGCCCTGCGCGGCTTTGCCCGGATCGCCAACGTCGCCTACACCGACGACCGGAGTCACCGCTGGACGATCGGATTGAACGCCCTCTACGGGAGCATCAGTTATGCGGGGAGCGACGGGTACGCCGGCCAGCTGCAATCGCTGAACCTCCAGGCCGTCTACCCTCTCGCCGAGAACTCGGTGATCCCGTCGGCAGCTTTTTCGGTCGCCTCTTACCGGCTCAGCGCGGAAGAAGAGGACCGGGATCTTGCGCTCTCCCTCGCGCTCGGTGGCACCGTGAGAGCCAGCAAATTCTTTTCCTTTGACGTCCAGTGGCAGCTCATGCATAACAAGATCTACGGTAACGACAGCCGCATCTTCGTGAAACTGAACTACTGGTTCGCCGAACGGTTGCCGTTCTTCGGCGGGGAGGGAAAGTAATGAAAGCACGGTATGGTGTTCTCGGAGTGGCGCTCGCGGGCGCGCTGATCACTGCCCTGGCCACCAGGGATCTCGCCACACGCGACTGGCCGGAGAACGGCGACCAGAAGATCCTGAAGTTCTCCCACACCCTCCACGTGAAGGACGCAGGCGTGGCCTGCGCGGATTGCCATGCCGGCGCTCCGAAGAGCCTTCAGGCCTCCGACAACCTGCGCGCCGGGCACGACCAGTGCAAGGCCTGCCACGAGGAGCAGATCGGCAACACCTGCGGCTACTGCCACCTGAACCCGGACGACATTCAGCCGGTGGAGCCGGTGCAGCGAACGCTCCATTTCGCGCACCAGCAGCACCTCGGGGTGAAGGGGGTCGAGTGCGTCACATGCCACAAGGGGATCTCCGAGGCCACGATCGCCGGCCCGGCGAACATGCCGTCGATGGAGACGTGCACGGATTGCCATGACGGTGCGAAGGCCACGGCCGCCTGCGAAGCCTGCCACGTCACGATGGCGGGCCTGGTACCGAAGGACCATCTCGCCGCCGACTTCCGCCGCGACCACAAGCGGTTGTCGCGCCTGGGGTCGCTGGAGGCCTCCTGCGCCACCTGCCATACCCAGGACTTCTGCGTGGATTGCCACGAGTCGCGGGGCCTGGTGTCGATCGGGCTGGCCGGACTGATGACCGATCCCGCGCCGCGCGGATCCGCGCACGATGGGCCGCGCCCGATGGCGATGCAGATGGTGCACAATCTGAACTACCGGTATACCCACGGGATGGACGCCAAGTCGAAGCAGGCCGACTGCTACAGCTGCCACTCCGCCCGGGACTTCTGCGCGGAATGCCACACGGCAGGAGGCCTGACCGAGCCCTACGGCGTGCAGCCCGCCTGGCATCTGGGGGCCGGTTTCACCACGCTCGGCGTCGGCACCGGCGGCGGTCGGCACGCGGAGTTCGCGCGCCGCGACATCGAAAGCTGCGTCAGCTGCCACGACGTGCGTGGTGGGGATCCCACCTGTGTCCAGTGCCATGCGGACCCCGACGGCATCAAGGGGACGAACCCGAAGACCCACGACCGTGTGTTCTCGGAGGAGCACGGTGCATGGCATGCGGATCCGGGTGCGCCGTGCTACAACTGCCATACCGACTACAACGCCCATCCCGGCGGGACGAAGGGACGGGGGTTCTGCGGGTACTGTCACCAGTGATTGAGATGAACAACGCAACACGACGAGGGATTTCATGAACACGCGCATCCACACCGCGGCGGCCTCCGGCGTCCTCTTCGCCTTTCTGCTGGCTGGCTGTTCTGACCTCAACGAGAAACTGCCGGCGCCGGCGGGCCCCCCTCAAGGGGTCCATACCGCTGCGTGGAACACACCTTCGTCCACGGAGTTCCACGGCAAGGTGGTCAAGGCGGACGGCTACAACTCGACCTCCTGTGCGACATGCCACGGCAAGAACGTCCAGGGCGGGACGAGCGGGGTGGCCTGCTATACCTGTCATGCCGGATACCCCCACCCATCCGGTTGGACCACGGCGAGTTCGTCGGCATTTCACGGAAAGGCGCTCAAACAGACCGACTGGAACGTCGATGCCTGCACTCCGTGCCACGCGCCGACGTTCCTCGGGGGGACGAGCGGCAAGTCGTGCTTTCAAGTGCCATCCCAGCTATCCACACGGATCCGGGTGGATGACCAACTCGACGGGTTTCCACGGACTCTACGTTGCGCAGAATTCTGGAACATGGCAGCCCTGCCAGACCTGCCACGGCACCGACTACGCGGGCGGGCAGACCGGTGAGTCGTGCAAGACGTGCCACACGAACGGACCGGAGTCCTGCACCACCTGCCACGGCGGCGAGAATCCCGCCCCACCCAAGGATCTCGCCAACAACACGGCGACCAGCACGCGCGGCGTCGGCGCCCACCAGGCCCACTTCGCTGCTCCTTTCACGCTGGTCGCGCAAGGGGTCCCGTGCGCGGATTGCCACACGGTCCCTTCGACCACTTACGCGCCGGGCCATCTGGACAGTCCGCTCCCTGCAGAGGTGCCGCTGGCCTCGGCGCTCGCGCGCAAGGCGACCAGCGGGCTCGTTCCCGTGCCGGTCGTCTCCTCGCCCACCGCCGCAACGGTCACCTGCGCCAACACGTATTGCCACGGCGCATGGCGACTGCGTCGCACACCGACGAAGGCATTCGGGTATACCGACACGGTGATGGTGGGCGCCTTCAAGACCCCCTCGTGGACGGCCGGAGCGGCGGAAGCGGCATGCGGTACCTGCCACGGGACGCCACCCGCGGGACACATCGTGGTGCCGTTGACGACATGTTCCGGCTGTCATGGCGATGTGATGGACGCCGCCGGCAACCTCAAGGACAAGTCCCTGCACATGAACGGCAAGATCAACATGTCCGTCGGCTTCGGCGGCGAATACGACTGGCCGAAGTAGGCGCCAGTCCATCCGGGTCCTCATGGGGCGGACCGGTCCGGGAAAAGGGCCGGTTCGCCCTTGAGTTTTGAGGGGAGCCCCCTCCCCCTTCTTTCGACCGGTCCAATCAACGCCACCAAAACCGGCCATTTCACAGCAGCAGATCGGGGTCCCCCGATCGGCGCTTTCCTCACTCCTGCAAACTCCTTCCCATGATTTGGAAGACCGGGGGGGCGGCATCACCGGATCACCCCCGAAACGTACCGAAACCCGCCCTTTTGGTGGTGCGCCCGTGGCACGCATCTTGACCCATGGAGCCCTGTTGGATCTATAGGAGAGTGAATGACTGTTCTTGGACAAGCTGTTACCTATCTCGCGCTCTTCTCGGCGCTGGGCGCGGCACTCGGCTACTACCGGGCAACCCGCACCCGAACCGCGGCTGCGATGGCCCGCCGCCTCCTCAATGTCAGCGCCGGGTCCGTGCTCGTCGCCAGCGGCATCCTGGTCTACCTCCTCCTCACACACGATTTCCGCGTCGCCTACGTCTTCAGCTACAGTGACCGCGCGCTGCCGCTCCATTTCCTGTTGTCCAGCTTCTACGCCGGCCAGGAGGGGAGCTTCCTGTTCTGGGCGCTCTGCGCGGCACTGTTCGCGTTTCCTCTCGCGTCGTTCGCGCGGAAGCGGGAAGATGAACCATGGGTGATGACCGTGTACATGGGAGTGATGACCGGACTGCTCATGCTCGTGGCAGCGAAGAGTCCGTTCAGACCCCTTTGGGAGGCGTTCCCGGATGCGCCGGTGGGAGTCATGCCGGCCGACGGGCGGGGGCTGAACCCTCTGCTGCAGAACTTCTGGATGGTCATCCATCCTCCGGTGCTCTTCATCGGTTTCGCTGCGATGGCGGCGCCGTTCAGCCTCGCGATCGCGGGACTGTGGAAGAAGGACTTCGACATCCTCACCATACGCGGCCTGCCGTGGGTATTGACCGCGGTCGCGCTCCTCGGCCTCGGCATCATGCTCGGCGGATACTGGGCGTACGGCGTGCTCGGCTGGGGCGGATACTGGGGGTGGGATCCGGTCGAGAACTCCTCGCTGGTTCCCTGGATCACCGGCCTTGCGCTCGTGCACACGCTGCTTGCGCAACGGAGGACCGGCAAATATCGCCGGACAAACTTCGTTCTGGCGATCGTCTCCTTCCTGCTGGTCATCTACAGCACCTTCCTCACGCGCAGCGGCATTCTCGGCGATGCCTCGGTCCACTCGTTCACCGATCCCGGCTCCACGGTCTACTGGCTGCTTCTCGGGTTTCTTGCGGCGATCATCACCACCGGGGCGGTGGCCGTGCTCTTCCGGCTGCGCGACCTGCGCCCGGCAAAGGAGGACGTCCGATGGTGGACCAGGGAGACCGCCCTGGGCGCCGGCGCGATCGTGCTGCTCCTGAGCGCCCTGGTCGTCCTGTTCGGTACGAGCCTGCCGGTGGTTTCCTCGACCCGGGTGGAACCGTCGTTCTACGATCAGACCAACCTGCCCATCGCGATCCTCATCGGGATCCTCGTGGGATTCAGCCTCTTCGCGCAATGGGAGATCGACGGCCTTGGCGAGGTCGGGCGGCGCGCGTGGAAGTCGCTGCTCGCTTCGCTCTGTGCCTCGGCGGCGCTCTGGTTCGCGGGGCTGCAGGATCCGCTCATGATGGGATTCGCGTTCTCCGCGGTCTTTACGATCGCCGCGAACGCGGAGATCGGCTGGAAGGTGGCAAAGGGCGATCCGCTGTTCCTCGGCGGGAAGATCGCGCACATCGGGCTCGCCCTGTTCTTCCTCGGGGTGATCAGTACGGGCCGCTACAGCCAGCTCCAGCATGCCTCCCTGCCCCTGAACACGCCGGTGCCGGTACTCGGGCACACGTTGACCTATACCGGACACGAGCCGTTGCCCGACGGGAAGTTCGGCTTCAGGGTGACGGTGGAGGGAACCGAGGGAAAGCTCACCATGATGCCGGTGATGTTCAACACCGAGTCGCAGGGACAGATGCGGAACCCCGACATCGCGAGTTTTCTGACCAGGGATCTGTATCTCTCGCCAGTATCGGTCGAAAGCGGCGTTTCGGGTAGCGAAGTCGAGATCATGAAAGGCGAGACCGCCGACCTGGGCCGGGTGCGTCTCACGTTCGTCCGGTTCCAGATGGGCGAACACGCCGGAGCTCCCGCATCGGTGGACGGCATGAAGGTCGGGGCGGTCCTGGAGATCACCGACGGAACCCTCCGGGAGACGCTCACGCCCGTGCTCGTCTACCGGCAGGGTCAGGCTCCGCACTCGGAGCCGCTGCCCTCGACGATCCTGCAGGGGTCGGTCCGGCTCGTGACGATCGGCGTCGGACAGGGAAGTTCCGGCGCAACCTTCGTGGTGGAGCGGTCGGGCGCCCCGGGGAGCGCAGCCGAGGTACTGGTGGTGGAAGCGAGTCTCAAGCCCTGGATCGTTCTGGTGTGGGCCGGCATGGCGTTCATGACGATCGGGTTCGTGATGGCGATACTCAAACGGATGAAGGAGGCGAGATGACGCACCGCAGAGCACCCAGGCTCCCGAAGAACGCGCCCGGGAAGTACTTCACCACGGAGACCTGCGACGGATGCGCCTATTGCGCCTCTCTGGCGCCGCACCACTTCGATTTCGAAAAGTCGAGCAACACGTACTTCGTGGTACGGCAGCCGGAGACCCCCGAGGAGGAGGAATCGATCCAGGAGGCGCTTGAAGACTGTCCGGTCGATGCGATCTGTGCCGAAGAGGGTCGCACGCAGGTCACCGCCTGAAGCGGACGTTCCGGAGCTCACGAAAGGACACGCAATGGATAAGACGAAGACCAAAGAGCACGGCTACTCGGTCGAGACCCGGCTGATCTACGGCGAGATGGACGATCCCCGCTGGGATTACAGCCATCACCTCCTCCCCCCGATCTCGTCGTCGGCCACCTTTCGCCTCGACAGCGCGCAGCGGGGCGCGCAGGGATTCACGGAGTTCGCCCACAAGAGCGACGAGGTCTCGGTCAAGAGTCGCGCGCCGATCTACATCTATGACCGCCTGGGCGAGCCGAACAAGGACATGCTGGAGGAGAACCTTGCCGCGGCCGAGGGAGGGGATATCGCCGTTTCCTTCGCCAGCGGGATGGGCGCGATCAGCGCCGTGCTCGGGACGCTGACCGGGACGGGGAGCGAGATCATCGCGCACAAGACCCTGTACGGCTGCACCTATTCGCTCCTGACCAACTGGTATCCGCGGCTGAAGATCAGCGTGCGGTTCGTGGACTTCACGGACCTCGACGCGGTCCGCGCGGCGGTCTCGCGGAACACGCGGGTCCTCTATATGGAGTCGCCGGTGAATCCGAACATGCGCCTGGTGGACCTGAGCGCGGTCGCGGAGATCGCCCGGGAGGCGAACCGGGGCCGGACGAAAGAGGACCTCCTCTATACGGTCGTGGACAGCACGTTCGCATCGCCCTTCTGCCAGCGTCCGATCGGCCTGGGGATCGACTTTGTGGTCCATTCGCTGACGAAGGCGATCGGCGGATTCGGGACCGACATCGGAGGGGTCGTGATCGGGCCGAAGTGGAGCTACGACATGCTGATGCTCTACCGCAAGGACTTCGGCGGCGTCCTCTCCTCGAAGAGCGCCTGGCCGGTCCTCGTGCAGGGCCTCCCGTCCCTGGCGGTGCGCATGCGGCAGATGCAGACCACCGCGATGAAGGTGGCGGAATATCTGAGCGGGCGAAAAGAGATCCGGCAGGTCGTCTATCCCGGACTCCCGTCGTTCCCGCAGGGGGCTCTCGCACGCCGCCAGATGGTGGACTACGACGGGAACTTCGCTCCAGGGCCGATGATCTTTTTCATCGTCGGCGGGGAGAAGGTGGAGGAACGGCTGGACCGCGCAGAACGTATCATCAATCACATCGCCCGCGAAGCCTATTGCATCACGCTGGCGGTGAGCCTGGGCAACATTCGCACGCTGATCGAGCATCCCGGTTCCATGACCCACTCGGCAGTGCCGGCGGAAGAGCAGCTGGCGAAGGGGATCGATCCGGGCGGCATCAGGCTGGCGATCGGTCTGGAAAAACCGGAGGACATCATCCGGGACCTGGCGTTTTCCCTCGACAGCGTACACTGACAAGGAGAAGGGACGATGGCCATCAAGGGGAAGGTGACCTTTGACATCGAGATGTGCAAGGGGTGCGAGCTGTGCGTGGACGCCTGTCCGCAGAAGAGCGTGAGGCTGTCGCCGAAGCTCAACGCCCAGGGATACCACTACGCGGTCCAGATCCAGGACAACTGCACCGG
>CAWEHG010000040.1:0-324919 GCA_963808715.1 Ignavibacteriota bacterium | reverse complement strand
ATCCAGCACCCGAGCACGAGTCCCAGGACCAGTTCGTTGCCGTCCGCGACACCGAGGAACTCCCTGAGCAGGACGGTCTGCCCGACCATTGCCAGGATCCCCAGGGCCCACGCGGTGACAACCGCTGTCCTTCGGCCGATCACCCGCCGGTCCTCAGTGTTCGTTCTCGCCGAACACCAGTGCCTCGTACACGTACAGCTCAGCGTCCTTCCATCCGTCCCATGCCAGGCCCGCCTTGTCGCGTGCGCAGTGCCCCAGGAATTCTTCCTTGCTCCAGCCCGTTTCGGTCGCGACCTGGGGAAGGAATGTTCCCGAGCGGTTCCCCTTGCGAATGTAGACGCCATGGGTGCCGAGCTTCAGCTCGTCGATCGAGGAGATCCGCCGCATGGGGGTCAGCACCGAGATCTCGACACTGATCCCCGGAAGCTCGGCAGGCCGGACCGGTTCGAACCGGGGATCCTGCGTTGCGGCCGCAACCGCCATCGCGTGCACCACCTTGAACAGCGGCTCCGACGCGTCGAATCTCCCTATGCAACCGCGCAGGTCGCCGCGCGACTTCAGGGTCACGAACGCGCCGCAGGGAGTTCGCAGGGCGGGCGTGAGGGACGATTCATCAACGCGGGGCTCCTGCTCCCCGCGGGCCCGGGCCTCCACCGTTTTCCGGGCAATGGAGAGCAGCCGCTCTCGTTCGGCGGTCCCGAGTTCGAAGCGGGGCTCGGCCTTGCGGAAGACCTGGAGGGCCGCATAGCCGACGACCTGGCGTTTGTTTCCGTAACCGGCGACATCGCCCGAGTTCCTGTACCGCACCAGCGCAAAGCCGATGTCCTCGCGCCGGGCCGTCATTTCGAGCAGCGTCAGCACCCCGGGCCACCCGCACATGGCCGTTTCGAGTCCCGGGATCCCCTGTCCTTCGGTCCTTTCCAGCGCGGCGAGGAACGTCGCCGCGGAGCCGCTGATGATCCCGTCGGTCATTGCCCGGTCCGCCCGGATGGCATCGTCATAGGGCGGGTAGTGGGAAAGGTCCGTGCTGATAACGAAGAGGTTCTCGGGGGTCAGGTAGGGAGCCAGGGCGGCCGCGATCCTGGCGCAGGTCTCCGGACGTTGTGCGCCGATGACGATCGGGACGAGGGAGAACGGTTTTCGGAGCGCCTGCTGGAGGAACGGGAGCTGCACCTCGACGCTGTGCTCGAGACGGTGGGCGTCGGTCCGATCGGAGAACACGGGGTCCTTCCGGATCAAGGCGCGTCCGGTTCCGCGGTCGACGGCGACCCTTCCCAGCGGGGTCACGTAGTCTCCCGCGACATACACCGCAGCGCCTTCGAAGCCGACCCTGTGGCTCGGACCCAGGATGAAGACCCTCGTGTACTGCCTGTCGCTGTCCAGGAGGGCGTACGCATACGCCGCGACCTCTCCGGAGAAGACGTAGCCGGCGTGGGGGACGATGATCGCGAGCGGGTCACGGCGTGGTCCCGGGGGTGCGGCGCGGCGGAGCATCCCGTCGACGAGCGCCTTCAGTTCCCCGGGATCACCCGGATAGAACTGTCCCGCAACCGCGGGAGCACCGGTCCTGCCGATCGTCGGCACATGCCGGACCGAGGGCGATGACGCAGATGACGAAGAGGCTGCAGAGGGTTTTGGGACCGATCGCACGGAACAGACGCACGGGTCCTCCGGGGAAGTTGGACGACAGCCTGGGGAACAGCGGAATGTACCAACAAAACCCCGGAGGGGCAACCTACTTCTGCAGCTTCTTCAGCTTGGGGGCGATGACGAACACGCAGTAGGGCGCCTGCGGATTCCGGCGGAAGTAGTCCTGATGGTATTCCTCGGCCCTGGTGAACACCTTCAGCGGCACGATCTCCGTCACGATCGGAGCATCGAACGATGCCGCCACGGCGGTCCGCGAAGACTCAGCGGCCGCGCGCTGCGCCTCGTTGTGGTACAGGATCACGGACCTGTACTGGGTCCCCACATCGGCACCCTGGCGGTTCACCGTGGTGGGATCGTGGATCTTCCAGAAGAGGTCGAGGAGTCGATCGTAGGTGACGATCCCGGGATCGAACTCGATCTGTACGACCTCCGCATGACCGGTGTTCCCCGAACAGACCATCTCGTACGTGGGATTCGCGGTCCGGCCGCCGGCGTAGCCTGACACGACCGAACGGACGCCGGGAACCTCCTCGAACGCCGCTTCGAGGCACCAGAAACATCCTCCACCCAGAGTTGCCGTCTCCATTCGTCCTCCTGGTTGTTCCCCCGCCGTCCCCCTCAGTGGGAGCAGAAGACCCATGTAAACACATAGGAACGGCAGGAGTCCCACGAACTGGCGTGTTTTCATTGTCGGCCGTCATGCTCACCGTGTGACAGAGGGCAAGTTTCTACAAATGATAACACCGGCGCCTTGACACTCCGTTCCCGAGGACCTATATTTTCCTGTAGCAGAGGGGACACCGTGCGATACCCGCAGTGGAAATACAGCGCCAGCAAGTACGTCGGCCAGAAGCATCTCATGATCTACAGGGACGAACATCTTGGCGTCGAGCTCAGGATCGAGACCTCGATGGTCCGTTCCTGGTTCAGCAAGGCCGAGAGGCGCTACTTCTTCATTGACGGGGTGGATGCCCGCTTCACCAGCGAACGGGCGATGCTGCGGATGTTGCGGAAGATCTGGGAGAGGGAATCCCGGGATCGCCACAGCCTGATCACGCATATGGCGAGGTCGGCATACTCCTACGAGGACCGCCGGCGTCCGCTGTTCACTCGTATCGCTGCGCGCCTGCGGAACAAGAAACCCGCCTGACCGTCTCCGGTCGTTCAGCGTTTCCCCACACACAAAAAGAAGATCCTCACTCCCCTGTTGTTCATTCCGTGACGTCCTGTCGGAACATGGGAGTAAGGATCTTGAAGTTGTGCAGAGAAGCAGGGTCGCCAGGCCGAGAGATCCAGGCATGAGGTTGGGGAGCCCAGTCGCCCCTGCCTCTCTGCGATCGAGGCACGTCGAGTGCCTCTGGTAGTGTATCGGCAGGATCCTGTCGGACTTTAGCGGATTTTTCCGGTCCCCGGGACGCGCCCGCAGGGGCCGTCCGGGAGACCCCGGAGATCAGCCGAACTGGGCCACCACAACACCCGTTATTGCGATACACCCCCCCAGCACGAACGGCACAGTGACGTCCTGCCCCAGCAGGAGGACCGCAAGGCCGGTCGTCAGGATCGGCTGGAGGTTCGTGAACAGCGCGACCTTCCCCGCCTCCACTCTCCCGAGAGCATAGTACCAGAGCAGGTAACTCAGGACCGACGTGATCAGCGCGAGATACAGGATCTGCAGCCAGTTCCCCGTCGACAGGGACGAGAACGGAAACCCGGTCATCGGGACGATCCCGAAGGGGAGGAAGACGATCGTCCCGCCGACCAGGATCATCGCTGTCGATTCGATGGGCCCGTAGGCGGCGATCAACCTCCGTCCGTACACGGTGTACAGGCTCCAGGCCAGCACGGCGACGAACACCAGCACGTTCCCGTAGACGTGCTCCACGCTGGCCGACACCCCCCTTTCGAAGATCACCACCACCACTCCGACGAAGCCCAGCGCCACGCCGAGGATCTTTCTCCCGGTCAGCGCCTCCCCCAGCAGTAGCCGTGAGAGCACCAGGACGACGATCGGCGTCATCGCATAGAGCAGTGCAGCATTGGAGGCGATGGTGAACCGGATGCCGTACAGATAGAGGAACTGGTTCACGGGTATGGCCAGGAAGGAGAGGAACACGATCAGGCGGTAGTCCTTCCGCTCCACCCGCCGCAGCGTGCCGCGGCTGAGGAGCAGCGCCGCCATGACCGGAAGCGCGATCAGCGCCCGCACAAGTGTGAGTGTCGGCGCATCCACCGACTGGACGACCACCTTCGCGACGATATGCGTTCCGGCGGCCATGAACGACTGGACCAGAAGCACGACGTAGGCCGGCTCCAGTCCGCCGGTCCGTCTTCCATCGGGGTGACCGTTCATTTCGCACTTCCGTCGAGGACCGCAGCATACTCCTCGGCCGTCCTCCGGGCCACCCGCTCCCACAGATAGTTGGCCCGAATATGCTCCCGCAACACTCCACTCTTCTCCATCGCCAGACCGCGGCGGATCCCGTCCCGGATCGAGTTCACGGAGCCGGGATCCACGTACACCGCGTGTGTTCCGAAGTACTCCTTCGTCCCGCCCCTGTCCGTGATGACGATCTTCGCCCCGGCAAGCCCCGCTTCGAGTGCCGCGATGCCGGGCGTTTCGAACATGGAGGGGAGGACAAACAGGCCGCACGCCGCGTAGGCAGAGGCCAGCATCGGAGAACCCGGCTCGAGTCCGTCGATGAGCCTGATGTGCGGAGACTTCGCGGCCTCACGCACGCAAGCATCGCCATAGGGCCCCGCGATGATCCTCCCGATGATCACCGCAGGGTGGTCGATCTGCGCCAGCGCCTGGATCAACCGGAGGACGTTCTTGCGCTCGTGTCCGATATGACCCACGTTCAGGATGAAACGGTCCAGGCCGTACGTGGTGCGGAAGAGCGAAGGGTCTCCATGTTCGTACATTGCGTCCACACCGTTCGGGACGACCGTGACCCTGGTGCGGTCCACGCCGAAACCGCGGACCAGCAACCCGGCTTCGTCCTCCGTGTTCGGCAGCACCCGGTCCGCCCAGCCGCAGATCTCGGCACACAGGCCGTAGTCCGACCAGAGTCCCCTCCACCCCTTCCGGAGCAGGTTCGAGACCGCAAGGCCGGTGCGGACGAACGCCGGTGAATGGTTGCTGTACACGATCGGAGAGACCACCAGGGGGACGTTGAGCGCCGCCAGCTCGCGCGCGAGATGGTAGGTGCCGATGTTGGCACCGAACAGATGGACAAGGTCGGTGCCTCCCCGGTCGAACGGTTTCCAGGGATCGAACAGGGAGACGTTCACGCCAAGACGGCGCAGATGATCGGCCGTCCGCGTGATCTGCGTCAGCGGGCCGCCGCGGAGGATGGAGACCGCACCGTAACCGGCAAGCTGGACATTCATCGGCGTTTCCTCAGCATCGACGTATAGACATTTCCCAGAACGGTGCGCGGGTCGAATTCGCGGATCCTGCGCAGGTCCTCGGGAGGAAGATACGGAAGGGTCGTCCGCCAGGGGAGCTTCTTCAGATCGTACGACATCCCCGCGCCGATCAGGGCTTCATCTCCATCGGGCCGGGTCACCCGCACCATGACATCCGCGGCAGGCTGAGGGCCGGAGGCGATCCTTGCGGAGAGGGTCTCTCCCCGGACCGACGCAGCGAGGCTGACCTCTCCCCTGCGGACCCACCACGCCGCATACTCGCCAAGGGTGATCGGCGGGATCCCTTCCTCGTCCATCCGGGAGCAGAGATACCGGAGCACCTGCCCGTGGCGGTGCAGCGGGTGATGGTAGAAGAACAGGGGCTCGTGCCTGGCCAGTTTCTCCCGGATCACCCGCTCGTAGTAGCCGCACATTGCCGCCTCGTCGTATCCGATCCGCAGGAGGCTCCCGACGCAGATGGGGTGGATCGGGACCTGCAACGCCCGGAACCGGCTCCCTCGCACCATCGGTGAGAACGGCAGGGTGTCGTAGGCCAGCGAGAACTCCGAAGAGTACCGGAACCCGAGGTCATCCACGGCCCTGGCGAAGTTCTCCTGCCACAACCCGAATGGGGCGGTCACCCCGTCGGGCCGCAGCCCCACACCCTCCATCAATCGCCGTCCCCTGGAGAGATCCCTGAAGATGTCGTCGTACGACGTGAACGGCCGGTGCTCGTAGCAGTGTAGCCCGACCTCCTGTCCCGCCAGCAGGTTGAAGTGGGATAACCATGTCTCGTGGCTCCGAACATCCAGGTACCAGGAGATCCCGAACCCGAAATCGCGGGCGATACCGGAAAGTTCGTCGATCGACTCGCGTGTCCCTCCGTCCGTATCCACCCGCAGGCTGAAGACATTCCGGCTCCCGCCGGGGTACCACCAGAGATGGCAGTAGGGCAGGCCCCGGGCGTGATGCAGGTACTCGAAGGACTTGTGCAGGACGGAGAACACGGCCCCTTTCGAGACGAGCGACACCCGTTCGGAGGGGAGCCGGTCCCGCTGGGCGTAGAAGCTCTTGTCGGCGTGCCGGGTGTCCATGATCGCCCGCTCGGGGTCGAACGGAAGCGCGACATGCACCCCCCCGAGCAGCGGCCCCGCAGCGATCGCGAAGGTGTGCTCCTGCGTCCGCCAGTGCCGCGCCTCCCTGGGCACTGCGCCTTTGCCGCCGAGGTCCAGAAGGGTTCCGCACCGCGGAATGCTCTCCGCGTCCGGGACCAGATACTCGATCCACCGTTCGTGGGTCTCGATCCCGGCGAATCCCTGCAGGTGCCCGGCATACCCCAGCACGGCACCGCCGGAGCGCAGGTATTCCTCGAGGATGATCCTGGCCGACCCGTCGGGCGGCGCTGTCACGATCACCAGGCTGACCTCTGAGGGATCGATCCGCATATCCGCCGGAGATGGGAGGACGGGGATCCCTTCCCTCTCACAGATCTCTTCCCAGATATCCGAATGGGGAAACAGACCGGCGCAGATGTTCATGTCAGCCTCCGCCGCAGTTCCCGGAGTTGTGCCGCCGGGAACGATCTGAAGAATCCGAGGACCAGGAGGTAACCGATGCCCCCCGTCGTCACCTGGAGGAGCGGGTCCCGGAACAGAAGAACCGCCCCGACAAGCACCATGGCACCCGCCAGCAGGTCCTTCTGGAACGGCCGCACCCGCAGACCGAGAGTTCGCGATAGTCCGGACATCATCAGGCCAAGGGTCGTGGCCTCGCCAACAAGAACCCCTGCCACGGTGCCGGTCGTGCCCGCAGCCAGAGTGAGTACCGTGACGGAAACGACCAGGACGATGGATCCGAGGATCATCCGTCTGCTGTACTGCCGCTCCCGCCTTCCGCCGATCATCGCGCAGACGAACACGGAATTGACCAGTGTGAGGACGACATAGGCCATGAGGGCGCTCAGCATCCATGCTGCGCCTGCATACTCTGCCCCGAAGACCAGGGCGACCGCCGGCGGCGCAAGGACCGCGCCGACGAATGCCACCGGAAGGATGGCAGCCGTCACGATCCTGTAGATCAGCGTCAGCAAGGCTTCAAGGTCTCCCTCCCGCCGGGCAAGGATCCGGGTCATGGGAGGGATCAACGCGGCGTTCAACACGCGGTCCAGGATCAGGATCAGGAAGACCAGTTTCATGGCGGCTCCCCACAACCCCGCGTCCGCGGTCCCCAGGAGCCACCCGATCGCGACAGGAGGATAGTTGATGACCAGCTGTCCCATCGCCACCGCGAGCCCCACGGAAGCGTTCTCGGAAAACACCTTCCGCCAACCGGCAGGATCCCAGCGGACCCGGGGCATCCCTTCGAGCCCGACGAAGACGGTCAGGAGGATCACGGCGGCAGCCGCGTTGCCGATGAAGAGCGCCAGTGGGACCTTCGTCAGATCGTCCGCGGAATGGACGAGCAGCATCAGGAATATCCCGTACACGACGCTCTGGAGCAGGCGCGAACCTCCCGCCAGGAGCCCCTGCTCTCTCCCCTGGAAGTACCAGTCCATCATCGCCGCCAATGGGATCAACGAGGCCGCGAAAAGGGTGAGCAGCGTTCGGATGGGCGCGAACGCAGGCACGAGCATCAGGACTGCCGTGGTGAGACACCAGAGACCCGCTGCAAGCAGCAGCCGCATTCCCAGCACGGTCCCTGTCCGTTCCCGGGAACTGCCGGTGCCTGACGCGACGTTTCGCGCCTCTACCATCTGCACGCCGGGGCTTGACAACAACGAAAGCTGTCCGAGCAGCGCAAGGCCGATGCTGATCAGCCCGTAGGCGGACGGGGCAAGGATCCGTGCGAGGTAGACGGTCACCAGGAAACCGACGAACCTGGCTCCCGCATCGCCGGCGGTCAACCCCACCACGTTCAGGGCCTGCTTCCTCATACGGCAACCGTTCCGATCAACCGTGTCAGGAGTTCCTCCCGCCGCCTCAGCGGGAACAGTTCCATGATCCTCGACCGTGCCGCAACGCCCAGGTCCGGTGGAGCCCCGAGCGCCACGCGCAGGGCATCTGCGAGTGCCCCGGGGTCCCTTGGCGTCACGACGAAGCCCGTGTTCCCGACAACCCCCGCAGAGCCGCCTGCGTCCGTTGCCACGGGGATGCAACCGCAGAGCATGGCTTCGCACAGACTGTTGGCCAGCCCTTCAAACAGGGAAGGCTGGCAGTAGACCGCCGCCTTTCGATAGAGGGTCAGCAGATGTTCGCGGTCGGCATAGGGAAGGATCCGGACGTTCGCCGGTGCATCGAGCCCCGAACGTCTGAGGACGTCGCCGCCGATGCCGACGATGGTGAACGGGGTCTCGGGCAGCGACCGCGCCGCTTCCACCAGGTCGGGGATCCCCTTCACTTTCAGCCGGCTCACGCTTTCGCATGCGGCGATCGTCAGGACTCCCCTCGTTCTGCCGTCGCCGGGAGTCCACCGCTCGGGGTCATACCCTGTCGGAACGACCAGGATGTTCTCACCTCCGTAGTCCGCCCGCCGTATCGCCTCCTGGCGCAGGGATTCGTCCACCGCAAGCACTCGCCAGGCCCCCCGGAGCGTATATCCCGCAAGGAGCGCTCGCCAGGGACTTGCCCACTGGCCGTAACCGGCGTCGTCCACCCTGGTGACGTCCGCTCCGCCAACGACCACGATGCTCTTCTTTCCGAACATTCGTGCGAGAAACACCACCGCCGCGGTATAGACGGAGGCGAACCAGCTGAAGGTCAGGTCCGCACCGGGCATCCCGCGGAGGATCCGGAACGGTGCGTCGAACGACCGGGTCACAAGGTGCGACACGTCGTAGTGACGCCTGAGGAGCTGAAGGTCTTCAAGGATGAAGGGCGTTTCGAGAGAGGACGTAAAGAGGAGGGTTACACGCCGCAAGGGTTGTCCCGTGCCAAGGTTGTACCCAACATACGGGAATCGCCGCTGACAATCAAGAAACCCGGACGGCGGGGCCTACCGGTCCGGGGTGAATTTCAGGGCGAGGGAGTTGATGCAGTAGCGTAGCCCGGTCGGCGGCGGACCGTCCTCGAAGACATGCCCCAGGTGCGACCCACACCGTGCGCAGAGGACCTCCGTCCGTACCATGAAGAAGCTGCTATCCGTTTCTGTCGTGACATTCTCCGGTGCCACCGGCTGCCAGTAACTCGGCCACCCGGTTCCGGAATCGAATTTCTGCTTGGAGGCGAAGAGGGCCGTGCCGCAGCAGACGCACGAGTAGAGCCCGTCCTCGTGGGTGTCCCAGAACGGACCCGAGCATGCCAGTTCGGTCCCCTTGTGGCGGGTGATCCGGAATTGCTCCGGCGTCAGAAGCTTGCGCCACTCCTCCTCCGTCTTGACGACCTTGTCCACCGTGACGTACTGCTGCCCGGCAACGTCGAACAGCCTGATCTTCTCCACGGTCCCCCCTTTCTCCTGTCCGCCGCCGGCCTGACAGCCGAGCAGCACGCCGAGAAGTACCGGCACGAGACCCACCGCGTTCATGATCATCCTGCCGTTCTCCGCTTCTGTTCTCCCTGATCGGGAACGCGCCAGAGCAACGTCCCCCCGATCAAGAACAACAGGGCGACCGAAAGAATTCCCATCCTGGGATCCCGTGTGATGCGTCCGACCGTCCCCAGAAGGAGAGGCCCGAGGATGGCCGCGAAGCGGCCCAGCATGTTATAGAATCCGAAGAATTCAGCCGCCTGCTCTCTGGGCACCATGCGCGAGAAAAAGGAACGACTGAGGGATTGGACCCCGCCCTGGACCATCCCGATCATCAGGGCCAGCAGGAAGAACTGGTTGATCTCGAAGCCTGCCAGTCTGAAGGGGGTGACCTCCAGCCTCGACCCGAAGACGGTCACGCCGAGATAGACCAGAATGCAGAGCAGGATGACCGGCTTGGGGCGCCACCGTTGAGCCAGGGATCCGAGCAGATACGCGAAGGGAAAACCGACGAACTGCACCATCAGGAGCGCCATGATCAGGTCGCTGCTCCCGAAGCCGATCGACTTGCCATAGTCGACCGCCATGGTGATCACCGTATCGACACCGTCGATGTAGAACCAGTATGCCACCAGGAAGAGCATGACGGAACGGTTGCGGACCAATTTGCGCACCGTTTCCCCCACCCCCGCGAATCCGGACCGGGCGGCCTCGATGAGGGATAGCCTCGGGCCGGACCCGCGCTCGGGGACGTTGACAAACAGCGGGATGGAGAATATCCCCCACCAGACCGCCACAGAGGCGAATGACCACCGGACGGCGGAGGCCGGGTCCGGGAGCCCGAACCAGTCCGGGTTCCGCACCATGAGAACGTTCAGCAGGAACAGCAGCCCGCCGCCGAGGTATCCCAACCCGTAGCCGCGAGCCGAAAGCATGTCGACCGAAAGCTCATCGCTGACATTGACCAGCAGGGAGTCGTAGAACACCGACGCCCCCAGCGAACCGATGATGGCGACGACATAGAGCACTGCGGCCAACGGCCACTGCCCTTCGCCGGCGAACGAGAGGGCGAGCGACGCCGTGGCGCCGAGCAGGGTGAACAGGAGGAGGGAGCGTTTCTTCGCGGAGCCGCGGTCGGCGATGGCACCGAGCAGCGGCGCGCAGAAGGAGATGATCAGGCTGGCCGACGAGACCGAGACCGCAAGCCAGAAGGTGCTGTCCGTGGCCTCGGTCCCCTTGCTCCAGTAGTCCTTGAAGAAGATCGGGAAGAAACCGGCCATGACGGTCGTGGAGAACGCCGAGATGGCCCAGTCATAGACGGCCCAGCTGAAAGCGCCCGGAGCGGAGGGTCTGCGTGTCGGTTTCACGGTTCAGGAGAGAGCGTGTCGTATTGGGCTGGCACCCTCACCACAGGGACACCAGCACGAACAGTCCGATCATGGCAAAGGCGAACGAGAGTCTGACGGCCGTACCCACGATGAACCCGAGCCACGCACCCAGGCCGGCCTTTCCCGCTCTTGCCGGATCGCGGCCGACGATCAGTTCAACGGCGAAGGCACCGATGAATGGTCCCAGCAGGATCCCCGGTACGCCGAAGAAGAACCCCACGATCGCCCCCGCGGCGGCACCGGCCAGCGCCCACCGTGTCGCCCCCATCTTCTTCACGCCGAACGCAGTGGCCAGCAGGTCGACGCCGGCCGAGAGGAGCCCCATCACGGCGATCACCCCCAGCGTGATCCACCCGACCTTCTCGAAGTGACCTGCCCATGCGCCGGCAACGAGCCCGATGAACACCAGGAGCGTCCCGGGAAGGCCCGGGACCACGATGCCGATCAGACCTGCCACGACCATGCAGACCGCGATGATCCAGAGAAGCACCTCCATGTTTGCCTCCCTTTCCGGCGGGCTTTCAGCCCAGCGATCCCACCGCCTGCTCAACCCCATCGAGGATCTCACCTGACCGGACGAGCTCTTTCATGACATTGTGGTCAGGGAAGAGTGGGCGGTCTTCATCCAGGTGAGCGACATGTCTTCTCACGATCGACCGGGCGACCGACGTTCCACGGCCGGGCGCGAAGCTCCTGAAGTCCAGGGCCTGGGCAGCCGCCATGAATTCGATCCCCAGGACGCCGTAGGCGTTGTCGAGGATCTGTCCGTTCTTGATGGCCGTGTTCATCCCCATCGACACGAAGTCCTCCTGGTCCGCCGCGGCGGGAATGGACTGAATGGACGCGGGGGCCGAGAGGATCCGTTGTTCCACGATCAGCGAATCTGCGGTGTACTGGCTCAACATCAGCCCGGAGAACATCCCCGCACCTTTGGTCAGGAACGCGGGAAGTCCCTGGCTGAGGGCGGGATTGGTCATCCGGTTGAGGCGCCGTTCTGAGAGAACGCAGACCATCGTTATGGCGGCGCCGGCCATGTCCATCGGGAGAGAGACGGGAGACCCCTGGAAATTCGCACCGGTGAGCGTCAGGCGGGCTTCGGGAATGAAGATCGGATTGTCCCCCACCCCGTTCAATTCGGTCTCCACCTGCCTGACGGCGTACGCGACCGCATCGTGTGCGGCCCCGACGACCTGGGGCGAGGAGCGCATGGAGTAGGCATCCTGCACCTTGGTCTTCATCTTCCCCGTCAGGAGGTCGCTCCCTTCCATGCACCGCATCAATGCCAGAGCGCTCCGGATCGCCCCGGGAAACCCTCTGAGCTCGTGGAGCCTGCGGTCGTACGGCTTCATGTTCGCGTAGAGAGCTTCCAGGGTCATGGCGCAGGCGATCTCGCTCTGCTTCAGCCACCGGTTCATGTCGTAGAGGTGGATGGCGCTCATCGCGGTCAGCAGGTTGGAGCCGTTGATCGTGGCCAGTCCGTCCCGCGCCTCGAGACCCGGCACCGCGATGCCGGCGCGTTGCATGGCCTCTTTTGCCGGCAGCCGTTTCCCCTCGTACCAGGCCTCTCCCTCGCCCATCATCACCAGGGCCAGTTGCGCCATGGGCGCAAGGTCACCGCATGCCCCGACCGACCCCTTCTGGCAGACCACCGGCGTCACCCCCTTGTTGAGGAGGTCCACCAGCGTCTGCGTGATCTCGATCCGGCAGCCGGAATTCCCGTGGGCGTGGACGTTGATCCTGCCGGCCATGGCTCCGCGGACATACTCTTCGGGTGCGGGATCGCCGATACCCGCAGCGTGGTTGTAGATGAGGTAGCGCTGGAACTGCTTGACCTGGTCGTCGTTCAGAACGACCTCCGAGAACTCGCCGATGCCGGTATTGGTGCCATACATGATCTCATGCGCCCGGAGCTTTTCCTCCAGCATCGTGCGGCAAACCTTGATCCGTTCGATGGCCGCGGGGTGGAGTTCGACCTTCTCGCGGTGGCGGGCGATACGGACGAGGGCATCGATGGTCAACGACGATCCGTCAAGGACGACTGACATAGCTGATTCCTTTCGAAGTCGGGAGAGCGGAAGATGGAGCGGTCAGAGCGTCGCCAGCGTGGCCCGCACGGCGTCAAGGTATCCGCCGCGCGGAACGGTCACCTGGACGCTCCGCGACTGTTTGAGCCATTCCTCCCGGTCTTTACCGGTAGCCGTTTTCTTCTTGTCCTGCAGCTGGCCCCCGAGCCGGAGGTTCTTGATGGTGACCTCATCGCGCGTGAATTCGTCGCCCCCGATGATGACCGCCACCGGGATCCCCTGGCGGTTCGCGTACTGGAGCTGTTTGCCGAGTGATCGTTCCTCGCCCAGGTAGAGCTCGGTGTTGATCCCGGCGCCGCGCAATTGTCGGGTGATCTTCTGGTATTCGATCAACCGGGAGGGTTCCATGACGACCACGATCACCTGTGCGGTGGAGGCCGCGGTGCTGACGAGTCCGAGTTTCACCATGGCGGCCAGGAGGCGATCCACTCCCACGGATGCTCCGACGGCCGGGATCTTGCGGCCCAGGAAGCGTTCAACGAGTCCATCGTAGCGGCCGCCGCCGAAGACCGAGCCGAATTCCGGGGCATCGGTCAGGACCGCCTCGAACACGGGGCCCGTATAGTAGTCCAGTCCGCGGGCGATGCTCAGGTCCAGCGCGACGTTCTCTTCGGGGATGTCGAGTGCTTCGAGCGTGTCGATGATGGCCCGCAGTTCGTCCGCCGCCTCGCGGGCGGACGGGACGTCGCGGAAGAGGTTCTCCAGGGCAGCGAGCACCTCGCGGCGTTTCCCCTGCTTGATCTGCACGAACTCCACAATGCGCGTGACCTGGTCATTCGACAGTCCGAGGCCCTGGATCCTGTCGCCGGACGCGTCGACTCGTCCCGCGGTCAGTTCCGCACGGACGTCCTGGAGACCGATCTTTTCGAGCTTATCGAGCACGCGGAAGACCTTGTGCGCCGCATCGTGGGGAATGCCGGCGTAATCCAGGAGGCTGTTCAGCACCTTCCGGTCGCTGAACCGGACCCGGAACCGTTCGAAGCCGAGGGCTTTCAGGGTGTCGTACATGCCGCAGATGATCTCGGCATCAGCGGCGATCGAGGAGGTGCCGACCGAGTCCAGGTCGAACTGCATGAACTCCCGGAAGCGACCGGGGTCGGGTTTGTCGGCGCGCCAGACCGGCGCCACCTGGTAGCGGCGGAACGGCATGGGCAGGTCGGGATACTGGGCGACCACGCGGGCGAGCGGGACCGTGAGATCGAACCGGAGGGCGACGTGTTCCTCCTCCGGATTCTGGAAATCGAAGATCTGCTTCGTATTCTCGTCGCCGTACCCCATCAGGGTGACACGGTGTTCGAGGGCGGGGGTATCGAGCGGCAGGAACCCGTACCGTTCGTAGACCGCGCGAATGGTGGCGATCATCTTGAGCCGGGCGTTCATCTGTGCGGGGAGGTAGTCACGGAACCCGCGCAGCAATCGGGGTTCGACGATCCTGTCTTCGGCCATGCTCGGGAGGTCCGTCATTGGTGGAGCGTGAGGCGGGAACAGTACCGACGACTGGAGTCGAACCAGTGACCCCCAGATCCACAATCTGGTGCTCTAACCAACTGAGCTACGTCGGCATTGGAACTCTGCATCAATATACCAAGAATTGCCCGAAAATTCAACTCTGCTGCTCCGCGATCTCCTCAAGCAGCGCCCGCAAACGGACAGGAAATTCCTCCCGCTCCCGGAGATAGTACCTCCGCCCTTCCATTGCCAGACCCCTGCGTTGCGCTGTCGGCATGCGTAGCACGACATCGATAGCTTCTTCCAGACGTGCCTCGTCCACATAATAATTGCTCCCCAGCCCCTGCGGCGACGAACGCGCATAGGGCACCAGCACACCCCGGTCAGGTCTCACCAGTTCATTCATCGGCGGCGCATCCGTGGTGATCACCAGCGCCTCGCAGCTCATCCCTTCCATCAGGTAGTGACCGAACCCCTCTGCCTCCGACGGACAGAGATGGATCTCACAGCGGTTCTGCAGTTCCCGCACCGTCCGGGCCGGGACAAAGGTGTTGTACAGATGGATGTTCTTTGCCCTGGGCCGTGGAACGTCTTGCGCATGCCAGATGATGTACAACGGTGGCCACTCCGGGTGCCGCTCCCAGAGACGCAGGACCGTCGCACTTCCCTTCTGCAGACTCGTCCCCCCCATATGATACACCGCCAGGTCCTCCGGCCGTGCACCGTCAACCCGGGAGTCTTCGCTCGTAAAGCCGATGTACCTTGTCCGGTGGCCCAGCGCGTCGAAGAGTCCCTTCGCATACTGGGTCTTGCAGAGGACCCAATCGATGCGTGACAGATGAGGCTGAATGGTTGGCCGGAACCATTCCTGGTGAGGGATCAGGCAGTTGACCCTGGCCGCGGTGAACCAATCGGACCGGACGTCCTCCACGAAGAGATTCACGTCATACGGCGGGCGGGAGGCCAGCGCAAGCCGGAGCCGGCGGAAAGCCCGGAGACCACGCTGGAGAAGACCCGGATCGAACTGCGTCGTCGCCACCCACGCATCCGCGGACTTCAATGCGGCGCACCACACACGGAGGTCGTGGCGCAGGCCGGGCGTGAACGTGTGGACCAGGACATTGACGCGGAGCATGGGTGTCCCCCGGGGAGACCTCAACGATCTTGCGAGGTCGGCCCTGTTCCCTACTTCTTCTTCCCCGACCTCATCGTGCCGTCCATGGACGAGAATTCATTCATGAAGAAGGCACACGTCCGCATGCCGCCGAAGAGGTTTTCCAGATCGATGAACTCGTCCGGAGCATGGGCGTTCCCCTCGGGCAGACCGAACCCGAGCAGCACGGTATCCAGACCCAGGAGCAGTTTGAATTGCACCACGATCGGGATGGATCCCCCTTCGCGCTGATACAGGGGTTTCTTGCCGAATCCCTTTTCCAGTGCCACGACCGCGGCACGGACCCCGGGACTGTCGATCGGTGTGATCGCCGGCTCCCCGCCATGGAGATTCGTCACCTTCACCTTGACCGTCTTCGGGACGATCTTCTTGATGTGACGCTCGAAAAGCCTGCCGATCCCGGCACTCGTCTGGTCGGGGACCAGCCGCATCGAGATCTTGGCGGAGGCCTTCGACGGCAGGACGGTCTTTGCCCCCTCGCCGGTGAACCCTCCCCAGATCCCGTTGCACTCCAGGGTCGGTCGGGCCCAGACCCGTTCCAGCGTGGTGAACCCCTTCTCCCCGTAGAGCTGCCCACCCCCAGGTCCTTCGCGTACTTGCGGTCGCTCCACGGAAGTTTCTTGAACGCGTTCCGCTCGGTCTTCGAAAGCGACCGGACCCTGTCGTAGAACCCCGGGATGGTGACTTTCCCGTTCTTGTCATGCAGCCCGGCGATGATCTCCGAGAGCGCCTGGATCGGATTGTGCACGGTCCCGCCGAACGACCCCGAGTGCAGGTCCTTGTTCGGACCCTCCAGGTCCAGCTGCATGTAGACCAGCCCCCTGAGGCCGTAGCAGATCGAGGGAACCCCTTTCGCATACATCCCCGAATCGGACACGATCACGAGATCGGCCTTCAGCATCTCCTTATGTTCCGCGATGAAGGCGTCGAGATGTTCGCTGCCGATCTCCTCTTCCCCCTCGATCAGCAGCTTCACGTTGAGCGGCAGCTTCCCCCGGTCCTGAGGAAGGCCTCGATCGCCTTCAGATGGATGAATACCTGCCCCTTGTCGTCTTCGGCTCCCCGGGCATAGAGGTTCTCACCCCGGACAGTGGCTTCGAACGGGGGCGAGGTCCACAGCTCAAGAGGCTCGGCGGGCTGAACATCGTAGTGGCCATAGATCAATACTGTTGGCTTCCCGGGAGCATTCAGCCAGTCGGCATAGACCACCGGATGCCCCGGCGTGTCCATGATCTGGACATGTTCCAGACCCGAGGAGGTCATATGGTCGGCCAGCCATGACGCGCATCGGCGTATCTCCCCCGCGTGTTCCTTGCTCGTGCTGACGCTGGGGATCGCCAGAAACTCCTTCAGTTCTCCGAGGAACCGCTCTTTGCCGGACCGCAGGTAGGTCAGGACCGTGTCCATGGGGGTCTCCGTGGGTTGCTTGATCAATGGGATGGGCGAATATACGAAACCTTCCGGGAGAGAACAACCGGCTCGCCTTGATTGTCTGCGGGCTTTTTGATATGGTGAGGAGCGGGCCCCGTCAGTCCCCGTTCGACGGCCCCCGACTTCCCCATGCTGCCAGTCATCAATACCTCTCCCGTCCTGCGTGCGGTCGCTACGGCGGTCATGCCAAGCGTCCTGGTGGACCTGATCGTCTACGCGATCCTGCGCTCGATGCCCTCCCTCTTCGGACGGACCCAGCAGTCGGCCGCAGGGCTCCTCAGCAGGTTCTTCACCAGCCTCTTCTCCAACGTGCTCACCGCCGGGGCGTTCGCCTTCGCCTACCAGGGGACCTGGGCAGGAATGGGCAGGGCCTTCCTGTTCGGCGGCACGGTGTGGGTCATCATCACGGCCCCGGTCCTGATCATGAGCCGCTACACCGAGGACTATCAGAAACGGGCGTTGTACGTCCGGGCGTTCGGCTGGCTCGCGAAGATCGCCATCATTTCCGCCTGTTCTTCATACTTCCAGGGATGATCATGCACGCCTTCATCAACGGACATCATCTGCACTACGTGGACGAGGGGCCCCGCAATGCACCGGCCGTGGTCTTCGTGCACGGCTTTCCGCTGGATCTCGAGCTCTGGCGCGGTCAGATGCAGGCCTGCACGACATCCTTCCGGACCGTGGCCTATGACGTCATGGGCCACGGCTCCAGCGATGTCGGCGACGGCCAGTATTCCATCGAGGGACATGTCAACGATCTGGCGGGGATCATGGACCACCTGGGGATCGCGCAGGCCGCGGTGGCGGGATTGTCGATGGGCGGATACATCACCCTGAGGGCACTCGAGCGGATGCCCCAGCGGATCCTGGCGGCAGTGTTGTGCGACACCCGGAGCGGGGCGGATTCGACCGAAGGAAAACTGAAACGTTTCGCGGGAATGGAGCAGGTCAAGAAAGAGGGCTCACGGGCGTTCGCCGACGGGTTCGTTCGCGCCCTCTTCGCACCGGGCTCGTTCCAGCGCGTCCCCGAGGCCGTTGAGCGGATCCGCAGCGTGATTTCCCACACTTCCCCCCTGAGCATCGCCGGAACGCTGCTCGCCCTCGCGGCACGGACGGACACGACCCCTTCCCTCGCGTCCGTCAGGGTCCCCACGCTGATCGTCGTGGGTGCGGAGGATACACTGACTCCCCCCTCGGAATCCGAAGTCATGCACCGGCTGATCCCCGGATCGATCCTGACGATCATCCCGGACGCAGGGCACCTCAGCAACCTCGAGAACGAACCTGCATTCAACGCCGCACTTCTTCCCTTCCTGCGACGCGTTCTGCTCGAGAAGGACGCGTAGCCGCAAAGGCGCCGCGGCCTTCCTGTCGTCCTAGAACAGGGTATAGATGAAGGGAGCGAGAGCCGAACCCTGAGTGAACACCAGGAGCAGCCCGAGCAGGAGCAGCATGAAGACGATGGGACCGAGCCACCACTTCTTCCGGACCTTCATGAAGGCCCAGAGCTCGGCAAGGATGGTGAACCGGGAGGTCTTCGCCATAGGACTCGATCCGCGTAGGTGGAGTGAACTGTGCCGGCCAGAGACGGGCCGGGCGTGATCCTCTTCGAACGTCAGAACAATCTCCGGTACTGTTCCGGACCGGAAGGGTGCTTCTCGGGCTCCGTCCAATAGCTTCCCGCGGTCCTGTCAAGCCGCTCGTGCAGCAGGTCTTTTCCTGTCAGTCGCAGGATCAGGCCGATAGGTGTCAGCACGAGATAGTAGAAGAGTCCCAGGAGCAACCGCGTATTGATCCACCCCAGCAGATGCGCGAAGCTCATCCACCCGATGTACAGCGGCTTCAGCGGTGACCTGAAGAAGAGTCCGAGAGACAGGAAGACCACTCCCGCCGCAAAGAGATACGGCCCCGCAAGACTCCCCCGCCAGAGGAAGTAGGCGCCCGCGCCGCTGCCGAGCAGGCCGAACAGCAGCCCGAAATCCCGGAGGTTCCGTCCCGTCACCCCGATCCTGTCAGTCAAGGGCGAACTCCTTTCTCCAGTCCCCGTCCTCTTTCAGTGCCGGCTGCTCGGTCCTGGAGAGCAGGAAGCGCCCGAGGACCAGGTGGTCCATTTCCGTCCGCATGAAACACCGGTAGGCATCCTCCGGCGTGCAGACGATCGGTTCGCCCCGGACGTTGAACGAGGTGTTGATGATGACCGGATATCCGGTCTTCTGTCTGAAGCGCTCGATCAACGCATGATACAGCGGATGGGTATCCCGGTGAACGGTCTGGACCCGCGCCGAATAGTCCACGTGGGTGACGGCCGGGATGTCGGACCGCGGGACGTTCAGCTTGTCGATGCCGAAGAGGTCTTCCTCCTCGTCGGTCATGGCGACGCCTTCGTCCTCGACCACGGGCGCCACAAGCAGCATGTACGGGCTTTCCGGTCGAGAGCAAAGTAGCTCGCCGACAGTTCCGCCAGGACCGACGGGGCGAACGGCCGGAAGGATTCGCGGAACTTGATCTTCAGGTTCATGACGGACTGCATCCGCGGCGAGCGGGCGTCGCCGATGATGCTGCGGGCACCGAGCGCCCGGGGACCGAACTCCATCCGTCCCTGGAACCATCCGACGACCTTTTCCCCGGCGATGAGCCCCGCAACCGTCTCCAGCAACTCTTCTTCTTCAAGGACCCGGTAGACGGGCGCCGGTGCGGTCCAGAAACTCGCGATCTCGCCGTCGGAAAATGCGGGGCCGAGAGTAGGACCCCTGCTGCGCGTCGCGGACACCGTCGGCGATCGCGCCCGTTGCCGAGGATCACATGCCAGGCGAAGAGGGCCGCGCCGAGCGCGCCCCCGGCATCTCCCGCCGCGGGCTGGATCCAGATATTCTCGAAACGGGCCTTCCCGCAGGATCCGTCCGTTCCCCACGCAATTCAGGGCCACACCGCCGGCAAGGACGAGGTTCTTCTCCCCCGTCTCGCTGGTGCACGTGCCGGCCCATCCGCAGCATCATCTCTTCGGTCACCTCCTGCAGGGAGCGGGCCAGATCCATTTCCCGCTGGGTCAGCGGCGACTCCGCTGCGCGCGGCGGGCCGCCGAAGAGCTGGTCGAATTTCTTCGCCCGTCATCCTCAGTCCGGCACAGTAGTCGAAGTACTCCATGTTCATCCTGAACGACCCGTCCTCTTTCAGGTCGATCAGGTGGTCGTAGATGGTCTGAACGTACTTCGGCTCGCCGTAGGGGCGAGTCCCATCACCTTGTACTCCGCGGAATTGACCTTGAATCCCGTGAAATAGGTGAACGCCGAATAGAGGAGGCCGAGCGAGTGGGGAAAACGCAGCTCGCCGAGGAACGTGAGCATGTTGCCGGCACCGATCCCGTAGCTGGTGGTCGTCCATTCCCCCACGCCGTCCATCGTCAGGAAGGCCGCCCGGTCGAACGGCGACGGGAAGAACGCCGACGCCGCATGCGATTCATGGTGTTCGGTGAAGTAGCAGGTCCCCGTCGTACTCCAGCTCTTCCCTGATGAGCGACGGCATCCAGAGCTTCTCCTTCAGCCAGAGCGGCATGGACATCAGGAAGGAGCGAAGCCCGCGGGGTGCATAGGCGAGGTAGGTCTCGAGGATCCGTTCGAACTTGACCAGCGGCTTGTCGTAGAAGACCACGGCGGTCGAGATCGGCCGGCGCTGATCCCCGCCTGCGAGAGGCAGTACTGCACCGAACGGCGAGGGAACCCGGAATCGTGCTTCTTCCGGGTGAATCGCTCTTCCTGCGCGGCGGCGACGATACCGCCGTCGCGCACCAGCGCGGCCGCCGAGTCATGATAGTAGCAGGAGATGCCGAGGATGGTACGGTGTGCCATGCCCTCTACATCTGGAATGACCGGATGTACTCGACGAGCCGGTGCAGTCCTCGAGGGTTTCCGCGGAGCGAAGCGTTCCTCCCTGCGCGGCCAGTTCGTGGTATTCCTGGATGCTCATCACCGCCGAGTGACTGTGCCGCAGCTGCTCGATGCTCTTGGCCGCCGACGCGGCGGCCGAAAGGTCGTGAGGAATGGGACTCGGTATTCCAGGCCGTCCGGCCGATCGCGTGCTCATCCTGGCGCGACACCTGTCCGAGAGGAGTGTTGATGATCAGCTGCACCCAGCCGTTCTTGATGATGTCGATGATGTTCAGCGTCCCTTCGCTGGCCTTCAGCACCGGTCGGTTTCGATGCCGTGGGACTTCGCAGGAACCGCGCGATGTCCCTTCCGTCGCGATGATATTGAACCCGAGCCGGAGATACGATCCGGACGATCGCGGCCGCCCGGTCGGTCTTGTCGTTGTCGTTCAGGCTGACGAAGACCGTCCCTTTCTGCGGAGCGTGCTTCCGGCCGCCATGCGAGGCCTTCGCGAAGGAAACGCCGAAGCTGTCGGAGATCCCCATCACCTCGCCGGTGGACCGCATCTCCGGACCGAGGAAGTGGCGGGCATGCGGGAACTTCGGGAACGGAAAGACCGACTCCTTGACGGCAACGTGTTTCGCCCAGCCGTAGCCGGACGTCCAGTTCCTGGAGGGTCCGCCCCGCCATCAGCCTCGCGGCGATCTTGGCCAGCGGCACGCCGGTCGCCTTGCTGACGAACGGGACGGTCCGGGACGCGCGCGGGATTCACCTCGAGAACGTAGATGACGCCGTTCTGCATCGCATACTGGACATTGATCAGCCCCACGACGTTCAGCGCGAGCGCCAGGCTGCGCGTGTAGGTCATCAGGGTGAACAATTGCTGCGGGGTCACGGCATACGGCGGCAGGACGCAGGCAGCTGTCGCCTGAATGGACCCCCGCCTCCTCGATGTGCTGCATGACCCCGCCGATGTACACCTCGGGCCCGTCGCACACCGCATCCACGTCAAACTCGAACGCATCCTCCAGGAACCGATCGATCAGCACCGGGTGGTCCGGGGAGACGTGCACGGCCTTCTCCATATACTCGCTCAGCGCGTCATCGGCGTAGCAGATCTCCATTGCCCGCCCGCCCAGAACGTAGGAAGGGCGGACGAGCACCGGGTACCCGACGCGATCGGCCACGAGCAGTGCGCCGTCCAGTTCCGAGGCCGTGCCGTACGGCGGGCAGGGGATCCCGCAGCTTCTCCAGCAGGGCGCCGAACCGCTTCCGGTCCTCCGCCAGGTCGATCCCTTCCGTGGAGGTCCCCAGAATCCGCACGCCGTCCGCCTCCAGCGCCTTGGCGATCTTCAGCGGCGTCTGTCCGCCGAACCCCACGATCACCCCCTCCGGCTTCTCCAGCTCGCAGATGTTCAGCACATCCTCCAGCGTCAGGGGCTCGAAGTACAGCTTGTCGGTGGTGTCGTAGTCGGTCGAGACGGTCTCCGGGTTGCAGTTGATCATGATGGTCTCGAAGCCTTCTTCGGCGAGACCCATCACCCCGTGGACGCAACAGTAGTCGAACTCGATCCCCTGCCCGATCCGGTTCGGCCCGCCGCCGAGGATCATCACCTTCCTCCGATCGCTGCGACCTCGCCTCGTTTTCCTGCTCGTACGTGGAGTAGTGATACGGAGTGTCGGCGGCGAACTCCGCGGCGCAGGTATCGACGGTCTTGTACACGGGGACGACCCCGAGCTCCTTCCTCAGCGCCGGACGCCGCATCTCGTTCTTCCCGAGCATGTGGGCGAGCTGGCGGTCGGAGAAGCCGTAGCGCTTGGCCGTGCGCAGAAGCTCGGGCCCGGGGCTCCCGGATGACGCGGATCTCCCGTTCGAGCTCGACGATCTGGCGGATATTGGCGAGGAACCACGGATCCATTCCCGTCAACGAGGAGAGCTGGTCGACGGTCATCCCCAGCTGGAGCCCGTAGCGGAGGTAGAAGACGTTCTGCGGGTGGGGCCGCGAGAGCTGGTTCACGACGCGGGCCTTCCACGACTCCCGTTCGGGAGCAGAGAGGCTCAGCGACGTCGAAGTCATCCTTGCCGTCAGCCCCCAGACCGAATCGTCCCTGTTCGAGGGACCGCAGGGCCTTCTGGAGGGCCTCCTTGAAGGTCCGGCCGAAGGCCATCGCCTCCCCGACCGACTTCATCTGCACGCCGAGCGTCTCGTCGACCCCCTTGAATTTCTCGAAGTCCCAGCGCGGGATCTTCACGACGCAATAGTCGATCGTGGGCTCGAACGACGCCGGGGTCAGCTTCGTGATGTCGTTCGGGATCTCATCCAGCGTGTAACCCACCGCAAGCTTGGCGGCGATCTTGGCGATGGGGAACCCGGTCGCTTTGGAGGCAAGGGCCGAGGAGCGGGAGACCCGCGGATTCATCTCGATCACGACCCGCCGGCCGTTCTCCGGATTCACGGCGAACTGGATATTCGACCCTCCGGTCTCCACGCCGATCGCGCGGATGACCTTGATCGCGTCATCGCGCATGGACTGGTATTCGCGGTCGGTCAGGGTTTGCTGCGGCGCGACCGTGATGGAGTCGCCCGTGTGCACCCCCATCGGATCCATGTTCTCGATCGAACAGATGATGACGACGTTGTCCCGCACGTCGCGCATCACCTCCAGTTCGAATTCCTTCCATCCGATGACCGACTCCTCGAGGAGGATCTCGTGGATGGGGCTGGCCTCGAGCCCGTGCAGCACGGCGTCCCGGAACTCCTCACGAACCCGGGCCACGCCCCCTCCGGTTCCCCCGAGGGTGAACGAGGGGCGGATGATCGCCGGGAACCCGATCACCTTGACGAGCTCTTCGGCCTCTTCCAGCGTCCGGACGAACCCCCCTTTCGGGGTCTCCAGGCCGGCGGCGTCCATGGCAGCCTTGAACTTCTCCCGGTCTTCGGCCTTCTTGATCGAGTCCAGCTTCGCGCCGATCAGTTCCACGCCGTAGCGTTCCAGCGCGCCGCTCTCCGCGAGCGCGACCGCCGTGTTCAGGGCGGTCTGTCCCCCCATCGTCGGGAGCACGGCGTCCGGCCGCTCACGGGCGATGATCTGTTCGACGAACTGGGGGGTGATCGGCTCGATATAGGTCCGGTCCGCAAGATCCGGATCCGTCATGATCGTGGCGGGGTTGCTGTTCACCAGGATGATCCGGTACCCCTCCTCGCGCAGCACTTTGCACGCCTGGGTCCCGGAATAATCAAATTCGCAAGCCTGCCCGATGATGATCGGGCCCGAGCCGATGATGAGGATGGAATTGAGGTCAGTCCGCTTTGGCACTGAGGGCTTTTGGAGGATTGTCGATCGTCAATATACAAAGAAGCACGGTTTGAGGCAATTGCTCTTTCTCCCCCGGGGCCGTATCTTCAGTGGCGGCGTTCAGGTATCCCGCCGCCGCCCCTCACACCGGAAGGATGACCGGATGAAGATCGTCGTACTGGATGGATTCACCCTCAACCCCGGGGATCTGACCTGGGAGCCGCTCCGGGACATTGGCGAGTGCGTGGTTCACGACCGTACTCCGGACACCGAGGTCGTGCGCGCGAAGCGCAGGGGCGGAGGTCCTCCTGACGAACAAGACGCCGATCACGGGCAGAGCGCTTGAACAGCTCCCCTCCGTCCGGTACATCGGCGTCCTCGCCACAGGATTCAATATCGTGGATGTGGAAGCGGCCCGCCGTCGCAGGATCGTGGTCACGAACGTCCCGGGGTATTCGACCTATTCCGTCGCCCAGCTGGCCTTCGCCCATATTCTTCACCTCACGCACCATGTGGCCGAGCACTCAACTTCGGTACGGTCCGGCGAATGGACGCGTTGCGTGGATTTCAGCTACTCCGTAGCGCCGCTGATCGAGCTGTGCGGGCTGACGCTGGGCATCGTGGGCTACGGGAGGATCGGAAAGCAGGTCGGCCAGATCGGCAAGGCTCTCGGCATGCAACTGCTTGCCCACGACCCATCGCCCGAACCGGCCGACGGCGTCGAATTTTGCGGCCTGGACGACCTCTTCCGCCGCAGCGACGTCGTGACCCTTCACTGCCCGCTGACCCCCGAGTCCCGGCACCTCGTGAACCGTGAAAGGCTGCTGCTCATGAAAGGGAGCGCCCTTCTGATCAATACCAGCCGGGGACCACTGATCGACGAACAGGCGCTCGCCCTGGCACTCAACGAAGGGGTGATCTCCGGGGCAGGTCTGGATGTCCTTACCGACGAGCCCCCGAAACCCGAAAACGCGCTTCTCAATGCCAGGAACTGCACCTTCACACCACATGTCGGCTGGGCCACCCGCGCCGCCCGGGAACGCCTTCTGGCCGAAGCGGCGGAAAATCTCCGGGTCTTCCTGTCCGGCCATCCACGCAACGTGGTGTCCTGAACCATGTCGATCCCCGAGCGATTTCATGCATGGGCCCTGATCCGCGGCATGGACCGGTACGAGGCGATGGTCGCACAGCGCAAGGCGCGTCTCTTCGAAGGGATCGGGGGGACCGTGGTCGAGATCGGCCCGGGAGCCGGACCGAACCTGCGGTACTGTACCGGGGCCCGGCGCTGGATCGGGATCGAGCCCAACCCCTTCCTTCATGCAGTGCTGAGGGGACAGATACAACGGCTGGGGATCGAAGGGGAGGTCCTGCAAGGGGAGGCGGAAGCGGTCCCGCTGCCTGACCGGAGCGCGGACGCCGTGATCGCCACGCTGGTGCTCTGCTCGGTCGCAGACCCGCCGGCGGTGCTACGGGAAGTGCGGCGCGTGCTTCGCCCCGGGGGAACGTTCTACTTCTTCGAGCATGTGGCGGCACCGGCAGGTTCGGTCCTTCGAGGGATCCAGCGGATGATCCGTCCGGCCTGGAAACTGCTCACCGATAACTGCCATCCTGATCGAGAGACCGAAGGGTTCTTGCGCAGCGCCGGATTCGGGAACGTGGAGGTGGAGCGCTTCATCCTTTCGCTGGCCGTCGTGGCGCCGCACATCGCCGGCAGAGCCGTAGCCCTGCCGGAAGGTTCCCCGGGAAGAACGGGAGACCGGCCATGAACGGCACCCGCGGGTGGCAGCCACCCCACTTCTGCGATTTTGGTTGCCCGCATGCCGCCTTTGCGGTACCGGAGGCGTCAGGAGCCTGCAGGCGTGAGCAGGCGGTCTGGTGCACCCTTTTGAGGAAGCATAACAACAAGAACGCCAGGTGTCTCCTCCCGCCAGCGACGGAACCGGCCCGCCGCAGAACGCGCGATCGCGATCCGAAACGGCGATAATACCCGCGCGGGTCAGCAGCAGCGCAACGGCGGTTTCCCCTTCGCATCTTCCACCGGAAGCATCTCTGCGTGGGCCACCGTCTCTCCCCTCACGATGACACGGTACCAGCGGCGCACCGCTTCGATCAGCACGATGACCGCGCAGACCATCATGACCGCCGTCAGGACGATATTGACCGTTCCCGAAACCGCTGACGCGGGGACCGACAGCAGAGGCCAGAAGTTGTCGGTGATGTTGAGCCACCCGGCCGTCAGGGTCGTGGCGGCCACGAACAGCATCGGGAGCAGGGTCACCAGTGCATAACGCTCCTTCCCCGCGTTGATGATCATGCTGGTGGTCACCGAGAGCGCGACCGCCGCCAGCAACTGGTTCGCCGTCCCGAACATCGGCCAGATGGTGCTGATGTTTCCTGTCCAGAGGAAGTACCCCCACGACAACACGACGACCGTCGTGGCGAGGAGATTCCCGGGCAGCCAGTCGGTCCGTTCGAACTTCTTCCACGCACGGCCGCCGAATTCCTGGACCATGAACCGCGCAACCCGCGTTCCGGCATCGATCGTCGTGAGGATGAAGAGCGCCTCGAACATGATGGCGAAATGGTACCAGAACGACATGAACGAGGTCAGCCCCGGGATCCCGCTGAAGATCTGCGCGAAACCGACGGCCAGAGAGACCGCCCCTCCCGGACGTCCGGCCACGGTCTCCCCGACTTCGCGGGAGAGTTCCGCAAGGTTGACGGTCGGCAGTCCGAGTGCGGCGAACTTCTCCGCCGGCAGGTTGATCGCGAAGTAGTCCCCCGGATGCAGGGAACAGGCGGCGATCAGCGCCACGACGCCCACCACACCTTCCATGAGCATAGCGCCATAGCCGATGAACCGGGTATCGCTTTCCCTGTTGATCAGTTTCGGCGTGGTCCCGGACGCCACCAGGGCGTGGAATCCCGAGATCGCCCCGCAGGCGATCGTGACGAACAGGAACGGGAAGAGCTTCCCGGGAATGATCGGCCCCCCTCCATCAATGTAGGCCGTGAAGGCGGGCATGTGGAGGTCCGGGTGCACCACGATCACCCCCAGGATCAGGGCGGCGATGGTACCGATCTTCATGTAGGAACTGAGGTAGTCCCTTGGGACCAGCAGCAGCCAGACCGGCAGGGCCGACGCGACGAACCCGTAGAGCACCAGGGCGACCACGATCCCTTCGCGGGACATCGTGAAGTAGGGGGCGAGGAAGGACCCGGGGACGTAGCTGCCGAGCAGTACGCAGGCCACCACGGCGGTCACGCCGATGACGCTCGCCTCCCCGATCTTCCCCGGACGGATCCGGTACATCCAGAGCCCGACGAAGAGCGCGATCGGGATCGTCATCGCGATGGTGAACATCCCCCAGGAGCTCTCGCTCAGGGCGTTGACCACGGCCAGGCCGAGGCCGGCGAGGGCGATCACCAGGATGATCAGGATCGCGATGGATCCGATGAACCCTGCCAGGGGGCTGATCTCGTGCCTCGCGATGTCCGCGAGGGATCTGCCGTGGCGGCGAACCGAGGCGACCAGGACCGTGAAGTCGTGGACCGCTCCGGCGAGCACGACCCCCACGACAAGCCAGAGGAATCCCGGGAGGTACCCGAACTGCGCGGCGAGGACCGGGCCGATCAGCGGACCGGCGCCGGCGATCGCGGCGAAATGATGCCCGAACAGCACCCACTTGTTCGTCGGCTGGAAGTTCTGGCCGTCCTGATGGGTGTGCGCGGGGGTCGTGCGGCTGTCGTCCAGCACCAGGATCTTAGCGGCGATGAAGGCACTGTAGTACCGATAGGCGATCGCCATGACGCAGAGAGCGATCATCAACAGCGGGAGGGCATTCATAGGCACCTGAAATGTGATGGAGGATCAGAACGCATTACGCAGGTGGCGGATCCGGGGCAGCGACCCGCTCCATTCGATGGCCACCACGTCGAACCGGCAGGCCCGATCGGTGATGTGCCGTTGGGCGAGATAGCCGGCCGCCAGTCGCCGCAACTGCTGCTGTTTCGCCTGGGTGAGCGCGTACTCGGGTGAGCCGAACGCGTGCTCCGCCGCATCTTGACCTCGCAGAAGACCAGGTATTCCCCCTCCTCCGCGATGATGTCGATCTCCCCCCGGCCGAACCGGTAATTGCAGTCGACGATCCGCAGACCGCAGTGCTCCAGGTACTCGCGGGCGAACCGTTCTCCCACCATCCCCTGCGCATGCGTGTTGCCCGTCTCAGTCATCGGTGGTCTTGCAGGTGAACGATCGTCGGTGGATGGGTGACAGGCCCAGGCGTGCGATGGCGGCGCGATGGAAGCCCGTCGGATACCCCTTGTGACGCGCGAAACCGTAGCCCGGAAAGCGTTGGTCCATCTCGCGCATGATCGCATCCCGGCGGACCTTGGCCACGATGGAGGCCGCGGCGATCGAATAGCAGCGTGCATCACCGCCGATCACCGTGGTGAAGGGCAGCGCCGGTCCATCCATGCTCCGGTAGCGGTTCCCGTCCACCAGCAGGTGGTCCGGCCGCACACCGAGCGACGAAACCGCCCGGTTCATGGCGAGGATGGCGGCGTTCAGGATATTGATCTGGTCGATCACGTCATGTTCCACGATCCCGATCCCCACCGCCACCGCCTTATCCAGGATCAGGCGGCAGACCTCTTCCCGCGAATCGGGCGAAAGCCTCTTGGAGTCGTCCACTCCCGCGATGAACCGATCCGGCGGCATGATCACGGCCGCTGCGACCACGGGACCGGCCAGCGGGCCGCGTCCAGCCTCGTCCACACCCGCGATCAACCCCGTGCCGAGCCGCTGCAATACGCGCTCCGGGGTGTCGTCTTCGGTGGTCCATACCCGCGAGCTGCGGCGCCGGTGACGCGGGAGCGACCTGAGAACTTCTTCAACGCCTGTAGTGTCGTGGGCCATCAGAACTCGTTGACCAGGCCGACATGGACCTTTGCCATGCCGATCGTGTCTCCCTTCCCGAGCGCAAGGCTGACGCCAATGATCCCCAGGGGACTCTCCACGCGAACGCCCAGACCGTAGCCGATCCCCGTCCCTTCAGAGGCCTCGATCCCGCGATCCAGGTCCGCAGGACGCTGGTAGTAGCCCAGGTCCGAGAAGACGAAGACATAACTCCTGCGCGCGAGCAGCAGGCGATATTCAAGGTTCACCCAGCCGACCAGGGACCCCAGAAACTGGTCCTCCCGATACCCCCGGAGCGTACGAAAGCCGCCCAGCCGGAAGAGGTCGCTCTCGTCAACCAGCGCTCCCGCCACGCGCCGGCCATGGAACTCCAGCGCGGCAACCTGGCGGGAGAATGTGGAGAGGTAGAACTGGAGGTCCACCCCGAAGCGCTGCATGGTCGCGCTGATGGTGTCGTTGTTCTTCCTCCCGTAGAGATAATCGGCCCGGTACCTCCCCCCGGTGGTGGGGCTGAGCGGATCGTCGCGAAGGTCGTACAGCACCTCCCCGCCGGCGGAGAGCGTGGCACTCCGGGCCGCCCGCGCCACGGGGGCGTCGGCCGAAGGGATCACGCGGTCCGACACCAGCAGTCCGCTGACCGACAGTTTCTCCGAGACCATCAGCTCGGTCTTCAGGTCCCAGCGGGTGTGGACATAGGCGGAATCCTGCTGCCAGAAGAGGAGCCCTCCCTCCAGGTTCAGGGGAAGCGCAAAGACCCACGGTTCCGTGTAGCGGACCGTCAGCTCCTGGGTGGAGCGATCCGTCCGTTGCCACCGCGCCGCCAGCCGTCGACCGGTCCCGAAGAGATTGCGCATCGACACGGAGGCAAGGCCGGTGACGTATCCGGTGCTCCCCGTACCCGCCGGCGGCACGTATCCGATCACACCGTCGAACGTGCTGGTCCGTCCCTCTTCCACGCCGATCCGGAGACCGCCCCTGCCTCCGCGAAGGTACAGTTGAGGGTCACTCACCGATGCGAAGATGTTGAGGCGCTGGAGTCGGTCCCGGATCGCCTGCACCCGCACCGCATCATACGGCTCTCCCATGTTCAGGCGGGTCTCGCGGACCACGACCCCCGGATCGGTGTCCGTCAGCCCGGCGACCTCGATCTCCTCGATGGTGACCCTCTCGCCTTCTTCGATCGAGACGTCCACCTCCAGGGAGTCAGCCGGGAGAGTTCCGGCAACGCGGATATCCGCGACCGAACACCGCGCGAACGGATACCCCGAAGACTCGTACCGCGTCAGGATCCTGGACACCCCGGCTTCGAGGGCCGTTGCGGACAGCGGCTCGCCGATCCGGAGGTCCATTTCCCGATCCAGGACGGATCCCGAAAGGGCGGTCTGACCGGAGAACGTCAGCCGGCCCAGAACGGTCCGCCGTCCTTCATCCACCGAGATCGTCACCTCCACCACGGAGCTGTCGCCGGCGGGCCATGCGCACCGGGTTTCCACGGCGGCCGCGAGATATCCCTCTTCGCGGTAGCGTGCCTCGACAGCCTGCCGGTCGGAGGCGAGTGTGGAGAGGGAAAACTGCGAGGTGGGTTTGATGATCAGCCAGCCCGAGATCTCGCGCTGCGAGAACACCGTGTTCCCTTCGATCCGGATCGCACGGATCAGAGGCGCGGCCGGTACGCCCGCCCAGGCAAGGCCCACGGCCGCCAGGATCAAGGGCAGGAGCCGCATCTTCACCTTCACCACTCGGAGGTGCGTTTCCGCATTTCGTACAGCGGGTTGAGGAGGCGGTAGTCCCCGAATCCACTCTCATCCTGAAAGACGAAATCGTAGTTGAGGTCGTAATACCGCCACACCTCGTACGGCTTGGTGTCGACCTCGAATGGATGGCGGGAGACATCGCTTGGCGGACCGAAGATGATGTAGATCATCCCCATGTCCGTCCGCCAGCCTTCCCGGTAGTGGGAAAAATGCCGATTGGCGTAGTCCACCCGGGCATAGAACAGCTCCATCTTCTCGTTCCGGGGGGTGTTGGGGTTGGGATCGCGTCTCTTCCAGAACTCCAGGAATTTCGCCTGTTTCTCTTCCTCGGTTTTCGCCTCCTGCATCAGACTCATCTCGCCTTCCTTGGCGATGTAGCGGAGCTGGTCGATCGCCAGGTCGAGGTCCTTCACGCTTCGCGGAAGGCCCCACCACCGGATCATGATGGCCCGAGAAGTGTTCCCGATCGCGATCTCCGCCGAATCCCCGGTCCGCCGGGCAAAGGCCTGGACCACGAGCCGGTAGTCTCCCAGCGGGATCGTCGAGTGGTTGAACCGGAGGATCTGGTCGTTCCGCCCGCGAGCAAGGCTGACGACGGTGTCCTGCGAAAAGGCGAGGTCCCCCTTGAGGGTCAGCGCGGACATCATGAACCGGACCGAGTCGAGCGCATGCGGGTTGTAGACCTCAAAGAACAGGTTGACCGGCGGAGGGAGGTTCCCGATGTTCAGCGGCACCTGGGGCTGGATGGAACGTTTGTCCCCCTTCTCCACGACCTTCGCAAGCAGGAGGACATCGCTCAACATGAAGCGATCGCCCCCAGTACGATTGCACGGGGATCTGGCGTTCGACCCGGCGGGTGATCTTGGTTTCGAGGTCCAGGACCGCGACGGTGATCCGATGAAGCCCCGGCTTCACCTGGAAGACCCGTTGCACGATGCTATAGGCGGTCGATGACACCGACTGCTCGAACGAGATCCCTTTGATCTCCTCGATCCAGCTCTTCTCCCCGACCATTGCACCCGATGAATCGGTCACCGTGATCGTGATCTCGTAGGAGGCGTCATAGGTGTCGCCTCGCTTGATGAAGCTCAGCCCCTCGTAGTTCATCTGCACGAAAACGTCGACCCGACTTTCGTCGCGCACCGAACCCGCGACCGATATCGCATCCAGGAACAGCGCCTGAGGCAGAGCCGTTCGGTCCTCAGACGATTCCACCTGTCCCCGGGCCGCAGCGATCACGAGGATCGCCATCCCTGCAGCCACCACTCCCCGCACTCTCCACCCTGCCGCCATACACTCCTCCGGACCTAGTGATCCCCTATCACCCTTCCCACCACATCGTACTCATACGCGTCCACAATTTCAACCCTGCAGAACTCCCCCACGGCCGGAAGGGACTCCCCCCGGATGAACACCTCGTTGTCGATCTCGGGGGCATCGAACTCGGTTCTTCCGACCGCGACGCCGCCCTCCACCCGCTCCACCAGCACGGTTCTGTGCGAGCCGATGCTGGCCTGGTTGGCCTCATCCGAGATCTCCTGCTGGAGCGCCATCACCGCATCGCGTCTGCGTTCCTTCTCCCTTTCCGGCACGGGATCACCGAGCGGGAACGCGGCGGTCCCCTCCTCCTGGGAATAGGTGAACACCCCCAGCCGCTCGAATCGCGTCCGGGCAACGAATTCCATCAGGTCGTCGAACTCCTTCTCCCCCTCCCCGGGATACCCCACGATGAGCGTGGTACGAAGCGCGATGCCAGGGATCCGATCCCGAATACGGGCCAGGAGGTCCCTCAGCTGACGTGCCGTGAGACCACGGCGCATCGACCGGAGGACGCTGTCGGCACTGTGTTGAACCGGGATATCCAGGTATTTGCAGATCTGCGGGTTGCGTGCCATGACCTCCAGGACATCCGCGGGGAATTGAGCGGGGTACGCATACATCAAGCGTACCCAGCCGGCTCCGGCGATGCCGGCCAGGCGCTCCAGCAGTTCCGCCAGGCGCCGCCTTCCGTAGAGGTCCAGACCGTAGAAGGTGGTATCCTGCGCGATGACGACGAGTTCTTTGACCCCTCCACGGACGAGCGACGTGGATTCCGCCACGACCTCTTCCATCGGACGGCTGACGTGTTTTCCCCGCATCAGGGGGATCGCGCAGAACGCACACGGGCGATCGCATCCCTCGGCGATCTTCACGTACGCTGTGTGGGACGGGGTGGTCAGCACCCGTTCGCCGAGGAGGTCGGTCCGGTACCGTGCTCCCAGTTCCCGGACCACCTCCGCCATCTGGTGCGAGCCGAAGAACCCGTCGACCTCGGGGATCTCCCTGGCAAGCTCTCCTGCGAAGCGTTCGGTGAGGCAGCCGATCGCGTACACCTTCTTGAGCCGTCCCGCCGCCTTCATCCTGACGGTACGGATGATCATGTCGATCGACTCCTGTTTCGCGGGAGTGATGAATCCGCAGGTGTTGATCACGGCGACGTCCGCCTCTTCGGGACTGTCGGTGATCTCCACACGGCTGCCCCGGAGCTGGGCCATCAGCCGCTCCGAATCCACGACGTTCTTCGCGCACCCCATCGTGACGATATGGACCTTGTGGGCTTTCTGCCGCATGGATCAGAGCCGGAAGACGATGAAGTCGAGATAGAGATACAACAGGGGCGACACGAACATGAGACTGTCGAAACGGTCCAGCACCCCGCCGTGGCCGGGGATGAGCGCAGAGGAATCCTTGACCCCCGCATCACGCTTCAACAGGGATTCAAACAGGTCGCCGGCCTGCCCGAAGATGCCAACGATGATGCCGCAGACCGCCGCTTCGCCCGGTGTCAGGTACGGCAGGACCCACCATTGGCCCGCCACGAACGCTCCCACCGCAGCCGCGAAACCGGCAATGGCCCCTTCCCAGGTCTTCTTCGGGCTGACCCGTTCGAACAGTTTGTGTTTTCCGAAGGCCCTTCCAGCAAAATACGCAGCCGAATCGCAGAGCCAGATCGACACGAGGGTCACCAGGACGGTCATGCCACCCCAGCGGTAGACCTCCGCGAGCACGTCGTCGGGTGGCGTCGGGCCTTCGTACGGAAAGAACCTGTGCACCGGGAAATCCGCGGGGGTGAACAGCTCCCGGACGCCGACCAGCGCGGCCATGAACAGCGAGACGTAGAAGGCCCCGAGCAGCGTCACCGCAACGTTCAGCAGCGCGGAGCCCTTGTTGCGGAACAGTTCCCGCAACGCGATCCACGGAACGAAGAGCAGCGTCAGGATCATCAGCCATTGCGTCTGCGAGGGGAACGGTATGGGCGCCCCGGCGCCGAGCGCCAGCGTGACCACCGTCTGCCGGAACCGATCGAAGAAGAACGCCGTGGCGATCCCCACGCCGAACAGCATCCCTATGGAGACCTGTGGCTCCGTCCCCTTCGCCCGCGCGAGCGCGTAGTACTCGGACAATCCGAGCGCGGCGACGCCGGCCACGAACACGAAGAACCACCACCCGCCCGCCAGGGTGAGCGCAACGATCACCGGCGCCCCCACCAGCGCCACCAGTACGCGTACGGTCAGGTTGCTCACGGTTGCTTCTCCCGGGTTGATCGGACGAACAGGAGTGTGGCCGCCGAAAAGGCGAAGGCGGAGACCGCGAAGTTCATCAGCTGGACGGAGGGCGACATCTCTCCCGTCGGGGCGATGACCATAAAATCGTCTCCGAGGTGAAGGTAGACCGCGGCGCAGGCCACGAAGTTGTTCATAAAATGGGCGGAGGCCGCAACGAACACCGACCCTGAACGGTGCACAAGGAATCCGAAGTAGAAGCCGAGCACCACCAGGGGGACGATGCTGAACGGGTTCAGATGATACGCGCCAAAGATCATCCCCGTCACGGCAGCGGCGGTCAGTCCACCCGTGACCCTCGAGAAGCTGGTCTGCACCAGGCCCCGGAACAGCAGCTCCTCCGCGAACGCGGGGACAAGGGCGACCGTGACGACCACGAAGACGAATTCCCAGGGGTTCGACGCGGAGACCAGCATTTCGTAGGTCTCCTCGAACATCTTCCGGAACATCTCCACATACCGGCGGACGACGTCGGGCAGGGGGATCGCGTCCTGCAGCGTCATGTATCCCTGGAGCATCTGCTGCAGAAAGAAGACCGCGACGACGCTCAAAAGGATCTGCTACACCTCCGGGGGACGGATCCTCAGATACGGCAGCACCGGTTCGCCGCGCAGCCGGACCAGCACGATCGTCGGCACGAGGATGAAGAGGATCTGTCCGACGAGCGTGGACCAGCGCACCAGAGCGATCGTGTCGGTCGTGATCCGTCCGCCTGCCAGCAGCAACGTGGCCGCGCCGCCCACCAGCTGGTAGAGGACGAAGACCACCCCGAGCGCGAGGATCGCGAACGCGGCAGGATGCATGCGTCCCAGGAGAGGCGGCCTTGCTGCCACAGGTGACGGGGTCACAGGTGACGGGGTCACAGGCGGGGTGAGGTCGTCCGTCATACGCTCCCCTTCCGGATCGCACTCCTGACCCATGCCGCCAGGAGCGGGATCATGATCTCATGATGCCCCACGAAGTAGTACCCTTTCCCACCGTCCTGCGTGGGACGCAGCTTGACGTTCTGCGTCGGCCGGTAGTGAACGTTCATGTCGAATACCGCTGTCGAGAAGCCCCTCGCGCGCGCGCCCAGGTTCCGCGCCACGGTCAGCGCCTTCAGGAACACCTCGGGCATGATGACCGCGGAACCCATATTCAACACCACCCCGCCACCGCGCAACCCCATGCAGGTGTGGCAGAGGGAACGGAAGTCCCGGTGCGAGAGCTCGCCAGTGGCCGCCCCGTTCATCGAAGGCTGCTGGTGGATGATATCGGTCCCGATCGCCGCATGGACGGTCACGGGAACCCCGAGCCTGAGACACGTCGCCAGGACGCTCAGCCGCCGATTGGGAGCCTTCCGTGCCAGAAGCTCCCGCCCGAGCGCCTCGCCGTACCCGAGATCGCTGGCGGAGAAGGCGGCGGTCAGGGTGTCGTTGATGAACTCGCCCGTCTCCCGGGCCATCCCGAAACGGCCGTCCACCAGGTTGGCTGCCACGTCCTCGGAGGTGCGCCCCCACATGGCCGTTTCCACATCGTGGATCGCGGCGGCGCTGTTCATCGCTACAGCGGTGATGACCCGCCGGCGCACCAGGTCCACGATCAGCGGCGCCAGGCCCACCTTGATCACGTGGGCGCCCATCATCCAGATCACCGGCTTGCCCCGCTCGCGCGACCGGAGGATGTCGCGGACCAGTGCACGGAGGTCCTCCGCCACGAGGATCCGTGGCAATCCTTCCAGGAACCGGTTGAAACTCCCCCCCCGAAGACCCGGGCGAAGGCTTCCGGCGAGACCTTGCTTTTCCGGTTGCCGATCGAGATCGTCCGGACCCGTCCCAGGTCCGCCCGTGGTTGTTTGGTCATTTGATCCTCGCGTTGATGGGACCGTTCATTCCGGAGTATTCGCGCAGCTCGACGTCGACGGACCCGATCACCACGGGGCTGTTGACCCGCACCGGGACCTTCCGCTCGTCGTCGGTGAGCCACACCACGATCCTCCCTTCGGCCTTGAACAGCCCCCCCTCACGGACGAACGGCTCGACCACGATCGTCCTGAATGTCCCCGCTTCCACTTCCAGCTCCTGCCGTCCCAGGACCCGGACGACCAGGTCGTGTGTCTTGTCTTTGTAGAAGTTTTTCAGCTCGAGCAGGTCCCCCGCCTTCTTGCCGGCGAGATCGAGCGCGCGCACATAGTAGAACGCCGACATGATGTCGTGCACATACCTGGGAGTGTCGAACCTTCCGCCATCCGTGGTGACCGCGGTCCCCGCGTACTGATCGAACGTGGCGACAAAATCCCTCCGATAGTTCCCCTCCCGGATGTGCTGCTCGAACTGCCAGGGGGCGAGGGTTTCCACGTCGATGAACGTCAGGTAGCGGTCCTCCACCTTGTAGAAGAGCGAGAAGCTGGCGGAGGACCGGACGTGGACCTCCACTCTGTAGCTCTTGCGGTCCCGCACATTCTCGTACGCGGGGATGCTCAGGATGGCCTCCCCCGCCGTCACGTACCCGTAATTGATGTCGAACTCCAGCCGTTCCCCCACCCCGAAGGCCTTGTTCGGCACCGTGCGCAACACCAGCGCCTTCAGGGAGTCCTCCCGCCGACGGGCAAGGAGTTCCTCCAGCTTGCGAAGCGAATCGGCCACCACCTGCTGCTGCTCGGCGCGGCGGATGGAATCCGCGCGGAGCTGCGCGGTACTGTCTTTCGTGGCCGGGCGGGCGGCAGCCTTCCTGGTGCGCTTCTGCTGGGCAATGTCGCCCTGCACGATCACACAGAGAAGCACCAGCAGCGCCAGGAAGGATCCCGCCCTGCCTGTCAGCGCACGGTATGTTGTGCTCCAATTCACGGGCGTCTCCCCGGAACGACCGGAGCAACGTTCTGGAGGAGTTCCAGACAGGAACGGAAAACCATCTCCACCCCGATGGTCTCCATGCAGGCGCATTTCCTGGCCCCCCGTCCGCGGCACTCCCTGCAGGTCGCGGGCCTGTCGGGAACGATCACGCGGGCCAGCTCTGCGTACGGGCCCCAGCGCCGCGGGCCGATCTCGGGGATCTGCGGGTACAGTCCCACCACCGGAGTTCCCATCGCGACCGCAAGATGCAGGGGACCAGACGAATTGCCGACGAAAAGTGAGCAAGCGCTCAGCATTGCGGCCAGTTCGTGCAGGCCGAACACCCCCGCCGCGCCGATCACTCCGCTGCCGCATGTGGAGATGACCCGATCCACCAGGGAACGCTCTGCCGCGGACCCGGTGACCAGGACCATGACTCCCTCTCCCGCAAGGCTTTCCGCCAGGGACGCGAACCGCTCCGGCGGCCAGTCGCGTGCCGATCCTCCGCTTCCCGGATGGACGACCGCGAACGCCGCCCCCGGGCGAATGCCGAGCTCGCCGAGCTTCACAAGCGCTCCAGCGCTGACTGCTTCCGGGACAGGCAGGCTGAAATCCACCGGGATACCCGGAGGATCCGTCGGGATCCCGAGGGGCCCGAGCAGTCCGAGATTGCATTCCAGTTCGTGCCGGTCTCCGCGCCGGCGGTGTTCGTAGACCTTCCTGTTGAACAACGGCGAATAGTAGCGGTATCCCGTCCCGACTCGGACCGGGACCCGGGACCTGAAGGTCAGCCACGCGAGGCGCGGCGTAGGGTGGACGACGATCGCCGCGTCGAACCGCGCCTCCGTGATCCGTCGCAGGAGGTCCCCGAAAGGAACAAGGGCCCCTGCGGGAGTATCATACCAGAGCAGTTCGTCCACGGCGGGATGGCCAGCCAGGAGTTCCCCGGGATAATGGCGGACGAGCAGAGAGATCCGGGCTCCGGGCCTGGAAGCACGGAGTCGGGAGAGCATCGGTAGTGTCAGGAGAACGTCCCCGAGGCGATCGGTGCGGACGACGAGGAACCTCTGGTCATGCGTCGCGGGATGGGGCAACAGATGTGTGCTCCGTAGTCATCGGGCGTCTGCGAAAATATACCCGAAAGGGGACTTAATTGCAACGCGAGGGGAAGGCGGTTCCGGGAGCACGCTGCAGGTGCCGGTCATCTCGAGGGGTCTTCCCGGCCGGCCACGATCTCTTTGCGGCGGGCCTGAAGCCCCATGATGCGCTGGTGGAAGGATTGAGCGGCCTCCCCCCGGTGCTCTGCGTCCTTCATCCTCCGGTGTTCCTCGCGTATCTGTTCGTCGACCCCGCGCAAGAGGATCATCCGCACGGCAACGCGCGCCACCTCTTCCGGATCGGGCCGGCCGATGGTGGTCCCGAGTTTTCCCCACCCTTCGCTCAGCTCGTACCGGTCGATGAGCAGGTTGGCCACCAGGTGTTTGAGCGCCGGGTCTTCGAGGGTATCCGTCACCGAGCCGCCATCCCAGCGCTCCCCTTTCTGCGATCGCAGCAGCAGGACCTCCGCAAGCTGACGGGCGAGCGGATGTTGCAGGTCGACGATCTCGATCCGCGAGAAGACGGTGGCCACCATGGCCGGACCCCGATCGAGCATCACCTTCAACAGGTCCCGCTCGGAAGCAGGGAGCTGTGCCTGCGGATCGAGCACCGGAGCGGCACCGGGGGTCCGGGCAGGTGCCGCGGTGTCCGGGCCCCTCGGAGGCCGGCGTTCCCGGCTCAGCTGGTGCTCGATCTCCCGGTGCAGAAGGCTCTCATAGATCCCGTACTTCTCCGCGAGGTCCTGGATGAAGAAATTCCGCTTGAGCTCGTCCTTCATCTTCGCAAGGGTTTCGACGATGGAACGGACCGCGCGGGTCTTCCCTTCCGGGGTGTTCATTGCTCCCGCCTGACGGAACAGCTCGACCTTGAAGTCCAGGAACGACACCGCATTTGCCAGGAGGTCTTCGAATGCCTTCCCGCCGTGCCGTTTCACGAACGAATCTGGATCCTCACCGGCGGGGAGCGCCGCCACGCGGACGTCCAGGCCCTGCTCGATGACGAGGTCCACGCCACGGATCGTTGCTTTGGACCCTGCAGAATCGGCGTCGTAGACGAGCGTCATGTCCCGGGCAAAACGCCCGATCAGCTGGATCTGTTCCTCCGTCAGGGCTGTGCCGCTCGAGGCAACGATATTGTGCGTCCCCGCCTGGAAAGCGGTGATGAGGTCGGCATACCCCTCGACGAGGACGGCGAAACCCTTCTGACGGATGGCTTCCTTGGCGTGGAAGAGCCCGTAGAGGACCCGGCTCTTGCTGTAGATGGGCGTTTCGGGGGAATTGATATACTTTCCGAGTGGGTCGTCCTCGCGCATTTTCCGCGCCCCGAAGGCGATGGTACGTCCTGAGGGCGAGAGGATCGGGAACATCGCCCGGCCGCGGAACCGGTCGTAGAAGCCCTTGCCGTCCTCCTTCTGGAGGACGAGTCCGGCCTTCACCATCACCGGCACCTGCAGGCCCGCATGTTCTCCGTAGTGGAGGAACCCATCCCATCCGTTCAACGCGTAGCCCAGGGAGAACCGCCGGATCGTTTCGTCGCTGAAACCGCGGTGCCGGAAGTACTCCAGGGCCAGCGACCCCTCGGTGGTCTTGAACAGGGTCTCCTGGAAGAACTCGGCGGCACGGCGGCAGGCTTCGAACAGCTCCTCCTGCTCCGTCGAGAGCTCCGACGGCTGTTCCTCCGGGATCTGGATCCCCGCCCGTCTCGCCAGCGTACGGACCGCCTCCACGAACGACACCTTGTCGTGTTCCATGACGAACGTGAACACGTTCCCCCCCGCACTGCAGCCGAAACAGTAGTACATCTGCTTGTCCTGGCTGACGCTGAACGAGGGGGTCTTTTCGTGGTGGAACGGACAGAGGCCGGTGTAGTTCTTTCCTCGCTTCTTGAGCGGCAGGTATTCCGAGATGAGGTCCACGATATCGATCGTGGCGCGGACCTCCTCGATGGTTTCGTCAGGAATGCGCATGTGCGAAAATCTACGCAAATAGGCCGTCAGAGGCAATGAACGGCTTGACAAGGAGGGCGGGGACGTCTATCTTACTGGGGACCTCTGACGAAGGAGCGAGTCCAATGCGCAGTGCTTGCGGTCGAAGACGAGCCCGAATACCTCGAGATGCTTCAGGAGGTCATGCGGGCCATCGGGCATACGATCCTGATCGCGACGGACGGCGAACACGCTGTGGAGGTCGCCTCGACGGAGAAGATCGACGTGATCATCTCCGACGTCAAGATGCCCGGGATGGACGGCGTCGAACTGCACGGCAAGATCCGCGCGCTCCCCGGGCACAAGAACACCCCCTTCATCTTCCTGACCGGTATCAGCGACGTTTCCGCGGTCCGCGCGGCCTGCACCGCCGATTGCGATCTTCTGCTGCAAAAACCATTTCCCGTCGACCGGCTGATCTCCCTCTTTTCCGGCAAGACCCGATAGACCCCCGGCGTGCAGGGGGCCCCTGAACGTCACAGCCCGTCCGCGTGGCGCCGGACGGGCTGTGGCTGGTTCTGCTTCCGGAAGGATCACACCTGGGTCTTGTCCGGCTCGTAGGTGGTCTTGGTCCGCGCCTTCTTGCGCGTGTACTTCCGCTCCACCGACGGCGTCGGGATCCGGGGTTCGTCTTCGACATCCGGGTAGACGAAGATGTCGTACTTGTAGTTCCGGAGGATGATCTGGTTCCCGTTCCGGCCGAGGACATACTGCGGGAGGAGCGGGATCTTGCCTCCGCCGCCGGGGGCGTCGATCACGAAATGCGGGATCGCCAGCCCGGAGGTGTGGCCGCGGAGTTTGTCCATGATGTTCAAGCCCACGCTGACCGGCGTGCGGAAGTGGTTGGCTCCCTTGGTGATATCCGCCTGGTACAGGTAGTACGGCCGCACGCGCATCGCCATCAGCTTGCGCATCAGCTCCAGCATCACGTCGGGGTCGTCGTTCACCCCCTTCATGAGCACGGTCTGGTTCCCCACGGGCACGCCCGCGTCCGCGAGCATGTCGCATGCCCTCTTCGCCTCCGGCGTGCATTCCCACGGGTGATTGAAGTGCGTGTTGACGTAGACGGGGTGGTATTTCTTCAGCATCTTGCAGAGCTTCGGCGTCACGCGTTGCGGCAGGACGCAGGGCATCTTGGTCCCCAGGCGGATGATCTCCACGTGCGGGATGTTCCGGAGGGAGGAAATGATCCTCTCCAGCATGAAGTCCGTCAGCATCAGCGGGTCCCCGCCCGACAGGATGACGTCGCGCACCTCTGGATGGGCCGCGATGTAGTCGATCCCCCCCTGGATGTACTTCATGTTGATCTTGGTCGAATCCCCCACCTTGCGCTTCCTGGTGCAGAAGCGGCAGTACATCGAGCACTGACTGGTGGTGAGAAAGAGGACACGGTCCGGATACCGGTGCACGATGCTGGGGACCGGGCTGTGGGAGTCCTCGGCCAGCGGATCTTCGGGGAACCCGTCTTCGTCGAGCTCTTTCCCGTCCGGGATGCACTGCAGCCAGATGGGATCACCGGGGTAGCGGATCAGGCTAAGGTAGTACGGGTTGATGCGGATGTGGAACAGCGAATTCAGTCGTTCGGCGAGCTGCTTGTCGAAACCGAAGCGCTCCACCAGATCCTTGGAGCTGTCCACGCTGTGCCGTAACATCTCCTGCCAGAGTTCCATGTGAACCTGTGATCCTCCTCTATGGTGTCAGATATTTGCAGTACACAACCAGGTCGTCATCCGGCCGGTAGTACCCCGGAATGCGAGCGGTCTCTGCATAGCCGCGTCGCAGGTAGAATCTCCGGGTCGGCTCGTACCGGGCCCGGGACGAGGTCTCGACGACGATCAGCCGCCCTCCGTGGCGGGCGATCAGCTCTTCTGCGTGCGCATTCAACCGGGTCCCTGCGCCGCTCCCCTGAACCGCCGGATCCACCGCGATCCAGTACATGTCGAATGTCCCTGCCGTCGCCGGCGTCGGCCCCACGCAGTAGTATCCCGCGGCCTTTCCGTCCAGCTCCAGCACGTTGATCAGATAATCCTTCTGTCCCGGCACCTGGAGCACCGTATCGATCAGCTCCAGCGCGATCCCCACTTCCTCCGGGGAGAACATGTCGGTCCGGAGGAGCAGGTCGCGCAGCGGCTGCCGGTCCGACGGGCGCAACGGCCGGATCTCACCGGGTCCGTTCAAGGGCGCTCTCGACGATCTTGCCGACGGTTTCCGCGAACGTCCAGCCCATCGCGCGCGCGGAGCGGGCGAAACCGGCGTCGTCGGAGATGTCGGGGTTCGGGTTCACCTCCAGAACGTAGAGGGTGCCGTTGCGCGTCATCCGGAAGTCGATCCGGGCGTAGTCGCGCAGGCCAAAGAGCTGAAAGCAGCGCGCGGCGATCTCCTTCACCTCCGCTTCCTTCCCGGGGAGAGCCGGGCCGGGCAGATGCCGTTGGTCCCCTGGTAGGCGATCGATGCCGTGCATCCACTTCGCCTCGTAGCTGACGATCCGGTGCATGTCGTCCGTCAGTCCCGCAAAGTCGATCTCCGAGATCGGCATGACGACCGGCGGGTCGTTGCCGATCACCGCCGCGTTCAGTTCGCGTCCGTCGACGAACTCTTCGACCAGCGCAGGCTGCTCGAGGTGTTCGAAGATGTACCTGACCCGGCGGCGGAGTTCCGCGAGGCTGTAGACGACCGAGGCGTCGGAGATCCCGACGCTGCCGTCCTCGTGCGAGGGCTTGACGATCAGCGGGAACCGGAGTTCTTCCCTGGGAACGATCTTCTCCTCCGCGTGGAACACCTGAAACTGCGGCGTGCGGATGCCGTGGTAAGCAGGATCTCCTTCACCCTGGGCTTGTTGAGCGCGGTCCCGAGCGCCAGCGGACCGGCCCCCGTATACGGGATCTTCAGCAGCTCGTAGACCCCGGCCACGTTCATCTCGAGGATCGACTCGTTCTCGATGCACTCGACGATGTTGAAGACCAGGTCCGGCTTCTCGTTCCGCAGATAGTCGAACAGGCGGTAGGTGTCGCTGTCGACGTTGAAGGTGGTCGTCAGGTATCCGAGGGAGTTGAGCGCGTCCTTCAGATCGTCCATTTCCTCCACCACGCCGACCTCCGACAGATCCACGGGGGCGTCCTTCTTCCCGCGCTCGCTCTTCGATGTGCCGCCTGCATAGGCGACGTTCTCGTTCAACTGTCCGATCTCATTGACGTACTGCCTTCCGGCTTCCGTCCCGACGATCGGTTCGTTGTACAAGATGGAGATCCTCAGCTTCTTGCCGTTCCCTTTTTTCTGCGCCATGGGTCGCCCTTCCGTGGGAGTCACGTTCGCTTCGTGCCGACCCGCCGCAGGGCGATGTCGAGAACTCCATTGATGAGACCGCTATATGATAGACCCGAGGCCCTTGCGGCCTTCGGGAAACACGAATTATCCTCCGGCTTCGGGAGTATCCCCGGAAGCGGATTGATTTCAAGGACTTGCGGCCTTCCCTTCCCGTCCATCCTGAGGTCTATCCGGGACCAGTCGCGAAGACGCAAAATTCGATAGGTTTTTGAGCAGATTTCCTCGATTTCCTGCCGGACCTGGGGGTCCAACCTTGCAGGGCACTCGAAGATCTCCAGAGGGGCGTCGGTGGTGTCCCAGACCCACTTGGCTTCGTAGGAATAGATCGGGTTCATCCCGGCCGGGAGAGAGTCGAACTTGATCTCCACGATCGGGAGGATCGAGAGCTCGGAACCGTTCCCCATGATCGCGACGGTGAACTCACGGCCCGGCAGGAATTCTTCGACGAGCGCCGGCTCATGATACACGTCGAGCACGGTCGCGACCTCGCGTTGCAGTTCTTCGGGAGTCCGTACCACGCTCGAGTTGTAGATCCCCTTGCTCGAACCTTCGTGGAGCGGCTTGACGATCGACGGGAACCGGAGACGCGCGTCGTCAAGCTCTTCGGGAGTGTGGATGACGGAGAACGACGGGGTCGGGATCCGGTAGTGCGTGAGGATCTCCTTCGCGCGGGACTTGTCGAGGCACACCGCGAGCGCCAGCGGATCGGATCCCAGGTACGGGATGCCGAGCATCTCGAGCATGGCCGGGATCTGCGCCTCGCGCGAGACACCGTGCAGTCCTTCGGCGATGTTGAACACAAAATCGGGACGGAGCGTACGGAGGGTGGTGTACGCATCCTCGTTCGCCTCGACGAGCTCCACGCGGTGACGTTCGGCGAGCGCGTCGCGCACCGCACCGACCGTCTCCATCGTATCCCACTCCGCGTAGATGTCGTTCACGCGGTGCTCGCGGTCGACCACCAATCCCGTGCCAGCGCCGTTCAACCGTTCGGATGGGAGGGAGTTGTTCGACAGTGCGACGGGAGATTCAACACGAGGTGAGGATAACGACGGGGCTTCCTTCTTGAGATTGTAGACCAGCGCAATCGTCAGTGATGATGGCGGAAGCTGCTGTAGCGAACGATTCAGAAACTCTCCGAGCTATTCGACATAAGTCATTCCTGTTGGCTAATATAACCATTTCCATATCTGTGTCAAGAAAAAAGTGCGTTATCCGGCCTGAATCAGCGAGAGGTCATCGAGGAGGGTGGAGCGGAGGTGGTCGGCAAGCGGAACGTGTTCCGGGCGTCGCAGGAGCGGATCCTGCTCCACGATCGCGAACGCGTCCGCTCGCGCCTCATGGAGGATCGCCGTGTCGGTCAGCAGGTTCGCGGCGCGGAATTCCGGCATCCCGCTCTGCCGGGTGCCGAAGAAGTCTCCGGGTCCGCGGAGCTGGAGGTCGGTCTCCGCGATGGCGAAGCCGTCGGTGGTGCGCACCATCGTCGCGAGCCGCCTCGCGGCCGCCTGGACCTCCTCATCGCCGCCCTCTGCGGAGCGCCTCGCGCCGTATGTTGCCCACCGTTTCGCGACCAGGATGCAGTATGACTGCTCGCCTCCCCTCTCCGACCCTTCCCCGGAGCTGGTGGAGCTGCGATAGACCGAACTGCTCCGCGTTCTCGATGACCATCACGGTCGCGTTCGGCACGTCGATCCCCACCTCGATCACGGTCGTCGCCACGAGGATATCGAGCGCGCGCTCCTTGAACTGCCGCATCACCGAGTCCTTCTCCTCACTGCGCATCCTTCCATGGAGCAGCGCGAGCCGCAGCCCGGGGAATTCCTTCCTCAGGTGTTCGTAGTGCGCCGTGGCGGACTTCAGGTCCACTTTCTCCGATTCCTCGATCAGGGGATAGACGAAGTAGGCCTGCCGGCCCGCCGCCACCTGTTCGCGCACGAAGTCCGCCACCGAGGCGCGTTCGTCGTCGTGCTTGAGGACCGTGGTGATCGGTTTCCGTCCCTGCGGCAGTTCGTCGAGGACCGACACGTCGAGATCGCCGTAGAGCGTCAGCGAGAGGGTCCGCGGGATCGGCGTCGCGGTCATGACCAGGACGTCGGGATTTTCCCCTTTCCCCCGGACCGTGGCCCGCTGCCGCACCCCGAATCGGTGCTGCTCGTCGATCACCACCAGGCCCAGGCGGGCGAACTCCACCTCCTTCTCGAGCAGTGCGTGCGTGCCGACCACGATCTGCGCCCGGCCGCTCCGCAGGTCCTCCAGGATGTCGGCGCGCAGTCTGGAGCGTTGCGCGCCGACCAGCAGGCGCGCGCTTACGGGAATGTCCCCCAGCAGCCGCCGGAGCGTGGCGAAGTGTTGCTCCGCGAGGATCTCCGTCGGCGCCATGAAGACCGCCTGATAACCGTTGTCGACCACTACCAGCATCGCCGCGAGGGCGACCACGGTCTTCCCGCTCCCGACGTCCCCCTGCAGGAGGCGGTTCATCGGCCGGGAGCTTTCCAGGTCGGCGGCGATCTCCTTCAAGACACGCACCTGCGCGGACGTCAGGGTGAATGGAAGGGTCTCTACCAGCGTACGCGCAAGCGGACTCTTGACGTTGAAGGAGATGCCGCGGACGGAGTCCCGGTAGACCCGGCGTTTGAGGGCGAGTTTGAGCTGGAACAGAAAGAGTTCGTCGTACTTGATCCGCGCGCGGGCTCGCTCCAGCTCCCCGGCGCCCGACGGGAAGTGCACCGTGCGGACGGCGGCGGCAAGATCCGGCAGACCGCGCCGGTGCTGCAGCTCGGGAGGGAGGTATTCTACGAGTCCCTCGCCGTGCGCCCGCAGCAGGGAAGCGATGATCCGTCGGAATCCGTTGCTCTCCAATCCGACCCGCGCGAGGGCCTGGCTCGAAGGGTACAGCGGCACGAGCCCGCCGTGGTACTCCTCCATGGCGGCCTCCGGTCCGGTTCCGTCGCGGTCGCCGATCCGGTCCACTTCCGGATGGACCATCTGCAGCACGCTGCCGTAGAGGGTCGGCTCCCCGGAGACCGCCAGGGTCTCCCCGACCTGGAACGCCCGCCGCCAGTACTGCACGCCCCCGAACCAGACGCACTGCAGGGAGCCGGTGGCGTCGGCGAGGACCAGGATGAACCTCGCTTTGCGGCCCGCCCCGATCACCCGGTGGGACCGCACCTCGCCGATGACCGTTACTTCCCGGCGGATATCGTCATCGGTCGCCGCATCCTCGAACGGAAGCGCGGCGCCGTGCGGGGCGCGGGCAAACTCGCGCAGCCGGGCGATCGTGAGGAGTGTTGAACGGTCGAGGTATCGCCGGGGAAGGTAATAGAGGAGGTCCAGGACCGTCCGGATCCCGATCTCTTCCAGCGCCTGGGCCTTCCTGGGCCCGATGCCTTTGAGGAACTGGACCGGCTGGGCAAGAGGTCCGCGGACCATGCTTATCCCTGTTCCACCACAGGGGGCTGCTTCTTCCAGTACAGATACAGCGGCAGGCCGAGCGCGAGCAGGACCAATCCCACCATCGAATCCGCGGGATTCGTGATCAGGGTGTTCACGACGAACCAGGTGGCCACCAGCACGAACACCAGTGGCACGAACGGATAGCCGGGGACCCGGTAGGCGCGGTTCGAATCGGGGTATTTCCTCCGGAGGATGAATACGCCCGCGGCACCCAGGCCGTAGAAGATCCATCCGGCGAAGATCACGTAGGTGAAGAGCTGGTCGAAGGTCCCGGTCAGCGTCAGGACGCAGGCCCAGACGCACTGGACGACGATGGAGCGGGCCGGGGTGCGGTAGCGTGGGTGCACCGTCCCCATCGACCGAAAGAACAGTCGGTCCTTCGCCATGGCGAAATAGACCCGGGCGGTCGTCATCGAGGTCGCGTTCACCGAGCCGAACGTCGAAAGCATGACCGCGAGCGAGATCATCGCCCCTCCGCCGCCGGCGAACACCCGTTCCATCATGTCGGCAGCCACCCGTTTCGACGACGCGATCTCGCCGATCGGAAGGACGTACAGGTACGCCATGTTCGTGAGGACGTAGATGACAATGACCGCCACGGTCCCCAGGATCAACGCGAGCGGGATGTTCCGTTGCGGTTCCTTGACCTCGCCCGCCATGAACGTCAGGCTGTTCCAGCCGTCGTACGACCAGAGCGTGGCGACCATCGCGACCCCGATGGCAGGGAGCAGCGCCCCTCCCGGGATCGCCCCCCAGAGCGGGAAGAAATGCTCCGTGGAGCCCGACCCCGACGTGAACCCGAGCACGATGATCGAGACGATCGCCAGGATCTTCAGGGAGGTGAAGAGATTCTGTACGAAACTCCCGAACCGGACGCCGAAGTAGTTGACCACCGCGAGGAAGACGATCGCCGAAATGGCGACGAGTTTCACGCCGATATCGTCGAACGGGGCGATGTTGCCGAGGATCGGGACCTTCCAGGCCTCAAGCTCCGCGGGGAAGTGCGGGAGGTCGACGAAGTACCCGAAGTACCGTGCGAACGCCACGGCGATCGCGGAGATCGAGCCGGTCTGGTACACCACGAAAGTGGTCCAGCCGAAGAGGAAGGCTATCAGGTCCCCGAAGAGCACACGGAAGTAAACGTATTGTCCACCGGCCGCCGTCAGTTCGCTGGCGATCTCGGCGTTGGTCAGCGCCCCCGCCAGGGTCAGCAAACCGGTCAGGACCCACACCAGGAGCATGAGCCCCGGCACCGGCAGGGCGGCCGCGACGCTCTGTGGCGTCAGGAAGATCCCCGACCCGATGATCGAGCCGATCACCACCATCAACGCCGAGGGGAGACCGAGTGTGCGGAGGAGTTCGGGCGGCTTGCCTGCCTGGGGAGCGTTCACGGAGACCCTGACGATGCTGTGGGAATGGTTTTCCCAAGATACATCCCGTGGCCGCCACAGTCAAGGAAGTTGTCTCTTTGCGCATAAGGTCGTATCTTGGACAATTCTGAAAGGACCGCCGTGACCGAATTCATCAGCGCCATACTTCCGCAGCTCCCGACCATCGAAGAGGTCGTCATCTGGGGCGGATACGTGGGACTCTTCGCCATCGTGTACGCCGAAACCGGCCTGTTGATCGGGTTCTTCCTCCCCGGAGACTCATTGCTGGTCACGGCCGGTCTGTTCGCGGCGCGCGGGGAAATGGACATCGTCCTGCTCAACATCCTGCTGATCATCGCCGCGGTGACCGGCGACGCCACGGGGTATTACATCGGAGCCAGGGCCGGGCATGCGCTCTATGACCGACCGCAATCCCGATGGTTCCGCCGTGACCACCTCATCAAGACCAGGGAATTCTACGAGAAACATGGGGGGATCACGATCGTCCTTGCCCGGTTCATCCCCTTCGCCCGGACCTTCGCACCGGTGGTCGCAGGAGTCGCGGAAATGACCTACCGTCGTTTCGCGTTGTTCAACATCGCCGGGGGGATCGGCTGGGTCACCAGCATGACCCTGACCGGGTACTTCCTCGGGCGCATGATCCCCGGGATCGAGCGCCACATCGAATACATCATCGTCATCATCGTGTTCGATCTCGGTCCTGCCGCTCCTCTTCAAGTACCTGCAGCACCGCCGACAGCAGAAAACATCCGCAGGATAGGGCACCCCGCGCGCCTTCCGGCGGGGCGCGCATCCGGCGGACACCCACACGAACGGAGGCCACATGCTGCCACAGGATCCCCCCGCCCCGCAGTTCCGGCGCGCGCTGGGGCCGCTCGACGCGACGATGATCGTGGTCGGGTCGATGATCGGCTCGGGCATCTTCATCGTCAGCGCCGATATCGCCCGGACGGTCGGCGGCGCCGGGCTGTCTCCTCCTGGTCTGGCTGGTCACGGGCGTTGATCACCGTGCTGGGAGCCCTGAGCTATGGCGAACTTGCGGGCATGATGCCCCACGCCGGGGGACAGTACGTGTACCTGCGGGAGGCCTATAATCCGCTGATCGGGTTCCTCTACGGTTGGACCCTGTTCATGGTGATCCAGACCGGGACGATCGCGGCCGTGGCGGTGGCCTTCGCCAAGTTCACCTCCGTCCTCTTCCCCTCCCTCGGCGAGCAGGTCACCCTGTTCACCGCCGCGGGCCTCAGGATCAGCGCCGCGCAGCTGATCGCCATCGCCAGCATCGTCCTGCTTACCGCGGTGAACCTGCGCGGGATCCAGGGGGGCAAGGTGATACAGAACGTCTTCACCGTCGCCAAGACGGCAGCGCTGATCGGGCTGATCGTCGTCGCGATCGTGCTCGGGCGGAAGCCAGTCGACGGTGGCGGCGAATCTCGCCGACTTCTGGGACGCCCTGCGCACGTCGGCGGACGGGGCCCGCGGACGCCGCTCATCGGGATGGGTCTGCTCGCCGCCATTGGCGCGGCGATGGTCGGTTCCCTCTTCTCCAGCGATGCCTGGAACAACATCACGTTCACGGCCGCGGAGGTGGTGAAACCCCAGCGCACCATCCCGTCTGAGCCTCTTCCTTCGGCACGGTGATCGTGACCTTCGTGTACATCCTTGCCAATGTGGCCTATCTCCTGGTCCTCCCGGTCTTCGGGAACCCGTCGGCCGCAGGGGTGCTTGAACGGGGGATCCAGTTCGCCACCGACGACCGGGTCGGGACCGCGGCCGCGACGGTCATCTTCGGGGACGCGGGCGCGCTGGTGATGGCCGTCCTGATCATGGTCTCCACGTTCGGCTGCAACAACGGCCTCATCCTCGCAGGCGCCCGCGTGTACTATGCCATGGCGAAAGACGGGCTCTTCTTCCGCTTCGGCGGGAAGACTGAACGCTCCGGCGTCCCGGCCGGTGCGCCTCGTGACACAGGCGGTCTGGGCCTCCGCGCTCTGTCTCTCGGGTACCTACGGCGATCTGCTGGACTATGTGATCTTCGCGGTACTGGTCTTCTACATTCTGACGGTCGCCGGAGTCTTCATTCTCAGGAGGAAACGGCCCGAAGCAGAGCGCCCCTACAGGGCCATCGGCTATCCGGTGCTGCCGGGCCTGTACGTCGTCCTCGCGACCGCGATCGCCGTGGACCTGCTCATCCTGAAGCCCGCCTACACCTGGCCGGGCCTCGGCCTGGTGATCCTGGGGATCCCGGTCTATTTCCTCTGGACTCGCCGAACACCAGCCCCGACGGCGGGGAAGTGACCGTCGTCCGTAGCATGTGTGTGCGATTTTTGTCATATTGACGGACAACTTTGCGGCATTGACCACCAACATGGAGACCGCCTGAACCCATGGAACTCTCGTTGATCCTTGGCATAAGCACTCTCGGGCTGCTTTTTGCGGCCTACCTCATCCGCGACGTCCTTCGCCGGGATACCGGAACGGCCACGATGCGGGAAATATCGGACGCGATCAAGTCTGGCGCCGAGGCGTTCCTGCGGCAGGCAGTACCGGACCATCCTCTATCTGTCGTTCGCGCTGGCATGCATCATCTACATCCTGTACGCGTTCGTGCGCGGGGCCAACGAGCATGATCCGGCCGGCCCGGCCCAGCTCGCGCTCTGGACCACCCTCTCCTTCGTCTTCGGGGCCCTCTGTTCGGTCGCCGCCGGATACATGGGGATGTGGGTCGCCATTCGTGCGAACATCCGGACCGCAGCAGGGGCCTTGCGCGACATGAACAGTGCACTGCAGCCGGCTCTCCGCGGCGGTGCGGTCTCGGGCTTCTTCGTCGTCGCGATGAGCCTCCTGGGGGTCGCGGGGCTCTTCATGATCGTCCAGGCTTCCGGGGTCACGGCGGACGTGACCAAGATCCCCCTGCTGATCGTGGGATACGGCTTCGGGGCGAGCTTTGTGGCCCTGTTCGCGCAGCTTGGCGGCGGCATCTACACCAAGGCGGCCGACGTCGGGGCGGACCTCGTGGGCAAGGTCGAGGCGGGGATCCCCGAGGACGATCCGCGCAATCCCGCAGTGATCGCCGACCTGGTCGGCGACAACGTGGGAGATTGCGCCGGCCGGGGGGCGGACCTTTTCGAGTCGACGGCGGCGGAGAACATCGGAGCGATGATCCTCGCAGCCGGGCTCTACCGCGCGAACCCCGAGGTCTTCGCCTCCGAGGGGATATCCCTGGTCGGCGTCCTCCTCTTCCCGCTCGTTGCGCGAGCCTTCGGCATCATCGCGTCGATCGTCGGGATCCTGAGCGTGAAGACCAACGACCGCGAAGACCCGATGCAGGCCCTGAACCGCGGCTACTACGTCACCACGGCGCTGGCGATGGTGGGCTTCTACATCGCCTCCCGGTGGCTGCTCGGACCCACCTACTACTTCAACTTCTTCCTCTGCGGGCTGATCGGCGTCGTGACCGCGTTGATCTTCGTCCTCCTCACGATCTACTATACGGACTATCGGTACCGCCCGGTCCTGTCGATCGCCGAGGCGTCGAAAACGGGTCCCGGCCACCAACATCATCAGCGGTATCGCCGTCGGGATGGAATCCACCGGCGCACCCGATTTTCGTGATCGCGGCGGCGATCGTCGGGGCCTACATGCTCGGGGAGAGTTCCGGCCTGCAGCACGCCGGCCTGTTCGGGACGGCCGTCGCCACCATGGGCATGCTGGCGACCGCAGCCTACATTCTGGCGATGGACACGTTCGGTCCGATCACCGACAATGCCGGCGGTATCGTGGAGATGAGCCAGCAGCCCAAGGAAACGCGCGATCGGACCGACCGACTCGATTCGGTCGGGAACACGACGAAGGCCCTCACCAAGGGGTATGCCGTGGGTTCGGCAGCCCTCGCGGCGTTCCTGCTCTTCAGCGCCTACATGGACGAGGTCCACGTCTACATGCCGAGCTTCAACGGGGTCATCAACCTCAACAAGCCGGAGGTGTTCGTCGGCGCGATGTTCGGCGCGGTCCTGGTGTTCCTCTTCTCCTCTCTGGCGATCAAAGCCGTCGGGAAGGCCGCGCAGGCGATCATTCAGAACGTGCGCGAGCAGTTCAAGAACAATCCGGGGATCATGCTGGGAACCTCGAAGCCGGATTACGGCCAGTGCGTCGACATCGCCACCAAGTCGGCGCTGCGCGAGATGGTCGCCCCCGGTCTCCTGGTGGTCGGCATGCCGGTGGCGGTGGGCATCACCTTCCGTATCCTGTACAACCTCGCTGGGCCAGCCGCCGACGGGCGCAAGCGGTCCGGAGGTGGTCGGAGGACTGCTGATGGTCGGGACGATCGTCGGGATCATCGTCGCCCTCTTCCTGAACAACGGCGGCGGCGCCTGGGACAATGCGAAGAAGTACATCGAGACGGGGGCCCTGGGCGGAAAGCGGTCAGATCCTCACAAGGCGGCGGTGGTGGGAGACACGGTGGGCGATCCGTTCAAGGATACCGCCGGACCGTCGTTGCACGTGCTCGTGAAGCTCCTGAGCACCATCACCCTGGTGCTGGCGCCCCTCTTCATCTAGGGAGCGGACGCAGAGAACGCAAAAAGCCCGGAGGGCGCTGAAGTGTTGTGTTCGTTGTTCCAACACTCTCCCAGCGTCGATCCGGGCTTTCTGCATCCGCGGGTATCCCTTGCCTACGCTTCCCCCTTCGGGTCTCGCGTCATCAGGTCGTAGCACGCTTTCAGCGGGTCCTTCCCCTCGAACAGGACCTTGTGCACCTGCTGGATGATCGGGACCTCCACCCCGACCCGGTGGGCCAGCTGAGCCGCGGACTCGGTCGTTGCCACACCCTCGGCGACCATGACCATCCCGGCCAGGATCTCCGGCAGCTTCTTTCCTCTGCCGATCTCCATCCCGACCTGCCTGTTCCGGCTGTGGCGGCTCATGCAGGTGACCATGAGGTCCCCGATGCCCGAGAGGCCCGAGAAGGTCCTCAGATGCGCCCCCATCGCGACCCCCACGCGGGCGACCTCCGCGATCCCCCGCGTCATGACGGCCGCCTTGGTGTTGTCCCCGAGCTCGCGCTCCGTCGATGATGCCCGCGGCGATCGCGATGACGTTCTTCAGGGAGCCGCCGATCTCCACCCCGCGGATGTCCTCGCTGGCGTACACCCTGAAATAGGGGACCATGAACGCGGTCTGGACACGCCGCGCGGTCTCCATGCTGGACGATGCCGCCACGACCGCCGTCGGGATCTTGCGGCTGACCTCCTCGGCGTGGCTGGGACCGGACAGAGTGACCACCTGCCGTTCGCCAACGCCGGGGAAGACATCCCTGATCACCTCCGACATCGTCATCATGGTCCCCACTTCGACCCCTTTGGCGACATTCACGATGGCCGTCCCGGAGGCCGGAACGTCCGCGAACTTCTGGATCACGCTGCGGAGGAACTGCGACGGAACAGCCAGCACGATCATCTCGGCGCCCTGGACGGCCTCGGCGAGGTCGGCCGTGACGCTGATCAGGGGAGGGATCTCGATCCCCGGGAGGAACCGCTCGTTCTTGCGCGTGGCCCGGATCTGCCGGGCGTCCTCCTCAAGGTAGGACCAGAGGGTGACGTGATGGGCGTTGTCCGAGAGGACAAGGGATAGCGTGGTGCCCCAGCTGCCGGCACCAAGGACCGCTACTCTCATACGCGGAAAGGGTTAGGTGTTCCGTTGCCCGGACAGGCCGGGCCTGACACTCGTGATCCGGTTCTCGGTCCCGCGCAGCAGTCTGCGGATGTTCGACCGATGGGTGAAGATGATCAGCAGGGAAATGGCGATGCTGAAGAAGATCAGGGTGTTGTAGCCCTCGATATCCACCATGAAGACGTTTTCGCGGAAGAACATGGTCAGAGGGAACACCACGGCCGCACTGAGCGAGCCGAGAGAGACGTAGTGGGAGACCAGGAAGACGATCGCGAACACCACGACCGATACCGCGACCTCCACGGGTGCGACGCCGATGAGCATGCCCGCCGCCGTTGCGATCCCCTTGCCACCGCGGAAACCCGCGAACACGGTCCAGATGTGCCCGAGGATCGCCGCGCATCCGCCGATGATCTTCACGACCGTCAGGTCGTCGAACGGCGTGGCATTGGCGAAGGGCAGGGACCCGTACATCAGCTGGGGGATCACCATCGTGGCCAGGAGCCCCTTGGCGATGTCCATGGCGATCACGAACACCCCGGCCTTCCAGCCCAGGACGCGGAATACGTTGGTTCCTCCGGCATTCCCGCTCCCGTGCTGACGGATGTCGATCCCCTTGCTGACCCGGGCCACGATGATGGCCGTCGGGATGGAACCGACAAGGTAGCTCAGGACTGCGATCACTGCCACAGGTATCATGTCTCTCCGTACCTGGTGTGGACGATTCGCCCGAAGGCGTCTGAAAGTGTTGATAATATACTCAACGCCGCGACAACAAGCAACCGGACCTCTATCCCCCCTTGAGGAACGACCGGGCCGCCACCAGATCCGCCGGGGTGGTGATCTTGATGTTCCGGTAATCCCCCTCGACGATCCTTACCCGCGTGCCGATCCGCTCCACCAGTGAGGCCTCATCAGTCCCCACAAATCCCCGTTTCCGTGCATCGCGGTGGGCTTTCACCATGAGATGGTATGAGAATCCCTGGGGGGTCTGGGCCGACCAGAGGCGCTCGCGGTCCAGGGTCCTGGAGCTGAATCCCGGCCGCCCTTCGAGCTTAACGGTGTCCTTCACCCGGACGCAGACGACCGCCGCTTCGAAGCGGTGCACCGCCCGGATCGTCCGCGAGATCAGCTCCTGCCCCACCAGCGGTCGCACGGCGTCGTGGACCAGCACGACGTCCGGCTCGACATCAAACGCGTTCAACCCGTTCCAGACGCTCTCCTGACGATTGGCCCCTCCGGCCACCACCGACCAGGCTGTCCGGAGCCGCATACGCATCATGAGCAGCGCGACCCTGCGCAGGTGCGCGGGCGAGGTGACGACGACGATCTGGGCGACCTCCGGGTGTCGGTCAAACGCCGCCAGCGTGTGGGCGATGATCGGCTGCCTGCCAAGGCGGAGGAACTGTTTCGGCAGGCTCCCCCCCATCCGCAGTCCCGCACCGGCGGCAGGGATGACCACCCCGACCTTCTTACGCCGCCCGGTCAGCCGCTCAGCCACGGGGCGCGGCCTCCGGACGCCGGAAATACTCGACCGTGAAGTTGAACTCCGGGAACATCTTCGGCATCTTCATGATGCTGAAGACCATCACGCCGATGGACAGGCGGTCGAGCCACGACGAGAGGGGCCATCCGAAGTGGATGTTGACCTGCTTGTGGGGCAGCTCGTACTTCACGACGTCCAGCAGCGCATTGATGCTCTCGAACAGCCTGCCGACGTAGGCGAACCGGTAGTGGTTCGTCGCCAGCCGCGTCGGGATCCCCGACCGAGGATGGTAGAAGCTCACATACGCGGCATTCGCCTGGGTGATCCCTTCGGACTCGTGTGGCCGCTTGAAGTAGATGTCGACGGTCTCTCCGGGGGCTTCGGCGAGGGCGAGCACCATCTGCAGCGGGTAGTCGGTCTGCGCGAGCTGGACCGTCTCCGGAGACCGGTGCTTCGAGACCTTGATCCCGAGGATCAGGAAGAACACCGTCGCCGTCAGCCAGAGTGCCAGGCCGTAAGGCTTGGTGATCGAGAGGTAGACCAGGCAGCCGGCCAGGATGACGAAGACGACCAGGGTGCCAACGCGGGACGTATTGAACGGCCGGATATCCTTGGTGCCTTTGCCGTACCGGTAGATGAGCAGGCTTCCCATGTTGATGGCGAAGCTGGCCACCAGTCCGAGGGCGTACATCTCCGCCAGGACCTTCTGGCTTCCCTGGGTGAGCACGATGATGCAGGAGAAGAAGATCGCGCTCAGGATGTGGATCCGGTAGAGTGATTGCCGGTCGTTGGTCTTGATGATCCAGTGAAAGTTATAGCGGTGGGCGACCCGCTCCATCAGCTCGCTGGAGGCCACGAACGCCGTGTTGACGGCCATGACCAGCGCGACGCTGGCGATGCCGCCGACCACCATGCCGAACGGGATACCGTTCAGGTGGACGGCGAACTGGGTGATCAGGTCCGTCTCAAAACGTGAGGGGTCGATGTTGGAGCTCAGCACCATCGCCGACAGCAGAGGAGTGAACAGTCCGGTCGTGACCGCCAGGAAGATGTAGGCCTTGCCGATGTCGCGCCAGCCCTTCACCAACCCGGCCGTCTGGACGACCGACTCGATCCCCGAGTAGGCGAGGATACAGCTGGCCATGCCGACGACCATGAACCCGAACCCGCCGAATAGCCCTGCCGCGGTGACGTTCCGTCCCACTCCGGCGAAGCTCGCGCCGACGGTGTCCCAAGCCTGGGGTGTGGACTCGTAGAACGCCGAAGCGAGCAGGGTGAGCAGGACAAGGGCCACGACGGAAAAGATGCCGAAGGTGAAGCGGGCGTTCTCCTTGATCCCCAGGACGTTCAGTCCCGCGATCCCCCAGATGATGGCGAACTGGGTGACCATCTTGACCTGCGGCGAAAGGACGACGAAGGTCAGGCCGTTCTCCACTGCGCTGACGGTGGAAATGCAGGCCGTCAGCACGTAATCCACCATGATGGACGCCACCGCGACGAAGGAGAGGGTCGGACCCAGCACCAGGTACGAGAAGGAATAGACCCCTCCGCCACGGATGCCGTGATGTTCGAGGATCTCGGCGATCTCGACCATCCGGGTGGACAGGAACCGCATCAGCAGCGACGTGATCGCAATGAACGCGATCGCGTTCGTGCCGATGAAGCGGAACGCCTCGCTGGGGGCGTAGAAAATGGAGGTGAGCTCGTCCATCAACGTGATGACCGCGATGGAGAGCCACGTGAGCCAGATCTTCCCGCCGCTGAAATACGACAGCAGGTTCTTGCGCCGGAACAGCCAGAGGAACAGGCCCACCACGCACGCATTCAGGGCCAGCAACAGAGCGAGTTTCATGATACGCCCGCAGTGCGGGTCCCCTTAGATGATCAGCATCGCGTCGCCGTAGCTGTAGAAGCGGTACCCCTCCTTGATCGCCCTCTTGTAGGCTTTCATGAGCAGGTCCCGTCCGCCGAACGCGGCGGCCAGCATCAGCAGCGTGGATTCGGGCATATGGAAGTTGGTGATCAGCCTGTCCGTGATCTTGAAATCGTACGGCGGGAAGATGAACTTGTCGGTCCAGCCCCGGTTCGCCTTCAGGTGCCCGTCGGTGGTCACGCTGGACTCCACCGCCCGGCAGGCGCTGGTGCCGACCACGAACACGGTCCCCCGGCTGTCGATGGTCTTGTTGACGGCCAACACCGTGCTCTCGGGGATCTCGTAGAACTCCGAGTCCATCTTGTGCTTGGTGAGGTCCTCCACCTCGACGGGCCGGAACGAGCCGAGGCCGACGTGCAGCACGACGGGGGCGATCTTGACCCCCTTGCGTTTGAGGGTCGCGATCAGCCGGTTGGTGAAATGCAGTCCGGCGGTCGGCGCCGCGACCGCCCCGACGGTCCGCGCGAACACGGTCTGGTAGGTCTCCTTGTCCTTCTCGGTGGGCTCCCGCTTGATATAGTATGGCAGGGGCATCTTGCCGATCCGGTCGATGATCTTGAAGAAGTCGCCGTGGACGTTGAACCGCACGGTCCTGCCCCGGGAGGTCGTGTTGTCGATGACCTCGCACCAGAGCTTCCCCTCGTCGAAGAAGATCTTGTTCCCGATGCGGACTTTCCGGGCGGGGTCCACGATCACGTCCCAGATGTTCTCCTCCTTGTTGAGCTCCCGGAGCAGGAACACTTCGATGCGGGCGTTCGTCTTCTCTTTCCGTCCGAACAGCCGGGCCGGGAACACCTTCGTCTCGTTGATGACGAGCGTATCCCCCTTCTTGAAGAATTGCCCGATCTCGTGGAAGCGGTAGGCCGCCAGCGTTTCGTCCGCCCTGTTCACCACCATCAGGCGGGAGTTGTCCCGCGGGTGCGCCGGGTGTTTGGCCACCAGGTTGCGGGGGAGGGGGTAGCGGAAATCGGAGAGCTTCATGTCAGTCGTGGTCCTCGTTGTGCGGGTCTGCCCCGTCCCGCCGGAGCGGGACGGGGCATCCCGCGGGTCAGACTACTTGCGCCGGCGTGCTTTGCGTGCCGGAGCCTTGGTTCGGGCGGCCTTCGCCGCCGGTTGCGCATCGGCCAGTGCCGCCCGGGCCGCCGCCAGCCGCGCGATCGGCACGCGGAACGGCGAACAGCTGACGTAGTTCTGGTCGATCTGATGGCAGAACTCGATGCTTGAGGGCTCGCCTCCGTGCTCTCCGCAGATGCCGACCTTCAGTCCCGGCCGCACCGCGCGTCCCTTCTCCACCGCCATCTTCATCAGCGCTCCGACGCCCGTCCGGTCCAGCGCCTCGAAGGGATCCTTCGGATAGATCTCCATCTCGACGTACGGGATCAGGAACCGGCCTGCATCGTCGCGGCTCACGCCGAGGGTGGTCTGCGTCAGATCGTTGGTCCCGAAGCTGAAGAACTCGGCCACCGTCGCGATCTCGTCCGCGGTGATCGCCCCGCGGGGGATCTCGATCATCGTGCCGACCAGATAGTGCAGTTTTACGGCCTTCTCCTTCATCACCTCCGCCGCCACCTGCCGCACGATCTTCTCCTGGTGCGCGAGCTCCTTCACGTTCCCCACCAGCGGGATCATGATCTCCGGCTCGACCTTGATGCCGCGCGCCTGCACGTTTGCCGCCGCCTCGAAGATCGCCCGCGACTGCATCTCGGTGATCTCGGGGAAGATCAGGCCCAGACGGCAGCCCCGGAAGCCGAGCATCGGGTTGAACTCGTGCAGGGCCTCGACGCGTGCGTGCACTTTCTCGTAGCTGATGCCCATCTGCGCCGCCAGCGCCCGCTGTTCCTTCTCCTCGTGGGGGACGAATTCGTGCAGCGGCGGATCGATGGTCCGGATGGTCACCGGACGACCGTCCATCGCCTCGAAGATCCCCTCGAAGTCCGCCCGCTGGAGAGGCAGCAGCCTGGTCAGCGCTTTCTTGCGTTCCTCCAGGGAGTCGGCCAGGATCATCTCCCGCATCGGACCGATCTTCCCCTCACCGAAGAACATGTGCTCGGTGCGGCAGAGGCCGATCCCCTCGGCGCCGAATGCCACGGCGTTCCTCGACTGGTCGGGCTGGTCGGCGTTCGTGCGGATCTTCAGACGCCGGTACTTGTCGGCCCACACCATCACCTTCGCGTACTCCTGGTACACGGGGGCATCTTTCGGGATCCAGGGTCTTGTCGATCAGCACCTGGAGCACCTCGGAGGGCTTCGTGGCGACCTTCCCCTCGATCACCTCGCCGGTGGAACCGTCCAGGGAGATCCAGTCCCCTTCCTTCACCACCTTCCCTTTCACGGTCATCTGCAGGCGCGCGTAGTCGATCTCGAGCGCCGAACAGCCGGCCACGCAGACTTTCCCCATCTGCCGGGCCACCAGAGCGGCATGGGAGGTCATCCCTCCGCGGGCGGTGAGGATCCCTTCCGCCGCATCCATCCCCTTGATGTCCTCGGGAGAGGTCTCGATCCGGGTCAGGATCACCTTTTCGCCCCGTTTCTTCCACTCCTCCGCGTCCGGCGCGCTGAAGACCACGCGGCCGGTCGCCGCTCCTGGACCCGCATTCAGTCCCTTGGTCAGCAGGCGTCCACCCTTGACCGCCGACTCCTTCTCCTTCAGGTCGAAGACCGGCCGGAGCAGCTGGTTCAGCTGGTCGGGCTCGATACGCCGCAGGGCCTCCCGGTCGCCGATCAGTTTCTCCGACACCATGTCGACCGCGATCTTGATGGCGGCGAACGCCGTCCGCTTCCCGACGCGGCACTGGAGCATGTACAGGACCCCCTGCTGGATCGTGAACTCCACGTCCATCATGTCCTTGTAGTGCTTCTCCAGCTTCTTGCGGATCGTGTCCAGCTGCCTGTAGATCTTCGGATTCTCTTCGGCGAGCTTCGAGATCGGCAGCGGGGTCCGAATGCCGGCCACCACGTCCTCCCCCTGAGCGTTCATCAGGTATTCCCCGTAGAACACGTTCTCGCCCGTCGCAGCATCGCGCGTGAAGGCCACACCCGTCCCGGAGTCGAGTCCCATGTTCCCGAAGACCATCGACTGCACGTTCACCGCCGTCCCCCAGCGATTCGGGGATGTCGTACATCTTCCGGTAGGCGATCGCCCGCTCGTTGTTCCACGACCCGAACACCGCGCCGACCGCTCCCCAGAGCTGGGCCATCGGATCTTCGGGGAAGTTGTGTCCCGTCTTCTCCTTGATCGCCGCCTTGAAGCGAACGACCAGGTCCTTCATGTCGTCGGCGGTGAGGTCCGTGTCCAGATGGACCCCTTTCTCCTTCTTCTTCGCCTCGATGATGACCTCGAAGGGATCGATCTCATGCTTGTGGACCGGCTTCAGCCCCAGGACCACGTCGCCGTACATCTGCACGAAGCGCCGGTAGGAATCGTAGACGAACCGTTCGTTCCCCGTCTTCGCGATCAATCCCGCGGCCACCGTGTCGTTCAGGCCGAGGTTCAGGATCGTATCCATCATCCCGGGCATCGACGCCCGGGCGCCGGAGCGGACCGACACCAGGAGCGGATTCTTCGGATCGCCGAATTTCATGCCCATGGCCTTCTCCACCTTGGCCATCGCCGCCTTCACCTCCGCTGCCAGCGACTTGGGATACTTCTGCTTGTTGGCGTAGTAGTACGTGCAGACCTCCGTGGACATCGTGAAGCCCGCCGGGACCGGCAGTCCGATATTCACCATCTCCGCCAGATTGGCACCCTTCCCGCCCAGCAGCCCCTTCATCTCCGCGCGACCTTCCGCTTTGCCGCCGCCGAAGACATAGACGTATTTCACCGCTTTCGTACTTTTCTTCATACTGTGTCCTTGAGTTGAATGTGTAACGTGTGTATCTGTCGTAGCACCTCACCATTCGAAGACATCGACCTCAACCACCCACACGTCATCTGCTGTCCGAGCGACACGAGCAGGTTCTTTGCCAGCGGATCGTCCGCGCCCATCCGCTCCGGATGCCACTGGACAAGCACCAGGAACCCCGATGCCGCGGGCCGCTCCCACTCCAGCGCTTCCACGACGCCGTCATCGGATCGAGCCGAAACCCGTAGCCCGGGCGCGACGCGGTCCACCGCCTGATGATGATACGTGCTCACTTCGCCGTTCCCCGTCCCCACGATCCCATGGAGCAGTGTCCCCGCCTCGATGGAGACACCATGGTGCCGCTGCTCTTCCCCCTGCCGCGTCGTGTGTCGCCGGTACCCGGCCCGCTCCAGATCGGGCACCAGCGTCCCACCCATGGCGACGTTGAAGATCTGGGTCCCGCGGCAGATCCCGAGCATTGGTACCTTGCGCTGCACGGCAGCCCGGATCAGCCCGATCTCGAAAGCATCCCGGCGCGCGTCGGGCTCCTCCACCAGCGCCCGCGCGTCTTCCCTGTCGTAGCACGCCGGGTCGACATCCACCCCTCCGGTCAGCAACAGGCCGTCGCAACCCTCATCGTCTCCGGGCGACACTGAAGGATAGGAGAGGATGCGCAGGGAAACCCCCGGCAGGCACCTCAACACGTAGTCCACGTACATCCGGTGCTTGACCGGATTGGTCATCGGGTCCGTCATCCCGAGGATCATGTCGTACCCTTCCGCTTCACCAGACCGGTGACCGCCGACCGGATCACCGCTTCGCCCTCCACCCACCGGACCTCGACGGGAAGGACGATCACCGGTAGCCTTTCGAGCAGCTTCCGGCCCGGGCCGACCTGCAGCCGCGGAAGATCCTTTTCGGTCGTTGCCACGTGCGACGCCCCTGTTCGAACGGCCGTCTCCAGCACCCGCTCGATGTCGGCTGAAGAATACCGGTGGTGATCCGCGAATCCGATGGCTGCCACCACTGAGAGACCGGAGGCACGCAGGTCCGTCTCGAATCGTGTGTTGTCTGCGATCGCGCTGAGCGCCACCACACGGGCCGTTCGCATCGTTTCCGCCGGCACTTCCGCGCCGTTCGCCGTCTGCCGGAGACGCCCCGGAACCGTGCGGAAGGAGACCGCCGGGGCCGCCGACCATGCATCGAGGCCCGGGCGCCAGGGAACTTCCGCCTGCCCTTCGGCGAGTTTCGAAAACGCCAGCAGCCCAGCCCTTCCCAATCCCCGGAGAGGCTCTCTGCGACGTCCGGCAGGCAGCATTCGTTCACGGGTCACGTCGACCCGCGCATCCAGAATGACGATGTCCAGATCCCTCCTGAGATACCGGTGTTGAAAGGCATCGTCGAGCACCAGCACTTCCGCATTGAACCGCTCCACCGCCGCGCGGGCCGCATCCACCCGCCGTTCACCCACGACCACCGGTACCGCGGGGAACTTCGTCGCCACCTGGACCGCCTCGTCACCCGCCTCCAGTGCCGTGGCGAGAAGCCGGACCCCGTCCGACACCGCCACCACACCCCGGGAGGCCCGACCGTATCCACGGCTCACGACCGCCGGTCGGACACCCTGAGCCTGCAGCTCCCCGACCAACCATTCCACCAGGGGCGTCTTGCCGGTCCCGCCGGCGGTCATGTTCCCCACGGCGATCACCGGCACCCCGGCGGAGCGAACGCGCAAGAGACCGGTCTCGAACAACATGTTCCGCGCGGACATCACAAGCCCGTAGAGCCACGACAGGGGAAGAAGAAGGCTCTGCATGGCATCTATTTTCGTCGCGTCTTTCAGCTGTCGTTCCACCTGCTCCAGCTCTCCCTGCTTCTTGTAGATCTGGAACAGGCGCTTGAGCTGGACGAGCATGCCCACGCGGTCCTCGGAGAGGCGGGCGATGTCCTCCGCCGCCGGCCGCTGTGCACGTCCCAGCTCCGTCAGGCGGGCGTCGACGGCCTTGATGCCGGCAACGAACGTTCGTTCAGCCGTCTGGTCCCGTCCCTGCTTGACGTAGGCAAGACCCACCAGCCGGTAGTACCCGCCCAGATACGCGGAGGTCCGGAATTTCTCGATGGCCTCCTTCTGGGTCTTGACAACGCTCTGGTAGTCCTCGACGCCGTAGTACGCGAGCCCCAGATTGTAGAGCTGGCGCTCGAACGGATAGAGATCCGCATTCCGTTTCGCGTAGCGGGCGAACGCACGGTCGTCCCCCACGAGCAGGGAGACCTCGCACAGCCTGTCCAGAACGGTGGCATCCCGGTTCCCCCCCTCCTCGACCAGGCGGTAGTAGCGCAGGGACTGCCGGAAGTGTTCGTTCGCCTTCTTACTTCCGGCGGCTTCGGCCTTCCCCAGGTCGAAGTAGAGGGAGGCGAGCGCGAGTGCCGGGTCGAGGTAGCTGGAATCCATGGCATACGCCCGCTTCAGCACGGCCGCCGCAGTGTCGAACTGGCCCTGCAGATAGAGCAGGTTCCCCTCGCGGTAGAGCTGCTCCTTCGACGCCGGACCCTTCGAGGGCTTCACGGACTCTCCGCCTCCGGTCCCGCAGCCGCCGAGAAGCAGGACCGCGGCCAGCAGTGCGCCGAGGACCAGGGGCCGGCACCTGGAAGACACGATCATGCCGCCTCCGCCAGTCGGAGCACATCCCGCGCGACGCGGGCCGACGCCCCCGGTCCACCCAGCCGTTCGCGGATCACGGAAAGGTCCGCCCGCACCCGGGCAGCGCGCGCGGGGTCGGTCAGCAGCGCGCCCGCTTCGGCGACGAGTCTTCCGACGGTCAATTCGTTCTGGATCAACTCTTGCACCACTTTTCTCCCGGCGACGATGTTGGCAAGGGCGATATAGGGAACGTCCACCAGCATTCTCCCCGCAAGGAACGTGAGCGGCGACGTCTTGTAGACCACCACCATCGGTGTGGCGAACCACCCGGTCTCCAGCGTCGCGGTTCCGGAGGTCACGACGACGACATCCGCATGGGCCATGAGGTCATACGTCGCGTCTTCCACCAGCACGGGTGACCAGTCGCCGGGGAGACGGCGCCTGATCGGGGCCGTCCCGAGATTCGGCGCCACCCCGATCGCCGTCTGCGCTCCGGTTTCCGTCTCGAGCCTGCGTGCCGCCTCCGCCATCACCGGGAGGATCCGGTCGATCTCCTGCAGCCGGCTGCCGGGAAGCAGGCCGAGGATCTTCCGGGCCGGGTCCAGCCCGTGCGTCGCACAGAAGGCGGAACGGTCGACCCTGGTCCCGATCTGTTCGACCACGGGATGGCCGACGAATTCCACGTCGATCCCTTCGCGGCGATAGATCTCCACCTCGAACGGGAACACGACCTTCATCCGGTCCACCAGCCTCCGCATGGTCTTCACCCTGCTCTTGTGCCAGGCCCAGACCTGAGGGCTGATGTAGTACAGGACCGGGATCCGAAGGCGTTTGACCACCTTCGCGAACCTGAGGTTGAACCCGGGGTAGTCGATCAGGACCACGACGTCGGGCCTCCGCGACTCCAACCGGGATCGCATCGACTCTTCCACGCGCCTCACGGTGGGAAGGTTCTTCAATACTTCCGCGAGTCCCATGAAGGAGAGGTCGCGGATGTGGAAGACCAGTTCCATCCCTTCGCGCCGCATATTCTCGCCGCCGATCCCGTAGAGCTCGATGTCCGGATCGAGCGCCCGCAGCTCCCGCACAACGCCGGAGCCGTGCAGATCACCCGACGCTTCGCCCGCGATCAGCAGCACCCTGACGGGCATCGGTCATCCCCTCAGGAAGTAGAGGATCAGCACCAGGGCCGTCACGATCACCAGCGCCTGCAGGGTCCGCCGTTCCGATGCGAGCCCTTCCGCGAAGTTCAGGACCTTCGGCGGCGGCGCGGCGGTGCGGTACGGAGTCCACCGGGGAACGAACCGGCGGACGTGGCGGCAGTAGTCCGCGAACGTCTCGCCGAACCTCCCTGCCAGGTACTCCTCCTCGCGGGTCACGATGAGCGTGTACTGGACGTAGAACCAGACCAGGGCGACAAGCGGCAACCACGGCCACCAGGCCAGCGACATGATCCCCACGCCGGCGTACATGAGCATATTGCCGACGTACAGCGGATTCCGGACGAAGGCGTACGGGCCGGTGGTGATGAGATACGTTCCGCCGACCGAACCGGTCGTGCGCGTCTCTGACCCGACGATGGAGACGCCCCAGAACCGGATGGCTTCGCCCGCGAGCATGACGGCGAAACCGGCCAGCAGGCTCGACGGCGTCGGCTGCGCGAACACGATCATCAGCAGGAGGAACGGGAGCGGCGTATAGCTCCTGTACGTGAAGACCAGTTGGCGGAAATCGATGTTCATGCCTCGGCGACAAAGACCTCCTTTCGTTTCACTGCTGCGCGGTAGCGTTTGCGCAGCTTCCGCCGCTGCACCAGCAGCTCGAGCGAACGGCGGACGTCGTGGAAGGTCCGGTACGGGATGTACGAGATGTTCTGCTCCCGGCAATAGGTCTGCAGGGCATCCTTCGCAAATACCACGTCCGCATAGCCGGCAGGACAACGGTCGGAGTACCCTTCTCCGACGTAGACCAGCACGTCCTCGTCCGGTGTCCCGTTCAGCATGACATTCCGCTTACAGCAGGCGCAGCGGTCGCACTCCGCGTTCGCGTGGGGGAACTCGATCCTCAAGGCCCGGTCGATCGGGTCCACCACCGCCCTGTTCGCGACGAACTGCACGGGTTCCGGGACGGTCCTGTGCAGGATGGGGGCGATGTACAGGTCCAGTCCGTCGCTCAGGACGCGGATCGGGAACTCCTGCGTCCGGCAGTACTCCACGAACGCCGGAAAGCCTTCGTCGATCGGCTGCTCCTCCAGAAAAGACCGGAGCCGGTCCTCGTCCACCGCACCCGCCGCCGCGGCCTCGCCGCGGAAACATTCCTGCGCGGAGATCTGTCCGTCGTGATAGCGCAGGATGAACCCGTCGCAGACGGCTCCTCCGAAGGTCCGGAACAACGCATTGCCGACGTCCTGTTTCGTGATCGTCCCGTCGAAATCGATGTATATCCGGGCGGCCATGCGGTCAACCGGTCGCCACGGCCGCTGAGGCTACGGCGGCGGATTCATTGAACCGGACCGTGACGATCTTGGAGACCCCTTCCTCCTCCATGGTCACCCCGTAGAGCGCGTTCGCCGCCTCCATGGTCCGTTTGTTGTGCGTCACCACGATGAACTGGGTGTTGTCCGAGAATTTCCTGAGGATCCTGACGAACCGGTCGATGTTCGCGTCGTCGAGCGGGGCGTCCACCTCGTCGAGGATACAGAACGGGCTCGGTTTCACCAGATAGATGGCGAACAGCAGTGCCGTGGCGGTAAGGGTCTTCTCCCCGCCGGAGAGCAGGTCGATGGACGTCGGCCGTTTGCCCCGGGGCTTCGCCACGATCTCGATCCGTGCCTCGAGCGGGTCGGCCTCTTCCTCCAGGCGGAGATCGCACTCGTCGCCGGGATCGAACAGGCTCTTGAAGGTCTCGATGAAATTCGTCCGGATGAGCGCGAACGTGTCCAGGAACTTCTTCTGGGCGGTGGCGTTGATCTCTTCGATCGTCGCCAGCAGGGTCTTCTCCGCCTCGAGCAGGTCCTTCCGCTGCGCCGTCAGGAACTCCAGCCGCTGTTTCTCCGTCTGGTACTCCTCGAACGCCGCGAAGTTGATATTCCCCAGGGAACGCAGCTTGTCGCGGAGGGTCTGGATCTCCTGGCGCAACGCCGCGAAATCGACGAACTCGTGTTCCGGATAGCTCTTCAGCTCGAGGGTCAGCTCGAATTCCTCGAGCGCGCGGGCTTTCAGATGCTCGGCCTTGGCCTGGAGATCCGCGACCTTCAGGTCGAGGTCGTGCACGTCGCGCAGAGAGTCGTCGTGCTGGCGGCGCCGGTCCTTGATCCGGAGTTCGCGTTCGTGGATCTCCGCCCGGACCTTCCCGGCGTCCGCCTCCACCGCTTCGCGCCCGCGTTCGACGGCGGCGTGTTCCTCCTGCAGGGCACGGAGCTCGGTGTCGTGGGACCCGATCGATTCCTGGGCGGCCTGCAGGTCGGCCCCGGCGTAGGCGATATCCGCGTCGAGGGTGACGAGCTCCTCCCGCATCGTCAGCAGGGCCTCCTCACTGCGCTGGAGGTCGTTGCGTCCGGTCTGGATCTCGCCGCCGACCGTCGCCTGTTCGATCCCCAGCTCCTGAAGGATCCTCGACCGCGTCGAGATCTCGCCCTCCAGCCCCGTGATCGTCCCGGACAGCCCGGTGATGGAGGCTTCGACCTCCCGGCGTTCACGGAGGATCCGCTCGAGTACCGGCCGCGCCTCCTCGAGCTGCGCCGCCGCGGAGGCAGCCTCCTGCTCCAGCGACCGGATCTCCTCGGTGTTCCGGGCGACGATATCCGCCGCGCGCTTCTTTTCAAAGACCAGCTGGGCGATGCGCACCTCGATGCCGCTCATCTCCTTTTCGACCGCCTTGACGGCGTCCGAGAGGTTCTTGAGGTCGATCGCGTCGAACGACTGTTGCAGGTTCTCCCGCGTGCGGCCGAGTCCGTCCAATTCCCGTTCGAGCTCTGCCGCCTGGCGCTGCAGCTCCTGGATCTGGTGCGCCTTCCCGATGCCGCCGCCTTCGTCCTGTCTGCGGGAGCCACCTCTGCTCACCCCGACAGCCGTGAGGACCTCCCCTTCGAGGGTGACGCAGCGAATGCCGGCCAGGGTACCCAGGGCGCTGCTCGCGGCCCGGGCATCCTCCACGATCAGGGTCCTGTCCAGCAGGAACCGGAAGAGCGCTGCGTAGGAAGCATCGTACCTGGCGATATCGGTCGCCCATCCCAGAACCCCGGGGATCTGAGGCAGGGATGCGGAAGTGGTGATCATCGGCACCCGGTCCAGGGCCACGAACGTGGCCTTTCCCTTTTCGTTCTCCCGCAGAAGCGCCATACCGCGTTCGGCTTCGCTCCGTGACTTCGCCAGGAGCACCGAAGCGAAGTCGCCGAGCGCGGCCTCGATGGCCACACGGAACCGATCTTCGGCATGGACCGCGTCGGCGGCGGTGAGGTGTCGGACCGAGGTCCAGGAAGTGGACGAGGAGAGATATCGCACCCCTTCCGAGAGCCCCTCCCCGGACTCGATGAGTCCCTTGAGGAAGTCGATCCGGCCGCGGCAGCGGTCGATGCTTCCGCGCACCTCCAGCTCCCGCTGCTGAACCTGGTCCATGGAGGTCCGGATGTCCGCCTTCTGCTTCTCCGCGTCGTAGAAACGCACTTCGGCTTCGGTGAACATCCGCCGCAGCCTGCGGTCCTCGACGGAGGAACCCTCGATCTCGCTGTCCAGGCGCCCGGCCTCGGCCTCATAGGCGACGATCTCCTGCGCAGCCTGTTCGATCCGTTCGCGGAGGCTCTCCGCACGCGTCGCGGTCCGGTCCTGTTCCGACTGCCTGTCAGCCGCCTCGCGAACGAGACCGAGCTGCTTCTCGTTCAGCGCCTGGGCCTCCAACCGGCGGGCTTCCAGCTCCGACTCCATCTCGCGGAGCGCCGCCCGGCGGAGTTCCAGGTCAGCGTCGCGCTGCTCGCGCGACGTCTGGAGCTGCCCGAGCCGGGCAACGAGGACCTCCCGGTCCTGTCCCGTCCGGCGCTGTTGCTCGTGGAGCTTCTCCTGCTCCTGCCGGAACCTCGCGATGGTGGCGTCGAGGGCCTTGATCCGCTCCGCGGCCACCAGGTTCTTCTCCTCCACCCTGTGCACCTTCTCCATCTGGAGGGTCACGTCGCGCTGGGCCTCGGCCAGCCGCTTCTCGGTCTCCAGGAGCACCATCCGGAGTTCGTCGAGGCGGCGTTCTTCGGCGTGCAGGTCCAGGTCGATCCCCTCGGCCCCCTCGCGGAGCGCGGCGAGCTTCTCGATCAGCGGCCGGGCGCGTTCGACGTACTGGGCGTACTCCCTCTCCATCAGGTCGATCTCTGCGTCCCGGAGCCGCGTCCGCACGTCGTTGTACTGCTCCGCCCGGCGCGCCTGGCGCTCGAGCGTGTTCACCGCTTTCTGGATCTCGGAGACGATATCGTTGACACGCACCAGGTCGGCCTGCACTCCCTCGAGCTTCCGGTAGGCCGCGCGTCGTCGGTGCTTGTACTTCGTCACCCCTGCTGCCTCCTCGAACAGCCGCCGGCGCTCGTCCGTCTTGTCGCTCAGGATCGTCTCGATCATCTTCAACTCGATGACCGAGTACGCGTCCGCCCCCATCCCGGTGTCCATGAACAGATCCTGGATGTCCTTCAGCCTGCAGGGGACCTTGTTCAGGAGGTATTCGCTCTCGCCGGAGCGGTAGACCCGGCGTCCGACCGTCACTTCGGTATACTCCGAGGGGAGGATGCCCTTGGTGTTCTCGATGACCAGCGACGCCTCGGCCATGCCCAGCGGCTTGCGGCCCTTCGTCCCGTTGAAGATCACATCTTCCATCTTGTCGCTGCGCAGCGCGCTGTACCGCTGCTCGCCGAGCACCCACCGGATGGCGTCAACGATGTTCGTCTTGCCGCAGCCGTTCGGACCGACAATGGCCGAGATGCCGCTGTCGAAGACCAGATGCACCTTCTGGGCAAAGGACTTGAAGCCTATGATCTCGAGTTTGGAGAGGTACATTAGCGGGCGGCCATCGCCACGTCGTACATGAACGACAGGTACATGGGCACGGCGGCGGTGAGGTCGTAGTAGACGTAGAGGATCGCCGCGATCCCGACGAACGTCATCGCGCCGAGGATGTGGACCCGGAGCCGCGACACGTCGAACACGATGGAGATCCCTTTCAGGAGCCGGAGCACCACCCAGCAATGGAGCGCCAGCACGACGACCAGTGCCGGGACGATGTAGATCGGGCTTTCCATCACCCGGTACAGGATCATCCCCACCGGGATCAGCAGGAGGATCGGCGGAGTCGACCAGGTGACGATGGAGTATGCGTGGTAGGGGAAGACCCGTGAACGGAAGAGCGCGCGCAAGACGAGGATGCCGCCGGACAACAGCAGGATCCCGCAGAACAGCAGGGCGGAGAAGACCGCGATGAACTGCAGTGGGGCCCGGATGAGCCGTACCATCGCCGCCTTCAGCCCGTCGGACACCAGCACGAACGAGAGCATGCTGTCCAGGAACCCGCTTCCCCGGAAATGGTAGAGGATGCTCGAAAAGATGATCGCCATCGTCAGCGCCGCAAGCGCCCCCAGGATGGTGCTGTGCACGCCGGACACGAGATGCTGGTCCCGGACGTCCGCGAAGAAATTGTAGGAGTTCATCACCGACCGCAACAGGCACTCGCGGAACCGGCGACTCGCGTTGTACAGGTAGGCCACGGCCAGCAGGGCCAGGAAGCCTGCCAGGACGAAGACGATGGGCGCCGCCGACGCGTGGGTCCCCATCGGGAGAGCCTGATACTTCTCTCCCAGGAACGACGAGCGCACGGCGTCGTACGCCAGGCGATGCTCCCGTGCGCGACTGACGAGCCCGACGGAATGCAGCCAGGGATCCTCGGCATGGACGGTGAGCGAGGGACGTGAACCTCTCCAGTCGTTGTAGGCCCAGACGACGACCCCGTCGTAATCGAGCGATCGGATCAGATCCAGGCGCTGCAGGAAGTACCTCGCCTGGGCCTGCTGCGACAGGGGATCCGCATACCCCTGGCGATTGGCGTGCTGCACCTCCCTGCCGAGCTGCGCGACGAACACCGGCTTTCCCTTGAGAAAATTCCTCCACTCCTCGAGTACCGAACGCAGCGCCTTGGGATCACTCGTTTCGTCCACGGTGGTCCCGCACATGTCGGCGACACGAACGAACTCGTCATTCTCACGACGGAACGACACGTAGTATAGCGGGCGCGTATCCAATCCCCGGATCGCCCCTGCGAGCGCCTCGGCGAACGGACGCGCCCCCGGATCGAACGACTCGTTCTCGTTCCCGAGACCCCAGGCGAGCACGGAAGGATGGTTCCGGTCGCGCAGGACCATCTCCCTGGCCATGGTGGTCGCGAGCTCCATCATGGCTTCACTCCGGAGCAGCGGTGCCGGAAGGCCTGAGAGTGGGATCTCCTCGAGCGCGAACAGGCCGAGGCTGTCGCATAACTCCAGCATGACCGGGTGGGGAGGATGCAACGAGAAGCGGACGGCGTTCGCCCCCATGTCGCGGATGTCCACGAGATCCTTCAGGCGCTGCTCGAACGGCAGGGCCGACCCGAATGCCGGGTGGTCTTCGTTCCAGGTGACCGCCTTCAGGATCAGGCGCCTGGCGTTCAGCAGGAGATCCCCGCGGGCGATCTGGACCTTGCGGATGCCGATCGTCGTGAAGGTCTCGTCGATGAGGACCGGGATCGGCTTGAGGGGGCGAACGATATAGGCACGAACCCTGTACCGCTCCGGGGAATCCGGACGCCAGAGCTTCGGATTCTGCACCGTCATCTCGGCTGCGGGTTCCGTCCATCCCGCAGGGCCTCTGAACAGGGGGACGAGAGGAGAAGTGGCGACCGGGATGCCGGAGGGAATATCGATCAGCTCACAACCGAAGGAGAGCAGTTCCGCGTTGCCGCCGGCACCTGCAGTATCGGGGGTCCCTTCCACGGTCGCGCGGACGGTGATCCGCGCTGCGGAATACCCGTCGTTCAGGTCGGAGGTCACCGCCACGTCCTTGAGATAGAGCGTGGGGGTGGTCAGCAGAAACACCTCGCGATGAATGCCTCCGTAGTTCCTCCATCCCCATACCCCCGGCCTCAGCGGAAGGGTCGTCCGCTGATCGAGCGTGTTGCCGACGGTGATCCGGAGGAGGTTCCCCTGACCCGGCTGGACGATGGAGGAGCGGATGGGCTGGGTGAAGCTGGTGAATCCGCCATTGTGATGAGCGACGAACTCGCCGTTAAAGGTGGCCTCACAATCGTGGCTCACGCCCAGCATGACGAGATGATACTGGCGGGAGCTGACGGTCCCGGGATCGATATCGACGGTCCGTTCGAAGACCAACCGCCCCTCGAAGTCGAAAGCCGCCGGCAGACGAACGGTTCCGCGATCGTCATCGGAGATCTGGTACGTCCACGGGCCGGAAAGGTCCACACGCGCCCGAGTGGCGGATTCTCCAAGAAAACCGTCGATCGCACCGCCGGCAAGACGGGAACCGTTCTCCAGGAACCGCTGCTGGGCGGTCAGCCGAAGGGAGAAGGGTGCGGTGATGAGGAGAGAAAAAAGAAGGAACTTGTGGGCTAATCGCCTCAATTACGCCGTCGACTCTTCGCTGTGAGGGATTTATCCCACAAATATAATCAATGAAGCTTGCGAAAGCAATGAAATACGGGCAGTTAGACTCCCGCCGACTTCACGATCGCCGAAAACGATTCGGATTTGAGGCATGCGCCCCCAACCAAGGCTCCATCTATGTCATTCTGTGACAAAAGGCCAGCCGAATTGTCAGGTTTTACGCTACCTCCATACTGGATCACGAGAGCTTCAGATACCGTTTTTCCGAACAACTCGGTCACCAGATTCCTGATCTGGAGGTGGACCTCCTGAGCCTGTTCCGGTGTGGCATTGAGGCCCGTCCCGATGGCCCAGACCGGCTCATAGGCCACGATGATCCGCCCCATCATCTCGGCGGTCAGGCCGGCGAGGACCCCTTCGACCTGCTCCTTGATCACCCCCTGTGTACGCCCCGATTCCCGCTCTGCCAGCGTCTCTCCCACGCAAATGATCGGAAGCAGCCCGTTCGCCAGCGCTTTGCGGGCTTTTTCGTTCACCAGGGCGTTCGTTTCTCCGAAGTACTGCCGCCGCTCGGAGTGGCCGAGGATGACATACTCACACCCGGCAGACTTCAGCATCTTCCAGGAGATCTCCCCGGTGAACGCCCCCTCCTCGTGCTGCGACATGTTCTGCGCGCCGAGGTGTATGACCGACCCTTTCAGCAGCCCGGCGGCGAGCGAGAGGGATGTGTAGGGAGGGCAGACGATGACCTTCGTGGAGCCTGGTATGCCGGCCAGGGCGGCCTTCAGCTCGTTCAGGAGGGTGGTGGTCTCTTCCAGGGTCTTGTACATCTTCCAGTTGCCGGCGATCACTTTGGGGCGTGCCATTGCGGTGTCCTTGAGAGGGTGCGTGATGAGGAAGCGCTTATGGCCTTCGCGCTTCGAGTTTTCGTTTCAGGATCTCGTTGACGAGTCCGGGGTTGGCCTTGCCCCGGGTCAGCTTCATCGTCTCTCCGACGAAGAATCCGAACACCTTCTGGGAGCCGCCGAGGTATTCCTGGACCTGGACCTCCCGGGCGGCGAGCACCCGGTCAACGGCCTCCTCGATCGCAGCGGGATCGGAGACCTGGGTCAGCCCCTTGCTCCGGACGAGCTCCGGCAGGATCTTCCGGCGAGGTGAGCATCTCACCAAAAACGTCCTTCGCGATCTTCCCGCTGATCACGCCGTCCCGTGCCAGCCGCAACAGCGCCGCGAGGCGTTCGGGAGTGACCGGGAACTGGTCCACCCGGACCTTCGTCTCGCCGACGACCCGGAGCACCTCCGTCATCACCCAGTTGGAGACCTGTTTCGCCTCCTCGCGCGCGGGGGCCGCCGGATCCCGGGCATAGGCCTGCAGGCAGCGTTCGGCGTAGTCGGCGGTCTCGCGTTCCGCCGTCAGGACCTCCGCATCGTACATGGGGAGTCCCAGCTCTCTGACGAACCGGTCGCGCCGCGCGGCCGGAAGTTCCGGCAGGGCCTCGCGTACGCGTGCGATCCACCCTTCGTCGACGACCACCGGTACGAGGTCCGGTTCGGGAAAATAGCGGTAGTCGTGCGCCTCCTCTTTGCTCCGCATCGGGAAGGCCACTCCTTTGTCGGGATCCCAGAGGAGCGTCTCCGCTCTCACCGTTCCCCCCTCCTCCACCAGCGCGGATCTGTCTCGCGATCTCGAACTCCAGGGCGCGTTCCACGAACCGGAAGGAGTTCATGTTCTTCAGTTCGGTCTTCGTTCCCAACCGCGTGTCGCCCACGGGGCGCACGGACACGTTGGCGTCGCACCGCAGGTTTCCTTCCTCCATGTTCCCGTCACAGACCCCGAGGAAGGTCACCAGCTGACGGATCCGCAGAAGCGTGAGCGCCGCCTCGCGCGCGGAGCGGATGTCCGGCTCCGTCACGATCTCGATCAGGGGCACGCCGCAACGGTTCACGTCGACCCGGGTCTCGGGGGCACCGGTGTGCATCGATTTCCCGGCGTCCTCTTCCACGTGGATACGGGTGATCCCGATCCTGCGCCGGGTGCCGTCCTCCAGGTCGATCTCCACGGCGCCGCCCACGCACAACGGCTGTTCGTACTGGGAGATCTGATAGCCCTTCGGCAGGTCCGGGTAGAAGTAGTGTTTCCGGGCGAAGATCGAGGGGGAAGAGATGCGGCAGCCGGCGGCGATTCCCATGCGGAGCGCAAGATCCACCACCTCGCGGTTCAGCACCGGCAGCGCGCCGGGGAGCCCCAGGCAGACCGGGCACACATGGCTGTTCGCCGTCTCTCCGAACCGGGTGGAGCAGCCGCAGAACGCCTTGCTCGAGGTCAGGAGCTGTGCGTGAACCTCGATCCCGATGACCGGTTCGTATGCGGCCGACATGCGCGTGGGAGGGTCAGGCAGAGATGGCCTGGGTGACCTTCCGGGCCGCTTCCTGCAGACTGTCGGCCACCAGGAAGTCCATCCCGGAATCTTTCAGGATCTGCGCCGCGAGGTCGGCGTTCGTGCCGGCGAGGCGCACCACCACCGGGACCTTCACCTGAACCTTCCGGGCTGCTTCCACGACCCCGGTCGCCACCCTGTCGCAGCGCACGATGCCGCCGAAGATATTGATCAGCACCGCCCGGACGTTGGGGTCGGAGAGGATGATCTTGAACCCGGCCTCCACGGTCTCCGGGCTGGCCCCGCCACCGACGTCCAGGAAGTTGGCCGGCATGCCCCCGGCCAGCTTGATGATGTCCATCGTCCCCATCGCCAGCCCGGCACCGTTGACCATGCAGCCGACGTTGCCGTCCAGCTTGATGTAATTGAGGTTCGACTTCGAGGCCTCCACTTCCAGCGGGTCCTCCTCGTCAAGGTCCCGGTACGACACCAGCTCCGGGTGGCGGTACAACGCGTTGTCGTCGAAATTGATCTTCGCGTCGAGCGCCAGAACGGCTCCCTCGGCGGTGATCACCAGGGGATTGATCTCGGCGAGGGAGCAATCCATGGCTTCGTAGGCGGCGTAGAGCGAAGCGAGGAACTTCACGGTGTTCTTGAAGACCTCCCCTTCCAGACCGAGGCCGAAGGCAAGCTGGCGCGCCTGGAACGCCTGGAACCCCGCGGCACGGTCGACCGGCACCTTCAGGATCTTCTCCGGGCTCTCCGCCGCGACCTTTTCGATCTCCATCCCGCCTTCGGTCGACGCCATGATCACGTTCTGCGAGGTGGCCCGGTCGAGGGTGATCCCCACGTAGAGTTCGCGGGCGATGTTCATCCCCTGTTCGATGAGCAGTCTGCGGACTGTGCGTCCCTCCGGCCCGGTCTGATGCGTGACCAGTTGCATCCCGAGGATCTGGCCCGCGAGGGTCCGTACTTCGTCCAGACTGCGGGCGAGTTTCACTCCTCCGCCCTTCCCGCGCCCGCCGGCATGGATCTGGGCCTTGACCACCCAGACCTCGCCGCCGATCTCCCGAGCCGCCTCGGCCGCTTCGTCGGGTGTATAGGCGACCTTGCCTCGCGGGACCGGCACCTGATATTTCCGCAGGATCTCTTTGCCCTGGTACTCGTGGACCTTCATCGTGTCACCTCGCTCAAACTTTCCGTGCTATGGATTTGGCCTGGAGGAACAGCAGCAGGTAGTCCCGGCCGCCGGCCTTGGAATCGGTCCCGCTCATGTTGAACCCGCCGAACGGGTGGACCCCCACCATCGCGCCCGTGCACTTGCGGTTGAGGTAGAGATTGCCGACGAAGAACTCCCGGTCGGCTTTCTCCAGCCGTTTGGCGTTGCGGGAATAGACCGCTCCCGTCAGGCCGAACTCCGTATTGTTGGCGATCGCCAGTGCCTCGTCGAAATCCTTCGCCTTGAGCACCGCGAGCACGGGCCCGAAGATCTCTTCCTGGGAGATGGTGGCCATGGGGGCCACGTCGGCGATCACGGTGGGACGAAGGAAGTACCCGCCGTCCCCCGCCTTCGTGCCGCCGGCGACGAGGCGTCCCCCTTCCTTGATCCCCTTGTCGACATAGGCGAGGATGCTCTCCATGGAACGCTGGTTGACCACCGGACCCATGAAGTTCTTCGGATCGGTCGCGTCTCCGACCGTCAGCGCCTCGGCCTTCGCCGCCAGCATATCCACGAACCGGTCGTACACCTTTTCGTGCACGATCGCCACGGGAACAGGCGGAGCATTTCTGCCCCTGGAACCCGAACGCGGCGGCGATGACCCCCTTCGCGGCGGCCTCCAGGTCCACCCCTTCGTCCACGATGATCGAGTCCTTGCCTCCCATCTCCGCGACCACCCTCTTGAGCCAGATCTGCCCGGGCTGGACCTTCGCGGCCGACTCGTTGATGTGGATCCCGACCTCCTTGGAGCCGGTGAACGAGACGAAACGGGTCTTCGGATGGAGCACCAGTGTGTCGCCCACGGCCGCGCCCGGGCCGGAGACGAAGTTCACCACTCCCGGCGGAAGCCCCACCTCCCGGAGGATCTCCATGAACTTCCAGCCGATCCACGGGGAGTCGCTCGAGGGTTTCAGCACCACGGTGTTCCCGGTGACGAGCGCGGCGGAGGTCATCCCCGCAAGGATCGCCAGGGGAAAGTTCCACGGCGGGATGATCACCCCCACTCCGAGCGGAATGTAGACCAGTTTCCCCTTTTCGCCGGCCATCTTTTCGACCTTGTGGTCGACGCCGTAGCGGAGCATCTCCCGGCCGTAGAACTCCAGGAAGTCGATCGCTTCGGCGACGTCGGCATCGGCTTCCGGCCAGGTCTTTCCGACCTCCAGCATTTCCACGGCGTTGAGCTCCAGGCGGCGCTTGCGCATGACCTTCGCCGCCTTGAACAGGTACTCCGCCCGTTTCTTGTAGGGGACGTTCTTCCATGTCTCGAACGTCGCCACCGCGACGTCCATGGCCTTTGAGGCGATTGTCGGCGTCACCCTTCTGGAACACGCCGACCACTTCGGTGGACTTCGAGGGATTGTAGCTGTTCAGCTTCTGGTCGGTGAAGATCTCCTCGTTGCCGATCAGGATGGGATATTCCTTTCCCATCGCCGCGCGGACGGCATCAAGGGCGGCCTGCTGCTTCTTTTTGTTCGCCGGTTTCGAGAAGTCGATGTAGGTTTCGTTCTTGAATTTTGGGACCGCCATGGCAGTTGCTCCGGGGACGTGTGGAGGAGAACGTGAGGAAGATCGAACGACAATGTCAAAATGTACCGAAAGAAGAGCCCAGAAGCAAGAAAACGGGGGGGAGGCGCCTTCTGCCGGCACGATCCCGGCGGTGTGCGAACACCCCTGCAAACAGCACCGGCCCGGGGAAGACCGGGCCGGCGATGCAGAACACCGTGATGGACGCGAGGACCTATGGAGCGGTCGTGAACGATCCTTGCCGCCGCCACACCATAACTTGCGTCGGATCCGACAGCCCCGGTGAGAACCCCGAGGAATCCGTCGGCTCCGGCGGCCGCGTCAACATCCGCGAAGGGTCCGAAACCGTAGACGTTCCACGAATAGGCCGAAGACGCCGGTAGTCCCAGCCCGGCCGACGAGAGGTTGGGGATCGAGTCCGATGTTGCGGAGGTCAGGACATAGATAGCTCGGCTTGCTCGCCCCACCGGTGTAGATGAGAAGGTGAACACCCCCGGTGTATTGGGTCCAGCTGAACGGCGTGCTGGTCGTAACATTGGTGGCCGCATTGATCGGCAGGCTCAGTTCCGGCGCCCCGGGGACGGTCACCGTCACTCCCGTCGCATTCCCGGCAACGTTCGCCTTCCACACCATCGTGCTTCCCGTCGAGGCCTTCGTTGCGATGACGCCGATCCTGAACAGTGGCCCCGGTGATATTGGGCATCGCATAGGTGAATGAAGCCGCCGGATTGTTGTCCGACAGCAAGTCGAGTCCCGCGGTATTGCCGAGCACCATCGACACGGCCTTTCGCGGAGATCGTATACCCGGCAGGGGCGGTGACGCTCCCGGTCATGCTCGTGGTTCCGACAACGGACATCGTATCGTTGCCGTTCGGGATTGGACGTCGCATCCAGCAGCGCGATCCCTGAACGGACCCCGTACCCCACGTAGGTCGTCGGGAGTCCAGTGGACGTGTTGTAGTCGTACTGCAGGGCGTGCAACGTGCCCGTCGTCGTGGAGGGGCCGTACCATTCGGCGTTCGACAGCGTATAGAGGCCCGTCGCTGGCGTGGCGGTGGTGGTCCTGCCGGTCTCCGTCGAAACGAATCCCACGAGGGTCTTGCGTGTGGCCGGTTCCGGGTAGCTGCTGGACGGGAAGATCCTCCCTGTCAGCGATGCGACCTTCTTCACCCCGGGATTGGATCCCAGGAAGATGAGTGTCGGGTCGGAGCGGGTCAGTCCGCGGTACAGGATCGCCTGCTTGTTCGCCGCATCGATGACCGTGATCGTGTACGGACGCCCCACGTTGGCGATCGAGAAGTTCCCGTTCGGATCCGTATTGACGGACGGGATCCCCGCGATCAGGACCGGCACGCCCGACACCGGCTGTTTGTTGGCGCCGATCACTTTACCCGTGACGGTGATCGGTGTCAGACTGCCCCCCGTGCCGGTGGTCGACTCGTCATTTCCGCAGCCGGCAAGCAGACCGACGGCACAACACACAACAACGAGAGCAACATACTTCATGGCGAGACCTCTTTTGTGGTGGAGTATGCAAAGAACGTCGAAACGGACATATACAGTGAATACTAGCCAGACCACGGCCCAATGTCAAGTCCCCCCGCCGCCGGATCAGGCGTCGCCGCATTGCCTGCGGGCCGCCAGGACCGTGTTCTTCATCAGCATCGCGATCGTCATGGGCCCGACCCCCCCGGGAACCGGAGTGATGGCTGACGCCACCTCCGAGGCCGAGGCGAAGTCCACGTCGCCGACCAGTCTGGACCCGCTCTTCGCGGAGGGATCGGGGATCCGGTTGATCCCCACATCGATCACGACCGCACCCGGCTTCAACATCGCCCCGGTGATGGCCCCCGCCTTTCCGATGGCCGCGATGACGATATCGGCCTGCCGCAGGTAGGGGGTCAGATCCCCCGCGCCGGTGTGGGCGATGGTCACCACCGCGTTCGCCCCCCTCTGCTTCTGCAGCAAAATGTTCAGCACCGGTTTCCCCACGATGTTGCTTCTGCCTGCCACCACCACGTGCTTGCCGGCGGGGTCGTGACCGCTCCGGATCAAGCAACTCCTGGACGCCGGCGGGGGTGCAGGGCCTGAGGCACTCCAGGCCGATCACCAGCTTCCCGACGTTCATCGGGTGGAACCCGTCCACGTCCTTCCGGTGGTCGATGGCTTCGATCACCCGCTGCTCATCGATATGTTTCGGGAGGGGAAGCTGGACCAGGATGCCGTGGATGCGCTGGTCGGCGTTGAAGCGGGCCAGCAGTGCCAGCAGATCCCCCTCCGTTGTCGATGCCGGGAGGCGCTCGGTGACCGAATAGAATCCGAGTTCCTCGCACGCCTTGCCTTTAGAGCGGACATACACCTGTGACGCCGGGTCTTCTCCCACCAGCACGAACGCCAGGCCCGGGACCACGCCCCGCCGGGTCTTCAACCCCTCGGCTTCCCTCCGGGCTTCCTCACGAACGTCACCGGCGATCCGCTTCCCGTCAATGATCCCTGCTGACATACGGCCGTCTCCGGTGGATTGGTGTGCCGGGGATCACGTCTGATCCCCTTCTGGAACTACGAAAAAGCGGGAAAGATCACGTGTTCGATCCGCGTCGCCCTCCCCGTGGCCGGGTCGGCCTGCAGGTGCACGCCGCAGAGCCGGACGTCGTGCGACGCAACCTCGTATTTGTGCGGGGTCTGGGTCAGCATGCGGCGGATGCGCCTGTTCCTTGACCATCCCGAGGACGGAATCATAGGGACCGGTCATGCCGACATCGGTGATGAAGGCGGTGCCGCGGGGGAGGATGCGCGCATCGGCGGTCGGCGTGTGGGTATGCGTCCCCAGCAGCGCCGTCACCCGGCCGTCCAGGAACCACCCCATCGCCATCTTCTCCGCCGTTGCGTCCGCATGGAAATCCACCAGCATCACCCGGGCCTCTTCCGCGATCTTCGCGACGGCCCACTCCGCGGTCCGGAACGGATCGTCGATGGGCTGCATGTAGACGCGCCCCTGAATGTTGAGCACGCCGACCTTCCCTTTCGGGCCAAGGTCCACCACGATGTATCCGTTCCCGGGGTTCTCGCGGGGATAGTTCATCGGACGCAGGATCCGGCGGTCCCCGCCGAGGACCTTGCGGCTGTCCCATCGGTCCCAGACGTGGTTTCCGGTGGTCACCACCTGTACGCCGGCGGCAAAGAGCTTTTCCGCATGCTCGGCCGAGATCCCCTTCCCATCGGTGAGGTTCTCGCCGTTGGCGACGAGGAGGTCGATGGAGTACTTCTTTGCGTACCCGGGGAGGAGCTGAAGGGTCAACTCCAGGCCGGGCGTCCCCACGATGTCGCCGACAAAGAAGATGTTGAGCGTGTCCGCCATGGTCATTCCGGCTGGAACCGGTGGACCTCTTCGACGATCACGTCGACGATCTCCGCTTCCTTCACCTTGCGGATCACCTGGCCTTTCCGGTAGAGGATGGCGACCCCTTTGCCCGCGGCGATGCCGATATCCGCCTCGCTCGCCTCCCCGGGCCCGTTCACCACGCATCCGAGGACGGCGATCTTGACGGGCTTCTTCACCCCCTCGAGCCTCTTCTCCAGCGCGGCCATGATGCCGAACAGGTCCACTTCCAGCCTGCCGCACGTCGGGCAGGCGATGAGTTCCACGTTCCGCGTGGCCAGGCTGAGGGAGCGAAGGATCTCCTTCCCCACCTCGACCTCCTTCTCCGGTTCGTCGGTCAACGAGACGCGGATCGTGTCTCCGATCCCCTCGGCCAGAAGCGTGCCGATGCCGACGGCGGACTTGATCGTGCCGATCTTCGTGGTCCCGGCCTCCGTCACGCCGAGATGCAGCGGGATGTCGGTGCGCTGGGCGACCAGGCGGTAGGCCTCGATCATCAGCCGCACATCGGTCGACTTCACCGAGATGATGACGTCGCGGAATCCGGCCTCGTCGCAGATCGCCACATGGCGCATCGCGCTCTCGTAGAGCGCCTCGGCCGTGGGGTATCCGTGCTTCTGGAGGATATCCTCTTCGAGGGATCCCGAGTTGACGCCGATCCGGATGGGGATCCGCCGCTCCTTCGCGGCCGAAAGGACCTGCTGGATCCTGTCGAGCGAGCCGATGTTCCCGGGATTGATCCGGACCTTCGCGACGCCCGCTTCGATCGCCTTCAGGGCGAAGACGTGGTTGAAGTGGATGTCCGCCACCACCGGGATCGGCGACCGGCTGACGATCGCCTCCATGGCGTCCGCCGCCTCCTTGTCGTTCACCGTGACGCGGACGATATCCGCGCCGGCGTCGGCCGCTCTCACGATCTGCGCCACCGTCGCGTCCACGTCGCCGGTCTTCGTCTTCGTCATCGTCTGCACGGAGATGGGCGCGCCGCCTCCGACCTTGATGCCGCCGACGACGACCTGGCGGGTCACCCGGCGCAACGGCGGCCGGGCGGGAGGCGGTGCGCCCTCCGCGGAAGGGATGGTCTTCGGATCGATCAGTGGGAGTTGCATAGGGGTGGTCCTGGATGGGGCCGCCGCGGGTGCAGGCATCGTCTCCCGGCCTTCATGCCGGGTTCCGCAGCCTCAGTGCATCCGCTTGCTGGCCTCGTGGAGGATACGTTGTTCTTCTTCGGTCAGACTGTGGTAGCCCGTGGTGCCGATCTTGTCGAGGATGGCATCCACCATTTCCTGCGTGATCTCTCCTCTGGGCGGTGGGGAGGGACGGTGGTCGGTGTGGAGGTCGTAGAAGTTCGCGTCGCGGATCCCCCCGTCCATGCGGAAGAGCCGTTGTTCGTTCATCGTCGCAAATCCGGAGCGCCCCCGCAGTGTCCAGAACCATCGGCGGAGAGGTATGGTATCGCGGTCGACGAGCAGGAACAGCGCGCCGGCCGCAGCGCCTCCCAGATGCGCGAAGTGGGCCACCCCGTCGGTCGTGCCCGTCACTCCGTAGAACAGTTCCAGAGCGATATAGCCGAGCACGAAGTACTTCGCCCTGACCGGCAGGAGCAGATAGAGGTAGACCGGACGGTTGGGGAACAGCATGCCGAACGCAATGAGCACGCCGAAGATCGCCCCCGAGGCGCCGACCGTCGGGGCGGACTGCCCCAGCAGCGGCGCCACCAGGAGATTCATGATGCCTCCCCCCAGTCCGCACAGCAGATAGTAGATCAGGAACTTCCGTGAGCCCCAGGTGTACTCCAGCTCCACCCCGAACATCCAGAGAACGAGCATGTTCAGGAAGAGGTGCCAGAATCCCCCGTGCAGGAACATATAGGTCAGGAGTTGCCAGGGGAAGAAATGCGTGCCGATGGGCCACAGCGCCAGGTATTCCGTGAAGAGGGCGAATACCGGCACGCCGTGGTACGTGAACGGGGGGAGCAGGAAGCCGAACAGGAACCAGAGGACGACGTTGCTGGCCAGCAGGCCCTTGATCACCGGGGGGAAAAGACCGAACCCTCCAAAGAATGCCGGACGATAATACGAAGTCCGCTGGGTCTCATACGATGACATCGGTCTTTTCCCCCACGCAAAGGCGTCTTTTCATCTACAACACCGGAATGGGTCCGGAAGTTCACCGGGTATCGAGCGCCGCAACCCCGGGGAGCACCCGGCCTTCCAGGAACTCGAGGGAGGCGCCGCCACCGGTCGAAACGTGGGACACCTGGCTGTCGAAACCCGCCTGGGCGATGGCCGCCGCGGAATCCCCTCCGCCGACGATCGTGGTCGCCCCCGCCTTGGTGGCTTCGGCGAGCAGCCGCGCCACTTCGAGCGTTCCGTTCGCGAAGTTGGGCATCTCGAACACGCCCATCGGGCCGTTCCAGACGATCGTTTTCGCGCGCCGCACCTCCATGTTGATGATCTTCACGGTTTCCGGGCCGATATCCAGACCCCGCCATCCCTGGGGGATCCTGCTCACCGGGACCACCTTGCGATGCGCGTCGTTGTCGAATTTGTCGGCCACGACGCAATCGACCGGAAGGATGAACCGCTTGTGCTGGGCCTTCATATCCTCCAGCAGTTCGCGTGCGAGGCCCAGCTTCTCCTGCTCCACCAGCGAGTCGCCGATCTCCATCCCCTGCGCCTGGAAGAACGTGAACGCCATGCCGCCGCCGATCACGATGGCGTCGATCTTCGGCAGCAGGTTCTTGATGACGTCGATCTTTCCGGAGATCTTGGCCCCGCCGAGGATGGCCACATACGGACGGCGGGATTCGGTCACGGCGCGGCTGAGGTACTCGATCTCTTTGCGCATCAGGTAGCCCGCGACGGCGGGTTTCACGAAGTGGGTGATCCCCTCCGTGGAGGCGTGCGCACGGTGGGCCGAACCGAAGGCGTCGTTGACGTAGACGTCCCCCAGCGCAGCCAGCTCGCGCGCGAAGGCCTCGTCGTTCTTTTCCTCCTCGGCGTGGAACCGGAGGTTCTCCAGCATGAGGCATTCCCCCGGCTTCAGCGTCGCGACCAGGTCACGCGCCGGCTTGCCCACGCAGTCCGTCGCGAACTTCACGGGGATGTTCAGGAGGATCCCCAGGTGTTCGGCCACCGGTTTCAGGGAGAACTCCACGGTGGGTTTCCCCTTGGGCCTGCCCAGGTGGCTCATCAGGATCGCCGAGCCGCCGTCGCTGAGGACCTTGCGGACGGTGGCGAGCGATTCGACGATCCGCTTGTCATCGGCGATCTTCAGGTCCGGCGTCATCGGCACGTTGAAGTCCACGCGGATCAGGACCTTCTTGCCCCGCAGCAGCACATCATCGAGTGTCAGGGTCTGCATGGCGCACGCCTCAGGCGATCTTCTTGATCAGGTCGATCACGCGGCAGGAGAAACCCCACTCGTTGTCGTACCAGCCGAACACCTTGATCATGTTCCCGCTGGCCATCGTCAGCTTCGAGTCGAAGATGCAGGAGTGCGCGTTCCCGATGATGTCGGTCGAGACCAGCTCTTCCTCGGTGTATTCGAGGATCCCCTTCATCGGTCCTTCTGCCGCCTTCTTCATGGCCGCATTGACCTCGTCCTTCGTCGCCGGCTTCTTGAGGATCGCCACGAAGTCGGTGATGGAGGCGTCGGGCGTCGGCACGCGGAGCGAGAACCCGTCCAGTTTCCCCTTCAGTTCCGGGATCACCTTGCCGACCGTGCGCGCGGCACCGGTGGTGGTGGGGATGATCGACAGGGCTGCGGCACGGGCACGGCGCAGGTCCTTGTGGGGCAGGTCGAGGACGCGCTGGTCGTTCGTGTACGAGTGGATCGTCGTCATGAATCCCTGCTCGACCCCGAATGTCCTGGTGCAGCACCTTGACCATCGGGGCCAGGCAGTTGGTGGTGCAGGAGGCGTTCGACAGGAAGACCTCCTTGCCGGTCAGTTCGTCGTCGTTCACGCCCATGACGATCGTCGCATCGATCTCGTCCTTCGCCGGGGCCGTCAGGAGGACCTTTTTCGCGCCGGCGGTGACGTGCATCTGGAGCTTCTCGCGGCTGGTGAACACACCGGTCCCTTCCACCACGATGTCGGCCCCGAGATCCTTCCACGGCAGCTTCGAGGGGTCCTTTTCCGCGAGGACCTTGATCTGCTTCCCGTCGACGATGATGGCCCCCTCGGCGTGGGAGACCTTGCCCGGATACACGCCATGGACCGAGTCGTACTTGAACAGATACGCCAGGGTCTTCGCGTCGGTGATATCGTTGATGGCGACGACGTTGAACCCGCCGTCCTGGATCATGCGGCGAAGCACGAGGCGCCCGATCCTGCCGAACCCGTTCAGACCGATCTGAATTGCCATGATTCATCCTCCGTGTGAGCTGTGCGCGTGGTTGTAGTGCAGGCGAATACTGGGAAATCGTAGCAATGTAGAAAGAAGTGCGGCGAATGTCAATCAGAGGGCAGCGATGGCCACCGCGCCCGCGTAGCACTCCGCCACGCCCGCGGCGGAAAGCACCCGGGCGGCCTCGCCCATCGTGGCGCCGGTGGTCACCACGTCGTCCACCAGCAGGAGGCGGTCTCCTGGACCGACGGCTGCCTCCCGGGATCATCGCAAATGCCCCCGCCACATTCGCGCTCCGTTCGGCCGCCCCCAGATGCGTCTGGGTGGCGGTATGCCTGGCCCGGACCAGAATGCCGGGCAGGGTTCCCGACCCCCAGGATCGCGGCCACCGCGCGGGCGATGATCTCCGCCTGGTTGAACCCCCGTTCCCGTTGCTTCGCGCGGTGGAGCGGAACGGGAACGATGCCGGTGAGACGCGGCGCCCACGGGGCCGAGGCGATCTTGCGGCCCAGCGCGGCCCCGAGTTCCTCGCCCACCGCGGTGTTCCCGCCGTACTTGAGCGCGTGGAGCAACGGCCGCAGGGGACCATCCTTCTCGAACACGAATGCCGCGAACAGCGCGGTGACGTCCCCTGCGGAGCACAAGGTCCCCGCGGTGCCGGCGAAGAGCGGGGAACGTTCATCCACCGCTTCGATCGCGCTCCAGCAGGCCTCGCACACGCGCGAGGTACGGGATCCCCGCCTGCGGCCGCAGGCGAGGCAGACCGGGGGGAACAGGAAATCGAGCAATGGCGCGACGAGCCGTGCGGCCACCATCCGGCACCTACGGCTTTCTCTGCGGGGTCGAGGCCACCACGGCTTCCAGCTTCTGAAGTTCGTCGCGCAATTGCGCGGCGCGCTCGAATTCCAGATCCTTGGCCGCCTTCACCATCTCCGCCCGGATCTCCTCCACGAGATCCTTCCGCTGGTCCGGGGTCAGGTAGCGGACCACGTTCTCCGCCACCTTCGGCATCCGCGAACGGTCCCGGCGCGCATCCCGCTGCGCCTTCACGTCCGCCACGGCCGTTGCGGCCAGAACCTCGTTCACGGTCTTCGTGACCGTCTCGGGAGTGATGTCATGCTCGAGGTTGTACGCTTCCTGCTTCTCCCGCCTCCTGGCCGTCTCGTCCATCATACGCCGCATGGAACCGGTCACGGTGTCCGCATACAGGATGACCTTCCCGTTGAGGTTCCTTGCTGTCCGCCCGGCGGTCTGGATCAGGCTCTTTTCGGAGCGGAGGAACCCTTCCTTGTCGGCGTCCAGAATCGCCACCAGCGACACCTCCGGAAGGTCCAGCCCCTCGCGCAGGAGATTGACCCCCACCACCACGTCGAACTGGCCCAGCCGCAGGTCCCGGAGGATCTCCACCCGCTCCAGCGCATCCACCTCGGAGTGGATATAGCGGACGCGGACACCGATGTCCTTGAGGTATTCGGTCAGGTCCTCGGCCATCCTCTTCGTCAGGGTGGTCACCAGCACTCTCTCCCCGCGCCCGGCACGTTGCCGGATCTCCCCGAGCAGGTCGTCGATCTGGTTCTTCACGGCCCGCACCTCCACCGGCGGGTCGACAAGACCGGTCGGACGGATGACCTGTTCCACCACGACCCCCTGTGACCTGCGCAGCTCGTAGTCGCCGGGCGTGGCGCTCACGATAGATGACCTGCGGGACGATCTCCTCCCACTCCTCGAACGTCAGCGGCCGGTTGTCCAGGGCCGAGGGGAGCCGGAACCCGTACTCCACGAGGGTGGTCTTTCGGGACCGGTCGCCGTGGTACATTCCGGCGATCTGCGGGACGGTGACGTGAGATTCGTCGATGATGACGAGGAAGTCGTCGGGGAAGTAGTCCAGCAGGCAGGCGGGCCGGGAGCCCGGGGGGCGCGCCGCGATGTGGCGGGAGTAGTTCTCGATCCCGGAGCAGTAGCCGACCTCCCGGAGCATCTCCACGTCGAAGCGGGTCCGCTGCTCCAGCCTCTGCGCCTCGACCAGCTTGTTGGCCGCCCGCAGCGCCTCCAGCCGTTCTTCCAGTTCCACCTCGATCCCATGGATGGATCGCTCCAGGGTCTCGCGCGAGGTCACGAACTGCTTGGCCGGATAGATGACCTCGATAGTCCGTTTCTCCCAGCAGCGCCCCGTCCACCCTGTTGATATAGGAGATCCGCTCGATCTCGTCACCGAAGAACGACAGCCGCAGGGCCTCCTCGTTCTCGTAGGCCGGGATGACCTCCACCACGTCGCCGCGCACGCGCATGGTCCCGCGGACGAACTCGAAATCGTTCCGCGTGTAGTGGATATTGAGCAGCTTCCGGAGCAGGGTGTTGCGGTCGATCCGATCCCCTTTCCGGACCACCACCAGCTGTCCCGCCCATTCCTCCGGGGCGCCGATGCCGTAGATGCAGCTCACGGAGGCGACCACGATCACGTTCTTGTCCCCGCTCATGAGCGCGCTGGTGGCGCGGAGCCGCAGGCGGTCGATCTCGTCATTGATGCTCGCGTCTTTGGCGATGTACGTGTCGGTCGACGGGACGTACGCCTCGGGCTGGTAGTAGTCGTAATAGCTGATGAAGAATTCCACCCGGTCCTTCGGGAAGAACCCTTTGAATTCGCTGTAGAGCTGGGCGGCAAGGGTCTTGTTGTGCGACATCACCAGGACCGGTTTGTCGAACCCGGCAATGACGTTGGAGATCGTGAAGGTCTTGCCGCTCCCCGTGACCCCCAGCAGGGTCTGATGGCGGTCGCCGCGCCGCACCCCCTCGATCAGTTCCTTGATGGCCTGCGGCTGGTCCCCGCGCGGCACGAACTCCGATTCGATGTGGTAGGTACTCACCGGCCCCCTCCCCCCCGGAAGAGAGTGCGTTCCTGATCGCCGAGCGCCGGCAGACGCGGTAGGCGGGGAGGTACTCCCGGACATACTCAGGAGAGTGGTGAGCCACCGGGAGGTCCCGCCGCCGCACCCGTTCGTCCCACGCGCGGAGTTCCTCAGCGCTGAACGGTCCGTTCCGGGCGAGCCGTGCGAACTCGTCCCAGACCGAGACGAAGCGGGCGGTGTCCCCTTTCGTTTCTGCCACGGTGGCGAGCATCGCCCCGAGCAGCGCTTCCGGAGAGTGGCCGAGGCGTCTGAACGGCCGGAGGTTCACACGGACCATTTCACCGTCCGGCGAGACAGGTTCGAGAAGCTCTTCCCCCCGGTCGGCGGTGTCCATCGTCGCGAGTTCCTCCAGCAGGTACCGGCGCGCTCCCTGGCCGTCACCCAGTAAATGCCCGATGCCGAATTCACCCTGGTAGAGCATCTTGTAGGCGTCCTGCACCCGGAGATGCGGATACCGGAGGAGATGATACTCCATCAGCCGCGCCGTGCTATCGGGGGGGGGCGAGACACCGAGAAAAATGATCGAGAGCAGAAAGATCGTCATGGCACCTCCATGCGGAAATATACAAAAGCGGGGGGAACGATGCTTTCGCGGGGGATGTGGCGTAGCGGAACAGACGGGAACGGATCAACCTGTCGCGGGATCAGAGCTCGCGTGCGTAGTAGGGGGCGCAGGTGGAACAGAGGTGCCAGTGTCCCGACGGCGTGAGCCCGCTCACCGGGATCTCGCGACCACAGAAGACACAGATCCCTTTCGACCCTTCGCTGACGCGGTCGAGGGCAGAGCGCATGACCTCAAGCCGCCGGCGGAGGTCGTTCATGGTCGGGGCGCCGGGATCGTCCCCCGACATACCGGCGGGGAGCGCGGCTCGCCGGAGCAGGCGCTGGATCTCCGATTCTATGAAATGCCGGGTCTCTTCGTTCTCAAGGTCCTGCATCCCGGCTCCTGGGATCATCATTGTGCTGTGATCGCTCAAAACCGGTCGTGGCCCAGGACCCCATCCAGCGGGGATCTCACCGACTCGGCTGGTGAAGAAGGCCCGGGATGGGTTCCGGCGTCCAGCCAGTGGCCGCCCGGAGGCTGGGATTGGGTACTCGGCGGGGATCCCGCCTCACTTGATTCGTCGAGGGTGAACCCGCTGCGGGGAATCCGATTCATGAAAAACATCTCAAAAAGCTCTCGCCGAATGTGCATACCCCCCCCAGGGTTTTAGCATCTTCTTGGATATTCGCAAACTTGTACGAAGATACTATACAGTTTCCCCCTTGTCAATACCCATTTTTCGGATTTTTCCGGTTGAATCGGGAACTGAATGAGTGGCCAATCCGGCGGGAATTCGGCGGTTCTACGACCCTGCGGCCCAGACGGGAAGGCCGCAGAGAAATACCGAGGAAAACGACGTGGTCTCAGGCAGGGAGCGGCCGGATGAGCCCGATGACGCCGCAGACGGCATGCGCATCGTCGTACGATGGAAGAGCATGGACGCGCGCATTGACCAGCGTTCCGTCCTTCCGCTTGAGCCGGATGTCGTACTCCTCCGACTCCCCCTTCATCCGCTGCTCGGTGCGGATCTGCGACTGCTGCCAGTCCTCTTCCGGCAGCAGGAGCGAGAAGAAGAGTTTCCCCGCGATCTCTTTCCAGACGTACCCGCACAACTCGAGCATCGCGGGATTGGCATACGTGATGATCTCGTGCACGTCGGTGACGATCACGCAGTCCCTGGTGGCCTCCACCGCGGTCCTGAACCGGATCTCCGCTTCCTTGAGGGCCTTCTGCGAGCGCATCCGTTCGAGCTCCACGGACGCGCGGGCGGCGAAAAGGCTGAGGATGTACTTGATCCGCCCATGATCCGCAAGAGGCTTGTCGTCCATGATGAAGAGATGACCCACCGGTTCCTCGGATCCCCCGAAGAGCGGGATCCCCATGTACGATACCGCGTTCATCGCTTTCAGGGCTTCCATCTTCGGGAAGAGCTCCTGCACCCGGTCCGGGAAGGTGAAGAGGCGCCCCTCCTTGATCACTCCTTCGCAGGTCGTGTCGCGCACGTCGTATTCGAACGAGGGGACCCACCGCTCGTTCGCCCAGTAGGCGATCGCGCGCACCCGGTCGCGCATGGCATTCACGCACTCGGAGACCAGCGCATACCGTACGCCGAGGCTCCTCGCGAGGTGGCGGACCAGCGCGACGAAGAACTTCTCCCCGGTCACGGACGAGGTCCCCGCCACGAGGTTCTGGAGCGATTCTTCCGAGCGCCGCTTCGCGGTGACATCCCGGGAGAGGACCATCACCCGTTCCACTTCACCATCCGCGTTTCGAAGGACGTTCCCCTGCGACTCGATGACCCTGGTGTTTCCCTGCCCGTCCATCAGCCGGTAGTCCGTCCGCTGCCCGTTGCCGCTTTGTACGGTCTCCAGGAATAGCTGGCGGATCCGGTCACGGTCGTTGGGGTGGACGTCGTCGAACGAGACCGTGCCGACCAGCGCCTCGGGATCGTCCAGCACCCCGCCGTACGCGGGGTTCGCGTAGATCCTCTTCCCTTCGCGGTCCAGCACCACGATCAGGTCCGCGCTGGCTTCCACGACCCTCTTGAACAGCGGATCGCCTGACGGAGCGGCCGGAGGAGTTCCCTGTGCATCTTGCGGAGCGGGCTCGCGCGGAGCGGTCAGCGCCTGTGTGATGGCCGGAACAAGGCCGCCCAGGTCCGCCCGGTCGACGACATACGGAAAGCCGGAGTCAGTCAGCAGGGCCGCCCCGGCCGCATCCGCGACCGCGACGACCGGCAGCTGCGGGAGGGACTCCCGGAGCCGTCGGAGAAGGTCCACAGCCCCTTCCCCGGCCGGTCGGGTCCCGGCAATGACCACATCAGGAGAAGGTTCCTGTGCCGCTACCTGTCCCCACCCTGCGGCCACCCGCAGGGTGTGGGGGAGCCCGGAGCGCCCGAGTTCAGTCGCGATCAGGACCGCGGAGGAAGGATCCGCCTCCAGAAGAAGGATGTTCACGTCGGCCACATCAGCCTCATTGTGACAGGTAACCGGTCAACCGCCGGTCCGGTCCGGCGCTCCCACAGTGATCGTCTCGAGCCCATGGGCGTTCGGGCCCATTTCGTTCCGGCGGAGCAACGCGGCGAAGATCAACCCGAGGATGCCGAGGATCGAGAAGAACCACATCCCGAGCGTGTAGCCCTCGGGGTGCGCGGCACTGGCACCGGACACATCGTTCGCCCAGCCGATGAGCAGATTGAATCCCGCAAGTCCGATATTCTGGATCAGCGTCATCAGACCGTACGCCGTTCCCAGGCGGGACTGCCCGACGATGTAGGCCACCGAAGGCCACATCACGGCCGGGATCAGGGAAAAGGCGACCCCCATCATCGCCATCGGCACATACAGCGACACCCGCGAATACGCCATGAGCAGATAGACCGGGACCAGCAGGGCGGAACCGAACATCATGAAGAGGGAGCGCTTGCCCACTCTGTCGACCAGCAGCCCGAACAGCGGCGTGGCGATCATCGCAAAGAGCGTCAGCATGCTGGAGAGGAACCCCCCCAGCTCCCGCGAGGTTCCGTGCGCCTCCATGAAGAACTTCACCGCGAAGGTCTGGAACGGGAAGATCGCCGAGTAGAACGTGATGCACAGGGCGACGATGTACCAGAAGGAGGTCCCGAATTTGAACAGGTCGGTGAACACGAGCTTGTCGGTCGCCCCGGCTTCTCCCAGATCATACCGGCGGACCGAGCGGTCCTCCATGATCCAGTAGAGCACAGCGCCGGCGACACACACGACCCCCGCAGCGACCGAGATGAACAGCGGCGCCCGCCAGGAATCGTAGAGGCTTGATGCCCATGATGGCGAATTCAGGGCTGCGAACGACCCCAGCCGGGCGATCGTGAGGTTGACACCGAAGGCGAAACTGAGCTCCTTCCCCCGGAACCACTTCGCGATCGCGGTGGTCACCGCCACGATGAGCGACTCCGCACCGAGTCCGAACACCAGCCGTCCTGCAGCCATGACCTCCAGCGTGCCGGTCGTCACGGTGATCCCCGCCCCGACCAGGCAGAGGAGGGCGAACAGCAGCGTCGACCGCTTCGTGCCGATCCGGTCGATGATCACCCCTCCGATCAGCACCATGAAGATGTTCGGGATGCTGTAGATGGCATTCAGCAGCCCGATGTTCGCATCCGAGAACCCGAGTTGTGCCTTCAGGATATCGGCGAGAGGACTGATGCTGTCGTAGATGTAGTAGTTGCCGAACATGGCAAAACTGATCAGCACCAGCACGGTCCATCGATACCAGCGCGGGGGGGGCGTTCGGACTCCGGGTGTATCGGTCATGGGATCGGTCTTCCGATGTCAGCGTGCCGGGACGTAGGCCCGCGGCGTATGGCGCCAATATAACATATGCGGACCACATTTTCCTGCGGACCGGAGAACGAAACGCCGGCCACAACAGGACCGGCGCTTCGATGGTGGGTGGTACGCATCTCGTACGACCTAGCGGGCGCTTTTGAGGATCTCCACGAGGAATGCCCAGTACTTCTCGACCGTATCGATGTGGATCTTCTCGTCCGGCGAGTGGACCCCCTCCAGCGTCGGGCCGAACGAGACCATGTCCATCCCCGGGTATTTCTCGCCGATGATCCCGCACTCGAGCCCGGCATGGATCGCCTTGACGTGGGGCTCGCGGCCGTATAGCCGCGCATAGGTCGCCTTGGCGGTCTTGAGGATCGCCGATTCCAGATTCGGCTTCCAGCCGGGATAGCCTTCGTTGTGCTTCGCGTCCGCTCCACCCAGCACGAACACCGAGGCGACGCTCTGGCAGATCTCCTCGATCTCCGAGGCGACCGAACTTCGCTGGCTGGTGGCCAGCACCACCGTGTTCTTCAGCGTGTGGATCGATGCCACGTTGGTGGAGGTCTCGACCAGTCCGGGGATGTCGGCGCTCATCTTGACCACGCCGTGGGGCATCGCGGAGATGGTCCTGAGCAGGGCTTTCTGGAGCGGCCTGGCGAACACCTTGCCTTTCTTGATCCCCTTCTTCAGCGTCAGGGTGACCGCGAGGTCCGGTTCCACGGACGCCAGCTCCGCGCTGACGGTCTGGTGCAACTTCATGACCGCGACCATCGCATCGTCCCACGCCTTCGCCGGCACAAAGACCAGCGCCTCGGCCTCGCGAGGGATGGCGTTGTGCTTGTCTCCACCCTCGACCGACGCCATCCTGCACCCCAGCGGGTCCAGCGCCATCAGGACACGGGCGAGGATCTTGATGGAGTTCCCACGGCCTTTGTCGATCTCCAGGCCGGAATGGCCTCCCTTGAGACCCGCCACCTTCAGGATCCCTGCCAGGCTCTTTGCGGGAGAAGGTTCGAGCTTCAGCTTCCACGTGCCGATCGTCCCTTTCCCCCCCGAGCACCCGACGTAGACCGCTCCCTCCTCTTCGGAGTCCAGATTCATCAGCGTCCGGCTTTCGATGAAGTCCTGCCCCAGATTGTTGGCGCCGGTCAGGCCGGTCTCCTCGTCAACGGTGAACAGGAACTCGAGCGGCCCGTGGGCCAGCGACGTGTCCTCCATGATCGCCAGGTTCGTCGCCACGGCGACGCCGTTGTCGGCCCCCAGCGTGGTCCCGTTCGCCATGAGCATGTTCCCCGAGCGGACGATCTCGATCGGGTCTTTCGTGAAGTTGTGGACCTTGTCCTTGTTCTTCTCGCAGACCATGTCCAGGTGACCCTGCAGACAGATGCTTCCCACCTGCTCGCGCCCGGGCGTTGCGGGTTTTTTGACCGCGACATTCCCGAACTTGTCGACCTTCACCGCGAGGCCCAGCTCCCTGGCCCGGTTCGCCACGTACTTCGTGATCGCGGCCTCGTTCTTCGATCCCCGGGGGATCTTCGCGATCTCACCGAAATACTTCCACAACAGTTCCGGCTTCAGTCCTTCCAGTGCATTCGCCATGACTCTCTCCTTAGGTGGATCCTGTTGCGCTCATGTGGCCGGCGGTTCTTCCCTGCCGTCCAGCATCGTCACATACTTTTCGCGTGCAAGCCCGAGGACGAACGCCGACACACGCTCGTCGATCCCGTCGCGGTCGCCGCCGAACTTCTGCCAGACGGATGCGGCGAGGTCGAGCACGGTGGCCGTTCCGTCACACCGGTCCCACACATGGCTTCCGATCTCGTCCAGCCTGACACGAAAGTCGGGACGCTTCAACCGGGGCAGGAGAAACCTCGCCAGCAGGCGCGCGCGGAACCGGGGAACGATCAGGGCGATACGGCCGTCCTGCGTGGGTTCCCATTCCACCGCGCGCTGTGGCCGCAGGGCGAACAGGTTCTTGGCTTCTCCTGCCACGAGGTCTCCTACATCATCGCGCTGGGCGGCGCGGGGTCTTCCGGACGTCCGGCATTGTTCAGCGGCGTGCGGATGAGCACATAGCCCACCAGCACAAAGACCAGCGTGCTGACCAGGAAGGGCATCGGGAACACCGACGGCAACAGCCCCGGGAGCCACTGGTCATACGGCACTTCGATCACCGCAAACAGCGCGAAGAGAAGGCCGATCAACGCTTCGCCGGCGATCAGCCCCGCCGCAATGAGCACACCGTTGTTTTCCGTCCGCGCTTTCTGCGCGGCATTCAGCGAACGGGACGCGCGCGATCTTGTCCAGAAGTCCCTTGATGAGCCCGCCGATGAAGATCGCAAACGAGGTCTCCAGGGGGAGATACATCCCCACGCAGACGAGCATCGGGCTCTTCACCTTCACCAGGATGAACCCGACCGCCATCAGGATCCCCACGATGATCAGCGGCCACGCCATATCCCCGCCCACGATGCCGGTGGCAAGAATGGCCATCAGGCTCGCCTGGGGCGCGGAGTATGTCTGTCCGCCGAGCCCCGTGCCCCCCAGCTTGATGTCCCCCTCGTGGAGGACCAGGAGCGGGAAGAACATCACGGCGGAGGCCAGCAGCACCCCGAACATATCGCCCACCTGCATCTTCCACGGCGTTCCGCCGAGGATGTGGCCGACCTTCAGGTCCTGGAGCATCTCGCCGGCCACGGCCGCGGCGACGCAGATCACGGCGGCGACACCGAGGACGGCCGACACGCCGGGCATTCCATGGACACCCAGGGCCACCATCAGGAGGGCGGCAACGATGAGGGTGGAGATCGTCAGCCCGCTGATCGGATTGTTGCTCGATCCGATGAGTCCGACCAGGTTTCCCGATACCGCGGCGAAGAAGAACCCGGCGACGATCATCACCACGGTGGCCACCAGGGCCGCCACGATGTCGCCGGCGAACCACTGGTAGATCGCGAACGTGGCGACGGCCGCGAGGCTGACGCCGATGAACACCCACTTGAACGGCAGATCCCGTTCGAAGCGGGCGACCTGACCGACCTCCACCCTGGCTTTCCTGACGTCACCGACCGCCCGGCTGAGCCCGGAACCGAGGCTCTTGCGCATCCGGAACAGCGTGAAGGCCGCGCTCATGAGCATGCCGCCGATCGCGATCGGGCGGACGATGGCGCGCCAGACCTGCGTGGCCATCCCCTGCCATGTGGCGTCCAGGGTGACGTCCTTGCCTGCCGCCTGAAGCGACGCCGCGAGCTCGGGACCGAGGAAATAGAGGAGCAGCGGAACGAAGAGTCCCCACGCCAGCAGCCCACCGGTGAAGTTGAGCGCCGCGAGTTGCGGTCCGATGATATAGCCGACCCCCATGTAGGCGGGGCTCACCCCGGGGGTGCTCAGCAACGCGCCGCCGCCCGCCTGCACCGACGCACCGTTGTTGAAGGTGATCTTCTTGGCCAGGAACGGCACGAACTTCTCCCAGGAAGCGGCGAACACCAGCAGCTGCTTGCAGGCCTGGATGAACGCTCCGAGCCCCATGGCGAAGAAGAGGAACTTCGCGCCGGTCCCGCCCCCCTGACCGGCCTTGTGGATCTCGGCCGCGGCCACGGACTCGGGGAACGGAAGGTCCTTGTCTTCCACCATCACCCTGCGGAGGATCGTCACGAACAGGATCCCGACCATGCCGCCGACGAACATGATCGCCGAAGCAACGAGGTAGTTCTGGAACGACCAGAACTCCGTCCAGATCCCGGCGATCAGGAACGCGGGGATCGTGAAGATCGCGCCGGCGGCCACGGACTCGCCGATGGAGCCCACCGTCCGGGCGAAATTCTCCTCCAGGATCGAGCCCCGCATCAGACGGAGCACCGCCATCCCGATGACCGCCGCAGGATACGTGGCGGCGATGGTCATGCCGGCCTTCAGCCCGAGGTAGGCGTTGGCCGCTCCGAGCACCACCGCCATGATGAGGCCGATCACCAGCGCGCGGACCGTGAACTCCTTCATGTCCGTCTCGGCGGGAACATACGGCTTGAATTTGCCCTCTGCCATACTCACTCCTTGATGGTGAAGTGGATGTACTATTTGTTCAGCTTGAACAATGCCTTGAAGACATATCCGGCCACCTCCGGGTTCTCCTTGAAGCGGCGCAGGGAGTACCCGTACCAGTGTTCACCGAAGGGCACATACAGGCGGACCTTGTGTCCGTCCCGCACCAGGCTCCGGCGCAGCTCCGGCCGCACCCCGAGCAGCATCTGGAACTCGTAACGGTCCTTCGCCAGGCCCATCGTCCGGATCATCGCCAGCGCACCGTCCACCAGGACCGAATCATGCGTGGCGATCCCCACGTAGCAGCCCCCCTTGAGCATGAGCTCGAGCAGGCGGAGGTAGCTCTGCTGGACCTCCGCGCGCGACTGAAAGGCGATCTCCTTGCGCTCCTTGTAGATCCCCTTGCAGAGGCGGAAATTCACCTTGTCGGCCACCAGCTGTCGGGCGTCCTCCCCGGTCCGGTGCAGGTAGGATTGCAGGACGATGCCGGTCTGCGGGAAATCGCGGTGAAGTGCGCGGAACGTCTCGATGGTGTCGGTGGTGCAGGTGGAATCCTCCATGTCGAATCGCACGAAGATCCCGTACCCTGCCGCGACCTTGAGGATCTCCCGTACGTTCTCGCGGCAGAATTCCCTGTCGATCTTCAGTCCGAGGGAGGTGAGCTTGATGGAGAGGTTGGAGTCCAGTTTCTCCCGCGCGATGGTGTGCAGCACCTCGTTGGACTGCTCGCGCGACGCCACAGCCTCCTCCCGCGTGGTGATGTCCTCCCCCAGCACGTCCAGCGTCGCACACGCCCCCTCACTGTTCAGCTGGCGGACCGTGTCGATCGCGTGCCGGATGGTCTCGCCGGCGATGTACCGGCCGGCGAAGAAGCGGACCACGGGCTTGGGGATCAGCGGGAGGCTGGCGACGACGAGTGTGTTCAAGAGATGCATGGCAGACCCTGACAGAGATGGTTCCCGATACGTCTTCCGCATTGAAACGGCACAGCAGCCGGCCGGCACCCGCAGGACCCTGGAAGTCTCCGGGCCGGGGGGGCGCCGTCAGGGCGGCGGATCATAGGCAAAGACACAGGGAAAAAAGAGCGGAAAGCAAAAAAAGATACCCATGAGAGGCCTGAAAAGCAAGGAAGGCCTCCTACCTGAAGAGCAGGTTCACGATCCAGACCGCCGCGAGCATCCCGGCTGCGTCGGCGATGAGCCCTGTCGGTACTGCATGCCGGGTGTCCTTCACCGCCACCGTGCCGAAATAGACCGCCAGGACGTAAAACGTGGTTTCCGAGCTTCCGTACATCGTGGAGACCATGATCCCGATGGGAGAATCCGGGCCGTGCACCTTCATCAGTTCCGTCATGAAACCGAGGGAACCGCTCCCGGAGAGCGGACGGAGGAAGGCCATCGGCAGAACCTCCGGAGGCATCTTGATCAGGCTCGTGACCGGGGCCAGGACCGTGGTCAGCAGTTCCAGCGCTCCGCTCGCCCGGAAGATGCCGATCGCCACCAGCATCGCCACCAGGTAGGGAATGATCCGGATCGCCACGTTGAACCCCTCCTTGGCCCCCTCCACGCACACTTCATAGACCTTGACCTTCTTGTACACGCCCCAGCCGAGGAACGCGAAGAACATGAACGGAACCGCGATGACGGCCAGGACGTTGATGAACGTCTTCAGGAGCTCTCCCATGTCACACCTCCATGGCTTTTTTGTACCGCGGCAACCGCTGGAGCAGTTTCGACGCCACCACGCCGGCGATCGTCGCGACGCCAGCTCCCACGATCGAGGTCCCGATGATGATGCCGGGGTTGGTGGAACCCGCAGCGGCCCTGACGGCGATCGCCGTGGCGGGGATCAGGATCAGCCCGCCCGTGTTGATCGCGAGGAACGTCACCATGGCGTTGGATGCGGTGCCCACCTTGGGGTTCAGCTTGTTCAACTCCTCCATCGCCTTCAGCCCCATGGGGGTGGCGGCATTGCTGAGACCGAGCATGTTGGCCGCAATGTTCATGATCATCGCCCCCACGGCCGGATGGTCCGGGGGCACATCCGGGAAGAGCCTGCGGGTCACGGGAGTGAGCCAGCGCGTGAGCACCTTCAGCATGCCCGCCTCCTCGGCGACCCTCATCACCCCGAGCCAGAGCGCCATGATCCCGATCAGTCCGAGCGCGATGTTCACCGCGGTGGTCGCGTACTCCAGTGCCGCCTGGGTGACCGCCTTCATCTTCACGAAGCGGATCGGTTCGAGGACGATCCCGACCCGGGCCGATCGACCGTCCTCCCCGAGCGTCCACGCTGCGATCTTGCCCGTCAGCCGCTCCTTTGCCGCGCCGGCCTTGCTCATCTCCTTCCACAGTCCGGGCATCGCCTCCCCCACGGGCAGCTGCACGGGACCCGGTCTTCCCTCCGCCTGGAACACGACCACCTGTTGACGGATCTCGGACGCAGCAAGCTGCTTGCCGTAGAAGGCATTGAAGTCCGCCGCGGGTATCACCAGGTCTCCTTCCCAGGTTTCGCGCAGCGGCGTCGGAGACTTGCGGATCTCCATGGTCCCGGTCACGGTGAGGCCGTTGCGGTATGGGTTCGTGGCCTCGTCCCAGATATCGTTCCCTGCGGCGACCAGGATCCCGATGAGGACCAGGCTGACCCAGATATAGTTGAGCATGAGGGTTTCTCCGAATGGAACTCTCTTCGTTTTCTGCGACCGCGCCTCCGCGGCGACCCCGGCCCTCAGGGCAGACGCAGTCGGAACTGCACTGTCGGCACAGGCATTGCCCGGAACGAGAGATCGCCGCCGACGTCGAACCCCGAGAGGCTCGCATCCACGTAGGCGTCGACCAGGTTCAGCACATAGAAGATCACGAAATACCACGCGTAGGTATCGCGGTTGGACACATAGAAATCACGCAGCTTCAGCAGGTAGGTGTCACCATCAGGGTCTTCCGGGGTCTGGCTGGCGGTGTACTGGTCGCGATAGGATTGGTATTTCTTGTTATTATCGACGACCTCCGCGACAAGGTAGACGCCCAGACCGAACACCAACGGCGCCTTCCAGTAGGAGCCGTTGTACACCTGTCCCGCTCCCGGCAGTGCCGCGGAGAGCAGGATGGCGGTCGTGGTCGATCGTGGTTCCGGTCGGCCGTCCTTCGTGGTATCCTTGAGGGCGAGGATCTTTCCGCCTGGCGAGTCGAGTCCGCCTCCGCAACGGAACGTGTGTCCTGCGCGGAGCCTGTCCCGGCGCACAGCGCGCAGAGCAGAGCACCGAGGATCACACGCCGGTTCCCCATGGGCTATCGCCGCTCCACGACAGCGATCGCCTCGATCTCCACGCGTGCGTCTCTGGGCAATCTGGCCACTTCGACCGTGGACCGCGCGGGGGCGGGTGCCGGGAAGAACTCCGCGTACACCTCGTTCATCGCCGCGAATTCCCCCATCTCTTTCAGGAATACCGTGGTCTTGACGACGCTCTGCAGCGTCGCCCCCCCCTTCTCCAGGATCGCTTTCACGTTCTCGAGGGCGCGGCGCGTCTGCGTCTTGACGTCCCCGGCCACCAGCGCTCCTGTGGCGGGGTCGAATCCCGACCTGGCCGGCGGTGAAGACCATGGTTCCCTGCGCCACGATCCCCTGGCTGTACGGTCCGATCGCCGCAGGGGCGTTCGGGGTGGAGACAACGGTACGTTCCATGTGCGTGCTGTCCTTTGCTTAGCGTGATCGGTGATGAAGCTCTTCAAAGACCTCGAGGATCCGGTCGAGATCGTCGGCCGAATAGTACTCGATCACGATCTCCCCCTTCCCTGCCCTGTGCGTGCCGGACCTGCACCTTTGTCCCCAGCAGGCGCCGCAGCCGGTCCTCCACCGCCCGTCAGGGCGCCGGAGGCGTGCACCGTGGCGGCCGTTCCCGCCCGCTGGCGCGCCCCCCGGAGACCTGTCGCGGACGAGTTCCTCCACCTCACGCACGGAGAGTCCGCGTTCGACGATCTTCCGGAAGGCAGCTCATCTGCTGGCGGCGTCCTCCGAACGCGAGGAGCGCCCGGGCATGCCCGGTGCGTCAGATCTCCCCTTGCCGGACCGCGAGCTGGATCTCTTCCGGGAGCTTGAGGAGCCGGAGGAAATTGGTGACCGTCGACCGATCCTTGCCGATCCGCCGGGACACGTCCTCCTGCGTCAGGCCGCACTCGTCGATCAGCCGCCGGTACGAGATGGCGATCTCGATCGGGTTGAGGTGCTCGCGCTGGAGGTTCTCGATCAGCGCGAGTTCGAGCATCTCCTCGTCCGTGCTCACCTCGATGATGTAGGCCGGGATCTGCGGAAGCCCGCGCCTCGCGCGCGGCGCGGACGCGCCGTTCGCCGGAGATCAGCTGGTAGCCGTCGACGTCCCGCGCGGACCGTGATCGGCTGGATGATCCCCTTCTCCTGGATCGATCGCTTCAGTTCGTCCAGGGCGGCCGGGATCGAAATCGGCGCGGGGCTGGAACGGGTTCCGGTCGATGAGGTCCGAGCGGAGATCGCCGCGATCGTCCCGTCCGCCGGCCGTCTCATCGGCTCCGGCGGCGGGGCCGTGGCCGCCGGCCGTCGGGGGATCAGCGAGGCGAGTCCGCTGCCGAGCGCAAGTTTGAGTCTTAGACATGCGTGGTCACCTCGACGGTCGCGGATGATGACCCGGTGGTTGTTGTTCTGGCCAGCACCTCCTCCGCCAGGTCCATGTAGTTCCTGCGTGCCGGTCGAGACGCGCGTCGTACAGGATGATGGGCTTGCCGAAGCTCGGCGCTTCGCTGAGGCGGACGTTCCTGCGTGACGACGGCGCGGAACACCTTCTCGCCGAAGTACTTCTTCACCTCCTCCACGATCTGGTTCGAGAGCCGCAGCCGTGCCGTCGAACATCGTCAGCAGCACCCCTTCGATGTCCAGCCTCTCGTTCAACTGCTTCTTCACCATGTTGATCGTGTTCAGCAGCTGCCCGAGCCCCTCGAGCGCGTAGTACTCGCACTGCACCGGGATCAGGACGGAGTCCGCCGCGGTGAGGGCGTTCAGGGTCAGGAGGCCGAGCGAAGGCGGGCAGTCGATGAAGATGAATTCGTACTGGTCCCGTGATCGCCTCCAGCGCCTCCCGCAGGCTGTGCTCCCGCCTTTCGACGTCCGACCATCTCCACTTCCGCGCCCACCAGGTTGATGTGGGAGGGGAGCACGGAGAGGAACGGCATCTGGGTCGGCAGGATGGCATCGCGCGGCGGGGAGGGCACCGACCAGCACCTCGTAGGTCGCTGCGCCCTTCGGCAGGCTGTGACTCCCGACGCCGCTCGTCGCATTCGCCTGGGGGTCGGCGTCCACGAGCAGGGTCTTCTTCTCCGCAGCGGCGATGCAGGCGGAGAGGTTCACGGCAGTGGTGGTCTTCCCCACCCCGCCCTTCTGGTTGGCTATCGTGATGATCCGCCCCACGTAGGGAACTCCGGAGTGTGCGTGCGTCCGGGAGGATGGCAGCGCGTGAAACAGCGTGAAACGTCGGATTGCCGCAAATTACCACATTTTGGGGTGCGATGCAATCGGTGGGGGGAGATTCAGGTTACCAGAGAGATTCTGGTTCCCGGAGACTCAGGTCCCCGGGTCAGGACGCGGGCTGTGCTTGACGACCTGGGCTTCTGCGACGAAAATGACCTCTTCGGCGATGTTTGTGGCAAGGTCGGCGACCCGCTCCAGGTTCCGGCTCACGCGCACGACATCCAGGGCCGTCTCCACCCTGTCAGGCGAAGAACGGATCACCGAAACCATGTCATTCACGATCTTCTTGTTCAGCTCGTCGATCATGTCGTCCAGCCCGAGGACGGAGCGGCACATGGCGGCGTCGGCGTGGATGAAGCCGTCCAGGGCGTCATGGAGCATCCGCTGCGTGAATTCCCCCATCCGCAGCAGATCTGCGCGCACAGGGTAACTTTCATCGATACTGGAATGGATCGCCGATTCCGCGATATTGACCGCGTGGTCACCGATCCGTTCCAGATCGTTGTTGAGCTTGAGAGCGGCAAGGATGAGGCGGAGGTCCGTCGCCACCGGTTGCTGGAGAGCCAGAAGGCGGACGACCGCCTCGTCGTTGCTCACTTCGAGCTCGTTGATCCTGTGCTCCTCGTCGATGATCCGGCGCGCAAGGGCGCTGTCGCGGCCCAGAAATGCGCGGAGAGCGTCCTTCACGGCGGTCTCCGCGAGGCTTCCCATCTTGATGATGCTCGATTTCAGCTCTTCGAGCTCGTGGACAAAGTGACGCTCCATACATCTCCGGTCAGAGAAAGGATCGATCCGTGGTCAAGCACAATAGCAATTCTCAGGGAAACGTGCAATCCCGGGCTATCCGAAGCGCCCCGTGATGTAGTCCTCCGTTTGCTTCTTCTCGGGGGTGGTGAACATCTTTGTCGTATCCCCGAACTCGATCAGCTCGCCCATATAGAAGAAGGCGGTAAAATCGCTCACCCGGGCCGCCTGCTGCATGTTGTGGGTGACGATCACGATCGTGTACCGGTTCTTCAGTTCGTAGATCAGCTCTTCGATCTTGCCGGTGGCGATGGGGTCCAGGGCGCTGGCCGGCTCGTCCATCAACAGGACCTCGGGCTCCACCGCAAGGGCGCGGGCGATGCACAGGCGCTGCTGCTGCCCGCCGGAGAGGGCCAGAGCGCTCTTGTGAAGATCGTCTTTGACCTCGTCCCAGAGCGCCGCCCGCTTCAGGCTTGTCTCCACGACTTCTTCCAGCTTTGCCCTGTCACGCAGGCCGTTGATCCGGGGGCCGTAGGCGACATTGTCGAAGATCGATTTCGGGAAGGGGTTGGACTTCTGGAAGATCATCCCCACGCGCTTGCGAAGTTCGACCACATCCACCTGGCGATCATAGACATCCACCTCGTCGATGAGGACCTTCCCCTCGATCCGCACGCCGTCGATCAGGTCGTTCATCCGGTTCAGTGAACGCAGGAAGGTCGACTTGCCGCAGCCGGAGGGTCCGATGAGGGCGGTGACCCGGTGCGCCGGCATGGTCATGCCGATCTGCTTCAAGGCCAGTTTGGTACCGTAGTACAGGGACAGCCGGTCGGTCGTGATCTTGGTCGGGAGTGGTTCCATGCGGATCAGGCTTTCTGGCGGGCACGGGCCCGTGAGCGAAGAAAGATCGCCGAAAAGTTCAACAGGAAGGTCAGCAGCAACAGCACCAGCGTGGTCGCGTACTGGATGCCGCGGGTGGCATCAACGTTCGTGGACTGCGTGGACATGATGTAGACATGGTAGCCCAGTTCCATGAACTGGTCCGAAAGGCCTCCCGGAAGATGGGGGAGGAAATACGCCGCGCCGGTGAAGAGAATGGGCGCGACCTCCCCGGCGCCGCGACTCACCGCCAGAATGCCCCCGGTCAGGATGCCGGTGAGCGAATTGGGGAGGACCACCTTCCAGATCGTCTGCCACTTCGTGGCCCCGAGAGCCAGGCTGGCCGCGCGGAGGTCCTGCGGGACGGTCTTGATCGCCTCTTCCACCGAGACGATGACCACCGGCAACGTCAGCAGGGCCATGGTCAAACTGGCCCAGAGGATATTGGGCTGTCCCCACCGGAGCTCGCCGCCGCCGAAGGCACGGTCCATGCCCGATCCCACGAACTGGATGAAGAATCCGAGCCCGAACAGCCCGAAAACGATCGCCGGAACCCCCGCAAGGGTGTTCACCGCGAACCGGACCCCGCGGGCGAAGATCGAGGTCGAACTGGCATACTCGCTCAGATAGATCGCGGTGATGGTCCCGATCGGAACGCCGGCCATCGACATGATGATGACCAGCAGCGCCGTACCGACGATGGCGGGGAAGATCCCCCCTCCGTCATCCCCTCGCGCGGAGCGCCCGTCAGGAACTCCCAGGTCATCGTCTCCCAGCCGCCGGCAAGGATCACCGCCATGATCACGGTCACCACGGCCACGATCGTGAACGCCGCGAGCCCGGTCAGCGCAACGACGGAGAAGCCTGCCGCCTTTCGTCCGAGGTTCATGGTCACTGCCCCCGGAAGCGTTTGAGCAGCCGTTGCCGGATGAAGACCTCGGCGAACGCATTGAGCGTGAAGGTGAAGATGAAGAGGATGGCTCCGAGCAGAAAGAGGACGTTGTAGTGCGTGTCGCCGAACACCACCTCAGCCATCTCGGCGCCGATCGTGGCGGACATGGTCCGCACGGGTTCCGCGATGCTTGAACGACATCAGTGCCGCATTCCCCGTGGCCATCAGCACGATCATCGTCTCACCGAAGGCCCGGCCGAAGCCGAGGAGCATTGCGGCAAAGACGCCGGGGGTTGCCGCCGGCAAACGGACGAACAACGCGGTCTGCCAGCGGGTGGCGCCCAGGGCCAGGCTGGCTTCGGTCAGGTAGCCCGGGACCGCCGCGAGCGAATCCTCCGCGACCGTGAAGACGATCGGGATCACCGCCAGCGACATGGCCAGCCCCCCCAGGAACGCGTTCAGCCGGTACTGAAGCCCGAAGAGGTCCTGCACCACCGTCGCCAGGATCACCAGAGCGAAGAACCCGATCACCACAGAAGGAAATCCGGCGAGGATCTCGATGGCGGGTTTCAGGATCTCCTTCGCCCACTTCGGGGCGAACGAGGAAGTGAACAGGGCCGCCATGAAGGCGATCGGTGCGCCGATCAGGATCGCCAGGAAGGTCACCTTCAGCGAACCGACGACCAGGGGCAGGATGCCGTATTTGGGATCCCCGGACACCGGCTGCCATGTCGAGCGAGAGGAGGTTCTCCAGTGAAGCTTCCCCTTCGGCACCGGAGGTCTCGACCGACCGCGAGGCCCGCCCCTGTTCTTGCAGCGCCCGGGACCCCGCTCCCAGGGCCTCCTCTCCGTACGTTTCCTCCTCTTCCGGCGGGGCCTCCACGACCTCCGCCTTCTCCCGGGCGAAGAAGATGGGAGCCGCCTCGCGGAACACGAACACGAAGATCATCACGATCGCCGCAAGGGAGATCAGCGCCACCAGGGTGATGAGCTTCTCGGCGAGGAACTCATCGACACGGAAACGTTTCCGGAGATCCTTCATCACGCAGGCGCCGCTCCGCGTGAGCAGAATCGGCGTGAGCGGGCCGCGCCGGGACGTCTTCGAGTCCGGGGCGGTATGTGGTGGCGTGTCAGCGGGCATGCGACTGATGATACGGAATCACGGCCGGAGAATCCACAATGGTTGTGCGCACGGGGCGGGCCCGGCCGACCCGCCCCTGCACAGCAGCGCGTCAGCGGATCGGGAAATATCCCACCTCGTTCACGATCTTCTGCCCTTCGTCGCTCAGGATCCAATCGACGTACTCCTTGATCGCGCCGGTGGGCTTGTTGCGTACGTACATGAACAGGAATCGGCTGATCGGATAGACGCCCTTGCTGGATGTTCGCCGCGTTCGGAGCGTAGGCGGGAGAACCCGCGTCCTTCTTCACCTTCAGCTCCCGGATCCCTTTGCCGTATGCCGACCCGCCGTAGCCGATGCCGGCCTTGTCCTTTGCCACGGCGTTCACCACCGCCGCGGTCCCCGGCATGCTCTGGACCGTGGCCGCGAAGTCGTCGCCCATCAGCACATTGTCCTTGAAGTAGACGTACGTGCCGGAGTTGTTCTCGCGGCCATACAGGATGATCCGTTGCGTCCGGCCCGCCCACCTCTTTCCAGTTGACGATCTTCCCGGTGTAGATGCCCCGGATCTGCTCCAGGGTCAGCTCCTGCACCGGGCTGGCTCTCATTCACATAGAGCGCAAGACCGTCCTGCGCGCATCTTGATCTCGATGCCGCGCGTGCCGAAACGCTGCTTCAGTTTGTCCCGCTCGCTCGGCTTCATCGGACGGGAGGAATTGCAGATGTCCGTGGTCCCGTTGATCAGCGCGGAGATGCCCGTCCCCGATCCCCCGCCGGTGACCTGGATGACCACGTCGGGATGGAGGCCCATGTATTTCTCGGCCCACCGCTGGGCCAGGATGACCATCGTGTCCGAGCCCTTGACGGTGATCTTTTCCTCTGCGTGGGGGATCCCCCACGCGAACGCGAGCACGAGGACCAGCAGCATGAACTTCCGCATGAGTGACCTCTTCGATAGTGATTGTGAACACTTAGAATTTGTACTGGACCCGGAGCGTGAAGACGTTGTCCGGCACGTCGGTCGCCGTACACCGCCAGCGAGGAGCTGGTCCCTGACAGAGCGGTCAAGTTTCTTCGTTCTTGACCCATTCGTAGTACAACACGAACTTCACGTTGTCGTCCAAGTGATGGATGAAGCCGAGACCGAGCGTGGAATACTTGATGTCGTTGGCCGAGAGGCCCCTGGCACCCGAGGTATTGGCGGTGGTGAAATCGCCCGCGGCCACCTTCGTGTTCGGATCGTACACATCGTACTTCACCACGACCTGCTCGCGCGCGCCGATATTCTGGACGTAATATACATAGTACCCGCCGAAGTTCCGTTGATACAACGCCGGCCAGTGGCTGGGTCGACGAGCTCTGTGGAAGTCGCCTGAGTTGCCGGGCTGTTTGCCGGTGATATACTCGCCACGCAGGATCGCCCCTCCGATGCCGGGAATATCAAGTAGAACTGTGCGTCCATGCCGATATACGGTCCGCCCACCCCCGCACCGAGGTTGGTAGGCCGTTGAGTCCACCGACAAATCCCTGACCGACGCCGATATCACCCGACGTGTACACGTACTTGGTGTTGTTGCGGACGTTGCCGAGGTATCCAGACACGCCGAGGTCGAGCTCGCCGCCGATCCCATCCATGGGGAACTGGGCGGCCACGTGACCGATCACGTCCTTGAAGTTGTCATATTCGTTCGCCGTGGGACCCGAACCGTTGAACAGTCCCGACGTCCGCGCGGAGGAAGCTGAGCGGTCCCAGCTGCGGCGCATAGAAGAGCTTTGCTCCCAGTTCCCGTTCGCCGGGGAAGAGCGTCTGGTACATCCTCGACCGCTCCGGACTTTCGCGGCTGCTCGAAGAATAGGAGATCTCGTAGCCGAACGGACGGTCGAAGATCCCCATCTGGAATCCGAGCGACTGGGTCCACGGCTCCGTGACCAACACGTACGCGTCCTTGACCGTGACACCGGTCTGAATGGCGTCGATCTGGAGCACGAACTGGGTCAGGACGTTGTCGTAGGTGACCTTCAGCCTGCCCGCCGGACCTGGAAGGCGCTCTTGGTGTTGGCGGGAAATCCACCGCCAGAAAACCCGCCGATGGTGAACCGTTGATCGATCACGTCGCCGCCCCGCCATTGCGGCTGAAGGTAGCCGGAGATCTTGATCTTCCTGAGCGCATCGACGTAGTTGCGATACTCCGTGAACGACTCGGAGAGACCGTTCAGGGCCTCTTTCACTTGATCGAGCTCTTCTTCGGAAGCCATGTTTCCCAGGCTGTCTTTGGCCTGTGGTCGGTCCTCCTGGGCGAAAAGAGGGCCACTCAGAAAGGGGCATAGCAGCCCAAGCAATGCAACCGTCAGCGCTTTGCGCATGGAACACCTATGTGAGTTGTGCCTTGAATGGTGGAATCGTAAGGACATCTGTAGCAACACTGACCCAAGGCCTGCAACATACACTATTGGGGTCAACTCAGTATTACGCCATCATTACCAAATCGTTAAGCCGTTCGCCAAAAATGGCGAGGCCCCGCAAGACAGGGGTCAGGGCTGTCTGCGAGGCCTCTCCTCTCCCCTATTTGCGGGTGGAGAGAGTGATGCCATAATAGTCCCCGGACATTACGCGAATGTGAATGCAGTGTTACGCGTACATTAACTCTGGTTCTCCCTTCGAACGATGATGGTTCGGAGCGTGCCGATCGCCCCGAGGTCCACCCAGGTTTCGTTCCTCACCTGCCTGCATTGGATCAACCCTCCGGCCTCAAGAACCTCGCCCCAAAACGGGAGGCGAAGCTGCCAGGAAGCCGGTTGGTACGATGCCCGTCCATCAAAACCTACCGTGATCGTCACCTGATCCTCCCTGGATGCGACGACGATGGTCACATGACCGCCAGGTACGGGCGCCGCGGAGATCGAGAACCGTTTCCCATGCTCGAACCAGTCGGCGGGAATCCCTCCCAGCAGGACCATCAGGGGACGATCGCTCCCCGGAAGCCACTGTTCGTAGACAATGGCATCTCGGGCCGCGCACAGGATCTCGGCCGCAGCCCAGCCATGATGACCATCCCCCATGCTCCCGCCCCCCGACGACGGGTGGATCGCCTCGGGAAATGTGAAGGTCGCGGTTGCGCGACGCATCACCGCACCCAGATGCAGGAGGAACTTCTGCCTCTCGCCCGTGTAGAGATAGGCGTGTGCGATCTGCAGTGTGAGGTAGGGATTCACGCCGGAGTGGATGAAGTGCTGGAAAAACATGCCGTCGCGGAAGAACTCCCGGACCAGTGCATCCAGTGACGTCATCACATGGCGATCGCCTTCCGCGAGAAGCTGAAGAGGGTAGGTCGCACACACCGTACCGATTGCACCGTGGTCAAATGCCCGTGTCGGGCCCGCCGGATAGCCGTCACCGTTCCGGACGCTCGATTCCAGTGCGGTTGCCAGATCTGCCCGATAGCCTGCGATGCCTTCTGCCGCGGTCGATCGCTCATCGTCCAGACCTAGCAAGGCGCAGAGCCGAACATACGCATCGATACCCGCAAGGGCCCAGAAGTTGTCCCAGAAGTAGTGGTCCGATACGCCAAGATGTTCTGCACTGAGGCCGGGAGGGAGCAAACCCTTCGCACCGTGAATGTTCTCCCGTCTCTTCCGGTTGATCCAGGCGACCCCCCGTCGCAGAGCCGGCATCAACCGACGAGCGAGGTCAAGGTCCGAGGAAAGCAGTACGTGCTGCCACACGGTCCATAGCACCTGACCGTTCGAATCCCACTCTCCCGTTTGTGATCGGAAGTAGCCGTCCCGATCCTGCCGACGTGCGAACGAACGAATGACCTGTGAGGTCCTGCCATGATACCCGAACCGATCCAGGGCAGAGAGCATGTAGGCCGCGTCGCGGAACCAGAAAAGGTGATAGGTGAACGGCCCGGGGGTGATGGAGTCACCGTCGCATAACATCAGCAACGCTGCAAGAGAACTGCGAATATGGGCATTCGCACGTCGAAATCAGGGGTTTCGATCCGGACCCCCTCCTGCAACAGGGAGTTCCAATGGTTCACCGCCGCGGTCACGTCCACCCGTTCTCTCGACCGGGGCCGAGTGTTGAGAGAGCATGCACGAGCAGGAAACCCATGTTGACTCGCCGGGAAGGAGGTCGAGATCGTAGGCAGCCAGCGCAGTGGCAAGTCCTTGGGGACACCGAACATCCGTATCGTCCTCCCCGGGTCGAATCGACCCGAACCGCGCCGCGCAGTCCCCCTTCGCCGATGAGCCACCCGACACCAGCGTGGGCGTGGCCGAGAAGCAAATGCTGCGCATCGTGACCTATGCGCAGCGTATCACCATCCCGGACGATCGTATGCAGCAACGCAACCCCTTCGGGGTTGAACGGACGAATGGCGAATCCCAACCGGCTCTGTACCTTCTCAGCATTCTGGTTCTCCAGCCGGACCTCCTGGAAGAGAACCCCATGGCTGGTCCAGGCTGTAACGGCAACGTCTACCCCACGGTGAGACCAGGAGGTGCGCACGATCGGGATCCCTTCGACAAGGGATTGTTGAACGTCATTCGATCTGGAAGGAAAGAAGCTCTCTCCTCCGGCATGGAGCCAGACATCGATCGACCACCCGTCCCGGAACGGCGTGACCAGGCCTCGCGGATCGACGATCGGTTCCACCGGACAGTCAGGATTGCCGATCCCGGTCCAATCGCGGTGTGTAACATTCATAAAGACCCCGGTGTGGGATCTCGGCGTGAACGAGGGATCCTGCAGATCGAACTGTTTCACCACCCAAAACGGGAGTACCCAGTCCTCCAGGACCTGCAACATCGCATAGTTCAGGACCCCCCGGGCCAGTTGTCGCACATTCATCGGGACCAGCTCCGCGGGCAGCGTCGTCCTGTCAAAGCCGCTGAAGCGCCGTGCAGCACGGAGCATCCGCAGGGCCTCATCCGGGACACCCAATCTGTGTGCGATGACATCAACAATCCCTTGAAACACCCCCATCGGGCCCCCGTATCGATGGAGAGAAAGAGTGGAAACTGCCCAATATGGTCACTGGGGGGGTCAAGCACAACAGGCCGGAAAAGACTTCATGCAAAGTTAACACCCTGATAACAATGGGGTGACGCGCTTCCCGTACGTTGTGGACGCAACGGAAGCTCATCACTCCAGAGGAGGAAGAAAAAATGAACATCGCCGGGATCGCTTTGCTGGGAGTCGTTGTGTTCCTCGTGGATGTCCTGATGAATCGCAAGCGCGCCGCGAGGGGGGGATAGCGCATGATCGAAGCCCTGAAGGGGGAACCGCGCATCGCGTATTTCGCCGGGACGATGCGTCCCGGACACGATGGCGTGACGCGTGTGCTCTACCGGCTGATCGACGGCCTCGTGCAAAGGAACATCCCTGCGATCTTCTTTTCTCCGATCGTTCCCACGCCCGCCAAATCTCCGGTCCCGATCCATCATGTCCCTTCGATCCAGTTCCCGCTGTACAAGGATTACCGGGTCGCCTACCCAGGCTTTCGTCACTTCGACGAAACTCTGCGGCAGTTCCGTCCGGACGTCATTCATATCAACAGCCCGTGCTCTCTCGGGTATGCGGCGGCCCGGTACGGACATCTCCACGGGATTCCGGTGGCTGCAACCTACCATACCCATTTCCCGAGCTACGCGAAATACTACAAGATCAAGCCCCTCGAAATGCTGGGATGGAACTATCTTCGCGGACTCTACAACGGTTTCTGCAACAGGGTCTTTGTCCCGTCAGAGCCGATCCTCGCAGAACTCGCAGGCCAGGGGCTGAGGAATCTCCGCTACCTTCCGCATGGTGTCGACAGCGCGACCTTCCATCCACGGTTCCGGTCCGCCCAGTGGAAGACCCGTCTTGGGATCTCCGGACGGACGGCCGTACTCTTCGCCGGCCGCCTTGTCTGGGAAAAGGACCTTGCCACCCTGGCCGAAGCACACCGGATCCTTCGGCGGGAACGTGACGACGTGGCATTCGTTCTCGTGGGTGACGGCCCCATTCAGAAGGATCTCGAGGCGCTCATGCCCGGAGCCATTTTCCTGGGACATCAGTCCGGTCGACCAGCTGCTTCCACGACGTTCGCCTCCAGCGATGTGTTCGCTTTCCCTTCCACCACGGAAACCTTCGGCAACGTGACCGTGGAGGCAATGGCCTCGGGCGTGGTCCCAGTCTGCGCCCGTGAGGGCGGCGCGTACGGCGTCGTGCGGGAGCACCAGACGGGGCTGATCACCCGCCCGCGCGATCCGGCGCATCTCGCCGAGGCGATCGGTGTATCTCCTCGACCGTCCCGGCGAAAAAGCACGTATGGCGGACCAGGCACTTGGATTCGCGCGCCGACTCTCGTGGAACAACATCTTCGACACCCTGTTTGACGACTATCGACACATGATAGCGGACAGTGGGAATACCCGGCGAAGAAAAAAAGCCGCATGACGATCACGCACCTTTCCGACCTCCATCTGAGTCTCACAAATCGCCGGGAGAACATCCGCAATCTGCGACGGATCCTGGAGCATCTGTCCAGATCCGGAACGGATCACATCGTCATTACGGGAGACATCGCCGCGAATGCCGACGAGGAGGAACTCCACTTTGCGCGAACGGTCTTCGAAGCCTATGGCCTCTTCCACAGGGACCGGCTGACGGTGATCCCCGGGAACCATGACATCTTTGGCGGAGTGCACACGGCAGAAGACGCGTTGAAGTTCCCCGGCCGATGCCAGAGCACTCCGTTCGCTGAGAAGATCGCGGCGTTCTACCGGGTCTTCCATCCGATCTTCGAGGGGTCCGTACACGCTTCCCGCCAGCATCCCTTCCCTTTTGTCAAAGTGGTGAAAGAGGTCGCCCTGATCGGATTGAATTCGGTCGCCGAACACAGCAAGGTCAGGAACCCCTTCGGTTCCAACGGATCCGTGGGCAACAAACAGCGTGAGCGGATCGAGCAACTGTTGGACACGGGCCTGCTCGCAGGAAAACGGAGGGTTGCCCTCGTCCATCACCACTTTCACAAACCCCGCTGGGAGGGTGCAAGCGGGATGACCGGCCTGTGGCTGGCGGTGGAGAATCAGACGATGAAACTGCGCAGAAAGCGGACGCTTCTGAAGCTCTTTCGACGCCATCACGTCGACGTGGTCCTGCATGGCCATCACCACCAGAATTGCGAATACCGGCGCGATGGGATCCGGTTTCTCAATGGTGGAGGATGTCTGATGGGACCCGATCCATCAGCGCTCTTTGTCAATACACTGACGATCGATGGAGCCCGGATCAGGACGGATATCCAGAGGATTCCCGCAGCCTCACGGGGTCGTCGACCGGTGGCGCTGACGGACAGGCCGGCCGCAATCGCCGCCTGAACTCAGGCGCCAGGGTCTTTGCTTTTCCATTTCGAGATCGATAGATTGAGCAAAAGCGACTGCGGACTCTTTTGCTCATGCATCTAGGTGTGCGGCTGGCTGTGGTCTTGGCTGTCATCGGTGGCTCTCTCTCCGGATGTTCTCCTGCACCCACAAAGGACAATTCTGGGGATGAGCGGCAGCCGTTGACCTTCGAACAGATCGAGAATCTGCGTTCGCTCGAGGAAGTGCTGCCCGTCCCGCCCGATACTGCCGCGGAGCGGTACCGTCGCTTCGACCCGGCGACTTTCTACGACACTTTTCGATTCACAATAGCGGACATCTACTGGCTGATCGACTCCCTGAATGCCCCCCTCCCACCGACGCGTACAGTAGACACGCTTTCCATCGACCACACGAGCGAAGGCTTTGGCAACGCCGCTTTGGTGGGAAAGACCCTCTACATTTCCAGTATCTACTTCTATCTCTTTCCCGGGACCTCGGTCCTTCGTTCTGTAGTGTTCCATGAATTCGGCCACATTCACGCCCGTATGCTTGACTCCGTCGACCGGGCCGAACTTATCCACATCTGGAGCTCGATCCGCGCCGCGGCATTGTTCTACCTGTTCCGTGAAGGAGAATACTCCGGGAACGCCCGTTTCGGAGGCCACCCGAGAGAGCCCCGAGGAGCTGTTCGCTTCCGGCTTCAATCTCTTCCAGAACCAACCGGAAGAGTTCGACGCCAGGCTCCGGTTCGTCGACAGCCGCAATCGCGATCTCATCAGCCACTTCCGCGCATACATCCTACGGGTCGCCCTGTGAACCCCGGGGCGCACAACATATCCACACTCACCCTCAAAACCTTCACAGTGGCGTAAACCTGCGGTAACATTCCCGTAACATCGCATCCCTATCTTTGACCCGTTGTCATCCGCTCCTCACAGGAAGGGTCAGACGAGATGGGGACGTTGGTATGCACTTCTGCTGTTCACCACTTTTTCCGCATTCTCCACCACCCCCGCACTCTCCCAATCCGGTTCCATCGCCGGCACGGTCCACGACCAGGAGAGCGGCGAAGAACTCGTCGGGGTCGATAACCTTCTCATCAGAAAGTCCACCGGGACCTCCACGGATATCGAGGGGAAGTTCCTGCTGCGGAACATCAAACCCGGGACCTACACCGTCCGTTTCACGTTCGTGGGATACGGAGCCAAGACGGTCGCCGATGTCGTTGTTCCTCCCGGGGGGACGGCCCGGCATGATATTCTGCTGGTAAGCGAGGCGTACAAGCAGGACAAGGTCGTTGTCACCGCCGAACGGATGCTCGGAACCGAAGCCGCGATCCTCGCGGACAGGAAGAAGGCGGCGTCCATCGGTGACGGTATCAGCGCCGAACAGATCCGGAGAACCCCCGACGCAACATCAGGAGACGCCCTCGAAACGTGTTACGGGACTCTCGATCGTGGACAACAAGTTCGTCTTCATCCGCGGGATCACCGATCGCTACAACGGAACGACACTGGACGGCGCCAATGTCGCGAGCACCGAAGCCGGCAAGAAGAGCTTCTCGTTCGATCTGTTGCCGGCGAACCTCCTCGAGAGCAGCACGGTCGTCAAGAGCGCCACGCCGGATCTCCCCGGCGACTTCACGGGCGGGCTTGTCCAACTGAACACGCTGGATTTCCCGGACCGGCTCACGCTCAAAGCCGGCATAACGACCTCGTACAATTCCCTGACGACAGGGGCAAACTTCCTCAGATCGCAGGGGGGTAACACCGACTGGCTCGGAAAGGACGACGGCTCCCGTTCATACCCCGGCGACTACGCCGACGCGAATCAGCTCGCTCAGAACCTCCCGAACACGTGGGCACCGCGCTCGACCGCAGCCCCGCTGAACACATCGATGGGACTTTCGGTCGGCGATCGGCTCCTCCTTTGGGGATGACGACGATTCGGACGGTCAGTCGGCATCCTGGGTGCGCTCACCTATCGCAACTCCTTCCAGCACAACGGGCGTGGGATCAACGACCGGGACCAGGGTCGGCTGAGCGAAGGATCCCGTGATGACTATTCCGTCCTCTGGGGCGGGATCGCGAACATCAGTTGGAAGTTCGGAGGTCTGCACAAGATCAGCCTGAAAAACAACTACAATCGTTCCGGTGAGGACCAGCTCTCGATGTTCGATCAGGAAGACATCAGCAACGGCCTGATGAACCAGATCATGATCACCAACTGGACGGAACGGACGATCTACACGGGGCAACTCGCCGGAGAACACCAGATCCCGACGCTGGGAGACCTCTCTCTCCAATGGAGGGGCACGCTCTCCTCCTCCCGCAGACGTGATCCCGACAAGAAAGAGGTCTCCTACTACCGTCTGCTGGACGATCCGACGTCCCCCAACACCGTCGGGTACAACAAGCGCTCATGGAGCGGTGTTGATGACCGGGCGGTCAGCGGAGCGCTGAATCTCGCTCTCCCGCTCTCTGCCGCAAAGGTCAAGGCAGGCGTCTTCATCGAAGAGAAGACCACAACGTCCTCGATCCGATACTTCCGCGGAAACCCCGACTATTTCGGGGGGATCCCGGACAGCATGACGCACCTTCCCATCACGACCGTGTATTCCCCCGAGAATTTCGGACCCCGGGGAATTCGTGTTCGGTGAGATCACCAGGCCTTCTGACAGCTACAAAGGCAAGCAGACCCTTCTGGCGGCATACGGCATGGTGGAGTCTCCCCTCCGTGGTCGCGCAACAGCACTTCCGGATGACCGGTGGGGTCAGGGCGGAATCCTTCCGTCAGGATGTGTCTGTGCCGCTGGACCTCGCGGCCGGGCGCTCCGGCCGTCACCAACCGCCTTGAGGTTACCGACCTCCTGCCTTCGGTCAATCTTACGTACCTCGTCACCGAGTCGATGAATTCTCCGCCTTGCCTACTCGCATTCGGTGAACAGGCCTGATTTCCGCGAGCGATCCTCGACGGTCTACGAGGATTTTGTCCTCGATGAGCTGGTGGCAGGCAACCCCGCGTTGTCCAGGGCCTATGTCCGCAACTATGACGCGCGGTTCGAGCTGTTTCCCGCGATCGGCGAAGTCTTTGCCGTGAGCTACTTCCACAAGGTCATCACCAGCGCGATCGAAGAGCAGCTGCTCTTCTCCGGCACCCGCACCCGGATGTACTTCAACTCAGAACTGGCCAGGAACCGCGGATGGGAGATCGAGATGAGGAAGTCCCTGGGATTCCTCGGCAACTACTTCCAGGCATTCAGCATCACGGGCAACTACACACGGATCTTCTCCGAGGTCAAATTCGTCGAAACCGTCGGGAGTTCGGCGGACACCAGGTACGTGGACGCGACCCGTCCCATGCAGGGGCAGTCGCCGTACATGGTCAACCTGTCGTTCCTCTTCACCGAACCGACATTCGGGACGACGATCAATATTCTCTACAACAAGGCGGGCCGTCGTCTGCACACGGTCGGATTCCTGGCATCGGACATATACGAGGAAGCCCGCGATCTGGTGGACATCGCGATCTCCCAGATGCTCATCCCGGGACTTGAGGCACGGGCGACCGTGCGCAATCTCGGGGCGAAGTCCCGGGTCCTCACGCGTGACGGGATCTGGTACGACACGACTTCGCCCGGCCGCACGGTCACGGTTCAGCTCTCATTCAGTTACTAATCCCTTCGTCAACCATTCATTTCAGGAGGTCACGATGCGTCGTTATGCACTCCTTGCGATCAGCGCTCTGTTCCTGGGTCAGGCTGGCATGTCGGCTGCGAAGCCGCAGGTCGTTCTGGGCGCGGGAACCGGCGGAGCGAATTTCCGCAAACCGTTCATTCAGCCCGGCGGATCGGTCCGTACGCTCTCGAAGGACACCGTGTATGTTCTGAGCGGCTGGTATTTCGTCGACTCCACCGCTGCGATGGTCATCCCAGCCGGGACACTGATCCTCGGTGATTCTGCATCCGCGGGGACACTTGTTGTTCGGCGTGGTGGGAAGTTCAACGCGGCCGGCACCCTCGCAGAACCCATTGTGTTCACCAGCGGGAAACCCGCCGGCACCCGGCGGCCCGGTGACTGGGGAGGAGTGATCGTCCTCGGAAAGGCGCCCACCAACCAGCCAGCCACGAAACAGATCGAGGGCGGTTTCGGCACCACCGCGGATAACAGCGCAGCGTATGGCGGAGCGGACCCGGAGGATTCGAGCGGCGTCCTGCGCTACATCCGGATAGAATTCGCCGGGATCGCGTTCAGCCAGGACAACGAAAGCAACGGACTGACTCTTGGTGGCGTCGGGCGCAAGACCGTCGTGGACCACATCCAGGTCAGTTTCGGGAACGATGACGATTTCGAATTCTTCGGTGGAACCGTGGACGCGAAGTACCTGGTCGGCTGGCGGACCCTCGACGACTGCCTGGATAGCGATTTCGGCTATGCAGGCCGTGTGCAGTTCGTGTACATTAAGCGCGACCCTGCGCTGTTTGATGCCTCCCCCCTCAGGATCGTCCAACGGGTTCGAATCCGACAATGAATCCACGGCCCCCTATTCCGCTCAGCCGCGGACAAACGCACGGTACAGCAACGTTTCGTTAATCGGTCCCGCGGCGGATTCCACGGCGGCCAATGCGCTCAATGCAAAATGGCAGTATATGGCCATGCTCCGCCGCTGGACCGAGCTCAGCATCTACAACTCCGTCCTCACCGGCTACCGGCAGGGCATCAACCTTCGCGATACGCTCACCCAGGTGGCAGCCCAGACAGGCGCCCTGGAGATCCGGAACACCAGCCTTGCCGTGCCAAGAGAAGTCGTTCGGACCAGCAGCTCACCCACCACGGGGGTCCCTCCTGGATTTGACGTCCTTGCCTGGTTCACCACGGCAGGGTTCGGGAACAATGGAAGCACGCCACGCCAGGGGACCGATCTCCTCCCGGCCGCGGCCTGGACTTTGGATCCGACCAATAATCCGGTCCCCGGCGCTTCGTCGGAAGCCGCGACCGCAGGAACCAACTTTGCGGCAGGCCGCCTTCGCCGGCAACAGCTGGTTCACCAATGTTAGCTACCGCGGCGCGTTCGATCCGACAAAGGCGATGAACCAGCAGTGGACCGCCGGCTGGACGAATTTTGATCCCCAGGGGACGGTGTACATCACCTCCGTCGAACAAGCTGACAGAGGCTCTTCCGGCCGCGTTCACGCTCGACCAGAACTATCCCAACCCCTTCAACCCCTCGACCCGCATTCGCTTCACCCTCGCGCAGGGGGGAGTGGTCACACTGAAGGTCTTCGACGTACTGGGGAGGGAAGTGGCAACGCTCGTGAACCAGTCGCTGCAACCCGGGTCCTTCGAGACGACGTTCGACGGCGCCGGCCTGTCCTCTGGCGTCTATGTGTACCGTCTGACGGCGAACGGCGTCACCGCGACGAATCGGATGATGCTGACGAAGTAGTAATCCACATCCAGAGTCCACGTAGTCCGAGGCCCCGCAATGCGGGGCCTCGTGGTTTCTCCCGCACTCGCCTCGCCTCATGCCGGCACAGCATGCTTGCATTTGACGGTGGTGACCGATACCATGGGTTGAGAATCACCCAGGAGCATGTCATGCGCTTGATCCTCGTGTCCGTTCTTGCCGCCACCCTGATCATTGCCGGATGCGGCCCCTCCTACCAGGGGATCAAGCTTTCACCTCGGCCAGCTCTTCCTTTGTCGCACCTTTCACAGCTGCAGAAGTGTCTTCCTGCCCCTGCGCGGTGGTCCAGCCGAGGATCAGCCACAACACCACCGTTGCCCATATGGGGGTCAAGGTCTTTCGCATTGTCAAATCCTTCGTGTGGTGAAAGGAAATGTCGGTTTGGAGCATCGTACCCCTTGAATCCGACACAAAGGTAGCCTCTCCGCGTGATCTGATGATTACCCCAATGTTATGAAATTGTTAACCCGACCACCGGTCAGAGATGAGACCGCCGGGGGACGTGGCGATGTTGATTCTTCCGTGATTGCCCCGTACAATGCACTGGCAGCACAATGGAAGGATACCCCATGAAGAGCCCGCGACGTGCAACGATCCTCCTGGCTGTAGGTCTCGCGGGATGCGCTGCGCCCTATCAGGGGATCAAATTCCGCTCCACGGCCCCCCCCATCGCCGAGGCATACCGGTCCGTCACGCTCGCCTTGACCGTCGACGGGTACACCCTGCGTGCGGTCGATCCCGTGAAATTCAACGCGGAGACCGACTGGCGGATACTTTCCACGAAAGAGAAGCCAGAAGCCCTTTCCACCACCGAGCAGGCCTGCCGCATCACTCTGAGGATGGACGAACGGGGGAAGCTCTATGATGTCTTCCTGCTTCCCACGATCAGGACCGTGACAGGCGGGGACACGGTCGTGGCCCCGGCTCCGGCGACACATCCGTTGCGCTTGAAATGGCAGCGGACGTTGACGACGCTGCTCAGGAAGGAACAGAAGGAAGAGGATTAGGGCGCAGGAGAAAGGGGCCGGAGAAGCTACACGCCGAACAGATCACCCGGGGTGAAGCGATGGCCGCGCAGGAATTCCTCCACCCCCATCCGCCTTTTCCCCTCCAGCTGCAGCTCAAGCACCTCCACCGATCCCTCCCGCACGATCACGCGGCAGAGACCGTCCGTCGGAGACGACCGAGCCGGGTGGCAGCCCCGGGGATGCCCCATGGCTCCGGGTCCGGAAGATCTTGAGGGTCTTACCACCGTGCGCAGTGCAGGCGCCGGGCGAAGGGGACAGGCCGCGGATGAAGTTCCGCACCCGCTCCGGCGGCATGTTCCAATCGATCCGACAGTGCTCGGGGAAGATCTTGGGCGCCGGCGTCGCCGCGCGGTCGTCCTGCGCTGACACCGCTGTGCCGCTCACCGATCAATCTCACCGTGCGGACCACCACCCCTGCACCCAGCGCCGCAAGCTTGTCGTGGAGCGACCCGGCATCGTCCTCGTCGTCGATCGGGATCCGCTCCTGCAGGATCATCTTCCCGGTGTCGACCGCCTTCTCGATGAAGAACGAGGTGACGCCGGTTTCCCTCTCACCGTTGATGATCGCCCAGTTGATCGGCGCCGCGCCGCGGTAGAGGGGAAGCAGGGAAGCGTGAAGGTTGAAGGTCCCGAGCCGCGGCAGCATGAAGACCTGTTCGGGGAGTATCCGGAAGGCGACGACGACGAACAGGTCGGCGTGCAGTTCCCGCAGCGAGGCGACCACGGCCTCGTCCTTGAGTGATGCGGGCTGGAGAACCTGGAGAGAGTGCCGCAGAGCGGCCGCCTTGACGGGGGTGGGGGTCAGCACCTGCCCCCGGCCGCGGGGCTTGTCCGGGGCCGTCACCACCGCGGCGGGCGTCAGGCCGGCGTCCACCAGCGCGTCCAGACTGCGGACGGCAAAATCGGGTGTCCCCATGAAGACGATGCGCATGCGCTCTAGCGGACGACCAGGTCCCCCGGTTTCTTGACGGCCTCACCGCTGACCACCGGGTAACGCACCTCCATCTCCCCCTTGCGGATCTTGTTCAGCCTGCCCCGGAGCAGCTTACGCTTGAGGATGTTCAGGCGATCGATGAACAGCACGCCGTTCAGATGGTCCATTTCGTGAAGCATCACCCGGGCGGGAAATCCTTCCGCCTCGACCTCCCGGTCGTCCCAGTTGAGGTCCTTGTACTGCACGACGATCCGTTCGGGCCGCTCGACCTCCTCGCGGATGTCGGGGATGCTGAGGCATCCCTCCTCCATGATCGACGAGCCCTCCTCCTTCACCACCACGGGATTGACCATGACCATGGGGGTTCGTCCTTGAGCTCGTCGATCCCCGACACGTCCACCACGATGATGCGCTGCAGCGATCCCACCTGGTTCGCCGCCAATCCGACCCCGCCGGCATTGTGCATGGTCTCCAGCATGTCCGCCGCAAGCTGCCGGAGCGCAGGATCGGCCTGTTTCACCGGCCTGGCCTTCTTTCGCATCACCGGCTCGCTGCAGATATAGATGGGCAGTATCGCCACTCCCGCCTCCTCCTTCCATTCACTCTCTCCGCAGCCTCTGCGGCCGCGATCCGTTTCAGCGGACGAATCCGTCGAGCCCCGACGTATCGCTCCCGGTAATATTCCGCCTCGAGCGACCCGAACGTGACGCCGTTGGTCACGCTCGCGTGCGCGAACAGGTCGTCCTCGATATAGATCCCCACGTGCGAGGGGACGGTCCCGGTCGTATTGAAGAACACCAGGTCCCCGAACATCAGGCTCTCGGCCTCCACCGGCCTGCCGGCGCGGAACTGCTCCGCCGTCGACCGGGGGAGCTTCGGCAGGAGGGCCCCCTGATAGACCCGCTGTGTCAGCCCGGAGCAGTCGATCCCCCGCTTCGACGTGCCGCCGTATTCATACGGCACCCCGAGGTAGCCGGCGAGTTCCAGCAGCAGCCGATCGCGATGGATCCCCTGCGGGGTCAGGTTCGCGTAGGTCCGCTCGGTGCGCGGCACCGTTCCCCGCTCTCCGGGCTTCCCCGGGACCTCCGCGGTCCTGAACCGGGGCGCAGTGCTGCCGCACCCCCAGATCGTCACCGCCAGCAGCGCCGCACCGATGAGCGGCGCTGCCGACCCGGAGGTCAGAAACTCGAGGGCCCCCTTGACGGAGGCCCTGTGGTGAGAACGTCGCGTCATCCCAGATACGCGCGCAGCTGCTTGCTGCGCGACGCGTGGCGCAACCGCCGGATCGCTTTCTCCTTGATCTGCCGGACCCGCTCCCGGGTCAGCTTGAATTTCTCGCCGATCTCCTCCAGCGTCAGCGAGTGTTCCCTGCCAAGGCCGAAATAGAGGCGGATGACCTCCGCTTCGCGTTCGCTCAGCGTCGACAGCGCCCGCTCGACCTCTTTGCTCAGCGACTCCTTCATGCAGTTCGCTGTCGGGGGCCGGCTGCCGCTCGTCCTGAATGACGTCCAGCAACCGGTTGTCCTCACCCTGGGCGAACGGCGCGTCCATGGAGAGGTGCCGGCCCGAGATCTTGAGCGTGTCGGACACCTCGAACAGCGACATGTCCAGCTCTTCCGCCAGCTCGCTGGCGCTGGGTTCCCGCTCGAATTCCTGCTCGAGAGAGCTGAACGCCTTGCCGATCTTGTTGAGCGCGCCGACCCGGTTGAGCGGAAGGCGGACGATGCGGGACTGCTCCGCCAGCGCCTGCAGGATCGACTGGCGGATCCACCAGACGGCGTAGGAGATGAACTTGAAGCCGCGCGTCTCGTCGAAACGTTTGGCGGCCTTGATGAGCCCGAGATTCCCCTCGTTGATCAGGTCGCCCAGCGAAAGCCCCTGGTTCTGATACTGCTTGGCAACGCTGACCACGAACCGGAGATTGGCTTTCGTCAGCTTCTCGAGCGCCCGCTGGTCCCCCTTCTTGATGCGCTGCGCGAGATCGATCTCTTCTTCCGACTTCAGCAGTTCAACCTTGCCGATCTCCTGGAGATACTTGTCGAGAGACTGGCTTTCGCGGTTGGTATACTGCTTTGTGATCTTCACCATGCACACACCTCTTTCAGAAAACTGGTCCCGGCGATGGGTCCTTCAACGCCGAAGTACTCCGCCGCCGTGCGTCCGACATCCGCGAACGTCTTGCGCGTCCCCAGGGAGCTCCCGCGCCGGCCCCGCACGTAGCAGAGGAGCGGCACGTATTCCCGCGAATGGTCCGTGCTTGGCGTCGTCGGGTCGTTCCCGTGATCCGCCGATAGTATCAACACATCTCCGGGGGCCACGGTTTCCAGGATCTCGGGCAGGCGGCCGTCGAAGGCGGCGAGCGCATCCGCGAAACCCGCCGGGTCGTTCCGATGGCCGTAAAGCGTGTCAAAATCGCCGAGGTTGGCCACGATCAATCCAGCACCGGGCGAACGCATGGTGTCCAGGAGCGCCTGGATCCCCTCGGCATTCGTTCTCGTGTGCAGCATCACCTCCAGCCCGCGCCGCGCGAAGAGGTCGTCCACTTTCCCGATCCCCGTGGTCCGGATCCCCCCTGCGCTGAGCAGATCAAGGAGCGTCGGCCCCGACGGTTCCAGAGAGAAATCCCGCCGCCCGGCCGTCCGCGTGTACTGTCCGCTGATCCCGACGAACGGACGCGCAATCACGCGGCTGACCGCGTGCGCTCCCGTGCAGACCCGTTCCCTGGTGATACGGCAGACCTCGTGCAACCGTTGCAGCGGGATGACCGATTCGTGGGCCGCGATCTGGAACACCGAGTCGGCCGACGTGTAGACGATCGGGTGACCCGTACGGACGTGCTCATCCCCCAGTTCATGGATGATGGCCGTTCCCGAAGCGGTGGTGTTCCCGAGGTAGCCCCCGGCACCCGTCTCCCGCAGGAACGCGGCCATCACTTCGTCCGGGAAGCCCCGGGGATAGACCGGGAACGGCTTGTTCCACGACCAGACCGGCAAGTTCCCAGTGCCCGGTCGTGCTGTCCTTCCCCCGGGAAGCCTGGGCCATCCGACCGTAGGACGCCGCCGGCGGACTCTGCCGGATGCACCCCCGCCAGCGGGGCGATATTCCCCAGCCCGAGAGCCGCCAGATTCGGCAGGCGCAGGCCTCCTACCGCAACCGCGGTATTGGCAAGCGTACTGCTCCCCTCATCGGCGTACTCGTTCGCATCCGGGAAGTTCGCCGATCCCGACGCCGTCAAGAACAATGAGGATGACCTTGCCGCTCGTCGTTCGCACGCTGGAGGGTGGTCGCCCTGGGCGTTACGCCGTCAGGCGTACACCTCCTTTTCGTTGCACTTGCAGACCTGCACCCGGTGTTCGTTGAACTTCCAGCTGGCCCGGGTGGTAGAGCGCTCCGACGAGACCATCAGGATGGGTTGGTAGATCGTCCCGCACTTCGGGCACTTGGCCCCTTTCATCTGGGCCGCTTTGGTCGCCTTGTCGGCGAAGGATTGTTGTTTTGCCATCTCCTGCCTCAGTCCCCGTGATTAGTGATCGTGTACACTGTTCTTCCCGCCGGAGACCAGCGCCTCCGGCCGTCAATACACTCAGAACACCCGCACCGCGTTCCCGCCGGAATCGCTCACGGCGTCCAGAACCTGTCCCGCACCGCTCAGCAGGTCCTCTGCCCGCATGCCATCCACCAGCCCGCACACCCCAACGCTCACCGTGACGGAGAAGGTCTTCCCCGCGATGGTGATGACATGGCCCGCCACGGCCTTCCGGATCTTCTCGCCCCACAGCGACCCGTCGGTCCCGGTCGTCTGGACCAGCAGCGCTCCCAGCCTCCCCTCCTCCTGGTGGCCGAGCACGTCGTAGGCACGGAGGGCGTTCTTCGCGATGTGCGCGAGCTCCGCCGTGATCACCTCCACGCCGTCCCTTCCGTAACGCGCTGCGGCTTCGTCGGCCTTGTCGAGGGCGATCGTGACCAGCGCAAGATCCGTCCCGAAATCATCGGCCCGCTGGACCTCTTCATCGACCGCCCGCAGGAAGTGCTGCCGGGTGAGCGCGCCGGTGGCACGGTCCACAGCAACGTGTTTACGGATGACGTCGTTCATGTAGAGAACTTCCAGCAGCGACGCCGTGTTCTCCACCAGCCGGTAGACGACCTCCACTTCGCTGCCGGAGAACGCCGACGTGTTCGGGCTTTCCAGCGACAGCGCCCCGTAACACCGGTTGAGCGAACTGATCGGGACGCCCAGGAATGTTCCCTTTCCGCCGCCGGGTTCGCCGGCATAGAACCTGACCCCCTCCCTGGTGGAGAGGTCGTGAACGATCTCGAGCCTGTTGGAACGGATCACCTCGCCGATCACGCTGGCCGTCACGTCCACCAGCTTGCCTGCGGCGACGGATTCGCCCCCCTTCGCATTCACCACCCGCTGGATCGCCCAGCCGTGCGCCTGGTCCGAGTACATCGTGATCGTCAGACACTCCCACGTGACCAGACGATGAAGCTCGTCGCAGAGCGAGGTCAGGATCCCTTCCTCGCTGGGATCGGACTTCGCCCGATCCTGCAGCCTGCGGATGGACGACAGCAACTCCGACTCGAGCAGCAGGTCGTACTTGTCGGTGTAGCTCTTCACAAGCGCCGACACCAGCTTGGTGAACCGGCCGAACATCGCCAGCGTTTCCTGGCCGAACGCATCCTCGGCCTTGCTGTCGGCGACGATGACGCCGACCGGCAGGATGCCCGCCTCGCCGCTCTTGTAGAAGACCGGTACTGCCACCACCGACCGGACCGGATCCGGCGCTTCGTAGTAGTGGAGCATTTCCTGCTGCGTCTCCGGCGTCAACCGGCCGACCAGCTGGGGTTTCCCGGTGGTCGCGACCTGCGTGACAAGGTCGTGACCGAATTCGTATCGCCGACCTCCCATGAAGGCTTTGCTGTCGGTCGCCATTGCTTCGACGACCAGTTGCCGCTTGTCGCGGTTCGCCCAGAAAAAGGCCACCGTGTGCGCGAACAGGACGTCCTTGAGCACCAGCAGCACCTTGTCCATGAGCCCATGGAACTCGCTCTTGGGTTCCACCTCGGCGAGCGGTTCGTCCGTCTCGAGCTCGAAGAAATCCGGGATGGTCAGCTCCCGCGGCGCTTCCGTGCCGTCAGGAATGGCGACGGGTTCGGCTTCGCGCGTGGACGGCAGGATCGCGTGCTGATCCTCCGCCTCCTTCACGACGAACTTCCCGTCGGCTCCCTGGAAATCGTCGAAGAGGAGTGTCTTCATCGTTGGATCAGGTTGTTGGGCCTCCGGCCTCTGCCGCACCACCGGGCTGTTCCCTCCGCCGGCGAACACCAGCAGGTATCCCGCGGCACACACCGCAACCCCTCCACAGACCAGCCACCCGGGCAGAGACTGCACAAAAAAGCCGATGACGAGCGCCAGGACACCAGCCGTCGCGATGACACCGTTCAGCGTGAGAACCTTGCCGATAACGATGCCCGCCACGCTCCTGGTACCACCATCGGTCATTTCCCGCCTCGAAATGGGGAGGGTCAGCAAAATTATGTAAATGTAGCGGTTTTAGGAAGGAAAGTCAAGGAATTCGGAAGGCAACGGACGCTATCGGCTGTCATCATTGCGCTTGGCGCGCGAACCCGCAGCGGCGGTTTTCGACCTGGCGATGGCCCAGGCGGCGATCGTCATCCCGTCCCAGATGACCCCCGAGGCGATCCGCTCGTCCAGTTCCCCCGGCGAGAGCCAGACGAGCTCGAATTCCTCCGTCTCATCGGGCGCCCCTCCCACGAATTGCAGGGCCGTGGCCACGTACACCCGGCACATCTCGTCGGTCACGCCGTTGTAGGGATCGAACTCTCCCACGCCGAGGAGTGAACCTGCGGAGAAGCCGGTCTCTTCGGTCAGCTCCTCCCGGGCGGTCCTGTCGTATGTCGAACCGTCCTTCACGCTGCCGCAGGGAAACTCGAGGCTCTCCCGGTCCAACAGGTAGCGATACTGGTTCACCAGCAGGAGGCGACCGTCGGCCCCGACCGGGACCACCATCGAGGAACCGTTGGTCTGGACGTAGTGGTACTCCCCCGTCCTCCCGTTGGGCAGGAGGAATTCATCCATCCGGTAGCGCCACCAGGGGTTCTGCCGGACAATATGCTTCGCGAGGGTCTTCCAGCGTTGCAGGGGCATGAATGGAGGCCGGTGAAGCCGCTTTTCCCGGAAGGCCTACCGGTTCTCGATCAGCTCTTTTTCGGAGAAGAAATAGGCGATCTCGATCCGGCCGTTTTCCGGAGAATCCGATCCGTGCACGATGTTCTCCCCCTTGCTCGCGGCGAATTCCTTGCGGATGGTCCCCGCCTCGGCATCCTTCGGATCCGTCGCACCGATCAGCTTCCGGAATTCGGCCACGGCGTTCTCCCGCTCCAGCGCCACCGGCAGACACGCCCCGGAGCTCATGAAGCTTACCAGGTCGTTGTAGAACGGTCTGCCGCGGTGCACGGCGTAGAATCCTCCGGCGGTGGTTTCGGTGAGCCTCACCATCTTCAGTCCGAGGACCTTGAAGCCCGCCTTTTCGATCCGGGCCAGGACAGCTCCCATGAGATCGCGTTTCACACAGTCGGGTTTAAGAATGGCCAGTGTACGTTCGATCATCGTCTTTCCTCGTTCATTGTCGCCTGGGTGAACATCTCAACGTTTGCCCTTCTTGCGTCGCGTGGTCCTGGTGGTCCGCTTCACCTTCACCCGTACCGTTCGTTTCACCCGGCGCGGGCCACGGCGGCCGGCGAGGGCCTTCTGCATGGCGTCCCCGATCTCCGCCGGGCTCTCGACGACGAGGATGCCGGCCTTGCGCATCGCCACCATCTTCTCCTGCGCGGTCCCTTTGCCGCCGGCGATGATCGCCCCTGCGTGCCCCATGCGGCGCCCCGGAGGGGCCGTGCGACCGGCGATGAAGCCGACCACCGGCTTCCGGACGTGTTTCTTGATGTACGCGGCAGCTTCCTCTTCAGCCGAACCGCCGATCTCCCCGATCATGACGATACCACGCGTGCCGGGATCAGCGTTGAAGAGCTCGATCGCATCGATGAAGCGGGTCCCGATGACCGGATCCCCGCCGATCCCGATGCAGGTGGACTGACCGATCCCCCGCTCGCTGAGCTGCCAGACCGCCTCGTAGGTGAGGGTCCCGCTGCGCGACACCACACCGACGCCCCCCTTCTTGTGGATGAACCCGGGCATGATCCCCACCTTGCAGAGCCCGGGGGAGATGATCCCCGGACAGTTCGGACCGATGAGCCTGGCCCCGGTCCGTTTCACGGCGTCATACGCGCGAAGCATGTCCCGCGTAGGGATCCCCTCGGTGATGCAGACAATGACCCCGATCCCCGCCTGCACCGCTTCCATGATCGCATCGGCCGCGAACGACGCCGGCACGAAGATGACCGACGTGTTCGCGCGGGTCTGGCGCACCGCATCCGCGACGGTGTTGAAGACCGGCACCGGTACCGGCAGAGGGTCCTTCTCGTTCCCCTTGTACATGGTGCCGCCCTTCCCCGGCGTCACCCCCGCGACCACTCTGGTCCCGTACTCCAGCATCTGTTTCGTGTGGAAGGTCCCCTCACCGCCCGTGAGCCCCTGCACAACGAGTCTGGTCTTCCGATCGACGAGAATACTCATGGCTGTCCCTGGTTTCTCTGTGTCACGTTATGGTTGGTGGACCGGCTGCCCGGGCTGCCGTTCCAGGAAAACTCCCGCGCGCAGGATCGTCTCCTCGCCGAACGGCCGGCCGACGAGCTGCACCCCGATGGGCAACCCCTTCCGGTCGGTGCCCGCCGGGACGCTGATCGCCGGCACACCCGCCAGATTCGCCGAGACCGTGAAGACGTCGGAGAGGTACATCTGCAGCGGGTCTTCGATCTTCTCTCCGATGGCGAACGCGGTGGTCGGCGCCACGGGCATGAGCAGGCAGTCCACCGTCCGGAAGGCCTCGAGGAAATCCTGCTGGATCAGTCGCCGGACCTTCTGGGCTTTCCGGTAGTAGGCGTCGTAGTACCCCGCCGAGAGCACGTAGGTCCCGAGCATGATCCTCCGCTTCACTTCCCGCCCGAACCCTTCGGTCCGGGAACGCACGTACAACTCATCGAGGTCCTTCACCCCATCCGCCCGATAACCGTACCGCGCGCCGTCATACCGGGAGAGGTTGGAGGATGCCTCTGCGGTCATCAGCACGTAGTATGCGGAGATGCTGTACCGGAGGTGGGGCAGCACGATCTCCCTGACCGATCCGCCCGCCTCGCGGATCTGTCCGGCGGCCCGTTCGACAGCCTCGCGCACTTCCGGCTGAACGGTCTCACCCCCCGATTCGCGCAGGACCCCGACCTTCAGGTCCGATACGCCGCCGGCGAGAGAAGCGTGGTAGTTCCGCACCGGCTCCGGCGACGAGGTGGCATCCAGCGGATCCTGACCGGCGATCACCGAGAGCAGTCTGGCCGCATCGGAGACCGTCGCGGTACACGTCCCGATCTGGTCAAAGGATGAGGAAAGCGCCACAAGTCCGTAGCGGGAGACCCGGCCATAGGTCGGCTTCAGTCCCACCACCCCGCACATCGACGCCGGATGGCGGACCGAGCCGCCGGTGTCCGAACCCAGGGCGGCGTGGGCCATCCCGGCGGCCACGGCGACCGCGGACCCTCCGCTGGATCCACCCGGCACGCGGCTGGAGTCGTGCGGATTGACGCACCGGTCCGAAGGCCGAGTTCTCGGTGGACGATCCCATGCCGAACTCGTCCAGGTTCGTTTTGCCGATGAGCACGACGTCCTGCTCCTCGAGCGCCCGGACGACGGTCGCATCGTACGGCGAGACGTAGTCTTCCAGCATTTTCGAGGCGCAGGTCAGGCGCGCCCCTCGGACAGCGATATTGTCCTTGACGGCCACGACCATGCCCGCCAGCGCGCCGGCGGTACCGCGGGCGAGCTTGTCGTCCATCTCACGCGCCCGTGCGAGCGCCCGCTCATCGAAGACCTGAAGGAACGCGTTGAGCGGGGCACCGTTCCGCACGGCGTCCAGAAACCCTGTGGTGATCTGCTCTACGGTGGTTGCGCCCGCCGCCAGCGCCGCCCGGGCGGACTCGAAGGAAAGGATCATGCGGTCACACGGTCAGTCCACGTGCGTGGTGCGCTCGATGTCCTCGCTGGATCCCCTTCATCGCGTTCCTGAACTCGCGCATCCCCTTGCCCAGGCTCTTGCCCAGTTCGGGGAGTTTGCGCGGTCCGAACAGCAGGAACACGACGAACAGGACGACCAGCAGCTCCGTCCCGCCGATGTTGTCAAGCATGGGGATTACTTCTTGTCGTGGCCCTTCGCCGCATCGTCCAGCTTCTTCACCTCGGTCTGGACTTCGTCGTCGATCTCCCGCGCGGCCTTCTTGAACTCGCGGATCCCCTTCCCGAGACCCTGCGCCAGTTCGGGGATCTTCTTCGCGCCGAAGAAGATCACGATGACCAGGAAGATGAGGAGGATTTCAGTGGCACCGAGATTTCCCATGGAGGTTATGTCCTTTCGTGTTCGGCAAATGTGGTCGCGTTGATCGCGTGTTCCATGATGGACCGGAAGACCTTCCGCCCGTCGGTGTGTCCGAGCAGCGGATCGGACGCCCGTTCGGGGTGCGGCATCATGCCCAGCACGTTCCCGCCTTCGTTGATGATCCCCGCGATATTGTTCAACGATCCGTTGGGGTTGGACTCCGCGGTCACCGCGCCGTCCGGGCCGCAGTAGCGGAAGAGCACCTGTCCCCCGTCCTCGATCCGGCGAAGCGTGTCCGGATCGGCGAAATAATTCCCGTCGCCGTGGGCGATGGGGATCGCCAGCACCTCTCCCTCGCGGCACGCTCCGGTGAACCTGGTCCCGGTCCGTTCCACCCGTACGTGGACGTACTTGCAGGCGAACCGGAGGGAGCTGTTCCGCAGGAGCGCACCGGGCAGCAGTCCCGCTTCCAGAAGGATCTGGAACCCGTTGCAGATCCCGATCACCGTTCCCCCCTGCCCCGCGAACCGGACGACCTCCTTCATGACCGGAGAGAACCGGGCGATCGCTCCGCAGCGGAGGTAGTCTCCGTAGGAGAACCCTCCCGGCAGCACCACAACGTCGGAGCCCTTGAGATCGGCCTCCTTGTGCCACAGGAACGCCGCATCCTGCCCGAGGAGCTTCTTGGCGACATAGTAGGCGTCGTGGTCGCAGTTGGAGCCCGGGAACACCACGATGCCGAACCGGATCCTGTCGGTGCTCATGACTTCCTGATCTGGAAGGTGAAGTCCTCCATGACCGGATTCGCCAACAACTTCCGGCAGACCTCCTCCACCGCGGCCCGCGCCGAGGCCTCGTCCTTCGCATCGACCTTCATCTCCACCATCTTTCCCATCCGCACGTGAGTGATCGAGCCCACCCCGAGCGTGGCGATGGCATGCTCCACCGCCTTGCCCTGGGGATCCAGGATCGAAGGTCGCAGGATGACCTGTACGGTCGCAGTGTACACGGCGTTAGGCTCCTTTCACAGTTCTGCGTGCGAGGTTTCCGCACCGTCGTCATCCTCGATGGCTCTCGCCCGGCGCGAGCGCAGGCGCCTGGCCAACGCGAGCAGGTACCGGATGAGGCCGATCAGGATGAACAGGATCAACAGCGGGAATATCGCGTGCTGTCCCATCAGGGCGACCACCACGGCCCCCAGCAGCGCGAAGGCGAACTTCCATGGCTCCCGGCGGATCCCCTTCGGAGAGATCTTCGGCAGCGTGTCGTACTTGACCTTGCTCACCATCAGCAGGCCGAGGCTTGCCGCGAGCCACGGGAGAATGGCCTCGGCCCACGGATCCAGCCCCTGTCCCTCCCGGTACCGGCTGAGCACGAGGGATGCCACGGTGATGGCGCTGGCGGGGATCGGAAGGCCGACGAAGTGGTCCTTGTCATGTCCCACCAGCTGAACGTTGAAGCGGGCAAGGCGCAGGCCGCCGAAGATCATCAGGAGCGAGCTCAGGAAGATCCCGAAGCCGCCGAGCTGGTAGAGCGCGATCCTGTAGACCAGGAAGGCGGGGGCCGCGCCGAAAGAGACGACGTCCGACAGCGAGTCGATCTGGACCCCGAAGTCGGAGGTGGACTTGGTGAGGCGCGCCATGACCCCGTCCAGGGAATCGAACCCCGCGGCCAGCACGATGAACCAGGAGGAGGCGATGTACTCCCCGCGGCTCGCGTGGATGATCGACATGAAGCCGGAGAACATGTTGAGGACGGTGAACAGGCTCGGAACGACGGCGCGGGTGATCCTCATGGCCGCGCTCCCTTCCGTGCCAGGACCGCCAGCACGGTCTCGCCGGCCACGGTCTTCTCTCCGGAGTGCGACGCGCACCTCGGCGTCCACCGGGATCAGCACGTCCACCCGGGAGCCGAACTTGATCATCCCGAACCGCTCCCCGGCCCGGGCGGGGTCGCCCACCTTCAGGTCCGCCACGATCCTGCGCGCGACGAATCCGGCGATCTGCTTGAAGAGCAGCTTGACGGGGCCCCGTTCGATCCCGATCAGGGTACGTTCGTTCCTGGTGGAGGATTTGTCATCGAACGCCACCAGGAATTCCCCTTCGACGTGGCGGAAGAATCCCACGGTCCCCGTGATCGGGAACCGGTTGACATGAACGTTCAGCGGAGACATGAAGACGCTGATCTGCAGCGCCGGCCCCTTCAGGTATTCCTCTTCCTCCACCCGGACGACCTGGACGACCGTGCCGTCCGCCGGCGAGATGATCAGCTCATCGCCCGCGGGCGTGGTCCGGTCCGGATCCCGGAAGAAATAGAGGGTGAAGGCGATGGCGAGCAGGGCCACGATGCTCACGGCGGCCCGGACGAACTTCACATCCGTGACCACCCAGGTGAGGACGGTGACCGCGACCGCGGCGAGCAGGATCCCGGCAACGACATCCAGCCCGTATTTCGTGATCAAGGAGAACTCCTCGGCAGGTACATCCGCAGGGAGAAACCGATTTCAGTACAACCTAACAAAACCGGCCCAGAAAGTCAAAAACAGCACCGTCCCTCGCTGCGCCGATCGGCGGAACGAGGGACGGGTGAGATCTGCACGGCGTCACCGGCGGGGGACCCGCCGGTCACTTGACGCGGAATTCTATCCGCCGGTTCTTGGCACGCCCTTCCGGCGTAGTGTTCGGGAAGAGGGGGTCGGCGGGACCCTTGCCGATCGCGGTCATCCGGTTCGCGGCGATCCCCTTGCGCACGAGCCACTGTTTCACCGCGTCTGCACGCTGGTACGACAGGACCTGGTTGGTCTTTGCGCTCCCTGCGTTGTCGGTATACCCGACGATCTCGACCTTCACCGCCGGCTTCGCGGCAAGAGCGGCATACGCCTTCTCCAGCATGGGCATGGATTCGGGAAGCAACCTGGCGCTGGCGGTCGCGAACGTGACCCCTTCCAGGACCACACGCTTCGAACGCTCGAGCGAGATGGTCACCCCCGCGACGTCATCGCGAGGATCGAGCGGGTTGGTCCCCCTCGTCACCTCTTCGCCGTCGCTGATACTCCCGCCATCGCTGTCGGCTTTGGTCGGATCGGTCTTGTTCTTCTTGACCTCGTCGCCGTCGTTGAGACCGTCGCCGTCGGTATCGGCCTTGGTGGGATCGGACCGGTAGCTCTTCACCTCGTCCCAATCGGTCAGTCCATCGCCGTCGGTGTCGACCTTGAGAGGATTGGACTGATACTTCGAAACCTCGTCCCCGTCGACCAGGCCGTCGCCGTCAGAGTCCATCCGCAACGGGTCCGTGCCGTACTTCGAGACCTCGTCGCCGTCCGACAGACCGTCAACGTCGGAGTCCGGCCGGGTCGGACTGGTGGTGTACTTGATCACCTCGTCCCCGTCGGAGAGCCCGTCGCCGTCGGTGTCCGCGCGAAGCGGGTTGGTCCGATAGCGCCGCACCTCTTCGCCGTCTTTCAGCCCGTCGCCGTCGGTGTCCGCGCTTTTCGGATCCGTGCCGATCCGCAATTCCTGTCCGTTGGTGAGCCCGTCGGCGTCGTCGTCGTCGGCCTCGCTCCGACCGAGGAAGAAGACCAGGCCGACCCGCGCCGTGAGAGCACCGTCCAGGGAGTTGTTCTTCCGGGTGTCGATCCAGTCGCCGGAGTTCTTGTACCCCAGTTCGGCCGAGAAGGAGGTGTTCTTGTTCATGAAGGCGTCGAAGCCGACGCCCGCGGGGACCACATACGAAGTGAGGGTTTCCGTCGTCGGCGTACCGGCCTTGTTGGCCGTGTACCGCTGGTAGAACATCGCTCCGCCACCGATGAACGCGTACGGATTGAACTTCTTCTTGGGCGCAAAATGGAAGTACCCCACCACCGACGTGGTGATGCCGTTAACGCGCAGGTAGTCATAGGTCATGCCCTGCGGGGGGTCTGAGGCGGCCTGGAGGACGTCATAGCCCGCCTTGAGGCCTAAGGAAAAGAAGTTCGTGGCGCCATACCGAAGAGAGAGTTCGCCAGCCGGGGAGATCTTCTGGGTGTTGTAGTCGTTGATCCACATGTTCAACCCGCCGTGAACCCCCAGCGCCCACCGTCCTACGGTGTTCTGAGCCGAAGCGCCAGCCCAGGCCACCAGAAGACCAAGGATCAGCAGGAGGACAACATTGCGAGGCCGGACCATCGAGGATATCTCCTGATTGTGGATGACTCAAATCATACGAAGCTATCGGTTTCAGTGCCCAAAGTCAAGCATCCGCAAATGTCCACGAGACGGCGTAGCGCCGCCCCGCCGGTGGTCGGACTATGTTCGGGGAACCGGTGAGTAGTGGACCTGGTACCCGTGCGCCTCCAGGGACTCGATCTTCGTCACCAACGGCACGAACAGTTCCCGCTCCTGGCGTGTCATCACCGGCATCCCTAAGCGGGCGTTCCTGTGGCGCAATGTCCCGGGCTTTCGGGCATGGACGAACGCCCGGTGCTCCTCGAGCCGGAGCCGAAGCCGGTTATTGAGGAATTCGGCCGAATTGGCCATCCTTGCCTGCGCAAGGGCTGCAACGCGCCTGTCCACCTCGTATCCGGAGCTGTGCCGGCCGTTTGCGGCCGCTGCCAGGAGGGTCGTCCCCGTTCCGAGGAACGGGTCCAGCACCAGGTCTCCGGCACACGAGAACATCAGGACCAGCCGGAAGGGGATCTCGAAGGGGAACGCTGCGCTGCGGCCGCGAGCTCCGCTCCCCGGCAATCCCTGGTCTGTCCCCCTGATCTCCCACAGGTCCGAGAACCACGTGTTGCGTTCTTCCCAGAAAAAGGCGCTCTGACGGCGGGAGGCTTTGTCGGCGGCACTGCGGAATTCCCGCCGGTTCCCCTTCCGGAAGATCAGGAGGTGTTCGTGTTCGAGCGTCACGTACGCCCCGGCCGGGAGCATCCCGGATCCCATGAACTTCGTGGGCGCGTTGGTGGGCTTTCGCCAGAGGATGTTCGGCAGGTTCCGGAAGCCGAGCGCCAGGCACGAGCGGAGAATCCGCGTGTGATTCGAGAAGAGCCGGAACTCACCTCCGAAGGAACGGGTCGCGTCTCCGATATTGATACACAGGATCCCGCCGGGCAGAAGGACGCGGTACATGGCCTTCCAGACCGGATCCAGCAGTCGGTGCATCAGCTCGAATGCGCCCTCCGCTTCCCCCCGGCGAAGCGCTTTCCGGATCGCCGGATCCTGGGCGCCGAAGCAGGAGTCCCACATCGAGATCATCGGGTACGGGGGGGAAGTAACGACGAGAGCCACGGAGCCGTCGGCGATGGCGTCAGCCTCTTCGACGGGTCCGACGTGGAGCATGTGACGGGTGGGGTTCATGATCCGGGCTCCGGGAGAGGTCGGATCATCGGATGTCGGGCAGATCATGTTCTCCCAGCCGCAACGGATATCTGCCAAATTCGCGGACGAGATTCACGACATAGTCGTAGTCCTGCCCGGAGACGTTCGCCGGCACGGAATGGTCTGACTGCATGATGTATCCGCCGCCTTTGGCGGCATTCAGTTTCCTCATGACCATGGCCCTGATCTCTTCGCGGCTGCCGTGCGCCCAGGTCACCACGTCCAGATTTCCGCAGAAGCCGATGTATGGCCATACCGCCGGCGCAGGTCCACGACGTCCAGGCCGGCCTTGGCTTCGAGCGGGTTGTATGCGTCCACGCCGCACTCGATGAAGTCCTCGAAGATCCGGCTGACGTTCCCGCAGCCGTGGTAGATCACCGGGAGCCCGTGCGCATGACATTCTTCGACGAGCGCCTTGACGATCGGCTTGAAGTACGCACGCCAGTATTTCGGTGAGAACAGCACCTCCCTGGTGTACGCGACGTCGCCCCAGATGACCATGCCGGCCAGCCTTCCGCCCGCAGCCTGGATCTGTGCCCGCGCAAGACCGAGAACGAATTCTCCGACCCGTTCGATGAATCTGCCAAGGGCATCGGGATGGAGGCCGATCCAGAGCAGAACATTCTCCGAGCCGATGATGCGCCAGAGCAGTTCGTGACCTTCACAAACGCTGCCATAGACGGGGAAATCGGGGTACAACGAGGAGACGGTTTCGACCCACGGGGGCGAATTCCTCGCGAACCCGTCACCCACGCCGGCGATCTGATTGTCGCCCGCAGAAAAGATACCTCCGGTCGTCCCATGGATCGTCGAACTGGAACGCCGCGGCCTTCTCGATCGTGTCGGTGTCGAATCGCAGGAAGGCGGGCATCGGATCGGCGAATTTCTTGCGGATCACCGCATCGAATCCCGTGCGGACGATGACCTGCTCCGGGGTCTCCTCCAGGATCTCGAACCCCCGGATATGCGGGTCCATGTTCGGAATGGTGACGATCCAGTCCAGATCGTAGTACCTGTAGATGTCGGTGTCCTGCGGGAGCCCCAGATCGCGCCGCCAGCGGTCGAGGAAGCTCCCCCAGAAGAAGTCGCTGATCGGGACCCTGTCCGCCTCCTGATGGCGGAGCGTTCTGTTCATCCGATCGAGCTTATCCTGACAATTCCGTGTGCGTTCCATTGGGACTCCAATGTATGTCTCCCCGTTCCCAAAGGCAACTCACCCGGAGGTCCCGCGTCAGGTTGCCCGGCATCGCATCGATAGTCGCCTCAGCGAAGTTTCTATTCGAGTGCTGTCGCGTTGACAAATACGCTGGAATTCCGTAGATTATGATTGCTTTTGATGATTGCCCCGTCGTCTAATGGCAAGACAGCAGACTCTGGATCTGCTTATCGAGGTTCGAATCCTTGCGGGGCAGCGCGGCCTTATCGTCTAACGGTTAGGACGTAGCCCTCTCAAGGCTGAAATACGGGTTCGATTCCCGTTAAGGCTACAAAGCCCGCGATCGTTCATCGCGGGCTTTTTGTTTTTGTGGAAGCTTGCGGAGGTGGCGGTCAGGCTCCGGAGCGTGCCTGGTCCAGGAAGGAAAGGAATCCATTTCTCCGCTGGTCTGTTGCGGGGAGGTCATCGCCGCGTTTCAGGGCGTCTCTGTCGCGCTCGTGGAGGAGCCGCATCAGACGGAGGAAGAAGACGATGATGCCGATGTACGCGAGAAGACCGAGCATGGACGTGGACCGGAAGACCGGCGCTATTTGAAGTTCGACAGGAACTCGACGAGCGGACCTTTCCCGTTCTCGGGGACGAGTCCCGCACTGTTGGCGATCCGCGCGACGGCGAACATCACTCCCACCACGATGTAGGTGAAGCCGACGAGGTATCCCAGGTACACCCCTGAATGCTCGACGATCTGCATGATGGTCGCCATGGTCACGCTCCTGTGTGCTCTCACAAGATACTTCAAGGAACGTGCCGCCACTGTGATGCGAGGAACGTCCACTGATGGGTGACCATGGATCCCTGAGCCGGGATACCGGGCGGCCCGGCCGCGCGACGTCCGCGTCACGGTGGGACGTCGAAAGTGGTTGAATTGAGGGAGACGGTTTCGTATATTTGAAGTGTTGCGCGCCTGTAGCTCAATTGGATAGAGTGCCTGACTACGGATCAGACGGTTGGGGGTTCGAGTCCCTCCAGGCGCACACGCAGAGGGCGGCCCATCGGGCCGCCCTTTGCGTTTTGGCGGGGGAGGTCCGGCGGTGGCCGATGCCGTACATTTGTACATTCTGCGATGTTGCGGGGAAGGGCCGGTTCATGCCTGATGGCCGGAAAAGGGGCTTGCCGGGCTTTTGAGGCCCGGTTCCATTGGCACAGTGTGTGTACCACACATGGTCGTCACACCAACAGGACGACCGGAAGACCATGAGCGCGGATATCACCTTCGATGCAGCGAGCACCTATGCCAGGTACACGCAGGCGGCAGGCAGGCAACATGTGGCGATGAGCGTGATGAAGACCCAGGCGGAAGGCGAGGCAGCGCTGGCGACGATCCTCCTGGAGCAGGCCGCCCAGATCGCGGCCGCCGCCTACGACCAGCACGGCCGGGCCGTTCCCGGGGACCAGCCGACCCTCGACGCCCGCGCCTAGCCCGCGCGGGTTCAGCGGAACTCCATGGTGAAGAAGCCGACCCAGTGTTTCAGGGAGAACGGCGCCGTGGTTCCCATCCCCGTTTGCGTCAGGGGGAGCACGCCCCCCGTGTAGGTGTCGCCGTACCGTACCAGCGTTCCGTGCAGTACGGTTCGGGAACACTGCTCGGCCACGAGCAGTCCGAACGGGATGGAATATTTCCCGCACCAGACCACCCGCTCCTCCCCGCTATCCTTCCAGAGTGCTTTCGACAGCGATCCGATCCGCTCCACGGTCAGGGGTCCCTCAAGGTGCCGCTGGATGAGTGAACGGTCCAGGGCCACCCCTTGGCGTGCGCGGCCGAGTCGTCGCCGAACGGCGTGTTGGCGAAATCCGCCCCGTAGTGATTCGCGTCGCTGGAGATCAGGATGACCAGGTCGCGGCCGAGGACGAGTCCGGTGCGCGAGCAATACTCCCGGAGGATCTTCCCGAAACGTCACTGCCAGGCTCTGCATCCGCTCGAACGGCATCGCCGTGACCATCACCGGAGTGATCCTGACATCCGGCCGGGCCTGCTGGAGATACGGGACGAGGGCTTCGATCGAATGCTCCAGTTCGTGCGCCCGGTCGCTCACCAGCACGTCGGCGCTGTCGAGACCGTTGAGCAATGCCTCCCGCAAGGGGGCGATTGCGACGTCGCGGCCCAGGCCCCGCCACGTAGCGTGCCGGTCGAGAATGATCACGCCTCGCGGGTCCCCGATCTCCCGCCGGACCGCACCGTGCGTGACCCCGAAGATGAGAACCTCCCGGGCGGTGAAGTTCTTCACGAACGGGTAGGCGACGCGGCCGGCGTACAGGTAATCGTCATGGGGAAGGATCGCCGCAAACGCGGGGGCAGCCGGAGCCGCCGGCGCAGGGGCGGGTTCGGATGGCGGCGAGGAAATCGACGAAACGCCGCATGTTCGACGGGGTCCCAGCAGAACCCCACGTCGTCCTTCACCGGTCTGCTCCCCTGTCCGGCAGCGGTCCATACGGCCGCGACCATCAGGGCGACGACCTGGAGGTACCGGCCCGGTCGGCGTCTCTTGTTGCTGTTCACCTTGATGTGGGTGGGCATCTTCATCTCCTGGTCTCACGTCGACCCAAATACGGTCCCACGCATACTGTATCAACCGCGCTCCGCCTTCCGGTACTGGCCTGTCCGGACTGGCCTCGAAACAGCCATGTAATCATTAAGAACTATTAATGCTATTATCGACTAAAACGGAACTCCCTGATTCCCCGTGTGGTTGACAAGACGTGCATCCAAGATCCACGTTCAACCATCCACAGGAGGTAGCCATGCGTCGTTCGTTCTTGCGATTCGTCTTCGGGTCGGCTTTCGTCTTCGCCACCCTCCCCGCAATGGGGCAGACGGCCAAACTGCAGGTCATCCACAACGCCGCTGACCCTGCTGCAGCGGTCGTTGACATCTACGTGAATGGCTCGCTGGCCATCCCGGATCTCGCGTTCCGGAAAGCAACATCTTTCCTTGATCTGCCTGCGGGCACGACACTCAATATCGGCGTCGCACCGGGGACCAGCATGGGTGTTCACGACACGCTGAAGAACTTCCAGGTCACGCTGACGGCCGGCCAGAAGTACGTGGCGGTCGCGAACGGGGTTCTGAACACCACTCAGTTCGCCGCCAATCCGAACGGCCGCTCGACCGCCTTCACGCTGCTGATCAAGTCTGCCGCAAAGGACACCGGTTCAGGCGGGAACGTGGAGTTCTTCGCCCTGCATGGCGCCACCGACGCACCGGCCGTTGACGTGGTGGCCCGGGGCGTGGCGACGCTGGTGAACAACGCCATGTACGCCGACATGACGCCCTACCTTGGCGGTACCGCCGGCGGGATACATCCTTGATGTCAAAGACAGCACAGGCGCTGCTACCGTCGCATCCTTCTACGCGGATCTGTCGGGGCTGCGCAACGCCAGTGCGGTCGTGTTCGCCTCGGGCTTCCTGACCCCGTCCGCGAACCAGAACGGTCCGGCCTTCGGCCTCTACGCCGCGCTGGCCAACGGCACGGTGGTGGCTTTCCCGGCGTACCAGAGCGCCCGGCTGCAGGTCATTCATAACGCCGCCGATCCTGCCGCGGCCTCGGTGGACATCTATCTCAACGGTGGCAAGCTGCTCGACAACTTCGCCTTCCGCGCCGCCACCCCGTTCATCGACGCGCCGGCCGGCGTGCCGCTCAAGATCGGCGTGGCCGGAGGCACCAGCACCTCGGTGGCCGATACGATCAAGAGCTTCACCGTCATGCTGACCGCGGGGGAGAAATATGTGGTGATCGCCAACGGCGTGCTGAACCCGGGACAGTTCGCGGTCAACCCGAACGGCCGTTCCACGGCCTTCACGCTGCTCGTCAAGACCCCGGCCAAAGAAGCCGGTGCGGGCGGGAACGTGGAGTTCTTTGCCCTGCATGGCGCCACCGACGCACCGGCCGTTGACGTGGTGGCCCGGGGCGTGGCGACGCTGGTCAACAACGCCCTGTACGCCGACATGACCCCGTACATTGCGGTACCTCCGGCGAAGTACATTCTCGACGTCAAGGACAGCACAGGTGCGGCGACGGTGGCGTCATTCACCGCCGACCTCTCCGGGCTGGCGAATGGCAGTGCCACGGTCTTCGCATCGGGATTCCTGACCCCGTCCGCGAACCAGAACGGTCCGGCCTTCGGCCTTTACGCGGCGCTGGCCAACGGCACGGTGGTGGCGTTCCCGGCATACCAGAGCGCGCGGGTCCAGGTGATCCATAACGCCGCCGACCCGGCCGCCGATTCGGTCGACGTCTACATCAACGGCGTACGGGCGATCAACAACTTCGCCTTCCGCGCGGCGACACCGTTCATTGAACTCGAAGCTGGCGTGGTCCAGAACATCGGCATCGCGCCGAAGACCAGCGCCACCGCAGCGGATACGCTCAAGAACTTCCCGTTCGTGCTCACCGCGGGTCAGCGGTACGTCCTGATCGCCAATGGCGTGCTCTCCCCTGGAAGCTTCGCCGCCAATCCGAACGGGCGTTCCACGGCCTTCACGCTGCTCGTCAAGACCCCGGCCAAAGAAGCCGGTGCGGGCGGGAACGTGGAGTTCTTCGCCCTGCATGGCGCCACGGACGCCCCCATCGTCGACATCGTCGCACGGAATGTCGCGACCCTGGTGAACAACGCCGGCTACGGAGACATCACCGGGTATATCGCTGTCCCGCCGGCGGCCTATACGCTGGATGTGAAGGACAGCTCCGGCACCGTCACGGTGGCGACGTTCGCCGCCGACCTCTCGGGCCTGGCCAACGGTTCGGCCGTGGTCTTCGCTTCCGGGTTCCTGACCCCGTCGACGAACCAGAACGGGAAGCCGTTCGGCCTCTACGCAGCCCTTGCGAACGGCACCGTCGTGGCTTTTGCGCCGGTCACCACCGCACGCGTGCAGATCATTCACAACGCCGCAGATCCGGCGGCGGGATCCGTGGACGTCTATCTCAACGGCTCGAAGATCCGCGACAACTTCGCATTCCGTACTGCGACGGCATATCTTGACGTCCCCGCCGGTGTTCCGGTGAACATCGGCATCGCGCCCGGCACCAGCACGAGCGCGATCGGATACGCTCAAGAACTTCCGCCTCACGCTCGTGCCCGGAGAGCGGTACATTGCGGTCGCGAACGGCGTCTTGAACCCTGCCAATTTCGCCACGAATCCCGAATGGCAAGAACCGGGCGTTCACCCTGTTCCTGAAGAGCGGGATGAAGGAAGCCGGTAGCGGCGGCAAGGTGGAGTTCGTGGTGCTGCACGGCGCGACCGATGCGCCCGCGGTGGACGTGGTGGCCCGTGGAGTCGGAACGATCGTCAACAACGCCTTCTACGGCGATATCACGGGGTACCTGGCGGTGAATCCTGCCTCGTACGTCCTTGACGTGAAGGACAGCTCGGGGACCACCACCGTTGCCACGTACACAGCGAACCTCTCCGGCCTCGCCAACGGCTCGGCAGTGGTCTTCGCCTCGGGCTTCCTGACCCCGTCGGCGAACCAGAACGGCCCTGCGTTCGGGCTGTATGCCGCGCTGGCCAACGGTACCGTGGTGGCGTTCCCTGCCGGAGCGACCAGCGTGTCCGGCCTTCGGCGACGGTCTGCCGACGGTCTACGACCTGGACCAGAACTACCCGAACCCCTTCAACCCGTCGACGGTCATCCGGTTCAGCCTCCCCGAGGGACAGTTCACCAGGCTGGCGGTCTACAACAGCCTCGGGCAGGAGGTCAGGACGCTCTTCACCGGGCAACTTGCCGCCGGTGTGTACACCGAGACCTTTGACGCTGCTGGCCTTCCGTCCGGCACCTACTTCTACCGGATCGATGCCGGACAGTTCAGCTCGGTCAAGAAGATGATGCTGGTGAAGTAGAGGAATTCGGTCGCAAGGATGAAACGGCAAGGCCCGGACGACATCGTCCGGGCCTTGTTCGTTTTCGTTGGTCTGGCAGGATCAGAACCAGGCGTTGCTCCACATGAGGCCGATGTTGATGCCCCAGTACGAATAGATGTTCTTGCTCGTCGCCGGCACCACGAGTCCCCGGAATCGAACGCGTAGTTGTAGCGTCCGCTCGCGGTGAGATACGTTCCGCGAGAAACCTCCGCGAGGAATCCGAATTCCGGGGCGATGCCAAAGTGCCAGTTGTCGTTCTGGAGCGTGTAGACGCCCATGTCCAGCCGCTGGGTGATATAGTAGGTCCCGACGTTCACCCCCAGATACGGCCGGAGCTGGTCGCGCTTCCCGCCGATATAGTAGTGCGCATTGAGCATCAGCGGGATGGAATTGATGTACCGGATCTGCGTCCCGCTCACCGCCCCGCTGCTTCAACTGGATGATGTCCCCGGTCTTCTCGCTCCAGTAGTTCCAGGAGAATGAGCCGCCGACCGAGAAGTCGTCATCCAGGAACCGGCGGCCTTCGATCCCGAACCCGCTGAAGCTGGGTTCGGTGAGGAAATCCGCCATCCTGCCCAGAGGCCAGGCCGATGTTCCAGGTCGCCCCGGTCATCGCCATGTCCTGCGCCATCGCCGTTGCAGCGAACAGCGCCGTGATAACGAATACCTTCAGTATTTTCATAGCGTTCTTCACATCCTTGTTCGTGATTGAAGGTTCACAATGCTGTTATTGACCGCTGTAGAGATACGGCGACTGTTCGAACGTCCGGTTGATACCGGTCGTGAGTCGTGTCCGCGCTGTCGACGACGAGCCGGTCAGGCCGGTGACCGACGCCGTCCAGATGGGTGCGGCTCTTTTGTTCTGCCGGGTCTTACCCGAGGTCGACGATCTCGGTCATCGTTGGTCCCCGTCGAGTACTCGTAGCGTCCCGCCATACGCCGGCGGGTAGTAGGGGGATAGTAGGGATCAGTACCATCCCCAGTAGCCGCTACCAGTAGTCGTAGTAGTACCCGGTGTACTCCTGCGAGATTTGTCCGATCAGCACACCAGGGTCTTGCTGGAATCGATCCCGCCGGAGGTGATCTCGGCGATCGTCCTTCCGTTCGTATCCCCGGGCCTCCAGATTGCTGGCCGTGAGTGAAAGGATCTGCTTGTCCCACTTCCGGGCGTCTCGAAGCGGGTCGGCCTTCGTCGTGTCATAGAGATGTACGATCGTGTCCGGCATGACGAAGTACCTGAAGTTCTGGAAATTGGTGCCTTCCACGTAGTGCGTGAGGTAGGTGTCGAAGTCCTGGGTCGTGAGCCCGTAGTCCTCGTAGCAGGCGCTCACGCCGAAAGCCGAAAGCAACGCCAGGACCGGCAGGAACCGGAAAAGGCGTTGTGCCACATGTGCTCGTACGTTCATTGGAATGCATCCTCCATTGTGTTAGTGTTGCACCATCCCTCTTCACTGATCAACGCGATCCTCGCATCAGAGACAGACAAACACACCAACGCCGACATCCCCCTGAACCACCGGGACACCGGCCGACACCGCCACACCCGCACCACCTGTCCCGGCATAGACCGCAGCCGCCGGAGAAATACATGGGGAGGAGCAGCCGCCCCTGGAAACGGAGCCCGAACTTCTCCGACATATAGACCTTCACCCCGGCATTCAGGGAGACCGCGAAATTCCACTGGCTCTCCAGGGTCAGACCCTCTGCGGTTCCGGAAGGACTGAAGAGGACCGCTCCCAGGAGCAGGCCGAAGAACGGCTGCGCTTTTCCCTTGGGGAGCTGATAGATCGAGCCGATCTGAAAGTACTGGATGCTCAACGGGTTGTCGAGGTTCTTGAGCGCGGACCCGTATTGCCGATCCGGGATAGTACTCCTGGAATGTCGCGTGGCTGGAGGTATAGGAGTACGAAAGCTCGATCTTCGCGTCGGGCCGGAAGGCGAAGTCGATCGTGCCACCCCACGTCGCCCCGTCGTCCATCCGGATCTCGCCCTCGTAGAGATTGTAGCTTCCGCTCCACATGTACGAATAGTTCGCGTTGATCTCGAACCGATTCTCCTGGGCAGACGCGCTGCCCGGGAACATGTTGCACAGGCCGACGGCACACAACGCCGCCGTGACCGCCCACCCCAACGTTCGGTGAATCATGGATCCTCCTCGAAAATGATGTCTGATGATATCCTGTGTTACACTCGTACCAAGGTCCGCGAAACCCGTTCGGGGGTCCCGGGAGATGCCACGGGTCAATTCACCCCATGAGCTGGAGTGTCCGTCCGCGGCACGGTCCTCACCCATGTGCCGAACTGCTTCAGTTCCTCCAGGCGGCAGGACCAGACCAGCTGGCCGTTCCACACGGTCATGTCCGGGCACCCGTCGCACATGTTCTGGGCTCCGTTCTCGAGGAAGTCCACCGGCTGGATGATCATCACCGTCTGGTAGTGGAGCCGCTTCAGCAGTCGGAACGGATTGGCGAGTGCCGAACGGAGATAGGCGCCTGCCGTCCGGCGCAGCATCTTGTCGATCGGGGAGAACAGGAGCATCGACCTCCCCATACGGGTCCACTTTGGCGCTGCATAGGCAAGGTACTTGTTGAACAACAGATGGTGACCGGCCTGCATCGCCTCCAGGAACTTCGCCCCGACGTAGCCATAGGTCCGGCCAGGCGTCCCCACCCGGCCGGTCAGGAGCCATTTGAATGTGTCCGGCCGCTTCCGATCCGTTCAGGTACGCCGAAGGGGTGAAGTCCGGGTACTTCTCCCGGATCTTCGCCACGACCTCGGGCGCTTTCAGGTCCGTTCGTCGTTTCCCTTCCTCGCTGTAGTGCAACGTCTCCCGCGCGATCTTCGTCCCGCCGGCGTACCAGTCGAACGGGAGCTGCGGCACGGCGGCGCGGAAGAGGATGAAGACCATGACCTGGACGATGTCGATATGTTTCTCAGCCCACTCCACCATTCCCGGGACATACTGGAGGGTATCTTCATAGACCGTGGAGTTGAAGGAGCAGGAGATCCCGCCGACCTCGGCAAGCATCTCGGCATACTGCAGCCGCAGCTCGTTGAGCTCCAGCTCGTTCTTGTTCTTCCACTTCGGCCGCCCCTGCTTGCTGTCGATGTGGAAGGTGAATCCCATGACCCCGGCCTTCTTCAACTCGCGGAGCAGCTCCATCGTCAATCCTGCACCGTTCGTATTGATGATGGCCTTCATGCCGGCGTTGTTCACCTCCCGGACGATCTCCACGACCTGGGGGTGCATGAGCGGGTCCCCGCCGGCGATGGAGACGCCGTCCGGGTTCCGGAGGCGTTTGAAGACCTCGATCTCCTCGCGGACCACGTCCATCGACTTGTGACTGTTGTTCACATTCTCCCGGTAGCAGCCGTCGCAGGCCAGGTTGCAGGCCGATGTGGGCTCCAGCCAGGCGATGGCGTTGTCGGGAAGGGTCCAGGGGAGTCTGTACAGTGTACGGTGATCGAGGATCTGACGCTGGGATTCGTTTGCCATAGTGATCGTGATGCTTCCTTTCGTAGCGCTTTAGTATTCCAGGAAACTGTAGACCAGTTGCACCTGGAGCGATAGCGTCGCGTCCTTCGACTCGACCGCATTGATCCACTTCACTTCGCCGGCGATGCCGAGGTTTCTCGCCAGTGGCCACTCATACGAGCCGGCGGCCACCCACCCCATGCTCCAGGTCCCCACGTTCACTGTCCCCTGGTATTCAAGACTCGTATTGACGCGCGAGTAGCCGTACCCGCCGAACAGGGTGAGGCCGCCCCACGGCTTCATGGACCAGACGATATACAACGGGACCTGCGACACGTACACCTTCCCCGGGGTGGTCCCGCCAGTTTCATACGAATAGAACGTCGTCCAGCCGGTCTCCAGCCCGACACCCAGAAGGTGGTCCGGCTGCCACATGACACGCACCGTGGCGGCTGGTCCGAATTTCGACACGTCCGCCTGCAACTCGGGCGCGAAGCCCGCTGAGGTCGAGTAGAACGAACCGCCGAGGCCGACCGTGGCGATGAGCCTGTACGTCGTATCCCGCTCACCCCCCGCGAAGGCCCTGGCCGAGATCATCAGAGCGGCGGCGACACACACTGTGCGCAAGACAAGGGAGTGGTTCATACGCTTACCTGGTGTAGTGGTAGTACGCGACCATCGGGCAGTAGTTCGTCAGGATCCCGTCAAAGTCTCCGGTCCGGATGTATGTTTCCACCCAGGACGCGACGTCCACCGTCCAGGTGTAGACCTTCCTTCCCTCGGCGTGCATCTGCGCGGTCTCGCTCAGTTGCGTCCCCAGGGTCCACCGCGGAGCCCAGGCGAGCGATTTGGCCTTGCGGGTATCGTCGGTGGTCAGTTCACAAAGACTGGGTGCCGATGCGTAGTCCGGAAGGGCCAGGAAAGCATCCAGGATCTCCTGGCTCGGGAGACCGATCAGGATCTGGAATTCCCGCCCCGCGGCAGCCGCTTTGGCAATGTACTCCTTCTGGATCGCGCGGATCGCCGGCATATCTTTGCCCGCTTTGACGTCAAGATAAACGCCGCGGATGGGGGTACGGTAGAGCGCAACGTCCAGCGCCTGCTGGAAGGTGGGGATCCTCTCGCCGTGGATCAGCCGGACGAACGCCTGAAGTTGAGGGTAGGTATACTCTTCGATCGGGCCCACCAGTCCGGTCTTCTGCGTGAGCCGGGAGTTCAGTTCGCCGTCGTGGTACAGAATGGGGACGCCATCCTTGGTGAACCGGACGTCGATCTCAATGGAATTCGAGCCGAGCCGGGGCGTAAAGAGGATCATCTCCACGGAATTCTCCGCGGCCGGAAGCAGGTCGGAGGTCCTGCCGCCCCCGCGGTGCGCGATCACCGCGAACTTCCTGGTCTGGTCGAGCGGCCTCTCGTAGGTGAACTTGACCATCTGGTTCGGGAGGCTCTGTCCTGTACCGAATTCCCCCGTGAAGACGATACTGTCTTTCCCGATCACCGGGTTCTTCTGGAACAGCTGGCGTCCACCGTGCGACATGGAGATCGCGAAGTTGGCGATCCCCGTCTCTGTGTTGACCATCTTTCTCCAGTAGCCCGAGAAGAGGAACACCGAATCCAATGTCCCTCCCTCCAGGATGAAATACCCGACGTCCCGTCCGCTGAACACCGAGAGGTAAAAGCTCGTATCGGTCAGGTTCTCGGCAACCGTGTAGCTCCACTTCAGGACCACCCGTTCGCCGAACACCCCGGCGCCGTCCTGAACGACATACACCCCCTCCATGGACGAACGCATCACCGGCGTCAGCCGTTTGGTCTCCGACAGAAGGACGTCCGACGGGGATTTCGGCACCACCACGGTCGGCGTCTCCGAGCAGGCGAGGAAGAGCGCCGAGAACAGGCAGAGGACAAGAAGAGGTCTCATAGGATCCACCCCACGAAAATTTCGGGGAAGAACAGGTAGCGGTCGAACGTCGAATAGAGCGACCAGGTCTGCCAGTAGAACTTGGTGTAGATGGCCCTGAACCCCAGCGAGAGCACCTGGTCTTTGTAGAACGGCTGCTCCATGGCGAAGGTGAACGCGGCGCCAGACATCGCTTTGGAGTTCTGACTGACTTCGGAGTCACCCTGATAGGTCGTGGCGGAGAAGTCCGCAAGCAGCTCGGCCTTGGCGGTCATCGCGACCTCGCCGAGTTTGTAGCCAAGGGAAAGGTTCGCACCCCCCTGCCAACCATGCCCCTTGCTGTCGAATCCACTGACCTTCAGGACGCCGAACCAGTAGGCGAAATCGTATCCCAGGGAGAACGCCACGGGCCCGACGTTCGAGGCCCACCGCGGCCCCACGGCGATCCGGTTCTGCAGCACCTGGGCGGCGAGCCTGCCGTCGAGGGAGAACCCGTACGGCAACCCGTACAGCGCATGGTAGTCGAGGGCCGGCCACCGGATCTGGAGCGCCTCGGTGATCTCGGGCGGCGGGGCCACCGCGGTGAACCCGACCGATTTCCAGTACGCCCCCTCGGGCACCTGCAGCGGGTAAACCAGCAGCGGCTTGAGTGCAGCTCCTTCGGGACTCTGTGCAGCGGCCCAAGGCACAGCGCAGACGAGGACTATCGGGACCAGGGCGATGCCCAGAAGGAAGACGCCCGGAACGGACCTTCGGTGTGTGCGCATGTGAACTGCTCCAGCGTTCGTGTACGAACACATCGTGAGAGGGCATGAAGCGAAACTCGGGGCGAAGCCCCCACGGGGGGCGCCTCGCCCCCGGGTGCAGGACGTGCTACTTCGTTTTCTCGCCGCCCGCGGGCGCCTTGATGAGCGGGACCTGCTCGATGATCTGTGCGTCGAGAGCGTCAGCATCTGGCTCTCGATCTGCAGGAACCGTCCGGCTTTGACCGGCCCGATGGCCTTGGCGATCTTGCCAAAATACTTCTTCAACAGGCTGGTCCTGTCATCGACGATCTTGAACGACTCCTTGGCAAGTTTCTCGGCGGTCTTGTCGTCCATCTTGTCGTACTTCTCGGCGATCTGCTTGATGATCTCGATCCGACGGTCTCCGAGCTTCGTCAGCTCATGGCCGTATTCCCGGTAGATCGGCCAGAATGCATCCGACTCCTTCTGGGTCAGGGGGAGGGAGGCGGTCATGATCGCGGTCTTTTCGGTCTTGAGATCCTGACGGAGCATCTCCACGATGCCGTTCTGCGCGTAGGCGCTGACGCCGGCGATCAGTAGAGCGGCGACAATGAGCTTTCTCATGGCAATATCCTTGTGTTGTGATGACCGTGAATACGGTTCAAGAGTCAGAGGAGGCGCTGGAGCCCCGGCTTCTCTCCGCGCATACGCGCGTGTCCGCCCGGGGCTCCGGAGATCTTCGGTCAGCCTACTTCGTTTGCAGGCGCCGGAGGGTACTCCGACAACATCTGCTCCACGATCCCTCTGATCTTCTCTTCCACCGTGGCCGGATCGGGCCGGTCGGCCAGAGCCCCGGAGGCGACACCCCGCCAGATCAGCTGCTTGTCCGCCGCGTTGATGAAATCCAGGATCAGGGTCCCCTGCGTGTACTGTTGCACATCCACCCCGCCGCCGCCCCACCGGCCACCGTAGCCGTATCCGTAGCCGTAGTTCGTGACGTTGACCTTCTGCTGGGTCCCCATGTGGAATGCGACGAGAAAATCGGGAGTGGTCGCATTCTGTATCACCCCCTTCTTCTCGAGCTGGGCCGCGACCGCACTTTTCATCTGCTTCTCGACGATGCTGGTCTGGAACATCGCCGCCTGCGCATCGGGCGTCACCACGTTCTTCTGGGTCGTGACCCAGTCATAGCTCTTCATCGCCGCAAAGTTCGCCTCACGATCGTAGTCGGTGGTGATGCTGACACTGGAGCACCCCAGGAGAAAGAGGGCGGCTCCAAGCAAAAGAATGGCGTGGAATGTCTTCATGGTGTTCACTCCTTGTATGAGTTGCGTGGCTGAACGGGTTCCGGATACGACAGAGTTCTTCTCGTGAATCGGCTTCGCGGGGGCAGGTGTCCAAAGGTCATCGGCACTGCCAATCCTGACCGCAGGGGCGAGTACCCACCCTCCTCGCAAAAGACCTGCCAATAACGGTCAGTGGTCAGGAAAACCAATAACATGTTACAGGACAACGGATTGATGGAACACCCGGAGTATCAAGGCCATAAAGAACAACCACAGTGGAGACGAAATATCGTCTTGAGTCGCCATTACGGCCCGACCGTCACCAGGATCACGCTCTTCTCAGCCTCGTACCTCTTCTCGCGATCTTCACAACTTCGAGTGGAAGCAGCCAGATGGTGTCGGGGATCGAACGTCAGGCTTTCAGGTTGGATATGAAAAGAAACTTAGCACAAATGCATGGAAGAAACAAGGTGAAACAATCTCCCCGGGCCGGGTCACTTGAGAATGATGAAGACGTTCAGCCCTGTGTTCTTGCTTGTCCCCTGAATGAGCTGAAGCAGGAAAGGCCTGAACGGCTCGTACTCCAACGCCACTTCTTCCATCGCTTCCCCGGATTCCTCGGCCTGGAAACCTTTGGTGTACCGAACGTACACCCGTTCCGAAATGTATTTGCCCGCCGTGAGGTAGGCCGCGCGCCAGTTGTCCTGCAGGCTCACCTCGATGACATCCAGTCCGAGGGACTTCCCCACCGTGTTGGAGAGCTGGTTCGACAGGACACTTGATGCCAGGCCCTGGGCCAGATCGTTCGTGCTCCCGGCAATGGTCGATTTCTGATCCTGTGAAAGCTCGTCGAGGCTCCTGCCGAACATCACGTACGATACGGCATTCGCGTTGGTTATCCGCTCGCCGTTCTTCTTGAACTCGAGCGTGGGCTTGGAGGCCCTCCCGGTGATCTCCAGCCGGATCTCCTCCTGGTTCTTTTCCGGACCGCGGTATGAATATTTCACTTCCAGGATCAGGTTCGGGTCCACCGTTGGTCCTCCCTGGAAATCCACCCGGCCGGCCACAAAGGTGAATTTCTTCCCGTACATGGTGAACGAACCCCGTTCCACGTTCACGTATCCGAACACCTCGACAGAGTTCCGCCGGGGCACCAGGTCCAGTGTCCCGGAGATCTCCACGTTGATCTCAGGACTCTGGAGCCACGTGTTCCGGGGGATGTTCACTCTCACCCGTCCCCCCACGCCTCCCCCGACGGCGCGTGCGGTGTCTTCTGCTGCCAGGGCGGGGATGGCCTCGCGCAGAGTATCCCTCACCTGTGTGGCCGCCACGAGCAGAGGCAGCGAAGCGTCCGAGGGAGCCGACCGGGACTGCTCCAGGAACGCCGGAAGCCAGACCCGGCATCGTTCGATATCGAGGCTCCCGTGTACCGACGTGCTGTCGGACTTCCGTTCGATCACGAGATCCCCCTCGGTCTTCAGCTCGTGGTCCCTGGTCTTCGACACCACGAAGTCCCGGGCGAGGACGTTCCCGTGAATCTCGGCGCCGTCGAGTGTGGAAACCCCCGGGGGAAACACCAGGGACCCTGTGGCCGTGAGGTGCCCCCGCTCAGTGCTCCGCACGACCATTCCTGTGAGGCACAACGAATCGCCTCTCCCCTCGACGACCGCCGAGATGCTGTCGTAGGCAATGCCAAATCCGGCGTTCCGAACTTCACCGCTGTCAAGCCGGATCCTCCCTGCGAAGTTCCGACGCCCGGCCGATTGCGTGATCGTCAGCTCGCCGGAGAGGAGCCCCTTCAGCGTGTCGGCCATCGGGACGAACGCCCGGAGCGGAGAGATATCGAGCCTGGAGGACTTGAGTCGGAGGAGGCCCGTTCGTTCGAGCGCCGGGCCGGAGCGTGAGGTCTCCCCTCCGAGCGGCACCAGCCCCTCGAATTCCGTCGTATCACCGCTGGCAAGGACACAGTCCATCTCCCACCTGATCGAGGAATCTGTGTACATCACCCCTCCGTCAATGTCCCCAACGGTGAACCCCCGGTACTTCAGCCCCTGGATGTTGACCTTCCCCGCGATCGCCGGCCGTGAAGTTCCTCCATGGAAAACCATTCCGACCCCGGCCAGACCGCGAAGGATCCCGGCGGAATCGCCCGTGCGGCCAATGGAACCGAGCTCAAAGTTCCGGAGCGACGCACGGAAATCGCTCCCGGAGTCCGGAGCGAGGAAACCGGAAGCACGCAACTCACCCTCACCGTGCCGCAGGGAGATCCCTTCCACCGTGATCCCCTGCCTGTCGACAACGACCCTGGCCGTGTCCTGTCCATTCGACCATGACCTCCCCCTCACAAGGAGCTCGACGAGCGGGAAGCTGAGGCTCAGCATGCTGTCGGATTCCACATGCGTCTTCACCTTCCCAACGACATCCTCTCGCACGAACAGCGTCGCATCAACGTCCACCGGACCGTCGCGGTATTCGATGTGGGTCCGTGCGCTGTCGAGGACCAGCGGCGCATAGCTGGGTTTCTGAAGGTCCAGGTCCGCCGTGACGTTCGCGCTCCCATGGACTACACGCACAAGAAGCTCCCCCTCCGCCGACGGCGCCCCGACCCCGACGAACGAAAGGGTGTCCAGCCCGAGTGTCGCCCGGACCTCAAGACTGTCTGACCTGCCGGAGACCACCCCTGCGAGATCGCCGGAAAGGGCGTCGAATCCGATGATCGGTCTCAGCGGTCTGGCGTCCTTGACATGGGCCCGGAACCTGAACACCCCCTCCCCCGCAGCATCGAGCGAGCCGCCGCCCCTGATGTCGGCCTGGTCGCTGGCCAGGAGAAGCGTGTCGATCCGCAGCGCTCTTCCCTCAACCCTGCCCGGCGGTGAAGAGGGTATCGATCCTCACATCCCTGAACCTGGAGGGAGCGGCACTCGCCTCGAAGTTCACCCGCGGCATTTTCGCGTCCAGGTCCGACGCATCGCAGCGGACCTCAAGATTCAGCATGGACTCGAGTCCCGAGGCGAGTTTCAGCGGGCCCAGGTCGAACCCCGAGAGTCTGGCCGAGGCGGAAGCCCTGCGCCGGCCCGCGCCGACCGCCGGCGGCAGCGGAAACGACCGCGTTGCCGTACGGCCCGGTGATGTCGATCTCCGCCGTGAGACTGTCCGGCCTGTAGCGTCCGCGGACGGTGGCGCGGTCGATTGCGTAGGTCAGGACCGTGGAGCGATCCAGCCGGGCGGCCACTTGTACATCCGCGTTGCGGGCATTCGATCCGGACCCCTGCAGGCGCACCCTGCCGGAGACGTCCGTCAGCCGGGACCGCTTGTTGAGCCATGGGGCGATGTCCACGTGTTCAAGCATCACGTCGGCGGAGTAGTCGGGGATCGGCTTCCCGGCGTCGAGCCGTCCCTCCGCCCGGACCCGCTGCACATCCTCACGAAGATCCACGGCGAACGTGAGCAGGCTGTTCTCCATCTCCGCATGAAGCGCCACGGCCGGCCGCGCGTCGATGGCGATGCCCGGAACGAATGCGGAGAATTCCAGGGCGACAAGCGGAGAGGTTCTGAGGTCCAGCCTCGACCTCCCGCTTGTTCACGAGCGAGTATGCTCCATCGACCTGCAGACTGTTCTGTGCGGTCCGGAGCTCGAATCCCGTGACCTCGAGGGACCTGGGGGTAAGCGTCGCCTTGCCGGCGATCCGCTCCACCCGGAGCGATGGACCGCCCGTAGAGAACGCAAGGCTCGTGAGGTGCGCGGACTGGATCGTATCCGAAGCGGCAAACGCAGCGTGCAGTTCCAGTTTCTCTATCAGACGCGGGAGCTCCGGGCGTTCCCCGAGAGGCGAGAGGAGAACCCTCCCGGACCGGAGCACCAGTTCTCCGACCGAAACCTCCCACCCACCCATCGGCCCCGAGGACGTCGCTGACGGCTTTCCAGACGGGCGGACGAGACCGGCGAGATCCCACGTGCTGTCGGGCAGCTGCCGCGCGTGCACGGTCGGTGACTCGATCACCACCGACTCGATCTGGATCTTCCGCCCGAGCAGTCCCACGGGGTGGTAACGGACCTCGAGAGACGGGACGCTCACCAACGTGTCGCCATGGGAAGAGAGCAGGACATCGCGCACCACGATACTGTGGAAGAGATCCCCCTCGATCCTCCCGATCCGAATGTCCGCGGTGAGGCTTTCGCCGGCGGCGTCGACGAGCAGGTCGCGCAACCGGTCTTTCGCCCAGCGCGTTTCCGCCACGAGCAGCGCGCCGGCGAGCAGCACGACAAGGGCGACGAAGAAGAGGGCGAGATATTTGAGCAGACGTTTCACGATCTCCCTAGAAAGCCTGGCCGATGCTGAAGAAGAAATTCGGGCTCTGCTCGCCTTCGAAGAGCGGGACGGCACAGTCGAACCGGATCGGTCCGATCGGCGTTTCCAGGCGCACGCCGGCGCCCGCACAGTATCGCAGCCCGTCGAACCTGAAGTCGAACGATTCCTGCCAGACGTTCCCGAGGTCCATGAACACCGTCGCGCCGAAACTTGCGCTGAGCGGAAAACGCACCTCGACGCTCCCTTCGACCAGGCTCTTTCCCCCGAGCGGCTGGCCCGCCGCATCCAGCGGCCCGAGCAGATAGCGGTCCCATCCCCTGACCGAGGTGGAACCGCCGGAATAGAACCGCTCCTCCACAGGAACGAAACCGTCAGAGTCATAGGAACGGATCCCGCCCATCTCCAGGCGTGTCGCCAGGATGAGATGCCCCCAGAGGGGATCGTACCGGCGCAGGTCCACGGTCACCTTGAGGAAGTGGTACGGAGTGCCCGCACCGAGACCCGAGTACATGATCAACAGCGATTCGTAGGAACCGTCGGCGGGATTGAGGAGGGGGCTGCCTGTGCTCCGGATCATCCCGAGCGACACGCTGGATTTGGGGTAGGTGTCCAGGAGGCCTCCCTGGAGGGTGACCGGCGAGACGCTGCTGGTGTCCAGTTCCACCCTCTCCAGTGTTTGCGAGAGCGAGAGAAGCACGGCGCGCCACGCCTTCTTCTCGATCGACGCCCGGAGTCCCAACCGCCGGTTGGTGTAGGCGGGTTCGAGTTCTCGCCGCATGTAGGGGTAGAGGCTCAGCGTCAGTTTCGGGAAGAGGAAGTCCGGGTGTGTGTACTTCCCGCTGACGCTGTACGCTTCGAGGGCGGAATGTTTCGCCTCGAGGTCGAGTTTTCCGGGGCCGCCGAGGACTCCCAGCCAGGTCAGCTGGGCCAGCACGCGGAACTTCTCCTCCTTGCCGTAGCCGGCTCCGATACGCGCACGGAACGGGGCGGCGTCCTGGAGGGTGATCTGCACCGGGATCCGGTCATCTTCCCGCTCTTCCAGGAGAGCCTTGACGTTCACCACGCGGAAACGGGAAAGACCGTAGATCTCCTCCTGCGTCATCTCCAGCTTCTTCTGGTCGAAGGTCTCCCCGGCGGCGAACTCGATCCGGTTATCGAGCAACGAGCGCCGGATCCCCGTGTCGCCGGTGAATCGGACTTCCCCGAACATCGATCGGGGTCCCGGATCGACGACCCATGACACCCGGACGGTGTTCTTCAGCGTGTCGACCGTGAGCCCATACCGGACCGTCACGTGCGGATAGCCGCTCTCCAGGAACCCGCGGTTGATCGCCACCTGATCCAGGTTCACGAATTCGTCGCGGAATCTTGCAGGCGGAACGAGTCTGAGACGTGTCCCCGTCTCCCGGATCAGGGCCCTGACCGAGGAGTCCTGCCGGCTGTCGGAGACGAGCAATTCCCAGGCAACGCTATCGACGGTCACCGCCTTCCCCTCCTCGACGGGGATAACGATCTCCAGCGTCTCCGATCCCTGGTCCGCGGTCAGTACGGCCGGACCGACCACGACACGCAGAAAACCTTCCTTCTGATAGTATTCCCTGATCTTGTGGAGGTCCGCCTCAAGCACCTTCCCGCTGAACAGGAACGGGTCCTTCTGGAGGATGTTTTCGGAGAACCAGCCGGTTTCGTACATTTCGACCTGCTTCAGCAGGTCATCCTTCGAGAGGGTGGCGTTGCCGGAGAACTCGATGGACCGGACGCGGCAATTCTCCTGCGATCGAACGCCGCACGGGGTCAGCAGAAAGAGCGCGGCGAGCAGCAGGATGGAAGTGGGGCCAGCCCACATGACCCGAGATCGACCGGACGACGGACGGACGCGGGGCCGGAGGGATGTGGAGGCACGGAAGAGCATGCTGGGGGAAACCGCTGACCTATCTAGGGGTGGATCGGACGAACGGGTACCTGAGTGTGTAAGCGTTCTCGAATCCGGAAAAATCGTCCTTCACCATCTGCACGGACACTTCGAGCCCCCCCGTGTCGATGCGACACCGCAGATAGTGGAACATCCGCACCTCGGTCTTCCGGGGGAACAGGTCCTGCCACCGAACAGCGGCACCTGTCAGCAGCGGCTGCTGCAATCCGCCCCCGCCTCCGATCACGACAAAATCCTTTCCTCCCTCGCGGAAATGCTCGAACGCATGACAGTGGCCGCTCAGGAACAGGAGGCACTTGGAATACCGGAGATAGAACGGCACGAACTGGTCCCGCACTTCTTTCGACGGCGACACGATGGTGCTGTTGGTATAGGGGGGATGATGGGTGGCCACGAACACCGCACCCACGGTGGAATCGGACTGGAGTACGGAAAGCGTGCTGTCCAGCCACGACACCTGGCCGGCCCGCTCCTGCGTCGTCAGCTGACCGAAATTCGAGTTGAGGAGGACCACGGCGAGCGCTCCGACGCGTACCGCGTACCCCGTCTTCCTGTACCAGGGGAACCGCCAGAGGAATTCGTCCATCCCGGACGAAGGAAACAGCATCAGTTCGTGATTGCCCAGCGTGGCGAACACGGGGATCCCGGAGGCGCGGGCCCGATCGATGAAGGCATCCGTCGAACGCCACGTTGCGCGGTACGGTCCGATCGACACCATGTCGCCGAGATGGAAGATGGCGTTCGGGCTGGCGTCGACGACCGTGGTGTAGATCATTTCGCGGGCGTCATCGTTCCTGTTCTCGGTCAGCCGGAATTTCTCGAGGAAGATCGGGCTCTGGGAGTCGCTGAGGAAGATGATCAGCGAATCGCCCCGCACCGTCGGGACCGGCGGGACAGGGACAGCATTTTTCGCGCCGCGGTCCTGAGCGATCCCGGTCTGGATCGCCACGGCGAGCAGAAACAGGGCGACCCGCGCTGACAACCTCAGCCTCGATCGACCTGCGAAGTTCATTGTCCTGCAGGTACGGAGAAGGAGTAGGTCACCCCGATGGCGAGGGAGAAATACTTGTCCGTCGAGACGGCCTCCTGATTTCCGGAGGTGCTGTACGTGTAGTAGGTCTCCCGCTTGATGAAATGGTACCTGCCACACAGATCAAGAGCGACGTCCTTGCCGACGGGGAACAGGAATCCTGCACCGAGGGTCGCGGCCGGGGTCGAGCTGGACTTCTGTTCATAGATGTTCTGCGTCGGGACCCCGTTCTCGATCTTTTCGCCCGTCACCTTGCCACTGTAGATAAAGACCCCCGCTTCCACGAGGCCGTAGAACCGCATCCCCCCTTCGGGCGACAGGAGATGCACGCCCACCATGATCGGGAACGCGTTCATGCGTCCCTCGAGCTGCAGGGTCCCCTTCCCTCCTTCGGCGGCGTATTGCGCGTTGATCTTCTCCTGGTCGACGCCCCAGCGCGTGTATCCGAGCAGCACGTCAAGCCTCAGGTATTTCTCGCTTTCGAAGTAGAAGTCGACATGTCCTCCGAATCCGGTCTTGAAGGATTCGGCAAAGACACCCATGGGGAACGCAAGGTCCGCCGCGAACGTCGTTCCGTATCCCCCCCCTGAGCATGGGATCGCCCGGATGCGCCGAGCGTGATGGCGCAGGCAATGACGATGCACCTGACGAAAGAACGCATGATGTGATCTCTCATTAGAACGCCTCCTTTGCGTTGAAGTACAGCCCGTCCGTGTCCCGTCCCCGGGCGAAGTCGGCCCTCACGTTGAGCAGTTCGTCGGTATCCAGCATGAACCGGACCCCCAGACCGAATGAGGGTTTGATGTCCTTGAGCCTGAAGCCGGGAAAGTCTCCCGGACACGTCTCCAGCGCCGGCGAAGGCGACGAAGCCCCACCGGTTCGTGAGCCGCACGCGGAACTCGGCCTGCGCCGCCCAGTAGATCTTGTCGCGATACCGTCCCTCATAGTATCCGCGCATGATGTTGTCCCCTCCCAGCGCCGGGAACATGTAGAAGGGGGGCGTACCGGCGACAATGCTTCCATAGACCTGAAGGGCCAGGACGATGGATTTGGAGAGCGCGGTGTAGTGCCTGGCGTCGAGGATCCAGCGGGTGAAGGTGAATTTGCTCCCGAAGTAGGGTGCCGCGTTGAGCATGCTCAACTTGTAGGATCCCCCCTCCGACGGGGAGAAGGCGTTGTTCCGGGTGTCCACGAACAGGACCAATCCCACGCCCGATGAGACGCCCCCCTCCGTTCCGGTCAGATCCCCGGCCAGCAGATACGGATTCGACTGTTTGTCGATCGCGCTCGTGTAGTTCAGATCGTAGTTCACCCCGAGCTTCAAGGCCCCGTAGATGCTGACATCCGCCTCGATGTTGGTCCAGAGCGCATTCCGCACGTAGCCGGCACTGTCGATGTCAGGAGTATTGTCACCGATCCCCCAGAACTTGTCCACGAACCGGTAGTAGTCGATGCTCGCGGTGATGTAGTACTTTTCCCCCACCAGGAACACTTCGGGATTCAGGAACAGATCGTATGATCCCTTTTCCGAGTAATATCCGGAGAGCATTGCGTTCGAAGCTTTGGTATTGGGGTCGACATCCGTGCGCATCGAGAAGATCAGGGCGCCCCCGATGGCGAACTCCGTTTCCGGGGAGTAGAAGATGTAGGGGTAGCCCGTGAGCGAGAGCTTCCCCAGGCTCACGGAATCGCGGGTGTCGGGGACCTCCATCTGGGCCGGACTCCGTGGGGCCAGGAGCATGACGAGGATCAGAACGGTCCAGACGAGACGCAGAGGCCCAGGCCCTGCGCTTCACCATGGTGAGGGGCAATGCCCATTGGTATCCTGCGGCGGGTCATAGGCGAAGGTACGCTCTGATAATGGCACGAGGGAACGGACAAATCTACAGAGAAACGGGTCAATATCCAATCGCGGCGAGGGTGCGCATTCGCGGCTGGGCGTGCCTCTGATTGCGGCGCAAATCACAATGCGGTATATTGAGGCATGAGATTCTGCCACTGTTCCCGGGCCTTCCTTCTCATGTTCGTTGCCGCCAGGGCTTTCCGTCCCCGCACCGGCGGTTTCCCAGGAGGACGACCGTTTCCAGTTCTGGCCCGAGATCGACCTGTACTATCGCTTCGACGCGCAGTGGAGGCTCTTCACGTTCGCCTCGCTGACGCGGGAGCGTGATGATCCGTACACCGACCGGCAGTTCGGCGCGAACATCGACTACAGCTTCTACCCGCTTCCTCCCCTGCTCGGAGTGACCGGGACCGACTTCGAACGATTCCGGGCGTTCATGTTCAGGGTCGGCTACCACCGGGCCCGCTCGACGGGAGAGAGCAAGGGTCAGTACAAGGAGGACCGGGTGCTCGCGGAAGCCTTGTTCCGCCTGGCGGTGACGGAACAGCTCCTCCTTTCCGACAGGAATCGGGGGGAACTCCGGAAGGTCAACGGGGCCTCCTGCTGGCGCTACAGGAACAGGTTTCGCGTGGAACGGCAGTTCGACATCCCCGTCGTAAAACTCACTCCTCATCTCTCCGCCGAGTTCTACTACGATTCGCGGTATGCGGCGTGGAACCGCATACTCTATTCGATCGGCATCGAATGGTCCCTGGAGTGGGGGTTGATCCTCGAGACCTCCTATGACCAGGTGGAGGATTTCCAGCCGAATCCCTCCACGCTGCGCGCTCTTGCGGTGACCCTTTCCCTCTATTACTGAATCCCCTGGACCTGCTGCGGATCAGGGGAGAGGAACCACGGTCTTCACGAGATTCTTCGCCATCCCGGTGACGTCGATGAGTGGCGGCACGGGAATGCCCGCCCCGAGGTTCCGGTGGGACTGCGCCCAGACCGCGATCGCATCCCGCGCGACCTTGACCCGTCTCGTCGACGTTGAGCCTCGCACTCTTCCAGCTCCCGCAGCTTCGCCATGTACAGGGCCACATCGGGATCCAGCTGATGGATGAACGTGTCGAGCCGGGAGAGTCGTTCGGTAAGATGCGTTTCGGCCGCGGCGATGCTCTTGTGTGTGGATCTTTTCGCGCGACGGCAAGAATTCCTGCAGAGACGGATCCTCCCGGAGAAGCGTATCGACCAGCGCAAGATTCCCCCAGTCGCACCCTGTAGAGCATCGTCATCTCCCGCATGGCCCTGGTCCGGAGGTCGACCAGCGAAATGTAGTTCGCTTTCCGCTCCGGCGTAGTCGGCCTCGATCCTGCCTTCGAGTGCCGCGGCAATGGGAGGTACCTGCGCCTGGATCTGCGTCAGCCGGTCCCCCATCCCCACCACGATCGCGTTCACCATCGGCGTGGCCGCGGCTATCCCGTCAAGATAATTCTGCGCCTGCCTGATATCGGTCAAGGGCCGTGTCCACGGCCACCTGGTCCAGCCCGAGGCTATCGAGCAGTCCCCTGATCGGCGACCCTGCGCATGACCTCTGAAACGATATGTTGCGAGACTCTCATTCCGTTTCTTGTCCGACATCTTGGCAGTGTTCAGTGCGACGATCTGATTCGAGTAATAGGCGATGCCTGTCGAGTCCGTCGAAGACCATCGCCGCCTTCTGGCGCATGACCGACATCACTGTCGAATCCAGGTGCGGCCGGTTGTAGTTCCAGCGGAACGGACGCGACACCTTTGCTGCCTCGACGAACAGGACGCCCGCATTTTCCGAGAACGGGGACATGTCCATCCTCTTTGAGCTCTGAAAAGCGGAACACCCGGAAAGCAGCATGGCGGAGACCATGGCGACCACGACTGTGGTCAAAGGAACATGGCGGAAAAGGGTCATGGGACCTCCACGAATGGTGCCAATTGATGGACGGTTGCTCACGATGCGACCGTTGGGTGCCAGTGAGACGAGGGGATGCACAGTGCCATGGTAGATATTTCTCCGCTGTGAAACAAGGCCCTGGAACCCCGAGGCGGTGCAGGATGTTGTGCATACATTGGCCGGAGTCATCCCTGCGCGTCATTGCTTGTTCGGCCGGCTTTTGCTAACTTTAATATTGTGGAAAGGCCAGAGTGCTGGCGTGCTGGTGAATAGCGTGGAGGGTTTGACGAACATGAAAAGAATCTCTTGTGCGATCGGCGTGCTGGCGGCATTTCTGCTCGCGTCTTCACCCGCGCTGTTCGCCCAGGCCGGGGTCGACGACGCGATCCGGATCTCCCGCCAGGGACTCAATTTCAACGCGCGCTCCCTGGGCATGGGGAACGCCTATTCGACGATCGGCTACGATTTCACGGCGCTCCGGATGAATCCGGCCACCCTCGGATTCGCGGAGGGGACGACCTACACGATGTCCGTGAACACGAACGGCTTCATGTACCAGAGCGGATTCTACGGAACGCAGACCAACTTCACGACGACGAACACCTCCCTGAGCCAGGCAGGGTTCACCTTCCCCATCAGGATGGATTCCACCCGTCAGGCGGTCTTCGCGCTCGGCTACACCCAGGACAAGGACTTCAACACCGGCGGGAAGTACGCCGGATACAACGAGGGCAAGACGTCGTTCCTCCAGCTGCTGACGCAGAACCCCACGAACGTCGGCCGGAACCTGGGATTGATCTACCCGACCTACGACAACGCCGGGAGGTACCTGGGCGACCAGACCGTACTGGCCGGGGATTTCAACGAAGAGGGCTACGTGCTGGACGCGGGGAACATGCTCCACTTTTCGACGGGGATCTCCCTCGAGGCCGCCCCGAACGTCTTCTTCGGCGTGAGCGGGAGCTATAACCTCGGGACGTACAGCAGTGACCGGAACTTCATCGCCCAGGATACCCGGAACACCTACGCGGACAGCCTCCGGACGGTGCCCGGCGACCCCCGGACCGCCGGTTTCATCGACGGCTCGTACCGCGACATCCGGAGCACGGAGTACCGGGGATGGGACGTCCGGTTCGGCATGGTCTACAGGCTCTGGAACTTCATTGGAGTGAGCGCGTCATTCAAGGTCCCCTTCGCCCACACCGTGAGCCAGACGCAGTACCTGAGCGGGACGACGAATTTTTCGAGCGGGACCATCTTGAACGTGGACCCGGTGGGCGCTTCGCGAAGCTACCGGATGACCCCTCCTTACGAAGCGACCGTCGGCGCGATGGTGAACCTCTGGATCCTCACCGGAACCGCCGAAGCCACCTACGTGGACTACAGCCAGATGAAGGTCACGGGAGGAATGGATTACCCTGACCAGAGCGACATCAACAAGCAGATCAAGGACCAGTTCACGCGGGTGCTGAACCTCAACGCCGGGGCGGAATTCAGGCTCCCCTTCACGGGCCTGATCGCGCGCGCCGGAGCGATGTACCGTCCGTCGCCGTACAAGGCGGATCCCAGCCGATACGACCAGAAGTTCATCACCCTCGGGTTTGGCATCAATTCCGGAGACCGACTCTACTTCGACATCGGCTATCTCTACGGCTGGAGGGACCAGCGGGAAGACGAGGTTTCGACACCGTCCGATGCCACCGTAGAGCAGACGATCCAGTACCACGACGCGATGATCTCGGTGAAGTTCATCCTCTAGCGGTTGATTCTGGTGCCCGGACCCCGTATATTATGGGGTCCGTTGGGGCTGTAGCTCAGCTGGGAGAGCGCGTGAATGGCATTCACGAGGTCAGGGGTTCGATCCCCCTCAGCTCCACAAAAGATCGACGACGCACCATGATAGCGACGCCGTCGGTCCACCGGAAATCCACATAGTTGCGATACTTCCCATCCCTCGCCCCCCAGACATGGAAGCCGAGCCTGTTGTTCCCTTTCTGGAGCGGGAGCCGAAGGATCCCACCGTTGCCCGCATCGCCTGATCCCAGGTCCTTTGCGTCACCGTCGTACACCCGGAATTCCTGAAAGCCATTGGTGCCCGGTATGCACTGTTCTGCCTCGCCGGAGGAGCAGTGCACTACCAGGGTATCGGAATACGTGCTCAACGTGTCCAGGAGTTCGGAGCCACCACCGTTGTGGACACCAGATCGAATAGCGGGGAAAGCGATCGTTCCCGATCGTGCCGTTCTGAAATTCGACCCAGCGGTCAGATATTGCCGACCACTCGATGAGTCGCTGTTTTCGCGATATATCCAATGAGATCAAAGGTGGATGCCGGGCCGGAAAACAACGCGGATGAGTAGGGCTTCAATCTTCCGTTCTGATATTCGATGGTACGTGTCGTGGGACTGCCCGTGGAAGGATCCCTGTTTCCCGGGTAGTTCGGATCCGCGATATAGAGCGTCCCCGTTGCCGGCGTGACCTTGTACACGACCATCGCGTGGCCGGCCCACGTTGTGCTGTTCCTGATCCCCACAAACTGCGGTTCACCGGTGATGAGCATCGCGTAGATGAACGAGTAGTAGGTGAGTGAGGGGACCCACGACTGAGCCGGCAGGCTTTTCACCATCCAGTTGCCGAAGTCGATGTCCTCCTGGATCGTCGACGCGAATCGATACCCTCGCGGATTGTCGCCCCAGAGCGCATCTGGTTTGGCAGGGTCGGTGAAGTCGTCGAATCTGCCATACAACGCGGGCTCCCCCTTCAGTCGTTTCTCAAAGAAATACCACATCGCGGTCATGGCCTGGCCTGCACAGTGTCCGCCGGAAGATACGTACGATCCGTAGTTCGGGAACTCCCAATCGTCCACACCGGGTGTGAAACCGCTCGTGAGCGTGGGTTGACCGTCGAGCAACGATGCCTGGATCGAGCTGACCACCATGTCCCAAGTGACGTTCTGAGGAGAGAGGAGAGATCGCTTCCCGAGTGTGGCATTGGCGGGAGAAAGATGCCGTGTCAGCAGGGTAACAGAACTGCTGTCCAGTCGCTCCAGAGGTACCGGCTCCAGTTTTCCCGACCCGGCATCGTAGTGGAAGCCCATGGCAAAGTGACCCGGTGGGAGTTTGACCGGGACCTTCAGACTCATGACGCCTGCCGAATATCCCCCCTGGGAGGTGATCCGTATCATGGGTGAGATCGGACTGAAGTTCGGTCCCAGCTGATGGGACTTGATCTCTGCGTACGAGACGACGAACTCCTGGGCTTGTGTGAAGCCGTTCGTTGGAACGGACAGCTCGAAGCCATCGAGTGGATCGCCCGGCTTCCTGATGGACAGCTTCCCGCCGGTACCGGGGATGGTTTGCCTCGCGACTTCGACGGGCGTCCCGGCAGAGATCTTGCCGCCGGTAGCGTCAGAGGAGGGCTCCACCGGGCCACTCTCCTTTTTGCAGGAAGAGAACATCAGAAGCGGGAGGACGAGCAAGAGTCCAACAATGGTTTTCATAGATCCTCCTCAGATCAAGGAGAGCCCACCAAACCACGTTATCGACTAAGGGGGAGGAAAAGATGGAACCGCTGGGACCAAAGTACTCTGGCGGATCGTGACAGTCAAGCGAAATCGGTCAGCCCGGCACCACGAACACCTCGCGACCAACCAGGGAGGTGCCGTGAGGAGATTGCGTTTCATCCGGCGAACAGCTATCATAGACAACAGTTCATCATCCCCGTTCCGTCTCCATCGCCCTCATCGGACAGACATGAAAGACCTCGGGAACGCTTTTTCCTTCGTGTTCAGGGACCGCAACTGGGTCGGCAAACTGGTCGTCGCCTGCGTCTTCCTGATGCTGTGCCTGATCGGGCTCGGGATCTTCGTCATCGCCGGATATCTGATCCAGATCACCCAGCGTGTCATGCGCGGCGAGGACCCCGCCCTCCCCGAGTGGAAGGATATCGGGGTGAAGTTCGTGACCGGGTTCAAGTTTGCGATGGTCTATCGTGCTCTACCTGCTCCCCATTCTCCTGATGACCGTCCCCCTCATCGTCATGACCATTGCCTCGGAGCTCTCCCCGCAGCGGGAGGTGCTGGGCCTGGTGGCCGGCATCTACGCCTTCGGGTTCACGATGCTGGTCATCCCCTACAGCCTGGCCCTGAACCTGCTGATGCCGATCATCGTCTATCGGTTCGCTGAACACGAGCGGATCTCGGACGCTCTGGACATCTCGTCCATCGTGCGCCTGTTCACGGCGCACTGGCAGGACACGGTGGTGGTGGCGCTGATCGCCGTGGGTCTCCAGTCCTTCGCCGCGGTGGGGCTGATCGCGCTGTTCCTGGGGGTGCTGGTCACGATCTTCTATGCGTTCGCGGTCTCCGCCTACCTCGCGGGGGCGCTCTACCGCGAGCATTTTCCCGGGGTCGGCCCGCGCGCCGTTGCGCCCGCATGGTGACCGCGTTGCGCCGACCGGTGCGTCTCGCGGGCACGATCCTGGCCTTCGGGCTCGCGATCGTTGCTCTCCCGGCCTGCAAAGACGAGAACCCCCTCACCGGCGAGAGCCCTTCCTCGGTGATCTTCCCGTCCAACGACGTCAAGTACAACCGGGACGTCCAGACCCTCTTCAACCAGGCCTGCACGCTGTCGGGGTGCCACGACGACAACCCCTCGAACACGAGTTCCCTCCGACTGACCTCGCACTGGAACACGGTCTTTGCGGTTCCCGGCGTGGTCGTTGCCGGTTCCCCCGGACAGAGCACGCTTGTGCTCCGTATCGAGGGGGCGCTGGGACCGCGCATGCCTCCCCGCGGGAATCCCCTCAACAAGAACCAGACCGACGGGATCCGTACCTGGATAGTGGAAGGTGCGCCGAACAACTGAGGATGCCGCTGCACATCGGGGACTATCCCCGGGGATCCTGCCCCCAGAGGAGTTTGGCACGGAGGACGTCGTAGTAGGTCCGGTCCGTCCTGCGGACCAGGCGGAGGGGGAACGGCGCGGCCTGCACGACGACCTCCGCGGGAGGGGTGAGGAGAGCTTCTTCCTGTCCGTCGGCCGAGAACAGTACCTCGCCGCCGGGGGCGTGCGCCACGATGCGGATCTCGCACGTACGGGGAACGATGAGCGGCCGTCCGCCGAGCGTGTGCGGCGAGATGGGGGTGATACCGATGACGTCGCTGTCCGGGGTGATGATGGGCCCGCCGTTGGAAAGGGCGTATGCCGTGGAGCCGGTGGGAGTGGAGACGATCAGGCCGTCGCCGCGGTAGGTGACCGCGAACGCACCATCGATCGAGACCTCGACGTCGATCAACCTGGACGACCGCGCTTTGTCCAGGACGAAGTCATTCACCGCCGAGAAGGTCCTTCCCGGCCTCGCCGGGCTGGAGGCCTCGAGCGCCAGGCGCTCTTCGATCCGATACCGCCCCTGCGCCAGGTCCGTGATCGCCTGTTCGATATCGTCGGGCGAGAACTCCGCCAGGAACCCCAGCTTCCCGAGGTTCACCCCCAGGATCGGGATCCCCAGCGATCCCACCACCCGGGCCGCCCAGAGGATGGTGCCGTCCCCGCCGAACGCCACGACCATGTCTGCCCCATCCAGGCACCGCTCGAGCTCCTCGACGTGGGCCGAGAGCAGCGAGCCCGGCTCCGCCAGTTCCGCGATCTTCCGTTCGACGACGAACTCCATGCCGGACGCCGCCAGCTTTCTCGCGAGGCGCAGCGTCGCCTCCAGGATCCCCCGCTTCTCGATGTTGCCGATGATCGCGAACTTCATGGCTTGTTGACCTCGTCCACGTAGTTCAGCCGGACCTCCTTCAGGACCTGGGTGAGGAACCGCCGCTCTTCCTCCGTGACGCCGCCCCGGGTCTTCACCTCGAGCATCTCCAGCATGTCGATGGCGTTGCGCGCGGCGTCAAGATTCCGTTCGACCTTGTCGGTCACGGGGTGTTTGGTCTTTCCGAGAAAGTGCATCGTCTCCGCATGGAGCGACGCGACGAGCTGGACGAACAGCAGTTGATGGTGATCCTCAGGATCCATGGCATGGCCCCTTCAGTGACGTTCCCCGAGTGAGCGTTCCCAGAGTTTGGCATACTTGACGAAGACGTAGGCCGAGGAGAGGACCGCAAGAACCAGACCGTGGAGCCCGTCGAGGAAACCCCTCCGCAGCACGTACATCTTGAAGAACTGGAACGGCGGTCTCACCAGCAGATCGGCCACGGCGGGCCGCCGCCCCGCTGCCTGGAGGTCCCCGGCCGCAAGCGACGTGTACCTGTTGAATTTCGTCAGGTAGTGGTCGAGGTCCGGATCGGTGAAGTGCAGGATGTCGTGGTCCGTCCGCCCGGCCGGCCCTGCGAGCTCGAGACGCTCGTGGACCCTGGTCTCGGTGAAGGTCCCTTTCCCCCGCCGGAAGAGCCGCAGCACCCGCGATGGGTACCAGCCGCTGTGCTTGATCCACTTCCCGAGGAAATAGGCTCTCCGCGCCACCAGGAACCCGTCGTACGGGCAGGCGGTGTTGTTGACGATCGCGCGGACCTCGGCGGCCAGCTCCGGACCGACGCGCTCGTCCGCGTCCAGCCAGAGGATCCAGTCTCCCGTCGATGCGGCGATCGCGATGTTCCGCGCCGCCCCGTATCCGGTCCAGGCGATCGTCAGGATCCGTTCCGTGTACTTCCGCGCGATCTCCACGGTCCGGTCGGTGCTGCCCGAATCCGCGACGATGATCTCGTCGGCCCAGGACACGCTCTCCAGGCAGTCGCCGATGTTGCGCTCCTCGTTGAGGGTCAGGACGATCACGGAGAGGCGTGCCATGGCGTCAGATCCGGAATTGCATTTCGTACAGCTTGCGGTAGAGGCCGTTCTTCCTCCGGACCAGGTCCCGGTGTCTTCCGGTCTCGGTGATGCGCCCGCCGTCGATCACCACGATCCGGTCGGCATGCTGGATGGTGGAGAGCCGGTGGGCGATCACGATCGAGGTGCGTCCGGCCATCAGGCGCTCGATGGCCTCCTGGACCAGCAGCTCCGATTCCGTGTCGAGGGCCGAGGTCGCCTCGTCCAGGATGAGGAGGGGGGGGTTCTTCAGGATCGCCCGCGCGAGCGCCAGCCGCTGGCGCTGGCCGCCGCTGAGCTTGACCCCCCGCTCGCCGATCACGGTGTCGTAGCCGTTGGGCATGTCGGCAATGAATTGATGCGCGTTGGCGGCGCGGGCCGCCGCGATCAGCGCCTCCTCCGGACAGGTATCCAGCCCGTAGGCGATGTTGTTGCGGACGCTGTCGTTGAAGAGGATGGTCTCCTGGGTGACGATCCCGATCTGGTCGCGCAGCGATTTGAGGTCCACCTCCCGGAGGTCGCGGCCGTCAATGGTGATCTTCCCTACGGTCGGGTCGTAGAACCGCGGGACGAGGTCCACCAGCGTGGATTTGCCGGCGCCGCTCGGTCCCACGATCGCCACCGCCTCCCCTTTGCGGATCAGGAAGTTGACAGTCGCGCAGCACCTCGTCCCCTTCGGCGTACCGGAAGCCGACCCCGTGAAACTCGATGGCCTCTCGAACCCGGTGAGCCGTACGGCGCCGGGGACGTTCCGGATGTTCGGCTCGGTGTCCAGGATCTCGAACACCCGTTTCCCGGCGGCCGTCGCCTCCGCGAGGCGATTGTTGACCGTGCTCAGCTCTTTGATGGGGGGCATCATCTGGAACATGACGAACAGGAAGCCGATGAACTCGCTGGCCTTCAGGTTCTCGTGCGACAGCACCTGCATGCCGCCGTACCAGATGATCACGCCTCCCGCGAGGGCGCTCAGGAATTCCGTGCTCGGCGATGAGAGGTTGCGGATGCGGGTCACTTTCATCACCGTGGCGAACAGTCCCTGCGCCTCCTGGCCGAACTTCCGGTTCTCGAACTCCTCCATACCGAACGCCTTGACCACCTTCACCCCCGAAATGGTCTCCTGCAGCACCGACGTGATCGATGCGATCCTCTCCTGGACCATACCGCTTTCGGTGTGCACGCGCCGCCCGACATAGGCGATCACCAGCAACGCAAGAGGGAACACCACGAACGAGATCAGCGTCAGCTGCCAGCTCAGCATCAGGGCGATCCCCAGGTAGACGAGGATCAGGAGCGGCTCCCGCATCATCGTGTGGAAGACCGCGGTCAACCCCGTGTTGATCACCGGGACGTCGTTCACGATCCGCGAAATGAGGTTGCCCGTCCGTTCGTTCGTGAAGTACGCGAGCGGCAGGGCGTGGATATGCCGGTACAGCGCGTTGCGCAGATCCCGGATCAGCCCCTGTTCCACGTAGATCATCAGGTTCGACTGCAGGTACCCGGCGAGGTTCTTCACCAGGAACGCCACGAGGATCACCATGCAGATGTTCAGGAGCGTCGTGGAAGAATCCCCGGTGAAGACGAGATCCCTGAACCCGTCCGTGAATCCCTGCCGGATGCTCATCAACCACCCCGGGGAAAGCGAGGTGGCGGGCGTGGCGGCCACAGGGGCGATGTTGCCGCTGAAGAGCGTCTCCAGGAGCGGGATGAGCAGGTAGAGCGACACCCCGCTGAACACCGAGAAGACGACCGAGCAGAGGATGGAAAGGCCGAGCTGTTTCCAGTAGGGCCGGATGTAGCCGAGGATGCGGCGGGCGGTATTCATCGGACGACGATGTTCACCAGTTTGTCGGGGACGGTGATGGTCTTGACGATCTGTTTTCCTTCACAGTGGCGGCGTATGGCTTCGTCCGCCAGGGCGAGGGCTTGCAGCTCATGTTCGGACGTGCCGGGAGCGACCGTCAGCCTGGAGCGCAGCTTGCCGTTCACCTGCAGGATCACCTCCACCGCCGCCTCCCGCAGGGCGGCCTGGTCGTAGGCGGGCCACGGCTCGTAGGCCAGCGAGACCGTGTGGCCGAGTTTCTCCCAGAGCTCCTCGGCGACGTGCGGGGCGAACGGGGCCAGGAGCAGCACGAACGGTTCCAGGAGCTGCCTGGGCCGCACGTCCGCACGCATGATCTCGTTCACGAAGATCATCATCTGGGAGATGGCCGTGTTGAATCGGAGGGCCTGCAATGTCCTCACCGACCTTCTTGACCGTGGCGGCCATCAGCTGTTCCAGGTCCCGCGTCACCGGCGTTTCGCGGACCATCGGGTCGAGACGGCCGTCGTCCTCGACGTACAGCCGCCAGACCCGGTTGAGGAACCGTGAAACCCCCTCCACGCCGCGCGTGCTCCAGGGCTTCACTCCTCCAGCGGACCCATGAACATCTCGAACAGCCGCAGGGCATCCGCGCCGTACTCCTTCACCACGTCGTCGGGGTTGACGACGTTCCCGCGGGACTTGGACATCTTGCGCGAATCTTCGCCGAGGATGGTCCCCTGGTGCCGGAGTTTCATGAACGGCTCGGTGGTGCTCACATGACCGAGGTCGAACAGCACCTTGTGCCAGAACCGGGCGTACATCAGATGCAGCACGGCGTGCTCCGCACCGCCGACGTAGAGATCGACGGGCATCCAGCGGCGTTCCAGGGCGGGATCGCAGAAGGCCGAGGTGTTCGCCGGGTCGATGTACCGGAGGTAATACCAGCAGGAGCCCGCCCACTGCGGCATCGTGTTGGTCTCACGCCGTCCCCTGAGACCGGTCGCCGGATCGGTCACGTTCACCCACTCGGTGGCGAGCGCGAGGGGCGATTCCGTCGTTCCGCTGGGCTGGAACTTCTTGAGGTCGGGAAGCAGCAGAGGGAGCTCGGACTCCGGGACCGCTGCCATGGTCCCGTCCTCGAGATGGACGATCGGGATCGGTTCGCCCCAGTAGCGCTGGCGGGAGAAGAGCCAGTCCCGGAGTTTGAACTGGACCGTGCCTTTCCCGAGGCGCGCGGGAGACGAGCCACGCGGTGATCTTCGCTTTGGCCTCGGCGGTGCCGAGACCATTGAGCGACACTTCCGCGTTCGAGGAGTTGACCCCTTTTCCTTCCCCGGTGAACGGCTCCTTCGCGACATCCCCTCCTTCCACCACCTCCACGATCGGGAGCGAGAAGGCGCGGGCAAAGGCGTAGTCCCGCTCGTCGTGGGCGGGCACGGCCATGATCGCGCCGGTTCCGTAGCCCATCAGCACATAGTCCGCGATCCAGACGGGGATCGGCGCACCCGTGGCGGGGTTGATGACCATGCCTCCCGTGAAGACCCCGCTCTTTTCCGCGTCGATCCCCCGTTCGAGGTCGCTTTTCAGCAGCGCCTGCTGCCGGTAGACGTTCCACCTCGCGCCTTCCGCGAGGGATCGGTCAATCGGTCCACCAGCGGATGTTCGGGAGAGAGCACCATGTAGGTGGCGCCGAAGATCGTGTCGGGCCGCGTGGTGAACACGCGGATCGCCCCGCCGCCGCCGGCCATCGGGAAGTCGATCTTCCGCCCCTTCGGAGCGGCCGATCCAGTTCCGCTGCTGCTCCAGGGTGGACGAGGGCCAGTCCAGCGTCTCCGCATCCGCAAGCAGGCGCTCCGCGTAGGCGGTGATCCGCATCATCCACTGGCGCATCGGCCGGCGCTCGACGGTGTATCCCTTTTCCGTCCACTCCGGAACCTCCTCGTTGGCCAGCACGGTCCCCAGCTCCTCACACCAATTGACCGGGATCTCGGCCACGTAGGCGAGGCGGAACCCGGAGAGGATCTCCTGCTGTTCACGGCGGCTCCTGGCCTTCCACTCTGCCGCCGTGAAATTCCGCCGCCTGAGGCAGTCCGGACGAACCTCTCTGCGCGAACTCCTCTGCCAGCGTCCGCGACGGGCGAGCCTTGCGGGACCGCGGGTCGATACCAGGAGTTGTAGATCTGCAGGAAGATCCACTGTGTCCAGTGGTAGTAGGCCGGATCGGTGGTGTCGACCTCGCGCTCCCAGTCGTAGCTCAGCCCGAGCATCTTGATCTGGCGTCGGAACGTGGCGATGTTCTGCCGGTGGTCATCCCGCGGATGGATGTTGGTCTGCATCGCGTACCGTTCCGCGGGGAGCCCGAAGGCGTCCCATCCCATCGGATGGAGCACGTCGACGCCTCGCATCCGGAGGAAGCGGCAGAAGATGTCGGTCGCCGTGTACCCTTCGGGGTGGCCGACGTGCAGTCCGGCCCCGGAAGGGTACGGGAACATGTCCAGCACATACGCCTTGGGAGCGCCGCCGGTGGCTCTGGTACGGAAGGTCTTTTCGCGATCCCAGGTGCTCTGCCACTTCTCTTCGATCAGTTGGAACGGGTAGCCCATGGACCTCTTTCTTCAGATGATCGTTGACCCGGTCGCCGACGGGGGCGCCTACGTCTTCTCTTCATAGTACAGCATGGCCGTGGCCACGGTGCCGAGCCGGAGTTTCAGCCGGACCTCATCCGGACTCGCGCCGCCGGCCGCCAGCAGCACGGCTGCCGTATGGCGGAGGGAGTAGGGAGAGACCTTTTTCGTCTTCCCCCTGCGGACGCCGGAACGGTCCAGCACCTGGTTCACCCGGTCGCGGATCCCGCGCGTGGTCATGCGCATCCCCCTGGTCCGGTTCCCGTCGCTCACGAAGAGCGGATCTGACGGATGGACCTCTTCGCGTGCCGCCAGATAGCGCATCGAGGGCTGCTCGCTCGGCCTGGGCCAGGTGGACCTCTGCATCCTTGCTGGTCCTCCCCTTCCCCTGGACCATCAGCACGGTCTCTCCCCCCTTCGTCTGGAGGTCACCCACGTCCGCCCGGACCAACTCGACCTCCGAAAGCGCGCAGCCGACCATGAGCTGCAGGACAGCGAAGTCACGCAGTCCGCGCCTGTCGCTCCGGTCGACGACTTGTCGAGGATCTGGCGCACGTCGTCAGCGGTCAGGGTGCCGCGCGAATGCCCCGCGGGCCTGCTCGCTCCGCCGACCTCCTTCGCGGGGTTGGCCGGCAGCACACCCTGGAGCACGAGGTAGTCGAAGAAACGCCGGAGAGCGGTAAGGTACGTTGCCACCGACACGCTGGCGAGCCGCCTCCGCACGCTGAGATGCCGCTTGTACCGGACGACGTCCGCCACCCCGAAGACGAAGCGGGCCTGCCGGGGGAACCAGACGAGGAACTCCCGCAGCGCGCGGGTGTAGGTCCCCCGCGTTTCGGGCCGGCGGTCGGCGAGGCTCCGCACGAATCCCTGGTAGTGGTTCGCCAGGGCTCTGGGCGAAAGCCGGACGGGTGGATACGGGGAGCGGGTCATGCAATAACAGAATTTAACAAACCCTCGCGGCATATGCAACGCGACGCGGCGGCCGCGGCGGGGTCACCCGACCTTGAGCACCATCATGGTGATGTCGTCGGACTGGGATGCGCCTGCGGCGTGCTGGAGGATGTCGTCGTGGATCCTGGCGATGATGACGTCCGGTTCGCACCCCTCGCATTCCCGGACCGTCGCCAGGAGCCGCTCCTCACCGTATTCCACGGACTCCTTGCTCATCGCCTCGCTGACGCCATCGGTGAACAGCACGAGCACGTCCCCGTCGCGCAACGGCACGGTCTCCTCCTCGTACGGGATCGTGGTCTTCAATACCCCGAGGATCATCCCGCCTCGCTCCAGACGCTCGATCGTCCCGTCGCGGCGAAAGAGCATCGGGTAGTTGTGTCCCGCGTTGACATAGGTCAGGGTCCGGGTGACCGGGTCCACGATCCCCCAGAAGAAGGTGACGAACTTGTTCCCGCCGGTGTTCTGGCACATGAGGTCGTTCACGCGGGCCGTCAGTTCGCTGAGGGTCAGCTTGAGCGGCACGAGGGCGCGGATCGTCGCCTGCAGATTCGCCATCAGCAGCGACGCGGGCGTACCCTTGCCCGACACGTCCCCGATGGCGATCACGTACCGTTCGTCCGGGAGCGGCGATGACGTCGTAGTAGTCCCCGCCGACCTGTTTGGAGGAGATGTTCGTCGCCCCGATTCGAGACACCCCGGATGGAAGGGAAGCACGCCGGGCAGGAGTCCCTTCTGGATCTCCCGGGCCAGGACCAGCTCGTCCTCCATCCGCTGCTTCTCGATGGCCTCCTTGAACAGCCGGGCATTCTCCAGGGCGATGGAGGCGAGATTCCCGATGGAAGAGACCAGCTCCAGATCCCCCGGGGCGAACGGCTGCCGGTCCAGTCTTGTCGCCGAGCAGGATCAGCCCGCGGGTCTGGTCCTGCAGGACCATCGGCACGACGACCAGCAGTCCGAGCCTCATCAGCAATGGACGCGGATCCGGGCCCGCTCCGACGACCATATCGGCGACCGGAGAGGGGGTCTTTGACGTGCAGCATCCCGGCGAGCAGCTCGCCCTGCGGTGGCGGGCCGTCGATCCGCTGGGCCAGGACCCGCATGTCCGCCCCCTCCTTCGCGCAGATGAGATAGCGGCCGGTGCCGGTGTGTCCCAGGAGGACGAAGACCAGCAGTCGGACGAGCTTCTCCGGGTCCAGCACGGCCCCGAATTCCTTCCCCAGCTCCAGCAGCGTGTTCAGCTCCTGGATCTTCCCGTCCAGCCTCCGGTTCACGAGCTGCAGCTCGGCCACGACCCTGACCCGTTCGATCGCGGTGGCGGAGAGATTCGCGATGGACCTCAGGTAGGTGAATTCCTGTTCCCGCAGTTGACGGCGCCCGGCGGACTCGCCGAAGCCGAGGAACCCCACCAGCGTGTTCCCGCTGAAGAGCGGGAGCAGCGTGGCCACTTCGGCATCGCGGAAGAACTTGATCCACGGATGACTGCGGGCATGCACCGCCTTCGGGTCCACCAGGTCCACGGGAACCCGGTGTACGTCGAATTCCCGGTGGAGGAGTCCGGGGGGAAATCCTTTCACCATCTCGACCCGGCAGTGGCCGTCGCCGCGGGCAAGCACGACCATGCCGCGGGTGGACAGGATCTTTCCCATGATGGTGAGCAGGACGTGATTCAGGATGAACGGCAACTCGAGCGAGGCGTTCACGACCCTGCTGAACTCAAACAGGGCGGTATTGTCGAAATGACCCTGGGCGGAACGGCCGGCGGAGGAGCCTTTGCGGGGCATGGAGGGCGCGGGAAGGGACCCGCCTCACGGGGTCCGGTACTTGATCAACCGGACCTCGTTCGGCTTGCCGGGTTTGATGGAATAGACGACCTTGTCCATCAGCGACTTCATCAGGTGGACGCCGAGTCCCCCCTTGCGGTAGTGGGTCAGGTACTCCTTCATGTTCGGCGTGGGGACCACGCCCGGATCGAACTGGAGTCCCTGGTCGCGGATCGCGACCTCAAACGTCGTCCCCTCCCCGCTGATGATCACGGTGATCGGCTTGTCCGGTTCGTACCGGTACGCGTGCTTGATGACGTTCGTGCACGCCTCGTCGACCGCCAGCGCGATCTTGCCCACCTCCTCGTCGGAGAACCCGAACTTCCGGGCGGCGGTGGACACGAACTCGCGGACGCTGATGAGACGCTCGGTCCGGCTCTCGATTGTCAACGACTGGGGTTTCACCCGTTCTTTTTCTGCCTGTTGTCGAAGAACCGCCGAACCGCGTCGGATTCGTCCTTCACGATCTCGTACAGCAGCGGGAACCCCAGCAGATCGAACACATTGTACACCTTCGATGACATATTCGAGAGCTTGATGTCCCCCTGGTGGTTGCGCACGTCCTCGATATAGGCCATAAAGACCCCCAGCCCGGCGCTGCTGATGTAGGAGAGGTCCTTGCAGTTGACGACGATATTGAACCGCTGGTTCTTCAGCAGCTCCTGGAATGCCTCCTCGAGCTTCGGGGCGGTATGGGCATCGAGATACCCTTGCAGGTCCAGGACGTAGACGCTCTCGCGTTCCCGGTGGCCGATCTTGAACTCGCTCATACGCTCTCCTGTTGATGCATCGTCTCGGAAGCCCTGCCCAGCCACTTCAACACCACCAGCGTCATGTCGTCATGGGACGCCTGGCCGTCGACGAAGTCGTGGACCGCGCCGAGGATCTGCTCCTTGATACCGGCAGCGTCGCGATGGCGCGATGACCGGGCCACCGCCAGCAACCGCTCGTACCCGAACTCTTCCTCCCCACGCCGCGCCTCGGTGACCCCGTCGGTGTAGAGGATACAGACGTCGCCCGGCAGCAGCCGGAGGGTCAACTCTTGCACCGCGTCCGCGAAGGTCGCCCCGGCGCTCAGCCCCATCCCCATGCCATCCGGCCGGACGTATTCCACCCGGTCTCCGGACAGCAGCAGCATCGGGCAGTGACCCGCCCGGGCCAGCTGCAGACGCCCGGACCGGACGTCGACCGTGGCATAAAGTAAGCTAACGAATGAGTGTTTGTCAATAGAACGGCACAGGACGTCGTTGGCACGGACGAGGAATTCTTTCGGCGAATGGTAGAGCGGACTGAGGGACTGGAAGATCCCCTTCACTTCCGACATATAGAACGCGGCCGGAACGCCTTTCCCCGAGACGTCCCCTACCACCACCCCCACCAGGTCGTCGGGCAGTTCCACCAGATCGTAGTAATCCCCGCCCACCTCGAACGCGGGCGTTGACGCCGCCTCGATCTCCAGCGACGGGTAGCTGGGGAGGACCTGCGGCAGCAGCTTGCGCTGCATCTCCCGTGCGAGCGCCATCTCCTGATCGAGCCGCTCGCGCTCGATGGACCGTTTGATCAGGCGGGAGTTCTCCACGGCGATGGTCGCCTGGTCCGCGAAGGCGCTGATCACATCCACATCGTCGCTCGCGAACCCGTACGGGGTCTCCCGGGTCGCGTACAGGATCCCCGCCACACCCTCGTGGAACACCAGCGGGACACTGACGATCGTTCCTATCGGCCGCAGGGGCTTCCCGCGGCCCTTGAAGTGCGGATCGGCCTCGAGGTCGTCGATCACGATCCGGCGCCGTTCCTGCAGCACCACATTCCGGAGACTCCGGTCGGACAGAGACATCAGGTGCGCGATCTCGTCCAGCGCGATATTCTTCATCCCGACCACCTGGATGCGCACCCCCGCTTCCACGAACCATCCCTCGTCCGCCGGCCGTGTCGCAAGGTCGTCCGGCCGGTGGATGATCTCCAGCCAGGCGCTCCCCCCCTCAGCCACCTGGAGGGTCATTCCCGTCACCGTGTCCGCCAGCTCGCGGATGTCAAAGACCTGCGTGATCAGCTTGCCCAGGGTGTGGAGCGAGGTCAGTTCGGATCTCTTCCGGTCGAACGCGTCCGCCGTCGGAAGGTGGAATAACGTGCTGACGAACGTCACCCCGAAGAAGATCGTGGCGAAGACCCCCATCAATCCGACAAATTCGCGCAGCGGCGCCGAATAATAGAGCACGGAGCGGTGCAGGAGGGTCCCCTGGGTCGTCCACACGGTCGCCGCGGCAAAGACCACAAAGAGCAGAAATCCGTAGATCAGCGTGAAGATCTTCTCCCGCTTCGCCAGATACGCGATCCACTGGAGCCGGAACGAGTTCACCACGGCGGCCATGACCCCGAGGCTGAAGAGGATGTTGGTGATCAGCGAGGATTCCAGGGGACGCTTGAAGGCGGCGGACAGGGCGGTGACCGCCATGAGAACGAGCAGGATCACGAAGTTCCGGACGGTGGACCGGGTCCGGTGGGCGTAGATCAGCGTGCGGACGATGATCAGCACCCCGATGAAGAACAGGCCGAGCACCACGCTCACCAGGGAGCCGACGAAGATGGTCGCGTAGTCGAGCGGGACCAGCTGGAAGTTCTTGGCGTCGAATCCGCTCAGCGGGATCGCCGAGAGCGCACCGAGCAGTCCCAGCAGCCCGACGACCGCGACCACCAGGATGCCGAGCCTGCGGACGGAATGGACCGTCCGGCGGTCGTCGACCACCCGGACCGCGAACGCGACCAGGGTGAAGGCGCCGATGACCAGCAGCTCACGGAGGACCCCCAGGCCCGGGAGTTCCAGCCCGATGTTCTTGCTGATCACGTCGATCGCGAACTTGACGACGACCAGGAAGAACGCCCCGCCGATATAGATGATGCGCCGGAATTTCATGGCCCGCGGTCACACCTGGATCAGGTGCCAGTCCCCCTTTCGGTACTTGAGCAGGATGAAGAACGAGTACGACACGATGTAGACGGGGAGTGCGCTCCATGCACCCACCAGCCCTCCGCCGAGCGTCACCCCGAACACGTAGCTGATCGGGAGGAACACGAACCAGTGCGTCAGGATCTCGATGACCATCACATAGACCGTCGCTCCCGCGGCCTGCAGGGCGTGGGCCAGCACGATCCCCGAGGCATAGATCACCTGGGCCACGCCGGCCACCCGCAAGACCGGCCGGGCGACCGCGGTGACGGTCGGGTCGTTGGTGATAAGGATGATGACCCAATCCGGCAGGAAGACGAAGAAGATCCCGAGGACGATCGTGAAATAGGTCGCGAGCTTCGCCGCCTCGTACCCCGCACGCCGCGCCAGATCATGGTCGCCCCGCCCGAGCGCCTGCCCGACCAGCGTCTGCGCCCCCGTCCCGAACCCGAAGCACGGGAGGAACGACATGAACAGCGCCGTGATCACGACCTGGCTCGCCGCCTGCTGGATGGTCCCGATGAGCCCGGTGATGGCCACGAACACCAGGAACCCGAGCAGGATCAGGATGTTCTGGAACGAGACGGGGAGGGAGATCTTCACGAGCTGCCGGATCACGGCCCACCGGAAGTGCAGCGCTCGGAAGTACTCGTACCGCTTCCGGTACCCCGGCGCCAACGAGGCCGTGAAGAAGAAGAGCACCCCGATGACATTGCTGATCGCCGACGCACATCCTGCGCCGGTCATTCCCATCCGCGGGATGCCGAATTCCCCGAAGATGAGCACGGAGTTCAGGGCGACGTTCGACAGGTTGATGATGATCGCGGAATAGAGGAACATCTTTGTCTGGCCGATCCCGTTGAAAAACCCGCGATACGAGACCATGAAGAGGAACGGGAGGAGTCCGATGAATCGCCACTGCATGTACCCGGTGCCGGCTGCCGCGACGGCCGAATCGGCGGCGAAGAACTCGAGGATGTTGCGCGAGAACAGATATCCGGGGAGGCCGAACGCCAGCCCGAGTACGAAGGAGAGCAACAGGGCGTTGTTGAGAACGCCGCCCGAACCGGGAAGATCGCGCTCGCCGGAACGGCGCGCCGCGAGCACGTGGACCCCCGTGGCGAGACTGGAGAAGACGCTGGTGATGGCCCAGGTGGCGAGGGCGCCGAGCCCCATGGCGGCGAGGACCACGGTGGCGTTCTCGAGCCGGCCGACCATGGCGGTCTCGAAGACGGTCACGACCATCTGAAAGGAAAGGCCGGCAACGGCGGGCGTTGAGATTCTCAGGACCCGGCGCGTGAGCGCCCTGTCACGAAGCACACCCATGCGGTCTCGCCCCTGGCCGTCCCCGGCTGTTGTGCGGAATCCCTCAGACCGAGAGCGCGGCGATGTAGCGGTCCGCCTCGCGCGCGTACGGGCTGGTCGGGTAGTTCTTCTTCAGCTTCTTGTACAGCTCGATCGCCTTCTCTTTGTCTCCCGCGATCCCGTAGTTCCGGGCAGCCTGGTGCAGGTTGTCCGGGGCAGTGGTATGCTTGGCATCCACCGAGGCCGCTTTCTCGTAATACGCGGCCGCTTCCTTGTTGTTTCCCTGCGCATCGTAACAGGCGCCGATCCCCGCCAGCCGGGCCATTTCCATCAGGTCGTTGGCCGGAGCTCATCGCTTCATACTCCTCGAGCGCTTCCGAGAACTTCCCGAGCTCGAAGCTGGCATTGGCCAGGTAGTAGCGGGCAATGTTCCCCGAATGGCTCCCGCCAAAGTTCTCCACGATGGACTTGAGCCCGGGCAGGCTCCGCTCGGGGACCCCGTCGATGGCGACCTGATACTGGCCGCTGTCATAGTAGCTGAAGATCTGGCCGAGCTGCGTCGCTGCTTTTACGTCGTCGTCCGCCCTGTTCTTCAGGTACACCAGCGTCGCGCCGATCAGCACGGCTGCCGACACGACGACGATGCTGATGATCCGTTTGTTGGTCTCGTACCAAGTCGTCAGATTGACGTAGGAAGAGATCAGCGCGTCTTCCTTGAGCTCTTTTTTGTGGACTTTTTTCTGTGGTCGGAGCATATCCTGGATCGGGTCGTTGAGAATGGATGAAAGGATCGTGCGCCTGTCGGGAGTCGAACCCGAAACCTTTGGCTCCGGAGGCCAACACTCTATCCAATTGAGCTACAGGCGCGTCGTGATTTGTAATGTACAAAAGTTCACCGGCATTCGCAAGCAAAGGCGCGCGCCAGGACCGCGGCGTCCCGGTCCCCCAGCACCGACCCACGGCAGGCGTCGTTGCAGGCGCCGGTGAGGTCGTTCCGGATGACCCGGCCCAGCGCCCGGAGGTACCACGTATGGCCGTCGAGCGAATCCAGGGCCAGGCTCCGCGAAAGGTCCTGCTCGGCCTCCGCGAACCTGCCCGAGTTCAGATACCCGAACCCCCTTCGCGCATAGACGCCGGGCTCCCAGGGCGAGATCATCATGGCAATGGTGAACTCCTCGGTGCTTCCGGCCCAATCCCCCAGCGCCTGCCGTACCTTGCCGCGAAGATCGTAGGTCCAGAGGTCCCCTGCCCCGAGCTCTGAGGACGCGGTCGAGATCCTTCAACGCGCCCGCATGGTCGCCGAAGTGATGCAGGGCATAGGCGCGGGACCGGAACACGTACGGGTCCCACCTCCTCGAGAGGGTCACGGCCCTGTCCAGATCGCCCAGGGCGAGGATGCGGAGAGCCGAGTAGAACTCGGACATCGTGGTATCGTGCGCTGAGGAGCGGCGGCGCAACCCATCCTGGACGCGAACCAGTCCCCTCCCCACAAGAGCCTCAATGGACTCCGGATCAAGATCGAGCGCTGCATCGTAATCGAGGATCGCGTCATCGATCCGCCCCAGGCCTTCCCACGCCTGTGCCCGGCGGACCAGCAGCCCGGCCGAGCGGTCAGCCTGCAGTCCCAGCGTGTACTCGAACGCCGCCTCGGCATACCGTTGTTCGGCCAGCAACACGTCACCGGCCTCCTGGTGTTCGATCGAGGCCGGGACACAACCCGCGAGGAACCAGGCACCCGCTGCGACGACATGACGAAGAGCCATGGCTTCAGCTCCGGAGACCCCGACGGGAGGGGAACTCCCGCCTCACACCTAGTCCAGCACCGTTGTGACCCTGTTCAGTGCCTGCGCGGAGATCGCCCCGGCTCGAAGCAGACGCGGGACCTCTCCGGTGACATCCACCACGGTGGACGGCGCACGCGCCGGGATCTCCCCCGAGTCGAGATACAGATCGACCCCCTCACCGAAGGCGGCTGCGATCGCCGGGACCGACAGGAGCGCCGGTCCGCCTGTGAAGTTCGTGCTGGTGGAGGTGATGGGCCCGCCGGTCAACTCCAGGAGTCTCAGGCAGAGCGGGCTCGAGGGGACCCGGACACCCAGGCTCCCCCCTCCCTGCGTGAGCCCCGGCGGGAACACCTCTCCCACCGGGAACACCAGGGTGAGCGGCCCGGGCCAGAAGGCGGACATCAGTGCATCAGCGGCAGGGGTGATCCTGGAGGCCAGTCCGGCGGCCTCATCCCTGGAGGCGGCAAGGACGAGGATGGGCTTTCCCGTCTCGCGGCGTTTGAGCGCATGGATCCGGTCGACCGCCCGGGCATCCGTCGCAAGCGCCCCCAACCCGTACAGGGTCTCCGTCGGATAGACCACGACCCCCCCCGACCGCAACACGCCTGCCGCGCGGACAAGAGGAGCATCATCGGGGGCTTCCGCATTCACCTGTAGCGTGATCGACATGGGACCTCGGGTCGCAACACCGATCAACCGTCGCCGGATCAGCGCCGATCAGAGGAACAGCCGGACCTGCTCCAGCACCTGGAACGGATGGATCTTTTCCATGCACGCGAAGTGTTTCTCGGGGCACCGGTCCCCGCCGTGGATCGCGCACGGACGGCAGGGAAGGCCGTGGGTCTCGACAACAACGTCCCGTGGCCCCCGCGGGGCGAACCCGAACGCGGGCGACGTGGCTCCAAAGATCGCGATCACCGGTGCCCCCACACCCGCCGCCAGATGCACCGGAGCACTGTCGTTGGACACCACCACGCGACATCGACGGAGGAGTTCAGCCGACTGCAGGAGCGTCAGCCTCCCGGCCGTGACCAGACCGTGCCGCAGGACAGAGCTGATCCGCTCGCACAGTCCCCGGTCCGCGTCGCCCCCGACGAGGACGACCGAGACTCCGGCGGACTCCAGCTCCAGGGCCAGGGCGGCGAATGAGGACTCCGGCCATCGTTTCGTGGCCCACACGGAACCCGGGGCGACCGCAACGAGCGCCGGGGGGCGTTCCGCGGCCCCTGAGGGGAAATGCCCGGCGAGGAGCAGGTCGACGGCACGCCGGTCCTCCTCCGATGGATGGACCGCGGGCATGCCGGGGTCGCGCCAGGTCATCCCCAGCGGGCCCAGGAGATCCGCGTTCCGGAGCATCTCGTGCACCGAAGGATCGTACGGGATGACGTCGGTGAACAGCAGCCGGCCGGCGCTGGTCGAGAAGCCGATCCGGCGCGGGATCCGGCTCCACCGGACGATCAGCGCGCTCCGCAGTGAACGGTGCGGGACCAGCGCGATGTCGTAGCTCCCTTTCCTGAGCCTGCGGGCAAGGGCCAGCGCACCGCGGATCCCCTTTGCGGTTCCCCGCTTGTCGTACGGGATGATCTCGGCGATCGCGGGATGGTTCCGGAGCAGTTCTGCGGCCGCGGGGATCGCCACGAACGCGATACGGGCTCCGGGGAAGAGCTTCGCCGCCGTCTGCACCATCGGCAAGGTCAGGACGACATCCCCGATGAACGCCGTCTGAAACACCAGGATCCGCGGCGGCGAGGTCATCGTTGCCCCGTCCTCTGGAGATACGCTTCCGTATGTTTCCACCGCTTGTGCATCCAGAGCCAATGGTCCGGATGCTGGCGGACATGACGTTCCAGCGTCGCCACGTGCCGCCGCGTCAGCTCCAGCACCTTCTCGTCCAGCGAGCCGTTCAGGTCGGCGGTCGGCACCTCCTCGAATTCCATCGTGTAGCTTCCGTCGGGCTGCCGGACGAGGAAGTACATCACCAGCGGGGCCCCCGTCTTCAGCGCAAAAAGGGCCGGACCACGGTGTGTGGCCGCGGGCCTGCCGAAGTATTCCACGTACGGAGACTCCGAGGCGCCGCTCTGGTCTCCCAGCATCGCCACGATCCCTCCCCGGGGAAGGGTTCGCAGCACTTCGCGGGGAGCGTCGCGCATGGAAACGAGGAGACATCCGAAGCGGGTCCGCCGGGCCAGCAGAAACGCGTCCACGCGTCGGTTCCTCTGGGTCTGGTAGATGATGGTCAGCGGAGCCGGAAGGTGGTGGGGCGCCGCCGAGGCGATGATCTCCCATGATCCGTAATGCCCGGAGAGAAGAACCACGCCTTTCCCGCGCTTGAAGGCGTCGGCAAAGACCTCGTAGCGGACAGGAGTCACGAGTGCACGCGCCTCGTCGACGGATGCGTGGGAGGACCACATCATCTCGGCAAGCGAGATCCCGTAGTTGCGGAAGGCGCCGCGCGCGATCGCAGACCGTTCATGGTCCGTGGCCTGCGGGAACGCGTACTGCAGGTTCTGCATCGTGACCTTCCGCCGTACGCCCAGGCGATACCCCAGCAACGCCACGGCCTGTCCCACGGCAGTTGCGCCGCGGTGGGACAGGGTTCCGGCACAGGCGGCGATGCACCTGAACCCGAAGTACTCGAGAGCCTCAAAGAATGGACTTCGGCGTGACATGGGCAGGAGCGGGATGCCGGACCGGCATCCCGCGGATAAGTGGACAGGGGAAAGCTACCGGGTCACTCCGACCCGGTCCCAGTTGTCGTCGCGCAGCTCGTTCCGGTGCGTGGAATGGACCAGCTCGTAATCCCCGCCGGAGTTCTTCTGCACGAACACGAAGATCACACCCCCCTGGATGTTGTTGTAGCTCCAGATCTCGTACGGGCGCGAGTCCGTCTCGTTCGGATGCCGCTCGATATCATCCGGCGGGCCGTAGACGATGTGCACCCTCCCGCGATCCGCACGGTAGCCTTCACGTCCCATCACGGCGAAGTTCATGTTCGCGTGGTTGACCCGCGCGAGATATTCGTCCCGCAGGCCGAGGGGTCGCTTCCTCCAGAAATCCGAGAGGAACTTCCGTTTCGCTTCGACCCCGGTCAGGGCGCTTGAATTGGTTCTTTTCCTCCTCCGACACCTCCCACCGGAGCCAGCGCGATTCGCGGTCCAGTTCGGCCTCGTCCATCGCGAGATACTCCGTCATGGGGAGCCGGGAGCTGCCCGACAGGAGCGACGAATCCACCCCCAGTTTCGGGTTGTAGACGTAGAACTTCCGCGCGGTGGATCCCAGTATCCGCCTGGAAGAGTCCATGAGGGCCAGGATGAGCTGGTACGTGCCGCTGTGCAGCGCGGAGACGGAGAACTGGTCCACGATCACGGAGGATTCGCCCACGCGTTTGCGGATCCGTTCCCGCGAGAGGACCTCCTTCCCGATGGCATCCTGAACGATCAGCCTGCGTGCTGTAGTCGCTCCGGTCTTCACCCGACAACAGGTTGTACGCCTCGCCATAGTAGAACACGCGCTGGTCAGCGCTGTACATCCCCCCCACGTTCGGCACCACCTCGAGCGTGTTCTTGTAGAACGTTCCGGCTTCCGCGCCCTGACGAATGGAGGCGGCGAGCTCGATGTCGCTCAGCTCCGGTCCCGCCGTGCCGTGCACCTTCACCGGGAGGCGGAGCATGAGGCTGTCCTTCCGCTGCGGATCGTGCCTGTCGCGCACCAGCACCTTGATCTGGTAGTCCCCGCGCGGGACCTGGAACGTGTGGACCCCGACCAGGTTGGTCCCCAGGGCCCCCTGGGTGGTGTCCTGGATCCGGTGCGGCACCAGCCAGCGGTCGGCCTGGACCACCGAATCCCGCTGGCGAACCCACACCGTGATGTCGCCGGCCCCCGCAACTCCCGCGGAATCGGCTTTGTAGGTCAGGGCGAGTCGCGGGAATGCGTAGTACAGCTCCACCATGCTCTGCTGGTCATCGCTCCCCCGGAACCGAGCGACGTCGACCACCAAACGCAGCTGCTCTCTCGGCAGAAAGACCTGTGCGGGAGCGGTCTGTGCGAGAAGTACGATCAGGAAGATCGCGGCGCGTAAGCGGTACGAATGCATGAGGATCCCTGTGCTATCGTCGTTAGGGGACTATCAACACTATTCACCCATGGCCTTGACGACCACGCGTTTCCGGCGCCGGCCGTCGAACTCGGCGTAGTAGATCTGCTGCCACGGACCCAGGTCCAGCGTGCCTTCGGTGATCGGGACGATCACCTGGTGGTGCACGAGAAGGCTCTTGAGATGCGCATCGCCGTTCGTTTCGCCCGTCCGGTGGTGGCGATACCCCTCGTTGTACGGCGCCAGCCGCTCGAGCCAGTCATCGATGTCCCGGATCAGGCCGTCCTCAGCATCGTTGACGTACACACCGGCCGTGATGTGCATCGCGGAGACCAGAACCATCCCCTCCCGGATCCCCCCCTTCGAGACCACCTCCTGCACCCGGCGGGTGATATTGACGTACTCCCGGTGCCCTTTCGTGTCGAACCAGAGGTATTCGGTGGCGCTTTTCATGGACGGGGGAGGTAGGTCCGGACCTTATCGATGGCCTCCTGTGGACTGAACGGTTTGGGGATGAAGTCATCCGCACCGGCGGTGATGACCATCTCCCGCACCTCGTCGGCGCTCAGCCCGCTGGTCCCGAGGATCCGCATGGAGGGCTTCATGGCGCGCATCCGGCCGATGAGGTCCACCCCGCCGACGTGCGGCAACCCGAGGTCGGTGATCAGCAGCCCGATCTCGTCCCTGTGCTCCTCGAACACCTGGAGCGCCTGCTCACCGTCTTCCGCCTGAAAGACGGTGATCGATTCCATCTCCAGGAGCACAGCAAAGAGACTGCGCAACTCCGCCTCGTCCTCCACCAGAAGGACGGCGTTCCCTGCCGCTTCGCCCATGGCTCGTCTCATGCAAGGTGATGGTCATTTAATATAGATATTGCGTGCTGGATGTGCAAACGGAACATTTTTCGGGGGATGTTTCGTATATTCCCCCAAGGAGCAAGACCGCCCATGGCCCGATTGGATCTCATACTGTCCCTGGTGTTCGGCGCGATGTCCCTGCTCACGTTCGCCGCATCCGCCTTCTGCATGGTCCGCGCGCTCAAGGCGGCTCGAGAGAAGGACGGCGAGCTGCGGATGTTCTTCTGGGCGGTCGGATCCATGGCCGCGCTGATCGTTGCCGGCATGAGCGCCGCCTATATCCTCCTCCCCATTCTCTGGAACGCCCTTCGCTGAACAACGATCCGACGCCAATACCCATCGAGGACCACCGTGTCATCCCCGCTCACCAGTCTGGTGCTGGCAGCCACGCTCGCCTGTGCGGCGGCGGCTCCCGCCGCGAACTCCCAATGGCTTCTGCAGCCTGCCCAGGTCCGCGATCTGCTGACAGCAGTCGCCAGGGAACCGAACCCGGAGCGGCGTGCCATTCGGTCAGACGGGCTGGGGGAGCGGCTGGCCGTCGCGGGCCGGCCTCCCATCGCGGATTCATCGGTGCTCTTCATCTTTCAGGGATCCGCACGCCGGGTTTCCGTCGCAGGAGATTTCAATGGCTGGGATCCGAACGCGGACACCCTTGCCCCGGTCCGTGGCACGCCGTTCTTCATCCTCGAGAAACGCTTCGATCCCGCTGCCCGGTTCGAATACAAGCTCGTGGCGGATGGGGCCTGGATGCTGGACCCGCTCAACAGCATGACCGCCATGGGAGGGTTCGGGCCGAATTCCGAGGTCAGGATGCCGGCGTACGTCGCACCGAAGGAGATCCTCCCCCGCCCCGGAGTCCCGCGCGGGACCCTGGATACTCTGCGCGTCGCCAGCCCGATCCTCCGGCGGACCCATCCGGTCTATGTCTACCTCCCCGCGGGGACCACGCCCCCTCGTGAGGCCCGTCCCCTGCCGGTCATCTTCGTGATGGATGGAGGCGAATACCTCTCCCTTGCCTCCATGGCGACGATCCTGGACAACCTCATCTTCGCCGGACGCGTCCCCCCGCTCGCAGCCGTCTTCATCGACCCCCGGACCGATCCCGGCGATCCATCATCGAGCACGCGGATGGCGGACTACGGGATGAATCCGGTGTTCGTCGTCCGCGCTGGTGAGCGACTTTCGCGGACCCCTCGCACAGCGGTACGGGCTCTCGACCCTCCCTTCCGAAACGGGGATCATGGGTGCTTCGCTCGGCGGGCTGGTGGCGACCTACGCGGCCCTCTCACGCCCCGACGTGTTCGGGCTCTGTGGCGCCCAGTCGCCCGCCTACCAGTGGCAGAAAGGTGCGATCCTCGACCTGGCCCGGACCCTCCCCCGCGCCGCGGTCAGGATCCACATCGACAGCGGAACCATGCGCGACGCCCTCGAGCAATCGCAGCGCATGGTCGAGGTGCTGACCGGCCGGGGCTACGCGGTCAGGCTGCAGACGTCCCCGGAGGGACACAACTGGGGGAACTGGAGGGCGAGGATCGACGATCTCCTCGAATACCTCTTCGCTTCCCCACCGCTGGACCGCATCGGGATCCCCGCCGGCCCGACGTCGCGGGAGTTCTCCTTCACCAACAAGGAGACCGCGTTCTATTATGGCCTCACGGGAGCACCGCAGCGGACAAGCTGGATGGGGTTCCATGTCGCGGGCAGAAAGCTCTTCGACGACTACGCGATCAACCTCGACGGACGGCCGCTGGACCGGTCCACTGCCGCAACCACCGTCTACCCCGACCGCCTGGTCCGCAAGTACCCCGGCGGCATCTCGGAGGAATTCTCCCTGGCCGACAGTCTTCCGCTCTGCTGGGTCACCGTCCGTACGCCCCGCCCTGCGAGCGTCACCTTCTCGATGATCCGGAGCGACGGGGCCTCCGCGGGAGACCTCGAATTCTCTTCCGCGGGGGATGCTGCGGCGGTGGCGACCGCCGGTGGACGGGCGCCCGGAGGCTCCTCCCCGTCATGGATCGCGATGCACTCCCCCGGCGCACAGCTTCAGCAGGGGGGGCCGCTACCCCGGAACGCCCCTGTCTCACTGGTCACACCCCCCACCACTCTCCACACCGCGGTCTTCGCGGCGGGGAATGATCCGGCGGAAACTGTCACCCTGGCCCGGCTCTCCGTTGCCCGCCTCGGCGACCTCGCCGCAGCCAGACGCCGGAGGATGGAACGCCTGATCGAAAGGACCGCCGTCACTTCGTCCGACCCCGGATTCGACGCGGCCCTGTCATGGTCAGTCCTCTCCCTCGATGCCCTGATCATGCGCCAGGGGAAGAAGGGGATCTTCGCGGGGCTCCCCTGGTTCACCAACTACTGGGGCCGCGACAGCTTCATCAGTCTTCCCGGCGCGGTGCTGGTGACCGGACGCTTCCGGGAAGCCCGGGAGATCCTCCTCTCGTTCTCGTCGTTCCAGCAGCTGGATACATCGTCGAGCGACCACGGGCGCATCCCCAACATCGTCGATCCCGGGCAACGTGGCCTACAACACCGCGGACGGGACCCCGCGGTTCGTGATGACGGCATGGGAGTACGTGGACCGCTCCGGCGACACGGGCTTCGTGTCGACCATCTATCCGACCATCGTCCGGTCGATCGAAGGCACGCTCCGCCACCATACCGACTCGCTCGGCTTCCTCTGCCACGGTGATGCCGAAACCTGGATGGACGCCGCCGGCCCACAGGGGCCGTGGAGCCCCAGAGGAAACCGGGCCAACGACATTCAGGCCCTCTGGGCCCATCAGCTGGAGGCCGGCATTCGTTTCGCCGGCGCCATGGGCGACACCGCCCGGCGGAGTTCGTGGAGTAGGGCCCTTCGCCAGCTTCGAGATCAACTTTCCCCGCGCGTTCATCGTCGACGGCAGGATCGCCGACCACCTCAATGCCGACGGGACGCCCGACCACCAGGAGCGCCCCAACATCCTGTTCACGCGAAGCCTTGTCCCGGACAGCGTCTTCGAAGCCGGGGTCAGAAGCGTGGTGACCCGTCTGACCTATCCGTACGGCGTTGCCTCGCTTGCACAGACAGACCAGAACTTCCACCCGTACCACGAGTACCCGCCGTACTATCCGAAGGACGCCGCGTATCACAACGGAACGGTCTGGACGTGGCTCCAGGGCCCCCTCATTTCGGAAGTCTGCCGTTTGGGGAGAGCGGAGATCGCCTGGAGACTTACGCAGGACGCGGTCCATCAGATCCTCGATCGGGGGGCCGCCGGGTCACAATCCGAACTGCTGGATGCGGTCGCAAGGCCGGGCGAAAAAGAACCTCGACTCTCCGGGACCTTCTCCCAGGCCTGGAACCTCGCCGAGTTCGGCAGGAACTTCTTCGAAGACTACCTCGGCGTGCATGTTTCCCTCTTGAGCAATACGCTGCAGCTCCGTCCCCACCTCCCGCCTTCACTCACAGAGGTGCGGACCACGATCGCTCTGGAAGAGACCCCGCTGGAACTGGCCATCCGGCGGAGCGGAGACACAACGCGGATCACGCTGGATGCGCGGAAGTGCCCGACCCGGTTCACGGCAACCGTGGGGATCGACGATGTCGATCAGACATTCACCCTGGAAGGCGGGAAGGTGACGGTCTGCGAGTTCGCCGGTGGCAAGGCGATGGTCCGTTGCGATGGGGCATCGATCCCGGCGGCATCCCACCGCACGGAACCGCCACGACGGCTCGACGGCGAATTGAGCTTCGCCGTTCCGGCGATCGCACCGGGACTGCGGGCCCTGAAAGGCCCTCCGTATCCGCTGATCGACCATGCCACGATCAAGCGAACCAACCGGCGGGCCCGGAACCTCGTGGACGCAAGCGATCCCACCGGGGACGACACCGGCGTGGAATGCCTCACGGGGAGGGCGTTGAACTACTCGTATCCGCTCTCGCACCATTTCGTCCGCGGCTCGTTTGACCTTGTCCGGTTCACCGCAAGAGTCGACGCATCACATCTCTACTGCACCCTCCGTTTCGCGCGACTTTCGGATCCGGGCTGGCATCCTGAGTATGGCTTCCAGCTCACCTTCTGCGCGATCGCGGTGGACACGGCGCCCGGGGGCTCGGTGGAGATCGGTCACCACTCGGGGTGCCGGCTGGATGCGGCGGCCGGTTTTGAGAGATTGATCCTTGTCGGGGGCGGGGTGCAGGTCGAGGATGCCGCAGGGAAGATCCTTGGAGCATATCTTCCGATCCCGGAGGATCTTGCCGATCCGCTCGGTGATGCCCGCACCGGCACCATCACCTTCGCGCTTCCCCTGAAACTGCTCGGCCGGATCGACGCGCGCACGCGGTTCACCGTTCTGGCGGGGGCCCAGGACGACCACGGCGGGGCAGGGATCGGGGAATTCAGGACGGTCGCGGAAAAGGCCGGCGAGTGGAACGGCGGTGGGCAGCAGGGCGGGTCGAACGTGTATGACCGGCTGGAGGCTGGGAAGCGGAAGCCCTGAAGAGGGCGCGCCCCGGCGACACGCCACGGAAGAGCGCGGCGGTCCGTTATGCGGCAGACGCCGGCCCGAAATCGTCCACGTTCTTCGACACGAATCCCACGCACAGACCCGCGAGGATCATCGAGCATCCGCCGAGCAGCACCGCCTTCATCGGATCGTTCCCGAGGAAGTGCTCCATCAGCAACCCCAGGCCCAGAGCGGTCAGGATCTGCGGCAGCACGATGAAGAAATTGAACACCCCCATGTAGAACCCCATCCTCTCCGCCGGGATGGCATTGGCCAGCATCGCGTACGGCATGGAGAGGATGCTCGCCCAGGCGATCCCCACCAGGACCATCGACAGGAGGAGCGAATACTGGTGCGGTGAGAGGACCGCCAGGAGCAGCCCGGCCCCTCCGGCGATCAGGAAGATGCGATGCAGGCTCCGCGGGGCGAACCGCCTCACGAGGGCGAGCAGGAGGAACGAGAAGAGGAACGCCGTGCCGTTGTAGACCGAGAAGCACACCCCTCCCCACTCATTTCCGCGCTGGTATTCCGGCGTTCCCGGAACGCCGCCGAATACGTTGGTCGCGACCGCGGGAACGAAGTAGATCCACATGCAGAAGAGCGCGAACCAGGTGAAGAACTGGACGACCGCCAGCTGGCGCATCGCCCGGGGCATCTCCCCGATCCCGCCGAAGATCCCTCGCAGGACGTTTCCCACGCCTGCCGAAGCGGCCTTGAGCTTCCTGAACTGCTCCATATCTGGCGGCGGGTACTCCCGCGTGGTGAGGATCGTGTAGAGCACGGCCGTCAGGAATACCGCCGATCCGGCATAGAACGACAGCTGCACCGTTCGCGGGATCATCCCCGTTCCCGCGTGTCCCGTCACTCCCAGCCAGTTGGTCAGCACGTACGGCAATGCGGAGGAGAGGACGGCGCCCAACCCGATCAGCAGGCTCTGCATGGCGAATCCGGTCTTCCGCTGTTCCTGCGGCAGCATGTCCCCCACGAACGCCCGGAACGGCTCCATGGTGATGTTGATGCTGGCATCCAGAACCCAGAGCAGCCCCGCGGCCATCCAGACGGTGGAGGAATTCGGCATGGCGATCAGGGCCAGGGTCGAGAGGATCGCCCCTGCGAGGAAATACGGCCTGCGCCGGCCGAGGCCGCCCCACGTCCGGTCGCTGAAGTATCCGACGATCGGCTGGACGATCAGTCCGGTCAGCGGCGCCGCGATCCAGAGCCACGCGATCTGGTTCTGTTCCGCCCCGAGGTACTCGTAGATGGCGCTCATGTTCGCCATCTGCAGCCCCCAGCCGAATTGGATGCCGAAGAACCCGAAACTCATGTTCCAGATCTGCCAGAACGACAGGCGCGGTTTGTCCATAGGAGAACTCATCCCTTCATGAGGAGAACTCAGCCCTTCACGCTTCCGAGGGTCAGGCCGGAGACCAGCCAGCGGCTGAGCGACAGGAACAGAATGACGACGGGGATCGTGACGATCACGGAGGCCGCCCCGTAGAGCCCCCATTCCGTTCCCATGTTGGATTCAAAGGACTTGAGCCCGAGCGGCAGCGTCCACATTTCGGTATCCTGCAGGATCTGCGCGGCCACCACGTATTCGGTCCAGGAGGCCATGAACGAAAAGAGGGCGGTGATGACGAGCGCCGGAGACGCCAGCGGCAGGATGATCCGGTAGAATGTCTGGAACTGGTTGCAGCCGTCGATCCGTCCCGCCTCTTCGAGACTCGTCGGGATGGTATCGTAGTAGCCCTTCATCTGCCAGATGCAGAACGGCAGCGCCGTTGCCGAGTACATCACCACGATCCCCAGATAGGTATTCACGAGGTGCAGCTTCACCAGCATGATGTACATCGGCAGCAGCAACATGGTGGCGGGGAACATCTGGGTGACCAGAAGGCTCAGCAGGCCGAACTTCTTACCGATGAAGTTGAACCGTGAGAAGGCATAGCCGGTCGTGGAGGCCAGCACCACGCCGCTGAGGGTGACCACCACCGCGACGAACGTGCTGTTCCCCAGCCAGACGAGGAACGGGCGGTCGGCGAAGAGCCCGACGTAGTTGGCCAGCGTGGCGTTCTCGGGGATGATCTCCAGCGACCTGGAGAGCAGCTTGTCCTCCGGCCGCAGGGAGATCGTCACGATCTGGGAGATCGGGAAGAGCGCAATGCAGCAGAAGACGAGGAGCACCGCGTAGCTTGCGGCCACGCGAACGGCGGTTTTCCTTTTGCTCCGGACCATGTCGGCCTTTTTCGGTGGAAGAAGCGATCGGTCAGTAGACGTTCTCGACGGCCTTTGTCCGCCGCATGAACACGAGGCTGAAGACCAGCAGCACGAAGAAGATGATCATCGACAGCGCGGCCCCGTACCCGTAGCGGTAGAAGTTGAAGGCCGCCTTGTAGACGAACGACACCATCAGGTGCGTCTGGTCCGACGGCTCGCCGGCATTGCTCACCAGCCAGACGATGTTCAGATTGTTGAACGTCCAGATCGTCCCCAGCGTGATGGCCGGAACCATGACCGGACGGATCAGGGGGATGGTGATGTTCTTCAGCTTGTGGAACCACCCCGCGCCATCGATGTCGGCCGCCTCGTAGAGGTCGTGAGGAATGCTCTGCAGGGCCCCCAGCGCGATGACCATCATGAACGGGAAGCCCAGCCAGACGTTGGTGACGATCACGGCGATGAACGCTTCCGTCGGGTGCCGGAGCCATTCCACCGGCGCCAACCCGAACCACCTGGTGAGCATCAGGTTGATGGCCCCGTATTCGGCGTTGAACATCCCCCGCCAGGTCAACGCCACGATCAGCTGCGGAACCGCCCAGGGGAGGATCAGGATGGCGCGGAACAGAGCCTTCCCGCGGATCTCCTTCTGGTTCAGGACGATGGCCAGGAACACCCCGATCACCACGTGGAAGAAGAGGTTCACCACCGTCCAGACCACCGTCTTGAAGAACACCCCGTAGAAGTCCGGCTGGGACTGCTCGGTGAACACCTTGACGTACTGGTCGAACCCGATCAGCTTCCAGTCCCGGATGTGACGGAGGTTCATGTTGGAGAGGGAGATCACCACGTTGTAGAAGAACGGGTAGATCACCACGCCGAACAGGACCACGAAGGCGGGGGCCACGAGGAAGAACACGAAGAGCCGGTGCTGCCAGGTGCGCGTCGGGGCCATTTCACTCGTCCATTTCTTTGATCCGCTGCAGGGCGCGCTGCTGCATCTCCCGTGCCGCCCGCTCGGCCGTGGTGGTCCCGGCGAGGACCGCCTGGTAGCTCGGCCGCATGGCATCCCAGACGGCACGGAGCTGGGGCACGACCGGCATGGGGTGTCCGTGGTCGATCGCCGCGCGGGAGTTCCGGAGGATCTCGTTCTGCTGGACGAACTCGCTCCGCTGGATCTCCAGGTGGGTCGGCATCGTGTACAGGGCCTCCGTCGATTCGCGCTGGTTCTCCGGCAGCATCAGGTAGCGGATCAGCGCGACCACCCAGGGCTGTTTGGCCTCCGAGACGTTCACGTTGATGGAGAAGCCCTTCGGCGAGACCATGGATCCGCACCAGAGGCCGGTGGAGGTGATCAGCGGCAGGGGCGCGACGCCGAAGTCCATCCCCGCCTTCCGGTAGTCCACCCATGACCAGTCGCCGTTGATGATCATCCCCGCGTGCCCGTCTTTGAACAGCATGTCCGCGACGTTGTAGTCCGCTTCGTTGGGGATGATCCCGTGCACGTCCCGCAGCGCCTTCACGAACGCCAGGCCGTCGATCGTGCCGCGGTTCTCGAGCGTGGGAGTGTCGGTGCTGTCCATGATCCACCCCCCGAACCCGGTCATGAAGGGGATGAAGAAGAATGGCTCGGTGTAGTTCCAGGTGAGGCCGTAGCGGTCCGTCTTGCCGTCGCCGTCCAGATCCGCCGTCACGGAACGGCCGATGTCCACCAGTTCCTTTTCGGTGGTAGGAGGAACCGGGACCAGTTTCTTGTTGTAGACCAGGGTCAGGTGGTTCCCCAGCTTGTCGGCCACCTGGTAGAGGTGTCCCCTGTACCGGGTCATGCCCCGGGGATCGTACTGCGCGCACCAGGCGCTGTCGAAGATCGTTTCGAGAGGCTGAATGATCTGCATGACCTCGAACGGGCCCACCTGGTCCGATGGGCCGTAGACGATATCCGGCCCCTGACCGGCCAGCGCGGCGATGATGAACCCCGAACGGAGTTCCTCCGTCTCTTTGAACAGTTGCTCCACCTTCACTTCGGGATGGAGCCCCATGAACCGGTCGATCTGCCGCTGCAGAACGGCACGGACATCCGCGCGGTCCTGATGCCAGATGATGATCCGGGTCCGTCCGGCGTCCGACGGGCGGCAACCGTGGATGGCCGCGGCGCCCGCGAACACGGCGACAAGCAGAACACCGGATGTGAGGGAACAGCGTCTCATGCCTTCCGGGCGGCCTCGACCTTCCCGGGACGGGCATCCCTGACGAACAGCCAGCCCACCGCCGAGAGCGCGAGGGACACGGCGCTGATCCAGAAGATGACCGACTTGTCCGCCGCATCCCTGACCACCGCACCGAGCACCAGGCTGACGAACAGCTGCGGCAGCACGACGGAGAGATTGAAGATCCCCATAAAAAATCCCATACGGGATTTGTCCACTTCTTCCGACATGATCGCGAACGGGAGCGAGACGATGGACGCCCACCCGATGCCGAGCACCGCCATCAGCGCGTAGATGGCCATGGGGGTCGCGCCGAAGAACACGACCCCGGCGTAGCCCAGCGCCATGATGGCCACGGCCGCCGTATGCACCCGCACCCGTCCGAACCGTTCCGCGAGCGGTTCCAGGACCGGCGCCGGGAGGACGAAGCCCACGGTGTTCAGCACGGCGAACGAGATCGCGATGACGGTCCCGACCGCCGCCGCGGCGGCGGCAGGGTCCCCGGGCAGATCGAGTTTCTGCTGGAGGAAGGCGATGATGTAGACGAACATCGCCTGCACGCCGATCCACGAGAAGGCATGGGCCCCGTAGATCTTGAAGAGCTGCCCCCACCGGGTCGTCCCCCCTTCGGCGGCCGCGGGGCCGCGGAACTCGCGCGGTTCCGAAACGAACAGGATCGGAACGACGGAGCAGAGGAAGACGACGACGACCCCGACGTGGATCAGCACCATGTTTCCGGCGACGGCCCCGATCACGTACGCGAGCACGCCGAAGAACCCGGAGATCGTCTGCATCCAGGTGTACCCCTTCGTGCGCGGGTTGCCGTCCGGCGTCACGTCGGCGATCACCGACCTGGTCGGGTTGAAGCTGATGTTGATGGCAAGGTCCAGGAAGAGGGCCACCACGATCGCGACCGCGAGGAGATTGCCGACCCCGAGCCCGGCGTCGATCGCACCGATCCTCGGCAGCGCGAAGAGGGCGACCGCGGCGAGCGTCCCTCCCATCAGGATGAAGGGACGCCTGCGTCCGCCCCAGAACCAGGCCCGGTCGCTGATCAGGCCGATGAGCACCTGCCCGATGATGCCGGCCAGCGGCCCCGCGGCCCAGACGATCCCGACCTGGTGGATGTCCAGACCGTACCGCGTGGTCAGCAGCCAGCTGAGAGCCGAGATCTGGATGGAAAGCGCGAAGCCCATCGCGGTGGCCGGGAGGGCGATCAGCGCGTAGAAGGGGTTTGTCAGTTTCCGTTGTGCATCGAGCATGCAGGATCCTCGATCAGCCGCGACCGTTCGTGAGAGATCAGTATTCCGTCACCACGCATTCCCCGGGAGCAAGGGAGATGCGGAGCACGCCGTCGTCGAGATGCAGCCGGCGCTTCCCGAGCAGGTCCCTCAGGACCTTCTGCTCCGCGGGGAGCTTCGTCGCGGTCGTCTCGGTGCCGGCGAAGTTCATGTTCCCGATGACCGCCACCCGCTTCCGTTCCGAAGGTCCCACACGCGAGAACGCGAGGATGTTGCCGTTCCCCTCCTCCAGCATCCGGAAGCTGCCCGGGGTCGGGTCCACCACCAGGTCGGCGTACCGCTTCCTCAACGCGATCACCCCGGCCACCCAACCGGCGAACTGTTCCTTGCTCATCCAGTCGTAGGCATAGGCGCTGAAGAGCGGGAGTGTTTCCGAGGGGAGCTTCTTGAGATCCTCGTTCGTGAAGTCCAGTCCGGTGTTGATCGGGAACCGTTCGGCAAGCTCGAAGCCCGAATGGAGGAACGGGATCGCCGGCAGGAAGCTGTTCACGACGATGGTCCACCGTGCATACGGAAGGCCGCCGGGACGGGCGGCTGCGCGCGGAGTGTTGTGGTTCTCGGGGGTCGAGAAATACGGTATCGGAAAACCTTCGGACGCATGCCGCCAGCAGAGGTTCTTCATCCGGTCCGCGTGGGCCTGGTCCACCCAGCAGAACCCGAAGACCGCGTTGTACCCTTCCTCCCGGCTCTTCCGGGTGACCGCGAAGTTCTCGTCCCAGAAGGCGAAGTCGGGGTTGTGTTTCCGCGCGGTCCCCACCATCTCCGCCTTGAGTTTCATCGGGAGGGCATGCCCCATATCGATCATGACGCCGTCGATGCGGAACTCCTTCTGGTAGTACGGGACGATGCCGACGATCTTGTCCCAGAGCGGACGGTTCACGTACCGGTCCTGGGTCAGCCGCGTGTCGTACATCCGGATCGTGTTGTAGCCGATGTAGTTGAAGTCGGGGTGCGTGTACATCCGCAGGTAGGTCACGTCGCCCCACGGCGGCTGATTGTCGTCCGGCGGCCAGTCGGCGAAGGCTCCGGGGATCTTGACCCGGGTGCCGTCCGCCAGTGTCCCGATATACCTCCCCTTCTCCTTCGACACCCTGTCCGGCGACGGGGGAAGCGTGAAGAAATCCCGGTAGACCTGATGCGGCGGGATCAGGGCGTCCATCCTTCCCTCCCTGACGTCCGCATGGATCCGGTCCAGTTCTTCGCGCGTGAAGAGCGGAGACCCGTAGCTCCGCTCGTCCTGGTGGGAAGGATCCCGCAGCGGGACCACCTTCCTTGATCCAGTAGAACCATTCGGGATGTTCTTTCACCCAGTCGGCGTCCTTCGCAGCGGTCCGGAACACGAACTCCACGACCACCCGCAGTCCCAGCCGGTGCGCCGCCTCGACGAACGCCTTGAATTCCGTCTTGACGTCGAGTCCCAGCGCCGGCTCGCTCAGGCGCTCGTCGAGTTCGTACGCGTTGCGGATGGCGTAGGGCGAGCCCAGCGTCCCCTTGTTCCCGTCCTGCCCGATCGACGTGATCGGCAGGAGGTGGACCGTGTTCACCCCGAGACGTTTGATGTACGGGAGCATCGCTATCGCCTTCAGGAAGGTCCCGGTCTCCCGGAAGAGCGGCGCGTCGAAGATCCAGCTTCCCGTCGCGGTTGTGGTCGAACGCTGCGGTCGTCCGGACGAACATGTTGTAGATCACCGCCTTCTGCGACCATTCCCCTCCGCGTCCGGTCAGACGGATGGCACGGCCCCGCTTGATCTTCCGGACGATCCCGAGGTAGTAGGCGAACGGATCCACCTTCACCGCCGAGGCGGTTCCCCGCGGACCGCCCCACAGCGAAGGAACGAAGTACCTGATCCTCCGCTTCCCCTGTTTCTTCCGCTGGAGCCGGAGGGCGCGTTCCACAAGATCGAGTGCACGGGCTGTTCGCTGTCGCATGGTTCACCTGCCGAAGACGTCGTTGACGAAAAGCGGCTCCGCCTGCCTGCGGATGTTCACCGACCGGTTCCTCCCCGCGAATTCTTCCGAGGGGACCCACTGTCCGGGATCGCCGCTGTTGGTGTACTTGTACTGGATCTCCGCGTTCGCCGGCAGCTTCACCTGAAGGGACCAGAGGCCGTCGCCGGCGATCCGGTCGCCATGAGTGCCGTCGTCGTACATCCTGACGAGGTTCGGCTGCCACTCGCCCAGCTCAGGCCTTCCGCCGGCGATGTAGATCGCCGACGGAACCTTTTCGGCGGTGGCGTCGCACACGAACACCACCTCCTGCAGTTCCGTCCCTGCCTACCGCTGCAGCCCCGCATCACCCCCTGTCCCCCTCCGCGGCTCTCCCCCGTGATGATGGGAGGAAATTCCGGACGGACGAGACGTGCGCCGGCTTTTTCCGCGAAGGCAGTAGACGTTCCGCAGATGGGTCCGGAAGGCCTTGTCGAAGGGCGCATCGCCCCCCGGAGCGCCCTGATCCGCGCCGTACCACCAGAACCAGTCCGATCCCTCCGCGGCGTACATCGCCTCCCAGGCCATGTAGCCGTACCATTGCTTCGTTCCGCGCGTCGGCGGCGGCGCTTTCGGATCGGGCCGCGGGATCCCGGATGACGCCAGATCCTTCCTCGCCCGCAGCAGATACTCCCAGCCGCGGTTCTCCTCCTGCTCACCGATCCAGGTATCGTAGTTGCCGTTGATCCAGGATCCCGGCCAGAACCGCTCCATATGCGGGAGGGCCGACACCGGGTGAGCAGGAACGCCCCGGGCCGTTCCCGCGCAATGTACTCGGGAACCGTGGCGGTGATCACCTGCCCGTCGCGATGCAGGCGACTGAGCTTGCGGTAGAGGGCGTTGAGGAACTGCTTCCCGTCGAGGTCCTTCCGGTACCACTCCCAGGCGTTCTCACCGTCGAGGATCACCGTGATCAGCGCGTCGGGTTCATCCTTGCCCGGAGCCATGGCCAGGATCGAGCGGACGAAGTCTTCCGCCGCATCCTCCCCCTCATAGTTCTGGTAGGTGAATCCGATCCGGTCGGAGAGTTCCGTGTCGCGGAACACGAGGACCACCTCCCGGTCACCCGCCGGGAAGACGTACGGCGTGGTGTTCGGGCGCCCGGCCGGGGTGGAGCGCTGGAGCACCTTCACGTCGCTCGCCGTCAAGAGGATCCCGTTCTTCGCCAGGACCGGCAGGATCTCCTGGGCGACCGACCCCTCGCCGGGCCACATGCCGGCGGGGGGCGCGCCGAACAGATCCGGTATAGAGTCCAACCGCCTTGGCGACCTGCGCGTCCGCGTCCTCGGGATACGAGAAGCGCGTCGGGAGGGGATCGTTCGGCTGACAGGTGCGCGCGAGATCGCTGTCGAAGATCAGCGGCAGGATCGGATGGTAGATACGGCGTCGTGATCACCTCGATCTGCCCCTTCTGCGACCGTGGGTCGAGCTTCAACGCACGGTGGACCGGAACGACGTTGGCCATGACCTTGTAGGACTCGGCCACGATCCGGTTGCAGTCGTCCTCCGTCACCGGCCGGCGAAGGAAGAACCTGCCGTTCTCCTCCCGGAGCAGATCGCTCAAACCGCAGGTCGACCCATCGGGCAGCGTGACCGTTCCGCGGAGGAAGTCCGGATCGAAATGGGCGGCAGTAGAACCAGAACTTGATCTCCCGCTGCTCGGCCACCGTGAACAGGTCATCCGGCGCGGCCTGGCCGCCGTCGAGCTTCTTCCGCAGCGCCAGGTACTCGGGAAAACGCTCGATCTGCACCGGGCTGATGCCGAAGGCGTTCCAGCTGTTCCGGTAGAGAAGATCCCTGTCGCGCCGGTCGAACTTCTCGGCGGGCTTCAGCGCGAGATCGATCCAGGGATCGGTCTTCCCGGCCCACTTCTTCAGAAAGCCGCGCGGCGTCCACACGGTTTGCCCGGAGATCCACGAAGTCCCGGAGACGGGCGACGTAGTATTGCTGCGAGCTGCACGCAGCAGCGACGAGGTCAGGTTCAACGTGCAATGGATGTCGGGATACTCCCGCAGCATCGCGGCCATGTCGTAGTAGTCCTTGGTCGCGTGCGTGCGGACCCATGGGCCGCCCAGCTGGTCCGTCGCCGGATCGAGGTAGAGCGGCTGGTGCTGGTGCCAGATGATGTTCAGGAAGACCGGTTTGCGGTCCGTCCGCGGCGGGTAGACGTCTCCCGTATTGCGGACGGGCATGGGGGGTACAGCGGTCAGGAGCACGTCTCCTCCTTCCGTCAGGACGAAGACGGAATTGCGGGATGTCCGGTTGTAGTTGTCGACGGTGGCGGGGTTCGCCGGATCCGTGATGTACCGCGTCCCATCGACGAGGATCTTGTACTGCGCGGGGCCGGGCCTCATGACGGCGACCCGGCTCCAGGCTCCGCTGGAGTCCTTCGCCATCCGGCCCTCGTCCTTCGACCAACCGTTGAAGTCCCCCACCACGGACTGCGGAGACCGCCGCGGCATCACGATACACGAAGACCACGCCCCCCTGGACGGCGCGCGGCTGCCCGTCCGCCTGAACGATCGAGAGGGCAACGAGAAGGACCGGGAAGGATGAAGCGCATGGATTCTTACCGGGCGAGGATCATCTTACGAGTGGCGCTGAATGCGCCGGCCGTCAACCTGTAGAAATAGACTCCGCTCGGGAACGGTGACGCGTCGAACCTGACCGAATGCATGCCCGGCTCCTTCCTCTCGTTCACCAGGAGCTTCACCTCCCTGCCAAGCACGTCATACACCGCCAGCCGGGCAACACCGGCGCCAGGCCCCTGTTCTCCGGCCGCCGGGATGGCATATTCGATCGTGGTGACCGGGTTGAACGGATTCGGGTAGTTCTGCTCCAGCCCGAACGACCGGGGAACTTCACGGGTGCCTTCCACCCCCGTCGCGAGTGTGTCCCGGATCGTGCTGTACACCAGCGCGGTATATGCCGGGATCCGGAGTGTATCCAGGACCGTGGAGGGGAAGTAGACCGGCTTCCCGCTGAACACATCGTACCAGGTGCCGGCCGAGAACCATCCGACGTTCGTGAGCACCTGGGGACCTCCGGTGAAATTCGCGGCCACGATCACTTTGGCGGTCGAGGCGGTATCCTGGAACCCCCAGACAAGCGACTTCTGCGCAAGATTCACGTACGGGACCGAATAGGTTCCGCGCAGCAGCGCGGGGTTGGTCTTCCGGAGGTGGATGAGCGCCCTGTAGTAGCCGTAGTGTGACCGGCCCCGCGGGGTGGGGTAGTAGTTCCATTCCACGGGACGGTACGAAAGCCTCTCGCCGCTGGTGGCCCATCCCCTGGGAGCGCTGAACTCGATCCCCTCCCACAGCATCGGGATCCCAAGGGAGGTGAACATCAACGTGGCGTACAGCTTGTCCCGCTGCAAGGCGACGTCCACCGGCACCCCCTGGAACGTGGTCATTTCGAACAGGAGCGATTGCTCGTCGTGGTTGACGTTGTCGTTCACCGGCTCGGTACGATCGCTGTAGGTGGAGGGCGAGGAGGGGGTGTCGTTCCCCTGGAACGCGCCGAGACCGAGCACAAGCGTGGTGATCTCGCTCAGCGGGATATTCCCGTACCGTGCCTCGTCGAACACCTTGTTCCGGTAGCTGTTGTGCCAGCCGCCGGTGAGTCCGCTATTGTAGAGGAGTGCGGGACTCTCCGGCAGATGCTCGGCGATCTGGTAGATCCCGTTGTTGTAGTCCCGGGCGATCCGGTCGGCCCAGCCGAGAACTCCCTTCGTCGGCTGATTGACGTCCCAGCCGATCCCCTGCGTGTAGTCGTAGCGGAATCCGTCGATGTGATACTCGTCGATCCACATGCGGATCGTGGCGTACACCAGCTCCTGGGTCTCGTCGGTCCAATGGTCCAGGTCGTTGAAGTAGGGATTTGGGCCGTCTTCGTTGTACCGGAGATCGTTGTTGGCCTTGAAGTATGGATTGGCGGCAACGTCGGGAAGCATCTGCCAGAGCGGGCCGGTACCGTTCAGGTGGTTGTACACCACGTCCAGCACCACCGCGATGCCGTGAGCGTGCGCGGAGTCGACGAAGCGTTTGAGGTCCGCGGGGGTTCCGTACGACGGTTCGAGGGCGAACAGTGGAATTCACATCGTATCCCCAGGAGAAACCCGACTTCCCGATCCCGCCGAAGTCCATCACCGGCATCAGCTCCACGGCGTTGATGCCGAGCGAATCCAGGTACGGGATCATCGTCGTCAGGTGCGAGAGCGTCCCCTGCCCGCCGGAGAGGCCGAAGAACCCCCCGGTGAACTCCCCGATGTGCAGTTCGTAGAGCACGAGCGTGTTCAGCGGCGGTCGCCGGAACGAGGCGTCGTTCCAGGAATAGTTGTCGGCGGTCCGCCCTTCCGGCCCCGTGGAGAACCTCGAGCCTTTTGTCCCGTTCCATCGCCCCCAGGGGTCGTAGATCCGGATGTTTCCTTCCAGCTCGTACAGATATTCGTACTCCGTCCCTGGCGGAAGCTTCAGATTGACCCACCAGTTGTCGGTCCCCGGCGACCGGCGCATCGGCACCGCCGTCGCAGTGGTGGGATCCTGGCCCACCGGGGCGATCTTCAAGACCGCCCACGCCTTCCCCGGAACGCGCAGGCGAAACGTCACGGAGTCATTCGACGCGGGAGATGGGAGCGTTACGCCGTGTTTCGCGTATGACGGCATGGGAAGTTCGGCGACCGGCACTCCACCCTGCGTGTAGACAATGGAGTCGCCGCGGTTGGTGCGCGCCGACAGCCGGATGTACGACGCCTTCTCCAGCGGAGCGGGGAGAGTGACATCCATGATACGCAGCCCCTCGTCGTAGCTCCCCAGCAGATCGGTCACGGTGATCGGCCCGGCCGCCGTGGCGGCGGTCCCGAGGGTCAGGGAGAGGATCGTGTCGCTGTTCGCATGAACGAGGCCCACCGTCAGACGCCGGATCTTCCCGCCGGCAGTGTCGGCGAAGAACTGGAACCAGAAGAGGCGGCTCAGCCGCAGAACGGAATTGTTGTTGTCCGCGGGGTTGACCTCCGGGTTCAGCGGATCGCTGTACCATCCGCTGGATGCTCCACCGCGGTTGAGTTTGTACTGGTAGACGGAATCCCCGAGCGGAGTGCGTGCGGGATCGTGGATCCTGAAGGTGTAGGTCTTGATCCAGCTCGCGGTACCGTTGTCGAAATCCATCTGGGAGGCCGCGCCGATGCTGATGGTTCCACCCGCATTCGGGCCCCAGTTGTTGAACTGTCCCGGGACGAACACCGGGAAGGAGCTGGGAGGCAGGTGCGCGCGGAAGGTGATCCGGACACTGTCCGCTGGGGACTGCGCGAGAACGGGCAACGCGGCGAGGGCAAGCACACTGAGGGCCAGGGATCTCTTCACGCAATCTCTCCGATTGTCTTCAATGTATCGAATACGGCGCCAATCTGCAACGGAACTCGTTGGACTTCACTTCCAAAGGACGTATATTTCCCCATGCCGGTACGCCCGAAACGCACGCCTCCGCCCGCCTCCAGGTCAACGCCTGTTCTTTGTAGTGACCCTGCTGTTCCCTGTGGTCTTCTTCGTCCTGCTGGAGCTGGGATTGCGCTGGTCGGGGTACGGACCCGACCTCTCGCTCTTCATCACCGACGTGCAGAACGGAAAGCAGTATCACCTCATGAATCCGGAGGTGAAGAGCCGGTACTTCTACCGGGTCCCGTTCAGTCCTTCCACGTCCCCCGACTACTTCCTGGTGCCGAAGCCGGCAGGGACGTTCCGGATCTTCTGCCTGGGCGGATCCACCACCGTGGGATTCCCCTACTACTACAACACCTCGTTCTCGTCCTTCCTGCGGGATCGCCTGCGTCGGCTCTTTCCCCGAGCGGAAGATCGAGGTGATCAACCTGGGCATGACCGCGACGAACAGCTTCACCACCCTGGACATGGCCCGCGAAGTGGTCGACTACGAACCGGACCTGGTGATCGTGTACGACGGGCACAATGAGTTCTACGGCGCCCTCGGCGTCGCCTCCAACGAATCCATGGGACGTGCCCGATGGCTTCAGCTGCTTTCGTTGAAGGCCATCCGCTTCAAGACGGTGCTCCTGCTCAGGGACCTTCTCAGCAAGGCCGCGACGCTGGTGAGCGGTCCCCCACCCGACAGCCGCGGCCTCGGGATGATGGCCAAGCTCGCCCGCGACCGGACCATCCCCTTTGGCAGTCCGCTCTATCAGCGGGCTCTGGAGACCTGGCGCGCCAACCTCGCGGACATGACAGAGGTCTTCCGCAGCCGCGGGGTCCCTCTGGTCATGGGAACACAGGTCTCCAACCTCCGGGACCTCAAGCCGTTCGTCTCTTCGCTTCCCGAGGAATGGCCACCGGCCCGGCGGGAGCAGTTCCATCGGCTCGTCAACGCCGGACTGGAGCAGGGACTCAACGGACGACCCGACACCGCAGCTTCACTGTTCCGCCATGGCGCTGGCGCTGGACGGGCACCACGCCGAGGCCCGCTACCTCCTGGCGAGGACCCTCGACACCCTCGGGCGAAAACGGGAAGCGGAAGCGGAGTACCGGCTCGCCCGCGACTATGACGAGCTCCGGTTCCGCACCTCCACGGACTTCAACGACGTCCTCCGCTCGTTCGACGACCGCGGCGGGGTCGCCGTGGCGGACATGGAGGCGGCGTTCCGCGCAGCGTCTCCCGATTCGCTCGTCGGGAAGAGTCTGATCCTGGAGCATCTACACCCCAACACGAAAGGCTACTTCCTCCTCGCGAAGGAGTACGCCCGGGTGATGAAGGAACGGGGGTTCTTCGCTCCGCGCGAGGCCTGGGCAGCCCGCGACACCATCCCCGACCGGAAGTTCTGGGAGGAACGCAACACCACGGAACTGGACGAACGGATCGCCGCCCGGAGAACCGAGGTCCTGCTCTCGGCCTGGCCGTTCGCCGAAGGGATCCCCGTGGTGGACGCCATCCCCCCGACGGACACCCTGGGCCAGCTCGCCGACAGGGTCGCCAGCGCACAGCTCTTCTGGCATGAGGCCCACTGGGAGGCGGTCCGGTTCTACTACAACCGCCGCGATGCGCGCAACCTGGAACGCGAGTATCGCACGCTGATCAGCCAGCTTCCGCTGTTCGACGTCCAGCCCTACCTGCAGCTGTCCCGGCTGCTGCTGGACGAACAGAGGATCCCCGAGGTGCGTGCGCTGCTCGAGGCCTCCCTGGACGTCAAACCGACGATCCTCGCATGCAGGGCTCTTGGCGATATCGCCCTGAACGCGAAGTCGTTCGACGAGGCCGCGAAGATGTATGAGCGGACATTCGCCTTTCCGCAGACCCGCGATGAGCAGGCGGAGAACGGGAACCTCCTGGCAGTGGCCCTCTTCCGGCTCGGCCGGCGCGAGGCGGCATTGAAGCCGCGTCAACCAGGTCCTTGCATTGAAGCCCGACTATCTGCCTGCTGTGCAGCTCCTCGCCGAGATCAACTCCACACCCTCTGACAGGACGGCCACGGAGGCGCGGAGCCACGGAGAGAAGCCTATCTCCCCTCCGTAGCTCCGTGTCCCCGTGGCCCATCCGCCCCTGGCAGTGCCTGGCGGATCTGGGTGCGGAGGCGCTCAGCGTCCGCGTATCCGGGCATAAGCGCCAGCGCCCTGTCCAGCATCTCCAGCGCCCTACGAAGATCCCCCTTGTTCGCGTACGCCGCGCCGAGGCCGTAGCAGGCGGTGGCGGTGATCATACGGTCGTTCTGCGGCGCGGAGCGGACGGTCAGCCCTTCCAGTTGCGCGATCGCGCCGTCATAATCGGAGAGGTTCACCAGCAGCAGGCCCAGCTCGAGCCGCGCATGGGGATACTCGGGGTTCGACACGATGGAGCGCCGGTAGTACGGCACCGCGCGCGTCCGCTCACCGGACGTGCTCAGCAGGCTCCCCAGCAGGTAGTTCGTGTAGAAGGAGAACGGGTAGTCTTCCAGCATCGCTTCGAACGTGGTGCGCGCGCTCCGGAGATCCCCCTTCGACCAGAAATAGGTCGCTGTCTGATAACACCCATCGTTCCAGATCGTACGGCGACCGTACACACCGGAGACGATCTCGAGCGGGACAGGGTCGGCCCCGCCGATCACCGCGGGGGCCCGCCGGTAGTCCTGGAACGGCCACCGGCCGGTCAGATGGCGGATGGAGAGGTCGGCGTAGGCGAGCTCCATCCATGCGATCGAGAGCGAATCGGGATCCAGCGGTATCATTGCCGCCGAACCGGCCGGGAGAGAGAGGAGCCCTCTGGCGGCATCGACATATCCGTTCGCCAGCAGGTAGTAGCCTCGCAGCGTCGGGTGCAGGTGTTCCCAGAAGAGACTGTCCCCGGGGATCCCCCCCTCGCTGGCTGAACTGAAGACCGAATCAGCGGCGAGACAGCGGGACCCCTGCGCCGGCGGCGACCCGCCGGATCACGCTGTTGATCTCCGAGGGGGCGCGAAACTTCAGGAGGTCGGCGTCTCTCGCACGCACGAGCGCACTCCTCGCACCGGCTGTATCACCCGTCCGTATCAACGCCCGGCCCGCCCAGTAATGGTCGACAGCACGCGAGCCGGCCCTCCGAGGAACGTTCCGCGTAGCGGGCCAGGACGCCCGCATCGTCACCTGCAGAGTAGAGCGAACGGAGAGTCGAATCGGCCCGCCCGGCCGCATCGGAAACGAAGGGCGGGAACATCAGGTTCGACGTCACATCGCTGAGGACCACCGGTATGCCGGCCTGCGTGAACACCCCGACAATGGCCCGGAGATTCGTTTCGAAGTTCCCGTATACCCGCCGGGCGTCGGGAGAATCGGAAGACACAAGATGACCCCCGGAGACCTCCTTCATCAGGTTCGCCGCCTCCTCGCGTGACGGAGCCGGCGACGGGAGCAACGATTGGGCGGCCCGGAAGAGGCGGAGCCTCCTGAGGCCATATTTCCACCCGGTGATCGCCGGGAACTGCTTCTCGATCCAGGAGGCGCCGACGCCGTCCGGCCCGTAGAGCTCGTTGTGGCCGAGGTACACGAAGACGGCATCTGGCTGGAACCGCAGCAATCGCCGGGGCCAGATCCCGCACGACGTTGCTGTTGATCGCCGAAGCCCCCCAGTTGACGACCTCCACCTCCCTTCCGGGCATCAGCCTGCGAAGCTGCTTCCGGACGATCCCGGGGATGTTGGCGTTCATGTCGTACGGGGTCCCGAACATCGAGGACTCGCCCAGGCAGAAGATCCTCAGGGCCCCCGTGACTTTCTGCCGCCTGAACAACGAGGTCTTGAACTCCGGCACCGCAGGCGTGCCGGGGGGAAAGTAGAGGCGAAGGGCCGAGCGGTTGGTTTCATACCAGTCGATCCCGTCATAGCGGACCTCCCGCACCAGCGCCAGGTCGTCTTCCGGATGGAGGACCCTGATCAGCAGTTCCGTCCCAACGAGCAGCACGAGCAGGACCGCCGCAGGGATCACGCTGAACAGGAGCAGCTTGCCGCGGGAGAGTTTGGAGGAACTCATGGCAGGATCCTTTCCGCCGGCGGTTCGGTCTCAAGCCACTCGAGCTGCGGCTCGACGAAGGGGACTTCGAACATCCTCCCGCCGAACCCGAGGATGCGATAGGCCACCATCGGGAAGGGGGTCACTTTCAGCTGTTTGAGCCGGTCTGTGTACACTTCGAATCCCCGGTCTTTGGCCGCGCGGGAGATCAGGAGTGTGGTCGCCCGCTGCTGCTTCATTCTGAGCAGTTCCCTCCGTGCGCGTCTCGAACGCCCGGGCGGAGGAGGTATCCGCGCTGTCGCGCGTGTTCCGCAATGCCTCCAGCCGGAAGAGCAGCAGTCCGAGCGAGTCGCGCAACGGGCCGTAGATCTGTCCGACCTTCATCGCCGCGGCGATCGAGCCTATGGGTTGCCGCTCGGTAACAGGAAAGAATCGCTGTCAACCCGCCCGCGTCCTTCGCTGCGGGATCGGACGAGAACCGGGCCACGGCCTCCTCGAACGAACCACCGGCGTCCAGCAGCTCGATCGCTTTCACCATCTGCCCGACGGAAGGGGTGCGCAACTCCCTCAACCTGACCTCCGGGACGACCGGCGAGGCGCCGGTGGAGCGGAGATACGCATAGACCTCCCCGTCGGTGGCCGAAAGGGGGATCCTGCGGCGCGCGATGCCTGCAAGATAGTGGTGCCGCCAGGGCTCCAGTTTCTTCTGCACTTCGGGGGTGCGATCGAGTCCGCGACGCATTGCCTCCTGAGCGAGGAGTTCATGGTGCGCCGTTTCTTCGAACACGGCGCGAAGCCGGCCCGGGATGCCGAAAACGGAATCCCCCGAAACGGCGAATCCCCGGCGGCGGAGATGGTCGATCATCTCGCCGGTCCGCCATATCTTCCCGCCCGGCCACGAGCAGAGTGTCATCGAGGAAGAGAGCGCATCGCTGTTCCAGGGCGGCTGCCGCCGCCGAATCCAGAGTGGTGGAGGGGGGACGGTAACGTTCCCGAAGGTCACGCGCACGGCCTCGGCGAAGCGCCGGGCAGTCCGGGGAGGCGAATAGGCGATCTTGTCGCGAAGGAAGTCGTGCAGGAACTCGATCTCCCGGACCGCCTCTTTCCGGCGGCGCACCGTGGCTTCCACCCGTTCACGGAGAGCTCCGGGGGAGAGTTCACCGTACACCGGGCTCCGCCGTTTTGAAACCACGCGCAGGACATACCAGCCGTCGCCGGCGCGGACCGCGGGCGAGACCGCTCCGCGGGCCGAGGGCGTACGCGGTCCTCTCGATGGTGGTATCGGCGTCGCCCCACACCACCGTGGCGGTGTCGCGAAGCACCCCCATGCCGCTCTCCGGCACCATGCGATCGAGGTCCTCCGCCGTGCGGATGCGGCCGCGGAGGAACGCGGCGGTGGTGGAGTCTTCGCAGAAGAGGAAACGGACGAGCAGCTCCGTGCGCGCCTGTTGCATTCCCTGCGTGATCTCGGCAGGCGTGACGCTGACCTTCCGCCCGACCTCCTGCCGGTAGAGCTCGTCGCGTGCCAGGAGCCGGGCCACCGCGTCAAGGGCGGACGAGTACAGGGTGTCCCGATCGAAGTTCCGCTCCAGAGCCTCCTGGGCCAGCAGCTTTTCCGCGATCATGGAGTAGAGCAGTGACAGCTTCTCACTCTCGAGCCGGGCGCCTTTGCGCCGGTAGAGACCGGGAGAGAGTTCGAAGCGTTCGAGGAATTCGTCTTCGGAGATATACATCGACCCCGCCCGCGCGACGACGGGATCGGACTGGGCACGTCCGGCAGACCCGACAGGCAGGGAGAACATGGCGAACAACGCAAGATGGCCGCCGAGACGCAGAGTCGCAGAGAGGTGCACGTTCATGGGAATTCCGTCTTGGGTCTCTGCGTCTCAGCGCCTCTGCGGCTATCCTGGACTGCCGGTGCGGTGTGAAACAGCAGGGCGACGCCGGGTCTTCCCCGGAGTCGCCCTGATGCAAAGCCTGAAAGCACGGTGCTACTTCACGAGCAACATCTTCTTGACGCTCGAGAAGCTCCCCGCCTGGATCTTGTAGATGTACATCCCGGTCGCGAAGTTGGTCGCATCGAAGCGCGCGGTGTAGGCACCGGCGGGCTTCACTTCATCGACCAGCGTGGCCACCACCTGACCCAGCACGTTGAACACCTTCAGCTCAACCTTGGCCGCCACCGGCAGGGAGTACGTGATCTGCGTGGCAGGGTTGAAGGGGTTCGGGTAGTTCTGTGCCAGGTCGAACGTCAGCGGCACCGGAGCTCGCCGACACGCGGTCGGGACCTTGGGCTTCTTGTTGTCGTAGTCCCAGAACCGGTAGTACGCCGGGTTGATGCTGCCGAACTGGTCGGCGATCGTATAGATCGTGTCGGCGATCGACGATGTTCGCGGCGTGGTTGTTGCCGAAACCGCCGCTGCCACCTTCGTTGTCACCGCCGTAGACACCGAACTTGAAGACCTGGCCCACGCGGTCCTTCGTGCCGACGAGTGATGCTGTCCGGCGCGCAGAGGACCTACCGCGTCAAGATGGAGTCGCCTGGCGACGCGGTCACCGTTGGTGCCGTTGTCATACATCTTCTTCGCCAGGTTGTCGTGGAGCCCGAGGCCCCAGTCGCCGCCGTCGGATTGCTCCAGGCGCCCACCGCAAGACCGTTCATCCAGACTCCCCACTTCATGATGGAGTCCTTGTCCTTCGGGATGAGCGTCCGGAACGCGCTCTGGATGTCGAACAAGCGAGTCGCTGCCCAGTTCCAGCGTGTAGTATGCCGGACGGAGGTCGACCTCCTACCGCACCCTCACCTTCTGCGCGAGCTCGCGGGAGTTCGGGAAGTTCGGCTGACGCCGGGCCTGTGTGATGCTGGTGGACGTGTCGTAGACGAACGTCATCTGCGCCTTGGAGGCCGTCGTCGGGATAAGGATCTGACGGCGTTCCGCCTCGCTGGGAGTCGGCCCGGTGTAGTTGAAGTTGTAGTAGTTCTCGCGGATTTCCACACCGTCACGGATGACGTAGTACTGGTAGTCCAGCAGCTTGTTCTTCGCGGTGACGATCGTGTCGGTCACCTGGAAGATCGTCCCTGAGACGCGGACCATCTGACGCGTCCGGCCCGGATCGCCGGGGTGTTGAAGTAGCCGGTCCGCACCTGGATCGTATCGTTGGTCACGTTGAACCCGCCGCTCGCCGCGGTCTGCGCGAGATTGACGCGGAAGGTCATCGCCACCGTGTCGGGGTTCGCACGCACCGTCGGGCGTTCGTTGTTGAAGTAGGAGAAGTAGAGCGTGGTGTCCTTCTTGCCGACCGGAACAGTGAACTTCCGGTTCGGCGCGCCGCCCTGCAACTCGTCCGGCCCCAGTCATAGCCGATGAGGAACTTGTAGGAGATGGAGTCGCCGGTCGTTGACCGCGGATTTCGGGAACTTCAGCCCGCCCGACCAGAAGGAGCCCGCCTGGACCGTCGTGTTGGCCCAGTTCGACGCTACCGGCTCCTTCTTCAGGTAGAACGTCGGAGCCCAGTTCAGGTCGCTGCCTGCCGGACCGCCGCCGCGCACGCCGACCGTGTCCTTGTCGTTGTTGAACCCGAACGTGCCGCTGGAGATCGGGCCCAGCATGTTGACGCGGAAGTAGACCGTCATGTAGCTGTCGGCCACCGCCGCATAGGGACGGAAATACTGCGGGCGGTGTTCGCGCCGTTGTTCCAGAACTCCACCGGGAGCACCGTGTCCTTGTCGGCCACGACGTAGCTCCGGTTCGCGTTGGTCTGGCTCGGGAAGTTGGCCGGAACCACGCCCTGCTCCCAGCCCGTGTTCCCGGCCGGATGCTCGATGACGTACTTGTAGCTCAGCGTGTCGCCGACCTGCATGTAGAGGTCTTCCTCCAGTAGTCGCCGCCGACGCGGGTCATGTTGTTCTGCGCGTCGTTCCCCCAGGTGATCGGGGAGAATCCGCCGCCGGCATGGTTGACGCCGCCGCGGATCTGCGTCACGCTCCCGGTCACCGGCAGCGTGTCAGGCACGGTGGCGGTGTTCAGGTTGAACGTGACCTTGCGGACGTTCTTGGCATTGTACTTCAGCGCGATCCCGGCCCCGACCACATACCCTCGGTCGTCGGTCTTGAAGGCGCGTAGTTCGTCAGGATCCCGACCGTACCGGGATGCATCGGGGTCCAGGTCGTGCCGTTGTCGATCGATTTCCATGCCCGGGAGACGTTCCCCGTGGCGTTCCAGCCCGCGGCGTACCAGGTGGTGGTGCCGGGAACCGGTTTCACCGAACGGACCTTGAACTGGGCATGCGGACCGGGCTCAAGGCTCAGCGTATCGCCCCAGGTCAGACCGCCGTTGGTGGTCTTGTGGACCCAGTGGTCATTGCTCGACGGCGATCTGCCGGTCGACACCGAACCCGAGCGAATCGTCCACGAAGTTGATTGCCCGGAGGTAGTAGTTCTGGGCCGTACCGCCGGTCAGGGTAACTTCCCAGGTCGTCCACGTCGCGCCCATATCGGTGGTCTTCAGGAGGCGCGCGTTGCGGCTGAAGACCCGAAGTACAGCGCAAATCCAGACGGTGCGGTTGTAGACCGACATGGCCTGGCGATAGGTGGAGTAGGCGGCGTAGCCATCGGCTTCCTTCACTTCCGTCGGAAGGTTCGTGAAACGGGTCCAGGTCTTGCCACGGTCGACGCTCATCACCACGCACAGACCCTGCGCATCGGCATCACCGAAGGCCATCAGCGTGTCGCCCTTGACCACACGAATGCCGTTGAACCAGCCCACGCCGGGAGCATAGGCATAGACGCTGTCCCATTTGACCCCGCCGTTCTTCGTGTAGAAGAGACGACCATCGAAGGTCCCGAAGACCGCTTCGGTGTCGTTCACCGCCGCGACCTCGGTGATCCCCTGTCCCGTCAGGACCTGGGTCTTCGACCAGGAGGCGCCTTTGTCATTCGACGTCCACACCCAGTCCAGGTTCGTCGTCGTGTTGAACCCTGTGATCCAGATCTTCCCGCTGGGAGAAAGAGAAACGCCACGGAAATCGTGGCCGGACGCCTCAGGATACATCAGCAACCAACCGCCGGTCGCCGCCTGAACCTTCGCCGCGAAATCCGTCGAACGGGCTTCTCGCTCCATGGCGAGTTTCTCCGCGCGCCGGTCAGCAGCACCGAACACGACTCCTGCGATCAACAACGGCAGAAGTAGCAAAGCGAAGCGCTTCATAAGGCACTCCTTTATGTGGGTGTGGATTGAACATCAACAGATGATATTGAACCAACCTGTAGGGACTTGAATATACGCCTTTACGGGGAACCGGTCAAGTCCGCGCCGGTTCTCCCCCCCTTGCGCATCAGAACGCAATGGCCAGGGCGAACGTATTCAGATTGCCAAAGACGCCGAATTGCGTGTACGCGTAGTTCACTTCGATCGATCCGAGTCCCGGCTGCGTGTAGCGCACCCCCGCGCCCAGCGCCAGGCCGTCCTCGCGGTCGCTCAGGAACAGGGACTTGTAGCCCCCGCGCACGAACACCATCTCGTTCCAGGCGAGCTCGCCCCCGGCGTTGACGTACGACGCGTTGTCGTTCGGCCGGACGGCGTCCGTGGCCACGGTGAGCCGAATGTCGGACATCTGGATCACGTCCATCGCCAGCCCGACGCGGAACTGGAGCGGCAGGGCCCAGGGATCCGTCTTCAGGCTCCCCGTGAGGGCCTTGTTGGAACCGGAATTTGCCGGGTCGATGTCGACCCGGATCAGCAGGTCCCGCCCGTCCATCTTCAGGTCGCCGCCGAAATTGGTCATCGTCACCCCGAGGCGCATCCCGTTGAACCCCGTGACGAAGAGCAGGCCCAGGTCGAAGGCGAACGAGCTGGCGGTCTCGTTCCAGATCCTCTGGCCGATGTACTTCACCGTGGCCCCCATGGAGAAGCGGTCGGTCAGACGCCGGCAGTACGAGAGGGAGACGGCCAGGTCGCGTGCCGACCACCGCTCGCCTGTCCCCGTGGGCTGGCTGACGGTGGTGACGTCGTCCTCGCCGTAGTCCAGCTGCGTGAGGCTCAGGCCCAGCGCGTTCTCGTCGCCGAAGTTGTACATGAACCCGAACCACTGGAACTTGGATCCCACCAGCCAGTTGGTGTGGGAGAACAACAGCTCCGAGCGGCCGGCCTGCTGGAAGGCGCCGGGGTTCCAGTAGAGGGCGCTGGCGTCCCGTCCTTCCGCGACGTACGCGCTTCCCATCCCCATGGCCCGGGGGCCGACGGAGATGCTCAGGAACTGCGCGGCGGTCGTCCCGATCTTATCCTGCGCCACCGCGAACTGTGGGGCACAGATGTACCACCAGGATCGCCGCAGAGACGCAGAGGACGCTGAGCATGAGGATCGAGCGGGAAGAATTCAAGCCCGCCTCTGCGCCTCGGCGACTCCGCGGCCACACCTGGTTCTTCATAGAAGTCGTGTGCATGGTCGTCCGCTCACTTGATGATGGCTATCTTGCCGGTCTTGGTGCCGACCGACGACTCGACCACATAGAAGTAGACGCCGAAGGCGACGTCCAGGTTCTCCTTGCTCCTCAGGTTCCAGGAGACCGTCCCGTTGCTGATCGACCCGTCGTGCTGCAGCGTGGCCACGTGGTCCCCCCGGGAGGTGAAGATCCGGATCGGTGCATCCGGCCGGCAGGTTCGTGAAGTCGATCTTCCGCTCCCCGCGCCCGCTCGTGATCCCCGGGTTGAGGGGAGGTTCGAACGCGGCTGCGGTAACGTAGGGATTCGGCACGACGCGGATGTCGTCGAGCGTGCTCTTCGCCACGGCCTGGTCCACCGAAGGCAGGGTGGTCTCGAGATCGAACACGTCACCGTTCCGGAACGGCTTGAACATCGTGATCACGAGCCGGTCGTTGTTCCCGAGGTTGTAAAGGGTGTCCCCCGGCTCGCCGGGCTTCGCCAGGAAGAAGAGATCCCAGGTCGGGCCGAGCTGCCCGCGGGGGTTGGGTTCCGCCAGGATCACTTCGTCCAGAGGCTCGATCATGCTCGGATCCTTGATCCCTCCCTTCACGTAGTAGAACTCGATGTATCGCCCTTCGGTCCGGTTGAAGATCCTGAACTTGGTCGGGATCGGCACGTCGTACGGGAACGGCCCGGGTGTAGAGGTGTCCACCACCGTGTTGGCGAACTGCATCTCGTAGTCGGCGGGACGGGCATACCCGATGAGCGGCGGATCCAGGAGCGTAAGATTCGTCGGCCCGATGTTGACGACATAGGCGTTCTTGCCCACCCAGGTGATCGCGCTGTCCTTGACCACCCAGTGGTTCGAGAACTGGATCTGCAGGCCGTCGAAAATGTCGGACTCCGCGTTCTCGGTGAGGAACGGCGTCCCCTGGAGATTCGGGCTGCGGTACACCGGATAGTACTGGTACTTCGCCGTGTAGGTCCCGGGCGGGATCGATCCGCGGCTGGTCGCCTGGATGATCCCGCGCGCCGTATTGACCGTGTAGGCCGACGTGGGCGAGCGCCGCGCCGCCGGAGGTCAGCACGCTCACGGTTCCCGGAACCAGGTTGGTCTTTGAGAGATTCACGATGACCGATGTGTCGGTGGATTCCACCGTGAAATTCTCCGAGAATTCCGTCAGGTCGCGAACGTAGTAGAACGTGGTTCGCCGGTCCCATTCGGTGGAGTCCGCCGCGTCCAGCTTCAGATTGTTGTTGTTGTCGACCGAATCCATCTGCGTGTCGAGGAACGACACCTGGTACTTGTGCCCGGTCAGCTTGCCGTTGTCGACGATCTGGAAGGCTGCGGCGCCCGTGGCCGGGCCCGCGGGATGGGCAAGTGGCGTGCCGTCCTTCGCCTTCGAATAGCCGGCCGACGGGATGTTCGGCACCACCACCGCCACGTTGATGTCGTGTTCGACCTCGCCGGTGGAGAGCACCCGGACCACTTTGGTGTTCTCGCCCGGGAAGATCCCCGCGACCTCGTCGCCCCGGTCATAGGCGACCACCGCATAGTAGTAACGGCGCCCGTTCTCGACTTCGTTGTCGACGAACGTGTGTTGCAGCCCGACGTCGTCGCCGAGGAAGTAGGCATACCCGCCCGATGCCTGGTAGAGGTCCCCGGTGGACTTGAAGTACCCCTTGATGCCATTGCTCAGGTCGAACTGCGCGAGCGGCAGGTACCCGCGAACGGTGCCGATCCGTCGGTGATCGTGAAGATGTCGCTGAAGTCGGGGTCGGTGGATTTGTAGATCTTGTACCCCTCGAAATCCTTGATCCGGAGGACCGGATCGACCGTGGCCTCGGCCACGCGGTCCCAGTAGAGGGTCACCGACCGGTCGCCGGTGACGGCCGATACCGTCGGCTTCTCGGGCGGCGTGGGGAACTGGTAGTTGGCGTCGTAGATCTTCTGGACGGTCCGCTTGTTCTTCAGCAGGTCGTCGATGTCGTCCTGCACGCTGCCGCCGCGCGCCGCCGCCGTAGACCAGCGCGAGCGAGAAGCGCTCGGTCGCCCCCGCCAGCAGCGGGAAGTAGCCGGAGCCGTAGATGAAGTCCCCGTCCTCGCCCCGTTCCGGCCGGTTGTTGACGATCGAGGTCGGCACGTCGAAGAATCCGGGTGCGAGGTTCCGCCAGAGCTCCTCATCGTCTCCCAGACGCACCATGTTCGCAGGAGAGAAGTAGTAGAAGCTGGACAGCCCGATCTGGTCGGACTCGTCCACGTCGGTCTTGTCGACGTTGCGGCTCGCCGGGCAGTCCGGTGTCGTTCCCGTTAGCATCGTAGCCGGATGTCGGCTGGCCGTCGCTCTCTCCGAAGTCGGGGCCGGGTAGTTCACCGCGGAGGAGCCGATGCCGTCACGCCCGACGTCGTCGAACAGCTGAGTTCCAGTCCCGGTCGTTGTCCACACCGTCGTTCCGCCGCTCGTCGATCATGCTGAGCGCGCTCGTGCCGCCGTCCGGCCAGTAGTCGATGTGGCGCACGGGGCGGAGGATATCGAGCAGGACCTGTACGGGGGATTCCGGTTCTTCTTGTACTGCCGGTAGTGCAGGAACTAGTTCTCGTCGATCAGGCCGTTGAAGTTGTTGTCGATCCCGTCGTAGGCGTTGCGGTTCATCGACGAGTTGCCCTGAGACGTCCAGGACGACGTTCCCTTCCACGACCGTGGTCCTCCCCGGATTGATCAGACCGAATCCTTCATCCCGCGGGTCTTGACCTTGACCGAGTCCACCGCTCGGGACCGTGATACACGACGCGGGTGAAATCGTCCCTGATCAGCACGATCCTCGAGCCCGCCGTGATGAGGATGGAGTCAAAACTGTTCTCGGTGAAGAACGGGGCGGCTGCCGCGGCGAGGACGGAGTCGGCATCCCCGTCGTTGTCGATGCCGTCGAACGGATTGCCGGGGCTTTCGAGAAAGGCGTAGCCGACCATGCCCACTCGAATCGCTGGTTCCACCGCGGATTCCGGCTGGTGCTCCGGTCGAAGTCGCCGGTGTAGGTGATGTTCTCGTTGACATCGTAGAATGACCAGTCGTCGTCGTATTCCTGGGGGATCCGTCGCTGCCGGTCACGCCCGACGTAGTTCCCGACGAGCATGCCGAACACCGCGCGGTCGTAGTTGGTCGTCCCGGTGTTGGCGATCTCGTAGAGCCAGAAGATGTTGTCCTGCGCGAGGAACTGCGCCCACTGCATCCCCCGCACGCGCACCTCCAGTCCGAGGCCGTTCCGTCCCGCGTTGCGCGAATCGGGCCTGAACGCGATCCCCCGCGGGTTGTTGATCGCAAGATTGAACCGCTCGTCGTTGTTGTCGTCCATGACGAAATAGGTTTCCAGATCGGCGCTGATCCGCTTGCCGAAGTAGCCGTTCCACGATCCGTGCCATCCCGGATCGAGCGCATCCGTCAGCTTGTCGGGCCAGGTCTCGGGCCAGGACTGCGTGTTGTTGCTCATGGCCACGCTCTGGTTGGGGGACCCGGCGAAGTACCCGCTCACCGGTTGGAAGGTCCAGTGCTGCCCAGACCGGGTCCTGTGTCGGGCAGTGCTGGAGGGGCGCGAGGCGGGGTGGTCACGACCGAACGGAACGACGTGTCCTGCCATCGGACTTCGGCGCCGACGAAGGGACTCACGTCGCCCAGGTACCCGTTGTTGTCGCTCTTCCAGGACCGCTGCGGCCGGGTATCGGCGGGCTGGCCGATGACGCCCCAGTTCCCGAACACGGTGCGGACCTGGTTGCCGTTCATGACGGCTGAGCGCTGGTTCTCGCGGCCGCTCTGGGCGAACGCGGATGCCGCCACGGCGAAGAGCAGCAAGCCTCGGAAGAAGGGTCGGGTGGTCATTTAGAACTCCAGGTTCATGCCAAATTCGATGCGACGCGGCTCCGAGTAGTACTCCGGATGGGTGAACCAGGCGTCCAGGGAATTCACCAGCTCGCGGGTCCCCGTGGCACGGACGCGTGCCTCATCCGTCGTGTAGCCGGCCCGGCCGGTATCGTCGAACACCTGATCCTCGTTCCGGCTGGTCGAAGACGTTGAAGACCCTGGGAAGAAGACGAACCGGATCGGTTCGATCGCGAGCTCGTAGAACGCGCGCAGGTCCAGCCCGCTGTAGGCCGGCTTGGTCTGGCTGTTGGTCAGCAGCGAAGTGATGTCCGTGGTGCCGCCGCGGCGTGTACGGCGAGCCGCTGCCGTACCGGCCGATCGCGCTGGCCCCCCAGTTAGCGGCGGTGTACGATGCGGTGACATTCAGCGTGTGCCGCTGATCCCAGGCGAGCGGCGTGAGCTGGACCTCGGGAAGTGAGCCCCCGGCCAGGGCATTGCGGGCCTGCGCCGGATCCGATGCGCTCCCCTTCGCCTCCTGGTAGGTATAGTCCATCGTGGCGCTGAACCCGGACGCCGAACCGCTTGTTGAGGGTCAGCACGATCCCCTTCACGAACCCGAAATCGCTGTTGACGTATTTGCTGTACTTCGAGGCTCCGCCGAAGACGATGATCTCCTCCGCCCTGGTCCCGGTCAGGCCGCGGATGTCACGAAGGTACGCGGTCACGTCGACCGACCAGATCCGGGGCCAGCTGCTGGTGGATGCCGATCTCGCCGTTGATCGTCTGCTCCGGCCTGAGGTCGGTGTTGCCGACGATCCCCTGGTTCCCCGTCCCGAAGCCGATCTTGAAATCCGGGTTCTCGTAGAGCCGTTCGAAGCGGGGGATCTGGAAGAAGTGCCCGTACGAGAAGTGGACCACGCCGCCGTCGGTGATCGGGAAGGATCCCCCGATCCTGCGGGCTGAACTGGGACTTCGCCTTGGACTTCCGGTACCAGAACGCCTGGCGCTCTTCCAGGGTGAGCGCGCGGTTCTCCGGCTTGATCGGCGAGTAGATGTTCGGATCGTCCACGGTATAGGTGTAGTGGAGCGGATCGTTCACATCGGGATGTTCGTCGTTCAGCACGTGCCCGTCCGGCTCGAAATAGTCGAACCGCAGCCCGATGTTCAGGATGAAGTCGCGGAACTCCAGCTTGTCCTGGATGTAGGCCGAGAGCTCCGTCGGCCGCCGGTCGTACACGTCGTGAGAGAGGGACGACACCGGGAGGATCCGCGTCCGGATGTACGGGCTATCCGTCGCCAGGTTGATGTCCGTCTGCGTCTGGATCGGCTGGAGCGCGATGTTCTCGTAGGTCATGTTGTGACGGCGCACCTCGACCCCCACCTTGACCAGGTTGTAGTTGTCGAGCTGACTCGACAGGTCGGCCTTCAGCAGCTTCGTGATCGTGGTCCTCCGGAAGCGGGTCATATCGGTCCCGCCGGTGTAGAAGCTGTACGGATCGTTGGTCAGGAACAGCTTCGGATGGACGTAGTGCGGTCCGTCGGGGACGTCCTTTTCGATCAGGTCGCCGGAGCCGTCGTTCGTCGCCTCGTACTCCAGGTCGTACTTGTGATACTTCACGCCGCGCTGGAACCAGGAGAAGCCCACCGAGTAGAACGTGGACTGGCTGACGGTCTGCGAGAGCTGCATGATGAGGGTCTGGCTGGTATTGTGGCTGGTCCCCATCCCGTTCGGATTATAATAGTACATCCGGTTGTAGCCCTGGGATTCGGTGTTATCGTAGATGTAGTTGGCGTTCAGCTTCATTGTGGAGAAGACCCGCCAGGTGAGCTTCCCCTGGCCGTAGTACCGCCGGCTCCAGTTCATGGGGGTGAGCGCGCTGTCCCCTTGCCCGGAGGCGTCGCGGTAGAGAGTGAACTGCCGGGTGACGTCGTCGGTATAGGAGATGTTCTAGGGATTGAACCGGCTGTACCCCTTCTGCCATCCGTCGAAGTAGATGTACCGGCCGTTCGACGAAGAATGTCAGGTCCTCCCCGAGGATCGGGCCGCTGAGGTTCGCCTCGATGTTGCGGATCGACGGTGGGCTTGAATGCATTGAGTTCCCGGGAAGAGCGATCCTGATCGTCCGTGAGAGTATTGTCCCGCCGTAGATCCCCGCTCCGCCGGAGAACTTCTGTCCCCCCTCTTTCGTGGCGATGTTCACGATGCCCGACATCGCCTGGCCGTACTCGGCGTTGAAGGCACCCGAGACCAGCTGCATCTCCTAGACCACGCTCTTGTTCACCTCCACGACCTGGCTCCCGTTGAACGCATCCGTGACCGGTACGCCGTCGATCCAGTAGGCGACCTCACCGGAGCGTCCGCCGCGCAGGCTCCCGGCGACGAAGCCGGCCTGCAGGCTGAGCACCTCGCCACCTCGGTCACCGGGAGGGCGGCGATCTGGTCGCCCCCCACGACCGCGGTCTTGGCGGTGAGGTCCTTCTGCACGAGCGGGCGCTCGGCGGTGACCACCACCTCTTCCACGTTCGACGACGGTGGAGGTCAGCGCGAAGTCGATGGTCGTGGTGAGATCGATGGAGACGACCACCCCGGTGGTGGTCTTCTTGTTGAATCCCACCGCGGAAGCCACGAGCGATGTATTTGCCCGGCGGGATGTTCAGGATCACGTAGTACCCGTCGATGTTCGTCGCGGCCCCCATCATGGTCCCTTCGATCACCACGTTGGCGCCGACCAGCGTTTCACCGGTCTGGGCGTCTTTGACGATGCCGGTGATCTTGCCGGTGTTGCCGCCGGCGGCGATGCCGGTCACGAGGACAACCAGGGCGAGGCTGAGAATGAGGCGGTTCATGCGAGCGGCACTCCTCGTTGATTAGACGGTCGGTTCGTGCGCCACGTCGGGCGCCGGGGCGAATGCTCTGCCGGGACGGGAGACGTGGGCTCCGCAGGTATCACGGATGACCAGATCGGGGTGAAAGGTCGTGAGCGTGACCGGCCCGTCAGGATTTCCCATCCGGGTGGTCAGGCACTCGACCGCCAGCATCCCCATCTGATGCATCGGCTGGCGCATGGTGGTCAACCCCGCGTGCTGGGCCAGCTCGATGTCGTCGAAGCTGACGATGGCCACGTCGCCGGGGACGCGGATCCCGGCCTTGCGTGCGGCATCCAGGGCGCCGAGGGCCTGGATATCGCTGACGACGAACACGGCCGTGACGGGATCGGGACGGGCAAAGGCCGGCAGCAGCTGGCGCATGGCCATGGCACCCGACTCCCGGTTGAACCCGTCCTGCCTGCCATGGCGCCGGCCGCGATGACGTTCTCCCGGACATACGGAAGTCCGGCTCTCCAGCAGCGCCGCGCGGTACCCCTGCAGGCGTTCCTGCGCGGGGAGGGTCTCCAGGCTGGCGTTGATCATCGCGATCTGGCGGTGGCCGAGGCCGATGAGGTGGCGGGTGGCGGTCATCGCCCCCTCCTTGTTCTCGACCCGGATGGAGTCGAACTCCGAGTGGTACGCGTCAATGAGGACCAGCGGCAGCCGCAGCTGGTGGCACTTCGTCACGTACGAATCGGGGAACCGCATCGAGAAGAACAGCACGCCGTCCACGTGTCCCCGCTGCAGCGAACGCCGGAGGTACTCCTCCACCTCGGCCGGGTGGTTGACGCCGTAGAGGATCAGATCGATGTCCGAGTTCGCTGGCCTTGTCCTGCACCCCCTGCAGCACCTGGATGGAGAAGTAGTTGGTGAAGAACGGGATGATCGCGGCGATCGTGTTGGTGCGCCGCGAGGCCAGACGCTCGCGTGGGTGTGGGGCTGGTACTCCAGGCGGCGGACGACGCTGAGCACGCGCTCGCGCGTCCGGGCGGAGACGCTCGGGTGGTTGTTGAGGCATCGGGAGACTGTGCCGATGCCGACGCCGGCCTCGCGGGCGAGATCGTAGATCGTGACACCCATCTCTGGTACTCTGGACGCCGTACTGGTTGGAAATTGTGGAAGCGGTTCCAATGAAGATAGGCGAAATTCACGGAATGTCAAGCCCCTGTTGCCGTTATTGGTAAGATTTTGTCCGCCAGCCCCGGGATCGACCCGCCATGCAGGCGCGTGTGGCATTTCTCTCCGGCCATCGGTATATTCTTCGAACGCCTCCGCTCGAAGGCACCGTCCCTGCTGCGCAAGAAAACCCCCGTACCCCATGGCAGAAGTCAAGCTCGACAACGTCTCCAAAGTGTATGACGGCAAGGTCACCGCGGTCCGCGACGTCACACTCCAGATCCACGACAAAGAATTCGTCGTGCTCGTCGGACCCTCCGGCTGCGGAAAATCCACCGTCCTCCGGATGATCGCCGGACTCGAGGAGATCTCCGGCGGGACCATCAGCATCGACGGCAAGGTCGTCAATGACGTCGCCCCGAAGGACCGCGACATCGCGATGGTCTTCCAGAACTACGCGCTCTACCCGCACATGACGGTGTACGAGAACCTCGCCTTCGGCCTGAAACTCCGGAAGTACGACAAGACGGAGATCGAGCAACGCGTCAACGACGCCGCCAGGATCCTCGGCATCGACTCCTACCTGGACCGCAAACCCAAAGCCCTCTCCGGCGGCCAGCGGCAGCGGGTCGCCCTCGGACGCGCGATCGTCCGGCAACCCAAGGTCTTCCTGTTCGACGAACCCCTCAGCAACCTGGACGCCAACCTCCGCGTCCAGATGCGCACCGAGATCTCCCGGCTCCACCACCGCCTCCAGACCACGATGATCTACGTCACCCACGACCAGATCGAAGCCATGTCGATGGGCGACAGGATCGTGGTCATGCGCGACGGCGTCGTGCAACAGGTCGACACCCCGCTCATCATCTATCAACAAGCCCGTCCAACAAGTTCGTCGCCGGGTTCATCGGCAGCCCGACGATGAACTTCTTCCAGGGAACCTTCGCGCCGGCGGACGACGGCGTGTTCCGCCAGGAGGGGACCGCTGTGGCCCTGACGATGCCCCGCGAGACCGTCGACCGGCTGCGCCCCCACGCCGCACACGGCACTGGTGCTCGGCATCCGCCCGGAACACATCTACACGCACAAACCCGCCGGCGTCGGATCGGTCATCCCGTTCAGCGCACAGATCGAGGTGATCGAACCGGTCGGCAACGAGACCTTCGTCTACTTCTCCACCGGCGCGAACAGCCAGTTCGTGGCCCGCGTCTCCAGCGACGCCCCCCCGGCAGTGGGAACCACCGCAGAGCTGCTCATGGACTCCTCGCGGATCCACTTCTTCGACCGCGAGACCGAACAGGCCTCTAGGGGGTCTCACGCAAAGGCGCCAAAGCCTGATGAGAGCGAGTGCGCGAAGACGCGTGAAGGGAACGGGACCAATGAACCCACAACCCCTTTCGCGTCTTCTGCTGTTTTTGCGGCTTTGCGAGAAACACCATTGATTTCCGAGGATCCTCATGAAGACATTCCGCCTCCTTCTCTTACTGACCATCCCCGTCCAGCTGCTGGCCCAGTGGCAGACCATCGGGGACCTGGGATCATATTCCGCTCCGTCCTCGCAGGAACTGCTGCTCGTCGCAGGACCCGCCACGGTCTCGCATCCGCTTCCTGGCCCCCGACGTCTGTCGCGTGGTGATGTCCCGCCCGGGCCGCGCGCGGGCACCGATACCTCCTGGGCCGTGGTGCGCCGCGACTGGCCCGAGGTCGCCACGTCCATCGAGGACACACCTGCAGAGCTGAGGTTCTCCTCGAGCCAGCTCGTGGTCGCGGTGGGGAAACGGCCGCTGAGGATCACGTTCCGCGACCCGGAGGGCCGGATCCTCAACGGCGACCACCCCGGAAAAGGAATGTCCTGGTGCGGCGACGAAGTGCGGGTCTGGAAGTCCATGCCCGGCGATGAATCGTATTTCGGCCTCGCCGAGAAGGCGGGGGAATTCCAGCGTCGCGCGACCGCTTCCACGATGTGGAACTCGGATATCCCCGCCTACAACGCCGGCACCGATCCGCTCTACGTCTCGGTCCCGTTCTTCTATGGCCTCCGGAACGGACGCGCCTACGGGATCTTCTTCGACAACACCTGGCGCTCGTCGTTCGACTTCGGGAAGGAATCCGACCGGCAGTACTCCTTCGGCGCGACCGGCGGGACGCTCGACTACTATTTCTTCGCGGGCCCGACCCCCCGGAACATCCTGGGCCGGTTCACGGAGCTGGTCGGCCGCATGCCCCTGCCTCCCCTCTGGTCCCTCGGATACCAGCAGTGCCGCTGGAGCTACACGCCCGACACCCGCGTCCGCGAGATCGCCAGGACCTTCAGGGACAAGCGGATCCCGTGCGACGTGATCTACCTCGACATCGACTATATGGACGGATACCGGATCTTCACCTGGAACCCCAGGACCTTCGCCGACCCGCGGGGACTGACGCGCGACCTCGCGCGCGACGGCTTCCGGGTGGCGGTGATCGTGGACCCGGGCATCAAGACCGACACCACATACCACGCCTACCGTTCAGGCCTGGCAGGGAACGTGTTCTCGCGCAAGCCCGACGGCACGCGCTTCGAAGGGGACGTCTGGCCGGGACGATGCGCGTTCCCGGACTTCGCCTCCTCGACGACCCGGCGCTGGTGGGGCGACGGTTTTTCGGCTCTGGTCGACTCCGGCGTGCGCGGGTGGTGGAACGACATGAACGAGCCGTCGGTGTTCAATGTGCCGACCAAGACCATGGACGCGGACGTGCGGCACAACGCGGACGGCCGCGCGGTCCCTCACGAGGGATTCCACAACGTCTACGGGATGATGATGACCCTGGGGACCTACGAGGGCGTGCTGCGCCGCCTCCCCGGGGAACGCCCCTTCGTCCTCACGCGGGCGAGCTTCGCCGGGGGACAGCGCTACTCGGCGGTCTGGACCGGCGATAACGTCGCCTCGTGGGAACACCTCCGGATGTCGGTGCCGATGTGCCTGAACCTCGGCGTCTCGGGGTTCCCGTTCGTCGGGTCCGACATCGGTGGCTTCATCGGCTATCCCGGCGGAGAGCTGTTCGCCCGCTGGCTGCAACTCGGCGTCTTCACCCCGCTGATGCGCGCCCACTCGGCGATCGGAGAGAAGAACAAGGAACCCTGGGAGTACGGGGAGGAGTTCACGGCGATCAACCGCAGGACCATCATGCTGCGCTATCGCTTCCTCCCGTATATCTACTCGGCAATGCGCGCGGCCTCGCGCACCGGGATCCCCGCCATGCGCCCGGTGGTGTTCGACCACCCGTCGCGAGAGCGGTACCTCAGGGACGTCGAGGAGTTCCTTTTCGGGGACCACCTGCTTGTCGCCCCGGCCCTGCACGAAGGACAGACCACCCGCACCGTCACGCTTCCACCGGGCGAGTGGTACGACTTCAACGACAGGCGCCGGTACCGGGGCGACACGACGATCACCGTGGCCGCACCCATCGACCGGCTGCCGCTCTTCGTCGCTGCCGGTGCGGCCATCCCGCTCCGCCCGCCGGTGCAGTACACGGACGAGGTGGCGATCGATACCCTGACGCTGGCGGTCTTCCCGCCTTCCGTTGCAGGCCAGCAGACGGGGACCTACTACGAGGACGACGGGCTTTCGTTCGCGTACATGAAAGGGGTCTCGTTCGAACGCACCATGACGATCAGCAGGGCATCTGACACCGTACAGGTGCGGCTTTCCGCAGCGCAGGGTTCCTACGTCCCCCGCCCCCGCGTCCTGAAGGTGGAGATCGCAGGACTTGACACGGATTGGCAGGTCCTTCTGGCCGGAAAAGCCCAGTTTCCGCGTCTCTCGGGCACAGCATTTGCAGCCTCTAAGGAAGGGTGGACCTATGACCCCACATCCGGCCTGGTCGTCGCGAAGCTGGCAGACCGGCCCGGGGAGATCGAGGTGTTGGCCATCCGGAGGTAGGGGATTGCAAGTATCGTCTCTTTTGGTATCTTCTCATATCGGTGAAAGAGTGGCCTCATCGAAAGGCACACTTTCGCAACTTTGGTGACGGACCAGCGATGAGCACGGAAAGCCACACGACCGGTCTGCAGCAGGGACTCCTGGAAGCCCAGGACCGCGCTGAGAACGGGGACTATCAGCTCGCCATCAATTCCATCCGTTCGGTCAAATCGGACCACCCGCGCAATATTTACGTTCTTGCGTTCGAAAAGCAGCTGGAACAGCTGCACCAGCTCACCAGCGCCGGCCAGCTTTCGGAGGAGCAGAAGCTCGACATCCTGGAATCGCTTCCGGGCATCGTGGAGCGGGCTCTGGACGGACAGGGAGCCGAGCTGTCGACCGGGCAAACGGCGGTCTACAAACCGTTGACCCCGGAGACGATCCGGCAGAAGGATGAAAAGTCCGCCGCACTCGAATGGCTGAAGAACCAGTATTTCCAGCACGCTCACGAGTACGTGCGCAAGGGAGAGTACGACAACGCCCTGGCCGAGATCCGGCGGGTCTTCATCATCGAGCCCTCGAACAAGATCGCCCAGGATTTCGAGTCGCAGATCCGGCAGCTCTCGCAGCTGAAAAGGGCCCGCCAGGCGGAACCGCCTCCCCCGCCTCCCTCCTCCCGTCACCACGCCCGCCGGCTGCGCCAGCCCCCCCCGAACCGGTGGTCGCAGCCGACCCGCCGGAAGAGGCCGTCGTTGCCACCCCGGAGCCGCACCGCACTCCGCACGCGGCCCCCGTGGCGGAGCGGCCCAAACAGCGGATGAGCAACTGGATCGTCCTGGCGATCCTTCTGACCATCGCGGTGATCGGCGCTGCGGTGTTCTACTTCATCGTCCGTCCGCACAAGGTAGAGCGTATCAAATACCCTTCGTCGGTCAGTCCGACGGGTGATGCGATCTTTTCTCCGCCGACCACGACGGAGGAGCGGACATTCGTCATCTCCGGCAATCCAGCGGAGCAGATCGCCGCCACGGAGACACCGCCGGTCGAAAGCATCGACCAGACGTCCGGGCAGGATCGGCGCGACGAGAAGCCGGCCCAGCCAAAGCGGGAGGAGACGGTCCCCACGACCCCGCCGCGGTCCTCCGAACCCCTGGCAACGAACAGCGGCCCGAATGCCTCACCCGTGATCGGCGCATCGCTGACGCAGAATCAGCAGCCGGCCACGCAGGGCTCGGCCGATGCACAGACCCCTCAGGAGGAACCTTCCGCGGACCCGTTCGTCGTGGTTGAGCAACCTCCGCAGATCGTCAAGCTGGAGAAGCCGAGGTTCTCCGACGCCGCCTACAAGCAGGGACTGGAGGGACAGGTCGTTGTCCAGGTGCAGATCGATCCCGAGGGGCGCCCCCAGCAGGCCAAGGTCCTCACCAGTTCCAACTCCATGCTGGAAGAGGCGGTCCTCGACGCCGTGCTCCGGTCCCAGTTCGCGCCGGGCAGGATGTCCAACGGCCCCGTCGCCTCCTCGATCGTGATCCCCTTCAAGTTCCGCCGGTAACCCATCTCTTTTCCTCGTGTAGTTTTTCACTCTCCGTGGTAGAACCTTCCTCTCCGTTCGTGTGACGCGTCATGTTCCTTTGGGGAGTCGCCCCGTTGAGGGCTGGCATGCCGATTGCCCCTCTTATGGGCTGGAATAGCCCGTGAGGTAGTGATGGAGTTGAGAGACGTCGATCAGTTCGTCCGTGAAGGGAAGTACGACCAGGCCCTCAGGGCGATCGATGCGGTGAGGAGTCTCGATCCTCACAATCCCTATACCGCTGCCTATGAGGTGAGGGTCCGTGCCCTGCTGGAGGAGGCCGCCCGAAATACTCCGGAACCGACCGAGGCGATCCCGGCCTCTGCACCGGGGATCCAGCACGAGTTCCCCAGTGTCGAATCCCAGATGCGATCCATCGCTACCGCGATCCCGGCAGATCGGCCGCGGGGGACGGTGTCGACGGATGCCGCGGGGGAGATGGAACGGATCGCGGTTCTCTCGCGCATTGCGGACCTGCTCGGCAGCGCCACCGGCTCCCTCTCCAGGGGAGAGTACGACCGTGCGCTGGTGGCTCTCGAGCAGGCGCGGGTCCTGGATCCCGGGAACACGGAGATCGCGGTCTTTGAAGACCGGGTCCGCGCCGCGCACCATGAGGCACAGGCCATGCACCTGGTCCCGGAGGAGCGCTGCCGGCGGCTCGGTCGATCCCGTCCTTTCCGAGATCCCCGCCATGCTCGCCGCCGCACGCGAGGCGGCCGCCCGCGGAGACTTCAGCGAGGCCCTCCGCTCGGTCACCACCGCCGGCATTCTCGAGCCCGCCAACGAAGAGGTGACACGGTGCGAAGCGGAGATCCGCGCGGTCCAGGAGGAGCGGCGCCGGGAAGAAGAGCGCCGGAGTACCGTGACGAGGACCAGGCGCGAGCAAGCCGACCGGGCACAGGGCCGACCGGGCCGCCAGGGAGGAGATCGCCGATGCCGACCAGGAGCGCCGGCACACCTCCGCGATCATCGCGCGCCATGTCGCCGCCGCGCAGGCCTTGATGAACGCCGGCGAGTACGGACACGCGCTGGTGGAGATCGACCATGCGTTCCTGCTCAATCCGCTCGACGCCGACGTGCGCAGGCTGCAGCAGGAGATCGGGAGTGCCCAGGAGCGCGCCGCACGCGAGACCGACGACGTCAACCGGTCGCGCGCCGTGCTGATCGCCAGCTACCTCGCCGATGCCCACCGTTCCCGGATGCGGGGCAAGCCGGGAGAGGCGCTGCAGGCGATCGGAAGGATCCTGTTCCTCGAACCGGCCCACGAAGAGGCGCTCGGATTCGAACGCCAATTGCAGACGGAGATCGCCGCTGCCGCGCCGCTGCGCAAGGCTCCGGCGAACCTTGAGGCACCCGGCGCCGGGCGCCTGCCCGACGCGCAACCGGGCAGGGACAACGGTTCGCGGCGGTATCGGACGAAGACCTATCTGCTCGCCGCATCGCTGCTCGCGACCGCGGTCGTCGTTCTCCTGAGCCTCACGCAGGTGCTCTCGCACGCCGACGGACGCAACTTCATCCCGGAACCGTCCCCGGCCGGAACGCCGGTCGATCCGGGTCTCGATCGCCGCAGAGTCATCCTCGCCCGCAGATACGGCGAAGGACGATGCCGCTCCGGCGGAGGGGCCCGAAGATGCGGGCGGCATCGGGATCCGGCCGGACGACGGAGACCGTCCGGGGTGGGACCCCGCAGGCGGGAGTGATCCCCGGAGTGCTCAGGCTCGAACAACCCGATCTCCCCGAGGTCGCCCTGGGATCCAATGCAACGGAGCTGGTCACGGTCAAGGTGCTTGTGGATTCGACGGGAAGGGCGATGCTGGCGGCGATCGTCGTGAGCACCAACACCTCCTTCGACCAGCCGGTCATCGACGCGGCGATGCGGTCGACCTACGCACCGTGGCAGGGCGGGGTGGTGAGCAAGTGGATCACCATCCCGTTCACCTTCACGAACTAGCAGCAGAGCAGCCGCAGAGACGCCGAGGCGCGGAGAGTGGACATACCCACGACCTCTCTCCGCGCCTCTGGATTCCCGCGACTGTTGTCGTCCGCACCCAGCCTTCACTTCTGTTTCTGCGTGCGGTAGTTGTCGTACTGCACCTCCTTCTTCGCCTTCTTTTCGTCGGCGTCCTTCACCCGGTCGTTGTAGGTCTTCAGGCGGGACTCCTGGTCACGCAGCATCTCCGCAGACGCGCCGCTGCCCACGGCAGCCGGCGAGGCCGCCACGTTCTGGCGCGCGGCGTCGATCCTCTGCATGGCCTCTTCCTTGCGCCCCTCGTCGAGCGCCTTGAGGGCCAGCTCCACCTCGCGGGTCGAAACGGCGATGTCCCCCTTCGCCTGGATCTCGTTGTCGCGATGCCGCTCGATCACGGCCGTCTCCTTCGAATACCTGACCTCCGAGGCGAACGTCACGGCGCGTTCCCCGACGGAAGCCTCGGGCGCGTGCTGGAAGCGGATGTTCCCCTTCGCCAGCGGACGGCTCCCCTCTCCCGCCGGGACGTCGAGCACCACCGTCCATTCGCGCCGTTCACCTCCGTACACGTCGCCGACCTCCAGGCTCACCCTTGCGCCTTCGGTCCGGAAGGCGCATCCGACCACGTCCACCACCCGGATATGCAGTCCGAGATCGATGTCGATCACGGCGTTCTGCGCGAGCACGCCGCAGGCCTTGCTGAACTCGTTCCGCAGGACCGAGGCAAGATCCCTCGCGCTCTCCAGGAAGTAGTAGTTCCCGCCCCCCCGCTCCGACAGCGCGAGCATCAGGTTCTCGTTGTACTCCAGACCCACCCCCACCGTGGTCAGCGAGACCCCGTGCTGCCGCTCATGGGCGGCGATCCGGGAAAGCTCGCCGGGATCCGTGACCCCCCGGTTCGCCAGCCCGTCAGAAAGGAGCAGGACCCGGTTGACGTAGCGCTCGGATGCATTGCGGCGAGCCTGGCGGAACCCCTCCACCATCCCCCCACCCAGGTTGGTCCATCCCCTCGGCTGGATCTCGTCCACCAGGCGCCGCACGTCCTGCTTGTTCCCCACCCGGCCCGCCTGCCGCAGAACATCGACCTCGTCATCATAGATGACGATGGAAAGAATGTCGTCGCTGCGGAGCTGGTCGATGACCGCGCGCAGTGCGGCCTTGGCGTTCTCGATCTTTCCTTCGGCTGCCATGGACCCGCTCCGGTCGAGGACCAGCGCCACGTTGAGTGGACGCCGGTCATGCCGCATCAGCTCTCCTGCTTCCATGGATACCTGCAGGTACACACGGCCCCCTCCGGCCGGGATGTACGGGCAGTTGACACTCCCCTTGAGCCTGAGGAACGGCGCCTCCGCAGGCATCCGCGCGGCGCAGGCGGCCCGGGAGCTCCCCAGCAGCCCCATCAGCGCGATCGCAACTATGGTCGAGCGTTTCATGGTACCCCCCCCTGTGAGTGTGAAGTTCCCTACCACGAATACCGGATCGTGTAGCGCACGGTCTTCTCTTCGTCCTTGCCCGCCTTGACCGGGAACCGGAGCGTGCTCTGGTCCACCTTCGTCCACGGCACGTTGCTGTTCAGGATCTCCCACTGGCTCCAGCGCCAGGGGTGCTCGTAGACGAGGACCTCGGCGGGTTCCGTCTTGTGGTTCCGGACCTTGATCTCGATGGTCTCTTCCACGACCCTGCCGGCCGCGAACGATTTGAAGTCTTTCTGGGCACGCTCCCCGACGATGTCGAAGGCATTGCCCAGGTAGAGCCGGACCTCTTCGTCCTTCGGGGTGTGGTCGATCAGGTCCTCTCCGATGAACTGCTCCTTCCCGTCCGTGTCCCGCTTGTAGACCCTGACCTTTCCTTTCGGGAGCGGGATGCCGAGGCCGGACTTCTCGTCGTTGCGGAAGGTCACGAACACCCCCACCTTCGACTCGGACTTCTGTCCGAAGCTCCCCTGGGAACGGTACGAGTAGTTGTTGTGCCAGTAACGCCACTGGTCCCCGATCCCGTCATAGATGAACACCTTCTTCGACGGGGCGCCTGCGGCGGAGGTCAGCTCGATCTGCTTCGTCTCGTTGTTTCGCACGTCGGTCCGCCGCTGCAGGGTGTACAGTTTGTACTCGAACAGCTCGGTCTGCGCGAATTGCGGAGCCGCGGCATCCTCGGCCATCGCCAGGCTCTTGGCCGCCCGCTGCATCCCCACCAGTTCATTCTTCACGACGTTCACGTCGCCCGCGACCAGCTTCAACCCGGCGTTCGCGAAGGATGTCCCGGTGTGGTTGGTCACCGTGACCCAGCCCTTGAGGTCCATGTGCGTGTCGCTCTCGTCGAGCAGCGCGACGTAGTTGCAGCTCCATGCAAGCGCGGACGCCATGTAACTGATCTCGGTCTTGTGGGTCCCCTCTCTGGCGTTGGAGACCAGCCACTCCAGCTGCGGCTTCAGGATAAGCCCTTCGGGGAGACTGGGAAGCACGAGCCGGCCGGCGGGACTGATCTCCACCTTTCCGTTGATCTCGGCCACCATCCCCCCGGCATAATTATAGACGGGAGCCCCTTCGTAGCCGGATTGCTGTACGTAGCCGGTGGCGAGCAACTTGCCCGACACGGAATACTCCTTGAAGGTGACCGGTTCCTGCCGGATGAACTCGATGGTCTTCCCCAGGTAGCGCTCGAGCAGCTTCGCCTGATGGACCAGGTCGTACTGGTAGTTCTGCTCCAGCACCCTCACCCCGCCGGGATCGGTCCTGCTCAGGAAATGAAGCGAGGTCCCGTCGATCGTGGCGGGAATATCCGGAACGACCACCCTGCTCATCCCTTTCGGGATCTGGAACGAACGCTCCTCCCGGATCAACGACAGATTCTGGTTGTAGATGGTCAGGTCCACCACCGACCGTTCGCCGGCGTTGACCGGGGTGCCCGGCTGGGCTGCCGCCAGTGCAGGGACCAGAACCAACACCAGCAAGAGACGTGATGCGCGCATACTCCCTCCCGTTGATTGAATAATGATGGGTAACTCGCTACATTGTGGCGTTTACATTCCTGACGTTAATGTCATTAACCTGTGAAAGGTAAATGGGCGTCCTGTTCCTCCATGACGATGCCCGGCTGCTGGAAGCGATCCGCCGGGGGGACGAGGGGGTCCTCGCCAGGCTCTACCGGTCCAGCCGGCCTCCGGTCACCGCCTATGTGCTCCAGAACAACGGGACGCTGGACGACGCTGACGACATGCTCCAGGAGGCGCTGGTGATCCTCTGGGAACGGGTGCGGACGGGACGCTTCACCTACAGCGCGAAACTCGAGACCTTTGTCGTCGGAACCGTGAAGAACCTCTGGTTCCGCAGGCTCGCGCGGGCGCGCCGGGAGTCCCCGGCGGAACTGGACGTTGAGACACCGGACCCGGATCCCCGCTCTCCGCTCGACGCGCTGGTCGAGAGTGAAGAGGCGGCTTCGCTGGCGGAAGGCCTGCGACGCATCGGGGAGCAGTGCAGAACCCTCCTCCTCCTCTTCTACTGGGAGGAGCTGACCATGGAAGATATCGCCCGGAAGATGGGATTTGCAAATGCGGACACCGCAAAAGCGAAGAAATACCAGTGCAAGAAGGCGCTGGAAGACGCGGTGAGGGAAGGAGGGTCCGGCCATGAACGATCGGCACATCATCGACGACCCTGAACGGGCGTCCGAATACGTCCTGGGCAGGCTCTCCCCTGCCGAGCGTGAGCGGATCGACGCCCATGTGGGCGCGTGCCCGGAGTGCAGGGCGCTGCTCGAGAGGGAACTCCGGGTGGCCGCGGCCGCGCGGCGTCTCGGGAGGGACGGGATGAAGGCGCGCCTCCGCAGCGGCGTTACGCGATCGCACCGGGCGGCGCGGATCCTCGCGGTCGCGGCGACGATCGCTTCCCTGATCGGCATCGGGGTCGTGACCCGGCACGTTCTTGTCGAGCAGGAGATCCGGCAGGAGACGCCGTCCATGACGGACCGCGTGGCTCCACCACAGGAGCAGCAGGCCCTTCGGACCACACCGCCGGCGGCCGGGGGCGCGGCAGACAGGGGAACCGTCGACAAACTCCGGGAACGGTCACGGGAAGACACGCGGGAGATCCCTCGCGATCGGGATGAGACCGTGGCATCGAACGTCGCGGCACCGGCCCCGTCCGTCCAGGAGCACGCGAGAAAAGCAGAAGCCGCCCCCATCCAGGACCTGGAAGTCGCCGGGAAGGTCGCTACCGGGGATTCGTACTGGACCGATGGGATCGTGAGCCCCCCGCCGGAACGGGAGGAGAGGATGATGAACGCCGTGGCGAAGGAAAAGAAGGACGTCGCCGGCAAGGGGACCGGGAACGCGGCCGAAGCCCCGCAATTCGTTCTCACGCAACGCCGGGCGGCGGACCTCCCCCTGATAGCAACAGAACCGCCAGGTCCGCCGGAACTCGGTCCCGACGCTTTTCGAGCAGCGGGGGTCGCAGACGCTGATGACGCTGTTCCTCGACTCCCTGGTGGATCAGAACGAGCTGTCCCGCGCCCGGGTCGAACAGCCGGGGGCCGACTCTCTGGTCATCCGCATGCAGAACCAGAGCATTCAATACCAGCTTCCGGTCAACCGGTCGCGCCAGCAAGTGCGTTGAACCTTACTTCTTCTGCAGGAGCTTCATCAGGCCGTCCACCCCTTTCTTCTTCTCCTGCTCGAGCCGGGCGTTCAGTTCCTTCTTCTTCGACTCAAGGATCCCCAGCTTCTCGTTCACCAGTGCCTGTCCGGCCGCAAGCTGGCGCTCCACCTCCGCGGTCTTGCCCGCGATGAACTGCTCCACGTCGCGACGTTTTTCGCCCACCTTCGCGTCGAACTTCGCGCGCAGCTCGTTCTGCAGCCGCGCCACCTCGGCCCCCAGCACCTCCTTCACTCGCGCGGCGATCTTGTCGTCGAGGTCGGTCTTCAGGGCCACGTCGAACGGCCCGCTCGTGTTCCAGAAGCGAAGCTGAACGTCGAACGACCGGATCCCCTCCAGCACCTGTCGCACCAGCCTCTCCACCGACCCCCTGGGCTCTCCGGCGTACTTGAGGCTGAACCCCCCGATCCCCAGGCGCGTGAGGGCGTCGAGTTTGCTGCCGGGCACCTGGATCTGGATGGCCGCGTCCATGCGGGCGTCGGTCATCCTGCCATCAAGGAAATCCGACCGCCCGAGCTGGAACGAAGCCAGCGGGACACCCGAGAGCGTGGCGTTGTAGGAATCGTAGGGGATCTCCCTGGTCCGGTCGAAGGACGCCCGCAGGGTCATCCGGCGGGCGCGATTCACTTCGCCCTCCAGGGCAACGGTCATCGGGAGACCGGTGACCGTCTGGTCGTTCGTGACGTTCAGGATCTCCCCGCGCGCGCGAATGAGGTCTGCGTACGAAGAGGTGTCGGTCCCGCCCGAGACGACGATCTTCCTGATCCAGAACTTCGGATACGCGCGGGTGATCGGGAACCGGATATCCTGTCCCTTGAATCTCGGCGGCTTCTCGACCCTGGCAGGCGTTGGGGTATACTTCGAAATGTTGGTCCGTGCGAAGTCCACCCAGCTCAGGTAAGTCATGGCGCGGTCGTACATCTCCTTCCCGACGAGCACCCTGGCGATCCCCGACGTGTTCAGCTCGGGAAGTCGGGCGAGCCCCTTCACCCTCTCGAAGTCCGACCGCACGACATCGTCCAGCGAGGAGACCGACGCCGAGACCCCGCGGAGCTGGGCGTCCACGGTGTTCTTCCGCTCGGTCACCCTCTTGCTGATCTCTCCGGCGCTTTTGATGGAGGCATCGACCGTCGCGATGGCCGACGTGATCTTGTCCACCGTCTTGAGCTCGTTCGGATTGATCGCCTTGATCTGCGCCTCGATCTCTACGGCCCGACGCTTGCTGGTCTCGAAGTCGGCGACCACCGAATCCCACTGCCTGGCGGCGGCGATCGCCTGCTGTTTCAGGGAATCGGCGTATCGGAGCGAGCGGAGATCGATCGCCTTCAGAAGGCTGTCGGGCTTGAAGCCCGAACGGAGCAGGTCCAGGTTGAACACCGGGGTCTGCTGGACGCTCTGCTCGAGTGCTTCCTTTGCCAGCTCGGTGAACGTTGGACCCGCCGGCCCTCCGCGGGAAGGCGGCGAGGGGATCGCCCCGTCGGTGGTGCGCCGGGTCCCGAGGATCAACTCCTGCACCTCCATCGTTTCGATGATGAACTTGCTCCGCAGGAGCTGGTTGGGATCCAGGGAGAAACGGACCCGGCCCGTCTCGAACAGGTTCTTCCAGGTGTCCCGGGGGTTCGCCACCTGCATCCTTGCCCACTGGATCCCGACGGGGAACAGCGTCACACGGGTGCCGTCGATCTCCACACGGGCGCCGACCACCGACTCCCCGCCGGCCTCCAGCCCGGATTCGACCCACCCGTCGATGAAGAAATAGACCACGATGCCGACGATGACCAGCGGCACGAGAACGAACAGGATGAACTTCGTGCGGAACACGGAGCGACCTCAGCGTATTGTTCGAGGATCGTTGGACTGCCGGTCGGTCCGGCAATCGAAAAGGCAAGCCGCGGAGCGGCAAGCCGCGGAGCGGCAAGCCGGGGCGGAGCGGCGCCGGCACTACCCGGCCAGGTCCCGGATGCGCTCGTACCACCGCACCAGGAGGCTCCGCTTGACGACCTGAAAGACCTTCCACTTCTCGACCCTGGAGTGAATGTGCTGGCGATACGCAACGACGAACGCCTTCATGCCGAAGTACGCCGGGACGGCAAGGACCAGCGCGGCAAGGAAGCTCCCCATCACGACCGTGTTGTTGAACCGCGTCAGGGGGGCGAGCGGCGCATTGTACATCGCGGTCCAGAGGTTCTGCAGCGCCTGGACGTCCACCAGCACCGCATACCCCAGCAGGTGGAATACGGGATCCAGCAGGAAGGCCGCGAGGCTGAACACCGTCAGGGCGAGCAGCGCCGCGGAGAGGTTGACGTTGAAGATCAGGATCACCAGCCAGACCAGGATCCCCTGGAGCGTCAGCATCGGCGAGAACCCCAGGATGGATCCCAGGGCGAATCCGCTCGCGATCTGATGGGGGGTTTCTCCCGCCCGCAGGACCTTCAGGAAGTCGCGTATCAGTTTGAGCCAGAACATGGATCGTCCTTTTCGAAATGGGTCACGAAACGCCGGACCGCGGGACCGCCCGGCGGGCCTGCCACAGGTGCCGCCGCTGGTGAGCCAGCAGGATCCGGAAACAGGAGAACAGATTGTAGCGAATTCGCCGGTTGAACGGCGAGACCACTTTGATGACGTTCAGATCGTATCGCGCCCCCGCTCGCACAACCTTCTCCGTCCCCTCCTGCAACTCGAGGAAACGCGCGAGGAGAGCGGAGGCCGAATCGAAGGGCCGCGGCTGGAACTCTTCGACCGTCCGGCTCCGCATCCTCGCCGGCGGCTCGAGCGAGCGGGCGATAAGCCATCCCGCCGCATCCATCCGGAACCAACGCTCGCCGCCGGCCGGAGTGTTGGCCTTCAGCGCGCCGGACATCAGAGGCACATAGGCCTCAGAGGTGACCACGAGGTGCGCCAGACACTCCAGCGCCGACCAGCGCCCCTCGCCCGGACGGGTTGCGAGCAGGTTCTCGGGAAACGCCTCCACGAGCTCCCGGGCTCCCGCCGAGGCCGCACGAAGCTCCCTGACCAGGTCATCGATCTGCACGTCCATCTTCCCCTCCGTCTGTCAGATCCCTGCGCTTCAGGGCTTCACCACTTCGATGGCCCGCTCCCCCAGGACCGTCTGGACCCGCTTTCTGTCCGTTACCCGGACCACCAGCCGGTACGATCCGGCTCCCGCCTCGCGCAGATCCAGGGAGGTGAACTCCGCCGCCGACTCCTCCGTACCATCCCTATCCTTGAGCTGGAGCACTTCCCCATCCCCGTCATCCTTCTCGTCGGCCGGGACCAGCAGGTATTCCACCCGGTAGCCGGTTCTCCCGAAGTCATCCTTCACCAGGCCATAGACCTGGAAGTAGACGTAGAGGGGCTGGCTTCGATCCTGACGGACGAAGGGGCTCTGTCGAACCTTGATCCCGTCGATCTCCAGAATGGTCTTCTCATGGGAGGGAAACAACAACTGCACACTGCTGATCGCGAGCTCGGTCGGCGTGAAGTTCCGGACGCGGAGGCCCTGTCTCCAGCTTCCGAACAACGGCCCGCCGAGGGCACGGACATGCATCGACACCAGGTACGAATCGGGCAACACGGTGAAACGCCGGAGGTCGACGAAGTACCCCTTGCTCGTCGACGACAGCATGAAGGCGAGTGTGTCGAGACGCGTGACCGAGCGCCGCGACCGGGATTCCGTGAGGGCAAGCCCCACTTCGAACGCGACGCGCGTCGGCTCCTCTCCCAGCGCCTGCGCTGCGGGCGACAGGGGGATCGCGTAGCTGACATCGATCAAGCCTCTGTTCTCCTTTGCCCGGAACAGGTCCGCGGAGTGCGGGATGAACATCGGCGCGACCTTCTGCTCCCAGGTGTGCTCATCCGTCCGCATCGCGTAGGAGACCACCTCCCTCGACTCGTACCGCAGGCGGTCCTCGGCGTTCCCCCGGTCCATTTCGGTGCCGTGGAGGAGTTGCCGATAGCGGACATCCCACATCTGCAGATCCTCGACCAGCGAAAGGTTCCTCGGGACGGCGGTCAGCCTCCAGTTGTTCCCCGCCGCGTTGTGTTTCTCGAAGTGGAATGTCAGTCGCGGAGTGGCGGCGTCGCCAAAGTAGAGCCAGGATTCGGCGGGATCCCATGACCCTTCCGACATCGCTCTGACGACGTCACCCGGTTCCCCGTGGCGGAGGTAGACCAGGCCCATGTCGTTGAACTCTTCATTCGCCTGGAACGCCCGGGGGAATTCGAGGTCTTTCAGCCGGTCGGGATTGTTGAACCAGAGACGGAATCCGTAGTACTCGTACCGCTGCTCGGCCACCAGGAACCTGCGAATGTGCTCCCGCAGGCGAGGGTTCTCCGCCGCGGCCGGAGAAGGATTGCGGAAGGTCCAGAAGGATCTGAAGAACTCGCGCCGGGCCGCGATGGAGGGAAGCCTCCTGAACCGGGCAAGCTCATCGTCGGTCACAATGTACTTCAGGTCCTCGAACAGGAGCGAAGCCCCCAGCGGCGAACTCAGTTCGTTCACCGCCCGCCAGTACCAGCGCTCCGCGCCATCCCTGTCACCGGCAGCGAACCGTATGCGAGCGAGAGAAAGGTACCACGCCTCCGGAGGGACCTCCCGGACGCGCATGGGACCGTTAGCCGCGAGCGATTCGGCCTCCCCGAGGGCTCCCGAACGCCGCAGAGCCTCCCCTCTATAATAGACGGCCAGGCCGCCGCTCCTTCCCCCCAACCACCCCAGCACTTCGGCGGTATCCTGGATCGCGACATAGCACCGGTAGAGGCGGTGGACCCCAAGATGCAGGTCGTTCCTGCCAGGCTTCAGGACCAGCTGGCGGTCACCCAGCTCGATCATGTGACGGTACTCTTCCCGGTAGCGCTCGAGGATCGCGAACTGGTACAGCGCATCCTCGAAGCTGGAATCTCGCGCCAGGATCGACTCGAATTCTTTGCGGGAAGCCCGCCACTCGATGTGCAGCGGCTGGGTGATCCCCCGCTCCCGATGGGCGAGCGCACGGAGGTAGGTGGCTGTGAGATCGGAGGAGTCCAGCCGCTCGATCTCCTCGGCCGCGCTGATCGCGTCGCCCCATTCCCTTCTGGCAAGCGCGACAAGACCCAGTCCACGCTGTCCCCGGACGGAACTCCCCGGCCGCTTCACCGCTTCAGCGTACAGTTCCTCCGCGCCGTCCAGTTCTCCTTCACCCCGCAGGCTGTCCGCTACGGCCAGCACACTTTCCAGACTGAGCGGAGCCAGATTCCTCTGCGCGACACGTCCGGAGGAGCAGAAGAGTCCCGCGAGCGAAAGGAGAACCGCCGTCAGGATCGCCGAGGACCTTCGTATGCACACCGGGGAGAGGACCATACGAAGGCAAGATTGGAAATTAGGGCTAGAAACGCAACCTCAGAAGAGATGGCCGAAGTTGAGGTAGAACCCCGTCGTCTCGGGTCCGAATCCCAGATCGAGGCGCACGACGAAAGTATCGAAGACGAAACGGAGACCTGCCACGGGGTTGACCGCCCATCGCTTGAGGTCCATTTCTCCGGGCCTGTGCCACACCTTCCCCAGATCATACCCCACCACACCACCGAAGCGCCAGAAGATCGGGAAGCGCACTTCGACGTTCGCGACACCCGACACCATATCCAGGAACCGGTCCTGCACATAACCCCGGAGCGTTCGCGTCCCGCCGATCGGCAGCAGCATCTGGACAGGGACGTCGTCGCCGAAGAGCCCCTGGAACCAGAGGCGTGCGGCGAACACCGTCGTCGGGTAGAAGAGCTCCGTATAGTACTGGACCACTGCCCCGGTGCGAGCGTACCGGACGTTCGTCCAGGAGAACTTCGGGGCAAGCTTCAACGTCCGCCTGAAAGACCACCCCGTGCGTGGGGTTCACGTAGCTGTTCCGGGTGTCGTAGCGGATCGATCCCAGCACCGAGGAGGCGGTCGCCCTGCCGGCGGAGATCGTCGGCGTCAACTCGAGCAGCGCGCTCGTGTCGGCGTATCCGCTGTTCTGGACCGTCAGGTATTTCACTCCCGCCTGAACGACGAACACCGACGAAATACCCCTTCCCGCAGTGAGCGTGATCTCCAGGGGCTGTCGCGTGTAGTACTCGCGGTCCCCGAAGCTGGAGGTGTTCCCGATCCCGAAGAAGCTGTTCTTGATCCATTTGTCGTAGTCGACCGTCAGGTCCAGGGCGAGGGGATAGGTGGTCCCCTGGCGCATTTCAAAATCCGGCAGCGAGAAGACGAATCGGTACCAGCGTTCTCCCCGCGTGCTATTGAACAAGACCAGATCGAAGGACTCGCGCGCGCCCAGGTGATTCAGCGCGAACAGTTTGAGTCCATAGCCGAACCCCGTATCCGTGTCGTACGACAGGATGGGGAGGGGTTCGGTGGTACTCTCTTCTCCGCGCAGGTCGGCCGGCACCTGTGCCAGCGCATCCTGCAGATCGACCTCCGCCATCACGCCATAGTGATCGGACGCGTGGATCCCCCCGGCCGCGGAATCCAACACCACCGCAGCCTCCCGCACCGCGACGGCCCCGAAGTGTCTGCTCAGGAAAAGATGATCGATGTGGGAAGGGACCCCGTTCGCATAGGCGTCGAGGCGGTCGAAAGCTTCGAGCGGCGAGCCGGAGATGTCCGTGAGCCGCATTGAATACCCGACGTTTTCGTTTCCTGCCGGATCCCAGGTCGGGTCTCGACGCGCGGAGGCATCCAGGGCGTCGGAAAAACCGTTCCGCACCCTGAACCCCGCAAGCGTGTCACGGTCCGGAGGCATGTTGAAGTCCCCGCCCAGGATCACGGGAACCTCCGGCGGGAGCCCACCGAGGTGCTTCTGAAGCACCCCGAGCTGCTCTGCCTGCAGGTCCAGTCCCTCGCGCCAGGCAGCGACGGCCGCATCGAAGTCCGGCCTCGAGATCGTCCCCGCCCGAACGTCATCTTCCAGCCTGCGGTGAAGGCTGGAGTCCATCTGCGGAACGGAGTGGAGGTGTGTGTTGACGACGTACAACGTCTTTCCCTCGATCGTCAGTGAAGCGGCCAGGGCGAAGCAGGCTTCGGTGAACTGGAACGTCATCACGTCACCGTGGAGCCCGGCCCCTCCCGAGAGCTTCCAGGTGCCGGCGTGGCGAAGGCCGAGGCCGGGACGGGCCAGGATCGCGATCCCCTCCTTGAAATTCGACGGTATGCCGAGCGGCCCGAACTTGATCCCGCCCATGCACACCTGGTGCAGGTGCTCGTAGCCCAGCGCGTCGGCCAGGCGTTCCGTGAACGAGGAGACCGGATTCGCCTCCTGCAGGAAGACCACGTCAGGCGACAATCGCCCGAGCCCGTCGACCAGTGCACGGAACCGTTGTTCCCGCCGTTCGGCGGTCTCGTACTCCCCGAAGCGGAAGGTGCCCCGGTAATCCAGTCCGGACCATACGTTGATCGTGGCCACTTTGAGGGAAGCGGGCTGGGCGGACATCGTGAGCAGGACCAGTGCCGCCAGGAGTGGTGGCACGTGTCGTTGCGGGTGGTTCATGGCGTTTTCCGACCGTTGTGCTTGTGGTTCGAGCACAAGATAGGAGTCGTCAAGGGGTGGGGTGTCATAGAAGTGTCACGGCCGGGTTCTGTCAAAAAGCCATGCGCTGCCATCCGGTCCGGTCCGGCGACCGGGGCGGAAGGCCCAGGATCTCCCGTCCGAGGTCCACGTAGTACCGATACTGTTCGATGGTGGTCCCGTTGGGGATCCGGTGGTCCAGGCCGAACGCGATCCCTCCCTCCCGCATCATGGGCTGCAGCTTGTACTCCAGCTCTGCGCGGATCGCCGCGGGTCCCTGCCTCAGCACGTGCTTGTCGATCCCCCCGCGGACGGCCAGGCGGTGGCCGTAGCGCTTCCGGATCTCCACCACGTCCATGCCCGCCGCAGGCTCCATCGGGTGCATGGAGTTGAGCCCGCACTCGAGCAGCGGATCCAGGATACTGTGGACGTTGCCATCGGAATCCATGTCGAACAGCCTGGTCCCGCGGGAGGAGACAAGGTCCCAGACGTCCCTGAAGTACGGGCGCAGGTATTCGCGCACCTGCCGCGGGCCGATGAGCGGTCCGGACTTTCCGGCGAGGTCTTCGTGTACGGAGAGCTGGTCGATCACCAGATGCTCGGTCACCCGTTCGAGCACCTGCAGGGACGTCGATCGCAGAGTGGAGAGGATATCCTGCATCAGCTCCGGCTGTTCGTAGTAGCAGAGGCAGGCCAGCTCTTCGCCCATCAGCTCGCGGGGGATGTCGAAGCCTCCGGGGATCGAGGCGACCACCAGGGCGCCCGCCGCCTGAGCCTCCCTGGCACGCCGGACGGCGTCGGGGTCGACACGGTCCTCGCGGAACTCGAAGAGCGGTTTGATCGCCAGCCAGCTGTCCATGTCGCGGACCGGATGGTCCAACGGCAGGGGGATCGTCGCCGATGCCTTGATGAGTTTGACGCGCCGTCCGAGCGCATCCCGCTGGATCAGGATCTCGTCATTCTCTTCGAGGACAACGGGATCCAACCCGTGATGGACGCCGGTCACGCCGCCGCACGGGACGACGCGGACGTAGTCCCAGTCGAAGGCGGTGAGCGCGATCTCCGCTTCGGAGGCTCCCTGGGCGCGCCATTCGTGATCCAGTCCCACGAGCAGTCCGAAGAGCTCGACGAACATCGGGCGGCCGGTCCGGCCGAACGTCATCAGCTCGAGGTATTCTTCACGGCGGAAGATCATCGCGGCTCCCCTGATGGGCTGTGGGGTAAGGTTGGAAAACCCCACGAAAGAAACAAACGCCCCGGCGTGAGGCCGGGGCGTGAGGCACATGGGGTGATGGAGCGGCGGTCACTTCACGAGGGTCATTCTTCTTGTCGATACCGCGCCGCCCGCATCCAGACGGTAGAAGTAGTTCCCGCTCGGCAAACCGCCGGCATCCCAGCGGACCTGATGACTGCCCGCCTCCTGGACGTCGTTCACCAGCACCGCCACCTCCTGCCCGATCATGTTGAAGATCTTCAGGCTGACCTGTCCGGGGGCGGCCAGCTGATAGCGGATCTCCGTGGACGGGTTGAAGGGGTTGGGGTAGTTCTGCTCGAGCCCGAAGCTGAAGGGCGCGGCGAGTTGCTCCTCCTGGCCGACCTGCCCGGCGGCGGGATCGTTCTCCTTCCCGAGCATGGCGCAGAACGGGGCGGTCGTGATCTGATTGAGGAGCAAGCTGCTTGCTGACGAATTCGTACGTCTTTTCGATCTCCCGGGCATACACATTCTTCACGAGCGCGATGCTCTTGACGATATTCTCGGATACCAGCGTGGGCGGCACCGTAAACGTCCCACCCGGTCATCCCGGTCTCCGAGGTCAGCACCGCTTCGATGAGCTGTTCCGCAACGACAGCGCTCTGCTCCGAGAGGGCCTGGATCAGCATCTTTTCAGGAAGCAGGAAGGCCTGACCGTACTGCTCCATCGCCGGCTGATACATCGCCTCGGCGCCGAGGATCAACGCTTCCGCCTGACCGGGGGTAACATCGTCGATCGTCGGATCGCCTTCCGTGTATGCAACGAGCGACGGGGCAAAGGCCTTGACCAGAAGGTTCCCGGTCTGAGGGGTCCTGGCGCGCGCTGCGACGGCCATGCGCAACCCGACCAGCGGATCCTGGTATCGCTTGATCAGGATATCGACCGCCGTCTCGACGAGATCATGCCCCATCGTCGGGGCAAGGTAGGCGGCCAACGGATCAAGGTACCCCTCCGGTACGCCCGCGTCTGTGAGGATCACTTTGAGCGGGGCGATCAGGTTCGCACCGGCCAGGTTCCCGTACTTGATCACCCATCCGGGCTTGCTGGCAGGCCAGAGGGGATTCGGGAAGTCCGGGCTGCCGTGGGCTGTCAGGTCTGCGCCGAACACATTGTTGTGGGTCATGAACCCGTACGCAATGGCCCTCTCCTCGGCGGTCGCGGCGGCTGCGGAGATCAGCCCCGGCTGGAAATGGGTCAGGTTCGACAGGATCTGCCCATTGGCATCGAACATGAAGTTGAACACATCCGGCGTCAGCGCGCCGTACATCTCCTGGAGATTCACCGGGCCGAACTTCGCCCCCAGACGGTTCGCGAGATACACGTGCGTGGCGTTCCCCCATCCGAACGCCAGAGTGGAAATGCCAAGCATCAACACGGCAATCAACAGTGCGGCTCGTTTCATGGTACCCTCCCGAGTGGAATGAGAACGTGGGTGTGCGTTCGAGAACCTACGGCAAGGTAGTTTCCCACCTCAGCAGAGTTGTCATGAAGTTGTCAAAAGATAAGACCCCGGCCGCCACGCCGCTCAGGTAGCAGGGGAGGATCAGGGGCCGGGGCGCGGAATTGCTACGGGCGCCGGACGAATCTGTAGCCCGCCGTGTGGACCGTAAGGATGTGGGTGGGGTGATCGGGGTGTTCTTCGACCTTTTTCCTGAGGGAAAGGATATAGTTGTCCACGGTCCGCGTGGTCGGGAACTGGTCGTATCCCCAGACCTCGTTCAGCAGCATATCCCTGGCTGACGACCTGATCCTCGTGTTCCACGAGGAATTTGAGGACTTCGAACTCGCGGACCGTACAGCGGACCTCTTTCTTCTTCTTCGTCAGCACCCGCCTCTTGAAATCCACCTCGACATCTCCGAACGCCACCTCTTCGGTCCCTATGGAGAGGTCCCCCTGGCGGCGCAGGAGCGCATGGATCCGGGCCGTGAGCTCGCGCACACTGAAGGGCTTCGTCATGTAATCGTCGGCACCGATCTCCAGCCCCAGCACCTTGTCGGCCTCCTGTTTCTTCGCGGTGAGCATGAGGATCAGGAGGTTGCTCCCCTCGGCACGGATCGTCCGGCAGATATCCTCTCCCTTCATGTCCGGCAGGCGCAGGTCCAGGATCACCAGGTCCACGTGATCTCGCTTGAGCACCGAGAGCCCCCTGGCGCCGGTATTGGCGACCTTGACCGAGAAGCGCTCCGCGGTGAGGGCTTCCTGCAATCCGAGGGAGATGGACGGATCGTCTTCGATTACCAGGATGGTCTTCATCGACGGCCTTTCGTTGTGCGCCGCGCAGTTCGCCGGGAGCGTCCGGTCCTGACCGCAGGAACCGGAAACACCAGCGTGAAGGTGCTCCCCTTGCCGGGAGTGCTCTTGACCTCGACAGCGCCTCCATGCGCATCCATGATGTGTTTCACCACCGCCAGCCCGATGCCGAGTCCCTGGATCCTGCTCTGCGTCCCCGGATCCCTGAAGAAACGCTGGAAGAGTTTTTCCATCGACTCCGGCGGGATCCCCTCCCCCCGGTCGGCGACGCTGACGCGGCATGCGGAAGGTCCGCGCACCAGGGAGACCCGAACCCGCCGACGGGCGACCGAATATTTGATGGCGTTCCCTATCAGGTTGATGACCGCCTGCACCACCGCGTCACGGTCCGCCTCGACGATACAGCGCTGCGAAGGCGAACATCCGGTGAGGCTGGACGTGAACCCGCTCGATACGAGCTGGTACCGCATGGTCGCGAACGCGTCGCGCACCGCCTCCGCCAGGTCCATGGTGCGCAGGGTATAGGTTTTTGCGCCCCGTTCGATCTGCCCCGCATCCAGGACCGTCGACACCAGCCGGTCGAGGCGTCCGGCCTCCTCCTGGATGATCCCGAGGTATTCCTGCCCCTTCGACCGGCCCGATCCGCCCCCCGATCTCAGCAGTTCGGTGAACATCTTGATGGAGGTGAGCGGCGTGCGAAGCTCGTGCGAGACGTTGGAAACGAACTCCGTTTGCATCTCGTTGAGCACCTGCAGGCGTTCGGTTTCGGTCTGCTTTCGGATCAGGGCGCCGTGCAGCATCACCCGTTCCAGGACCAACGCCGCCTGCGCGCAGACGTTCGACAGCAGGTCCACATCCTCCGCGGCGAATCGCGCCCCTGATCGCTTCCTGCCGAGGAGCAGGACTCCGAGAGGGGTCCCGTCCCTGGCCTTCATCGCGAAGGCCAGCGCGGCGCCGCAGCCGCGGATCCGCGGCTCGTCGGATCCGTCGATGCGGACCCCGGCCTCCACCAGGGAACGGATCCCCGCGGGCAGATCGGACATTTTTTTCAGAACGGCCAGGTCGAACAGCGATGACGGAGGCACTTCGAAGCCCCGCTCCGCAAGCGCCTCCGGCCGCCCCTCCGGGCCGGTGAACGCGAGGAACGCGAGCCTGTCCACCGGGATCACCTCCTCGATCCGGGTCGCCATCAGCGCCGCCAGCCCGGCCGGATCGTAGGTGTGGCGGATCTCCTCGACGAACCTCCGCTCCGTCCGTCGGAAATCGTAGCGAACCTGGAAGAAGATGCGGTCCACGGCGTGTTGTACCCAGCGTCGCGCAGGCTCGAAGGCCAGGCCCACCACCACCGCGGCGAGTGCCGTGGTCTCGACCCCCTGCGCGCCGACCAGGAGCGACGCGACCCACACCGCTCCCGCGTAGACGATCGCCAGGAGCGCCAGGACGATGGCATACACGGTGGTCCGGCGGATGACGATCTCGATGTCCAGCACGTGGTACCGGATGAACGAGATCGCGAATGCCAGCGGTATGACCACCAGCGGCAGCAGGGTGAATTCCTCCGGCACCGGCGAGGTCGTCACGAAGAACTCGGGGATCGTGATGAGCATCAGGAACGGGACCGGTCCGATCGACAACCCCCAGAGCAGCCACTTCAGCTTCTTCCGCTCGTCCGGCTCGCGGGTCCCCGCATACGCGCGGACGAAGTTCCAGAGGCCCCAGAAGACATAGACCACCAGCAGCAGGTGGAAAAGATCATAGAGGGTGTCATAGATGCCGTAGTCGGCGAGGGACCCGCGGTGGATCGCCCGCGCGTTGAAAAAGAAGAGCGCGGCGGCCATCGCCCCCGGAACCAGATAGAGCAGGAGCTGGTCCTTGCGGCGCAGTCCGGTGTGCGGAACCGGAAAGAGAAAGGTGAAATGCAGAAAGAAGGCCGCCACGCCGGCATAGGTGGCGAAGAACAGCGCACGGGTGAGGTACGGTTGGAACCACCCGGGCTCCACCCGCCCCAGCATCAGCATCGTCACCATCCCCATACAGATCAGGGACCAGTGCAGGACGACGGCGGTCCGTTGACGGGGCCGCGCAAGGATGACAAAGACCGCGATGCACCAGGTGACCACGCCAACGACCGTGGTGATGACCACGTAGCGGAGCGAATAGGCGGGGATGAGCGTGAGAGTCACTTCCCTTCGTCTTCCATCCCGCTCGACGGTCAGCACCACCCGTTCGCCTATGCGGCGGGATTCCGCGAGGAACTCCATGTCGTGCTCGGCGTGGATCGGCATCCCCTCCCACGCCAGGACGGCCTCCCCGGTCTCGAGCGGGACATGGGGTTCCTTGTCCTGGACCACCACCCGGCCGCCTGAGGGCTCCACCCGGAACGGGATCCAGGGACGGTCCATGAGCGCGGGGATGTGGGCGATGCTGACAGCGAGCAGGAGCACGTCTGCCAGCACGATGGCGAATGTTCGCGGAGACGGAAGGCGCATGGCGTTTTCCCCGGACCTGGCGGTGGGGCGATTCTACGAAACGCCCGGGTCAAAAGAAAGCCCCCTGCGTTGGCGCCAGGGAGGGCACCAGGGAGGGGTCAGGTACCCCTTTTCAGGCCGTATTTCTCGATCTTGTGATAGAGCGTCACCCGGTCGATATCCAGGATGGCCGCGCTCCTGCTGATGTTCCACGCGGTCTCCCGGAGCACCTGCTCGATGTGCATTCGCTCCACGTCGTCCAGCCGCTTCCCCTCGATCCTCTGGGCCACGATGGTGTGGGTGGGAAGATGGTCCTTCTCGATCATGGGCCCCGGAGTGATCACCATTGCCCGTTCGATGGCGTTCTCGAGCTCGCGAACGTTCCCGGGCCAGTCATACGCCTTGAGCGCATGCATGGCCTCGGGAGTGAAGCCGTCGACACGTCTTGTTCATCTGGACTGAGTACTTGTCGAGGAAGTAGTGAGCCAGCTTCGCGATGTCTCCCCGCCTGCCCCGGAGGGGCGGAAGGAATACGGCGAACACATTGAGCCGGTAGTACAGATCCTCCCGGAACCTCCCGTCCTTGACCGCCTTTCTCCAGATCCCGGTTCGTCGCGCAGATGACCCGGAAGTCCGATCGGATCACCTCCGTCCCGCCGACGCGGGTGAACTGCTTCGACTCGATGACGCGCAGCAGGTCCATCTGTGTCTTCGTCGAAATATTGCCGATCTCGTCGAGGAAGAGCGTGCCGCCGTCCGCCAGTTCCACTTTCCCCTTGTGGCGGTACTGCGCCCCGGTGAACGCGCCGCGTTCGTGGCCGAAGAGCTCGCTTTCCAGCAGGGTCTCGGTCATGCCGCCGCAATTGACGGTCACCATCGGGAAGAACCGCCGCGGGCTCCTGTTGTGGATCGCGCGCGCGACAAGCTCCTTGCCGGTCCCGCTCTCCCCGCAGATGAGGACGGTGGTGTCGGTCGGGGCGACGGTGTCCACGAGCTCGAGCACCTTCTGCATCTCCGGCGAATCGCCGACGATCTCGCCGCCGGTCGAAAGCTCGCTGACCGCGTCGCGCAGGCGCTGGTTCTCCAGCTGCAGTTCCTGCTGCTTGATGCGCCTTGTCCACCAGGTGGTTCAGGTAGTCCGGATCGATGGGCTTGGTGATGTAGTCGTAGGCACCGCTCTTCAGCGCCTTCACGGCGGTGTCCACCGTCGCGAACGCGGTGATGATGATCACCACGATGTCCTTGTCGATCTCCCGCACCCGTTGCAGCAGTTCGATCCCGTCCATGCCGGGCATGCGGATGTCGACGAGCATGATGGACCAGTGCCCGGACTGCAGTTTCTTCAGGGCGACGGCGGCGTTCTCTGCCGCATCCACCCGGAACCCGTCTTCGCGGAACCACTTGGTGAGTGGATTCGCGGACGATCAGCTCGTCGTCCACGACCAGTATGCCGAATTCGTTCTTGTTCATGGTCGGTGTCAGGATTGCGGCGCCGCGGCCAGGGGCTGCGGCGCGTCGGCCGTCTGTTTGAGTGGCAACGTCATGGTGAACGTGGTCCCCTGCCCCGGGGCGGACTCGACCTCGATGGTCCCCTGATGGCGTTCGATGATGCCGTAGGCGATCGCGAGGCCGAGGCCGACCCCTTTCCCTTCGGATTTCGTCGTGAAGAACGGTTCGAAAATCCGCGCGAGGGTCTCTTCGCTCATGCCGGTCCCGGTGTCCCGTACCCGGACGACCGATCACTTCTCCGGTGGGAGTCGCCGACAGGTCGAGACTTCCCCCCGCTCCCCCGGCCGGATCGGCCGGCATCGCCTCGATCGCGTTCATCATCAGCGCGATCAGCACCTGTTGGATCTGGTCCGGGTCGCATTCGACGAGGTCGGGATCCGCCACCTCCTGCCGGATGGCCACGATGTTCCGCATTTCCGCATGGTGCCGCAGGAGCCTGACGCAGCGGTCGATGATCTCGCCGATAGCGGACGGGCTGGAACGAGCCCCCCTTCTGGCGCGCGAACACCAGGAGGTTCTTGACGATGTCCCCGCATCGCTGCGCTTCGTCCGCCACCAGCGCGAGGTCTCCGATGGTGCTCTTGAGCTCCTCGGGCGGGAGGCTCGTGCGGGAGATCCGCTTGCTCAGGAGCTTCGCGAACGTCAGGATCCCCTCGAGCGGATTGTTCAGTTCGTGCGCCACGCTGGAGGCGAGGTTGCCGAGCGAGGCCATCTTCTCGACCGTGACCATCTGCCTGTGGGCACGTTCCAGGGCGCGCGGTCTTCTCGTGGACCCGCTCCTCCAGCGTGCGGGACCATTCGGTCAGCTCCTTCGCGCGCGGCGGCGAGGTCTTCCGTCATTTCGTTGAACCGCCGCGCCAGCTCGCCGATCTCGTCGCGCGTCCTGGGGGTGAGGCGGTGATCCAGCTTCCCGTCCGCCACCATATCCATCCCCACCATGAGGCGCCTGACCGGACGGCGGACCACCATCCAGATGAAGGCCCCGGAAATGAGCCCCACGACCAGCGCGGCGATGACCGACAGGGTGATCAACCGGTTTCTCCCGGCAGCCAGTTCCCGGTCGACCTGGGCGAGCGACACCTGCACGTCCAGCACCCCGAGGATGGACATGTCGGCGGGCGATGCATGACAGTCGTTGCCCGCGCACTCCGGTTCGTTCCGGATGGGCGTGACCATCCCGAAGCTGCGAACCCCGTCCGGTCCGGCGAAGACCCGCGTCAGCAACGCCGGCTCGACCGCCGGCCGCGCCCGGCCATCGGCTCCGTGGCAGCCCACGCACACTTCCGAGCGACGGTCCACGGTGGTGTTCACGTCGGCGGAAGAGGTCCCGAACACGACGGTCCCCGTCTTGTTGTAGATGCGGATCCCGGCGATCCCCGGTTCGCGACCGATGGAGGCGATGATCTCGTGCACGTCCTCCTTCCGGTTCTGCATCATGCTGTGCCGCGTCGAGCGGGCGATGATGTCGCTGATGCGCACCAGTTCGTCTCCAGCTGGTCCATCAGCGTGGACTGCTGGACGGAGATCGTGCCGCAGGCGCAGGAAAAAGAGGATGACCGTCTGCAGTGTGGCGATCAGAAGAAAGAGGCGGAACGCGATGGTGCGTGGAGTTTCATGGAGGGGACTGCCCATGGGAGGGGTCACAAATCATGCCATCGGACATGAGTGCCCTGCGGCCGAACGAAAATGAAGGTTCTCAGGTATCACCGGAGGTCCGCGACGTATCCCTTTCCCACAGTTGGGAATGGTCATATCTCTTTTCCAATTTCTTGGAAAACCGCGTCCTTTCGGCAGGAAGGCTGCCACGTGCCCGATGAATAGGGAGCCTATTCTCCGCCGGAGAGAATGGCTCACTTCTTGACCGTATTTGCATCTGAAGCAGGCGATCCTCAGACGGACACACCTAGATGACCACCCAAGACCGACGGAATTTCCTCAAGACCATCGCCGCCATCAGAAGTGCGAACAGCAGTGGCCACACCCCCGGCCGCCAACGCCGGCCCCAAGAACGTTCTCTCTCCGAAGCGCAGCGGCGTCCTGGTCGACACGACCGTCTGCGTCGGCTGCCGGAACTGCGAGTGGGCCTGCAAGACGGCGCACGATCTTCCGACGCCAGCCGCTCGAGTCGTACAAGGACCGCTCGCGTGTTCGCGACCATGCGGCGCCCGACGACACCGGCGCTCTGACGGTCGTCAACGAGTACCCGAACCCGCAGCACGCCGGACCTGCCCTATCGACGTGAAGGTCGCAGTGCATGCACTGCGACCATCCCGCCTGCCTCTCGGCCTGCATCGTCGGCGCCTTCTCGAAGCAGGAGAGCGGCGCGGTGGTGTGGGACGGCGACATGTGCATCGGCTGCCGGTACTGCATGGCCGCCTGCCCGTTCCAGGTCCCTGCCTTCGAGTACCACAAGGCGATCCAACCCGGAGATCAGGAAGTGCGACTTCTGCGTGACGCGACAGCAGAAGGGTGAGCTCCCGGCCTGCGTCGAGCATCTGTCCGGTCGAAGCGCTGACCTTCGGGCCGCGCGACGAGCTCGTGCGCGTCGCCCACGCAGCGCATCCGCCGTTCGCCGGAACGGTACGTCGACCACGTCTACGGCGAATACGAGGTCGGCGGCACATCCTGGATGTATCTCGCCGGAAGGGAGTTCACCGAGCTGCAGTTCCCCGAACGTCGGCACCTCGCCGGCCCCCGGCACCTCCGAGGCGATCCAGCACGGGATCTTCGCCTACTTCGTCCCGCCGGTCGCTCTGTACGCGCTCCTCGGGACCATCATGTGGCTTTCGAAAGACCGAACACAGGAAAGCGAATGAGCCATGCAGGACCACGGCTCCCCGACCCCGCTGAAGCGGCCGTTCTTCACCCCCGGCGTCATCGTCCTCTGCCTGCTGGCGCTGAACGGGCTGGTCTTCCTGGCCGGGCGGTTCCTCTTCGGCTTCGCCGCCGTCACCAATCTGAACAACCAGTACCCCTGGGGCCTCTGGATCGCGGTCGACGTCGCCGCGGGCGTCGCCCTGGCCGCCGGCGGGTTCACGACCGCCGCGCTCGGGCACGTCATGCACCGCGAGGAGTACCACGTCATCGTCCGGCCGGCGCTGCTGACCGCGATGCTCGGCTACACCTTCGTCGCCATCGGCGTCTTCTCCGACATCGGCCGCTGGTACTATCATCTGGCATCCGCTCATCATGTGGAACGGCTCCTCGGCGCTGTTCGAGGTCGGCATGTGCGTGATGATCTACATGAGCGTGCTCTATATCGAGTTCCTGCCGATCGTCGTGCGAGCGGTTCATCGGCACGCGTCAACCTCCCCGGCGTCCTCGCGCGGCTCAACCGCGCCGCTCGACGCGCTGCTGCGGGTGCTGGACCGGACCCTCGAGCGGACCATGTTCATCTTCATCATCGCCGGCGTCGTGCTCTCGACGCTGCACCAGTCGTCGCTCGGGACGCTGATGGTGATCGCCGGCTCCAAGATGCACCCGCTCTGGCACACGCCCGTCGCTCGCCGCTGCTCTTCCTGCTGTCCGCGATCGCCGTCGGATTCCCCATGGTGATCTTCGAGTCGATGCTCGCGTCGCGCTCGTTCAAGATGCCGCCGGAGATGGATGTGCTCTCGCGACCTCGGCCGCCTGATGCCGCCGCTGCTCGGCATCTACCTCGCGTTCAAGATCGGCGACATGGTCATCCGCGAATCGTTCGTCTACCTCACGGACCTGAACCACTGCCAGCGTCATGTATACCGTCGAGGTCGTGGGCGGGGTGGTCGTCCCGCTGCGGATGTTGCTCTCTCCGGCCGTCCGCAAGTCGCCCGCCGCTGCTTGTTCACGGCCGCGCTGCTGGTGGTGCTCGGCGTGCTGCTGTCCCGCATCAACACCTTCATCACGGCGTACACGCCGCCGTATTCCACGCACTCGTACTTCCCGAGCTTCGGCGAGATCTCCGTGACCGTCGGCTTCATCGCCCTGCTGATGCTGGCCTACCGGTTCGTGCGTCCTGAACTTCCCGGTGATCAGCGTTCCGGACGGGTGCCCGTGCGCCCGCGACGAAGTACAGCCTCCGGAGGGCCAGACATGACCATCGTCAGCACGTTACGCATGTCCGTCGGATCGTTGCGGCGTGCACCGCGCTCCTGGTCATGCTGGCGCGATCCAGGCCGGTCGCGACAGCAAGCCTCAAGAGCGGCGCCGCACGCGCTTCCGGCCGAGCTGCGCAACCGGTGCGCCATGTGCCACACCTGCACCACGCCCACCAAATCGGACCCCTGCCTGATCACCTGTCCGCGCGTCAAGGAGTCCACCGGCATGCACACCCCGGCGGACGGCCCCGGCGTGATCCTGATGGACAAGATGCCCGGCCAGTACGGCCCGGTCGTCTTCAATCACCGGGTCCACGCACAGATGGCCGAGATGTCCGGCGGATGCTACGGCTGCCACCACTACAACGACACCGCCTCAGCGATCCTCTCCTGCACGGACCTGCCATCCGGCCGACGCGGAAGCGGGAGAACATCAACATGCCGGACCTGAAAGGCGCCTATCACCGGCAGTGCCTGGACTGCCACCGGCAGTGGACAGGCGCCGCCGGACTGCACAGTCGTGCCACCTGGAAAAGACCGAAGGGAAGACCGACGCCCAGATCCTGCGACGGATATGCCCGCGGCCAGAAGGACCACCCGCCCGTGCCAGGCCCCGGCAGGAAGGTGTCTATGCGACGAAGGAGCAGGACGGGACGGTCGTGACCTTCTACCACAAGGACCACGCCGAACCGCTTCGGCATCTCAGTGCGCGGACTGCCACCGCAGGAGGGCTGCGTCAGCTGCCACGACCAGCGGCCCGAAGCGATGCGCGCCCAGGCGGCAGCGGCCAGAGCCAACCAAGGACTTCGAATCGCGTCCACGCGCGCTGCTGCATCGTGCCACGCAGAGTCAGACCGTGCGAAACCTGCACACGCGAAGCCGAACCGGAGCCGTTCGACCATGCCAGGCGCGTCGGGATGGACTCTGAACCGTACCACGCGCCGCTGGCCTGCGCGAAGTGCCACGGCGCCGGGAAGTACATTTGCGGGCCTGAAGCGCGATTGCACCGCGCTGCCACAGGGCGTGGGATGCCGGATCCTTCAACCACGCGATCACCGGCCTGAAGCTGGACGACATCGCATGAGCGCCGCTCGATTGCGCCGATTGCCATCCGAACGGGAAAGACTTCGGCACGGCCCCGGCCTGCGCCGGGTGCCACCCCGACAAGACCTATCCCGCGGCCAAGACCGGGGACAACTGGCCACACAGATAGCAGCATGCTGAAGCGCATCGGCATAAAACTGATCCTCCTCGTCGGCGTCACCGCCGTCACGATCATCGGCATGTTCGCGTACCTGAACCTGCAGTCGCATGAACGCAGGCATGCTCGCGGAGGTGGAGCGGCACGCGAACCAGCTGAGCGAGACGGTCAGGGCCAGCACGCGGTACGAGATGCTGCTGAACCAGCGCGACCATATCCACCAGATCGTGCAGAGCATCGGCGAGCAGCCAGGCATCGGCAAGGTCCGCATCATGAACAAGACCGGCGAGATCATCTATTCGTCGCGTCGCGGCCGACATCGGCACCATGGTGGACAAGCAGGCGGAGAGCTGCTACAGCTGCCACTCCGCGGACCGGCCGCTGGAGCGCCTGCCGATGCAGGAGCGCACGCGGATCTTCCAGGTCCACCCCGACTCCTCCCGCTACCTCGGCATCATCACGCCGATCTACAACGAGCAGTCGTGCTGGACCGCCGACTGCCACGCGCACCCGGCAGACAAGACCGTCCTGGGCGTGCTGGACGTTACCCTCCCGCTGCGCGACGCGGATCAGGACGCTCGCGGGAATCCGAGCTTGAGCTGATCCTCTCGGCGCTGGCGTCGTTCCTGGGGATCAGCCTGATCATCGGCCTGTTCGTCCAGCCGCTGGGTCGACAAGCCGGTCAAGGAGCTGGTGCGGCGCGACGCAGGCGGTGGCCGACGGGAATCTGAGCTACACCATCAAGGAACGGCGGGCGGACGAGCTGGGCATGCTGGCCCGGTCGTTCAACAACATGACCCGCAAGCTCGCCGACGCCCGGATGCAGCTGTTCCAGTCCGACAAGCTCGCCTCCCTCGGCCGGCTCGCCGCGGGGGTGGCCCACGAGATCAACAACCCGCTGACCGGGGTCCTCACCTACAGCAGCTTCCTGATGCGCCGCACCCAGGACCGGCCCGAGATGCAGGAGGACCTGAAGGTGATCGTCCGCGAAACGATCCGGTGCCGGGAGATCGTCAAGAGCCTGCTGGACTTCGCGCGGCAGTCGGTCCCCAAGAAGACGGAAGACCTCGCTGAACGAGATCATCGACCGAGCGGTCCACGTGGCCAGCAACCAGCTCGACGCTGAACCACATCCAGCTGGTCAGAAACGATCGGCGGACGACCTCCCGAAGGCTCACCGTCGACGCCAACCAGATCCAGCAGGTCTTCATCAATCTGATCGTGAACGCCGCGGACGCCATCGGGCCGCGGGGCGGCACGATCACGGTCGGCATCCTCCCTGCTGCAGCTCTCCCCGCGTGGCATCACGCAGATCCGGAAGGCCCAGTGCCCCAAGCGGCACTCGCTGATCGACGACGAGGTGCGGATCGGCGGGCTCCCGTCCGCTCCGGGTCAAGGCTGCTCGCGGGCGACCGAACAGGGATTCGCTGTACCTCGACCCGATCTACGGGCAGCCACGATCACCGCGTTGCGGCCTCAGCGCACCGGCGGGCACCGAACTCCAGCTCTCCTGCCCGGAGTGCCAGACCTCGCTGCTCGACGCCGCGGCGCAGCTGCCCGCGTCTGCGGCGCGCGCGTCTGTGCGATCGATGTCCCCGGACAGGGATGGCTCGAGGTCTGCAGCCGCCGCGGCTGCGAGTACGAGCGGTGGGAGGCGGTGGACGCGGGAGGACTGCAGCGACTACGTCGAGATCACGGTGGCGACACGGGCTGCGGGATCGCCGGCGGAAGATCTCCCCCGGATCTTCGAGCCCTTCTACACCACCAAGGGACAGAAGGGAACGGGCCTCGGTCTCTCGGTGATCTGGGGGATCGTCGACAACCACAACGGCACGATCGCCGTGGACAGCCGCGTCGGCGAAGGGACGACCTTCACCATCCGGATCCCCGTCCGGCAGCCGCGGTGAGCCGTATGGCACCACGGACAGCGACATCCTGGTGATCGATGACGAAGAGGTCGTCCTCGAGGCGGTCGGCAAGATCTGCACGGCCGAAGGGCTGACGCGTGGACAAGGCCCGTGACGGCGCCGCAGGCATCGCGGGCGCTCGAGGCACGCGCGTACAGACTCGTGCTGTGCGACATCATGATGCCGGACATGGACGGCTTCCAGGTCCTGGAGCAGGTCCAGCGGCGATTCGCCGGAGACACCGGTGATCATGTCCACCGGATTCTCCACCGTCGAAAACGCGGTGCGCTCGCTGTACGCCGGCGCGATCGATTTCGTCCCGAAGCCGTTCACCGCCGACGAGCTGCTCTCCTCCTGACCCGCGGGCTCCGGTACCGCGAGATCATGGACCTGCGCCGCAGCGGCGCGACCGCGGCCGGAGGACCCGCGCCTGTTCACCGTCCCCTGTCCCGCCCGGTACTACCGGCTCGGGTACATGAGCTGGGTGGTGACGGAGAGCGACGGCACCGCACTGATCGGCGTGTCGCATGCGTTCGCCCGGACCGTGGACACGATCAGCCGCATTCGATCTGGTCGGTGAACAGGAAGAGCTTGTCCAGGGCATCCAGTGCGCGCAGGTCGCGGACGGCCGGCGGCCTGGTGCACAGCGTCCTCTCCCCGCGTCAGCGGCAAGGTCATCGGCGCGCAACCCCGACCTCGACGCGGACCCGCACGTGGTGGAGAAGGACCCGTATTTCGCCGGCTGGCTCTACCGGGTGCATCCCCGCGGATCCCGAGTATGAGCTTGCCCATCTGACCCCTTGCGGGGCGGACGTGGTCTGACGTGTATCATCACCTCTGAGGAGAACGACCCATGCTGCTGTTCATCGTCGCCGTCATCGTCTTCATCATTGCGGACATTGCTGATCCGCGCGATCTCGCGCCGCATCATGGAGCAAGAAAACGCGGGCGGAGCGGGAGGCCGCGCTCTCCGACAGCCTGACGCTGGACTTCACGCGCGAAGCCGAAGTCCTCAAACGGGTCGAGGTCCCGAATCCCAAGGCGCGCATCCTGTGCGTGGACGACGAGGAGGTCATCCTCGACAGCTTCCGGAAGATCCTGGTGCTCGACGGCTACTCCGTGGATACCGTGGAGACCGGCCAGGAGGCGCTCGGGCTGATCCAGACGCACCACTACGATTTCGTCTTCACCGACCTGAAGATGCCGGCGATGGACGGCGTGGAAGTCGCCAAGGCGGTGAAGCACCTCCGCCCGGACATCGACGTCATCATCATCACCGGCTACGCGACCGTCGAGACCGCCGTCGAGACGCATGAAGCACGGCGCCATGGACTACGTGCAGAAGCCGTTCACCGAAGACGAACTGCTCGCCTTCGTGAAGAAGGCGCTGATCCGGCGGCAGGACCGGATCCAGAAGCTGCTCAAGCCCACGCGTGCACATCACGCACCTCTCCGCGGCGGAGAACATCGAGGGCGAACGAGTTCGCGATCCCCGGCGGCGTGTTCATCGCCCCCGGCCACTCGCTGGGCGGCCGTTGACGAAGACGGCGCAACGCGCGTCGGGATCGATGATTTCGCGAAGAAGCTGATCGGCAAGGTCGACGAAGTCGATGCTCCCCAACCTCGGCATGACCGTCAGCGCGGGACAGCCGCTCTTCAGCGTCCGCCGGGGGAAGCGCCGCGTGGCATTCCGCGCCCCCGTGAGCGGCAAAGTGGTCAACATGAACACCAGCCTGCCGGGATCCGGCGAGGCGCTGGAAAAGACCCCGTACGAGAACAACTGGATCTGCATCATCGACGCCGACAAGCTCGACGCGGAGCTGCCGGACCTCAAGATCGGCAACGCAGCCGTCGCGTTCTATCAGGAAGAGCTTGACCGCTTCCGGACGCTGAGCAAGAAACTGACGCGCACCGGTCACCGACGGGCAGCGACCTCGCCGGTGCGGATGAGATCTGTACACGGGCGAGCTGCAGGATTTCGACGACCGGGATTACGAGGAGACCGTCGTCGGCCTTCTTTCGGCAGGTGACAGCCGGCCCGGCCCGCCGGCAGCCGGCGGAACAAGCAGTACTCACAACAGAGCGGAGTCACAATGTCAGCAATATGTCCAGAATCTCATCGCTCAAGTGAAAGCAAAGAACCCCGCGGAACCGGAATTCCACCAGGCCGTGGACGAGTTGCTGCGAGTCGCTGGAACCTCGTGCTCCAGCGACATCCGGAATACCGCAGCGCGAAGATCCTCGAGCGGATGGTCGAGCCCGAACGGGTCGTCATGTTCCGCGTGCCCTGGATGGACGACCAGGGAGAATTCCACATCAACCGCGGTTTCCGCATCCAGATGAACAGCGCCATCGGCCCCTACAAGGGCGGACTGCGCTTCCATCCCTCCGTGACCCTTGGCATCCTGAAGTTCCTCGCATTCGAACAGGTGTTCAAGAACAGCCTTACCTCCCTCCCCATGGGCGGAGGAAAGGGCGGGTCCGACTTCGACCCCAAAGGGAAGAGCGACCACGAAGTCATGCGCTTCTGCCAGAGCTTCATGACCGAGCTGTTCCGCCACATCGGACCCGATACCGACGTCCCCGCCGGCGACATCGGCGTCGGCACCCGGGAGATCGGCTATCCTCTTCGGCCAGTACAAGCGCCTGACGCGCGAATTCTCGGGCGTGCTCACCGGCAAAGGGCTGAACTGGGGAGGCTCGCTCGTCCGGCCCGAAGCCACCGGCTACGGCGTGGTCTATTTCGCGGAAGAGATGCTGAAGACGACGGGGCCAGTCCATTCGCCGGGAAAACCGTGGCCGTTTCCGGATTCGGCAACGTGGCCTGGGGCGCCGCGCTGAAAGCGACCCAGCTCGGCGCGAAGGTCGTTACCCTTTCCGGTCCCGATGGTTTCGTCTACGACAAGGACGGCATGAACGGAGAGAAGATCGAGTACATGCTGGAGATGCGGGCCAGCGCCCGCGACCGGTGCAGGACTACGCCGACAAGTTCAAGGTGCCGTTCTACGCCGGAAAACGCCCCTGGAGCGTGAAGGTGGATGTGGCGCTTCCCTGCGCCACGCAGAACGAACTGAACGAGAACGACGCCCGGAGCTGGTGAAGAACGGCTGCCATGTGCGTCTGCGAGGGCGCGAACATGCCGACCACCCTCGACGGCGTGAAGGTGTTCCTCGATGCGAAGATCCTCTATTCCCCGGGCAAGGCCTCCAACGCCGGCGGCGTGGCTACGTCCGGACTCGAAATGAGCCAGAACAGCATGCGCCTCCCCTGGCCGAAGGAAGAGGTCGACCAGCGCCTCCATCAGATCATGAAGAACATCCACCAGACCTGCCTGCAGACCGCCGAGAAGTACGGCACGCCGGGCAACTACGTGAACGGCGCGAATATCGCCGGGTTCCTCAAAGTGGCCGACGCCATGATGGACCAGGGACTGGTCTGACCCTGCGCGGACCGCGCCCGCAACCGGACACGCGGATGGAGCCTTCCACCCCGATTCTTCTGTTCTTGTACCTGTCCGACCCACACTCTCCGGCTCCCATAGACGACCACGGATCACCGACAGCGCTATGGCCGCAGCCTCGACCACCCTGAACATCGACGAGATCGACGGATCGCGCATCCAGGGCTTCCAGAAACTGATGCGGTTCAAGGTCCGCGACATCCTCCTGGTCTCCAGCCTCTACGATCATTACCTGTTCGAAGAGGACGGCCGCTCTACGAACTGATCCGCGCAGGAGTCACGCAGGCCTCAACCTGAGCCACCCGCCCGAGATCACGCATGTCACCACCGGCAACGAGGCGCTGCGAGCTCTTCGCCTCCGGCCAGGCGTTCGACCTGATCATCACGACCCTGCATATCGAGGACATGCATGCCATCAAGTTCGCGCAGAGCGTGCGCGAGTGCGGGACTGAAGACCCCGGTTGTCCTGCTGGCCTACGACAACCGCGAACAGCAAGGAGATCGTCACACACTACGACACCTCCGTCTTCGACCGGATCTTCATCTGGCAGGGAGATTTCCGGCTGATCATCGCCATCATCAAGGATCGTCGAGGACCGGTTGAACGTCGAACAGCGACACGTCCGCCGTCGGCGTGCAGTCCATCATTCTCCTGGAAGACAACGTCAAGTTCTACTCCTCCTACCTCCCGATCATCTACACGGAGATCCTGAACCAGTCGCAGCGCCTGATCTCCGAGGGATCAATCTCACGCACCAGCTGCCTCCGCATGCGCGCCCGCCCCAAGATCCTCCTCTGCACCACGTACGAGGAGGCGTGGGCGTACTTCGAGAAGTACCAGGAGACGTCCTCGGGATCATCTCCGACATCAATTTCCTCCGCGAACGGGGTGCAAAGACCCCGAAGGCGGGGATCGATTCGCCCGGGACGTGCCGAACGCAGCTACCCCGACATCCCGATCCTGCTCCAGTCCAGCAGCCGCCGAGAATCGCGCACCGAGGCGCACGCGATCGGGCGTCTCCTTCCTGCTGAAGGAATCGCCCCGGCTGCTCCACGAGCTGCGGCAATTCATGCTGGAGCAACTTCAGGTTCGGCGACTTTGTCTTCCGGCACGCCGCACGGGAGAGAGGTCGGCCGCGCGCACAGACCTGACGTGACGCTCGAGGAACAGCTCGCAGATGGTCCCCGACGAGAGCATCGTGTACCACGCGCAGCGCAATCACTTTTCCAACTGGCTCAAGGCCCGCACGGAGTTCTGGCTCGCGCACAAGCCTCCGCCCGCGCAAGGTGACGGATTCGCGACTCCCCGGCCGACCTGCGCGAACGAGCTCATCGCCTCGCTCCGGGAGTACCGGCGATCCGCGGCAGCCGGGGCGTGATCACCGAGTTCTGCCGGCGAATCCTTCGACCCGACCAACAGCTTCGCGCGCATCGGCGGAGGATCGCTCGGCGGAAAAGCGCGCGGCCTCGGATTCATCAACACGCTGATCAACAACTATCGACATCCGGCGACCGCTTCCCCGGCGTCGAGATCTCCGTCCCCTCCGCGGTGGTCCTGGCCACCGACGTGTTCGACACGTTCCTCGAAGAGAACGGGCTGCGGGACTTTGCGCTCCTGCGCCGGACGACGCGGAGATCACCCGGCGCTTCGTGGAGGCGCGCAGTTTCCCGCGGAAGGTCCGGCAGCAGCTCTGCGGAGTTCCTGGACCTCATCCGCGAACCGCTCGCCGTCCGGTCGTCGAGCCTGCTGGAGGACTCCCAGTACCAGCCGTTCGCCGGCGTCTACGAGACGTACATGATCCCCAACAACGATCCCGACCCGGCATCGCGGCTGCAGCGAGCTGCTGCACGCCGATCAAGCTCGTCTATGCGTCCACGTTCTCCAGAAGGCGAAGGACTACATGAAGGCCACCTCCTACCGCCTCGAGGAAGAGAAGATGGCGGTGATCGATCCAGCGGATGGTGGGCGCGCAGCACGGCAGCCGGTTCTATCCCGACTTTGCCGGCGTCGCCAAATCGTACAATTTCTATCCCGTCCCGCCGCAGAAATCCGGCGACGGGATCGTCTCCGTCGCGCTCGGACTGGGCGAAGACGGTCGTCGAAGGCGGCAACACGGTCCGCTTCTGCCCGAAGTACCCGCAGCACATCCTGCAGTTCTTCTCGACGAGCGAGACGCTTCGGAACGGCCAGCAGGATTTCTACGCGCTGGACCTGTCGGGTAAACCCCCGGGGCCGGACGAAACCCACGACATCCTGCTGCTCCGGCATCCCCTCTCAACGGCGGAGGAGGACGGGACCCTGCACTTCGTGGGGTCCACCTATTCCGCGGACAACGAGGCCATCTACGACGGCTCTCACGCAGCGGGACGCCGCGTCGTCACGCTCGCCCCCATCCTGAAGAACAAGGTCTTCCCGCTCCCCCAGATCGCTTGAGCTCCTGCTGGACCTCGGGAGCTGGGGCATGGGTGACGCCGGTGGAGATCGAGTTCGCGGTGCTCCCTGTACGCCCCACCGGGCAAGCCGAAGCAGTTCGCCCTCCTGCAGATGCGCCCGCTCGTGACGAGCCGCGAGGTCGAGAACCTGCACATCGACATTTCGGAACCCGATCGGCTGGTCTGCCACAGCCAGCAGGTGCTGGGCAACGGCATCAGCGAGGATATCCGGGACGTCATCCTGGTGGACATGCACGCCTACGACCGGAGCAAAAGTCTCGAGGTGGCACACGAGGTGAGCCAGTTCAACCACCAGCCTGGTCAGGAGACGGCAAGCCCGTATCTGCTGATCGGCGTCGGACGCTGGGGAGTCCACGATCCGTGGCTCGGGATCCCGGTCAAGTGGGACCAGATCTCCGGGGCGCGGGCGATCGTCGAGGCGGGATTCAAGGACTTCACCGTGACGCCGTCACAGGGATCCCATTTCTTCCAGAACATCATCTCGTTCATGGTGAGCTACTTCACCGTGACCGACAACCGGAAGGAAGGATTCCTGGACTGGGAGTGGCTGCTGGCGCAGACCCCCGCCGAGTCCGGGCCGTTCACCCGGCACCTCCGGTTCGAACGGCCGCTGGTCGTGAAGGTGAACGCCCAGCAGAACAAAGGGGTCATCCTCAAGCCGGAATAGACGGGCGGCTCAGAGCTGCTCGAATCGCCCGGAAAGGGTGGCGGTGGCAAGGACCGCGCCGCGCATGGCGCGCTCGACCTCGTTCAACGTGGCGCCGGAAGTGAGCTCCAGAGAGGGTTTCGACAACGCGGTCAGCGTGATCAGGTATTCGTGCGGGCCGGATCCGCGCGGAGGCTGAGGCCCACCGTATCCCGGGTCTCCAAAGGTGTTCACCAGCTCAATGGCCCCCGGAGGCATCTGCCGCTCGTGCATCGACGCCCCTTCCGGCAGCACGGTGGTCGTCCCGGGAAGATCGACGACTGCCCAGTGCAGCCAGTGGCGGGCGATCGGATGCAGGTCGACGATGGTGAGGACGAACGAGGCGGTCCCCGGAGGCACATCGGACCACTCAAGCGGAAGCGAGAGGTTGGTCCCGCCACGCACCCCTCGCCGTGCATGGCGCAGGGGGATCGTGACGGAGCGTTCGAGCGACGGACAGGAGAGTTGCATCGGACCCCGGACGGTCAGGGAAAGGCGCGGCGCTACTTCACCGCACCCTGGGCGCACTTCCGGATCGTGTTCTTGATCTCATCCATCTCCACGCGCCCCTTGCGGAGATACTCCACTCCCTTCATCTTGAACTCCAGAACGTCCTTCGCCGAAAGATCCCTCCCGCTGATGATGATGATGGGGATCTCCTTCGTTTCGGGGTCGGCCTTGAGATCGCTGATGTATTCCATCCCTCCCTTGCGACGCAGGGCAAGATCCATGAGGATCACGGCCGGCGCGACGGTCTTGGCGACGGAGGTGATGTCTTCCTGATAGACGGGAAACTGTACCCCCTCGAAGCCATCGTCTTCGACGATGAACTTCAGCAGGTTCGAAAAGTCCACGCTGTCTTCGACGATCAGGACCTTTTTCTTCTGCTGCGGAGGTTCCCCTTCAGGCTGCTGCTTGGGACGCCTGGGCATAACGGAGACTGAGGTGTAGTGAACGGGTGGGGAGGATGATGGGCTAAGATACACGATTCCGAGACCGAAGTCAATGCTTGCGCAGATGGGGCCGAATACGTATGTTGGGGTATGTTCATTCAAGGAGCCCGTCCGCCTATGCGCACCCCCCTCGTTCTCGTGGCGGCAATCGCCATGTTCGGATGTTCCTCCCTCACGCTCCAGAACGTCGATTTCGCCTGGCCCGTGGAAAGCGTCCTGACGGTCGGTCGGAACGGTGATATTTCGGACCCCCAGCGGGGCCTCAGCGTCAACCTGACGCCTCTTTCTCTGGCAGAATTGAAGGATTCGCTTGCCCTCCGCGGCACCCGGGTCAGGATCATCCGGAGCGCAGAAGGGCACTACTATGTGACTTCGACAGGATTCAAGAACGTGTATGTGTTCTCCCCCGGGGAGAAGGAACTCTCGCTGAAGACGACGATCGAGGTCTCGCCGCAGGGCCTGCGGGAACCCGCACTCAACCAGCGTCCGCCGTACATCGAGCTCCTGGACCCGTCCCTGCCTAAACCGACGCTCCTGTCCTCCGGCGGCGTCGCAGAAGGAGGTGCCAAATGAGCCGATCCCTGAAACTCGCCCTCGCCGCGCTGCTCCTCACCGCGACCTCAGCCGCGCAGCAATCCGACTATGCCCTGAAGACCGATTTCGAACGACGGTACGCCGCCCTCCAGACCGTCGTCGAGAAAGCCGCGGCCCTGTCCACGCTCGACAGCGCCAAAGACCAGATCGACGCTCTGGAGTTGGATTTCTCGCAGCACGCCGCCCTGCTCGACAAGGTGCTCTATCCCGATTCATTCGCGCAGAAGATCACGGCGCTGAGAAACAGCCACCTCGCCACGTATGATCGGGTCTACCTCATCCAGACCCAGGGGGTGCACATCACCGAGCTGGAGTCTCGCATCCTGGTGCTGACCGGCCGCATGGATTCGCTGTCGACGCAGCGGGGCGACCTCTTCAGGCAATTGGAGGAACACAAAGGAACCGAGGCGCAGCTCCGCGAAACCATCCGGCGGCTCTCTGCGAACCTGACGGCCAAGGACAAGCTGCTCTTCGCGCTTGTGGACTCTCTGTTCATCGCCTACGGGCGCGATATCTCCGGCATGAGCGAGATGCAGCGCGAAGCACTCGGAAGAAAGCTGGAGAACGCCGGGATCGTGGACCGGATCTCCGGCGTGGCCGAAGACAATCTCCGTTTCCTCGAGGTGACCAGCCTGCAGCCGAAGGACTACACCGTGCTGGTGGACCAGTACACCCAATTCAGCAACCGCTGGAAAGGGCTCGGCGACAAGATCACGACGGTCGTTGCGGCCTCCTCCGCAGCCCGGACCGCGCAGGTCTCCGGCGGCCGAAAAGGGACCCCGTCCCCCGCCCCCGCGCAACCCGGCCTTGTGGTGGATTCGTTGTTGAGCCTCTGGCAGGGGAAACTGATGAACGGCTTCTGGTCATCGCTCGAACGGGAGTTCATCGACCGGGGAGCCAAGGTCCAGCACTTCACGGACCCGGCGAGCTTCTCTGCCAGCATCCGTGCCTACGTGGACACGCTCAAAACCACCGGGGCAAGCCCGTCGGTGTTCGTGAACGAAATATGGAAAGAGCGGGTCGACAAGGAGTGGCGGGAATCGCTGATCCGGGAGAAGATGCTCGGGAAGGCCGAATACGCCGCACTGGACCGGCTCGTGAGCGAGCTTGTGCAGGAGAAGGTGGACAAGCGGTTCCTGATCTACTCGCTGATCGTCGTGGCGCTGGTGTTGCTCGGCTGGTGGGTGTTCACCCGCAAGCCCAAGACCCCTGCAGCTCCGCCGGCCAGCGGCAACGGAGCGTAGCAGAACACAGAGGCCTCAGGAATCGCCACGGAGGCACGAAGACACGGAGGGGGTTGTGCGCTGAGTCAGCGACCCTTTCCTCTCTTCGTGCCTCCGCGTTTTCGGGGCTCACCCGCTACGGATGGTCCGGCGGCAGGCGGCTTTCTCTGGTGAACGAGAGCCCCACCAGCATCAGTGCCAGCACCGCATAGGCGAGCGCGAACTGGTAGGGGACCTGTTGTGCCATCCCCACCAGCCGCCACGGCAGGTACATCGCGCCGTCGGGCGACGACGAGTGGATGACGCCGAAGAACGCCAGCAGCGCGAGGATCGCCAGGTAGATCGCCGAACGCCTCAGCCTCCGGTCGATCAGCTCGGCCAGGAACCCGCCCCAGAGCATCGCCGTGACGATGAAGCCGTTGCCGAGCGCGACGGTCACCAGCAGCTCCGGCAGCGCCTTCCCTGCGTGTTCATCAGCCTGTCGAAGATCTCGAGCGGGACCAGTTCCGGGTTGCCCAGCTTGATCGCCAGCAGCCGCGCCACGGTCGGGAAGAACGCGAAGGCCACGGCCGGGGCGTGGCGGGCCGGACACGCGTGGAACGCCTGCACCATGATGTCGAGCGCCACGAAGACCAGGATCGGCGCCAGCACCGCCCGCGGGATCAGCTCCACGATGAACGAGACGTAGCCGAGCATGCCGCCGAGGCCGATGAAGATCCCGGTCAGCAGCGTGTAGCCGGCGCGCGAGCCCATCCCCTTGTACGCCGGCTGGCCGATGTAGGGCGTCGACTGCGCGACGCCGCCGCACACCCCCGCGACCAGCGTGGCCACCGCCTCGGTGAGCAGGATGTCCCGCGTGTGATAGTCGTCGCCGGCCACCCGCGCGCTCTCGGTCACGTTGATCCCGCCGACCACCGTCAGGATCCCGAACGGGATGGCGAGCGGCAGGTACTTCAGGGCCGGCACGAGCCCCTTGACGAACCCCAGCGTGGGGATCGGCAAGCCGAAGTGGAGCTCCAGGGGCGGCGGCCGCTGTAGGTGCCGCCGACCAGGCCCGACGGCCCGAGCAGGTAGTAGAGCGCGGTGCCGAGCACGACCGCGGCGAGGACGCCGGGGATGTTCCACGGCAGCCGGATCCCGGCGACCAGTGTAGAGGATGAGCCCGAGCGCGACCATCCGACCAGCGGCATGCCGAAGATGTCCACCAGCGGAAGAAGCCGATCAGCGCGAGGCCGATCCCCGCAAGCGAGCCGAGCAGCCCGGCCTGCGGCACGATCTTCTGCACCCACCGCCCCAGAACGAAAAGACCACCTTGATCACGCCGATGAAGACCATCGTCGCCATGCCGATGTACCAGGTCATCATCGCCGCCTCGCGCTCGTTGTACCCCTCGGCCTTGAGGCCGATGAACGCGGGGCCGAGCACGACCAGCGCGATGCCGATCGTGGAAGGGGTGTCGAGCCCGAGCGGCATGGCGGTGACCTCGGGCTCCCGGTCCGCTTCGCGAGCCGGAACGCCATCCAGGTGTAGACCAGGTCGCCGAACAGGACGCCGAAGGCGGTGCCGGGGAACATCTGCCGTAGACGATGTCCGCCGGGAACCCGAAGACGAAGACCAGGATGCCGGCGAGGAACGAGAGCACCGTGAGGTTGTCGAACATCAGGCCGAAGAACCCGTTGAGGTCCCCGAGCACGAACCACTGGTACGTTCTACGTTGCTTGTCCATAGGTCTCCACCGTGGCAGAACTCAAACACCATGCATCTCTTTTGCCTTTGCGACTTTGCGGACCTTTGCGTCTTTGCGAGAGAACCCACTAACTTGCCAGGATGCCCGCGATCGAGGCCGTCATCCAGGTGGCGATCGTGCCGCCGAGCAGCGACTTCAGCCCCAGCCGGGCGATGTCGCCGCGGCGATTCTCCGCCAGCGGGCTGATCCCCCCGATCTGGATCGCGATCGACGAAAAGTTGGCGAACCCGCAGAGCGAATAGGTGGCGATCACCATGGCCTTCCCGGAAAGTTGTCCCGCCCCCACGAGATCCGCCATGCGCAGGTACGCCACGAACTCGTTCACCACCAGCTTGATCCCCATCAGTCCGCCGACGTTCAGGGCGTCGGCCCACGGCACGCCGATGACGTAGGCGATGAACTGGAAGCCGAGGCCGAACAGCAGTTCGAGCGACAGGGGTTTCCCGAACTGGGCCGTGCAGACCGCGTTCAGTCCGGAGAAGCCGCCGAACCATCCCAGCACGGCGTTCAGCAGCGCGATCAGCGCGATGAAGGCGATCAGCATCCCCCCCACGTTGAGCGCCAGCCGGAGGCCGTCGCCCCCTCCGGCGGCCGCGGCCTCGATCACATTGGAATGGGTCCGTTCGACCTTCACCCGTACCGTTCCCATCGTCGCCGGGGTGCCGGATTCGGGCACGAGCATCTTGGCCACCACCAGCGTGGCGGGGGCGGCCATGATGGAGGCGGCGAGCAGATGGCCCGCGAACATCACCTGGGAGGCGTCGACCGGGGCGCCGCTGGCCCTGGCGTACGCGACCCCGAGCATCTGCATGTACGCGGCCATCACCCCGCCCGCGATGTGGGCCATGCCGCTGGTCATGACCGTGTGGAGCTCCGATTCGGTCAGCCCCGCCAGGTACGGGCGGATCACCAGGGGCGCCTCCGTCTGGCCGATGAACGTATTGGCCGCCACACAGAGGGATTCGGCGCCGCTCGCCTTCATGAAGCGCGACATCACCCACGCCATCCCCTGCACGACGCGCTGCATGATGCCGAAGTAGTACATGATCCCCATGAACGCGGCGAAGAAGATGATGGTGGGAAGGACCTGGAAGGCGAAGATGAACCCCAGACTCCCCTGCTTGTCGGGTCCGTTCGCGAGGGGACCGAACACGAACTGCGCACCGTCCGCGGCGAAACTGAAGAGCACCACGAAGATCCTGCTCAACCACTGGAAGACCTCGCGTCCCACCGTCGTCTGGATCACCAGAAAGGCGAAGGCGAACTGCAGCACGATCCCGACGGCGACGAGCCGCCAGTTGATCCCCCTCCTGTTGGACGAGAAGAGGAACGCGAGCGCGGTCAGGAACACCAGACCGCCTGCGCCGCGAAGGATGGCTTCCATAGACGTCCTGCAGTTGTCGGGGAGAGAACCGGTTGGTCCCTGAAAGTACCAAAGAGGCCCCAGCAATTCAAGGGGATCTTCATCTTTTTGACGAAAAATCCGTATCTTGGAGGTCGATCTTGAGGAATCCATTCATGCGCAGACTCGTTGCCGCCCTTCTGCTCGCCGCGGCGGTCACGGCCGTTCGGGCTCAGCGCCCGCCGGTCCTTCCGGCCGACACCCTCGCCGTGGTCGGCGCGCAGGCCATCACCGCACGCGACTTCATCGAGCGGTTCGAGCTGATGCCCTGGCCCGGCAAGGACCGGGCGGGGATGCGCGACAGCGCGAAGATCTACGCGCTGCGGTCGCTGGTCGCGGAGAAACTCCTCGCGGCGGAGGCGAACGCTCGCGGGATGCAGCCGGACAGCGCCACGCTTCTCCGGCGCGATGCGCTCGAACGGATGCTCGTGCGTGACGAGCTCTACCGGCGGGAGGTTGTCGCCCGGACCACCGTAAGCCGCGAGGAGCTGCGGCAAAGGCCTCCAGCGCTATCCGGTGCGGGTCTCCGTCATGTTCCTGCGCACCGGCTCCCTCGAGGATGCCCGAACGCTCTTCCGCCTCCTGCGGGAACCCAGGCCCAAAGGTGCTCCGGTGCGGGAGATCCCCCGGGGACTCGTCCTGACCGCGGACTCGCTCGAGGTGATCTTCGGCGGCGACGATTGGACCCTTGAAGACTCCGCCTACGGCCTCACCTCTGCGCGACCGATCTCCGGCGGGTTCCTGACCGACCAGCACGGCTGGGGCGTGCTTTCCCTGATCTCGAGGTCCGCCAATCCCGCAGCCGGAAGTGATCCGCGAAGCGACGTGGAGAAGATCCTGCTCCGTCGCGCCCGGGAGAACCGCGCGGCCGAACTACACCCGCACCGCGCTGGCCGGCGTGCGGGCGGAAGCCGATCCGGCTGACCTTCAACACCGTGGCCGATGCCCTCCACGCCCGGATCGCGGCAGACCCCAGGGGCCACCTCAAGAAGGACGGCTTCGAGTTCGCCGCGGGCGACATCCCTGCCGCCGCGCGTGCGCTGCAGTCGGTCTCCGAGAAGGTCCTGGTCGCCATCCCCTCGGGCGACATCACCGTCAGCCGGATGCTCGACCACCTGAGCGACCACGAACTCCGCTTCAGTTCGCTCGACACCACCACGTTCAAGGACGAGCTCAATTCCTACTTCCGGAGCGTCGTCCGCGCCGAGCTGCTCAGCCGCGAGGCGATGCGACAGGGACTGCAGCACAGCCCATCCGGTTACGCGCGATCTGAACACCTGGACCGATGCCTGGCGTTCGAGCGCGCTGGAACAGCAGACCAGGCGCTCGGTCAGCGTGACCGAAACGGATGCGATCGAGTTCCTGATCCGGCATGCCAGGGTCTGGGGCGACTCGTACGAAGTGAATGTGCGCGAGATCCTCTCCGACAGCCTCGCCGCCTCCCTGCAATTGCTCGACAGTCTGAACTCCGGCGCCGACATGGCCTCCCTCGCCCGGCGCCACTCGCTGCGCCAGGGATGGGCCGCACGCGGAGGGGAATCGGGATTCTTTTATGTCAGCTCCCTGCCGGAGATCGGGGTCCCGGCCCTCTACCTGGATTCGGGCGCCGTCGGGGGACCGTACCGTCACGGCCGCGGGCAGAGCATCATCACCCGCATCGCCATGCGGCGAGGGAAGAATGCGATGGACCTGGATTCGCTGCGCTGGGGCGCACGGACCGGGGCCCGGGCCGAAAAAGCCCAGGAGGCCGTCACCGCTGAAGTGGCCCGGCTGGCACGCGAAGCCGGCGTGACCATGTACTATGACCGACTCGCGCGGGTCAGGACCACCCCTTCGAACATGGTGACCAAGCGTTCTATCGGCTTCGGAGGGGTCATGATGGCGGTCCCGAGCATCAGGCCCAACTGGCAGTGGACGAAGGATGCTCCGAACGTTCGCGAGGTCCTCCCCTGATCCGCAGCGCGCTCATCAACGAAACCCTACACGACCGACCCACGATCCGAACCATGAACAGCAGAGAACGCGTCACCGCCGCATTGACCTTCGGCACACCGGACCGCGTCCCGAGGGACCTCTGGGTGCTCCCCTACGTCTCGCTCTTCCGAAAACAGGAGCTGGATTCCCTGCTGGAGCGATTCCCGCTGGACTTCGGCAAGCCGGAATTGAGCCCCGGGTCGGATGATCAGGACCTCCAGAAGTACGCCCGGCCGGGAAGCTACACCGACGAGTGGGGAAGCGTCTGGCACCTGGCGGAACCCGGGATCGTGGGCGAAGTGAAGCAGCCGGTCCTGGCGGACTGGTCACGGCTGGCCAGCTATCGCCCCCCGTGGGATTTCATCCGTTCGCGCGACTGGGACCACGTCAACCGCCTCTGCGGCGAAAGCGACAAGTTCATGATCTCCGGGCGTCTGCGCGCGCCCCTTCGAGCGCCTGCAGTTCCTGCGGGGAACGGAGGATCTCTACCTGGACCTGGCCTACGGCACCGCCGAGATCCGGAGCCTGATGGCGATGGTGCACGAGTACTACTGCGAAGACGTCACCCGCTGGGCCGCCTCGGATGTCGACGCGGTGGCATTGATGGACGACTGGGGCTCCAACACCTCGCTCCTCATCAGCCCGGAGATGTGGCGGGAGCTGTTCCTGCCGATGTACCGGGACTACTGTCGACATCATCCGGAAGGCCGGCAAGTTCGTCTTCTTCCATTCGGACGGCAACATCGAGGCGATCTACGGCGACCTGATCGAGGCGGGGGTCCACGCGCTGAACTCCCAGCTCTTCTGCATGGACATCGAAGGGCTGGGACAGCGGCACAGAGGGAAGATCACGTTCTGGGGCGAGATCGACCGCCAGCAGGTTCTCCCGTACGGGTCCGCGGCGGACGTCCGGGAGGCGGTCCACCGGGTGCGAACGTGCCCTCGACGATCGGCGCGGCGGCGTGATCGCGCAGTGCGAGTGGGGCAAGGACAACAGCCGGGAGAACGTCGAAGCCGTTTTCTCCGCCTGGCTCGACTGACTACAGCTCCAGCTTCAGGGTCACGATCTCGAAGGGGGTGAAGGCGACCTTGACGGTGCCGTTCTCCATCGACAGCTCCCTCTCCGGTTCCTCCAGAAGGTTCGTCACGGTCACCTTTTTCACCGGCACGCCGAAGGTCACGGTGGTCGTGCCGTCCATCCCGTAGGCCTCGTACATCCGCAGGATCATCCCCTTCCCGTCCTCCGCCTGCTTCACCGCTTCGACGATCACGTTGTCCGCGTCGGGAGCGGCCAGGCTGAACGTCGCCGGAAGCGGACCGGGGTGGGTCGCCGTCTGCACCGGCTGGAGCGGGTAGTTGAATTCGTACGCCGCCCGGATCACCCCGCCGTGCAGATGGTCGCCCGCATGGGGGAAGAGCGCGTAGGTGAATTCGTGCGGACCGCGGTCGGCCACGGGATCCGGGTAGACCGGACTGCGCAGGAGGTCGATGTCCAGGAGATTCCCCTGGACCCGGTGGCCGTACTTGTTGTCCTTGAGCAATGCGACACCGTAATTCCGCTGTGACAGGTCGATCCACTTCTGCGCCGGGATCTCGTACATCCCCTGCTCCCACGATGAACTTCTGTGCGTCGGCCGTTTCACGTGCCCGAACTGGATGTCGCAGGTCGCCTCGGCGCTCTTCACGTTGACCGGGAACAGCGCCCGGAGCATCTTCCCGCTCTCGTTCCACTCCACCGTCGTTTCGAAATCGATCCGCCGGCTCCCGGCGGTCAGAAGAACACGCTGAACCAGGCTGGAGGATCCGAAGGTGTAGCGCTGGATGTTGACCGCGCGTCCCCCTTCCACCGCCATCTCGCTGGAGGCCAGCGTGAATCTGCCGACCGCGCGATACTCGTAGTCCCACGCGAAGTCCCAGGCATCCCCCCGGTCGTCGTACACGACCAGTTCATTGCCCAGAGACCCCGGGTGGAGCACTTCGCGCTGGTGCTGCTTGTCGATGATCGACGCGATCGGCCCGTTTTCGTGGAACGTCACGCAGAGGTAGTCGTTCTCGATCACGTTGCGCTGGGCTTTCAACAGCGGAAGCGTCGGCGGCTCGGAACCATCGATCGCCCTGTAGCCGAGGGGATCCACCTGGACCAGGAACCACCGGCCCTTCAATTCGATCCACGCGTTGCGGCGCCAGGAAAGCGTGTTGAACACCACCCACGGTTGCGTCATCGAGTGGGTGTTGATCGCGTCCACGATCTCCTTGGACGTGGTGCGGAGCCCGTCTTCCACTTCGGTCAGGAGCGCAGCGTAACGCGCGTCGGTCTCCGTGTAGACCCTTGTGATCGAGGATCCGGGCAGGATGTCGTGGAACTGGTAGAGCAGCACCTCCTTCCAGATCGTCGCGAGATACTCTTCGCGGTACCGGGCCTCGGTCACGATGCTCGCCAGCGTCGTCAGGAGGTCCAGGTGGCGCAGTCCGATCTCCATGCGCCGGTTGTATCGTTTGTTCCTCCCCTGGGTCGTGTAGGTCCCCTGGTGGCAGGCCAGGAACAGCTCTCCCGACCAGGTCGCGTAGTGCACCTTCCCCTTCTCCAGACGCTCGAAGAACGGCTCGAGGGTCTCCTGCCGCACGGGAGCGAGCCCTTCGAGGTTCTTCTCCCGCTCCAGACGCTCGAGGTGCTCCACCCCCGGGCCGCCACCACCGTCGCCGATCCCGAACACCAGCAATGCGTCCTCCGAGACCGCCTTGTCGAGATACTCCTGTTCCGCCGCACGGATCACCTTGGGCGTGACGGGACTGTTGTAGGTCCCTTCCGGCGGGAGATGCGCCAGCACCCGGGAGCCGTCGATCCCTTCCCAGAAGAACGTGTGGTGCGGATAGGCGTTGTACCGGTCCCACGACATCTTCGTGGTCACGAAGTAGTCCACCCCCGACTTCTTCATGATCTGGGGGAGGGCTCCGTTGTACCCGAAACTGTCCGGAAGGAGCAGCACCTTGACGTCCATCGAGAATTCCTTCCGGGCGAACATCTTGCCGTAGAGGAACTGTCGGACGAGGGCTTCTGCCCACGGGACGGTGGTATCGAACTCCACCCAGGAGGCGGTCACGGCATCCCATCGCCCGTCCGCGATCCGCTGTTTCACCCGGTCGTACAGCGAGGGATACTGGTCTTTCATCCACTGGTAGAGTTGCGCCTGGCTTGCGCAGAAGCGGAAGTCCGGGTACCGGTCCATCATTTTCAGGACGTGCGCGAAGGTCCGCGCCCCCTTCCGGAACGATTCCCGCATCGGCCAGAGCCACGCCAGGTCCAGGTGGGCGTGCCCGATGGCGGAGAAACGGAGAGAGACGTCGCCGTTCTTCTTGTGGAGCTCTTTCGCCAGGTGCCCGCGGGCGCCGGCGACGCGGTCGGCCGAGAGATCCACCAGCTCCTGCTTCGCGTTCCAGAGGGCGAACAGGATCTTCTGGTGACGCGCCGACGACGGCGGGAGCTGCTGCAACAGGTCGAGCAGGACGCTGTAGTCGTGGGAGAGGGCGAACCGGTCCGGGTGGTAGGCGGCGACACACGCTTCCTGGACGGTTCCGTTGTTCTGCAGGATCCCGAACAGATCGTTGTTCCCCGCGTCGGCCCAGAGATCGATCCGGTGTCCCGGGCGAAGCGGTTTGGGGGGATAGTAGACCCTCTTGCCGGGCTTCCCCAGGGAGAAGTCGTAGAAGGACGCGGCGGTGGTAAGCCCCTGGTCAGGATTCCCCTCCGCGTCCACGACAAGCAGTTCGCCGCTCAGGTCGATCAGGAGGACGATCTCCCGGTCCGCGGCCGATGAGGGAACCGTCCCGGTGAATCTGAACCAGGCGCAATCGAAGAGTTCCCCCCACTTTTCCCCCTTCTTCGGGAAGGCCTTCTTTCCCTGTTCCCGCTCCTTGAAGGGAACGGGCTCTTTGGTGGTCCAGGCGGTGAGCTCAAGGTCGGCGAGCGGTTCATAGACCGACTGTTCGATCTTCTCGAGGAACTGGGTGATCTCCTGAAGGGCGATCTTGGATGGCTGGAAATGCATGGCGAACTCCTTTTCACCGTGACATCACGTTACGAATGATTCGATTCCCGGTCTCTGGTGGTCTTCCGGGCGGCCGTGGCCCGCCTGGCCTCTCCATACTTCTAGCATCAATTCGTACCGACTCAGGGGGAGTCCCGTGTAGATGCAGTTGCTGGTGGAGAAGATGTATCCGCCCCCCGGCATCCCGTCGCGGAGCGAAGCGCGGACGTTCTCGACCACCTCTTCATCGGTCCCTGACTGGAGCAGCCCGCAATTGACGTTCCCGATGAGGCAGACCCGGCCGCCGAACCGGCGCTTGATGTCGGCCAGGTCGACCCCCGCCTGCGGGTCGATGGAGTGCAGGGCGTGGGGATTGGATCCCACAAGCTGGTCGACGATCGGGCGGATGTCGCCATCGGTGTGCTTGATCACGTAGAACCCCATCGCGCGGTAGCGTGCGATCGTCTCCGCCAGATAGGGGGTGATGAACTCCGCGAAGAGGGCGGGTCGCAGGAAGGGCCCTTCGTTGAAGCAATAGTCGGAGCAGAGGGCGAAACCGTCCAGCCCCCCGTGGGCCCGGAACCGCTCGGCCTCCGCCGTCCAGCGGTCCACGCGGCGCCGCGCCTCATCGTGCAGTCCCGCCGGATCGTCCGCGAGGCGGTAGGAGAACTGCTCGAGGTGGCTGCCGTCGGGGATCTCGAACGTCGGGTCGCCGTGTTTCATCAGGAAGTACCGGTCGCCGCTGCGGGCCCGCACGAGGTCGATGAGGCGGCAGGCCTCGTCGACGGTATCCGGGTTGGGATGCAGGAAGATCGCGCTGTGTCCGAACCGTTCTGCGGTCCGCAGGTAGAGGTCCGCCATGTCCTCCCGGTGGAGCTGCCGCTCCCGTTCCTCCATCTGGTCCCACTGGGCGTAGTTCCGGTGCAGCGGATGGACCCGCCCGAACGCCTCCATCGTCAGGAAGAAGACCAGCTCGAAATGCGGGACGGGACCCGCCAGCGGACGGCGTTCCAGCGCGGCGATGAACCGTTCGCGGGGGGTCACAACCGCCCTCCCGGCGCACCGGAGGCGGATCCATCTGACACGAGGTGAACCATGCGGTCGGCGATCAGTGGGAGAACTGAGGTGGCGATGGAAAATCCCTAGAAATCGCCCCAATGTCAAGGAAGTCCGGCCGCCGCCGGGACGCCGGATCGGGGTCATCCCATTTCGGAGCCTAATTTTCTAAGGCGTATTGCATCAATACCCTACATTTTGTAAGTTGTTCAACCGATCACCTTACATCAGAGAAGCCGGAGGAGACCGATGCGCCCGTTCTGGACCACCGCTTTTGCCCTTCTTGTGCTTGCCGCAGCCGCAGGCGTCATGCTCTCCCCCGCCCCCGAGGACCACGGCGGCGGGCCGATCAACCCCGCGGATGTTGCGTGGATGCTCACCGCCACGGCTCTCGTCCTCCTGATGACCCCCGGGCTCTCCTTCTTCTACGGCGGCATGGTCAGTTCGAGGAACGTCATCTCCACGATGCTCCAGAGCGTCATCGCCATGGCCGTGATCAGCATCCTCTGGGTGGTGGTCGGCTTCAGCCTGGCGTTCGGCGACAGCCTGGGCGGGGTGATCGGAGACCCGCGGACCTTCTTCATGTTCCGCGGCGTCGGGACCGGAACGCACCCGGCCCTCTCCCCCACGATCCCCCTCCTGCTCTTCGCGATGTTCCAGCTCAAGTTCGCGATCATCACCCCGGCGCTGATCACCGGCTCATTCGCCGAACGGGTCCGCTTCTCCTCGTACCTCGCCTTCATGATCCTCTTCTCGCTGCTCATCTACGCGCCGCTCGCGCACATGACCTGGCACCCCGATGGGTTCCTGAGGAAGCTGGGGGTACTGGATTTCGCCGGCGGGACCGTGGTACACATGTCGGCGGGATTCGCCGCGCTGGCCGGCGCCCTCTACCTCGGGAGGCGACGCTCGCATCTGCACGGGGAGAAGCATGCCCCCGCCAACATCCCCTATGTGATCCTGGGAACGGGGCTCCTCTGGTTCGGCTGGTTCGGGTTCAACGCCGGGTCGGCGCTCGGCGCCACGGAGTCCGCGGTGCTCGCGTTCGCCACCACCAACACCGCCTCGGCAGCGGCAGCACTGGCCTGGATCTCCTTGACGCCCTGCTCGGACGCAAACCCTCCGCCCTCGGCGCTTCCGTCGGAGCCGTCGTCGGATTGGTCGCCATCACCCCCGCCGCGGGGTACGTGAGCGTGGGCGCCAGCATCGCGATCGGCGCCGTCGCGAGCCTCGTGAGCAACCTGGCGGTGTTCTGGAAGTCACGGTCAACGCTGGACGACACCCTGGACGTCTTCCCGTGCCACGGGATCGGAGGGATCGTGGGAATGCTGGCCACAGCGGTGTTCGCGAAGGAGGTGGGACTGGCTTCCGGTCAGACGGCACTGCTCCTGGCTCACCTGCAGGGACTGGTGATCGTGTCTGCCTTCACCTTCCTGGGCTCGCTCGCACTCTACAAGATCGTGGACCTGCTGATCCCCATCCGGGTGAGCCCCGAACAGGAAAAGACGGGACTGGACCTGAGCCAGCACGGCGAATCTGTCACCGCCCAGCTGACCGCGACGGAGACACGAAGGCACGGAGCCCTGGTCGAGAACTAGCCTCTGTGGTTCCTGGCGATCGTTCTGTCGTCCGCGGTCATTCACCGATGATGGTCGCCACCAGACGCCGGGAACCGCCGTCGTCCCGGTGCTCGCACAGGGTGATCCCCTGCCAGGTCCCCAGCCGCAGCCGCCCGTCGGTGATCGGGATCGAGAGGCTGTTCCCCAGCATCGATGCCTTGATGTGCGCCGGCATGTCGTCGGGTCCCTCGGTATCGTGCGTGTAGTACGAGACGTTCTCCGGAGCGAGTTCGCTGAAGTGGCGCTCCAGGTCCTCCCGTACGCTCGGGTCCGCGTTCTCGTTGATGGTCAACGAGGCGGAGGTGTGCAGGATGAACAGATGCAGTATTCCACGCGAGATCGCGTCGAGCTCGGGGAGCTGTTCCAGCACCTCACGCGTGATCAGATGGAACCCTCGCCCGCGTGGGGACAGAGAGAACTCCTTCTGGACCGGGATCGTCATGGCATCTCCTCGCCGTCGTGCCTGAACCACTTCACCGGGTCAACACCACCCTGAGCGCGCGGGATCCACCGCCGTGCAGGAGCCTGACGACGTACATCCCGCTTGCCATCGAACCCATGTCCAGCCGGGCCGTGTACGTCCCGGGCCCCAGCTCACGCTCCACCACCCGCGAGACCTCCCTGCCGAGCAGGTCATACACGATCACCCGGACCCATCCGCCCTCCGTGATCCGAAACCCGAATTCCGAATTCGCGTTGAAGGGGTTCGGATAACACCAGATCGAGGGCTCTTCGTCCGGCTCCCGCTCACGCAGCTGGACCGCCATCGGGGGAAAGGTCACGGCCAGGAAATCTCCGATGCCGTGCAGGATGGCAAAGGCGGTCGAGTCGAAGGCTCGCGCAGCGGCGGAGTTCATGTCCTCGTACGTCAGGGCCATGACCGCCTCCCGGTGGTTCTGCCAGAACCAGCTCTCCGGATATGATGTCGACGGGGCGTTGACCCACGAGACGAAGTGGTCCCAGGGCATGATGCCGCCCGGGAAGTAGGACCGGACACCGTTGATGAATGCTTGTTCCCTGGAAGCGTAGTAGGCGGTCGTGCCGCCCGCCGCATGATAGACGAAGTACCGTGCGCTCCCGTATGCCGAGTGCATGTTCAGGGCCACCTGGATAGGGTTCGGCTCGAGTTTCAGCGCACTGAATTTCGCCCTCAGCACCTGGACCTCCCGCTCCCCCGGAACGACGGCCCAGTTGCTTTCGATGTCCACCCCGTTGGCGTTCTGCCGGTCCTTCATCAGCTCCACGCCGTCGGGATTGTACATCGGCAGGATGTTGAACACGCAGGCGGAGCGAAGCTCCCGGGCCAGTCCGGCACCCGACAGGAGGAGAGCGATGATCTCGTTGGTCACCCAGCTCCCCTGCACCTCGTTCGGATGCGTCCGCGCGTGGATCCAGACCCGTTTCCGGGACGTCAGGCTTTCGACGGTGTCCTGGATGGTCAGCATGAACAGGCCGCGATGCTGGACCGATTCGCCGATCGAATCCACGCGGACGAACGGGCTTGGCGCCCAGCGGGCGAGTCCTTCCGGAGCGTGTCGAACCCGTACCCGTATCCCGGCAGCACGGCCGCGCGGAACATGGCCGAGGCGCTGTCCGGATACCCGCAGGGATCCCTGTCCGGCGCTTCTGCGCGAGGCCCGCAAACGTTGAGACAAAACGGCCAACAGCGGCAGGCATCGAGTGCGCATGGTTATCCGATTGGTGGAACAGTGACGTGGCCGCCGGTCATCCACAGAAGGGCCCCCTCCTACCGGGGATTGGACTCTCGGAGGTCTCTGGCCTTCTGCCGGTCAGCGTTGGCTCGCTGCTTGTCCCCGAGCGCATCCCATGTATCTCCTCTACCGCCATAGGCATCGGCATAGTCCGGCTTCAGTTCAATCGCCCTGGAATAGTCCGCTTTCGCCCCATGGTAGTCACGGAGCTGTCCCTTGACCCACCCCCTGTACATAGTAGGCATCCGCGTAGTCCGGTTTCATGTTCGATCGCTCTGGTGGCATCTGCAAGCGCTCCCGGATAGTCCCCGAGGTTTACTGCTTTGACAACCGCCCTGTACTTGTAGCCCTCTGCATAGTCTGGTTTCCGTTCGATTCCTCTGGAATAGTCCGAACCGCTCCGTCGTAGTCTCCGAGCTTCTCCTTGAGCCACCCCCTGTTAAGGTAGGCATCTGCATAGTCCGGCTTCAGTTCAATTGCCCTGGTATAGTCCGCTTTCGCCCCGTGGTAGTCACTGAGCTGTCCCTTGGCCCACCCCCTGTAGAAGTAGGCATCCGCGTAGTCCGGTTTCAGTTCGATCGCTCTGGTGGCGTCTGCATTCGTTCCCTGATAGTCCCCGAGATTTACTCCTTTGACGACCGCCCTGTACTTGTAGCCCTCTGCAAATTCTGGTTTCAGTTCAATTCCTCTGGAATAGTCCGCAATCGCTTCCGTGGTCAGTCTCCGAGCTTTTCCCTGGCCCAACCCCTGTTATGGTACGCATCTGCGTAGTCCGCCTTCAGTTCGATTGCTTTGGTGTATCCCGACAGTGCGCCAGCATAGTCTTTTGCCATTTCCGCGCTTGATATGCTTTGTTGAACCAGTCTGATGGCCTGAGAGTGTCGCAGTTTCCGACGCATACTCTCTGGTGACCCTCATCTTCTCAACCTCATTGCGGAGCGTCGAGATCTCCGCCTGCAATCGTCTCGCCGTCTGCGAGCGCTTCGTCCGCGACCTTTCCGGGCATCTTCAAGCTCTTTGACCTTGCTCTCCATCACTCCCGATGCGGAGGAGTTGCTGTTTCAGGTGATCCGGATCGACCTTGATCTCGGCTTTGACGAAGTAGCTCTCGCCCGTCCAGTTTTCCCGCAGGATCTTCGTCTCGTGACACCTGCGACGATGCTGCGAATCCTGTTGTTGGTATTCTCAGTGAGATCGGAGGTCCCACGCAGAATCCGCTCTTCCTTCTCGCGTTATGAGTTCGCTTTCAACGTAGGCACCGACTTCCTCAGCAGCAGCCGCTTCACCTGCTCAAGAGCCATTGCGCGAGCCGTGACCTTGCTGTCGACTTCGCTTGCATTGTAGGTATACTCACGAATGAACGTCTTCTGCTCGTCCGGGAAGACCTGTGTCGCAACGAGAGAGGTAACAAGTACGAGAAAACTATGCGCTTCATGGTGTTCTCCGCGGTGCTGATTGAAACAGAGTAGGTAGCGCCCTGCCCCCGAGGGCGCCGGGGATGGAGAAAGCTACGCCACGGGCACGGCATAATCAATCCCCTGTCCCGTCTGGCGCGAACCGCGCTCCTCCGACCGAACATCATATGTGCCGTTTTGTTGCTCCCGCAGCTTCTTTCGTTCGGTTCACTTTGACATACCCCTGAACTGGACGGGAGAATCAATCGTCCGACGACCGCTGCAGCTCCAACAAATGACACGCCCGTTGCGTATATTCAGACATGAGAACCCCGACACTGCATCCCGTCGCCCTCCGGGGGCTCCTGGCCTCCCTGGTCATCTTCCTGCTCGGAACGTCGTTGATGACGTTCTACCGGTTCGCCGATTCGGCCACCGATGAGAATCTCTTCGCCAGCCCTCCGACCAACTACTTTGTCGTCCGGCCGATCCCTGCGTCCACCTTTCTGAAGGACCACGGCAAGACGATCCCTGACACCATCCCGACGGGCGCGTATCTCTTCCGGGTGAACGGTCCGCGGGATCTCTTGTCGGCTTTCAAGGGTTTCCCGGCGGACTCCGTCGTCTATGTGCGGGCCTACACTCCTCCCCTGAGGACCTCCAGCCAACTGTTCAACGTCCGTGTGAAAGCACTCCGCGATACCGCCAACTTTCGCCTCCTCGAGGATCATGTGGTGGTGGTCGACGTCACCCCTGGAGGAGCCTCGGACCGGGCCGGGATGCACCTGCTGGACCGGATCGTCGCCATCAACGGCCAGAAGTTCACCAATGCCCAGGAAGCCGACCTGCTGATGCGGCAGGGCCAGAGCGGCAAAGCCCTGGACTATGACATCGTGCGCGACGATGTCCCGATGCGCCTCCATGTGACCATGGCGGCATTCGGTTTCCCGCTGCCGGTGCTCATCATGAGCCTGACGGGACTGGTGATCTTCGCCGTCGGATCGTTCATTCTCCTGAAGCGGCCTCAGCTGATCGCCGCCCGCCTGGTGGGCCTGGACCTGGTGCTGATCGGATTCTTCTTCAGCATGGTGTACGTGCAACGTGACGTGGGGCCGTCGTGGTTCTCGCTGATGCGGTCGGTGATGTTCGCCGCATCGTTCGCGCTCATCTTCCCCGTGAGCCGGCACGCATGCGGCGTACTTCCCCCGTGAACTCCCCGGTATGCTGACCCCGTGGTGGTCCGTCCGGCTCCTGTATGCCCTTGCGGCCGCGGTGATCGTGGGCGCCATCGTCATCCTCCTGTCGCCGATCCAGGAACCTGTCAAGAATCTGCTCTTCTTCGGGGGGGGCACGGCCATCCTCGGCGGAACTTCCGTCGTCGTGTTCCTGCTGACCCGCGCTCAGAGACATACGTAACTGAACGAAGTACATGACAGAAGAAGCCCTACGTATTGCTATGATGGGCGCCGCGGTCATCAACTCCGACCCGGTCCGCTTCGGCTTCAACCTTCCCACCGAAGACGAGATGAAGCAGCGTTACGAGATCGCGGTCGTGCCGCAGGTGATGGCGGTCGCCCGCATCGCCGAGATGGCCGGCATGGATCTCGTTCACCTGCGGCTCGCCAACACCGACCTCGATCCGGCGTCAGCTTCACGCCGGGCCGCAACTTTCCCCTGTACCTGCCGGTGGGAGCCGGAGCCCAGCTTCAGGCCGCGCTCGCCGCCATGCCGCCCGACCCCGAGGTCGTCCTGGCCTCCAATACGGTCCCCGAGCTCGGCGTGCGCGAAGCGAGGACCGAACGCCGCCCGGCCCCGAGCCGCAGCTACGTGGTCAAACGGGGCGACACTCTCAGCTCCATCGCCCGGCGGTACGACCTCGATATCACCGCGCTGGCGAAGCCCAACGGCATCCGCAGCCCCTACACCCTGAGCGTCGGCCAGCGCCTGATGATTCCCGCCGACAAGAACACGGCGCGGATCGTCTACACCGTGAAGGCCGGCAACTCCCTCGCGGACATCGCCGAGGTCTTCTCGGTGCGCGACGACGACATCTGCGATGGAACGATCTGCGCAGCCGCAAGGTGAAGGCCGGTCAGAAGCTGCACATCTTCCCGAGCCAGGACTACGAGCTGCGCACCTACAAGGTCCGCAGCGGCGACAATCTGGCGGCCATCGCCCGGCGGCTCGGAGTGAGCCTCGACCACATCCTCACCGCCAACGGGCTGAGCACCAAGAAGATCCTGCGGCCGGGGCAGCGGCTCGTCGCCTACGTCCCGGACTCAGGGTCGGCTGGCTACGTGCCGCAGGGCACTCCCGATTCAAACCTGAGCCACTCCGGAAGGGAGGGCAGTGATTCCCCTCGCGAGGGCAATGACTCCCCTCATGCAGGGTAGCGACTGCCCCATGAGGGCAAGAACTGCCTTGATTAGGGCAACGTATCCCCTCACCGGGGCAAGGACTCCCTTTGTGGGGGCAACGACTCCCTCGCGAGGGCAACGACTGCTCTCATAGGGGCAACCGTTCCCCTCACCAGGGTAACGACTGCCCTCACGAGGGCAGGCCCCCTCCACGGGGGCAAGGACTCCCCTCGGACTGAGCACCAAAGACTGGCAGCCGGGACAGCGGCTCGTCGCCTCAGCCCCTTCTTCTAGGCCTCGACGCGCTGGCCTGAGGCTGAGGCGTTCCCGAGGATTCCACATCGGGCTCAGCCAGGTCGAGATCGAGTCGATTCCCAGGGCACGGGATTTCTTCGCGAGCTTGCCGTCAGTGGTCCAGAAGGGCCCTTTGAGCTCTTCTGCCACGGCAAGATAAGCGGGATCATAGGCAACGAGTCAGACAGCCGCTCGGCCCACAGAAGCGCTCGCCTGTGCAAGGTGACGGTCGGGGCGACATCTTGCACACCGAGAGTCAGGAGGTGGTTGACCGCGGCAAACGCTTCCTGATTGCCGAGCACACCTGCCGACACGTACTTGCGGATCGCGGAAACCGCCTCATAGCTCCAGAGGGCCGGGGCGTAGAGCTCCTGGCCACTCGCGAGCCAGGCAGCCACCCGCTCGGCCGCCTTGTCCGAAACGGCCATTGGAACCACAAGAGCAACCAAGACGTTAGCGTCGAGGATCAGTCTCACGTCCACCCGGCCGGTTGAAGAAAGGGTTCCGTTGCCTCTCGCGCTCCGTCCTGGCTTCGGCGATGGGATCACCGGATTGGAGACCGCTTCGGGACTCGATGGAGCGCCGAAGAGCATTGAGCCCTTCCAGAGCCGCCATCCGTTGAGTCGCGGGCTCCATGACCTGAGCGATGGCGACCTGCAGAAGAGCGTAGACCTGCTCGGGAATGGAGTGCTCCCCAGCCCGGGCCAGGCGAGCCACAGCTTCGTACTGGTCGTCGTCGAGGAATAGCTGAGTCCGGTGCCGTGCCATCATAGATCTCCGATCCTTCTCTCATTCTACAGCTATTCTACCCGGAGGAGAAGCCGCCGGTCCGCGGCCTCCGCGGCCCGAGCTCTACTTCGGCTTCGGCGGCATGATCGGCCGCGGTGCGTCCGCGCCACCGCCTTCCTTGAAGTAGATCGTCAGCACGGCGCGGCGCTCGCGGTCTCCCCGGTTCTCGAAGGCCGTGGCCACGGTGGTCGTTCCGGCACCGTCTCTCCTCAGGACGGGATCCAAGGGCCAGCGTCCACCGGCCGGGCAGCCTTGCCGGCCAGGCAGTCGGAGCCCTGGCCGCCGTCCTGCACCTCGTAGCGGTAGCCGATGAAGCGCGCGTTCCTCGGGAGATCGATCCTCAGCAGATGGCAGCCCTCCCCCATGGCGGCAATCGCCGATGGATGAGGCGGGTGAGACTGTCGCGCAGGCCGTCGCCGCAGCCGGCCGACGACGGAGACGCCAGGAGGTTGACGGAGAGAGACGACTCTCCGGGCCGGCACTCCATGCAGGTGCGGTCCTGGAACGAACGCCGGAGCACGGGGGAGGCCGGCGTGGGAACAGGAGCGGGAGAGGGCGGAGGCACCGGCGTCGCCGGGCGAGCCGCCGGCGAGCCTGGACCGGCGCCGGAACTGGAGCCGGCGTGGGGGTGGGTTTCGGCTGAGGCGACGGAGCCGGAGCCGGACGCTCCTGGACGACCGGCGGAGTTGCCGGAGCCACCACGGGCGGGGCCGGCGCCGGACGCTCCGGCTCGGGTTCAGGAGCCGGCCGCGGCTGCGGGGGCGCCGGGACGCTCGGGCGCGGGCTCCTGCCTCGGGCTCGTCGGGGACCGGAGCGGGACGGAGCGGCTCCGCGGCGGCGACGGGAACCGACTGCGGTGGCGGGGTCTCGGCCGCCATCCGCGGCGGAGGCGCGGCTCCACCTCGGCCGCGGGAGAGCTTGACCTCCATCATGGAGATGGCCCCCGGGTACGTTGTGCTGGACGGCGTCGATGACATCGGGCTTGCCGTCCCGCCGCACCAGGATCTCGGCGCGGTAGGTCATCGCGCCTTCCCGGCTCTACCTCGACCCGCCAGCGGCCCTCCGCCAGCGAGCCGACCACGGCGCGGCCACGGCTGTCGAGCTTGACCGGGGCCGGACCGGCGGGCGGCTCCATGTCCAGGAACTTGAGCCTCACCTCACCTCCCACGGCCGGCTTCCCCTTGTCCTCGGCCCGGACCTCGATCGCCGCCGGACCACGCCAGAGCTGCGCCTGCGCCGTCTGCGACAACGCCAGGAGAAGCGGAACGAACAGCAGTGTCTTTCTCTTCGAAGCACCCATCGAATCCGTCCTTTCCACGGCCACCCGCGGGCCCGTGGCCCTCATTCTAGGACCGATTCGCCTCTCCCGGCCGGCGGAACCCCGGCGGAACCCAAGCGGAACGCGCCTTGACTGCGAAGCCCTGCACCAGTAGGATGAGTAGCTTGGACACGCATACCAGTCACTCAATGAGAAATCTGATCATCCGCAACATCCCGCAGGACGTCCTCGCCGCCATCGAAGAAGAGAAGGATCGCGCCGGAAGCTCCATGAACCGGACGATCGTCGAGCTGCTGCGCCGCGGCCTCGGGATGCCCGAGGGGATGCCCGAGGCGCCGCCTTCCCTTCCAGCCAGGACCGAACACAGGGCCGAGCCCAAAACGCCGGCTTTGGTATCCAAGCCGGTATCCGAGCCAGCCCTGCTCCTTCCGCCGCTCGCGCTGAAGCTCGCCCCTGCCGCCGCGCCCGCTCCGCCCACCCGTCCGAAGAGGCACTCGGACGACGAGCTGTCGAAGGACGCGCTCCTGCCGGTGGCGATCCCGCAGCATCCGGTGCGGACCATCGACAAGCCCTTCTCGTCGCTCGGCCTGAGCGAGCCCATCCTGCGCATCGTGAAGCGGCTCGGTTTCGAGCACCCCACCCCGATCCAGTCGGAGATCATCCGCCTCGCGCTCGCGGGGCAGGACCTCATCGGGCTCGCGCAGACCGGCTCGGGCAAGACCGCGGCCTTCGTGATTCCCGCTCGCCGAGCGGATGACGCACGGCGAAGGGCGTTCGCGGCCTCATCATCTCGCCCACGCGCGAGATCGCGCTCCAGACGCAGACCTTCATCGACCTCTTCGGGAAGAACCACGAGCTCGAGTCGGCCTGCCTCATCGGCGGCGTGAAGATGGGCCCGCAGATCGACGCGCTCAAGGCGAAGCCCGACATCGTGGTCGCACGCCGGGCCGGCTCGTACGACCACATGCAGCGCCGCACCATCGACGTCAGCAAGGTCGACGACGCTGATCCTCGACGAGGCCGACCACATGCTCGACCTCGGCTTCCTGCCCCAGGTGCGGCAGATCCTGCGGCGCGTCCCGGCGGAACGCCAGACGATGATGTTCTCCGCCACGATGCCGCCGGCGATCGAGGAGCTGGCGCGGACGATGCTCCGCGACCCGGAGCGGATCGACATCATCCCGGAAGGCGCGCGCCGCGACGGGCCTCAGCCACCGGCTCTACGTCGTCAACGTCGACAACAAGCGCCCCTGCCTCCGGGCGCTGCTGCACGAGGAGCTCGGCTCGACGCTCGTCTTCGTCCAGCGGAAGATCGACGCCGAGTGGATCTACCACATCCTTCACAACGAGGGACACCCGGTGGCGCGCATCCACTCCGACCGCTCCCAGGGGCGGCGCGTGGAGGCGCTCGAGAGCTTCCGCGAAGGGCAGCACCGCATCCTCGTCGCCACCGACATCGCGGGGCGCGGCATCGACGTCCCGGGCATCACTCACATGATCAACTTCGACATGCCCGAGACGGTGGAGGAGTACGTCCATCGCGCGGGCCGCACCGCGCGCGCCGACGCACTCGGGCATCGTGTCGACGATCGCCACCTGGCAGGACCCCGGATGGCCACGCGAGATCGAGGACGCGATCGGCGCAGACGATCCCGCGCTGCACGGTGCCCGGGGTCGCGCCCTACGTCGAGCCCAAGCCGCGGGTTTCCCTCGGCGGCAGGCGGCGGACGCTCAAGGTCAAGCGGCGGTAGGAAGAGTAATCACCACCTCCAGCCCCCGCCCGCTCCGGTTGCGGGCGGTGATCGTGCCGCCGTGCTCCTCCACCACCCTGCGGGCGATCGGCAGGCCCAGGCCCGTGCCGGTGTCGTGGGTTGAGAAATAGGGGTCGAAGATCCGCGGCAGGTTCTCCGGCCGGACGCCCGGGCCTTCGTCCTGGACGGCGATCCGGGCCGTCCGTCCCGCAGCTCCACGCGCACCGTGACCCGGCCGCTTCCGGCGCTGGCGCGCAGGGCGTTTTCCATCAGGTTGCGCACCGCCCGGCCGAGGAGCTTCGCGTCGAAGCGGGCCGAAATCGGGCCGTCCGCTTCCAGCTCGACGCTCACCCCTTCGGGCGGCGCCGCCCGGTAGCCCTCCACCACCTCCGCGCACGGTCTGGGCGAGATCGCCCGGGACCCGAACGAGCTCAGGATGCGGCTGTAGGTCGAGAACTCCGAGGCGATCGAGCGCAACTCCTCCACCTGGCGCAGGATGTTGTCCGTGCAGCGGTCGAACACCTCGGTCGAGTGCGCGCGGTCGCGCCTCCAGACCTCCCGCAGATGCTCGGTCGAGAGCCGGATGGGCGTGAGCGGGTTCTTGATCTCGTGGGCGATGATCTGCGCCATCGCGGCCCAGGCCTCGAGCCGCTGGGCGCGCAGCACCTCGGAGGTGTCCTCGACGACGAGGAGCGCCGAGGGCTCACTGTCGCCGGGCGGCGGCACCCAGACGAGCGACCACTCGCGCTCGCCGCCCCCGGGCCGCCGAGGCGGACGGTCGCCCGCGCCAGCTCCCCCTGGCGCTCGACGGCCTGGCGCAAGAAGGCGGCGACCGGGGCTGAGCCTCTCGTCGCCCTCCGCGATCGTCGATCGCCTCGCCTACCGCGACGTCGAGCAGCTCGGCGGCCACGCGTTGGCAGCAGCACCCGGCGCCCCCCGGTCGAGCGAGACCACGCCGGAGGTGACGTTCTTGATGATCCGCTCGACCACCCGCTTCTCCCGCACGAGTTGTTCGCGGCCCTCGGCGATCCGCAGCGCCATCTGTCCACCGCCTTGACCAGGGCGGAGAGCTCCAGCTCGTTCGGGAGCGAGCTCGAGCAACGCCGCGCGCCTCCGGCGATGCGCTGCGTCCCCTCGACCAGCTCCATCATCGGACGGGTGAAGTCGCGGGCCAGCCGGGTGCCGACGGCCACGAGGAGCAGGAATAGTCCGCAGTCATGGCAGCGGCGCCGACGGAGGTGCCCAGCCCCTGTCGGCGCCTCTTCCTGCTGCGCGAGGAGCGGCATGGAGAGGAAGAGGCGCTCCGCGCTCGGGAGCCCGGCGGCGCGAGCGGTGCGTAGATCTCCAGGTAGGCTCGTGCCGATCCGGTTCGTGCGCGCCGACAGGCCGTCGCCCCGCAAGGCGAGCCGGCAGAGATCTCACCGGGGATGCGCCGCGGCAGGAGTCCGGCCGCGAACAGCTCCCGCTTGCTCGAGGCGTAGACGTCGCTCCCCCAGTACAGGCTCATCTCGTGGCGGATGACCCGGAGAGGCCGAGAGCAGCCGGTCGCCGAGCGCGGTGCCGACGCCGAAGCCGGGTTCGAGCTGAGCAGCCGCTCGCCCAGGACCCGCTGGGCCGAAGCCAGCGCCGCTTCGCCCGCCGCGCGCTGTTGCCGGCTAGCCGCTTCTCCAGGGAGCGAACCAGGACGGCGTTGAGGAGGACCAGCGGCACGAGGAGAAGGACCGTGTAGACGATGATCAGCCGCTTCGAATACGAGCGCAGCACCCGGCCCAGGAGCGCACGGAAGGAGGCGCGGGGCAGGGACAGCAAAAGGACCGGCGGCGCGGCCAGGGTCAGGATGAGGAGGACGCCCAGCACCGAGTTCGAGGTCCGCTCCACCGCGGACAGCGGCGGCAGGAACGGCAGGTAGATGACCTCCCAGACACCCAGCGTCATATGGCTGTAGGCGCGGGCGCGGCCCACCGGCGTGTTGACGATGGCCGAGCCCCGGCCGCCGCTCGGCCGCAGTCGCTCCGCCAGGCGCGGCGTCTCTGTCCCAGGGAGACAGGGACGGGCTGCCGCTCTGGGTGTAGAGCGCGTAGACCGCCGGCTCCAGCAGCTCCTGGACCGGGTCCGCGGCCGGCCCGCCTTTGAGCAGGCCGACTTCGGCTTCACCGAGCCGGCGGCGGTCGCGCAGCTCGAATCCGGGCCGGGGCATCAGCGAGAAGTGGGCCTTTCCCCAGGGTTTTCCCGCCAGCTTCAGACCGATCTCGCCGGAGACCGGGCTCTCCTCCCAAAGCGGCAGGCCGAGGCCGCGCCAGCGCTCCGGGCTCCAATCGACCTTCCCCTGCGTGAGGGGCATGCCGAACGAAAAGAAGGACGGCTCGCCTTCCAGCGGCATCACCACGAGCGCGGACAAGGAATAAGGCCGCGCGAGCGGCGAGCTCCGCCACAGCGCGTAGGCGAGATCCTGGCGCTCCAGGCCGGCCGGAGCACGCGGGACGAGCGCCGCCAGGTCGATCCGCGCAAAATGGCCTTGGATCTCCTTGCCCAGCGCCTCCATCTCACCCCGGGACGGAGGGGTGACCTTGTTGAGCAGCACGGTCTCCGACCAGCGCCGCAACGCCAGGCGATAGGCGGTCTCCCAGATCCCGGCCGCGGCGAGCACGGCCAGCAGCGCCACCGCGGCCACCGCGAGGCCCTCCCCCATCCGCCGCCGGTCGGCGTAGAGCGCGGCTGCCGCGGTGCCGGCGGCGATCAGCGGCAGGGCGGCCAGCGGGGTGTCGCAGAGCGCGGCTCCCAGCAGCAGCAGAGCCGAGCCGGCCCAGGCCCAGCGGTCACGCGGAGGCGACGGCGGGCCGACGGAGTACCTGCCGGCCAGACAGATGAGGCCGAAGGCCGCCGCCGCGAACGCGAGCCGGTAGCCGAACGCCTCGGTGCCCAGGAAGACGGCGGAGCCCAGATCGATCGGCTCGCCGTTGCGCTGAAAGAGCCCAGGCGGCGCCGAACAGCAGAAGCGCGGCCGAGGCACCGCGGCCCGCGACCCACGGCGGCAAAATGCTCTCGCCACCAGGAGGGGGCGGAGATTCCGGCCAAGCCGGCCATCGCCAGGGCGAGAACCCGCGCTGGACAGGGCGATCACCGTCCACGAGAATCCGGCGGCCATGCCGGCCGCGAAGTACCCCGACGAAGACGAGGACGGCGAGCCGGCCCCGGCCCTCCCCCGCCGCTCCGAATCCGGCCGCCGTCAACACCCGGGCTCCGCATGACGGCGAGCGCGAGCAGCGAGAACGCGATGGCGCCCCAGACCACCCGGCGGGTCCAGGGAACGGCGGCTGCATGCCTCCGGCCGCCCGCTTGACCACCATGTAGGGAGGCGATTCGGACGGCACCAGGAGCATCCCCGCCAGCCGCCCTCGCCGCGATTCTGGACAAGGGACCAGCGCAGTGCCCTGGGCAGGCCCGGGAACGGCAGCCGGTCGGACGGGAAGCTCTGCGCCGGCCACGACCCGCCACGGCCGCCGCGCCTGCCGGTCGGACGGCAGCGGCTCCGACGGCCAGGAAGGTGACGGCGGTGAAGCTCGCCTTGAACGCCCGGCCGCTGCGCGGCACCTCCTCCGGCGCCGGCTCGTGCAGCAGTCCTTCTCCCGACCAGGCCGCGGGCGCGCCGTCCGGATCGAGGAGGAGCAGCGCTCGCCGGCCGCGTCCCCGGTCGGGCACCACCGCCGAGAGGCGCCGGAAGGCGTTCAGGCGCTCTTCGGCGCGTCCTGCGGCGGCCGGCCCAGGGCTTTCGCGGCGGCGTCCGCCTCGGACTGGAGGCCTCTGCCAGAGAGCGGCGTACTCCTCCGACGCGTCCTGGGCCCACCGATCGGGCGGCTTGTTCGCCTCGCGGTCCCCCACCCATTCGAACGTCAGAGCAATACGTAACTGAACGAAGAGACCAGGCAGCGCCAATTGCCGTGGAGTACTACGACCTGAAACGAACGGTTGAACGAGAAGGGCTTTCGAATATTCGCCTCTGTCCTGGGATTCCCAATGAGCGAAATGCCGACGTTGTATGCCTCGTCTTCGGCTGTGATGATTCATCTTTCAGATGATCCTCTTTTTGATGTCACGATTCCCGGGAAAACCCAGTCTTCCTTGGCCAGCGGACGTCCCATCCTCGCTTGCGTGAAAGGAGATGCGGCGGACCTGATCTCTTCAAGCGGAGCCGGGTTGGTGGTTCCTCCGCTCAACCCGGAGGCGTTGGCTGAAGCGGTGCTTAAGCTCTATCGCCTATCACCACCGGAACGCGACGCCATGGGCCAAGCCGGACGATCGTATTATTTAAAACATCTTCACCCGGAAGTGTTGTCCAAACGCTACGCGGCATTGCTGGAAGCGGTGTTGCCGCATCCAACACTCAAGACGGAGGAGCCATGTCCCATATCTTAATCACCGGTGGCGCCGGATTTATCGGAACCAACCTAACCCAAGAATTGAGAAAACGAGGCCACACTGTTACGGTCGTGGACCTTTTCCACCGGGAAGACCCTCAGCACCGCCGGGCCGATGTCGGAGCCTACCGCCAATTGAATCCGTCTTTGAAGGGAGCCGGTTCGATTTCGTTTATCATTTGGCGGCCGAATACGGCCGGTGGAACGGCGAAGCTCATTTTGAAAACCTGTGGCGCACCAATATCATCGGAACAAAAAACATGACGCTGCTTCAAAAAATTCACCAGTTCAAAATGATTTTCTTTTCCAGCTGCGAGGTGTACGGCGATTACGACGGCCGGATTACCGAAGACATCATGGACACCGTGCCGATTAAGCAGATGAATGATTACGCCATCAGCAAATGGGCGGGGGAGCTGCAGGTGCTGAACGCGGCGCAGATGTTTGGAACCAAGACCGTCAGGGTGCGTCCTCTCAATTGTTACGGCCCTCACGAATATTACAGCCCTTATCGCGGCGTCATTCCCATCATGGTTTACAAGGCCCTTAAGGACGAGCCCTACACGGTCTACCGCGGTCACAAGCGCATATTTGATTATGTGGATGACACGGTGACCACGCTCGCCAACATCACCGATAATTTTATTCCGGGAGAGGTGTATCATCTGGGTGGCCGTGAGGAATGGATCACCGATATCGGGCAGCTCTCCAGCGCGGTGCTTCGGTTGATCGGGAAAAAATGATCGGCTTGTCACCTATAAAGACGCGGAACCGTTCACCACGAAAACGAAATTAACAGATTCATCAAAAGCCTGAAAATGGGAGTCTCGGGTCATGATCCGAAAATTGATTTAGAGGAAGGACTGGCCCGCTACATTGATTGGATGAAAAAAATCTATCTTACCGAGGATACCCTATGCAGGACTACTTAAAAGGTTACGCCGACAAAGTTATTCTGGTCACCGGGGGGGCGGGTTCCATCGGATCCAACTTCTGCCGGGCCTTGTCGGCTTTGGGGCCCAAATTGATTATTGTCCTGGACGACTACTCGTCGGCCTACGATTGGAATTCTCCCTCCGGTTCCAATATTCTCATCGTCAAAGGAGCGTGAGCGATGACATTATCCTGAAGCGGGTTTTTCAGGAGCGGCCCCAGATTATTTTCCATCTGGCGGCATTTTTCGCCAACCAGAATTCGGTCGACTTTGCCGAGCAAGATCTCCAGGTGAACGGGCTTGGACGCTGCGCCTGTTGGAATACGCCAACCTCACCAAAAGCGACCGCTTCGTTTATGCTTCCTCCGGTTGTTCGATTTACGGCAGCCAGGCGCCTCTTCCTCTGAAAGAAGAATTTTATGACTTGTTTGGCATCTCACCACGCCCTATCAGATCACCAAGATGTTGGGAGAGCTCTACGGCAACTTTTTCCTTCATCATTACGGATTGAAAGTCGTAAAGCCCCGATTTTTTAACTCCTACGGGCCGGGTGAGGTTCCCGGCCAATACCGCAACGTGATTCCCAATTTTATTTTTTGGGCGATGAAAGGGATGTCGCTGCCCATCGCCGGAAATCCGGACGCCACGCGGGATTTTTGTTACGTCGGGGATATCGTAGACGGCCTTCTTCGCCGGGACAGATGGAGGCGGCGGTCGGCCAGGAATTTAATTTGGCTTCCGGGGTTCAAAACCGGATCGGGGATTTGGCCACCTTGATCAATCGCCTGGTGGGCAACCCCGCCGGGGTTCATATGGTGAGCCAAAATAAATGGGACACCAAAAGCCGCCTGTTGGCCTCCGTTGAAAAAGCGGGAAGCCTTCTTGGGTACCAACCCCAGATGCCGTTTGAAGAAGGAATTCGCCGAACGATCGCTTGGTTCCGCGAGCATTGGGATGAACATCAAAAGCGCCTCCTTTCCAGTCGGGGTTTCGTCTGCCTTGCGGGAGCAACAGAAAGCACCGGTGGGGCCGGATCCCGTGCCGGTCGGCAACGGAGTCGGCTCATAAGCAAGACGACTGAACGAGGTACACCAGACACAACATTGCTTGGCCTTGCTGCACGGAGCGCCGACGGGGAGCAGCCCGCAGAGGCCGGCGGCGCAGTCAGACGGCGAGACGCACTCGGCGCTGGTCGCGCAGGGAGTTGATGGTGTCGTTTGTCCCGCACTTGAAGGGGGCGCAGTCCTGGGTCGTCGGGGTGGAGCAGGCGCCCTTGCCGTCGCAGGTCGCGGCGAGGCCATGGGTGGAACCGGAGAGGACCCGGCTTGCACTGGGTGCCCGAGGGGCGGAGCTCTGCACTTGCGCGCGCCGTCGCAGTTCCCGGTGGTCCCGCAGGTCGAGACGTCGGTCTCGGGGCAGTCGTCCCGGGGATCCGTGCCGCTCGCGGCGGCGATGCAGGTGCCGAAGCTCTCCGTATCGGCGCAGGTCTCGCAGGCGCCGGTGCACGCGCGGTCGCAGCAGACCCCTTCGCCCTTCTCGACGGCGCAGAAACCGCTCTCGCACTGGCTGGCGGCCTGGCAGGCCCGGCCGTTCGGCTGAGTGCCGCCGGTCGCGTCGGTGCCGGTCGGATCCGGTCCGTCGGCGGCGGTGGGCGCGTCGGGGGCGGCGGCCGGGGAATCCGGGGCGGCGGCATCGCCGGGGCCGGGGGGCGGGGCGATCCGCCGGGATCGACGGCGTCGGGCGCGCCGGCCGGGCCGGCGGGAGCATCGCTCGTGAGGACGGCCGGGACATCGGGCTGGGACCCGGCCGGTGGCTCGGCGTCCTGCCCGGACGTGGCGGGAGGCGGGGTCGTGCGTGCGGCCTGGTCGGGGGGAGGCGCAAGCTGCGGCGAGGAGGAGTCCGAGGAGGAACAGGGACGCGGCGCGGTGGGGGCGGAACGTTCCGGAGAGACCACGGGTCGCCTGGCTGGCTGTCTGCATGTCTGGGTGCCTTTCGTCGCGATGGGGCGCTGGGCGGGCATTATGTGCGGCAGGAGGGCCGGTAGCAACGCCCGTGACGAGTCGGTGACGAGCCGGTGAGAGGCCGGTAACAGGCCCGAGAGACGTCGGGACGCGCCTCCGCCTCGACGCGGCGGGGCCGCGCGAGGGAGGAGGTGGACCGCGGCGGGCCGGTCAGGGCAGGCTGCGGACGTACCCGATCGGGACGCCGGCGAAGTCGAGCACCCCGCCGAGGCCCTCGCAGCTCGTCGACTCGGTGAGCAGGTGGTCCGGCCAGGCGGCGATCCAGCAGCGGTACACCGGCTTGAAGCCGGCGTCGGGGAGGTCGTGGACGAAGCCGATTTGGCCGCCGGTTGGCCGTCTGGCCCTCGCAGTTGGAATACTTGGAGACGAACTTGTCGTTCGTCCCGGCGAGCTTGCAGGAGTAGATTGGCCACGTGTTGACCTGGTTCGTCGTGTAGATGTACCCGAAGGACCCGACCGTGATGTAGCCGGCGGGCGGGCTCGCGGCGGTGGTCTCGTAGTCGTCCTTGAGGCTGCCGCTGTAGTAGCGCCAGAGGGCGATCGTCGGGGCGCCGCCGACCGAGGTGAGGAGCCACTTCTGGTTGAGGGTGCCGTTCACGGTCCACTGGCCGATTGCGGCGCCGTCGGCCGTTCCTTGCGCCAGCACGTCGAGGGCCTTGCTGCTGTGGCGGTTGACGATTCGGTAGACGTTGGTGCCGGCGGGGACGAGCTTCCACTGCTGGCTGTTGGCCGCCCCGCACGCGTTGGGACCGCCTTGGCGCCGTCGACGGTGGCCTGCCCCGCGATGTCGAGACACTTGGCGCTGTGGCGGTTGATGATGTTGTACCAGCCGTTGGCCACGTAGGCGAAACGCCACCGCTGGTTCACGGTGTTGAGGTTGGTCCAGAGCTTGATGAAGGCGCCGTCGGAGACCGACCACGTGTTGTCCTCGGCGCACTTGCCCGAGGTGTGCTGCGGCTGGAGGCTGTAGTAGTTGCCGCCGATGGTGTCGGGCGCGCAGGCGCCGTTCAGGCACTTGTTGGGCGAGGCGCAGTCGGTGTCGACCGTGCAGGTGGACTTGCAGGCGTCGGTCCCGCAGACGAACGGCGAGCACGGGCTCGCTGGCGGCGGCGGCGCAGGTGCCGCTCCCGTTGCACTTGCGGGGAGCCGAGTACGTCGTGCCGCTGCAGGCGGCGCCGACGCAGACGGTGTTCGCGTCGTAGCGGCGGCAGCCGCCGTTGCCGTCACAGTAGCCGTCGGTGCCGCAGGACGGGGCGCCTGGTCGGCGCACTGGCTGAGCGGGTCCTGACCGGTGGGGACGAGGTGCAGACGCCGAGGGAGGCGGCCAGGGCGCAGGACTTGCAGCCCGCGGTGCAGGCCTCGTTGCAGCACTTGCCCTGGGCGCAGAAGCCGGAGGCGCACTCGGCGCCGTCCGCGCACTCGCTCCCCTGCGACTTCTTGCCGCAGCTCCCCGAGACGCAGACGTTTGGCGCCGAGGCACTCGGCGGAGGTGCTGCAACCGGCGAGGCACATGTTGCCCGGGCCGCAGACGTAGGGCGTGCAGGAGTAGGGTGACCGGGCTGGCAGATGCCCCGGCTGGCGCAGCGGCCCGCGGAGGTGACCGTCGACGCAGGCGGCGGTGCTGCACTGGGTGCCGACGTCGTAGATGCGGCAGCCGCCGTTGCCGTCGCACTTGCCGTCGGTGTCGCAGGCCGCGGCGCCCTTGTCCACGCACTGGCTGTTCGGGTCCACGGCCGCGGCCGGCACGTTCGAGCAGGTGCCTTCCTTGCCGGCGAGGGCGCAGGACTGGCAGGCGCCCTGGCAGCTGGTGTCGCAGCACTTGCCCTGGGCGCAGTACCCGGAGTCGCATTCGGCGCCGGCGGAGCACTGGGAGGCCTGGGGCTTCTTCCGGGCAGGTCCCGCCGAGGCAGAGGTTGGGGGCGACGCAGTCGGAGTCGCTCGAGCAGGTGGGAGAGGCAGCCGTCGCTGGCCCCGCAGACGTAGGGCGCGCAGCTCTGGGTCGCGCCGCCCATCATGCACTGGGGGCGGCGGCGTTGCACTGCATGGAGAGGGTCAGGGTATTCCCCGTGCAGCTGGCGGCCTTGCACTCGGTCGCGGAGGGGTACTTCTGGCAGGCGCCCGCGCCATCGCAGGAGCCGTTCTGGCCGCAGGTGGCCGCGGTCTGATCGTCGCACTGGTTGAGCGGATTGGCGCCCGACGGCACGAAGGAGCAGGTGCCCTCGGAGCCCGCGATTGCGCACGACTTGCACGTGGTGCTGCAGCCGCTGTCGCAGCACTTGCCCTGGGCGCAGAACCCGGATTCGCAGTCAGCCGCGGCTGCGCAGTCGGTCCCGAGGGGCTTCTTGCCGCACGAGCCGGCGACGCAGCTGTTGGCGCCGACGCAGTCCGCGGCGGCGGCGCAGGAGGTCTTGCACTTTCCGTTCGTGTCGCAGACGTAGGGCGCGCAGGACGCGGGCGTGCCTGGCCTTGCAGGCGCCCTTGCCGTCGCAGCGGGCGGCCGGCGTCAGGGTCGAGGCGGCGCAGGTGGCCGCCGAGCACTCGACACCGCTGGCGTAGAGCCGGCAGGCGCCGGCGCCGTTGCACATCCCATCGGTGCCGCACGCCGCGGCGCCCTGATTGTCGCACTGGTTGAGAGCAATACGAACGAACGAAGTACAGGGCATCGTATTGCTCTCAACCAGTGCGACGATCAGGGCGCCGCGGGTGCTAGACCGACGGGACGTGGCGCAAGTGCTGGCGCCTGCCGGCTCTACGCCAGCGGTGTCGATGCCGGCGGCCACCTGCGCCGCCTCGACCCTGACGCCGGCCGCCCGCTGCGACGGCAAGGGCGCCTGCAAGGCCGGCACGCCCGCGTCCTGCGCGCCCTACGTCTGCGACACGAACGGAAAGTGCAAGACCTCCTGCGCCGCCGCCGCGGACTGCGTCGGCGCCAACAGCTGCGTCGCCGGCTGTGCGGCAAGAAGCCCCTCGGGACCGACTGCGCAGCCGCGGCTGACTGCGAATCCGGGTTCGGCGCCCAGGGCAAGTGCTGCGACAGCGGCTGCAGCACCACGTGCAAGTCGTGCGCGATCGCGGGCTCCGAGGGCACCTGCTCCTTCGTGCCGTCGGGCGCCGATCCGCTCTACGAACCAGTGCGACGATCAGACCGCGGCCACCTGCGGCCAGAACGGCTCCGCGATGGCGCGGGCGCCTGCCAGAAGTACCCCTCCGCGCCGAGGGCAAGGCCGCCAGCTGCACGGGGAATACCCTGACCCTCTCCATGCAGTGCAACGCCGCCGCCCAGTGCATGATGGGCGGCGCGACCCAGAGCTGCGCGCCCTACGTCTGCGGGGCCAGCAACGGCTGCCTCTCCACCTGCTCGAGCGACTCCGACTGCGTCGCCCCCAACCTCTGCCTCGGCGGGACCTGCCGGAAGAAGCCCCAGGCCTCCCCAGTGCTCCGCCGTGCCGATGATCGGGACTGCGCCCAGGGCAAGTGCTGCGACACCAGCTGCCAGGGCGCCTGCCAGTCCTGCGCCCTCGCCGGCAAGGAAGGCACCTGCTCGAACGCGCCGGCCGCGGCCGTGGACCCGAACAGCCAGTGCGTGGACAAGGGCGCCGCGGCCTGCGACACCGACGGCAAGTGCGACGGCAACGGCGGCTGCCGCATCTACGACGTCGGCACCCAGGTGCAGCACCGCCGCCTGCGTCGGCGCCACGGTCACCTCCGCGGGCCGCTGCGCCAGCGGGGCGTCTGCCAGCCCGGGTCACCCTACTCCTGCACGCCCTACGTCTGCGGCCCGGGCAACATGTGCCTCGCCGGTTGCAGCACCTCCGCCGAGTGCCCTGCGCCAAACGTCTGCGTCTCGGGGAGCTGCGGCAAGAAGTCGCAGGGGAGCGACTGCGCGGATGCCGAGTGCGCCTCCGGCTTCTGCGCCCAGGGCAAGTGCTGCAACGAGGCCTGCACCGCGGGTCAACCTGCGCCCTGGCCGCCTCCCTCGGCGTCTGCACCTTCGTTCCCACCGGTCAGGACCCGCTCAGCCAGTGCGCCGACCAGGGCGCCCCGTCCTGCGGCACCGACGGCTACTGTGACGGCAAGGTCGTCGTCGCCGCCGCTACGACGCGAACACCGTCTGCGTCGGCGCCGCCTGCAGCGGCACGACGCCGCGGCTCCCGCAAGTGCAACGGGAGCGGCACCTGCGCCGCCGCCGCCACGAGCTCGGTGCTCGCCGTTCGTCTGCGGACCGACGCCTGCAAGTCCACCTGCACGGTCGACACCGACTGCGCCTCGCCCAACAAGTGCCTGAACGGCGCCTGCGCGCCCGACACCATCGGCGGCAACTACTACAGCCTCCAGCCGCAGCACACCTCGCGCGGCGCGCCGAGGACAACGCGTGGGTCGGTCTCCGACGGCGCCTTCATCAAGCTCTGGACCAACCTCAACACCGTGAACCAGCGGTGGCGTTTCGCCTACGCGGCCAACGGCTGGTACAACATCATCAACCGCCACAGCGCCAAGTGTCTCGAACATTGCGGCGGCAGGCCACCGTCGACGGCGCCAAGGCGGTCCAGAACCTGTGCGGGGCGGCCAACAGCCAGCAGTGGGAAGCTCGTCCCCGCCGGCACCAACGTCTACCAGATTGTCAACCGCCACAGCAGCAAGGCCCTCGACGTGCTGGCGCAAGGAACGGCCGACGGCGCCCTGATTGGCCAGTGGACCGTGAACGGCACCCTCAACCAGAAGTGGCTCCTCACCTCGGTCGGCGTGCTGACCATCGCCCTCGCGGCGCTACTACAGCGGCAGCCTCAAGGACGACTACGAGACCACCGCCGCGAGCCCGCCCGCCGGCTACATCACGGTCGGGTCCTTCGGGTACATCTACACGACGAACCAGGTCAACGTGCTCTGGCCGATTTACTCCTGCAAGCTCACCGGGACGAACGACAAGTTCGTCTCCAAGATTCCAACTGCGAGGGCCAGACGGCCAACGGCGGCCAGATTGGCTTCGTCCACGACCTCCCCGACGCCGGCTTCAAGCCGGTGTACCGCTGCTGGATTGCCGCCTGGCCGGACCACCTGCTCACCGAGTCGACGAGCTGCGAGGGCCTCGGCGGGGTGCTCGACTTCGCCGGCGTCCCGATTCGGGTACGTCCGCAGCCTGCCCTGACCGGCCCGCCGCGGTCCACCTCCTCCCTCGCGCGGCCCCGCCGCGTCGAGGCGGACGCGCGTCCCGACGTCTCTCGGGCCTGTTACCGGCCTGGCCCTCTACCGGCTCGTCACCGACTCGTCACGGGCGTTGCTACCGGCCTCGGCCGCACATAACGCCCCCCCCCCAGCGCCCCATCGCGACGAAAGGCACCCAGACATGCAGACAGCCAGCCAGGCGACCCGTGGTCTCTCCGGAACGTTCCGCCCCCACCGCGCCGCGTCCCGGCGTTCTTCCTCCTCGGACTCCTCCTCGCCGCAGCTTGCGCCTCCCCCGACCAGGCCGCACGCACGACCCCGCCTCCCGCCACTATGTCCGGCAGGACGCCGAGCCACCGGCCGGGTCCCAGCCCGATGTCCCGGCCGTCACGAGGCTATGCTCCCGCCGGCCCGGCCGGCGCGCCCGACGCCATGATCGCGGATCGCCCCGCCCCCGGCCCCGGCGATGCCGCCGCCCCGGATTCCCCGGCCGCCGCCCCCGACGCGCCCACCGCCGCCGACGGACCGGATCGACCGGCACCGACGCGACCGGCGGCACTCAGCCGAACGGCCGGGCCTGCCAGGCCGCCAGCCAGTGCGAGAGCGGTTTCTGCGCCGTCGAGAAGGGCGAAGGGGTCTGCTGCGACCGCGCGTGCACCGGCGCCTGCGAGACCTGCGCCGATACGGAGAGCTTCGGCACCTGCATCGCCGCCGCGAGCGGCACGGATTCCCGGGACGACTGCCCCGAGACCGACGTCTCGACCTGCGGGACCACCGGGAACTGCGACGGCGCGCGCAAGGGCCAGCTTCGCCCCTCGGGCACCCAGTGCAAGCCGGAGACCTGTTCCGGTTCCACCCATGGCCTCGCCGCGACCTGCGACGGCAAGGGCGCCTGCTCCACCCCGACGACCCAGGACTGCGCCCCCTTCAAGTGCGGGACGAACAACACGTGCCTGACTTCCTGCGCTACTAGCGCCGACTGCGTCTCGCCGTCTGACTGCGCCGCCGGCCTCTGCGGGCTGCTCCCCGTCGGCGCTCCGTGCAGCAAGGCCGAGCAATACGTAACTGAACGAAGTGGAGGGTTTAGAGATTCGCTTTACGAAAAAGAATCAACCACGTCAAAATGTGATGAATCGATGGAAACAAAGGTATCGACGTTGTAGAAATAAGTCAGATGTTCTATGAAGATGAGGAAGAATATGTCCAGAAACCAAAAGCCGCGGCTTACTCCACCAAAGACCGTGCTACGCACAAATTACGAGAAAGATAAATGCTTCCACACGCACACGGTTCACGAGTAAAAACCTGAAGCGTGTGTGTTCTTTCCGAAAAATTCCGCGATCATGGATGCCGACGGGTTGATCATCGTACCTTGTCTCAGCGAGAAGCAATGAAGGACGTTCGAACCAGAAGTTTACTCCCAACCGGTGCTATTCAGTCAACTCCCCGATGCCTATTCGCGCAGCGTAGCCGGTGAACTGGGTGGAGGGCAATGCCGGCGTGGCTCGCGATCTTAGAGCTTCATCGTGGAAGAAAAATCCGAAATTCACATCTGTAATTAAGCATGCAAGTAGAAATCGAAGTCGCCGAATACGATCACATTATCACGGAATCGTATGCAATGGGACTATTGTGCAAAAGGATACGGTCGGATATGATTGGATTTTATATTTTTATCTCCAAAAATGGTGATCTCACTCAAGTGTACTAATCGCCTTATGTACCATCGCACGAGCTATCATGATTCCTCACGTTTGCGTTAGAGATGCTCGGTCAGGACGAGGAATACGTCGTGATGCTCACTACCTTCGGATAGGTGAAGGTCGGCGTGTTTGTCTTGTCCGTTATCTCCGAGCATGAGTTCAGTTTGCGACGAGAAAAGTAAAATGGAAATGCAGTCAGTCGGTCGGTCGGTCGGGCGGAAGGGCAGCAGAAGGACTTAGGTGATAGGACCCGTGTCTGTGTGGTGGTGTGAGTGCCGCGACCATACCGCGCTGTATTGCACCGCCGTGCGCGGCATCCTGAGATAGGAATGAATGAATAAATGGATTATTGCATTATGCCTGCTGTGCCATATGAAATACTACTTACCATCTCGTATTCATGCCGCACAATCTGCTGGGTAGCTGCTGCAATGCACGGCAATGCGGGGGAGGGGACGGGGGAGAGAGAGGGTCATCCTGCATCTATTTTATCTATCTCCTGACGTCGAACATCAAAAGGAAATCAAATTAAACTAAACTGTGCGTTCTCATTTATTTTTATGCGTAAGGAAGAAGCCAGTGAGATGGGAGGAGATGAGATCTGATGAAATTATTATGCATGCCATATTAGGCACACAACCAGATGGCATGGCAGAATGGAACCTTTCCTACATTCTGAAAAACAGAAAACCACCCTCTGCTACGTTTATCGATATACTTAGCCTGTACATCACTGTTACGATGATGAAGCTACCCACAGAGTGCGCAAAAAGGCAAGCGTGGCAACAACAGCGCGAAACGTGGATAAGAAATAGTCTTGGCAGACACCTTAAAGAAGCCCAGAACGTCCTCGTCGTTAACAGAAAATGGCGTACCGACACGTCGCAATATGGACGGCCGACGCCTACAGGGTAACGGCGAATTCATCGGGAGTGGGTCAAATTACGGCTGGCTTGCGGAGAGTAATTCCATTCCATAGCAATTCCATAGACGTCTGTGGCAACCTCCGTGATGTGAATAGGACGCTGCGTCTCGCCTCTGAGGAGTGGAAACCGCAGGACGATGCGGTGCGAACTGCTGCAGCGTCATCCTCTGCTGCGACTGTCGTTCCTGCGGTTTCCACTCCTCGAGGCGAGACGCAGCAACCCCCGGTCGGGGGTAGCGTACAGTAGGGTGTACGCCCGGATTATTCGGCAATACCGTCAGACCAGATCAGGAGACTGTCTACCGTTGACAGCGGCGGTGGGGTCAGTGGTACGCAGGTGCTCAGCATTCCATCCATCCGCTCCGCCCATCCCACGCCCACCCACCCCAGCTTGCACCCCACTTGTGCTGCCACATCGCCTTCACCGTAGCGCATGCATACCTACAAACAAACGTGTCGATATTCAGCATCACTTCATTTATCACTGATCTCCCCCCACCCCTTATTATAACAAGATGCACATTACCAGCCGCCACACTCTATATGCCATCAACGCCCACAGGTAGCCCGCGATCAGGCGGTGCAGCTCGCGGTAGTCTTGTAGCATCGTTGCCGTATGCCGCAGGCACATCCGCAGCGCCGATCGATCAAACGTCCCCGCCACCGCCTTCGGTGCCACTTGTACTGTTGGTGGTGGCCAGCGCCGTTGCCACCGCCGAGCCGCACCGTCACTCAACCGCGCCAGCAAGCAGCCCGTGGGATGCCAAGCACATCACGAAAGAACCGCTACGCACCCATCTGTCCAGTTTCTACACCGCTCGCCTCGTATGAAGAGATTATTGCATTGCCCTGAAGTGATCCGACGCCACCCAACGAGTCCCACGTCATGTTAAGCAGTCTATTCTCGTTTCCTAAGCAAGAATATTACCCAAAATTACACAAGTTTGACCATATACCATCATGAATACATCGACTCCTGACATTCTAAGCACACCAATAGTTGTTTTCATGCCCAGGCAAAATAATAATAGCAGACAAAGAGGAAGGATCATTGATACTCCGAGACTTATGTTGTGTAATCTGCTTCCGCAGATAAATATGCATATAACCCAATATCACACAAGTTTGTCCACATAACTTCGTCAATACAGCGACTATCGACATTTTACGCACACCGAAAGGTTATTTATACACACAGACAACATGCCAGTATACTAAAAATGCCAGGGCCATGGCTATAACGAAACATATACATCGTGTCATGCAGTCGACTCCCGCACATTTTACCAAGAATCACACAAGTTCATCTATACAACTTCATCAATACATCAACGACAATCATTCTACGCACACCAATAGTTATTTATATACCCAGGCAATATGCGAATAACTTACCAAAGGCAGAGACCATTCGTACTTCGAGACATATATCGTTCCATCATATTACCGAGTATCACACACGTTCATCAACATATCGTCATAAAAACATCGAGCAATGACATGAACAGCAAATAAATGATCCAAAACTATCGTAGTAGAGATATCTACATAGATCTGCATCTATCGGTTGCAAAATGATACTTTCCTCACCTCCAACAAGGGTGACAAATGCCTGCCGATCGACCATACAAAGGTCGATGATAGAGAAGGCTCAATATACTATCCAGCATATCACCCAAACGACCCTCCAGTTTTAAGTCAGGTCTTTTGCATGCTAAGAAGAAATCAAAAGACACCGTGGTCATTTACCATAACCTTGGAATCCATTCCTATTGGGTCATTGATGTCAATGGGATAAAATATAGATGATTCGATTGGCAAGGGATATTTCGGTAAAAGGCATGGTCAACAGTCTTGCCACTCGATATCCTCAAATGTTTACATGACTTCATAAAAGCATAATATGCAATCGTTTACCTCAATAGGTTCGAGGAAGCTACTTAAATTGCAACTGAAACTGAAATTTCCTAAGAAAGGTATAATGTTCACGATAATGATCGTTTTTATAACGATTTTAATATTTCTTGCAATATTTTTGGTATCACACTAGGTCCTGAAGGATGCTAAATCAGAGAATACCAAAGATGAGGAGCAATGGAGATCACTATGAAAGGCTAGATGAATATGATGGTGTAAATCTATGGATTTGGAAGGTTATCGTGAGAAATATTTGACTGGGGTGTTAACACCTAGAAATATCCTAATAAGCTGTAGCATAGTTATAGTTGAAGGGTTAAAAAAATGAGTGGGTATTACCCATCTTATATTTGTGAAAGAATTTAATTTGCCAGATATAGCCGTGTTCAGTACAGTAATAGTTTAATCCACCGCGATTGTATCGAGAGTCCTTCTTTTTCTGAAACAATGAAGTAGATTTCAGTGTGCCATTAATGATGATACCGATGCATCAGACGGAATTCTTGGTTCGAATCCACGCTGCTTAAAGTTATGCAGATGAGCATGGGCGCACTCTCTCTACCTTGCATGTCAGGAGGAACTGAAAATGCTATACGGCTACTCATTTGAACCGGGGGCCCACGTCAATAAGGCTAATACTAATGGGGGACACCCCAGCCAGATGTCGCTCGCCGTATGAGGAAGGATGGGGCCCTCCGCCTACTTGTCTATGCTTGTGCTGACATAAGACAAGACGAACATGGTTATACCGTGAGATCCAGTGTTTGCGGAGTATTCTGTGGTAAAGAACATGCAGATGTTATTTTTCTTCTCGAATTGAGATGTTCATGCGTTCATGTCGTTTTTGCTTGTCGCTGTTTGTTTTACAGAATCACTTGACTCCATTATTATTAGCAAGTGCTATTGCGGACAGTGATGTGAGCATTCAATTACTCATACGAGCTGGCGCGGATCTGAACAAAGCCGATGCTTGTGCAGATGCCATGATGGCCCGGCCAATTGAGTTCGAAAATGACAGCGCTCTGCAGTTGCTGATCCAGCCGCTGACGTTGACCAGCTGGATGGTCGTTAGGTATGGCATTAACCATGGTGATTGGAACGAGAAACGATAGGGCTGTTCAGTTACTCATTGATGCTGGTGAGACATGGAGAGCAATTCGGCCCGCGATTTGCGCCTGTACGTTAGCCATTATTGAGGAAACAAAACCCCCTCGATTCGCTGATCCAAGCTGGCGCGGGACGCGAGCAATGTAATACTTATTTATCGATCCTTTTTCGTTTGATCGTATCATTGGATTGATAATCATAAGATATTTTCTTCTTGGAATTAAGAACGCTTTATTGATGTGTTGGCGCCCCGGGGAGAGGACTTTGTCCGTGCCACGGATTGTTTATATTTCATCTGAATATTTTCGAACATCATAAACCTTGACAATGACTTGAAAAAGATAATGGATAACGCTCGATTTGGTACGTATTTTCAGGCGTTGTTCGGCGACGCTATACAAGAATGCAGAAGAGGCTATTGGGTTGCTCACCGAGCCGCAAACACATTATGGCCCACAAGACGGGATTCGCACCGACATTCTCGCGGCTGAGAAGGGGTTTAAAGATTTCCATGCGTTGTTCCTCCTGGCTGGTCATATCAATAAGGCCATGGAGCGGATATGACATTCTCTATAAAGAACGCCTGCGTGTTAAAACGACGAGGCCGTTCGATTGCTTATTGAAGCAGGTGCCGAAATCAATGCGGCTGAGAAACGCGTCATCCGCTGGAGCATGAGCGAAGTGATAAGGAAATGAAGAGATCCTCAAGTTAATCTATCGCAAGCCTGCGCCGACGTGAACACACCGCGTGGCGTAGGAGGATACTCGCCGGTATTGATCGCGACTTCGAAAAAGGAAGACGCGTTCTTGAGTTACTGATTGCAGCTGGCGCCGACGTGAACACACCGCGTGGCGAGCAGGAATACTCGCCGGTATTGATCGCGAGTTCGAAAGGAAACACACGTGTTTTCTGAGTTGCTGATCGCCTGAGGGCCGACACCAATGCTATCTTTACGTCCGGTGCCACGGCTTTCAATGGCTGCACCCAGAAGTACGAGCGATTCTCATGGATGCACGGGGAGCGTGCGGCATACACCCGTCGTCGGGCCAGTCAAACGGAAGAGGCACCCACACCCTTCGGCGACTCATTGACGGAAGGCGCGGACGTCAACGAAGTAATGTGGTGCACTCTGATGGTTTTCGCCATCGAAGCAAACCCAACCAAATTGACGAGTGCTGCAGTTGCTGATTGATGCAGGTCACGTGAACAAACCTTCGCATCGTGAAAGCTACCTGCCGCAAGTCTCTGCAAGTCATAACGGGAAACGACACGGCCCTTCAGGCGCTCAATGGAACCCGCGCTATATTAACATGACGATGGACGGAATGTTAATGCCGTTTTTGATCGAACTGGTTGGCAAAGGACTGCGTCCTTGGGCGGCTTATAGCCGCAGGCGCCGATGTTAATAAGGCGTCTGAGTCTGGAATCACAACTGGTTTTAGCGAGTCAGTATGGAAAATGTCTTGGTGTTGCGTTTGTCATTAATGCAAACGCCGACGCCAACAAGGGCATGAATGATGATGACGATGACATTGCAAGTGAGGGTGGAAAATGACAAGGCGGTTGAGGCGCTATACGAGCCGGTGCGGATGTGCACGGAGCAGCAACGAAAAATGGGATGATGGTGGTTCTTCGCCACGCGGAAGGAAACGGGCGAATACTCGATCTGTTTATCGCAGCGGGCGTCGACATTAACGTGAACTGCGTAGGGCGGCTTGACGCCGTTGGCACGTTGTCTGTACGCGCCTTACCTGCTGCTCAGTTCGCGATAGCTGCTGGCGACATTAATGAAGCCTGCGAACAACGGAGTTACGCCGGTATGCATAGTGAGTTTTGAGGAAGTGCAGTAGTGTCAGGCCGCTTATCGACGCAGGTGTCGATATTAACAAGGGCGCAAATGACGGGTTATTTCCGTCGTCTGCAACAGTGCCAGTGAATATGGAAATGACAAGGTCGTCGCAAACCCATAAGTGGCAGGCGCCCATATTCACATGACGGATGGTGGGCGCACGCCTGGTACACCATCGCGAGTGCGAAGGAACGTAGCGAACTCGCAGTTGCTATTAATATGTGGTGCCGACGTCAACCAGGCGCAGTGATGCGCCACTGCTGTGTACATTGTGATGTTTACACGGCAAACATGATAAGGACAAGGTCATCATGCTGCTGATTGCCGCGCTGATCGACAAGGCCACGACTACTGGTTGGACTCCGCTACACTGGACGCTTTTCCACAATTGCGCGATTCTTAAGTTACTCATTAAAGCTGGTGCAAATATCAACACGGTTAATAACGATGGAGACACTCCGTTGCTCATCGCCAGCTGCAATAATTACTCAGGCGCTGCTCGCTGACTCGTTTTAGCCGGCGCTGACCTCAACGTTGGGTAATAAACGACAACGGAAAGACCGCGATGCACTTCGCGCGTACGTCTCCTAACCAGCAGCGCCCTGAGGTGCTCATCAGCAACCGCGCTGACGTCAACAAAGCTTCTAAGGTAAGGCCCTTGATACTTAACGCTCTTAGCGTGACGATGCCGAGCCGCCAGTCAGCAATGAGATACGCCATTTGTCAAATGATGACTTTTCACATTTCACTTGGGCGTTTTTACGCGTGGGTGCCTGTATGTCGTCCCTTGCTGCTACAGTGGGAATATACGCCGATGTACTACGCCAGTGAAGGAGGAAACGTCGCTGCCGTCAGGCTGCTTCTCAAGGCCGCGCCGACGTCAGGAAAGCGTCTGAGGACGGAAGCGACCGCCGATATCGCCTCGTCGTAATGGACATGTTGATGTCGTGTCGATCTCGATCGGAGAAGCGCGTGCCAACGTCAACGCAGCTGATAAATTTGGAGGAACGCCGCTTCTACGCCAGTGAGGCGGGGCACGAAGTCCTGCCTCGCGGCACGATCAAAGCCCGTGCCGATGTCAATGCAGAGGCGAAAGCAGGGTGGACTCCTTTACGTGTTGTGAGTGAGAACGGACATATTGGGGTGGCTGTCAACTCATCGCAGCCGGCGCCAACGTCCACAAGGCTACCAAATATGGAGTGACAGCCCTCTCTGTAGCCAAGACTCCTGAGGGTGCCAGCGATTCTATTGGAAGCCATGGGAATAATAGGAGCAAGTAAGTGAGGATGTTGGTGCTGCTGATGGCTGCTGCTGCTGATGCTGTGTAAGCGAGAGGACGGCCTTTCACTGGATTCGGTCGGTCGGTCGGTCGGTCGATTAGCGTGCGCAGGTCTCGGTAGTGCATTCGGAAATATTATTGTCGATTGCCCTGGATGCTCGCTGACCGTGCTGTTCCCCGGGCCAGCGAGCAACGCCAGTAGGAGAAACCCTGCTCCATGATGTGTCAATGTATGCGGATGGTGACTGTCCTTTTCATCGGAGATGCAACGCTGCTGGTCGTAAAATCTCTGCGATTCTAAAGAAAAGACGGCTGAATGATATTGCGTGGCACATACGAGAGCGCGTACGATGCATCGCTGGTCGGCCATACAGAAGTCGCGTCCGTATGTGCGAACGCGGATGCCGGAAGTGGTCGGTGTGCAGCGTGGTGTCGATGGTAAACGCCAGGCGTTGTCGAGAAAATTTAATTGGGATGGAATGGTTGGCTAGGGTTCGGACGATGCTCACGATGGCGGCTCTGGCTGGCTTTGTTGTACAACACTGTTTGTGTACTATAGCTAATCATTATAAAAGAGAAAGTATTTTGGAAAAAATAAACGAGGAGATTTCGGATGACAAGTCAAGCCACCACGTCCGTACCTTTGCTGCTGCGACTGCTACCGCCGTGGAAGTCGTGCACCGTTTTTGCTCGGATTCGGGCGGTTATGTTGATTTCCTCGTGTGCAGCAGGGATTCGCCTCGCCCACCTACTTTTCCTTACTTCCCACTTACTTACTTACTTACTTACGGCACGGCATTGCAGCATTGCAACAAGCAATTGCAACTAACGCCATAAAACGATAACGAAGCCCATGGGAGATGATGGCGTGAGCATGTTGCAGAAGCGACGTCAACGTCCGACGGCAGCGATGTACTTGTCCATAGTCGGGAGGACTCTTGGAACTCTTACAACCAAGACAAGACAACTGCAGCTCCTCCTCGCAAATCCACTATAGCTGTGGCGATTTGCATCGAATGGGACCAGATATGAGCAATACGTAGTTGTAACGAAGTAGAGGTCACAACAGAGCGATTGCTGCCAGTGTGATGGCTGCTGGGTCGCCTGCCTGGCTGGCGTGTATAACTCTGGAGGCCACATGGACCCGTCCCGCCAGGAAAGTGCCTGCCGTAAGTACCACTGTCCGCCCGCGAAAACGCAAACCAATTTGCGTTGCGACCCCGGCAACACGGTCGCCCTCGAGCAGGATGTCGTCCACCGCTTGCTGGAACAACGTGAGATTGGGCTGCCCTTCCAGCCGCGCACGGATCGCCCGCTGGTACAGCAGCCGATCGGCCTGGGCGCGGGTCGCACGCACGGCCGGGCCCTTGGAGGAATTGAGGGTACGGAACTGGATGCCGGCCTCGTCGGTCGCGAGCGCCATGGCGCCGCCCAGCGCGTCGATTTCCCGCACCAGATGACCTTTGCCGATCCCGCCGATCGAGGGATTGCAGGACATCTGTCCGAGCGTCTCGTCGCTACGCGTCAGCAGCAGCGTGCTGCAGCCCAGCCGGGCCGCGGCGAGTGCGGCCTCCGTGCCAGCATGGCCGCCGCCCACTACGATGACGTCGAATTCGGTTGGAAATTGCATGGGCAGGCTGGCGCGGGCCGAATGATACGTGAATGTTCCACGTGGAACTAGGCAATCGCATATGGACGGCGCAGCAAGCCTCATTGTTTTACGTGGAACCGCCGCAACTTAGCGTATTGCTGCAACGCAGCAATACGCCTACCTCGACATGCGGGGACAATCCGGCCCCCCGTGATCTCGCTTGCGCGTTACTCCGCACCTGTTGGCCCAACCTGCGCTGCGCTCCGCCATCGTGGCGTCCGTACTCGGCCGCTTGCCAATCGGCATCACCGGCCTTGCGATCCTGATGCTGGCCCAGGACACCAGCGGCTCCTTCGGGCGTGGCGGCCTGGTCGCGGCCTGCTACGTCGCCGGCCTGGCCGCGGTGGCGCCGCTGTTTGGCCGGCTGATCGACCGCTATGGCCCGCGTTCCATGCTGCTCGCCTGCGCATTCGCGTTTCCCGCCTCGCTGGCGGGCGCTGGTCGTCGCGCTGACTTCGTCGGCGCCGTTGTGGATCGCCTTCGCGCTCGCAGCGACGACCGGCGCCTGCTTTCCGCCCATCACCGTCTGCATGCGGACCTTCTTCAAGAACAGCTCAAGAACGATACTCCTGCTCGCCACCGCATACTCGCTCGAATCGGTGGTGATCGAGATGATCTTCATTCTCGGGCCCGTGATCGTCGCGATATTCGTCGCGCTCGCCTCCCCCGCAGCGGCGGTGCTGTTCGCCGCCGCCTGCGGTTGCGCAGGCACCCTGATGTTCCAGCGCTCGCGCGCGCTCGCGCACTGGCGGATCGAACCGCGCGGCAAGGAGAGCCTGTTCGGTCCGCTCGCGAGACCCGGGCTTTGTGCCGCTGCTCGCGGTGATCGTGTGCTACGCCTCGGCGTTCGGACTGGTGGAGATCGGCACCACCGCTTACGCCACCGAATCGGCAAGCCCGCGCTCGCGGGCATCCTGCTCGGCATCATGAGCGTCGGCAGCGCGGCTGGCGGTCTCGTTTACGGCAGCCGCACCTGGCGCCTGCCGCTCGCGCGCCAGTTCCCGCTCATGCTGGCGATCATGGGCCTGGGTATCGCGCCCCTCGCGTCTGTCCTCGGCATGGGCGTTCGTCCCGTGGTGCCTGGCAGCGGGCATCGCCATGGCGCCCGCGCTGATCATGCAGTCGATGCTGGTGGCGAAGAGCGCGCGGCCGGAGCATTCGACCGAGGCGTTCACCTGGTCGTCGACCGGCCTGCTGGCGGGAGTCGGATTGGGCCTGACGATCGGCGGCGCGCTGCTGGAATACGCGATCGCCCGCCGTGTTCGCCGCAGCGGCGGTTTGTCGCTCGCCGCCGGCGCTCTCGCGCTGCCGCTGGTCAAACCTAAAGCTAGGCGGCGAGCTTCTGGTGCATGCTGCCGCGGCGCGTTTCCAGCGCCGCCGGCAGGTGGCCCGCGAGCTTGCCGAACAGCTCGTCGTGCGATTTCAGCTCCTCGCCCCAGGCCTTGTCGTCCACGCGCGCGATTTCCTCGTAGCGCGCCGATCGAAACGCTCCAGGCCCGTCCAGTTCAGGTCTTCGTAGCGCGGAATCACGCCAAGCGCGGTCTCGACGCCTTGCCGCGCGGCCGCCGCAGCGCTCGACGATCCACTTGAGCACGCGCATGTTCTCGCCGAAGCCGGGCCAGATGAACTTGCCTTCGCGTCCTTGCGGAACCAGTTGACGCGGAAGATCTTCGGCGGCTGGGCCGACCGCCTTGCCGATCTTCAGCCAATGCGCGAAGTAGTCGCCCATGTTGTAGCCGCAGAACGCCAGCATCGCCATCGGGTCGCGGCGCACCACGCCCGACCTTGCCGGTGATCGCGGCGGTCGTTTCGGATCCCAGCGTCGCGGCCATGTAGACGCCGTCTTCCCAGCTCGGCGCCTCGACCACCAGCGGCACCGTGGAGGAGCGCCGGCCGCCGAAGAGGAACGCCGAAATCGGCACGCCGTCCGGGATCTTCCCATTCGGGATCCATCGACGGGCACTGCGACGCCGCAACCGTGAAGCGCGAATTCGGGATGCGCCGCCAGCCGGCCGCAGCCCGGCGTCCATTCCTTGCCCTGCCAGTCGATCAGCTGCGCCGGCGGCTCGTCGGTCATGCCCTCCCACCACACGTCTCCATCGGGCGTCAGCGCGACGTTGGTGAAAATCACGTTCGCGCGCAGCGTCTTCATCGCGTTCGGGTTGGTCTTCGTCCGACGTGCCCGGGCGCCACGCCGAAGAAGCCGGCCTCCGGATTGATGGCGTAGAAGCGGCCGTCCTTGCCCGGCTTGATCCAGGCGATGTCTTCGCCGATCGTCGTCACCTTCCAGCCCTCGAACGCGGCCGGCGGAACCAGCATCGCGAAGTTGGTCTTGCCGCAGGCGGACGGAAACGCCGCCGATGACGTAATTCTTCTCGCCCGGCGGGGATTCGACGCCGAGAATCAGCATGTGCTCGGCCAGCCAGCCTTCGTCGCGCGCCATCACCGAAGCGATGCGCAGCGCGAGGCACTTCTTGCCGAGCAGCGCGTTGCCGCCGTAGCCCGAGCCGTACGACCAGATCTCGCGCGTCTCGGGAAAATGGACGATCCACTTCTCCTTGTCGTTGCACGGCCAGGGCACGTCCTTCTGCGCCCGCCGCGAGCGGCGCGCCGACCGAATGCACGCAGGGCACGAAATAGCCGTCCGTCGCCAGCTGCGTCGACCACCGCGCGGCCCATGCGCGTCATCAGCTTCATGTTGACCACCACATAGGCCGAGTCGGACAACTCGACGCCGATCTGCGCGATGTGCGAGCCGATCGGGCCCATCGAGAACGGCACCACGTACATGGTGCGGCCGCGCATGCAGCCGTCGAACAGGCGGCCCGAGCGTGCGCGCGCATTTCGGCGGGCTCCACCCAGTTGTTGGTCGGGCCGGCGTCTTCCTTGTTCGCGCCGAGCAGATGAAAGTGCGGTCCTCCATGCGCGCGACGTCGGTCGGGTTCGAGCGCGCGAGATAGCTGCCCGGGCGCAGCTTCTCGTTCAGCCGGAGGAAAGTGCCGCCCGCGACCAGTTCGGCGCACAGGCGGTCGTATTCCTCCTCGCGAGCCGTCGCACCAGACGACGCGCTCGGGCTTGGCGAGCCGCGCCATTTCGGCGACCCAGTCGCGCAGCTTCCGGTGGCGCACCCAGTCGGGCGCCTGCGAAGATCGGCCTTGGGGTCGCGGCGGTCATTCATCAATGGAGCTCCTGGAAAGCAAAACGGCCCTGGGCTGCGCCCGGGCCGATGAGATCTTCTTGAGCACGAATTTTACCGCGCCGCGATACCGCTGGCGCGAAACACGCATCCGGAGAATTTCCCTTTGATTTACCAGAATCGATAGTCGACGGCTCAGCGAGGTATCGCCGACGAGTCTGACGGTAGAGCGGCGCCGTGGCGTTGACGAGCACCAGCACGCGCGTGACGTGCGCGGCAGTCACCAGCGGCACGCCCAGCTGCAGCACTTTCGCGGTGATGCACATCTCGGCGATGCCGCCCGGCGCGGTCGCCAGCATCAGGCTGGCGGCCGGCAACCCGCTCCACCCAGGCGAGCACACGCTCAACCCCGCGGCGAGCGCGATCGCGACCAGCATGCTGGCCAGCACCGCGGCCGCATAACGGCCCAGGCTCCGCCGAGAAACTGCCCTCGAACCGCGAACCGAGCGCGCAACCGAGCAGCAGCTGGCCCAGGTTCGACATCCAGGTCGGGATGGACGAGAACAGCCACTTCGTTCGCGGTCAGCGCGATCGCCGCCAGCAGCGGCGCCGAACATGAACGAGTTGGACATCCCCGCCCGCGGCAGCGCGCCGCCCGCCAGCGCCGCAATGGCGAACAGCAGCCGCCAGCTTCAGTCCAGTCGAGCGGCACCGGCGACGGACTGTAGGCGTCGCTACCGTGCACGCCCGAGTAGGTGAGCGCGAACGGCACCACGATGACGACCACCAGGATCCGCATCGATTGCGCGAACGCGACCCGGTCGACGCGCGCGCCGTAGCGCTCGCCCAGCACCGCCATTTCCGCCGCGCCGCCCGGCACGCTGGCGAAGAACGCGGTGGTGCGATCCGTCCCGGTCACGCGCGACAGGAACCAGCCGCAGGCCCATGCCACCAGCATCGCGAACAGCGCCGCGAAGAGCAGCAGCGGCCAGAACGAAGCCACCTGCGCGCGCCACTACCGGCGTGAAATACAGGCCGAGCGCCGTGCCGATGATCAGTTGCCCGATTTGTCGGCCGCCCGGCGCAGCGCGCAGCCGCGCGCCGGAGAAATTGCACGCCGCCATCGTCAGCAGCGGGCCGATCATCCAGGGCAGCGGCGTTTTCAGCCAGGCGAACAGGGCGCCGGCCGCGCGCACAGCGCAAGCGCGACCACTGGATTGATCCAGGTGTCGCGCGGCGGCTTCATTTACCGATGCAGAACCGCGAGAAAATTTCCCCCAGCAGGTCGTCGGCGCTGACGCGCCCGGTGATGGCGCCGAGCGCCTCCTGCGCGAGGCGCAACTCCTCGGCGAAGAACTCCCACTGCGCGCACTGCGCCGCGGCCGCTCGAGATGGCCGCGCGCCCCGGTCAGGGCGCGCAGGTGGCGTTCCCGGGCGAGGAACACGGTTTCGCCCCGCGCGCTCCAAGCAATACGTAACTGAACGAAGTGCAGGGAGATTGCTATGGGGACGTTCGCGTTCCAGCGGGCGTTGCCCGTAACGGCTTGGCGGGTGTTCGCAGCCAAGATAGGACTGGCTGTTGTCGGCGGGGCGTTGCTGGTGGCGGCATTGACCGGGCTGACGTGGTTGCTGTTCGTCCCGGAGCGGCCGCCGTGGACGGAAGCGGCCTGGCTCCCTGGCCTGTTAGCCGTCGCCGAAGTGTTTGCGTGGGGCGTGTTCTTTTCGCTGGTCTTGCGCCAGCCGCTGTGGGCCGCCCTGCTGGGTATGTCGGTACCGTTGTTTGCAGTGTATGCGGCCAGGCCAGTGGGACTGAAACGGAGATGTCGCACTACACCGCGCATCTTCCGGCGCACAGCGTGTTCTGCCTGGTGTTGCTGGCCGTCGACGCCGGACTGGCTCAGTTGTGGTTCCGCGGCAAGTTGGACTTCATACGCTGGCGGCTCTGGTGGCCGGCACACAGTGAGGAATATGTCGCCGCCGTGGAACCGCTGTTGCCGTACCATGGCGGGCGGCGCATCGGCTGGGGGCGGCTGCTGTGGCTCGTCTGGCACGAAGGACGTTGGCTCACGGGAGCGTGCCTGCTGCTGTACGGCCTGTCCCTGAGACAAGTTCTGCGCCACAGTTGGCGATCGTATGGATTGGGAATTCCATGCTCTTCCCCCTCCTGGTGACCGGCATTGTCTTTGGCTTGTCCACTTTCACTCTCCAGCAGTGGCGTTGGCAGTTCCGCATGTTCGCCGAACAAGGCATTTCGCCCCGGTGGGTCTGGTTGTCGCGTCACGCGGTTTGGCTGCCTCTGCTGATCCTCATGATCGCGATTCCGGCCGGGATGATGTGGGTCGCGGCGAAACGGTCGCCGGATTTCGGGAACCACCACGACGCGAACGACTTGTTCCTGCTCATGCTTTTCCCGCCAATGGCGTATGCCGTGAGTCAATTGGCCGCCATGCTGATCCGCAGTCCGGCGGTGGCCATTGCGGCCAGCCTCGGCCTGACGATATTGGCCGGCCTCTGGATCATGCTCATGGCCGTGGGCGATGTGCCGCTGGTCTGGTCCGTGTGGCCGTTGCCAGTCGTGCTGCTCTTCACCACTTGGTGGTGTGCGCCCGATTGGATCGAGGAGCGGCGCGGCCGCCGATTGACGCTGCGATTGGGCCTAAGTCTGGGCGTCCCCGCCCTGATCTTGTTGGTCGCAGTTCCCCTGCGCCGCGCGTATCAGATCCCGGCGGTCGATCCGGGATTCTCGGTCGCCGAATTCACGCGGCCGTTGACCGCCACCGAGCAACAGACCCTCGATCTGTACAACCAAGCTTGGAAGAAGTTCTGGGAAAACGCATCAGCGTACGAGGCAGCCGTGGCGCAGGATCGTGCGAAGCTCGGCCGACAGAGCGACACAAAGCCCAAAGCAGACGTACCTGTCGAACGCATGGAAAATTGGCGTTCAATCATTTCCAACCTACGCTACGGCTGCTGATGGACGCCCACCAGCGGCCAGCCGTCCCGCTGGCCCTGATGTTTCGCGGATCTCCATGATCCGGCACGCCCAAGACCTGTGGAGTTCATCTGTCTGCTGAAATGCCAAGCCAGGCAACGGGAGCGGGCCGGCGACTTGGACGACGCTTGGCGGTCCTATCGCATGGCTCTGGAGGTGGTCCGCCGAACTCGCCTTCGCGCCCGCTTTCTGGCTTCTGCTGGAAGCCGATCGTCTGGAGTATTCGGCCTATTGGTGACGATCGTGACCCGCTGGGCGGTTCACCCACACAGACACGCGAGCGCATCCGCGCCGCGTTGCAGGAACTGGCGGATTACGAACAACGAGGCACAGCTTACGACTCCGCGGTCAAATGACCAGCACATCCTTTGGGAACAGTTCCTCAATGGCGATCTGTCCGCGGCCTCGCAGTTGGGGTTGCGGACGGGGAGGCTCGCTCGCTTCGCATGCTGTTGATGGTCATGCCTTGGGAGAGGTGCTCGGTGCCGACGGCTGTTGTGTCACGCCACGCGATACGATCTGCACTTGATCGGATCTGGCGAGCGTGCCTGCAGGCTCGGCCAGCGTCTCGGTACAAGGATTGGAAAACCATCGCGCGATGGGTTCCATCCACGCTGCTGGCCTGGAATTGGGGGCTATGGGTCCTTTTCTCCCCTCCCCGCAGACCGCGCCCTCCAACGCCATGCCGCGCGATCCGGATCGCGCTGGCGGATTGGCGGCGCGAACACGGAAGCTTGCCGGAATCGCTGGACGCCTTGGTGGGGCCCTACTTCGAGAAACTCCCCCCGGATCCGCTGACCCGGCAGCCTTTCATCTATTATCCGCGCGGCCTGCCGTATGACCTGAAGGAGCCGAGGCCAAACGCCGCGCCAATCGTGCTCCTCGCCAAGGGCACTCCCTTCCTGTGGACGTCCGGCGGCGATTCAATCCTGATGACTCGGTTAACGGGAAGCGCGGAGGATCGGACGGATGAAACCGACGCGTTGATGCGAGGTAAGCTGTTCCCGATCCCGTCGCCCAGCGACTAAGTCGGCCGCGTCAGGACGTGGATAGATTGCGTCGTCTTTTAAGCCGACTTCAGTCTCCGAAGTTGCTGACCGGACACAACGGTTCCTGCCGCGGTGCGATCGGCCTGCTCGTTCCCAGGCTCCGCCTGGGAACGCACTGGCCAGAGGCTCCGCCTCTGTCTGTCCCGGTCCCCAAACCTTCGCCAAGAACTCCGCGCCTTGACGGTTCCTGTGGCATTACGAGGCAGAGCCTCGGGGCAGTGGGTTATGGGGCAGAGCCCCGTAACCAAGCGTCTGGATGATGCCCTTTCTGGAACTGTGAAGCTACCGCTCTCCACCACCGCGGCCAAGGCGTGGTAAGCGGGGGCTCAGCGCGGACCTACGGCCGCTCGGACCGCCTGGAGATAGCCGCCCTGCGGGTCCCCCTGGGTGGTGCAGGATATCGACCTTCTCCGAATTCGTTCCAGGCGTAGATCAGCAGTAGTCGCTCCTTGGTCGTCTGCTCCGGGTGCTGGTCCATCCAGTTGATCGCCGACTGAAGGAATTGGCCGAATGCCTTCGGCGTGCGGTCGGGGAAGTACCACCCCGGCTTTTGGTTCAGTCCCCGTTCCCCTTCCCACGGCCGCTTGTCCCAACCCGCCGTGACCTCCGGGATGTACGGCTGCTCCCGACTGCCGGACCAGGCTTTTCCATGAGCCTCCACGAGTTCGGCATACTTGTGCTCCTGCGTGCCGGCCGTGTATCCCAGCGTGATGTTGTAGTGGGTCCGATGCGAGTAACCCGCGCTGGGGGCACCACCGTGGCAAGCGGCAATGGCCACTCCGGGCAAACCGGCTTGCCGGGCCGCGGTCTGCAGGTTGTCCAGGCCCGCCCGATTTCCGTCGCTGGGATTGAAGATGATCACCAGCGGCTTGCCGTCGATCGTCACGTGTTGCGGGTGGGTGAGATAGGGCATCCAGTAGTCGGCCGCCTGCTTCCAGTTCTGGGCGTCGCCAATCAGATAGCCCTGATGGTTGGCGACCAGCAGGCAGAATTTCATCCGCCGGTTGTTCCGGGCCTTGAGAAACAGCTCCAACCCCGTATGTTTCGGATCCGCGTCAACCTCCTTCTGCGTCGCATGCCAATACCAGCAAAACGCGAAAAACGCGAGTCCATGATCGGCCGCCAGGTCAATCTGTCTCTCCACGATGTCGAGACGGTCGTCGCGCCATCCCCAAACCGGCTGACGCTCGGGGAACTCGTCCAGCATCCGTCTCGTGAGATGCGGGCGCACCTGCGCCCAAGGCTCATCCGCGTTGCCGGCCAGTTTGTGCCGCCCCGCCCAGCCATCGAAATAGTAGGCTCCGACCTGGGCTCGCACCTGCGGCGCGGCGGGCGGTTCCGCGGCGGCACTCGCCGGCCGCCCTTGCCCAGGACACCCCGTCGGCCCCGGCAACCCCAGCGCGGCCAGGGATCCGGCCGTCGCACACTTCAAAAAATCTCGCCTCCTCACACCACGCACCCCACGTTTGGTTTCCATGTTCGTGACTCCCTACAGTTAAGTTCCCGCAACCTGCGACATCTTACCGCGCCGCGATTCCTCGGTGGACCCAGTCGGCCCACGAAGGGTGGCTTTCGCCATGCCGGTTATACTTCCCGGAATGTCGCGATGCGGAAGTGGCGTTTACGTTCTCTTCGCCGAGATGAAACCGCATCTTCGATAGGTGAGCTGCCACTGGTGCGGCCATCCGGTTCCACGGAACGTGGCTTTAGCCGCATCTGGAGGCTATACCGGCCCCCGCTCACGCGTCACCTGACAGTTATTTCTGAACTAGGCCGCCCCGTGGGGCTCTCGGGTTGACGGCCCGGTTCCCAAGGTTGGCATTGGTCGTCCCGCCGCTCCACCCTGGGCTGGCTTAGGCGGTGGGGGAGAGTAGAACCCCAGGCCGAAGAGAGGAACAGAACCGGGAACGAAACAGATTGACTGCAAGACGGATGACATCCCGGAGTTGAATTTATGAGCACCTCGTCAGTATCCACCGAGCTTCCGCGGATCGCGGTCACCATGGGCGATCCCGCCGGGGTTGGACCGGAGCTTTGCCTGCGGCTGTTGCAAGATGCCGATGTCGCCAGGCAAGCGACGCCGATTGTGTTCGGGGATGCGGGCGTGCTGCGACGAGTCGCCCAGCAGTGCGGCCTGCCGGAACCGAGCTTGGTCATCGAACCGAGCTGGTGGCGGCAGAACGGCCGAGACCTCCGGCAAGGTGCCGTCTTGGATCTTCAGGCGATTGCCGCTGACGAAGTTCGGCCCGGCCGGGTCGACGCGGCAACGGGCCAGGCTTCGTATCGATACATCGAAGCGGCCATTTCCGCCGCCTTGTCCGGGATGGTGGCCGCGGTCGCCACGGGGCCGATTCACAAGGAAGCGCTGCATGCCGCGGCATGAACTGAACGAGTAGGTTACACCGGCCGCCGCCGCATTGACTCGTAGCCGGTTTGTTCGTGCCGGCGGCAGCCGTGACGATCCTGGGCCTGTTTCTCTGGCTGGGCGGGGCACGATTTGCGTCCATTGTGACCGGCACCTTGGGCGGGGCTCGGCCGCAACTGGACTTTTGCTGGCGGCGGGGCTCGGAACCAGTGCGGTTCGGCGGCCGCCCTGATTGGCGCGGTGGTACTGGCACTGGCCGGCGTGTTCCTGCAGCGAATCGTCATGGTCGTGCTGGCAGCGGGTATTTTTGCCGGCGTCGCCTCGGCGGCGTACCTCAGTTATACGGCCCAAACCGACGCCTGGCGGGCGACGTTGGCCGGTGCGGCAGCAGGCACAGGGCGTCCCCTTCTCCGCTTCACCCGAGGCGGCCACCAGGAGGTCGCCGGAAGGAGAGTATGTCTGCCAGCTCGCCCGGCAGTATGCCGCGGAACGGCAGGCCGGCGGCCCCAACCTGCGCAGGCCGTCGAAAAGTTCAAGAGTATCTGGGCCGAAATCAAGCTCGCAACCACATCTAATGGGGGCCAAGTGTCAGTCTTTGCCGTGCTGGGCGGAGCGGTAGGGTCAGGCACCTTTTGGTCACTGCGCGTGATGATGGCCTTGTGTTGCAGCATCGTGGGCTCGACGCTGGTCGTTGCAGGGGTGCTGGCGCTGTTGCTGTCCAAGGGCACGCTGGCCATCACGGTGCTGGCGGATCTGCCTATACATTGCTGATGATTTGGATCTTGATGATTTTCTTCGGCTGGGTGGTGCAACTGCTCGTGAGCAGGCCCGCTCCGCCGGTCGAGGTTGAACCCGACGAAAACAAGGACAAGGATAAGGAAGGATGACTATGAATCTGATATCGAACATGTTATGCAGGCCCTCGCCAGCCCCCCTCCCCCCGCCGCCGCCGGCCCCCATCGTGCCGCCGGCGGGCGTGCCGGTGCAACCAGACGATCCCGCCATCGTATGTCAGTCACGTGCCGCTCAATGACATCTGGAGTTTCATCCTGAGCATGCGCTGGGCGGAGGCCGTGGTGCTGATCGCCTTCGGGGCGATCTACCTCGTGTACGGCTGGCGGATCTCCAAGTGCTGGTCGTCATCAACTTCGCGGGGCTGGGCTTGGCGCTGGGCATGACGCTGGGCGGCAAACTGGGCTCGCCGTTGTGGGGCGGCATCCGGGAACCATTCTGCTGAGCATTGCCTGCTGGCCCTTCATGAAATACAGCGTGGCCGTGACGGGGTGCTGGCCGATCGTCGCCGGGCGCGGCCTTGTGGTGCGCCTGCGCACTGCCGGACGGCCTGGTCTGGTGCGGCGCGATGGCGGGCCTGATTGCCGGCGGGTTCCTGGTCTTCGCCAGTTTCAAAGTGTCCATTCTGCTCTTCAGCCCGCTGGAGGGCTCGATGTTCGTCATGATCGGAATCCTGGCCCTGCTCAGCGCCTATCAGGACCTGGGCCAGCGGCTGACCAACGCCGTCTATCTGCACGCGGCCCTGCTGCCCTTGCTGGTGATTATCCCAACGGTGTTGGGTATCTTCTTCCAGCAAAAGCTGTTAAAACTCGAAGGCAAGTGGTCGATGCCGGCGTGAACCGTGCCCCAAAAAGAGCTTGACACCTGGTCGAACCTTCCTAGAATGGACCGCCATGAAAACCACATCAAAAATCAAATGGTCGGTTATCGTTCTAACCCTGGTTTGCGTGGGGTGCGGGTTTTTCCAGACCCGGCACCAGAGTGGCCGTGAACCACTATGTCGCGGCCCTGACCCTCCAGTCGGGTGTGCTGGATGACGAGGCGATCGCGGTATTGGTCGAGGCCGTCAAGGTCGATCAGAAGTTCTCCCTGGCCCAGTCCATGCTGGGTACCCTGTACCGCAAACAGGGCAAGTTGGACCTGGTGGCCGCGGCCTTCGAGAAGGCCTGTCGGCTTGATCCCTGGTCGTTTCCGGATCATCTGAACCTGGGCCAGGCCTATCAGGGGCTCAAACGCTACAATGAAGCGATCACGGCTTTGAAGCGGGCGTGCGTTGCAGCCCAGGAACGCCGAGGCCAACTACGTGCTGGGCGTGTGCTACTATGAGACAGGGCTATATGAGCAAGCCGCGACGTTCTGTGGCAAGGCCGCGGAGCTGGCCCCGAAGAATAGCGAAGTGCTGAGCAGCCTCGGTGACATTTATGCTCGCAACGGCGAGCCTTACAATGCCATCAACGCTTACAAGCAGTGTGGTGTGCGAAGGCCGACGATTATCAGGTTATGATCCGGCTGGGGACGGCGTACCTCGACATGAAGCGATTTGAGCCTGCGCGGCAGATCCTGGAGCAAGCCGTGGCCACCGCACCCACTCAGGTGGACACCCATCTGGCCCTGGGATACGGGCGGCTAAAGGAAAAACAGTTGTCAATGGCCCTGGACTGCTACCAAAAAGCCCTGAAACTGGAACCGAATAACTTCAAGGTGCACAAGGGATTGGGCGTGACGCAACTACTGATGTACCAGAAGAACCCGCAGGACAAAAAGCTCCTGCAAATTGCCTTGGAAAGCTGGCATCACAGTCTGGAACTCAACCCCGACCAGGCCAATCTGAAAGAATGGGTGGTGCAGTACAGCCAGGAGATGTCGCCGGCCCGAACTGTGAACGCTGATGTCGTGCCGTAAGGTAGCTAGGGGTTCCTTCGGCACCACACGTGCCCTCCGGTCGTTCATGAATACTCCTGTCTCGGCACAGCGTTGACACTTGGTTTTGCCTCTCCCCCGCGGGCTGTAATCAGACCGGCCAATTGGGGTAAGATTTTTGGGGGAAAGATACATTTTTTACAGACCAATGTTGACTTATCCCGATATAGTGGTATAATAGTACCAGAATACTTGTTTTAGGTTTGCGAATGTCGAATGTCTTGAAAATCTCAGAAGCGTGCTCACTAGCCATGCACACGATGGCGTTCATGGCCACCAACCCCCAAGGGTTATTCAGTACCCATCAGATTGCCACGGAACTCAAGGCCTCGGAGGCCCACCTGTCGAAAGTGATGCAACGGCTTGCCAAATCAGAGCTTGTGCGATCTATACGCGGACCGCATGGCGGCTTCACCCTGGCCCGCCCGCCCAAGGAGACTGCGTTGGTGGAGGTGTATGAAGCAATTGAGGGCCCCTTTCAGCCCAGCCACTGCCTGCTGGCCAAAACTGCTGTGCCGGGGGACAGAGTGTGTGCTGGGCGGGTTGATAGGTCTATTAATCAGCAGATCCATAAATACCTAGCGGAGACCACGCTGGATCGACTAACAAACGTGTGGGACGGAAGAAACAACGTGGTCAACGGGAATTTTGCCTGACGCGGTCTATAGTCTATCACCCTCGAATCGGAGGATAATATGCGGCGGAAACGAAATATCGTAAAAATCGATGAACGTACGTGCAACGGCTGTGGCCAATGCGTCACAGCCTGTGCGGAAGGGGCTATCCAACTGATCGACGGCAAGGCCCGGCTGGTCAGCGAAGTCTATTGCGACGGGCTGGGGGCGTGTCTGGGCGAGTGCCCGCAAGGTGCGATTACCATTGAGGAGGCCGAGGCGGCGGCGTTCGACGAGACCGCCACCCATCGGCATCTGCACGAGATGAAGGCCGCCCAAGCACAGAAATCCGCCACCCCCCTGCCGTGCGGCTGCCCGGGGACGCTGGTGCAGGAACTCAAACCCAGGGCGCCAACAGCATCACCCGGTGCGATCCCCCCAGCCCAGGCGGCTGTCCGGGACAAGCCGTTCGGACGTTGTCCAGACAGCCTGATAGCAATGCCGCTCAAGCAGCGGCGGCGCCAGCGGTTTCGGAACTTACGCTGGCCGGTACAGTTACGGCTGGTGCCCCCCACCGCGCCGTATTTGCAGGCGCGGACCTGTTACTGGTGGCGGACTGCGTGCCCTCTGCGCGGCGGATTTCCACCAGCGTTTTCTCCAGGGCAAGCCCGTCATGATCGGTTGCCCCAAGTTGGACGATGGGGAGTATTATGTCGAGAAACTGGCGGACATCTTCACCACCGCCCGGCCACGAAGCGTAACCATCCTGCGGATGGAGGTCCCGTGCTGCGGCGGGTTGCTGCGGATCGCCGAGGCCGCCCGGCAGGCCAGTGGGCTGGACGTGCCCATCCGTCATGTCACGGTGGGCATCAACGGAACGGTTTTGGACGAAGGGAACCTGTAACGCAAGCAGTCAGGAGTCAGGAGCTGATGAGAAAAACAGGGTGGCCCTTCAAGCTCGTGAAAACATGGCGATCCGACGAGAGAAGAAGGCATGAGGCGAGCGAAAACATGGCGTTCACAACGGCACTTCGGGAACGATTGATTGATGCGATGAAGGGGGTGTTCGGCAAGGACCAGCGACGGATCGACCATGTGCTGAAGGTGTTGGAATATGCCGAGCTGCATCCGGACGACAGAAGGCCCGGCCTCCGAATTGGTGGTGGTGACCGCGGCCCTCCTGCATGACATCGGCATTCGCGCCGCGGAGGCACGCTATATGTCGGCGGCGGCCATTATCAGGAGATCGAGGGCCCCCCTATCGCGGCGGCCATCATGGGCGAACTGGGCATTACTGGCGACGACGCTGCGGAAATGTTCGTCGCATTATCGCCAACCACCACTCCGCCCGCGACATCGACACGCCGGAGTTTCGCATCATCTGGGATGCCGACTGGCTGGTGAACCTGCCGGAGGAATGCCCAGAGGCCGACACGGCAAAAAGAGAACGAACTATCGAGAAAGTTTTTCGAACCGAGACTGGTAAAGTCATGGCAAGACGGATTGTTTTTGGAAAGGAATGACCGATGAGCATGTTTTGCTACCAGTGTGAACAGACAGCCAAGGGGACAGGGTGTACGGCGCACGGCGTATGCGGCAGGTATCGGAGACGGCGGGCGTTGCAGGACCTGCTGCGTTACGCGGCCGAAGGCATCGCGCTGTGATGCCACCGGCTGTGCCAGCTCGGGGCGAAGGAGGCGCGGTGGACGTGTTCGTGATCGAGGCTCTGTTCAGCACGGTGACCAACGTTAATTTCGACCCGCGCGGATGGCGACGTTGTTGCAGCAGGCCGCGACGGTCCGCGATAAAGCCAAAGGCCTGTACGAGCAGGCCTGCCGGAAGGCCGGCAAGATGCCCGAGAAGCTCGCCGGACCGGCGGCCTGGCAACCGGCGGCCAACCTCGACGGGCTGATCCGTCAGGGCGAAGAGGTCACGATTCAGAAGGCTTTGGATCAGCAGGGACCAGCAATACGTAACTGAACGAAGCGCCAGCAGAACATAACG
>CAWEHG010000039.1:0-7811 GCA_963808715.1 Ignavibacteriota bacterium | reverse complement strand
GTCCAACATTCTCCGAATACGATCCGGTCTACGGCAAGCGGTTGAAGAAGAGCTTCGGTGCACGAGGACTGCGGCCGAATTCACCATGGAGTTTTCCACGAATTCTCTGGGATTCCGCGGGCCGGAGCCGACCGGATTCCCCTCGGGTGGGATACTGTTCCTCGGTGATTCCTTCACGAGCGGTTACGGCGTGAACGACGGGGAGGAATTCCCCGAACTCGTGCGTCGCCGGCTGATCGCGGAGGGAGATCCGATCCCGGTGGTCAATGCGGAAGCGGGAACATCGGCAACGGGTACTGGTTGCGCTTCCTCCGGACCGAAGGAAGACGCTTTTCTCCCCGTTTGGTCGTTCTGGGATTCTGCGTGAACGATTTCGCCGACAACCTGGTGGATCACCTGTATGAGTTGGGGCCGGACGGCACCCTGACATCCCTGCACGAACCGCCCCGACAGGAGGGGGCCCGCAGGATCCAGGAGATGATCGAGGCTGTCCCGGTTCTGCCATATTCCCACCTGATCGGACTCGCCCGGCAGGTATTCTCTGAGGCCTCACCCGGGGTGAGCGTGGCGGACACCTCTTCCGATCGCCTCACCTGGGCGATCTTCGACGAGGTCTTCGCCGAGTGTGAACGACAGGGGATACCCACGCTCCTGATCACGATAGGTGTGGACGGCGAGAGACTCGCCGGTCTGGCTTCCAGAGCTGCACGCCATCGTACCCCCATGGTCGTTTCACCTCCAAAGAACGAGCGGCCGACCTGTACTACCGGGTTGACGGTCACTGGAATACCGCCGGGCATGCATTCATGTCCCGGGAGATCATGCAACCCATTGTTCAAGCACTGAAAGGCCGTCCATGAGCCGCACCCGGTCGCTTCTTCTCCTTGTTCTTCTCACGTCATCGCTTCTGCACGCCGTGGGGCCGCAGCTCTGGGTGACCGCGTACTATGCGGGCTGGATGCAGGGGAACCAGTGGAGCTACCACCTCCGGCCGGAGAACATCGATTACACGGCGATGACGCACATCGTGCACTTTTCGCTCGGTCCGAACCCTGACGGGACGTACTTTGAGGGAACGGCCTGACGGCCGAGAATTCCTCCGCACTTGTCCGTTCTGCCCACGCGGCAGGGGTCAAGGTCCTGATCTGCGTTGGCGGATGGAATTCCGAACAGGGTTTCGCCGAGGCCACGGCGCCGGCGATTCGGGAGAAGTTCATCAACAGCCTGCTCGGGTTCATGCGGGGACGCGGGTATGACGGGATCGACCTGGACTGGGAACCCCTGTCACCCCAGAACATTCCCCGGCATGTCGTTCATCGAAGAATTGCGTGTCGCGTTGCGAACCTTCCCCGGGACCGCTCCTGACGGTCGCCTGCAACAGCTCCCCAGAACTCTTCGCGAAGGTCGCACCGCTGCTCGATCAGATCAACATCATGACCTATGACTACTCGGGAGCCTGGCCCGGCTGGTTCACCTGGCACAACCGCCGGTCTATGATGGCGGTGCCCGGTTCTCGAGCAATGGTTCTCCCCCGCCGTCGATCCACACACATGTCGAGCAGTTCGTGGCTGCAGGCGTGCCCCGATCCAAGCTCGGGATCGGTATCGATTTCTATGGGTTCGTCTGGAACGGGGGAACGGGAACGCGGACCGGAGGCGTGACCGCCCCACGGCAGGACGGAAATCAGCCCCGTGGGTAAAGGATAACGTCCCGTATTCTCAGATCATGGCAACGGACTATTCTGCAGACGCCTATCGCTGGGACACGACAGCACAGGCAGCATACCTCTCCATCGACCAGCCGGGGTCGGAGACCGATCAGTTCATTTCATTCGACAACGAGGTGTCATGTCGAAGGAAGGTGGAGTATGCGCGGACACATGGCCTCGGCGGGTGATCCTCTGGGAGCTCGGGGGCGGATGGCAGCCGGGAGTAGCTCCTCCTGATCGCCTGCTCAAGGCGGTCGGGGCCGCTCGACGGGCTCCGTAGCAACGGCCGCCGATGTACGGACCCGGGTCTCACTTCTTCGGCCCGAAAACTCGCCACGGCCCGAAACACGGATCCCCTCGCATCTCTTCTTCGGCCATCGAACCGGATGGAGAATCGTGTCGCCGGCGGAAACTCGGCATCGCGGATTGACGGCAATCAAGCTCTGTGATTTCTGGCACATGATGTGTACCCGATGCACATCACAGACACCACAGATCACTCGGAGGGGGGATATGAAGCGTCTCATCGTGGTCGCATTGTTCCTGACGGTACCGTTCTCTGCCCTCGAAGCACAGAACCAGCCCTGGGTGAGCGCGTATTATGCCGGCTGGATGCAATCGTATTGTCCGCCCTCAGCCATCGACTACGGCGCCGTCTCACACATCATACACTTCTCCATTGCCCCCAGCGGTTCGGGAGTGAACAGTTCCGGTAACGGCATTACCACCTCGGCCTCCGCAGCGATCATTCAGGCCGCGCACGCAGCCGGCAAAAAGGTTCTGATCACCTGTGGCGGATGGGGCGATGCCCCCGCTTTCGCCACCCGACAAACTCCACGAACCGCACCGCCTTCATCAACAGCCTTGTGAATTTCGTGGTCAGCCGGGGGTATGACGGCCTCGACATCGACTGGGAGCCCATCTCCTCGGCAAGCCAGTTCAAGCTGTTCATACCGGAACTGCGCGCGGCTCTCGATGCAGCCAAACCCGGGTTGTTGCTCACGATCGCCTCCATGGGAGGAGACGGTTCGACGATCGCCTCTGTCCAGCAGCATTTCGATCAGATCAACATCATGACCTACGATATGTCCGGGGCATGGCAGGGGTGGGTCGTGTGGCACAATGCGCCCGTCTACGACGGCGGCCTGAAATTCCCCGGCACCAACAACTCGTCCCGTCGGCAGACGGCGATGTGAAGAACTTCATTGCGGCGGGCATTCCCGCGAACAAGATCGGGATCGGGGCGGATTTCTACGGCTATGTCTGGTCCGGGGTCACGGAACCGCGCCAGACCTGGACCTCGACACCCACCGTGACCGACAATGTCCCGTACTACCAGCTGATGTCCACGTACGGCGCGAACCCGGTGCTCTGGGACGCGACCGCCCAGGCCGCGTACATCAGCGTTGTTGGAGGCACCGGGTAAGTTCGTCTCGCTCGACAATGCGCAGACGATGGCTGCGAAGGCGGAATACATCAAGCTCAAGGGGATCGGCGGCATGATCATCTGGGAGCTGGGCGGTGGGTACCGGCGAGCGCACCGGCAGGGCAACGGGACCGACTGCTCAAGGCCGTCAAAGCCGCTTTCGCAGGGGTACTCCACCTTCGGCCGACACGATCAAACCCGTGGTTGCCTTCGTGGTTCCGCAGAAGGGCGCGACCGTGTCCGGCACGGTCACCCTCAGCGCGTCGGCGACGGACAATATCGGCATCGTGGGCGTGCAATTCACGGTGGACGGGGTGAATGCCGGCGCGGAGGTGACGGGGTCTTCCTACTGACGCCCTCAATACGTGGCAGTATGCCAACGGCACGCACACCCTGGCTGCCTTTGCCCGGGACTTCGCCGGGAATCGCGCGAAGGACAGCGTCACGGTCAATGTGCAGAACATCGGTGTCCCGCCCGTCACGCCTGACCAGGTGATCTACGACGACGCCCTCCAGTCACCGTTCCGCGACGCCTCGTGGAGCGCGACGGCCAACTACCAGAACACTACTCCCGTGCTGTCCGGCAGCAAGTCGGTAAAAGTGGACTTCTCCTCCTACGGAGCCTTCGACGTCCTGAGCGGCACCTGGAGCAAAGAGATCCCGATCGACATCACAAAATACGACACGCTGCGCTTTTCCATCTATCCGGCGACGCAGTTCGGTTTGACCGTGGGGTTCTATGTGGGTTCGGAAGTACTGATCACACCTCCGGCCGGGAAGTGGACGACGTCGCGATCCCGCTCCCTCGAGAGGCTTCTCCAGGTTCTACGTCGTTTCCGAAGTGTCCGGTGCGCGGACCGCCTATTTCGACGCTGTCCGGTTCACGGGAGGAGTGGCAAAGACCTCCTCCGTGGAGGGCCGAAGGAAGCCATTCCGTTGCGACCTGCCCTGGCACCCAACTTCCCCAATCCATTCAACCCGGCGACAGAGATCGGATTTCAGATCGCCGAGCCGGGGATGGTCAGGCTCGTGGTCTCTGACCTGCTCGGACGGGAGATCGCAGTGCTCCTGAATGAAAGAAGACGCCGGGAGCATACACTGTCAGGTTCGATGCGGGGAAACTGGCGAGCGGTGCCTACTACTACCGGCTGACGGCGGGCTCATACGTGGAAACGCGCAAGATGATCCTGTCCCGGTAGCGAAAGGGTGGCCGGGGTGGTGCTGACGGGGATGACACACAAAGGCCCTGCCCGGTTGGCGGGGCCTTCTGTTCTTGCGACCTCAGTCGGCCTGCCCGCGAGCGCGGAGCTTGTCATAGAGGTATTTCCGCGACACGCCGAGGATCAGGGCGGCCTTCGACTTGTTGCCGCCCGCGGCCCGGAGCGTGTGCTCGATCATCATCACTCCACCTCCATCGTGGAGCCGATGGGGATCGTGATGGCGGACCGGATCGGGTGTTCGCGGACGAGCCTTCCGGCAGATCGTGCGGTTCAACGCCGCATCCCGCCGACGTGATCACCAGCGATTCGACGATGTTCGCAGCTCTCGCACGTTGCCGGGCCAGCGGTATTCCGTCAGGATCTCCAGCGAGTCCCGGGAGAACGTCAACGGTGGCTTGCCGTACTGGCGCTCAGCCTTGCCGGAAATGCTCCAGGAGCACCGGGGATGTCATTCTTGCGATCACGCAGCTGGTCGGAGGCGAACTCACCACTCCCAACCGGTAGTAGACGTCCTCCCGCAACGATCCGCTCGCGATCGCCTCAGGAATACTTCGGTTGGTGGCGGAGAGGATCCGTACATCCACTTCGATCTCCTCAGTGCCGCCGAGGCGCCGGAACCGTTTGGATTCGATGGCCCGAAGCAGCTTTGCCTGGACCTGCGGCTGCATCTCCGCGATCTCGTCCAGGAACAGGGTCCCCTCGTGCGCCATTTCGAAGCAGCCGGCTTCTTGGAGACCGCTCCGGTGAAGGCCTCCTTCTCGTGACCGAACAACTCATTGTCGATCACGTCACGCGGGAGCGCAGCGCGATTGACCGCGACAAAATTCCCGTTCTGACTTTCGTCGTGGATGTACCGCGCGAGGACCTCTTTCCCGGTGCCGCTTTTCCCGTGATGAGCACGGAGGCATCGGACCGCGCCATCGCGGCCCGCTTGAGGAGGTCTCTGATCAGGAGATGCTTGCGATGAAGAGAGGTTGATCCTTGTCGTTCAGCGTGTCCAACTGGGTTCTGTGCGTTGTCTTCTCCATGGGTTCAGTGATGATGGGTCAGTCCTTCAGGCGGGATCCGCCACCCGCGTGTCCGCGATCGTCCTGGGATGCTGGATGCTGCGTGACCGCAGCGGGACGCTCCACACGGAGAAACGAAAAAGGCGCTTGCACCCTCAATCCTCCCCGCAGACACCTCTCCGCCCTCAGGCACGTACGCCTCCGTTCACTGAACCTCCGATGGAAAAGAACTGACCTCCAACATCAGCATACGCTACACAGAACGTGACTCAATGTCAAGGATCCTGCGCATGCGTAACACATACTTAACCTGCCACGGAAGACTTGGGAGCCCCGAGCGCGTCCTTTTGTGCGTTCCATCACAAGCGACGGGCTCTCCCGCGTGATCCTGCCCGGCATGGGTCAACGCCGGGACCGAATGGGCCGAAATCGTGCGCCTTCAGGGCTTCATCGTGCCGCGTGTGGACACCACGACGTCCAGCAGGGTCACGTCCCGCACGTTGTCCAGCACGTTGGGTTCCGCCACGTTCTCGAACCGGCAATCCTCGAAAAGGATCCTCTCGGCCGGCGAACGGCGATAGGCCCGGATCCAGATCGGGAATTCGGCTCTTCCGCCTTCACATTCTGCACGACCGACGTTGCGGAGCACGGGGGCATACTCCCCGCATCCCCTTCTTCATGTAGAAGTCCACCTTCACCACGGCGTCCGAGACCTCGCCGACCTTGACGTTGCGCATGTAAATGTTCTCCAGCGAACTTCGCCGCGTACCGCGTTGGTCTTGATCGGAGCGCCCGCTCGAGGTTCGGGCTGTCCATGAGGCAATCTTCAGCGAAAACGTTCCTCACCCCGCCGCTGATCTCGCTTCCGATCACCTCCCCGCCCGTGCCCGTCCTTCATCGAACATCCCGGATCCGAGGTTCGCGCTCGGCACGTCGACGCGCCGGCCGTCGTTGTTCCTCCCCGATTTGATCGCGATGCAGTCGTCGCCCGTGTCGAAAGCACCCCCTTGATCAGCAGACGTCGACGCACGACTCGGGATCGCATCCGTCGTTGTTCGGACCCTTCCCGGTGACCGTCACGCCGTCCACGGTCACGTTCCTGCACAAAACCGGATGCAGGAACCACATGGGGAATCCTTGAAGGTCACTCCTCGCACGAGACGTTCCTGCACTTGTACGGCTGGAAAAAATTCGGCCGCAAGAGGTTCGGCCTCACCGAAGACCCGTCCGGTGATCGGGACGCCGCGTTCGCCGAGATCGAAGAGCCGTTTCCTCCCCGCTTTCTGGTTGCAGGAAGGGTCGCCCCCCTTTCATCGCCACCAGTTCGCCCCGACGCCTGTCCGTCCAGGATCCCCTCGCCCGTCACTGCGATGTTTTCCTGATCGTACGCATAGATCAGGGCCGAGTAGTTCATGCACTCACCCTCCCACCGGGTGAACACCGCCGGGAGGTACTTCGCGGGATCCGTGCTTGAACCGCAGGACCGCCCCCTTCGCGAGAAAGAGGTTGACCCTGCTCCGGAGGCGGATGGCGCCCGTGTGGAACACTCCTGGTGGGACGAGCACCCGGCCTTCTCCTTCGCGACTGCAGGTCTCGATCGCTCTGCGATCGCCGCGGACAATCGGTCAGACCGTCCGCCTTCGCACCGAACTCCGTGATCGGAAGTCTCTCGGCCGGGAATTCCGGCGGGACGATCCGGGCGAGGATCGACGCCACGGGATCCCATCCGGCCGGCGCAGTCTGCCCGGCCGCGAGAGGACTCAGCAAAGTGATCGAGACAACAAGGGCCGGGCAGGTCGCCCACATTGGAGCCGCAGGGGCATTGTTCGCTCCATCTCGTTGTGATCCCGAATCAGTACGCCGGACGCCTCGAAGCCGGACGTCTCACCGCACCAGGAGAACCCGACGGGCCAGCGACTTCCGCCGGAGCGAAGCACCGCGATGTAGGCCCCACTGGTCTGTAGGACGCATCCCATCGCACAACATACGAGCCCGCTGCCCTTCGCCCGTTCACCAGCACGGCGACCTCCCTCCGAGCAGGTCGAATACCCGCAGATCCACCTCAAGACTCGGTGAACCGAAATCAAAGTCCGACATCCCGTTGAACGGGTTCGGGTAGTTCTGGAGAGCCCGGCATTCGCAGTGATTGCCGTGCCATCGTCACGCACGAACGTGGTCATCCCGGTCTCGAATGCCCCCAGGTCCGGGGCCGTTCCGGCGTAGGCCAGCCCGATGTCCGTCCCGGCGTCGATCAGCCGGCTTCCCGCCGCAGATGGAGGAAGGAACGTCGGCAGGCTCCCGTCGGGTTTCCTCGGTCCCCTGACGCCGGCGGTATCCGCACTCTGGAAATCCAGTTGCTACCGTGGCGAACGGGGGCATCCAGCTGTTCGTCTGCTGGACCGAGTTCGTGTTAGTGACAATGTACTCTGAACCAGGTATACATAACACAA
>CAWEHG010000038.1:0-150230 GCA_963808715.1 Ignavibacteriota bacterium | reverse complement strand
GGAAGAGATGCGGCTGCAGAACATAGCAGCGGAGAAGTAACGCGCGCCCGACGGGGCGGTTGTGATAGGACTTCCTGCTCACCCAGACCCTGCTGACACCGATATGACGCGCGAGGTCGGCTTGGCTTGCGAAGCTGCCGTCGGCCAGTACCCGGCGGTAGGTGAGCTGCAGTGCTGCATAATCGATGGATACATTGGGCCTTGGTTTCTGTCGCCATGCCCGGACCAGCCCTGCCGGGCGCAAGCTCTCGATTTCCAGCTCGCCCAACCCCAGCTCCTCCGGCAGACGCCCGCTGTCCATGCAGATACGCTTCCGAGCGTGCCATAGATTGTTGATGGCTCCCAATGTCAAGTGAAAACATGGACTCATTGACAACTTCACGAGAGACACATCATATGTTATGGGTTTCGAGTGCGTTCGTCAAGAACCGAACAAGCCCCCGCAGAGTCGGAACCCCTCAAATGGGGGAATGAGAATCAGCGGAAGGGGTTGCGCCAGTATGGTGGGCTTGCCAGCCGGGAGGAACTCCTGGGCGAGCGTGAGCGCGGCTGGCGGGCGCGCGCGCGTCGCTGGTCATCCTGCCTGTCCTCCTGCTGGCTTCCTCCTAGCTAGCCTGCTGGCCTGCTGGCCTGCTGCTGGCTGAGCTGGTCTCCTCCTCCTCCTCCTCCTCCTCACCTCCTCCCCCTCAGTCCACAATATCATCACTCACAGTCTAAAACCACATCACAGTCATTCGCGAGATGCGCCTCGTCCCTTCTGGCCTGAATACAGTCATCACCCAGGTCCCCGCCACGTTGTGCCATTTCTCCCCCTGACGCTGACGACTTCTCTGCCGAGGAGGTGCTGCTCAAGATCATCCAGATATTGTTGTGATCCTGCAGGGCGGTGGCAAGCAAAGAACCGGCGCATACACCTGACGAGCAAGGTCGGCCTGGACAGTGACGTTCCCCGAAAATACCTTCGTCACGCCAAAAGAACAGATTGAAGTTGTTGTACAACGCCTCGCACGTGCCGCGCTCGGAAACAACCACTTGGTTTGGTTCAACCACTCCTGAAGGGAAATTGAATATCCTGGGGAAATCTGATCTCTTCCCGTGACTGTACTCCAATCCGATGGAAGATGAAGGTATCGTCAACGTTCAGTGATGCTCCGAGCGTGTAATGGTAGATATTGAAATCTGTATAGCCAAGTGACAGGCCGTGAATGTCATCGTAATTGGCATTGCTGAAATCCGTTCTAATAGCAGCATATCCAGTGAGCTTATCATTCATTTTGTGTTCAACAGCTACGCCCACATTGAACACACTCTTCATAGAATCATATACCCTCAACAGTTCAGCACTGTCATAATGCCTGATTGCTATCGGATTATTCAAAATGAAATTGCCGCTTTCCGGCTGCATCACCGCATACGTCGACACCGGTGCAAACCACTCCATGGCCAGATGAACCGTTGTTCTATCGGAGATCGTGTATTCAATGCCTGCCGCAATAGAGAATGGGGATCTGTAATTCACAGGTATGCCTTCCTGCCGGTCAGAGGCAATAATATCAACGGGAGTCACCCGGCGCGTAGTGCTGTCCACCAGACCAAGAACGTTGTTGGAGGTCATGTTGCGCCGTCGGTTCCGCCACTCGCCACTTTTATCGCAAGACTGGGGGTGGTGATCGTCGCACCCAGTTTGAGTTCCTCCCATTCCGCTGATATTCCAAACTTCCCGGAGAACCTCACTGCCCAATAGTCGATATCGATATAGAGATCTGAGGTCGCACTCCGTTGATTTGTTGAATCAAAAGCCGCATACGCTTCAAGTCGGGTCTTGGTTTGATCGCGGTACGCCCCCAACAATGAGAAACCGATCCCAACGTTGTGGGCGATCTTCATGGAGTAACCGAATCCCACGGTGACCTCGGAAAGCAACACGTCGAGTTTCCCCTGGTTGATCAGATATTCATCCCCCGCAAAACCGTTTGGTGACCCGGGTTGTGATGGAGGTCTTGTGGGGATCACATCCGCATATCCCTCATATCGTTCCGATACTCTGACGTATGAATATCCGGTGCTGGATATCATGTAGCTGAAGCGGCTGAGGGAATCCCCGAGGAACGGCAAGGGGCCGGCCAGGGAGGCAGGGTAGAGAGAGACCCTGGTGTATCTGGAATCGATATCGGGTCCCCCACCATTATTGAATGTGAAATCCTTGATGCCATACATGTTGAAACTGACATTCATGCTTTTCTTGCTCACGAACCCCAGAGCGCCCGGGTTGTAGAACGTGGCGCTGTAATCCCTCACTCCGGCCACGGCAAGTCCCCCCAGCAGAGCTGTTCTTCCTCCAACCGCCTGATCCCAGAATTGCCTGTCTTGTGCTTTGAGGGGAATGGCCAGGAGGATCACACAAGCGAGCAGAGCTCTGGTGGTCGTGAACTGTCCTGAGAAGGTGGTAGCCATAGGGTGAGCTCTTGTGAGGGATCCTTCCGTTCGACGAGGATTCATCCTGCGATAGGGGTTGGCGGTCCTGAGGCTACGGAAACCCTCAGGTACCAATGTCTGTGCCCACAAGATACGCTGGCAGAGGGGGACACGCAAGGCTTCGGGAAGAAGGAGGCCTATGTTCCCTACGTACCTCGGTCCAATGCCCATCGATTGACGGGAAAGGACATGTCTGGCGGGGTAGACCGTGCCTTCGAAACAGAAGTGCCACATCGATATGATGTGGCACTCTGTATGCTCCTATGGTATGGACGATCGCTCTACGTCGCTCACTCGAGGTCGAAGCGGTCGAGGTTCATTACCTTGTCCCAGGCCGCGACGAAGTCATGCACGAACTTCTCTTCTGCATCGTCCTGCGCATAGACCTCGGCGAGTGCGCGCACCCCGCCGACGAGCACGGTCATCTCTGGCGCGCTCAGGGTCAGGAGCTGTGCCCTGTCCACCAGCATCGCCTCGGCCGGCACGGTGTAGGTCTTCTTCTGGTAGTTGCGGAAACCGTCGGCCTGGGGCTCCAGCACGGCGAACGACTCCAAGATTATCACAAAGCTCAGGCCAATTCCGCTTGACCTTCTTCTCACTCCATGCTATATTCCGCATGTCGCCGGGGTATGTAGCCGCTGACAAATAGGTCGCAACCGGTAACCCTGTTCTCGTTCCTGCCCCTTGGACCCCACTTCGATGCCACTCCAGGTCCGGGCATCGGTCTCTTCTCACGGTTCGAGGTCGCTGTGCAACCGTTTCCCTCGTTGACCCAACGGGGGCATGAATTCTCGTCCAATCATTACTCAAGGGAGGTTCGTATGAAACCCACTCTCGTCATGGGATTGGCCCTGTTCATGCTTGTCGGATGTGGCAGACAGGAGCCCCCTCAGATGACCCCTCAAGAACAGGACGTCGCGAAAAAGGAGATCACCCAAGTCCTCGATCAACAGCTCCAGGCCGCGAGCAAGTTGGACGCGGAAGCACTTCTGCAATCGTATGCGAATTCCCCTGACTTCATCCTCCTCACCACCGCGGGATCGATGGTGGACTACCAGGGGACAAAGAATGGTACCGCCGAGATGTACAAGTCGCTTGCTGCCCTGAAATTCACGACCACGAAGAATGAGTTCAGATTCCTTCCGGGAAACATCGTCATCTGCGCCTGGCTCGGGAAATGTGATGTTACCTTCAAGACCGGAGAACAGGCGACGATCGACTCATACGCGATCACGTTTGTTTTCAAGAAGCTGGACAACCAGTGGAAGATCATTTACTCGCACGAGTCTGCGTCGTCGCACGGCTGAATAGATGCCGACGGGTTCCTTTGGATCCCGAAGAGAAAGCCGGTGGACGTAGCATGGTACTGAGGGCAGCATGGCCTCAAACGGACGACATGGAAGTGACACTGAGAAGGAGATAGCATGACCGAGAACACAGAGAATCCGTGGAAGGGACCCGGTTCGCGTCTGCCGTCATCCGAGACTGCGAAGCCTGACCGGGTTGTGCGTCTGCTGAGCATCGTCGTCATGGTGACGACACTTGCCGCGCCTGGCATCCTGATGGCTGCAGACAGCCCCCGCCGGCCGAACATCGTGATCATCCTGGGTGACGACCTGGGGTTTTCGGACATGGGGTCGTTCGGGAGCGAGATCAAGACGCCGAACCTTGATGTGCTGGCGAAAGACGGCGTGCGCTTTTCGAACTTCTACACGCACGCGAGCTGCTCGCCGACGCGCTCGATGCTGCTGAGCGGCGTGGACACGCACCTGAACGGCCTGGGCAGCATGGACGAGTGGTCTGCGCCAAACCAGTGGGGGGTGGACGGCTACGAGGGGAACCTCAATAAGCGTGTGGTCACGATGCCGCAACTCCTGAAGGACGCCGGGTATCACACGTACATGGTCGGCAAGTGGCACATGGGCAAGGCCCCCGATCAGATCCCGGCCGCGCGCGGATTTGAGCGCGACTTTTCGCTGCTCGACGGGGCGGGCAGCTACTGGGACATGACGAGTTTCACGGCCGCGAACCCACTATCAGTCTTCACGGAAGACGGCCGCTATCTCACGCGACTTCCTGACGATTACTACGCGACGAAGACCTACACCGACAAGCTGATCGGATTCATCGACGCGAATCGGGGTGACGGCAAGCCGTTCTTCGCCTACGTCTCCCACCAGGCCCCGCACGATCCGTTCCATCTCCCGCAGGAATGGCGCACGCGCCATATCGGTGAGTACGACCAGGGGTGGGACGCGGTGCGGCAGTCGCGGCTGAAGAGAATGATCGAGCTCGGCATCATGCCGGCGGGAACGCAACTCGCGGAGCGGATGTGGTTCATCCCCGATCCCATCGTGCTGGCGCCGGCGACCAGGGCCGTTCTGGGCAAGAAGATGGAGCTGTACGCGGGGATGGTGGAGAATCTCGATTTCCACGTCGGCCGGCTGATCGAGCACCTCAAGGAGATCGGGGAGTACGAGAATACGATCTTCATTGTGTTCGGCGACAACGGTGCGGAGGGAACCGACCTCTTCAAGATGATCGCAGGCACGCCCGGCACGCGGGACTACCTCTTTGCGGCGGCGAACTGGTCGCAGACCCATCCCAACGCCTGGGGCGACCCTGGCTCGTACGTCAGCTATGGCCCGATGTGGGCGCAGGTGTCGATGACGCCCTTCAGTCAGTACAAGGGATGGATGGCGGAAGGGGGCATCCATAACGCCCTCATTGTCAGCGGTCCCGCCGTCAAGCGGCCCAAGGGGAGCATCAACCATGGGCTCATGCACGTGGCCGACCTCATGCCGACGTTGCTCGAGATCGCCGGGGCCAGTTATCCGAAGACCTACGAGGGGCGGGAGCTGCCCGCGCTCATGGGCAAGTCCTGGGGCAAGGTGCTGGCGGGAGAGGCCGAGTCGCCACGGACGGACCAGGACTACCTGGCCTGGGAGATCTTCGGTAACCGCGCGGTCCGGCAGGGCGACTGGAAGCTCCGCTGGGAATACAAGCCGCTTGGCAAGGGCGACTGGGAGCTGTTCAACCTTGTTGCTGACCCTGCCGAGCGAAAGGATATCGCGGCAGAACACCCGGAGAAAGTGAAGGCGCTTCTCGCGATCTGGGACAGCTACGTCAGGGCGAACAATGTGGTGCTGCCGAGCCGGTCCCTGTTCGAGACACTGGAAGATCAGCTTCCGAAGCGCGTCCCGGACGAACCGGGCTTCCCGCCGCTGATCTACCAGCGGCAGTTCGTGCCGCCGAAGGAGATGATGGCTGATCCCAAGCCGTGAGCGTGGCTGATCGATGGATGCAATCAAGAAGGAAAGTGATCACATGAATACGATGGAGGTCAGATGAAGCCAGCCGCGTGGTTGAGGTTCGTCATCCCGGCGATGCTCGCCGTGGGTGTGCTTTGTCCGCCGCCGGTTCTGGCCCAGGTCCCGGCACGTTCGTACTGGAAGACGCTCTCGGGTGCGAATGCGGTGCCGCTCATCGTCCAGTCGATGAGCGGCAACACGAACCCGTTCGACCCTTCGTTCACCGTGAACGCCGGGGGCGAACGTCAGCGCGACGATGGCCATTGCAGGGTATCTGCGTGCCTTTTCATTGTTCGATCGCGCGACCACGGCCGCGATCCTGGTGCCCGTGGGGCGGATCTCGGGTGATGTCCAGGTGGCGGAGCGCTGATGGCCAATGAGACGGCCCGCGGGTTCGGCGACCCAACGCTGGAAGCTCTGCATCAATGTCATCGGCCCGCCTGCGCAGATCAATCTGGTCGACGTCCTGCGCTACGAGCCGGGGTTCTCACTCGACCTGATCGCTGATCTGGCGGTGCCGATCGGCGAGTACGACAGCGCCCAGACTCTGAATCTGGGCCAGAATCGATGGTATGGACGCCTGGGTGCACCCGTCGTCTGGCAGTTCGGACCATGGGTGCCGGGCCGAGCGCACGACACTGGAGTTCCTGCCCGGTGTGTGGTTCTTCGGAGCCAACAACGACTATGGCGGGAAGAAACTCGAAGACCGACCCGATGTTCCAGCTGGATGTGCACCTGACGCGCGACTTCACCGAGCACCTTTGGGGGGCTCTCGACGGTGCCTGGTACAAAGGGGGCAAGTCGAGCATCGACGGCGTCGAAGGCAAGGCGCTGAACAATGTGGCATTGGGATTCACGCTCGGATACCAGATCAACGAGAATCTGAGCCTGACCTTCGGCTACAAGTCGACCATCAAAGACAGCGCCGCAGGATGCTCTTGCAAATGGACGGGTTCATGGTGTCGTTCGTGGCCGGGTGGCACTCGCTCATCGAAGGCGCGCGACGGCTGAAGGAATGCGTAATGATCCCGAGCTGATGTGAAGGAACCTCTGGTGGCTCTGCGTATCTCTTGAAACTAGAGGAGGATCAGATATGAAATCTCTTACGTGGATCGTTGTCCTGGTGTGTCTCGCGTCGGCATGCGCCGTCGCTCAGGCCACACAAACGGCCCCGCCGACTTCTGTGACATCGTCACTCAACAAATCGCTGGGCATATATGTCTTTCCCGCGAAAAACCAGACACCCGAGCAGCAGGCAAAGCGACGAGCAGGCCTGCTATTCCTGGGCAGTCCAACAGAGCGGGGTCGATCCACTGAACATGACCCCGACCCAGGCGCAGCCCGTTGACAAAAGCCCGGATGGCTCGTGTTGCGCAGGGTGCCGAAGGGTGCGATGGGGGGAGCGATGGTCGGCGGGATCGCCCACCCGCATCATCATGACGGCGGCGCTGCTGCCGCGGGTGCCGTTGTTGGGGCCATGGCGGGGTGCAGCACAAAAGTCGAAGAAGGACGCGCAGAAGGAACAGCAGGCCAAACAGGCGGCCGCAGCCACCGATCAAGGCGAAGATCGACAATTTCAAGAAAGCGTACTCCGTATGTCTCGAAGGGAAGGGATATTCTGTCAACTAGGATCAAGGCTCTGGGCAGGGAAGGTTCCCGGCAAAATGCCCCGGGTCAGGGGCATTTGTCGTTCAAGTGTCCGGGGGCGGCGATGAGTTCGCGGGAACGTCGTGGCGTTACCGGGGATCACTCGATGGCTGGCGCCGCTGTGGGTTCTTCCGCACGTACAGCAGGAGCAGTGTCAAAGCAGCAAAGCCGACGGCAAGGAACACCCCGATCTTCAGGAGCAAGCGGTCCACGATGCTCCCGCATGGTCCAGCCAACCTGAGACGGCCCGGTTTGCGGTCTCTTCTCCATCGGCGAGCGTCGCTGTTCGGAGGCGTTCGATCTCAGCCATGACGATCGCTCTCTCCGCGCTCAGTTGCTCCAGAGCGGTCTTGAGCATTGACTGAAGCGGTCGGATGACGGTGATGTCCACGGGCACCCCGTCGGTCCGGAGCTGCTTCTCCAGCGTTGCGAAGGTGGCTCTCAGGACCACCATGGCCGTGTCGATGCTGTTGAGACGTTCCTTCAGCACGAGGTCCGTGATCAGGTATTCCCCCTGCCAGCGCGCTTCCCGGGGAAGCTGTGCGGAGAGAAGCGAAAGCCTTCCCGAGAGATCATCCACGTCGTCGGCAATGCGTCCCACCGCCGAGCCGACGGAATAGTCCTGGCGGGCAAGAACCGCGTCCATTTCGTTGAAGAAGCTCGCCCGCTCAAACACATGGTTCGTCAGCGGGTTATCGGTCGCCCATCGGGACGTTGTCGCGATGAGCGAATCGAAATTGGCCGTCGTGAGGTATTGGCGGTTTGCCTCGACCAGCCTGCGCTCGATGTTCTCCGCGGCGTTGAGAGCGATCTGCTGCTGAGCACCGAATCGATCCTTTCCAATGCCGGTGCTGAAGTATTCTCGACACTGCATGGAAAACGCCAGCCCGTCGAACGCCGACACCACCGGGTCGCTCTGAGAGTAGATCTGGCGGATGACCGGAATGCAGTAGATCTTCCAGATGTACGCGTTGACCTTCACTGTCTGGTCGGTTGCCAGCATGATGATGCTGTCGGCCGCCTGCTCCACGGCCAGACCGTACCGGTACGCCACCCGGATATTCGCCTCGCGGACACCGCGATTCGATATGCCGAGTGAGTCGAGAGACTCGCCCACCGGTGAGACGCTCTGTGTCGACATGCATCCAGGAGTAGCCACAGGGCCATGGCGACGAGGACTGCGCCGAAGACAACGGGAAAGACTTGAGGGATCGGCGTCAGGCGTCGCATTGTAGGTCCCGAGCAATTGAAGGAAGGGGAACGGGCACCCGGAGGAGCACCGGCTGGCAGCTCAAGATAGAGAAGAGCCGCGGGAGAGTCAAACCTGGACAGGGGCGCGGCAGAGACTGAGGCGTGGTGTGGTCGGGCGTCTCTATCTACAGGAAATGCTTGGCTGCGAGCCAGACGATGTTACTGCTTGCCTCGAACTTGTTCGCCGCCGTGTTGAGCGTTCGCATATGGACATACTGGAGCTCCAGCCGCAGATCGGGGCTGAACACGTACCCGAGCCCTGCCTGAAATCGAGTCTTGTCCGCGGACACCTCCCTCGCATTCCCGTCGATCGGCGTAAAACCCTCTACGAGGAAGAGGAGGTAATACGTTCCTGTCTGGAGCGTCGTGTTGTTGAGCGTGACCCTCGCAAAAACACGGAGTCGGACGCGCCATTTTGTGTCCTCGGTCCCGCTGGACTGATACCAGAAGTGCCGTCTCTCAAGCCTGGCGCTGAACACCGGATAGAACAGGTTCAGGTTTTCGCCGGCCGTTGCCCAGATGAAGTTGAGCCCCAGCCACGGCCGGACCTCGAGGACGTCTTCAGTCGCGTCGTCGAAGGTATAATGGGTCTCGAGATTCCCTTCGGCGCTGAACCAGCTGACAGGATTGAATGTCGTGTTCAATCCCAGGTAGGCGTCCAGCCATTGGGCGCCGGCGACGGCTTTGGCCATGCCGGGATTGGCTTCGTAGCTCCAGTCACTCTCGGTGGTGCGGTTGGCGAAATAGTCCAACCATACCTCTGTCGTCTGCGCTGAAGATCTGCCGGGAGCCACCAGGATCAGCACCGCGCATGCCGCGGCCATGCACGTCTTCATTCGGCGGGTGTGCATACGATTCACGGCGATGACCTCTGAAATACGACTTGCCCTGCTCCCATTCTCTTGAGAGGTTCTGCCAAAGATAGGAAGAAAATCGGAATGTTCAACACCCTGCTCTCCCAGTTCACGACATTGACACCGGGCGTGCTGAATACTATATTGAACAACCGCTCTTCCGCGCACAGTCAGCCGACTTCAAGTTTGAGAACTCCACGGGCCGCACCCCACCCAGAGGGGGCGATTCCGGTTGTTAAGGTACAGTAAGGAGGCCACCATGGGGAGTTCACACCGAATACGTACCCCACTCCACCTTCTTTCGGCTTGTTGGAGCAGCCGCTCTCACCCTGCTTCTTTGTCCGCAACTCTCCCGGGGCCAGGATACGCAGTACTGGAACATTCAATATGGCACCCGGTCGACCCTCCTTGGTGGCGCCGTCATTGGGAGTGTTTCGGATCTCAGCGCGACCTACTACAATCCGGGAGCTCTCGGGCTCAGCAGAGCGAGCGGCCTCATCCTGAGCACCGGCGTCTATGAAGGGAAATCTCTCACCCTTGATGGGTCCGGGGTACAGAAGCGCCAGGTCTCCAGTTTCGGGGTCAATGTCGCGCCCAGCCTCGTGGCCGGACGTTTTCCGGCCGACAGTGGTGCGGCGGACCGCCTGGCGTATTCGCTTCTCACCCGCCAGCAGGCGAATCTCGACCTGCAATGGCGCTTCGTCGGCGCTCAGGAGACCATCCCCGGGGTTCCGGGGTCGGGTCCAGTTTCCCAGGATGCTGCGTTACTTCAGCGTCTCAACGAAATGTGGGCGGGATTCACCTGGTCCCGGTCCTTGAGCAAGGTTGTCGGGATCGGCGTGACAACGTATTTCGCTCTTCGCTCTCAGGAGAAAGGCGATGAGCCTCTCAGCGAACACGCTGACGGACTCCAGCAGGAGTTGCCGGACTGACCTACGAGACCAACCATGACTACTACAATGTCCGCCTTCTGTGGAAGGCAGGGCTCGCAGTCGACCTCTCTCCGCTCTCCCTGGGGTTCACGCTCACCACCCCCAGCATCGATCTGTTCGGCAGCGGCTCCGCCTACGTCAACACGCTATTCTAACGGAGTCGATGCGAACGGAGACGGCATCCCGGATCCGCTCTTTGTGGCGGACTATCAGGAAGACCTCTCGTCGGTCTACCGGAGTTCCTGGGCAGTCGGGATCGGAGCATCCTACCAGATGGACCAGTTCCGGTTCGACGTCTCGGCGGAATGGTACGCCGCGGTGAGCAGGTTCAATGTGCTGGAACCCGGGACCTTCACGGGTCAATCGACCGGGCCGAGTATCAGAACACCTTCTCCGCTGCTCTCGATCCGGTCCTGAACTTCGGCGTCGGGGATCGAATACGATGCAGGCGAGCACACCTCCTGGTATGCCAGCGTCATCACGGACAATTCAGGCGCAGGCGGTCGGATCGGGAACAAATTTCGCCATCAGTTCTATCGATTACATCAATGTGACCGGCGGCGGGATCTTCAGCATCGGAAGGTCGAAGATCACCCTCGGACTCGGATATGCCTTCGGGAACAGTCCGATCTCCTTCACCGACAATCCCATTCTCAACGCGGTCACGGGAGGACGCTATACAGTGGCAACGGGAACGAAGCTGACGTCCACCCGGCTGAGATGATCTTCGCCTTCTCGTACGCTGCTGTACAACCGGGCCCAACCACCGTCCTGCCAACGGTGGGATATCTCTTCTCGTGAAATGGCAGGCGTAGCACTCGGTTGGCCTGTCGCACGCAAGGGTTGCACTCAAGTCATTCGCTTCAGTCTTTGTTTGAAGATGAAGAGACGCGGGATTCCACCAATGACCACAGGGACGATATTCCGACTTAAGGCTTTATATCGCCTTTTTCAACTCCATCTCTTGCCGCATCCTCCCGTCCGAATTTCGCCAATTGATTGTGGGAAGTAAGTTATCTACAATCCTGATCCCGCAACGGGACTGGTACATTTCCTGCCCAACTTCGAGGCATGTTGCTCGCCCTTGTGCGCATCTTTTCGAGCGCTGGCGTGAAAGACATGTCCCGATCTCGGTGTCGGACGATTCACCGGTGGACACTCAGGCCATCGTTCCAGGGGGAGTCACTTCGCCATCCCTTGGATGGATTTACTGTTCGCTTTCCTATGCGTAGAATTGTCAGTAGTGTGGACCACCAGGTGTTGCGAGTTGGTACCGAATCCCGATAGAGAATCTCGTCTTTGCCTTCCGTGTTCTACCCGTGAATAGCTGATATGTCGCGCCGTTGGCTGGATTCGAGGAACGCCGGCAACACGTGGCAGGTGTCTCGTACCCGCATACCAGAGGAATCTCCAGTCCATATCGCCCCCGCGAGAGCTCCGGCTTTGGGATGACCATTTGAGAGAGGCAAGAACATGTCGACAAACGAAAAGAATACGGCCGATGCCGGGTCCGAAGGTGGATCAGGGAGTTTTCAGCGTGCGCTATTTCGCTCGCGCGAAGAGCGTCTTGCCGCCGGTAAGGCGTTGCGTGAGACCTTGCCGCGCAACAGCCATGCGGTCTGGACACCGTCGGCCGGGCGAAGAGACCCTATCGACATCCTGGAAGAATCCAATCAGGATCGACTGCCCGAACTGGTGCCGATCCGCTATGGCCGCATGCTCCGCAGTCCCTTCACCTTTCTGCGTGGCTCCGCGGGGCTGATGGCCTACGATCTCGCGACCACCCCGAACACCGGGCTTCGGGTACAGGCCTGCGGGGATTGCCATCTGATGAATTTCGGCCTGTTCGCCACCCCGGAGCGGAATCTGGTCTTCGATCTGAACGACTTTGACGAAACGCTCCCCGCGCCCTGGGAATGGGATCTCAAGCGGCTGGCGGTGAGTTTTGCGGTCGCCGCGCGCGACAACAAGCTGTCCGATGCCGATGCGCGGGAAACCGTACTGAAGTGTGTCTGCGCCTATCGGGAACATCTGCGGGAATATTCCCGCATGAGTCCCCTGGAAGTCTGGTATACGCGCCTGGACATGGAATCCATCATCGCGATGTCGCCCGATGAAAAGGCGAAAAAGCTGCGGGAACAGCCCTGGCCGAAAAAGCACGGCAACGCGTCATCGAACACCTCTTCCCCAAGATCGCCGCCAGGGCGGGCAGGGACATCGCCTGGTCGATCAACCGCCGATCATCGTCCACATCGCCGATCCAGGTTAGAGAGATCGTTCGCGAGGGCTTTGCAGACTACCAGCAGTCCTTTCGGATGAGCGCCGGATCCTCTTCGATCGCTACCACCTGGAAGACTACGCCCTCAAGGTGGTGGGGATCGGCAGCGTCGGGACCCGTTGCTTCATCGGGCTGTTTTTCGACGACGATGGCCATCCCCTGATCCTCCAGGTGAAGGAAGCCGCCGCTCGGTCCTTGAACCGTATGCAGGGAAGAGTGCTTTTGACAATCAGGGACAGCGTGTCGTCATCGGACAGCGGCTGATGCAGTCCTCCAGCGACATCTTTCTGGGCTGGGCGCGGGGCCGCGGGGAAAAGACTTTTTTGTACGCCAGCTGCGGGACATGAAGATGTCGTTCCCGTGGAAGGATTCTCAGCTGTTCAGCTCAAACGTTACGCCGAGCATTTGCGGCTGGACCCTGGCCCGTGCCCATGCCAAGTCCGGGGATGCGGCGACCATCAGCGGCTATCTGGGCAAGGGCGACACTTTTGACAAGGCCCTCGGGGGATTTGCCATGGCCTACGCGCGTCAGAACGAGCGGGATCACGCGGCCCTGGTGAAGGCGGTAAGATCCGGACGGGTGAAGGCTCTCGTCGAAGGGTAGGAGTCTCTACCGGCAGATGCACGACATCGGCTCTTATCGGGAACTATGAAGCAAGAAACCTCGAAATACCTGATCCTTTCACTGTGCGGGCTGTGCCTGCTGGTCCTGACGGCAACGGCGCCCGCGCAGGATCTGGACCCCAGAGCCTACGCGAGAGTCCCGGTCGATATGACCTTCGCTGTTGCAGGCTTCTCGTATTCAGATGGCGCCATCGTGACAGTCGAGACATCACCCATCCAGGGCTTGAATGCGAAAGTCGAAACGCCCTCGCTCGGGGTCGGACACACGTTCAGCCTGTTTGGCCAAACCGCTCAGGCGTTTGCCGTGATACCATATTCCTGGGCCCAGTTATCGGGGCTGGTGGTAGGCCAGGCAGCCACCACAAGCCGCTCCGGTCTCTCCGACATGCGCCTCCGTTTCTCCGTGCTGTTCCTCGGTGCCCCGGCTGCGACGGGGGCGGAGTTCGCGAAAGTTCCGACCCAGACCATCCTCGGAGCCAGTCTGACAGTCACTGCACCGATCGGCCAGTACTACCCCGAGAAAGTCATCAACCTTGGCGCCAATCGGTGGGCATTCAAACCTGAGATCGCAGTGTCACAACCTCTGGGTGACCAATGGCTCTTTGATCTGTACGCAGCCGTCTGGCTGTTCACTGCCAACGACTCGTATTATCCGGGCAATGCGAACCGCACTCAGGATCCGCTGACCACATTCCAGGCGCACGTCAGTTACACGCTCATGCGCCAGATGTGGGTGGCGATCGACGTGACCCATTACGTCGGCGGCCTATCGTACGTCAATGGTTCAAGCATGGATGACCGGCAGAACAACTCCCGTATCGGGGGGACGCTGGTCCTGCCGGTGGGGGATCGGCACTCGGTGAAGATCTCGGGCAGCACGGGCGCCATTATCCGCATCGGAGCCAGACTTCACCACGCTGGCCGTGGGATGGCAGACGATTCTCTGATAGACGAGATCCGTTGTGAGCGCTGATCGATCACAAAACCCAGATCGTTTCTGATTCCGAAATACACCACTCACTATCACTTGCGAGGGAACCAAGATGAAGATGAAAATGGTGACGTTGTTTCTGTCGGCCATATTGATCTGTGCGTGCTCACCCAGGCAGGAAGAGCACAAGCAGTCTTCTGGGGCCCCCGGCACACTCGACCGCACTGTCCTGCCGATCCCGGAACCGACGTATCCACCCATCACCGAGCTCGACGCGCGCAATGTGACGCCTCCGCCCCGTTTCGAAGTGAAAGCGCCCGAGGGGCTCCGAACGTGCTCATCATTCTTATCGATGACATGGGATTCGGCATGTCAAGCGCTTTTGGGGGGCCGATCAGTATGCCGACGGTGGAACGGCTGGCCAGGGACGGACTCCGGTACAACCAGTTCCACACGACGGCGCTCTGCGCACCGACACGCACCGCGCTTCTGAGCGGTCGCAACCACCATACCAACAACATGGGATCGGTCCCGGAGGCGGCAACAGCCTTCCCGGGCAATACGGGTCAGCGCCCGAACAGCGTTGCTCCGCTTGCTGAAATGCTGCGGCTGAACGGCTACAGCACGAGTTTCTTTGGAAAGAACCACGAAACAGCTGCATGGGAGATCAGCCCCTCGGGTCCGACGACGCGTTGGCCAAACCGCTCGGGGTTCGATGAGTTCTACGGGTTCATGGGCGGGGAGACCAACCAGTGGGCGCCGCTCCTCTATCACAACCAGACTCCGGTAGAACTCCCGAAGGATCCGAACTACCACTTCATGACCGACATGACGAACAGGGCGATCGGCTGGATGGAATTCCAGAAGTCGCTCACACCAGACCGGCCGTTCTTCATGTACTTTGCGCCGGGCGCGACCCACGCGCCGCACCACGTACCGAAAGAGTGGATCGCGAAGTACAGAGGTAAGTTCGACCAGGGATGGGATGCGATGCGGGAACAGGTTCTCGCGCGTCAGATCGCCCTTGGCGTCGTGCCTCCCGGGACCAAACTCGCCCCCAAGCCTGAGGCGATCAAAGACTGGAACACGCTGAGTGCTGACGAGAAGAAGCTCTTCTCTCACCAGATGGAGATCTACGCCGCCTACGGCGAGTACGCCGATACCGAGATCGGCCGGTTGATGGATGCCATTAAGGATATTGGCCAGCTCGACAATACGCTGGTGTTCTACATCGTCGGCGACAACGGCACGAGCCCAGAGGGTGGAATGAACGGAGTGTTCAATGAGATGACCTATTTCAACGGCGTGGCCGAAACCGTCCCGGACATTCTGAAGCACTACGACGAGCTGGGCGGGCCAATGTCGTATCCCCACATGGCTGCCGGCTGGGCGGTTGCGGGCGACACGCCGTTCTCCTGGACCAAGCAAGTGGCCTCGAATTTCGGCGGCACACGTAACGGGATGGTCGTCTACTGGCCCAAACGGATCAAAGCCAGGGGCGAAGTGCGATCGCAGTTCCACCACGTCATCGACATTGCGCCGACAGTTCTGGAAGCGGCCGGCCTCCCCGAGCCGAAGAGCGTCAACGGGACGATCCAGACCCCCATCGAGGGGGTGAGCATGGTGTACACGTTTGACGGTGCAAAGGCAGAGGGTCGCCACACGACACAGTACTTCGAAATGATCGGTAACCGGGCCGTCTATGCCGACGGGTGGTTTGCGGGGACCATCCACAAGGCCCCGTGGGAGGCGAAACCCCGTGCGGCGCTCCTGGACGACAAGTGGGAGCTCTACGACACAAGGAACGATTTCAGCCTGGCCATCGACCTGGCCGCGCAGAATCCGACGAAGCTGAAGGAGATGCAGGAGATCTTCATGAAGGAGGCGGTGAAGTACCATGTGCTCCCCATCGACGACCGCAGCTTCGAACGCCTCAATCCCAAGATCGCCGGACGGCCGGACCTGATGGGCGATCGTACGTCGCTCACGCTGCATGAGGGCATGACGGGGATGTCGGAGAACGCATTCATCAACGTCAAGAATCGTTCACTGACGATCACCGCGGACGTGCAGATCCCGTCGGGTGGCGCCAACGGCGTCATCCTGGCCCAGGGTGGACGATTCGGAGGGTGGAGTCTTTACATGAAGGGCGGCAAACCGAGCTACTCCTATAACCTGCTGGGCCTGAAGCGGTTCACCGTTGCCTCGTCGCAGACGGTCCCGCCAGGGAAGGCGACGATCCGGTTCGAGTTCGCCTATGATGGCGGCGGCCTCGCCAGGGGTGGCCAGGGGACGATCTATGTGAACGACAAGAAGGTGGCCGGGGGACGGATCGAACAGACCCAGCCCTTGATATTCTCACTCGATGATGCGGCGGATGTCGGCATGGATGAAGGAACGCCGGTGATCGAAGAGTATCAGCCACGTGACACGAAGTTCACGGGCAAGATCGTCAAGATCACGGTTGATGTGAAGCCGATGGGAGAAGGAGAGAAGGCCGCGGCAGGGAAGGCCAACGCTGAAGCCGCCAGAAAAATAGAAGAAGCGAAGTGATCAACATGTAGCTGCTATTGCACGGGTCAAGCGGAAGGGCTCAGGATCTCTTCTGAGCCCTTCCTGTGAGATCACGGGATCCGCGCCACGTCCTTCTTGCTCTACGCGCACTCAAGATCGGCATTTCCTTCGAGAGAGGTACGCTGGCGTTCTCGCCGGACAATGATTGTGGCCCACGATCCTTGTTGACGCGGCCATGTGCCCTGGTGCGTTGTTCGTCTTGCGGCAAGAAAGGCCTGAGGGCTTAGCGGCCACCTCGAGTTTGACATTTGGGTTCTGGCTTCCTAATTTGGTGAGCGATCGATTGCACAACACTCAATGTCGTCGGCTCGCGCCGGGGCTCTGAAGTCATGAGCCGCGAAGACTCGAATGATTTCGACTAGTGTACGAAACATGGTTTTCCCTCCACAACGCCGACAAACGCACCCTCCAAAAACAAGCGCCAACAATGGCAGCGCCAGATACGAATAACCACGAGGAAGGCACTGCAGATCAGCTGCAGTTTGAGCTCCTCGTTGCCGACATCTCGGCCCGTTTCCTCAGAATGCTCCCGCAGGATGTCGACGGTGAGATCGACCGCGCCCTGAGGAACATCCTTGAGTTCTTCGATGCGAACATGTGCGCCTTGTGGCGCGTTGATCCCGAGACGAATGCTGCGTTCTTGTCGCACTTCCAGGCCACAGACGGTGTCCCGGTAATGCCCGAGAAATTCAACTACGGACCCGGTGCTCCATGGCTCACAGCCAAGAGCGTGCTCGCGGGGACGTGATCCTGGTGAACCGTCTTGATGAGCTTCCCGAGGAAGCAGCACTCGACCGTCGCTCAAGTGAGTCGCTGGGAGTCCGGGCGTTCCTCGTTTTGCCGGTGCAGATCGAGGGAACAGTCCGGTACGCTCTCCAATTGGCTTATACCCGGGAGGGACCTGCATGGCTGGCTGAGTATGTACCCCGATCTGCGGGTGTTTTCTGAAGTGCTCGTCTCGCGCTTGAACGAAGCAGGGGGGTTGCTTGCTCTGCAGCAGGCCGAGGCTCGACTGAGTCTTGCGGCAGGGCTGGCAGGGGCAGGCTTATGGGACCTCGACCTGGAAACCAACATGCATTGGGGTACGGCGCCGGGCGAGGGAGCTCTACGGATTTGGGCCGGAGGAGCCGATCACTCTGGAGCGGCTCTTCGCTCTTGTCCATCCTGATGATGTGCCCGGTTTGAAACGGGCGCTGTCATCGGCCATTGAGGGGGAGAAAGCCGATCAAGGCGGAATACCGCATCGTCCTTCCCGGTGGAGAAGTGCGCTGGATTGCTGTCCAGGGAGCCCGCTCTCCCGCATCATTCGCCGGAGGAACTCACCTCCTTGGCGTCTCGATTGACATCACGGAACGAAAGAAGTTAGAAGAAACCGCAAAGCGTTCGTTTGAGGAGATCAAGCGGCTGAATGAACTCCTGCAAGACGAGACCCGCTACCTTCGGAATGAGATCAGTCTTAACCATTTCACATGAAGAGATCGTCGGCAGGAGCGACGGGATCAAAGCGGTGCTGCAAAAAGTGGAACAGGTCGCACCGACGAATGCCACGGTCCTTATCACGGGTGAGACCGGAACGGGGAAAGGAGTTGGTGGCACGCGCAATTCATGCATTGAGCGGGCGACGGGAGAGATTGTTGGTAAAGGTCGATTGCGCTTCGCTGCCGTCCACGTTGATCGAAAGCGAGTTGTTCGGCCGAGACGCGCGGGGCATATACGGGGGCGATGACGAAGCAGATCGGCCGTTTCCAGCTTGCCGACAAGGGGACGATCTTCCTCGACGAAATCGGTGAGCTGGCCAGAGAGACTCAGGCGAAACTGCTTCGGGTGCTCCAGGAAGGGATGTTTTGAAGTCCTCGGCAGCCCGAAGACCGTGAATGTGGATGTACGCGTGATCGCAGCGACCAACCGTGATCTGGAGAAAGAAGTACAAGAGGGGCGTTTCCGGGAGGACCTCTACTACCGTCTCAAGGTATTCCCCATTGAAGTTCCGCCTCTCCGGGACAGATCGGAAGATATTCCGATGCTTGTCTGGAGCTTTGTGGCGCGATTCGCCAAAGAGCTGAGGAAGGATATTAGACGCATACCAAAGGAAACGATGGACGCCCTTGTCCGGTACCACTGGCCAGGAAACGTCCGGGAGCTCAAGAATCTCATTGAACAGGCATTCATCGTCAGTCCGGGGAATGTGCTGATGGTGCGATTGCCGGAACCGCATCAACCGGGACCAGGCGCGGAAGAGTCGCTGGAAGAGTATCGAGCGGCAACACATCCTCTGCTGTGCTCAAGAAGACCCGCTGGCGCATCAAAGGGGACGGCGGCGCCGCGGCATTGCTCGGCGCTCAACCCCTCCAGTCTGTATTCGAAAATGAAGAAACTCGGGATTCCCCCGAAGCGCAGGAAGGACGATATCTCGACCTAAGACTCCATTTCGTCTCCGTGGGCCGTCCAGTCTGACCAGCGAAGCTCCTCCTGCACGTTTCTAAGTCATTGTCATCAAACAAGTTACGCGACAATCCGTTGTCGGCATCATGAACTGGTACGCTTCCTGCATATCGGATAGGTATGTTTCTCACCATTGTGCGAATCTTTCCGTCCGCGGACGAGAAAGAGGCTGTCCGAGGATTTCTCGGCGCTCTTTTGCGCCCGGTCCGCGTGCAACCGGGGTGCCTTGGCTGCTCCCTCAGTACAGAGTCGGACCCGGATGCGCTCGTCCTGATCGAATCATGGGAGTCGGAGAAGGACCTTGTGCGCCGACTCCAATCAACTGGATACGCGAAGGTTCTGGCAACGATGGAAATGTCCATCAGGAAGCCCGAAGTCTTCATCTATGAGGTCGTCCATCAACATGGGCTGGAGTTGATCGAAAGAGTCCGGATGGCGACGATGGGGGAGACTCCCGTTGCGTGACCATGGGCCCGGCGGTGCCAGACAAACCACAACACCAAGGGTGTCGACACCGATCGTCCCTATTCACGAAGTGAAGGGGTACACAGTCAAGTCGGATCAACACCTCAGGAGAAGATCATGAAACGGTTTCTGGTTGCGGTTCTTGCGTGCGTGATGCTTGTTCCGATGCTGGCATTCGCTCAGGGTGAACCGGGGTTCAACAAATCAAGCATCGGCGCGAATTTCGAAATTTCTCTTCCGATGGATGACCTCTTCAAGGAGGTCGCCGGCACCGGCTATGGCGGAAATCTCCGATACCAGTGGGGAACGGACGCCCGCACGGCCCTCACGGCAACCGCCGGATACATCGTGTGGGGGAAGAAGGACCTGGGATTGAACACCACGGTACAGCCCTCGGCGTTCAATTTCTTTGTTGGCGGGAAGTACTATGTCACGAAAGGTCTCTACGCCAGTCTGGAAGGCGGTATCTACTTCCTGAGCTATACCTATGAAGGAACCGTGGCGGGCGCGGAGGGGAATACAGGATGGTTCATGCTCCCGATCGGCATCGGGTATCAACAGTCGGGGTTCGAGATCGGTGCGCGCTATATGCTCCTCGCGGCCGACTACCAGAGCTTCTCGTTCACGCTGGGATACAACTTCATGCTGTAATGCCGAGACGGCCACCACGAATCCCGTGCGCCGGTGTCCGGAACGGAATTCTCGCAGTGGCATCAACCGGGCCTTCGAAACAGAAGTGCCACATCTTCATGATGTGGCACTTCCGTTTCCGCTGTTCATTGAAGACGGCTCTGCAACGCTCACTCGAGGTCGAAGCGGTCGAGGTTCATCACCTTGTTCCAGGCCGCGACGAAGTCACGCACGAACTTCTCTTTTGCATCGTCCTGCGCATAGACCTCGGCGAGCGCGCGCAACTGCGAGTTCGAGCCGAACACCAGATCCACGCGGGTGCCTGTCCATCTGAGTGCGCCGGTCTTGCGGTCGCGCCCTTCGAACGTCTCCGCGGCTTCGGACGTCGGCTTCCACACGGTGCCCATATCGAGCAGGTTGACGAAGAAGTCGTTGGAGAGTGTGCCGACCCGCTTCGTCAACACCCCGTGTGTCGACTGACCCGTGTTCGCACCCAGCACGCGCAGCCCCCCGACGAGCACGGTCATCTCCGGCGCGCTCAAGGTCAGGAGCTGTGCCCTGTCCACCAGCATCGCCTCGGCCGGCACGGTGTAGGTCTTCTTCTGGTAATTGCGGAAACCGTCGGCCTGGGGCTCCAGCACGGCGAACGATTCCACGTCGGTCTGCTCTTGCGAGGCGTCGGTGCGTCCGGGAGTGAAGGGAACCACCACCTTGTAGCCGGCTTTCTTCGCGGCCTTTTCGACCCCCGCGCAACCTGCCAGAACGATCAGGTCAGCCAGGGAGACCTTCTTCTGCGCGACTTCGCGGTGTTGAAGGCGCTCTGGATCTTCTCGAGGGTCTTGAGCACTTTCGCCAGCCGGGCAGGTTGATTGACTTCCCAGTCCTTCTGTGGGGCCAGACGAATGCGCGCACCGTTCGCGCCTCCGCGCTTGTCCGAACCGCGGAAGGTGGAGGCCGAAGCCCACGCGGTCGAGACCAGTTCCGATACCGACAACCCTGATGCCAGGACCTTGGCCTTAAGACCGGCGATGTCCTTGGCGTTGATCAAGGGGCGCTTGACGGCGGGGACCGGATCCTGCCAGATCAGGTCTTCGGCCGGAACTTCAGGGCCGAGATACCGGACCTTCGGGCCCATATCGCGATGGGTCAGCTTGAACCAGGCACGGGCGAAGGCGTCGGCGAACGCCTTGGATCCTTCTGGAATCGGCGGGAGATCGGTTCGTAGATCGGATCGAAACGCAGCGAGAGGTCGGCCGTGGTCATCATTGGCCGATGCTTCTTCGATGGGTCGTGCGCGTCAGGGATCATGTGCTCTTCCTTGACGTCTTTGGCCATCCATTGCTGGGCGCCGGCCGGGCTTTTCACCAGCTCCCATTCGTAGCCGAAGAGCATGTCGAAGTATCCGTTGTCCCACTGTTGTCGGCCTGGGCTTCCATGCCCCCTCGATGCCACTGGTGGTGGTGTGCACGCCCTTGCCGGTGCCGAACCGGTTGATCCAGCCCAGACCCTGCTGTTCCATGGGGGCGGCTTCGGGTTCCGGGCCTACCAGCGTCGGATCGCCCGCGCCATGCGCCTTCCCGAAGGTATGTCCTCCGGCGACGAGCGCGACGGTCTCTTCGTCATTCATCGCCATGCGGGCGAAAGTTTCGCGCACGTCGCGGCCTGAGGCCACGGGATCGGGCTTGCCGTTGGGCCCTTCGGGGTTCACATAGATCAACCCCATCTGCACTGCGGCCAGGGGGTTCTCCAGCTCGCGGTCACCGCTGTACCGCTTGTCGGCCAGCCAGGTCTTTTCGGCGCCCCAGTAGATGTCCTCTTCCGGTTGCCAGATGTCCACGCGGCCGCCGCCGAAACCGAACGTCTTGAAGCCCATGGATTCCAGCGCGCAATTGCCGGCCAGGATCATGAGATCCGCCCAGGAGATCTTGTTCCCGTATTTCTGCTTGACGGGCCAGAGCAGTCGGCGCGCCTTGTCCAGGTTGACGTTGTCGGGCCAGCTGTTGACCGGCGCAAATCGCTGGTTGCCGGTACCACCGCCGCCGCGGCCGTCCGCTGTACGGTAGGTGCCGGCACTGTGCCAGGCCATACGGATGAACAGTCCCCCGTAGTGGCCCCAGTCCGCAGGCCACCACTCCTGCGAGTCCTTCATGAGCTTGTACAGGTCCTTCTTCAGGGCGGCCAGATTCAGCTTCTTGAATTCTCTGGCGTAGTTGAAGTCGCGGCCCATCGGATTGGAGGCCGGCGCGTGCTGGTGAAGGATGCCCAGGTTCAGCTGGTCGGGCCACCAGTCGCGATTCGATGTGCCTCCGCTGACAGAGGCCATCCCTGAATGTCCCGTGACGGGGCACTTGCTTTCCGTGTTCATGAGGGTTCTCCTATGGGGTGGGGGATCATCAACTGCCTAATGTACTCACTCCGTCCTCTCTCCGCAAGGCGTCAAACCGGTCCCGGCTCGCGCGGGTCCCGGCTCCCACCCCGGGGATCTTCTGGCCGATATCCTGCCGAGTGCGCGACGTCGAAACGCCGTGGATTGCTATTCCCTCAGAAACAGCTTAGATTAGGGCACAAATTCGGCATTCTGGGAGAGTTGTTGGCGATCCTCTCATAGTGATTCCGACCAATGGGTGTGTTGGTTTTTTTACCGGGCCATGATCCCTGAGAACGAATCCTGGACCAACTTGCTCCCCGATTCGATCAGGGAGCGCCTGCACGGTCGTTCGCAGCTCCAGAAGATCCTGAGCAACATCGTCTGGTTGTCGCTCGACAAGGTGCTGCGCCTCGGCGTCGGAGTGGTCCTGGGCATCTGGATCGCCCGCTATCTGGGACCCGAGCAGTTCGGTCTGCTCAACTACGCTGCGGCCTTCGTGGTGCTGTTCAGTCCCCTGTCGTCGCTCGGCCTCGATACGATCGTCATACGCGACATTCTGCGCGAAGACGAGGAACGGGTCCGGGTGACCCTGGGTACGGCGTTCGCCATGCGGCTGGCCGCGGGGGTCGTCGCGGGAGTGCTGGCAATTGCCGCGATCACCATCGCGCGGCCCGACGACGCCATGACGCGGGCACTCGCGCTGCTTGCTGCGTTTGCCCTGGTTGTTCAGGCATTCGACGTGATCGACTACTGGTTCCAGTCCCAGATCAAGTCGAAATACGTCGTCTATGCCCGAAACACGGCGTTCCTCCTCACGTCCGCCGCACGCGTCGTGCTGCTGATCGTGCAAGCGCCGCTGATCGCCTTCGCGTGGACGGTGCTCGCCGAGGTCGTTCTCGGAGCGATCGGACTGCTGATCGCCTACCGGATGAAGCGTCGGAATCCGTTCTGGTGGAGGATCGATCTCTCCCGTGCGCGGACGTTGTTGCGCGACAGCTGGCCTCTCGCGTTCGCGGCGCTGGCGGTGATCCTGTACATGAGGATCGGCCAGGTGATGGTGGGGGACTATCTGAGCAACGCTGCGGTCGGCACGTATTCTGTCGCGCTCCGGATAGCGGAGGTCTGGTTCTTCATCCCGCTGGCGATCTCCTCATCGGTCTTTCCGGCCATCCTGAAGGCGAAAACGGAAAACGAGCAGGTGTACCTGTTCCGGCTCCAGCGGTTCTATGACATCATGGGTGCCATTGCTCTTTCGGCCTCGGTGGTCATATCGCTGTGTGCGGGTCCGATCATCAGCCTGGTCTTCGGCCGGCAGTACGCCGATGCCGGGCCCGTCCTGGCGGTCTACATCTGGGCGGGCATCCCGGTGTTCCTCGGCGTGGCCAGCAACCAGTTCCTGCTCGCCGAAGGCCTCATGAAGGTCTCCCTGTACCGGACACTGATGGGAGGAGCCTCGTCAGTCCTGTTGAACATGGTGCTCATCCCCCGGTTCGGGGTCATCGGCGCGGCCATCGCCTCGGTCATATCCTATTCCGTGTCCGTGTTCAGTCTCATCCTGTTCAAGAACATGTCCGGGAACGTGCGGATGATGCTTCGCTCATTGAACTGCGTCCGGCTTTTCAGGATCGGGTACGAGGCCGTGATGCGCCGGGCGGAACCCTGCGCCATGTTCTCTCCTTCATGCCTATGCCCATGATCGCGCAGATCCGTCGGTTCATCAAGGCCATCCTCCCGGCCCCCGTTGAACGGTATATCGTCGAAGAGGTCCTCGACGGATACGCGGTGAGATCCTATTCCCAGGAGGGGGAAGACCGGGTCCTGGCGCGGTACTTCGAGAAGCAGCAGGGGGGATTCTACGTCGATGTTGGCGCTCTCCATCCACGTCGCTTCTCGAACACCATGCTGTTCTATTCGATGGGATGGCGGGGGATCACGATCGAGCCGAATCCCGAGGCGATCCCCCTCTTCGCCAGGGTGCGGCCGCGCGACCTCCACCTGTGCATCGGGATCGCTGCGGAGGAGTCGACCCTCGACTACTACGCGTTCAACGAACCGGCACTCAACACCTTCGACGGACGGCTCGCCAGGGAACGTGCCGGCATCCCCCCGTTCGTCATCACGTCAACGAAACGTATACCGGTGAAGCGGCTGGACACGGTCCTTCGCGAGCATCTTCCTCCCGGGACGAACATCGATCTTCTCTCCGTTGATGTCGAGGGGCTGGACGAGCAGGTTCTCCGCTCCAATTCGTGGACGGAATTCCGGCCGACCATGATCGTGACCGAAGCACTCGAGTCGTCCCTCTCGTCGGTCGCCTCTCTGCCGATCGACGTCTTCCTCAGGGATCAGGGATACCGGCTCTTCGGCAAGACGTGCAACTCGCTCTTCTACGAACGTATCCCATGACCCACACAGAGACGCCAGCGGTTCTGTTTCTCATCTTCAACCGGCCGTCGACGACGTCTCGCGTGTTCGACGTGATCCGGCGTGCAGCCCCGCGGCGACTGTACATCGCTGCGGACGGACCGCGGGCCGCGCGCCCTGACGAACCCGCGTTGTGCGAGCACACTCGGGCCGTTGTCGCCAACCCCGGTTGGCCCGTGGAGGTGTCGCATCTCTACCGGAAGAACAACCTCGGATGCCGTGATGCGGTCTCCTCGGCCATTGGATGGTTCTTCGATCACGAAGAGGAGGGGATCATTCTTGAAGACGATTGTCTCCCGGACCTCTCGTTCTTTCGGTTCGCGCGGCAGATGCTCGAGCGATATCGCGACTCCGCCGGGGTCATGCACATCAGCGGAGACAATTTTCAGCAGGGACGACCACGGGGCGACGGGAGCTACTACTTCTCGAATATCCCCACGTGTGGGGGTGGGCGTCCTGGCGCCGCGCGTGGCGGCACTACGATGTGTCCATGTCCGGATTCGAACAGGAAGGCCGGGACATCATCAGGACCACCTGGGCCCCCCGCGCGAACGGGGCTACTGGATCGACCGCATGCGTCGTGCCGCGGGGAATGAGTTCAACACGTGGGACTATCAGTGGGTGTACACGCTCTGGAAACATCGCGGGTCCGCGATCCTGCCGAACATGAACCTCGTGGCGAACATCGGCTACGGCGCCGACGCGACGCACACGGTCGGAACGCGGGCAGCGGGCGGAGATGCCGGCCCGGAGTCCATGGAAGTGATCCACCATCCGTCGTCGAACCTGGTCGACGTCAGGGCCGACCGATATACGTTCGATCATCACTACGTCACCGGGAAACTCAATCGGATGCGATATGCCCTCGCAGGACTGTCACTATGACCTGTCATATCTGCGGCCATGAGAGCCGTCCCGTCTTCACCGCCACCGTTCTTCGGAAATACCGCGTCCAGTATCATCAGTGCCCGGACTGCGAATTCGTCCAGACGGAGACCCCGTACTGGCTCGAGGAGGCGTACTCCTCGTCCATCACCCTCTACGATACGGGACTCCTGTCGCGTAACATGCATTTCGCGCGGTCGATGACCTCGCTTCTCTCCGTCTGCTTCCCCCGGGACGCCAGGGGGCTGGACTACGCCGGCGGCTACGGGGCGTTCACCCGGATGATGCGGGACGCAGGCTTCGATTTCACCTGGAACGACAGGTACACGGAGAATCTCCTCGCCCGCGGATTTGAGCACACGCCCGGCACCCGGGTGGATGTCGTGACCGCCTTCGAAGTGCTGGAACACCTGCCCCGGCCCGTGGAGGACCTGAGCGAAATGCTGAAGTTCTCCCGGACGCTGGTGTTCTCGACCACGCTGCTTCCGACACCTCTGCCGGCGCCGGAAACCTGGCAGTACTATGTGCTGGATTACGGGCAGCACGTTTCGCTCTATTCCCGGCGGTCGCTGGAACGCCTTGCGTCCCGCTTCGGGCTGCGGCTCCTCACGAACGGCCGGGATCTGCACATGCTGACCGACCGGAGCATCTCGCCCTGGACATTCCGATTCCTGACCGGACGCGTTGGAAGGATGCTTTCTCCAGTCGTGTCTCTTCGAAGAACGCGCCGGACCGAAACCGACATGCAGATCCTCCAGGATCGCGTGCGATCCACAGATGCGGAGAAACGGCCGTGAACATGCGTGCGTTCATCCGGTCAATTGCGCAGCGGTACGGGTATGACATCGTGAAATACACGCTGCAATCCGCCGAATCCACGCGCATGGCAAAGCTCTTTCACGATCACGGGATCTCGCTGGTATTGGATATCGGCGCCAACGCCGGGCAGTACGCTCACGAGCTGCGGACCATGGGATACCGCGGGCGCATCGTGTCGTGCGAACCCCTGACGTCGGCCTTCACGGTGATCCGGGAAGCGTCGAAGCACGACCCGCTCTGGACGTGCGTTCAGACCGCGGTCGGGAATGCGGCCGGATCGGCGATGATCAATATCGCAGGCAATTCCCAGAGCAGCTCTCTGCTCCCGATGCGTCCGGAACACGTGGAGGCGTCGCCGAATTCGGCCTATCGCGCCACGGAGCAGGTGAACGTCACGACCGTGGATCTCCTCTTCGATCAGTTCGTGAAACCATCGGATGTGGTGTTCGTGAAGATCGACACCCAGGGATACGAACGATTCGTTCTGGAGGGGGCGCGGAGATCCATCGGGTCGATCGAAGGTCTCGAGCTGGAGATGTCCTTCGTCCCGTTGTACGAGGGGGGATGGCTTTTCACCGACCTCCTGCGTTTCGCCGAGAGTGAAGGATATGTTCTCACGAGCCTCCGGCCAATGTTCTATCACCCGGTGAGCGGGAGAGTATTGCAGGCCGACGGGACATTCTTCCGCTCGCCATCGACCGGAACCGTCACCTCGTGAACATCCTGTACGACCATCAGGCCTTCACCCTGCAACGTTTCGGCGGAGTGTCCCGGTACTTCGCCGAACTGATCCGCATGTTGAGCCTGCGACCCGGTGTGCGGGTCGACCTCGGCGTGTTCCGTAGTCTCAACGAGCATCTTCTCAGCGCGACCGGCAGGCCGGGACTGCGCGCCGGCCGATGGGCACGGGGAGGCGCCGGAGCTGAGGCGCTCCGGCTCATGAACGGGGCTGTGTCTCTCTGGCATCTCTCGACGGGAAGACACCAGGTCTTTCACCCGACGTACTATAACCCGTACTTCCTGCGCCACGTGGGGCGGACGCCCTTCGTGGTGACGGTGTTCGACATGATCCACGAACTGATGCCGGAAGTGCTCCCCCCGACGGAAGCGGGCGTGATACGCCGGAAACGGCTGCTCGTCGGCGCGGCGACGCATATTGTCGCCATCTCCCACACGACGAAGCGGGACCTGGTTCGCCTTTACGGCATCGACGAAAAGCGCATCTCGGTGATCCACCTGGCCCACTCGCTCGAGCCTCGCACCCACGCGGGGAGTGGCCTCAGCCTTCCCGGTGAGTATATCCTGTTTGTCGGGAAACGGGCCGGGTACAAGAATTTCGCGACGTTTCTGGAAGCGGCTGCGCCGATCCTCCTCCGGAGGTCGGCACTTCATCTCCTCTGTGTGGGCGGCGGTCCGTTCACCGACACGGAACGGGCCGAGTGCGCACGGCTCGGCATCGCTGATCGGGCAACGGTGATCTCCGTTACCGACGCGGATCTTCCCACGGTGTACACGAACGCTCGGATGTTCGTGTTCCCGTCCCGGTATGAAGGCTTCGGGATACCGCTTCTCGAGGCGTTCGCATGCCGCTGCCCGGTGGCCGCGGCCGATACGGACTGTTTCCGCGAGATCTGCGAGGATGCGGCGGTGTATTTCCCTCCCGACGACGCGGCGGCAATGGCCTCCGTCATCACGAGACTCCTCGACGACGTTCCCCTCGTCGCGGAGCTCCGGGAGAAAGGGACCATCCGGAGCGGGCGATTCTCGTGGACACAGACGGCGGATCGAACTCTGGAGGTCTATTCGCGACTCCAGCAGGTGTGACAGGCGGCCCCGGGAACGCTGGCCCTGGCGGCATGTTGTGCCGGCATGTTGTTTTGTCCGTTCGCATTCGCTATACTCCCCCCGTGCACTTACACACCCTCGAGGATCAAGAATGAACTTCGGCCTTCCCGTCGTCGACTATCTGGTCATCGGCCTCTATCTTGTGCTGATGCTCGGCATCGGTTTCTACTTCACCCGGTTCATGAAGGGGGGGAAGGACTTCTTCATCGGGGGCAATCTCATCCCCTGGTGGGTGTCGGGCATCTCCCTCTACATGACCATGTTTTCCGCATGGACGTTCACGGGCGGGGCAAGCTTCGTGTATCACACGGGCTGGTTCGGCTTGCTCTATTTCGGCACCTGGAGCGTTGCGTTCCTGATCGGCTTTCTCATGTCCGCCCGGCGATGGCGGAGAACGCGCATCACCTCGCCCGTGGAATACATCGAGACCCGATTCAACAAACCGACCCATCTGTTCTTCAGCGTCTATCTGGTGCTGTCGATGTTGTACTGGCCCGCACACCATCTGGCGTCGCTGAGCAAGATCTGCGCGCCCACCCTGTTCCCCGGCTCCATGGTCGCCATCGATGTGATGATCGTCGGGATAGGGATCACGATCATGCTGTACACGTTCATGGGCGGCCTGTGGGCGGTGGCCATCACCGATGTCGTACAATTCCTGATCCTGATCGTCGTTTGCGTGGTCCTTCTTCCGGCCATCTTCCTTTCGGGGGAGTTCACGTCGGTGGGGGAGCTGCTCACCCGAATGCCCGCGCTGACGTTCCACCACGTGTTGCCGGACGGGACGCTGTACGATCAGTGGTATCTGCTGGGGCTGATCGCCGCGAACATGTTCGGGAATGCCGTCGGCGACAAGGCCCAGCGGTACTACAGCGTGCGGGATGAAAAGGAGGCGATGAAGGTCGGGTGGTTGAGCTTCGGCCTGTTCCTGACCGCGCCGCTGCTGTTCGGCATTCCTCCGTTGGTCGGGAAGGTGCTCTGGCCGGAGATCAGCATGCTCAATTACTACGCCGGGGTCACGAAACCGGACGAGAACATCTTCATTGCGGTGGTGTTGCGCTATATGCCCGCAGGCATCGTGGGGTTCTTCCTCTCCGCCATGATGGCCGCTTCGATGTCATCGATGAGCGGCGTATGGAACACGGTCTCCTCGATCGTTTCGGTCGATATTTTCAAGAACCGATTCAAGCCCACTGCCAGTGAAAAGGAGACGCTGCTGGTCGGCCGCATCGCCGTGTCCGCCTTTGCCTGCGTGGCGATCGCTGCTGGCCCTGGTCATCATTCACAGCGATTACGGGGTCTTCTCTTTCAGTAATATCTTCTTCGGTCTCACCGGGGTTCCCAGCGCCATCCCGATGCTCCTGGGGATCATGACGAAGAAGATCTCCCGATGGTCCGCCATGGCTTCCGTGATGGCGGGAGTCCTCATGGCTTCCCTCGCCCGGTTCGTGCTGCACTATCCGCTGGGGCAGCAGTTCCTGATCACGGTGGCGGTCACGCTGGTGTTCATCGTCATCTCCAATCCGCTGGGGCGATTGTACAATGCGCGCAGGGTCTATGCGCTGGTGTTCAGCCTGTTCCTGAGCGCTGCGCTGTACCTCTTCTGCTTCACTGCCAATGCCAATCCCGATCTCTCGGCGGGAAACCTGAGCGCCCTCCTGCATGCGGGCGTTGGACGGAATTCTTTCTGTCCGCGCATTTCTGGCTGATCCTTGCGGCGCTCGCCTTCTTCGCGTTGAGCTACGGATTCGCCATCCTGTTCGGCAGGGATCTGAAGTCGTCACAGGAGGAGGTGAACGCCTTCTTCGCGAAACTGGAAAGACCGATCGATGTGGCCAGGGAGGTCGTTGCCGCCGGAGCGAGGGAGAGCAATATCTTCCCACTGGTCGGATGGATGTCGGTGGCGTTGGGCGTGGTGTCGTTGTTGGTGCTGATCGTCCCCGGTGCCCGCACCAACATTGGCGTCAACCTGGGGATCAGTGGTCTGCTGTTGGTCATCGGGATGGGGATGATCCTGTCGAAACACCTGACGAGGCGCCCGTCCATTCGATGAATATGCAGATACGGATCGATGATCTCTCCGGACCGGAGGTCCGGGCGTTGCTCGACGAACACCTCCGGAACATGCGCCAGCTCTCGCCGCCGGAAAGTGTGCATGCTCTCGCGATCGACGAACTGCGACATCCGAGCGTCACCTTCTGGACAGCCTGGTCAGAAGGGACATTGCTCGGCTGTGGCGCCTTGAAGGAGTTGGATCCGACGCACGGCGAGATCAAGTCGATGCGAACTTCCCCGGCATCCCGTCGGCAGGGGGTAGGGCGGGGGATACTTGGACAGATCATCGAAGAAGCGCGGCGAAGGTCTTACGCCCGGCTGAGTCTGGAGACAGGTTCCATGGAGGCATTTTTGCCGGCCCGACGGATGTATGAAGCCTTCGGCTTCACCTATTGCGCGCCATTCGCCGACTACCGTGAAGATCCCTACAGCGTATTCATGACCCTCCAACTCTGACCCGCATTCCTTCGGCCGCGTCTCACCGCGGAGAGCCCCGTCATCTGCGTGGTGCCGGACGATCCGCCGAGGTAGGAGCTGAGGATGCGGTCCATCATCGCCTGGGTCTCCGGCCTTCACGATCTGCCGCGCAGGATCCGCCTCGAACCAGGCCATGGTCTTCCGGATGCCGAGGTGGAACGGGATCGTGGCCCTGAACTCCGGGACGAGGCGCTTGATCTTGGTATTGTCGAAGATGACGCTGTGCGCCTTGTCGCCCAGCAGGGTCCCTCCCAGAGAGGGCTCGCACTCTGCGATGAAATCCGAGGGGATGTGCACCAGTTCCGCCTCGCACCCCCAGGCGTCGCGCCAGCTCCCTGTGGATCTGGTTCCAGGTCAGCGATTCGTCCGAGGTGATGTGGAACGCCTCGCCGATGGATCCCGGATGCCCGAGGAGGCCGACAAAACCCTTCGCAAAATCCTCGGCATGGGTCAACGTCCAGAGCGACGTCCCATCGCCGTGCACGATGATGGGGAGTCCCTTCTTCATCCGGTCGATCGCAGTATATCCCGCGCCTCCGCTGATCGCCACCGGGATCATCGTATCGTACGTATGCGACGGCCTGACGATCGTGATCGGAAACCCTTCGTCCCTGTAGGCGCGGTGCAGTCGTCTCTTCGCAGGCGATCTTCTGGCGGGAATACTCCCAGAACGGGTTGGAGAGCGGGGTCGACTCGGTGATGACCGGATCGCAGCGGCGGCTTCTGGTAGGCGGAGGCCGAACTGATGAAGACGAACTGCCGGGTTCTGCCCCGGAAGAGGGCAATGTCCCGTTCGATGTCCTCCACCGTGTACGCGATCCAGTCGACGACCGCATCCCAGTGCCGGTCCTTCAGACTCGTGACGATGTTCTCGGGGCTGGTGGATATCCCCCCGGATCAGGGTCGCCCCCGGAATGTCCACCTGCCGCATGCCGCGCGTGAGCAGGAAGAGATCGATCCCGCGATCGATGCACGCGAGACTGACCGATCTGCTGATATTCCCGGTTCCGCCGATGAACAGGACCTTCATCATTGTTCCTTTGTGAACTGGTGGCTGCGTTCAGAGGATCGACCCGGGACGTAAGATAGCCCGCCGGGGGGGCAGAATCAATCGCGACTAGTCCCTAATCAACCCAAAGAGGGATTGACCTGTCGACCTTTCGTGTGTACATTTCTTATCATTGATCGTGAGATCCGCAAGAAGCCAACAACGACAGAGGACCGTATGACCGCAAAACTGTTGTCGATCGCCATGGCGGCCACCATGCTCTGTTCATGTGCGCCGAAGCAAGAAGGAGCAGGAGCGATCTTCTGCTGCCCTTGACCGTACGGTTCTGCCGATCAAGGAGCCCGCCCGCCAGACGTACAAGGAACTTGACGCCCGGAACGCAAAAGCTCCGGAACGTTTCGAGGTCCGGGCTCCGAAAGGCGCCCCCAATGTGGTGATCGTGCTCGATTGACGATATGGGCTTTGGCGCGCCAAGTCGTTTCGGCGGGCCTGTCAATATGCCCACGCTCGAAGGACTTGCCGCCAACGGCCTGAGCTACAACCGCTTCCACACCACCGCGCTCTGTTCGCCAACACGGGTGGCGCTGCTCACCGGCTACAACCATCACAGCAACAATGCCGGTTCCATCATGGAAACCGCCACGACGTTCCCGGGGAACAATGGCGTCCGCCCGCAGTCCATCACTCCGATGGCTGAGGTGCTTCGGCAGAACGGGTACAGCACGGCCGCCTTCGGCAAATATCACGAAACACCACCCTGGGAGATCTCGGTTTCCGGTTCACTGGACCGCTGGCCCACGCCATTCGGGTTTTGACAAGTTCTACGGGTTCATCGGCGGCGAGACCAACCAGTGGTCTCCACTGATCTATGACGGCGTCACGCAGGTGGAGACCCCCAAAGACCCCAACTATCATTTTACGACCGACATGACGAATCAGGCGATCAGCTGGGTGCGCTTCCAGCAGGCCCTGACTCCCGACAAACCGTTCTTCGTCTACTTCGCTCCTGGTGCCACCCATGCTCCCCACCATGTTCCCAGAGGAATACGCGGAGAAGTACAAAGGCAAGTTCGATCAGGGGTGGGACAAGATGAGGGAAGTGACACTCGAGCGCGCAGAAGAAGCTCGGCATCGTTCCTCAGAACACGAAACTCGCCCCCAAACCGGCGGACATCAAGGACTGGGACAAACTCTCGGCAGATGAACAGAAGCTCTTCTCCCGGCAGATGGAGGTCTATGCCGGCTTCGGCGAACACACCGATCACGAGATCGGCCGGCTCGTTTCAGCCATCGGGGATCTCGGCGAGATGGACAACACGCTGTTCATCTTCATCGCCGGGGACAACGGCGCCAGCGCCGAAGGACAGATGAACGGCATGTACAATGAAATGACCTATTTCAACGGCGTTCCCGAGACCGTTCCGGACATGCTGAAGCACTATGACGAATGGGGCGGTCCCAGTACCTATCCGCATTTCGCCGCCGGATGGGCGGTGGCGATGGACGCGCCGTTCTCATGGACAAAACAGGTCGCCTCTGACTTCGGCGGAACGCGCAATGGGATGGTCGTCCATTGGCCCGCAGGCTTCAAGGCCAGGGGAGAGATCCGTTCGCAGTTCACGTCACGTCATCGACATTGCGCCCACCGTGTATGAGGCCTGCCAGATCCCGGCACCGAGCATGGTAAATGGCATTCAGCAGGATCCCATCGAGGGAACAAGCCTGCTCTATACGTTCAATGACGCGGGTGCCAAAGAACGACACACCGTCCAGTACTTCGAGATGTTCGGGAACAGGGGGATCTACAAAGACGGATGGATGGCAAGAACGATCCACAGGCCGGCCTGGAGACTGAAGCCGACTCATCCGCTGGCCGAGGATGCATGGGACCTGTATAATTCCAACGAGGATTTCAGTCTCTCCACCGACGTTGCATCACAGCATCCGGACAAGCTGAAAGAACTGCAGGCTCTGTTCATGCAGGAGGCCGAGAAGATATCATGTGCTCCCGATCGATGATCGATTGCTCGAACGAACGGATGCAAAGTTGGTCGGACGGCCTACCGTGATGGGTGAGAGGACCTCGGTCACCTTCGGCGAGGGGATGAAAGGGATGGGCGTCGACATCTTCATCAGCACGCGGAACACGTCGTACTCCATTACGAGCGAGGTCGATGTCCCGGCAAACGGCAATGGGGTGATGGTGTGCCAGGGAGGGAGATTCGGTGGCTTCTCATTCTATCTCAAGGGCGGGAAACCTTCGTTCACCTACAACTACCTGGGGTTGCAGCAATTCACGGTCGCTTCATCGCAGGCCCTGAAGCCGGGCAAGCATACCATTGTATACGATTTCACGTACGATGGTGGTGGACTGGGGAAGGGTGGCAACGGAACGATCACGGTTGACGGCAGCAAGGTCGCCGGCGGACGGATCGAGAAGACCCAACCCGGGATATTCTCAGTGGACGACCTTGCGGATGTCGGTACAGATGACGGAACCTGGGTGGCAGACTATGGATCGTCCGCACATTTCAACGGACATCTGGAAAAGGTCACGATCCAGGTCCATCCTGCAACTCTGAGCGAAAGTGACAAACAGAAGCAATCCGAGCTGAACAAGGCTAAGAAAACGGCCGAATAAGGGAGAATCCGCCGGCCTCGCGGAGGGTGTCATCCCCGGCTACGCGTGCGGTGAGCAGTTCCAAGGGAGCCTGATTGGTGAACCATCGGGCTCCCTTTTGTGTTAGTAGGGGTGACCGTCCCTCGCACGAAGCCATCATGAACAAAGGAGAGAAGTATGAAGAGACTGTCCCTCATCGTTTGTGCACTTGCCATTGGGATCGTGCTGCTGTGGCCCGCCCCTGCGGAAGCCCAGGCGAAAAAGCCCAACATCGTCGTCATCTGGGGCGATGACATCGGCTACTGGAACATCAGCGCCTACAACCAGGGGATGATGGGCTACAGGACGCCGAACATCGACCGCATCGCCAGGGAAGGGGCGCTGTTCACCGATTGGTATGGCCAGCAGAGCTGCACCGCGGGGCGCGCCTGCTTCATCACCGGACAGTCGGGATTCCGCACCGGTCTGCTCAAGGTCGGCCTGCCGGGTGCCAAAGAGGGACTCCAGGCTCGCGACGTCACGCTGGCGCAGCTGCTCAAAGCGCAGGGCTACATGACCGCCCAGTTCGGCAAGAACCATCTCGGCGACCTCGACGAGCATCTCCCCACGGCGCATGGCTTCGACGAGTTCTTCGGTTCGCTCTACCACCTGAACGCCGAGGAGGAGTTCGAGAATCCCGACTACTTCAAAGATCCCGCCATGATCAAGAAGTTCGCCACCCGCGGGGTCATCCACGCCTGGGCCAACCCCGATGGCACGCAGAAGATCGAATCCACCGGCCCGCTGGGCAAGAAGCGGATGGAGACCATCGATGAAGAGATCACCAGGGCCTCGCTGGAGTACCTCGAGAAGGCGAAGAAGGCCAACAAGCCGTTCTTCCTCTGGTGGAACTCCACCCGCATGCACATCTGGACGCACCTGAAGGAGGCGAGCAAGGGGAAGACGGGACTCGGCACCTATCCTGACGGCATGGTGGAGCACGATGCGATGGTCGGCCAGATCCTCGACAAGTTGAAAGAGCTGGGTCTCGACGAGAACACGATCGTCATGTATTCGACGGACAACGGGGCCGAGAAGATGACCTGGCCCGACGGCGGCCAATCGCCCTTCCGCGGCGAGAAGGGGACGCAGTGGGAGGGCGGCTTCCGCGTTCCCTGCGCCATCCGCTGGCCCGGAACGATCAAGCCCGGCACCGTGCTCAACGACATCTTCTCCCACGAAGACATGCTGCCGACCCTCGTGGCCGCCGCCGGAGTCCCCGATGTGAAAGAGCAGCTGCTCAAGGGGATGAAGGTCGGCGACAAGACCTTCAAGGTGCACCTCGACGGCTACAATCTCACCGATGCGCTCGCCGGCAAATCGCCCAGCCCGCGCAAGGAGTTCTTCTACTTCGGCGACGACGGCAACCTGGCCGCTCTGCGCTATCAGCAGTACAAGATCGTCTTCCAGGAACAGCGCGGCGAGGGATTCTACGGCTGGCAGGAGCCGTACTCGACCCTGCGCGTGCCAAAGGTCTACAACCTCCGCTCCGATCCCTTCGAAGCGGCCGACCATTCCATTGACTATCTGCACTGGAGATTCGAGCGCTTGTTCCTCCTCGTGCCGGCCCAGCAGTACGTCGGACAATTCCTGGCCTCGTTCAAGGAGTTCCCGCCGAGCCAGAAGGTCGGCAGCTTCAGCCTCGACCAGGTCCTCGAGACCCTTCAGACCTCGCCGAAGGGCGGCAATTGATCGGGAGCGAAGTGTAACGCTGGCTTGAGATCCAGGAACCGCACCCGTTTCTCCAGGGTGCGGTTCTGTTTGTGGGGGACTGTGTCGAAAGGTGTGGAGCTACCGGAGGGCTTCGCTTCGTATCACGATCGTTTGCCATGAACGGAGGAAGGCCACGAGATCATTCCGCTCGCCGGCGGTGAGCCTCCTGTGCCGGGGCGAGCCCGTCCCCCACGAGGGCATCGGCGTGCCACGCCTGCCGAGCGTGACCGTGGCGAGCAGGTAGCCGTTCGTTGCGGCACCGAGGAATTCCTGATTCCGCAACGCGGGCGCCTTCTTCCCTTCTCCTGTCTCACCGTGGCATTCAGCGCACAACTCCCGGAAGTACCTTCGCCCCGGTTGCGGGATTCCCGGTGCCCGGCCCGGGGGGGAGGAAATCGGGGCGGGGAGCCGTCCGCATGAAGGCGACGAGGTCATCGACATCCCCTGCAACGAGTTTTTGCCCCGCCCGCGGCTGCCGGGTCCAGCCGAACATCGGCGTATGCTCGCGGCCGCGTGAGATGGTTTCGAACAAGAACCCATCGGTCGCCGCGGCAAGGAAATCGCGATTCAGGATCGCGGGTCCGAGATCGCCCTCCCCGTACCTTCCGTGACACCGGCTGCAGAGATTGTAGAAAAGGGAGTCGCCCCTGGCGGCATTGCCACGAGTGGCCGTACCAGGAGCGGCTTTACCACGGGCGGACATCGTTGCCAGATGTTTGCCCCGGTCAAGCATCGCCGATCCAGGTCGCCCCGGCTTCGTCTGTTTGCTCGCGGAGAAAGGCCAGGAGATTCCCGAGTTCGCTGTCGCTCAGGCGGCTCCAACCCGGCATTGCAGTGTTCGAGCGGCCCCTGAGGATCGTCTCAAGGAGGAACCGGTCGCTGGCAAGCGCGAGGAAGTCGGCATTGGTGATCCCCTTGGCGAGGTCCCCTTCGCCCTGAGGGCCGTGGCAGGGGGCACAGTGTCGGCCGAAGACCTCCGCCCCCCTGGCGGGTGAGGAACGCGCGCGCTGGATATCGACCAGTGCCCGGAGAGGAGGGCGCCATCGCCTGAGTGCAGCGGCGATCTCTCGCAGTTCCCCGCCCTGCAGATGAGACGCGCGTGGCGCCCACGACGCCATCATCCGTTCTCCCCTTCCCTCCACGATCGTCAAGAGCAGGAAGTCGTCGGATGCAACCGACTGGAAGTCATCACTCGCAAGCGTGGGGACGCCGAACGGAGGCGCGGCATAGTCCTTCCCTCTCCCTTCCGTACCATGGCAGGCGACGCAGAACAACGCAAAGCCTTCACGCCCCCCGATGGGAGAGGTGGCGCCTTTGAGCTCCTTCACGACGGGGAGGGTCAGATACTCCGGTGGAAGGGTGGAGCTGTAGAGGCCCCGGACGGCGACGACCAGGGCCTCGAGATCTGCGTCCGGAAGCGCGAACGCCGGCATGGTGGAGCCCGGAGAAACGCCAGCGGGATCTGCAAAATGACGGAGCATCCAGCCGGAAACCGTCCGGGGCCGGGAACACGGGAAAAATCGATAGGCCCGCAGATCCTTTGATCCTTCGTTCGAGAGATCAGGCCCGACCGATCCGCCTTTCCCGCGGACGCGGTGGCAGCCGAGGCATCCCTCCCTTCGAAAGACCAGTTTTCCCCCGCTGGAGCACGGGCATGCCGGTCGACGCTGTGTCGAAGATCGCGAGATGGCATCGCCCGCAGGAGGATTCGATGGAATGGAGGGAGACGAACGGGACATGAAGCTGATCCGGCCTGTCCGAGCCGCAGGATTCCTCGCGGTCCAGAGCCTGGCCGATGCCTCCGTGGCACACCGTGCAGCCGAATCGCTCCGGCGGGTGCGTGGTCAGCAGGTCTCCGCCGTGCGAGCGGTAGGGGAGAGGGAGCCGGCTCATCCTCGCATCTTCGATCCCCACATGGCAGGAGACGCAGCGGTCCTTGCGCTGGATCGCAGGAATGCTGATCTGCCGGACCTCGACGGGGTATTCCAGCGAAGACTGCCGCTGGAGTTCCGAGGAAGCCCGGGCTGCCAGCGTGTCCCGATACGCCTCCTGGTATTCCTGCCAGCGGTTCTGACCCCCTTGAAAGAGAACAACAGATCCCGCGAGACCGATGAAGACCGACGCGGCGATCCCGGCAGCGGCGCGATACCTCCGGCTGAGGTGGGCTTCGTCTACCACATGAACTCCCAGTTTGGACCGCGGAGCCATATCCCAACGATCGTGATGAGTATCCCTCCCGTCAGGGAGCAGGCTGCGAGTGCAAACACCCCGAGCTTTGTCGAGGTGGTCACCCGGAGCACCCGCCATGACCAGAGGCCATACACCGCCGCGAGAATGGCCCCGGGATTCGCGATCAGGGCGACCGCCGCAGGTGCGTTTCGCGTCCAATGCCAGCCCCCGACGATCGCGATCGACATGACTCCGATCGTCAGCCCAAGGGAGAGGAGCGCGGACTGAAGAACGATGCCCCTGCCTCTGCGTCCGCCAAACCAGCGTCCGATCCCGTTCTCCTCGCGGTCCACGTAGGGAACCGCGGTGGCGGCGAGGAGGAGGATCAGGGGGACCAGGACCCCGCCGGTGAAGGCGGAATAGGAGACGAGTTCCTGCACGCCGAGAAAATACCATGGAGACTTTGCCGGATTCTCAGGCACGGAGATATCCGCAGGCGCGAGGAGCGGGGCGTCGACGAGTATGGCGGCGAGCAAAAGTGCCGCCATCGCCCCGAGGAACACCGCCCCTTCCGCCCAGAAGGCTGTTGGCCAGCTCAAGACGGTCTGCTCCCGGCGCAGCCTGGCCTCTGCCACCGGGGCCGGGCCGGTGATCCCCTGTGAAGCCAGGACGAGTTCGTCCGCCCCGGCAGGGATGGCAAGTCCGTCACTCTTCCGGATCCGCCAGAAATGGACGCCGATGAGAATGATCGTGGTGATCGGAAGGACCACGACATGGAGAAGATAGAACCGGGTCAGGGCATCCTGCCCGACGCTGTCGCCGCCCAGGAGAAGGCGGCGGATGAATCCCCCGGGGTCGACAGACCGCGGTGATGCCAAGAAGATCGGTGAATTCCCGGGTGGACGCGACGATGTTCGACGCAATGGTGACCGCCCAGAACGCCAGCTGATCCCACGGGAGCAGGTATCCGCTGAAGCTGAAGAGGATCGTCAGGCAGAGCAGCACGATCCCCACCAGCCAGTTGACCCTGCGTGTTCCGGTGTAGCCGGAGGTGAAAAGGACCCGGAGGAGATGAAGGACGACCACGGCGACCATCGCATGTGCTCCCCACCGGTGCATATTCCTGATATGCCGACCCCCGGTGACGACCGTGGAGATGTCCTTGACGGACCCGTACGCCTGTTCGACGGAGGGAACGTAATACACCATCAGGAGGACCCCCGTCAGCAGAAGGATCAGGAAGAGGGAGAATGAGAGGAAGCCCGCTCCCAGCGTGAACCCCGGACGCAGAGTGTACAGATGCATCCGGGTGCTGTGCATGTGCAGGAAGAAATTCCGGGATACCGAATGGGAACGGTCCCGCACCGACGTCCGCTCAGCGCGGATCCGCCGAAGGACGGAGAGGGTCGAACGGAGCGCGGCCCCCAGATTCTTTCGAAGAGTATGACGCGGCGTTGTCACGGGTCAGATCCTCAGGATCTCATCCCCCGGAACCCGCTCGGAGATGTCGACGGTGATCTGTCCGTCTGGAGCAAGGCCGACCCTCAGCCATGAGAGGGGTCCTGGCGCCGGACCGCCCAGCACCGTCCCCCGGGCGTCGAATGTGGAACCATGGCAGGGACATCGGAACCCCCGTCCGGCGGTGGTCACGACGCACCCGAGGTGGGGGCACAGAGCCGAGAGTGCGCGAAAGCCTTCCCGGCTCCGGTAGACGAAAATGTTCTTTTCGGGAACGAACGTGAAGACGTTGAAGGGGAACCGGTCCGGATCTCCCAACCTGATGACCGTGCGCTCCCTCAGGCTGGCGGGGATGGGGATGCGCAGGAACACCAGCAGCGCTGCGATCGCGGCGAGTGCAACGGATCCCGTGGCCAGTTTCGTCAAGGCATCACGGCGGGAGATCGGTGCAACCGCGCGACTCCCATCGTGGAGGCTGTCCATAAGCGTGGCAGTAGTGTGAGAGAATGCCGACCGGGCCGGTACGTCGGGATCAGCACAGGGCGAAAAGACGGGTACCTGGGCTCTGAATATAGCGCATGCCTTCGACAATATGAAAGGCCGTATCGAAGATGCCCGTTGTCGCGGCTGATTGCATTTCCACGAAGAAATGCCGAGTTTGTGAGTACCATTCCTCTTCCGGATCCCTTCATGTCCCCTGTGCCGACCCTTACCCGTCATGCGGTCACCGCGGCCCTTCTGGCGCTCGCGATCGCCGGCTGCACCTCCCCCCAGGACCGAACGGCCGGATCGAAAGCGGTCACCGCCACGTACGTCGGCTACAAGGCCTGCATCGACTGCCACAAGCGTGAATTCGGACTCTGGCAGACCTCCGATCATGCGCGGGCGATGGCCGTGGCGACCGATACCACCGTCCTGGGGGATTTCAACAACGCGACGTTCACCCAGCACGGCATCACCTCCCGGTTCACCAAGAACCAGGATGGATATTTCGTCCGGACGGAAGGAGAGGACGGGAAGCTGCATGACTACAGGATCAGCTATGTCTTTGGCTACAGGCCCCTCCAGCAGTACCTGGTCGAGTTCCCTGGCGGCAAACTTCAGACCCTTCCGCTCTGCTGGGATACGCGTCCGAAGAACAGGCGGGGGCCAACGCTGGTTCCATATCTACGGCGATGAACGGATCCCTCCGAACGATATCCTTTTCTGGACGCGGGTGGCGCAGAACTGGAACTTCATGTGCGCGGAATGCCACTCCACCAACCTCCTGAAGAATTACGACCGATCAGGAGAAGTACGAGACCTCGTGGACCGACATCTCCGTCGCGTGCGAATCATGCCACGGTCCGGGGTCGGACCATGTGGCATGGGCGAACACGATCGAGCAAGGGGGGAAAGCCCGAAGCCGGCGACGCCATGGGACTGACCGTTCGTCTGAAGGACCCGGATCGCGGAACATGGACCATGAACGTGAAGACCGGCAATTCGACACGGACCACTCCTCTCCGGTCGGATGTTCTGCTGGAAACCTGCGCCCGCTGCCATGCCCGCCGGGGGCAGCTGCATGAACCCTATGTCCCCGGCCAGCCCCTGATGAGCACGCATCGTCCTTCGCTGCTCGATGAGCAGCTCTACTTCGCCGACGGTCAGATCAAGGACGAGGTGTACGAGTACGGGTCGTTCAAACAGAGCAAGATGTTCCAGCGGGGAGTGATCTGCAGCGATTGTCACGAGCCCCACAGCATGAAGGTCTTTGCGCTCGATAACACCCTCTGCTACCGATGTCACCTGGCGGAGAAGTTCGGCGCGCGGACCCACCATTTCCATGACCCGGATTCCACCGGCGCGAGTTGTATCGATTGTCACATGCCGACGCGAACGTATATGGGTGTCGACGTGCGCCGCGATCACAGCTACCGGATCCCCCGGCCGGAATTCACCGAGAGGTTCGGCGTTCCCAACACCTGCACCGCCTGCCACCCGCGAGAAGAGCGTCCGGTGGGCGGCGGAAGTGTGTCAGCGAAATGGTACGGCAGGAGAGGACGCGGACACGCTCCACTATGCCCGCTCCTGCATGCCGGCCGGACAGGAGCGCCGGATGCTCCGGGATCTCCTGGTGCGGCTGTGCCGGTGATCGGACGCCCCGGTGATCGTCAGGGCGACCGCTCTGTCGCTGCTGCAGCGGTATCCGGGACGGAGTTCCGCAGGAGGCCGTTCGCCGGGGCCTGATCGACGGCGAACCGTTGATGCGATTGGGTGCGGCGCAGTCCCTGTCCGTCTTCCCCCCGGAAGAACAATTCTCCCAGGCCAGGCACCTGTTGAAGGACGACCTGCTGGCGATCCGCGTCGAGGCGGCGGGAGCGCTGCTCGATGTACCGCGGACGTCCATCCCCTCCGACGGTCAGCAACTGCTTGACCAGGCGATACGGGAATATCGTTCCGTTCAGGAGTTCAACGCCGATCACCCTTCAGCGCATATGAACCTCGGGAACCTCGCCCTGCGGGCCCGGGACTTCGCGGCCGCCGAGGCAGAGTACAGGAAGTCGATACAGCTGGAGCCGGCGTTCATGCTCACGCTATGTGAACCTGGCGGACCTGTATCGTGTCAGGGGAGAGGAAGGGAGAGGGGAGCAGGTCTTGAACGAGGCCCTGAGAATGAATCCCGACTTCGCCGACGCCCACTATGCGCTGGGATTGCTGATGGTCCGGCAGACAACGAGCGGCTGAAGGGCTGAGCCATCTTGATCGGGCGGCGATCCTTCGCCCGGAGGAACCCACGTATGCCTATACCTATGCGATCGGCTTGAATTCGATGGGGGATGCCCCTCGCGCGATCGTCGGTTCTCGAAGGGGCACTGAAGAACCATCCGTACAGCAGGGATATCCTCGTCGCGCTCGTGACCATCCAGCGCGATCGAGGAAAACAGGAGGAAGCCCTCCGTCATGCGGAAACGCTCGTGCGTTTCTGGCCCGAGGATCCGTCCTTCGCCCGGCTGTACCAGGAACTGCTCATGAGCGGGCAGCCGCGGTGGAGGCGGGCGCAGATGAGGTCTCGTATACGGGACCGGGCGTTCTTGCCGGGGTTGTCCGGGTCCTTCCCTGTGTCCTCCTGATGCTGCTCGCACCCGGCCGCTCCAGCGGACAGACGTCCGAACTATGGCTGGATTACTTCGCCAACTGGGTATACGGGCCCGATTGGAGTTTTGAGGTCAACCCCGGCATTGCGAAGGGGCTGACCGACCCTCTCTGGCTCGAAGCCTATGTGGCGGGGAATGCTTCATTTCAACCGGCCCCCTGGTTCATCACCGAAGGGAACTTCGAGTTCCACTACACGTTCAATACGACCGCGGAGGACTTTCTCGAGATCCGCCCCTGGCTCGGGTTCAATTTCATTCTTCCCAGGTATGGCGGGCCGCTGCATCTCTTCTACCCGTCGTTCAGCATCCGCATGGAAGAGCGCCTCTTCTGGTACCAGACAAGCGGAGAACAAGAATCGAAACAACGAATTCGGCTTCGGGTCTTCGCCAGATTCCCGATCAACAACGAGACGCTTCAAGAGGGGACCTATTATCTGCTCTTCCTCGCCGAAGGCTATGCTCCGGTCAATGGCAACCCGAAGGAGGTTTCCGCCGACAAACTCCGGCTCCAGGCGGGGCTCGGGTATGTCGTGGCGCCGGATCTGCGCGTAGAGCTCCAGTACCTGCTGATGCGCACCCGAAACACCGAGTTGAACACGTTCGAAGAAGGCAGCCAGATCGTCTGGCTGGCGCTGAGGAATTTCTTCTGAGAGGGTGGACTGCCACCTGCAAAATCCACGTTCACATCCCCAGCTTCAACAATGCCCGAAGTAGGACGGATCGAACATAAGGAAGTCCCTGAAGCGCATCTGCAGTTTGAGACGCTGCTGGCCGACATCTCGGCCAGGTTCCTTGGCATTTCCCCGCATGATGTCGACGCAGGGATCGACAAGGCACTCGAGACCATCCGCGACTTCTTCGGATTCGAACATGTGCGGTTTTTTCCGGGTCGATCCGCAAGCCGAAGAGGTGTTCCTGACTCATGTCGCGGTCACCAAAGACACCCCGGTGATCCCGGAAAAGATCAATTATGCTCCCCGGAGTCCGTGGAGGTTCCCCAGGCTGGTACGAGGGGAAACACTTCTGGTGAATACCCTGGACGATCTGCCGCCGGAAGCGGAGATCGATCGTCAGTCGAGCGAGGCTCTTGGTATCCGGGCATACCTGATCATCCCCGTGCAGTTCGAAGGAACGACGCGGTATCTCCTCCAGGTGGCATACACGCGGGAGGGTCCGCCCTGGCTATCTCAGTATGTCTCCAGATTGCGGGTTTTTGCGGAAGTTCTGGCTACGACAATTGATCGGAGCAGGGCGATCGCCGCACGCGAGGAAGCGGAGATACGCCTCGCCCTCGCTGCAGGGCTGGCGGGGGCGGGAGTCTGGGACCTGGACCTGAACACGAAGAAGTTCTGGGGCACGTTCCGGGCGAAGGAGCTCTACGGGGTTGGCCAGGGGGAGATCTTCACTCTCGAGAAGCTGTACGCTATCGTTCATCCCGATGACGTCGAAGCCCTGAAAGGGCAGGTAGAGACTGCCCTGCAGGCCAGGACCGCTCTGCACATCGAATATCGTGTCGTCCTACCAGGCGGAGCCATCCGTTGGCTCGCCGTTCAGGGTGCCCGGTCGCCGGACACGTTCGGCGGAGGGGACCACCTCCTGGGGGTGGCGATCGATGTCACGGAACGAAAGCTGGCTGAGGAGAATGCACGGCGTTCGCTTGAAGAGATCAGGCGACTGAAGGAAATGCTGGAAGTTGAGACCCACTTTCTTGCGCAAAGAGACCGGGCTTTCACCGTCGCACAAGGAGATCGTCGGCAAGAGCAGCGCGATCAAGGCCGTGCTGCACCAGGTGGAGCAGGTAGCCACAACCAGTTCCACGGTCCTGATCGCCGGCGAGACCGGGACGGGGAAGGAGCTGGTCGCTCGTGCGATCCACAACCTCGGGGCTCGGAAAGAGCGACTGCTGGTCAAGGTGGACTGTGCGTCGCTCCCCTCCACCCTGATCGAAAGCGAACTCTTCGGCCGTGAGCGCGGTGCGTATACCGGGGCCATGACCCATCAGATCGGGCGTTTCCAGCTTGCCGACAAGGGGACGATCTTCCTGGACGAGATCGGCGAACTGCCCCGGGAAACGCAGGCCAAACTCCTTCGGGTGTTGCAGGAGGGCTTTTTTGAGGTCCTGGGCAGCCCGAAGACCTTGCACGTGGATGTGCGCGTGATCGCGGCCACCAACCGTGATCTCCAGAAGGAGGTCAAGGAGGGACGCTTTCGAGAGGATCTGTACTACCGGTTGAACGTCTTCCCCATCGTGGTTCCCCCACTCCGTGAACGGAGGGAAGACATCCCCATGCTGGTCTGGGCTTTTGTGGAGAAGTTTTCCAGGGAAATGCGGAAAGATATCCGGCGCATTCCGAAGGAGACGATGGACGCGCTGGTTCGTTACCATTGGCCCGGAAACGTTCGGCAGCTGAAGAATCTGATCGAACAGGCATTCATTGTCAGCCCGGGAGATACGTTGATCGTCCAACTTCCCCATGGCCGCCATGTGGATGCTGTCTCCGGTCAGTCGCTTGAGGAGAATGAGCGGCAGCATATCCTCCGCACGCTGGAGCAGACCTCCTGGCACATCAAGGGGGCGGGAGGGGCCGCATCTTGTCTCGGGATAAAACCCTCGACGCTCTATTCGAGAATGAAGAAACTCGGCATCCCTACCAGGCGCAACAAAGACGACATTTCGTCTTGACGCATCATTTTTCGACCTTCTGGCCCACCGTCTGATCCGCAGTCCATTCTCCTGTTCCCCCAAACCGTTATGACAGGGGGGTTTCGGCAAGCCACGCTGCTTCGCCCTCGATGTGGTACGCAAAGTGCACGTACGGCAGGCATGTACCTCACCCTGGTGCGGCTTTTCCCCGATGCCGAAAAGAGAGATGCCGTGCAACGGTTTCTCGAGGGAATGCTCGGCCCGACACGCGTTCAGCAGGGTTGCCTTGGATGCACTCTCGCCCTGGAATCCCACCCGGATGCGCTTCTTCTCGTGGAATCCTGGCAATCGGAAGAGGACCTGCTGCGTCGCCTGCGATCGGACGATTATGCGAAAGTCCTGGCCACGATGGAGCTCTCCAACACGAAGCCTGAGGTGTTGATCTATGAGGTCGCCGGACAGAGGGGGCTGGAATTGATCGAACAGGCGCGCGAATCAAGCCAGGATGCTGCGGCGGCCCACGACTAGGATAGCCCCAGAATGAGGATAGTCGTACATGAAGTCATGCTGGATCATTTCGTTGTTGATCCTCGTGACGATGCCATGCAGCGCGCAGGACTCGACCCAAGTACACGGCAGATGGGGATTCCTGATTGAACCCTATCTGATGTTCCCGAACATGAAAGGGACCCTGGGGATCGGGACGTTGCCGGATGGACAGGTCGACGCGGCCGTCGGGGATATTTTCAACCGATTGCAGGCGGGGTTCATGCTCTATGCAGAGGCCCACAACGGGACCTGGGCGTTTTCGTCAGATCTTCTCTTCATGAAGTTGAAGCAGGATGCCGTACCGAGCAAGACCATCAACAGCGGCAGCGTGACGGTCTCCGAGACGGCCTGGGAGCTGGCGGGTTTGCACACGATCTTCCCCTGGCTGGAAGTGTGGGATCGCCGGCACGCCTGCTCAGCATCGATGCGGATATGACCGTTGTCCGAAATCAGATCGGAGGGAACACGACCGGCGAGGAAGAACACATCACTCAGACCTGGGTGGACCCGCTTCTTGTCGTGCGCATGCATCTGCCGAACTCCGGAAGCTGGCTGGTCCAGATCCGGGGGGATATCGGGGGATTCGGGATCGGTTCCGACATCACGTGGCAGGTTCAGGCGTACGGTGGCTACAGGTTTTCCGAGTTGTTCCAGGTCTCGGCAGGGTATCGGGTGCTGGGGATCGACTATGAGACGGGCACGGAAAAGGAACGGTTCAAGTACGACATCAACACGTTCGGTCCGGTGATCCAGCTTGGATTCAATCTCTAACGAAGAACACACAACACGAAAGGGGCAAAGCATGCCTACCACAATTGTCAAAGGCAAGAAGCTGAGCACGGTGGCGTTGGATTGGAACGAGGTGTACTACACCAATTGTCCCCTCGTGTCCGCCAGCAACGTCGACCAGGAGTTGGGCTGGACCAAGGAAGAGTACAAGAAGATCGGCATCAACTACCTCTACCTTCGCGCCCGCGCCGAAAACGACTGGTATCCGCACTACATCCATAATCTTGACAACATGATCCGCTTCGGCGGGCTGTTCCCGCCCATTCATGTGCAGGCGGATATCCGGAGGACCAGGCTCCTCGGGGTGACGCATGCTCCGCGCGAAGGCGGCGTCATGCTGGTGCGCTCCAGGGACGACATCTACCGGATGAGCGACCTGAAGGGGAAGAAGATCGGCCTCTCCAGAAGCCAGAACACCATCAAAACCGACTGGTGGGGCATCCAGGAGGAACAGGGGATCGAGCTGATGCTCAGGCTGAACGGCATGACCCGCAAGGACGTCCAGATCGTGGAATTCCCTTATCCCGACGACTGGTACGACAAGCCCGACATGATGGGTCCGCTCATGGAAAACCCGTCTGAATTGTGGCTCCGGCGCGACCACAAGCGCGATCTGGCTTTCCGTCCCCTGGAGTCGGCGCTGGAAAAGGGTGTCATCGACGCGATGTACATGCAGAGCGGCCCCTTGCAGCAACTCTCGGAGGCGACGGGCAAGTTCAAGGCGATCGAGGACCTGTCCCGGCATCCGGACTGGACCCTGCAGGTGGCCAATATCCCCGCTGCCATCACCTGCACCGACGTCATGGCCGAGAAACACCCCGAGCTTGCGGTCACGTTCTTGAAAGGGATGATCAAGGTGGGGCGCTGGGCCAACGAGCATAAGCGCGCGGCAGCGGCGATCCTCGACAAGCAGACGTTCTACCTGGACGTGGAGCATACGTACCGGGGGATCGAGCACATCGACATGGTGCCCAACCTATCGCCCCAGAACCTGGTCTCCGTGGAGATCGGCAAGGACTTCATGCTGAGCCACGGCTACATCAAGAACGACTTCGACGTGCGCAAATGGGCGGCGCCGGAGTTCCTCGAGCAGGCGGCCAAAGAACTGCTCGAGCAACAGTGGAAGAAGATCACCACGGCGAAGCTTCCCGATGCGACCGAGCTGCTGGCATCCAATCAGCGGATCGGATAGCCGGAAATATCTCTGTCACGGCAGGGGCCGTCGGGTCTCTCGACGGCCCTGCCCCGCACCATGTGACACAACGCCATGGGGGAGTGCGATGCAGGAGATCCGTTGCTCATGCGGACGTGAAGAACTCGCGTCCCAGTTCATGAAGACAGAGAAAGGGACTGCTGTGAAAGTCATCATCGTTGGTGGAGTGGCCGGCGGAGCGTCGTGCGCGGCGCGCCTGCGCAGGCTGGACGAAAAGGCCGAAATCCTGATGGTGGAACGCGGACCGTACGTGTCATACGCAAACTGCGGACTGCCGTACCATGTCGGCGGCACGATCGAGCAGGAATCGAGTCTGCTGGTGGCGACGGAGCAGATGTTTCGCGGGATCTTCAACGTCGATTGCCGGACGAATTACGAGGTGATCGGGATCTCGCCGAAGAAGAAGACCGTGGAGCTGAAGAACCACGTGACCGGAGCGGTCACGACCGAGAAGTACGACAAGCTCGTGCTTTCGCCCGGCGCGGCGCCGATCCGTCCGCCGCTTCCCGGGCATCGATCTGCCGGGGATCTTCTCGGTGCGAACCGTCCCCGACGCGCAGGAACATGCGCGAGTGGCTCGACCGGGACACGGAACAGGACGTGGGGTACGCGTTCACGGGCGTGGACACGGTGTCGAAACCCAAGCACGCGGTGGTGGTCGGCGGCGGATTCATCGGCCTGGAGATGGTCGAGAACTTCAAGGAACGCGGGCTGGAGGTGACGCTGGTGGAGAAGCTGGACCAGGTCATGCCTCCGCTGGATCCTGAGATGGCGCGCCTTGTCGAACGCTACATGGTGAAGCACGGCGTTCAGGTCGAGCTCAATGACGGCGTGGCCGGATTCAGGAAGTCCGCGGATGGCGCTCTCGAAGTCCTGACGGAGAAGGGGAAAGCCCATCCGGCGGACATCGTGATCATGGCGATCGGCGTGCGTCCGGAAACCGAACTGGCAAAGGCCGCGGGGCTCGAGATCGGAAAGCGCGGAGGCATCCGCGTCGACGAGCAGATGCGGACCTCCGAACCCGGATATCTTCGCCGTTGGCGACGCGGTCGAGGTCAAGGATTTCGTCACCGGGCAATGGACGCTCATCCCGCTCGCGGGTCCGGCGAACCGGCAGGGCAGGATCGTGGCGGATGTGATCGCCGGGCGGAAGTCCCGGTTCCGGGGGACCCAGGGGACGTCGATCTGCAAGCTGTTCGACGCGGCGATCGCCCAGACCGGCGTGAGCGAGAAGCCCCTGAAGCGGCTCGGCGATAAGGACTACGAGAAGATCTATCTCTATCCCAATTCGCATGCGGGGTATTACCCCGGGGCGAAGATGCTGGTCGTCAAGGCGATCTTCAGGAAATCCAACGGCAGCTGCTCGGTGCGCAGGTGCTGGGCGAGGACGGTGTGCCCAAGCGGATCGATTCCTTCGCGATGGCGATCCAGATGGGCTGCACGATCTACGACCTGGAAGAGGCCGAGCTGTGCTATGCGCCGCCGTTCGGGAGCGCGAAGGACCCTGTCAACTTCGCCGGAATGGTCGCAGCGGACATGCTCCGTGGCGACATGCCGCTGGCCCACTGGGAATCGGTCGACGGCAAGTTCCTTCTCGATGTGCGGAATCCCGCGGAGATTGCCGCGGAGTCGGTTCCGGGGGCCGTCAACATCCCGTTGCCGCAGCTCCGTGCCCGGTTGGGAGAACTCCCCCGCGATCAGGAGATCCATGTCATCTGCCGTTCGGCGGTGCGGGCGTATTTTGCCACACGGATCCTTCTCCAGAACGGGTTCAAAGCCCGGAATATCTCCGGCGGCATGCTGGCACGTTCGCATCGGGCAGTGTAGACACAGGAGATAGACGATGGACACGATCATGCAGTTTCTTCAGACCACATTTGCCCCGGTGGTGCTGCTCTTCACCGTGTCGAACCTGGGGGCCATGGGCCTCCAGGTCAAGATGCCCGAGGTTATCGTTGCGTTGCGGAACAAGAAGAACCCTGGCGCTGATCTTCGTGTGGGGCTGGGTGCTGGGGCCGGCGTTAGGCTATCTGATCACCAGGGTCCTTCCTCTGGCGGAGCCATACGTCAGTCGTGGTGCTCCTCGCCAGTCTGGCGCCATGCGCCCCGTTCCTCCAGCAAATGGTGGTAAAAGCCCGCGGAGACATGGCCTTCGCCGGAGCCGTCATACCGCTGGTGGCGGTCGGCACGGTGGTGTTGATGCCATTGATAGCGCCTCTGCTGATTCCCGGGCTCACGATCGACACCTGGGCACTCGCGAAACCGCTCCTCCTGACCATACTCCTGCCGCTGATGATCGGAGCGGCGATCCGGCACTACGCCGACACCTGGGCAACCAGGATCTTCCCGGCGGTGAAGATGTTCGCCTTGCTCTCCACATTGACGACGATCGTCTGGGCCCTTGTGCTCTACGGCCCGGCGATGCTCGACACGGCGGGGAGCCTGGCCCTTCTCTCCATGACCCTGTTCATGGTCGGGATGGGTCTGATAACGTATCGTTTCGGCTTCGGCATGAAACAGACGCAGCGAAGCGTCATGGCGCTGGGGATGGGGACACGCAACATCGCAGCGGTCTTGGCGGCGGCTCTTGCCATTCCGAACGCGGACCCGCGCATAGTGACGATGGTCATCATGTGGACGTTGTGGTCGGTTGTCCTCGCGGCCATTGCGGCGCGTCTGTTCGCCAGGGAATCCGGCCCGACCCCGGCACGAAGCGCGGCATGACCGTTTCCCGGCCTGTGAGGAGTGCATGAACGACTCAGGAGGTAGGACATGACGGACGTAAGCCCTGGCCGGATGGAGATCCTGGCGCTCGACCGGACCAAGCTCGCCGCCGAGCGGACGCTCATGGCATGGCTGCGGACGGCGCTCTCGATGCTTTCGTTCGGGTTCGCGATCTACAAGTTCTTCCAGGTCCTTCAGGATCAGACCACCAAAGCCGTCGTCGATCCCGAGGCGCCACGTCACCTGGCCCTTTTCCTCGTGGGGATCGGTACCGCTGCTCTCCTGGCGGCATGCGTGCAGCACGTGAAGTATGTCCGGAGCCTGAGCACGGCGGACCATCGGTACAGTCCGTGGGATCTGGCGTTCATCGTATCGTGTTCGGTCGTGATGCTCGGCCTTCTGGCATTCGCCAGCATATCGCTGCGCGCCGGTCCACTGGGCTGAAATGACACTCATCCAGATCACTCGGCGAGGCAGGACGAGATGACCGGTCTTGCGCCGCCCACCCCGTCGATGAGGAGGGATCATGAAGAAGGGTCTGCTGGTCATTGTCGCGATCATCGTCTGCAGCGTAACACTGTTGAGCCAGAACGCACCCGACAAGCTCGTCTTCAAGAGCGACCAGGCCACGATCGACAGCCTGAAGAACACCGACTATCCGTATCTCTTTCCGATCTGGGGAGACAAGGTCCGGAAGATGGGGGTCACTCTGCCGTTGCCGGCCGGCCTGGGCGCGAACTACCTCTGGCAGGAATCCGACCTCGCGATCACCGAACTGAAGGTCGGGTTCAACGGCGGGACCATGATGGACCTGTCCGAGATCATACGGTTCAACAGCGCGGTGGCGAAAGCGAGTGCGATCAACGTGCGGCCCGATCTCTGGATCCTGCCGTTCCTGAACGTGTACGCGATCGTTGCGGTCGCGAAGACCTCCACGGCGATCGAAGCGGGGCTCTGGCTTCCCGACAGCACCAACACCTGGCGTGAGGTCACGGCGTTCTCGTCGGAGGCGAAGTTCGACGCCCAGACGTTCGGATTCGGTGTGACGCCCACGTTCGGAGTCGCTGGGGGATGGGTGGCCCTGGACATGAACTTCGCCTGGTCGGATGTCAGCGCCCTGGAGAAACCCGCATTCTCGTTCGTTTTCGGCCCCCGGATAGGCAAGACCTTCAAATTCGACGATCCTCAGATGTCGTTCGCTGTGTGGGTGGGAGGATTCAGGCTCAACCTCGGCTCCGAGACGAGCGGATCGTTGAACCTCTCGGAAGTCCTCCCGATCGACGGCCTGCAGGGAAAGGTCGATCAGGGGATGGCCAATGTCGCTTCCACCCAGCAGAAGGTTGACAACTGGTGGAACGGGCTTTCGCAACGCGAACAGCAGAATCCCGTGAACAAAGCCAAATACGAGACCGCCAACCGGGCGTTGGACACAGGCGGGTGAGCTCCTGACCGGTCTCGACGGTGCGCTCAGCAATGCGGAGAACGCCACCGTGCAGTATTCGCTCGAGAAGGCCCAGAAGAAGATGTGGAACTTCATCGTCGGAGCCCAATTCCAGTTGAACGAGAGTTGGATGGTCCGGGCGGAATACGGATTCCTCGGCACCCGGCAGCAGTTCATCGGAGGACTCCAGTACAGGTTCGGACTATGAGCCTCCTCAAGAGCAGGATCATGCTACTCGCTTTTCCGTTTCTGCTTGCGGCATCCCCGGCGAACGGCCAGGTCCTGATCGCGCTCCTTTTCGGGGACGTCCTGAACACCGGCAAGGTGGAGTTCGGACTGGATGGCGGGCTGAACTGGTCACAGCTGCACGGGATCGACCAGGCGAAGAACCTCAGACTCTGGAATCTGGGATTCTACTTCGACATCAAACTCCCGGATACGTCCTGGATGATCCATACGGGTGTGATCGTGAAATCGACCATGGGAACGGACAACTCCCCGGTGTATCCACTGGGCGATGTCGTCACTGGACGTGGCATTCAGCGGTGGCCGGGTGGCCACGCGGCTCAACTACTTCAATGTGCCCATCATGCTGAAGTACAGGTTCGCGAACAACGTCTTCCTCGAGGGGGGAGTGATGCTCGGCCTGCTCTACGGGGCGACCGATGAGTTCATCAAAACGGTCCAGGACGAGGACGACCTGCTCTACGAGAGGGACGTCAGATCCTCGTATCATCCGCTCGATGCGGGGATGATGGTGGGCGCGGGCTACCGTCTCTATGGCCTCAATCTTGGCATACGATACTACTATGGCCTGGTGGACGTCTTCATCGACGACGCCACCTCCGGCCGCTTCAACCGGTCGATCTACCTTACCGTGGGTATCCCGATCGGGGCCGGTTCGGCTCAGTAACGCTTGCGGTTTTCGATCCCTGCCAGAGGAGGTGCCGTGACTGCTGACGTTCGGAAGCCCAGAGGTGACCGTGGAATCATCCGGCACGCCATAGCTGCGGCAGCGGTTGCTGCGGTCTTGCTGATCACCCCGCCGCCGGCGGCGGGTCAGATCGAGATGACCACCGCGCGGGACTCCGCCCAGATCGGCAAACTCGATCTGACAGGTTATCCCTACTTCTTCTATTCCCCGGAAACCGAGTTCGCCATCGGGGGGGCGATGATCTTCACGATGCGCCTCAATCCTGACCCGGAGGTGAAGCCCTCGAACGCCATCCTCTCGGGGTACTATTCCGTGAAGGGGTCGTACGACATCTTCTTCAATCCCGAGTTCTATCTGGGACACGACGAATACTACCTCGGGATCAGCGCGGACTATTTCCGGTTCGTCGACAAGTTCTGGGGGATCGGCAACAACACTCCGGACATCGACAGCACCGCCGGGTATATCCGCAAGCTCATCTGGCTGAACGTGGAGTTCGATGTGAGCGTCGTTGGACCGTTGAAGATCGGGGCCAACTACGATCTGAACCACACGACCATTGAAGACAAACAATCCAATCCGTTCCTGCTTTCGGGTAGCGTCACCGGAGCGGATGGCGGCTTGTCCTCCGGCATCGGTGGCGTGCTCTTTGCCGACACCAGGAACAGTGCCTTTTACCCGACGGCGGGAGGCTACTACAAGCTCAGTTTTCTGACTTCGGTGGACTGGCTCGGAAGCGCGTTCTCGTTCAGGCGCTGGATCCTCGACCTCCGGCAGTACGTCTCCCTGACCCCGTCACTCGTCGTGGCGATGCAGGCTTTCGGGACGGCGATCAGCGGTGATCCTCCGTTCTATATGATGCCCGCACTGGGTGGAGACAACATCATGCGCGGGTACTACGAGGGGCGCTACCGGGACAAGTTCTACCTGGCGACCCAGGGGGAACTTCGATACAGGCTTACGAAGCGTTGGGGTCTCGTCGCGTGGGCCGGGATCGGCGATGTGGCGGGAAGCTTCTCGGACTTCCGTCTGAAGGACGGGAAACCGACGTTCGGTTTCGGCGTGCGGTTCGCACTGGATGTGGAACAGGTCGTCAACGTAAGAGCCGATTTCGGGTACGGGCGGGATACGAAAGGCGTGTATTTCAACGCAAAGGAAGCGTTCTGATTCATCCTCGATGTTTACCACCATACGAAGGGATAAGGCCATGAAAATACAGTTACTCGTGCTCGTCGTGCTTCTCGCGTTCGTGGGGACAACCTCCGCCCAGGAGGCACAACCCGCGAAGCCCGCATCGGTGACCGCATCGCTCAACAAGTCGCTCGGCGTTTACGTCTTCCCGGCGAAGGACCAGACCCCGGAACAACAGGCGAAGGACGAGCAGGCCTGCTATTCGTGGGCAGTGGAACAGAGTGGCGTCGATCCCCTGAATATGACGGCCACCAAAGCGGATACCGTTGCGAAGGGTCCCGATGGTTCAGCGGTCAAGGGTGCCGCCAAGGGTGCTGTTGCAGGAGCGGCGATCGGGGCGATCGCGGGAGATGCTGGGAAGGGAGCCGCGATCGGCGCGGCTGCAGGCGGTATGGGCGGAGTGGCGGGGAAGAAGAAGAAGGATGCGCAGAAACAGCAGCAGGCGCAGCAGCAAGCCGCGGCAACCGACCAGGCCAAGATCGACAGCTTCAAGAAAGCGTACTCGGCGTGCCTGGAAGGGAGGGGGTATTCCGTCAAGTAGTCGGGAGGCCCCGGGGCACGTTGTTGTTCCTTCGCTTTTTCGGTACATTGCTGTGGTCCGTCTCATGTGCCACAACGGTGGTTCCCCATGTCTCTCCGCTCGATCGTGATCGTCACTCTTCTGGTAGGTCCGCTGACCGCACTCGCCGGTGATGACGGCAGCTGGCCCCGGCAATTCAAGAAGAACGACTGGGTGCTCGTTGTCTACCAGCCTCAGCCGGAATCGTTGAAAGACATTCAGCTCAAGTCACGTGTGGCCGTTTCGCTGACCAAGAAGGGATCGGACGCCCCCATGTTCGGCGCGGTCTGGTTCACCGCCACACTGGACATCGATCGGGACGACCGCATGGTCGAGATCGACAAGATCAAGGTCGAAAAGGTCAAGTTCCCCGACAGCACGCCGGAGCAGCAGAAGAAGCTGGCGGAATTCCTGGAAGACGAGATCCCGGACCTTGATCTCGAGATCTCGCTCGACCGGCTGCTTGCCGCCATCGACCAGGCCGAATTCCAGATGAAGTCCGCGGAGGCGCTGAAGAACGATCCGCCGAAGATCATCGTGATGACCTCCCCGGCGATCCTGATCACCATCGACGGCGAACCGCAGAGAAGAAAGATCAAGGATACCGAGTTCGAAAGGGTGTTCAATACGACGTTCCCGATCGTGTACGATCCGGACGACGAGGAGTACTACTTCTACGGGACCAGCGTCTGGTTCAAGACCGAAGACCTGATCGCCGGCGAATGGGAGTACATCAAGTCCCCTCCGGACGAGATCGAGGAGCTGTTCAAGGACAAATCCGCCACGCCGCAGCCGGCACCTCCCGCGGATCCGGAGGCCGCTTCTCCCGAGGACCTGAAGAAAGCGAAGATCGTCGTCTCGACGGTACCGGCCGAGCTGATCGTCTGTCTGGGCGAACCCAATCTGGCCCCTATCGCCGGAGACCAGCTGCTCTATGTGACGAATACCGGCAGTGACGTGTTTTTATGACATCGACGCGCAGAAGTATTTTCTCCTTCTCGCGGGGCGATGGTTCAGCGGCCCGTCGTTGAAAGAATGGGCCCTGGTCATTTGTCCATCCCGATTCACTGCCGAAGGTCTTTGCCAAGATCACGGAGCAATCGCCGAAGGGGGAGGTGCTGGCTCACGTGCCGGGCACACCTCAGGCGACCGAGGCTTTCTATGATGCCCAGATGCCTCAGACGTCGGCCATCAAACGGAGCGAAGCAAAACTGGAGGTGACCTACGACGGGCCGCCACAGTTCCAGCGCATCGAGGGGACGTCGATGTCCTACGCCGTTAACACCTCGTCACAGGTCCTGGTCATCGCGGGGTACTACTACGCATGCGAGCAGGGGGTGTGGTTTGAATCTCCGTCGGCGCAGGGTCCCTGGAAGATCTCCGAGGCCCGGCCGAGTCAGGTGGATAGCATCCCGCCGCAATCGCCGGTCCACAACACGAAGTATGTATACGTGTATGATTCCACGCCGGAGGTCGTGTATGTTGGATATACGCCGGCGTACATGGGGTGCTATCCGTACTACGGAACGGTCGTCTACGGCACCGGGTGGTACTACCCCCCGTATGTGAGCCCGTACTACTACTATCCCCGTCCGGTGACATACGGTTTCAGCGTTCACTACAGCCCGTATGCGGGCTGGGGCTTCGGGATGAGCTGGAGTGCTGGATGGCACGGGATGAGTGCCGGGTGGGCCGGGTATCATCACGGGTACCACCACGGTTACAACGCGGGGTTCTGGGCAGGCTACCATGCCGGGAACCGTCCGGGCGGGGCCTATGGACCGGGGGGGTATTCCCCCAGGGCGACCCCGTACGCAGGGGGAGCGGGTGGGAGGCCTTCGACGCAGCCGGCCGGCCGCCCTCACCCAGCCGGCGAACAGCCGTCGACCCAGCCCGCGGCAAGGCCGTCGAACAATCTGTACAACCGGCCCGAGAACGCCGGACGGAATTCCGCCTCGGCCCAACCGGCCAACCGTCAGGCCTCGACCCCGGCGAAGGGAACAGCCAACAACGTGTACACGGACCGTAACGGAGATGTGTACCGCCAGACGAACAACGGCTGGGAGCAGCGCCAGGGGAACAGCTGGGGAAATAGCGGGGGAACAGCGGGTCCAGGCAGACCCAGCAACCGTCGACGATGGACCGTCCCCAGCAGTCGAGGCCGTCGACGGGCACAAGTTCGCTCGACCGGGAGGCCCAATCGCGGCAGCGAGGCGCGCAAACATCCCAGAGCTATCAACGAAGTGCGCCGCGTTCAGGAGGGGGTGGACGCAGGAGGTAGCACCCGATCCAGGGTTCGACACGCACGTCCTCCTGGCACGCGATCCTGATATGCGGAGATTATAGGTGTCCCATGAACAGGAACTTCTCCATGTGGTCGGTGACCCGCAAGCATCGCGCGGCGGTGCTGGCCTTTGCCCTGCTGATCCACGGTCCTCTCGCGCTCTCGCAGTCCATCCCCGCGGTCGGTCCCTATCAGCATCCCGACTCGCTCGTCAGGGAGCTCTACGCGGCAGTCACCTTCGAACCCGGCAAAACGCCCGACTGGTCCTACGTACGCTCGATGTTCCACAGGGACGCGTCGATCGTCCTGCGGGTTTCCCGGGACAGCACGGCGATCTTTTCGGTCGACGGTTTTGTCGGCGACTTCGTCGACTTCATCAAGCGTTTCCGGGCGGATACGAGTGGCTTTCGGGAACGCGTGGTTCGCATCAAACCCCTGGTCCTTGGGAACATCGCCCACATGCTGGTCCTCTACGAGGCCAGCATCCCGACGTCGCCCCGGCCTCCATCACAGGGGGTCGATAGTTTCCACCTGGTCCACAGCCAGGGCCGCTGGTGGATCACCTCGATCGTGAACGAAGTTCTGACGCGGGACCGGCCGGCACCGGAGGTCCTTCGCGACTGACCACCCCGACGTCAATGCCCCCGCCCATCCGGAAAGCCGGAACATCGCCGTCATGACAGGGTCGGATCCGCAATTCTGGAAGATCTTCTTTGAGGTCTATGAAGCCCTTCCGCGGCAGGGTCCGGGCAACCGTACCTCAGCGGAAAGGGCCCTCGCGCTCTGTCGGGACCTTCCGCCCGGGCCGGCGGTGGCGGATCTGGGGTGCGGTGTTGGCGGGCAGACGCTCTATCTGGCCGAGCTGACCGCCGGGCGCATCGACGCCATCGATAGCCATGCCCCGAGCATCACGAGGCTCACGAAGACTGTTGCCGATCGCGGACTTGCAGGGCGGATCCGCCCGAGGGTCTCCGATATGGCGAATCCTGGGCTGCCGGCAGGAAGCTATGACCTCGTCTGGTCCGAAGGTGCGCTCTCAACATCGGCATCACGAACGCTCTCCGGATCGCCACACGTTGCTGCGCCCATCGGGCCACCTGGCATTCACGGACGCCGTGTGGAGGGAAAAGGACCCTCCACCCGGGTGTGAAAGCGGCCTTCGAGGCCGACTATCCCGCAATGGGATGGGTCGCCGACATCCTGAAGGTCATCGAACAATGCGGGTTCCGGCTGATCGGACACTTCACGCTGCCGGACGCGGCCTGGTGGGATGACTTCTACGGGCCGATGCAGATCCGGATCGACGAGTTACGCGTACACGTTGGAGCCGACCCGGAGGCGCTGACCGTGCTGGATCAGCTGGCAGCGGAGCCCGAGCTCCACCGGCGCTACAGCAAGTACTACGCGTACGAGTTCTTCGTCGCCCGGCGCCAGGGATGAGTCGGGTCTGAACCGTTTCGGCCTTCCGGGCGCAGAACGCCGGAACGGCCGCCCCAGTACACAAGCAGAGGAGGCGACCCATGAAGCTTGTATTCGATCCGGACCAGAAGATCGACCTGAAACTGCAGGATGGGAGCAGGCTGGATTTCAAGCTGAGACGCATCCTCGCCCCTCCGGGGGAGACGATCTCCCTCAAAAAGGACTTCGATCCGGACTTCACCGGCGGGTTCAAGGGGAAGGAGGAGGCCAAGGCGCATGTGGAGGCGAACCAGGACAGGCTCGCCGAATTGCAGGACCGGCTCTATGCCCAGGGGAACATCGCGGTGCTGATGATCTTCCAGGCCATGGACGCGGCCGGGAAGGACGGGGCCATCAAGCATGTGATGTCCGGGGTCAACCCGCAGGGATGTATCGTGACGAGCTTCAAGGTCCCCTCGACGGAGGAGTTGAGCCATGACTACCTCTGGCGGGCGACGCGCGCCCTGCCTCAGCGGGGAATGATCGGCATCTTCAACCGCTCCTACTACGAGGAAGTGCTGGTGGTGCGCGTCCATCCCGAGATCCTGAAGGGGCAGAAACTCCCTCCCGCGGCGATGACGGACGATATCTGGGAAAAGCGGTTCAAGCAGATCAACGCCTATGAGAAACACCTCGTCCAGAACGGCACGGTCATTCTGAAGTTCTTCCTCAACGTGTCGCGGGCCGAGCAGCGGAGACGTTTCCTGTCGCGGATCGAAGAGGGAGAGAAGAACTGGAAGTTCTCGGTCGCGGATTTCAAGGAGAGGGGATTCTGGAAGGACTATCAGAAAGCCTACGAGGACTGCATCAACCACACCAGCACGGAATGGGCTCCCTGGTTCATCGTTCCGGCCGACAACAAATGGTTCACGAGACTCTGCGTTTCGGAGGCGATCGTCCGGACCCTGAAGAACCTCGACCTCAAGTATCCCGAGATCACGAAGCAGAGGAAGGCGGAACTGCTGCAGATCAAGAAGCTCCTGGACAAGGACGTGTGAGACCAAGGATCCCTGATGCTGCGAAGAGACTGGCTGGAACGGGTGGGGAAGCGGCTGTGGCGTCCGGCCCTGGTCCTCGTGCTGGCGGCCGTCCTGTGGCGCTATTTCGCCGGGCTCGACCTCACGCTGGTGGCTCAACAGATCGGTCGCAGCGGATGGATCCTCCTTCTCGGCGTTCTCCCCTACGCCTTCGTCTTCCTGGCCGAGAGCCTGGCCTGGCAGCAGACGCTTGCGGGTGACCCCACACCCGGGCTGGGGAAGCTGTACCTCATCAGGATGGCCACCGACGCCCTCCTGTACTCGATCCCGGGGGGTGTTGCGGTTGCTGAGCCGATGCGTCCGGTCCTCCTCCAGAAGCACTGCGGCATCGGGCTGGCCGAAGGGATCGGCTCGTGCATCATCACGAAGATCACCATCGCGATCGCGCAGGTGGTGTTCATTCTCCTCGGATTCGTTCTCGTGATGGCGTCGTATCCCGGCGTGATGACGCTGCTCGGCGTGGGGGAAGGACCGGTGGGCGCAGTGGTCATCGGGGTGCCCCTGCTCTGTGCGATCGGACTGCTGGTGCTTCCATTCAGCGGGCCCCGCCTGACGCAACTGGCGAGGGGACTGGCCCGCATCCCCGTCCGACCGGTCCGGACCGCGATGGAACGATTGGGTCCCATGCTCGGCCGGCTGGACGCCCAGGTGGGCCGGTACGCACGCGATCATCCATACCGGTTCGCGGGATCGCTTCTGTTTTCGTTCGTGGCCTGGATCGTCATCGCGGGCGAGACAGTGCTCGTGCTGAGACTTCTCGGCGCAGAACCGACGTTCACTCAGGCCGTGGCATTGGAGGCCACCGCCTCGATCCTGAGGATCTTCTTCTTCTTTTTGCCGGCGGGGATCGGAGCGTCCGAGGTGGGGTTCCTGGCTCTGTTCGCGGCTTTCGGCTTTCCGGAGGCGATCACCCTGGGGGCGGCGTACATCACCGTGAAGCGCCTGAAGGAGGCAGGGTGGGTTGCGCTCGGATACCTGGTGCTCTGGCTCCTCGGGATCCGTCCGGTCCGGACTGTGCGCAGTTACTGACCCGTCCGGGACCGGACACTCCCGGCGCGCACCTTCAGCCGGAGGAGGCGACGCACGTTGGATTTCCACCGTGGTCGTTCCGGATGAGTAGCGCGCAGGTCTTCGCCGTCCAGTGGAACGAACTTCTCCACGGTGGCGAAGACCTTCGCGATGGGTATCCAGGTTCTCCTGGGAAGATGTTCCTGGAGAGACTTCCAGATCGTCGTGTTGTCCGTCATTGGTCCCCCGTCTGCCCTATGCGACCCGAAGTTCGGCGTTCCCCTGCATGCCGGCATTTTCACCAACGGATCGAAGATACGCCTGAGGATCATGCTCGATGGCCCCTTCGGGCAACCACTGCCACATCGACCCGAGATCCTTCCGGATGCGGTCGACGTAGAACGCCGGTACTTCGCTGGACCGTTGTTCGAAGAACGCCCGGAACTGTCGATCCTTCTCCAGCATCGACAGGATCCGGCCGTACCCGTTGATCCTTCCGTATCCCTCCGAGGAGATCGCCCGGATGACGTTCAACCAGCGGGGGAACCACGCCCGGGTTGCCCCGGCGCGACGTGCGATCATCCCCGGCGAGAACGAGTACTTCGTCAGATCAATGATCCGACGGTAGAAATCGGCCCATTCGTAGTTCATCGGCTTGATGTTCATGGCCGAATTGTTGTTCAGGAAATGGAACGGGAACCCGATCACGCGCCCCGCGCGCTGGTAGTCGAGGTTCAACGGCGCGGCCTGGCCGAACGCCGAAAGCAATGAGTAGCCGGGAAATGCTCCCGGTGTGAGGTCGAGGAATCGCTTCGTGAGCTCGAACGGCTCCTGTCCGGAATCTGAATCGAGACCCAGGACGAAGTTGGTCTGCACGTAGGGGATATGCCGGAGGATCATGTTCACGTGGTCCGACACCTGGCGGACCTTCTCCAATCCCGAAGCGCTGCCCGTGCTGGCTTTCGCGCCGAGCTCGAACCACGACTCGATGCCCGGGAGGAGGCACCTTGAATCCGTTCCGCTGGAGCCTCTTCACCCGTGTCTCCGAGAGCAATGACAGGCTGCTCTCGGCGATGAAGTCGATGGACCCCGGCGCGCACGCGTCCTCGATCGCTTCCATCAGGTTGTCGAACCGGACCCCGAAATTCGGATCATGCCATCCCACGACGGGGCGCCGGAACTTCGTCAGCAGGAACCGGAGATCCTCTTTGATCCCGTCCACCGAGAGGCTCTGGTACGGGATCGTCGAATCGATGCAGAAGCTGCACGTGTAGGGGCACCCCACGCTCCCGAGCATGGGGATGATCTTGAAGACCGGAGCCTTCTTGAGGGTGGCCTCGATGAAGTCCCAGCGCTCCCGCGCGCCCGGGATGTTGGTGGGCTGCTCGCTGGCCGTCAGGAATCGCCCGAGCGGACGGTGGGGGCTCTTGTCGTACAGCACCTCCCGGATGATCTGCCGGTCCGTGAGACCGAGCACAAAGTCGAAATATTTCGCCGCATCTTCGGGATAGCAACGGGCGTGGGGGCCGCCGATGACCGTGACAGCGCCGCGGGACCGGAACTGGTTGCTCAGGGCGTATGCCAGCTGGGCGGCCTCGGTGAATGCACCGATGAACACGACATCCACGTCCCGGGGAAGCTCTTCCACGAGGTTCTCGGCCCCGGTATAACAGACGTACGTGACCTGGTGTCCTTCCTGCTCGGCACCAGACCGCCACTGCCTGCGGCATCAGGCTGGCAAGGTTGGCGTTCATCATCCTTGCCCAGACCGCCCGTGTCGGCCCCTTGCTGGCCAGATCGATGATCCCGATACGCAGTGTTTTCATAACCGTTCCCGAAGTGGATGATCCGCGCAGAATGTGTGGTCCTATGGTTTTCGACTCTTCTTCCGTTTCTGCATCGATTCCCTCACGATCCGGGAGAGCACCAGCGCTGAGAGCGGGTGCGGAGGGACGACGTTCTCCCGGGCCGCAGAACGAAGGGCCACAAAGAAATCCCTGATCGTTGCATCCTTCAAAATGAACTTCCGCACGCCGGTAGCGACGACGCGCTCGAACGTGCGTTCGTCCACTCTCGGCGGAACGGCGCGTTTCTTCGCTTTCGGCCGGGAGGTATGTTTGGCGGTTTTCGGCAATGGTGTTGCGATGTACTGCTGGTACAAGCTATCAGGAAGGGGGCGTCGCGGGAATAGCCCGAAAGGTTGAAAACAGGCTTAGTCCGATGTGTGGACGAGGGAGGGCTGCGTGGGGTCAGGGATGCCGGTGGTGGTCCTCGCGGGACCCTCCGGAATGGGCATAGGATGCGATCTCAAGGCGCGTGTGGAGGGCCAGCTTGTCGAGGATGTTGTGGACGTGGCTCTTGACCGTGTCCACGGCGAGGTGAAGCCGGGTGGCGATCTCTTTGTTGCTCAACCCCTCGGCGATCAGCGCTACGACCTCGCGCTCGCGGTTGGTCATCTTCACCGGTTTCAGGGGTTGTTGCCCCTTTTTCGGGGTCCGCTGGACGAGCTGGAGGAAGAGTGATCCGGTGAGTGATGGGGGAAGGACCTTGTGGCCGGCCGCCACGGCGCGGATCGTCCTCATGAAATCCTCGAACGTCGCATCCATGAGGACAAAACCGGGAACTCCGGCCGACACGAACTCCACGATCTCCGGAGTGGCGGGGGAAAGGTCCATGATGATGATCCTGGCCCTGGGTGTATAACGCCTGGCCAGGGAGACCAGCGTGAGGCTCTTCTGATGCCTGAGCCCGAGGTCCAGCAGAACGACGTCGGGGCCCCACCTTTTCGCCTCGCGGAGGACATCACCGTTCGATCCCGCAGCCACCACCACGATGTCCGGCTGTTCTGCCAGCATCGCCGTGAGTCCTTCGCGGAGAAGGCGGTTTCCCTCGATGAGAAGAACCCTGATGCGTTTCATTCTGCCGTCTGTGCCGTGAGGCGTACGTCCGACCCTCTCCCCGGAGGGCCAGTGAACCTACAATGATATCGAAAGATGGGGTGGCGGTCAAGCCCCGGACCGGCCCGAAGCCCGCCGGGTCACAGTTTGAACGTGAACGCCAGTATCCCCGTCGCGCTGAAGTACTTGATCTGGCTCTCGGAGGATACGCCGATGACCTGTCCGAGGGACGCCCCCACGCTTGCCCAGGGGACATCGGCGAGGGGTGCGCTGCCGCTCGCGAACGACAACCCCGCCGTGATGTCCAGAAGGCTGAACGACAGGACCGTCCCGAACGAAACGTGGAGCAGATCCCATGGAGTGAGTGAGAGGTTGCTCTTGGTCCCGTCCGGCACATAGGAGAAATCGGTCACGACGCTTCCGAACAGCGCGACGGCCGGAGAAAGCGTGTACTGAGCCCCAGTCCCGCGTTGATGACGGATCGCCGTTCGTCAGTGATCTCGACCGAATAGGTTTTCCCGTCCGACTGTCCGGTAAAACTCTCTGTTTCCAGCACCTTGAAGAGCGGGACCGCCGCGTACCATTCAGCGCTGAAGTGGAGGCGGGCCTTGCCGAACCTGTAGCCCATCCCGATCCCGACGGCCCACGAGGTGTTGTACCGGCTGTCGAGCTTCTCCTGGTTGCTTGCGATCAGCACGGTCTTCTGCGAGGAGTCCCCGCCCGTACCGGGGTAGTTCCTTCCGTACGAGAGGAACATTGAGCCGCTGCCGAACAGGTTCACGGAGGGGGTGGTCACCGTGAGGCCGAGCGTCAACGGTTCGAGGTTGACGCCGACACCGAGTTTCCAGAGGAGTCTGACGTTGTCGTACTCAACATCGGCGATCCTGGATCCGCTGGCGAGCGAGTTGCCGTCCGCCGGGAGGGCCTGCCCGGTCGCGGTGGAGCGGGTCCTCTGGTTGCGGATCGCCACGTAGTTCGTGAAGCCGAACCCGATCTGCGGGTCGAGCAGGCGGAAGAGCGTCACTCCCAGCCAGGTGTCGGAGAGACCGGAATTGAGCGTCAGGTTCGAGGAGAGCTGTTCGGGTGTGCCGTCGCTCCCGATGACGTCCGCCGGTCCGACGAATCGCGCCTCGATCACCGACTCCAGCGACTGTCGCGTGAGGATCGAGTAGGCGATGCCGCCGATCGCAGAGGAGTCCACGGGGATCCGTCCGGCGATCAGGCCGGGCGCGGGGGCGATCCGGCCGTTCACCACGTCCTCGGCGGCGGATTGCTGCACGGAATAGCGCTGGTAGGTGTAGACGTTCGCGCCGAGCAGCAGTCCCTTTTCGCGGTTCACGGCGAGCATGCCGGGGTTGTAGTAGGTGGCGCTCAGGTCGGATGCGCTACCGATCACCGTCCCTCCAAGGAGGGTCGCCTCCGTGCCGTAGAAGAGATTCCAGTAGTGGGTGTCCTGGGCAAAGACCGCAGGTGCCAGGAAGATCAGCGATGCACAGGGCCGCTGTCTTCCGGCGATGCCCATCCCTGGATCCCCCTGCCCATCCGGGCAACATCGCACTGCCATGTGGCGACATGATTGTCTCCGGCAAATCGAAGTGAGTGATCTGGAGATCAGAATCCCACGGCTACACCGATGCTCACCCAGGGGGTCCATTGCTCGTACGGCGAGTCGGCGTCCTGCAGCACGTCGAAGAGGACCTCCACAAAGGCCGACGTGGAACGGGAGATGGGCTGGATATATCCGCCACCGAGAAAGAGGAAGGGGACCCAGTACCGGTCGAACGTGTGCTCGCCGATCTTGGCGCCATAGCTGACGTAGGCAAATTCGGCGTGGAGATAGGCGCGGGGGATGAACCGGAATCGTCCGAATAGACTCGCCCCGTAGTTGTTCCAGGTGGTCGTGAACCCGTTCGCCTCCTGCCGGACGTACTCGTATCCCACCTTGACCCCTCCCGAGAGTTTCGGGGTGAAGACGAGGCCAACCATGGGCTGCACGCTGATGCGGAACGTGCTGCCGAAACTGAAGCCGACGGTCCCTCCGTAGAAGACCCTCGTCGCATACTCCCTCTCGGGTGAAGGGGGGGTGGCGGTGGAATCGCTCTGCTGGGCCAGGGCCGGAACCGCGAGCAGAGCAGAGAGTGTGGCGAGGGTGAAGAATCGGTTCATAGGGTACCCTCTGACGGAATGTCGGTATGTGAATGAGCGGTTCGTCTATGAAAACAAATGTATGGAGAGTTGCGCTCGATAGCAATCCTCCCCTGCTACCGCGCTGTGAGGTTGAGCTGGGTCCGGACGGCGCCGTCCGTGGGATCGACCTTGATGTCGACGTCCTGCAGGAAGATCCTCGCCGGGTCGATCCCTCCGGCGGCCGACAGGTGCTCGCGGACGTGCGCTGCGCGACGCTGGGCAAGGGTCCGGAGCTCCTCCTCGCTGATCAAGGCGGACGCGACCAGCCGCCTCCGTGCGGCGTCACGGATCGCCGCCGCCCGCTCTTTCTCCTCCATCGAGCCTTCAGGAACAAGCCCGGCCGGGTCCTCCGAGAAGGTCCGCCGATAGAGAGCCAGGAGCCTCTCCGTTTCGGCGGTTGTGAGAGGACCTTCGCCCGACTGACGGATCTCCCTCAGGATCTTCGCCTCCGCGAGCGCCTCGCGGTCCGCGGACGGGCTGGCGGTACCGCGGATGTCCAGCTCCAGTCCGGGCCGTTCCACCAGCCCCTTCACCACGGTCTCGAGCTTGGCGGACTGGTCAGCAGCAAGGGAATCGGAGCCGGGAGAGAATGCCGCGAACTGCAGCTCGTCTCCGTTCCCGCCGAACAGCGACCCGATCAACGCGAATGGCGCCGTGACGAGCTTCCAGAGGAGGTTCATCACGACCTTCAGGATGAGCGGGAAAGAAGCTGAACTCCGGATCGTCGAGACTGCCGCTGACCGGGATATCCAGGTCGATGACCCCGTGGGAATCCTTCAGGAGCGCCACCGCGAGCTTGACGGGCATGCTCGTGACGTCGGGCCCGTCGATCTTTTCGCCGAGCGTCAGCTGGTCCAGCACGACCTTGTTCTCCCCCTCGAGGAACCGCTTGTTGAGCCTGTAGCGGAGGTCCAGGTTCATCTTCCCGCGGTCGATCGTGTATCCGGCGAACTTCCCGGAGTAGGGGGTGAACGTGGTGAGATCGATCCCTTCGAACTTCAGCAGGACGTCCGTGAATGCCTGTTCGCTGAGCGGGTTGATCTGTCCGCGGATCGTGACGGGTGCGTACTTGTCGACCTTGCCGACCAGGTCGACGTCCGCCCGCGCCAGCTGCTCCGACGACAGGCCGCGGATCTGTCCTCCCAGTTCGAGGATCCCGACGCTGAAGTTGGGCGTGAGCGACAGGTCGGTGAAATTCAGCGTTCCGTCTTCGAACCGGATCACACCGATGGTGGTCAGCGTCGAGCCTTGCCTGCCCCGTGCGGTCCGGGGATCTTCCGTGCGCGATGTCGTGTCGTCCTCCGCCATCACATGCTGGACGTTCGCCATCCGGTCGGGTCCGATGACCACCCTGGCGTACGGTTTGCGGGCGAGGATCTCCGCGATCAGCAAGGGAAGGGGGAGAGAGATGATAGACCATCTCCTTCAGCTCGAGCCTCTCCCAGCGGAGGAGGTCCTCGTTCATGACCGGATCGGCGATGCGGGCCTGATCCACGGTCACGCTGCCACGGTAGTCGAGAAGTGTCCGCTCACCTCGTGTGGAGTAGGTGAGTGTCCCACGAGTCGAAAGTCTCCCCGCGTCGAGGCTGGCGCGACTGTATCTTGTGGCGTAGGGCTGGAATCCCCGCAGGGGTGTGCCACGGACCCGCAGGTCGAGGCGGGCCTTCTCGGCTGGAGGGAGAATGTCCCGCTCACCTCCGCGCTGCCGGCGCCGTTGAGCACGGCCATAGCCCTGAGGGAGGCGGTTCCGGGTGTTCCGTAGCAGAGGTTCTTCACCGAAAGAGCAAGACCGCTCAGCTCGAAGACCGCTTCAGGTTGCTGCATCTGTTCGCGGAAGACGATGGTCATGCCGCTGGTCGTGATCTCTCCGACCTTGACCCGGATCGGTGTTCTGGAAGGTCTGGCCGGACCCGGGAGCGGGGTCAGGAGCTCCTGGATCGTGATCGTCCCGGAGTCGGTGTACGCCGTGCGCAACGCGCCTCCGGTCAGCGTTATGCGGTCGATCACTGCGGCCTGTTCCGGGAACGCAAAGGCAACGCCGGAGATCACGGCGGAGGGGAGGACGAGCGGGGGGATGCTGTCCGCGGGGTCGGCCAGCACCAGGTCCCGGATCGACACCGACCCGTTGGAGAGTCGGAACAGGACGGTGTCGCGACTTCCGTCAAAAGAGTAGCCGGAGCTCAGGTCAAGGGTTCCGGAGTCGATCCGGAATTTCAGGCGGTCGCCCAGGAACTCCCCGAGCGTGAGGGCGTGGAGGTGCTTCAGCTCCAGGGATCCTTCCGAGCGCAGCGGGGTGACCGAGAGGCTCCCTCTCCAGTGCAGGTATTCCCCGCTTGCCGTGTTTGCCTCGAATGCATAGTCACCCGTCCGGTCCGGCATCGTCGTGAAGTTGGAGAGGAACAGGTCGAGGGAATCGATGTTGCGCCGCATCGGCTTCGCCCGGGAGAGGTCTTCGTAGAAGATCGTCCCCTGCCGGATGGCAAGGTTGTCGATCACCAGTCCGGCCGCCGGCCGGCCCGGCGGTCGGCCCGGCCGCGGTCGTGTCCGCAGAATATCTGTCGAAGATGTCCTGGATGCTCAGCGATCCATCCGGGAGAACGCGGACCGCGACGTAGGGGGTGTCGATCTCGAACGCCGAGAAGACATAGGCGTTCCGCCACAGGGACGACACCTCGTAGTTGACGTACAGCTCCGAGAACCGTAGAAGGTCGACGCTGTCCCGGTCGCGGAGGTGGAAGTCACGAAGGGTCACCGAGAGGGCGAACGGGTTGATCCGCAGCCCGTCCACCGCCACCTTTCGTCCGGTGAACTCCTCGATCGCACGGACGAGGCGGGGCTTGACGAGTGGGGGGAGTGCCAGAAAGCCGAAAACCGCGTAGGCGGCCAGCAGGCTTCCCAGGGCGATCGCTGTTCTTTGTGTACCGCATGGTAGGCTCAGGGCTGGTGGTGGAGTCCTGGTAGATGCTCGTTTCGGCCAAGGCCGGAACAATATACGGAACGCAAGGGATAGATGGGATGGCCCCTGTTGGCCACCCAACGGCCCCCGGGGCGATCTTTGCTGGGGGATCTTTGCAGCAGGCGATTTGGATTCGAAGAGCCCAGGGACTATATTACGCGGTCACGTCCACCCCCGTCCCACCCCGACCAGCGCTGGAGCAAACGATGCGATCTTTCCCTTCTTGGTTCTCCGCCGCCCGCCATTGTGCCGTTCAGGTGATCTTCGTCTGTGTGCTCGTTTCAACAGCGAACGCATGGATCTATCCCGAGCACCGGGACATCACTCTCCTGGCCATACGGAAGCTCGATCCGACGCCACCGGGCGGCGTTCGACAAGCTCTGGGCAGAAGCGAGGATAGGACACGAATCCGCGCCTGTCGGTTTTTCCGCGGACACGGCCCAGGGTGAGGAACCCGGCTCCATCGACTACGGCGCATGGCCGGCGATCGCCGGTGACCACTCGGTCTCCGGCGCCGACCTGCTGCACAATGTGCTCAACACGAATTGGATCCTTGCTGTGGCGGATATCGCCGCCGAATTGAAGAACCGTACCGCGAATGCCACGGACCGGTCCGATCGCATCAACTGCCTCCGGGACTCGGACATCAAACTCCAGCGGGCCGATCCCGCGTATGCAACGCGCGCGGGGAAGAACAACGTCCACTTTCTCCTTGCACGCCCGAGGGCGGACATCGATACTCGCACCTATCTCAGGGCCAGTGTTCAGAAAGGCGCTGAGCTCAATGCCATAGGGACCTACACCTGGTATCACTACAGCGCACTGCTGAAGGTCGGCCGCCTTTCGCGCGAAGAGTTGAGCCAGAAGGAGCGTACCGAACTCATCCTCGCAGGCCTTGCCGATGAGGCCTTTTCGCTCCATTTTCTGGAGGACACGTTTGCCGCAGGGCATATTACGGGGACCTGGGGGGATGCGTCGTTGCGCAAAGGGACCCACGACTACTACAATGATCACGGGTTTGAGACGCGCTCATGGCTGGGGAAGCCGATGATCCTCAGCGGAGACGCCTGGATGCGTCCGGAGGATGCTGAGCGGGCCTCCGATATTATGAGTGTAAGCCTGGCCCAGTTCATCGATGCAGCCTCTGGCACGGGGGTCGGCGCCCGGCTTATCACGTCGGAATTGCCGACGGCAACCCCCGACACGTTCAACGTGGGATACAACACCGTACACCTGCAAAGGGAATTCGACCCCGCGGCGATCCAGTTGTTCGCCGAAACGCTGCTCGAGACCCCGATCCCTGCGCTCGGATCCGGCAAGGGCGAACTTCCTCGTTTCCGGGCCGAACTGGGGCCGTTCATCGGCCTCGTGTCGGCCGCGGCCGCCGGAACGCATCGACGGCGGTTTCGGTTCAGGTCAAACGCATGTCGGCGGAATCGGAGGCCTGGGGCTGGCGATGCGGGTCGGATTGGGAATAGAAGGGGTCATCAACGAGTCGGGAGACGGGCTGGTCTTCCTCGATTTCGGGATCCGGCAGGACGCAGCATCTACTCAGAACATCACCGGGGCGGAGAACCTGGAGAAATACGGTGCGATCACGGCGATGATCCCGGCCCGCGCGGCGTATACCCTTCGCTTGCGCATGCCCTTCTGGCTGATCCCTGGCGACCTGATCCTCGCTCTACCGTTCGTCGCCCCCTTCTCGACCTCCGCCTACATGCAAATGGCCGTCGCCGCAGGGAGCGGAGGGCTCATCCCCTGGCAGGCGGGCATCGCGACGATCATCGGACGGTTCCAGTTCATGATCGGACGTGAGATCGGCGTCTCGTTCTTCGGTTATGGCAAAGAAGAGGACCGGATGTTCCTCCCCTCGACATCGGAGACCAATCCGCAAACGACGGTGGTAGCCATCCGTTCAATCCAGCTCCAGTTCCCGGTTCTTGAATACCGGCCCTTCCGTACGTTCTCCATGGACCAGAGTTCCAGTCTGGTCTTCCAGCTGTTCGGGGGGGTGGACATCCCAACGAAGATCACGATGGTCTCTCCGCCCGAGGCTCCGGTGCCGGACCATCGATCGACATGGATGCTCGGGATCCGGGTGGCGTTCGACTGGCGATACTATCTTGGCTCGGGACAGGGTGGACACCGATAACAGTCACAATGGTCGAAGGAGGTGCTCAATGAAACATTGGATCATATTCGCACTGTTCCTCTTGCCGCCGTCTCCCCGCCGTTGCGCAGGACGGGCAGGGAAAGGCCACCGCTTTGCAGATGCAGGCGACCGCCACAGTGGTCGCGGTCGACCAGGCAACGCGTATGCTCACCCTCCAGACCGCAAACGGGAAGGAGCTGACAACGGAGGTCCCCCCGAGGCCAAGAATCTCAAGCAGGTCAAGGTCGGCGACGTCGTCACGGTGACCTATACACTGGCCCACGCCTTCCGGCTTAACCCGACAAAAGCCGTCCGCTCAGAGGCCACCACGGCAACGAGGACCGCAAAGCCGGGGGAGAAACCGGCCGGCGTGATCGGCACCGTGGTCACCATCGTCGCGCGTGTTGAGGCGATCGATCTGAAGGAGAACACCGTGACGTTCAAGGGACCCAAAGGGAACCCCGGACAGTGACGGTGCGGGACTCCACGTACAAGGAGATGCTGAAGCAGCTGGCGGTCGGCGACTCCGTGCAGGTGGACTATTCTGAGGCAGTGGCGATCACCGTCGAAGAGAACAAGAAAAAGTAGACCCATATGAAGGCAGTGACCGTAGAACCGAAGAACCCGGGCAGCGCGATGCTGGAAGAGATCCCGGAGCCCTCCTCCGGCGATGGATCGGTCCTCGTCGAGGCCGTGGCCGTTGGAGTGTGCGGGACGGACGTGGAGATCGTCGAGGGGAAGTACGGCTGGGCTCCCCCGGGCAAGAGACGCCTGGTTCTGGGGCATGAGTCCCTCGGCCGGGTCATCGACCCGGGACCGTCCGGCGGGTTCAAGAAGGGGGACCTGGTCGTGGGCATCGTCCGGCGGCCCGACCCCGTCCCGTGTCCGAACTGTGCCGTCGGCGAATGGGACATGTGCCGCAACGGACAGTATACCGAGCGTGGCATCAAACAGATCGACGGGTTCATGTCCGAGCGATGGAGGATCGAGCCCGAGTACGCCATGAAGGTCGACTCTTCCCTGGGGATGCTCGGGGTATTGCTCGAGCCGACAACGGTCGTGACGAAGGCGTGGGAACAGGTCGTGGCCATCGGGCAGCGGGCGCTTGGGAGCCGCAAACGGTCCTGGTCACCGGGGCCGGACCGATCGGTCTTCTCGCCGCACTGTTGGGGGTGCAGCACGGGTTGGAGGTCCACGTCCTGGACAGGATGGAATCTGGGCCCAAACCCGAGCTCGTACGCGCGCTGGGAGCGACGTACCACACCGGCTCGGTGGCCGATGTCGGGTTCCAGCCGGATGTGGTCGTGGAATGCACAGGGGTTGGCCAGATCATCGCCGGCGCGATCCACAGTGTCGCCGCCGGAGGAATCGTGTGCCTCACGGGTGTGGGGACCGGAGGTGCGGTTCCCGGAATGGCCACGGCCGACGCCGCCGCAGCGGCCGTCCTCAAGAACAATGCGATCGTCGGGAGCGTCAACGCCAACAAGCGGCACTGGTACAAGGCCACCAAAGCCCTTGCTCGAGCGGACCGGTCGTGGCTCACGCGTCTTGTGAGCAGGCGGGTTGCGCCGGGGATTTTGCGGTGGCTCTACAACGCAAACCCGACGACATCAAGGTGGTCATCCAATTCTCTGAAGTGTGAGGAGGGCGATGTGCGAAGGCTCACTGCACGACAATGCTTGCTGCTGGCCATGCTCGTAGTTCCCGCTGGGATCGCTGCTGGCAGGGAGCAGCTCGTCTTCGTGGGAACCTACACTGGAAAGGGGAGCGAAGGGATCTACTGCTTCCGGTTCGACCCTGCCACCGGCGAGACCGGCCCTCTCAGTCTCGCGGCCCGGACGGACAATCCTTCGTTTCTCGTGGCCGATCCCACATGGGAAATTCCTCTACGCGGTCAACGAAATAGACACATTCCAGGGGCGCCCGGCAGGGGCGGTCAGCGCCTTCTTGATAGAACGGGGAAACGGAGTGCTGAGACCCCTCCAGCAGGTCTCTTCGCTGGGAGGTGGACCGGCGCATCTGTCGCTTGACCGATCCGGAGGGTTCCTTCTGGTGGCGAACTACGGTGGCGGCAGTGTTGCGGTGTTCCCGGTGGGGAACGACGGCCGGCTCGGCGAACATACGGCATTCATGCAGGCGTACGGGTCGAGTGTCAACCCGAAACGCCAGGCAGGGCCGCATGCGCACTGTGTCCGGGTCACCACCGACAATCGGCTGGCCATCGTCGCGGATCTGGGCATCGATAAGCTCCTGGTCTACGATTTCAACGACCGCACGGGGAGCCTGACAGCCGACAGCAGCAAGTCCGCCTCGATGGATCCCGGGGAGGGGCCGCGGCATATCGCCATGGGTCCCTCCGGGCGCTTCGTGTACGTGGTCAACGAGCTGACGTCGTCGGTCACGGTGTTCGCCCTCGACGCGAGACATGGAGCGATGAAACGGAGACAGACGGTCTCGACCCTCCCGGCCGGATTCACCGGAACGAACACCACGGCGGAGATCCTCGTCGACCGGCAGGGACGATTCCTCTACGTGTCGAATCGTGGGGACGATGTCATCGTGGTGTTCGGCATCGATGGGAGAGAGGGGACCCTCACTCGCATGCAGCGCGTGCCATGCGGGGGAAAATCACCCCGGCACATTGAGCTCGATCCAACCGGCCGGTGGCTGTTTTCCGCGAACCAGCGGTCGAATGTTCTTTCGCTGTTCCAGGTTGGCCCGGGGGACGGCAAGCTCACCCCGACCTCGCGGTCGGTCACGCTGACCTCTCCGGTGTGCGTGACGTTCGTTCCGTAGGGCCGGAGGGGTCACGGCACGTCCATGAATCCATCCTCCCGGGGAGAACCATGAGCGAACGACCCTCCCTCCGACGGATATTCCTGTCTGAGTTCATCGGGACCGCAGCGCTTGTTCTCGTGGGCCTGTCGCTTGTGATCCTGATGTTCGGCACCGGAAGCCCGATGGCGGGGCTCCTCCCGAGCGAAGCGCTGCGCCGGGCGATCACGGGATTCCTCTTCGGGACCACGGGGGCCTGCATCGCGCTCTCTCCGGTGGGGAGGTCGAGCGGCGCGCACATCAACCCGATCGTGACGCTGGCATTCCTGCTGTTTGGAAAACTCAACGGTCGAACGGCCCTGGTCTATGTCGCGGCGCAGATTCTCGGGGGCGTTGTGGGGACCGTGCCTCTCCTCGTATGGGGCGACATGGGGCGCAGCGTGGCGTTCGGGGCGACTCTGCCCGGGGAGGGATTCAGCACCATGGAGGTCCTCCTCGGTGAGGTCGGAACGACCTTCGCCATGGTCTCCCTGCTGACCATCTTCCTCGGGTTCAGGAAGATCCGCCCATTCACCCCGGGGCTCTTTCCTCCCCTCTATTCCTTTATGGTATGGGCGGAAGCTCCGATCTCCGGGACGAGCACGAATCCGGCGAGAAGCCTGGGGCCTGCGATGGTTTCCGGGATGTGGCAGGGATGGTGGATCTTCTGGGTCGGGCCGGCGATCGGGACCATTCTGGCCTGTCTCGCATGCAGCTATCTGGCGCGACGGATCACGGTGGCGAGGGTCTACTATTTCGACAGCGACCGGGACAGGATGTTTCGCAGGGACCCCACTTCGAGGACGTGAGGATGGTGCCGGAGGCGGACAGTATCTTCCTTCCCCTCAGCCCGGCTTCGGCTTGCCCAGTGGCCACAGATCGTAGATCGCGCGGATCTCCCTGAACTCCTCGGCCATATTCAGCTTCAGGTCGATGAGTCTCCCCGTCCCCACGTCGAACACCCAGCCGCAGAGTTTTGGGAGGCCCGTGGCGTACCACGATTTCTGGACGTGGTCGATCTTCAGGATGTTGATGCACTGCTCGCGGACGTTCAGCTCCACCAGCCGGTCATACCGGTTCTTCTCGTCGGGGATCGCATCCAGTTCGCGGTGGTGGATGCGGTAGACGTCGCGCAACGACTGGAGCCAGCTGTTCAGCTGTCCCATGTCGCTGGGGGTCATGGCGGCCTTCACGCCGCCGCATTCGTAGTGTCCGCAGACGATGATATGTTCCACCTTCAGGTACTCCACCGCGTACTGCACGACGGAGTTCATGTTGTTGTCCGTCGCCAGGACGAGATTGGCGATATTCCGGTGGATGAAGACCTCCCCGGGGGCCAGCCCCATCAGTTCTTCGGCGGAGACCCTGCTGTCGGAGCAGCCGATGTACAGCAGCTTCGGGTTCTGTCCCTTGGCAGTCGCTGAAGTAGGCGGGGTCCTGGCCGAGTCGTCTCCGCGATCCACCGTTCGTTGTTCTCGAAGATCTTCTGCAGGTCCATGGGGCGTTCCAGGGATGTTGAACCGGCGAACGTCGTGGTGTGAACATTCAGCAATTCTTCCTTCCGAATCAAGTCTCGGCGGGAACCGCGGCCCGGCTGTCCTACTCGGCGGACCCGTGTTTGCCCGTGAGCGCCACCCCGGGGGCCCAGACGGTCGTGATCCCGAAGGTGAACCCGTACTGCCTGCTGTAGAGCGCCCAGACGCCCGGGGAAAAACCGCCCAGGCGAATGAGGCCGGGGTAGACGTTCAGCGTCACGGGGTTGTCGTAGGCCCCCCCGATGAACAGGGAGGCGAGGAGGGAGTTGTTCCTGTCGTAGAAGAACCCGACCTCCCATTTCAGGACCGTGGTCAGAAGGAAGAACTCCGGATCCAGAAGTTTCAGGCTCACCGCCCGGACCCCTGCCCCCACGGAGAGCGCCTCGCCGCTCTCGAACCTCTTCGACACGCCGAACAGCCCCCTGAGCCCGAAGTAGTGGAACAGGGAGTAGGAGTCCGAGAAGGGGAACTTCCATTTAAGGGAGAAGTACTGCCCGTTGTTCTGCAGTGTTCCGTTGTTCAGGGCGATGGAGGGCTGGAGCGACCAATCGGTGAGATGGAGCTCCTCGCTGAAGAAGCGGCGGACGGGTTCGGAGGTGAACAGCAGGATGCCGCCGAGATCGAAGAGATAGACGTCGGCGATCGGGTCGACGTTGTTCCCCTGGTAGCTGCCGTTCTCCACCACCTCGTTCAGCAGGTGATACGCGGCCATGGTGGCGACGGACCAGACCATGGGAGAGGAGAACCCGTGGTCCTCGTACCACTCGCCCATCATGACCGAGGTCATCCCTCCGCCGATCAGATGCAGTTCGTAGTTCGGCCACCACTGACCGTCGTTGACGTTGAGGCTGAGCGGGAAGACCTCCCGTTTGACGAAGTTCCACCATCCGTATTCCGAGATCATCGCGAAGGGGCTGCCGAGGTTCCGGAAGACGTTCTTCGTCCCCTGCCCGTACGGGAGACTGAAGATCTCCCGGCTCCGGTTCTCCATCTGAACGATGTCGTAGCTGCCGTTCAGGATCACGGAGATCGGATTGTAGAGGGCCTCGCTCCCGTAGGGGAGGTTGTGGTAGAAGAACCGCTCCTGCGCGGCCGCCGGCCCGATGACGCCGGCAGAGAGAATGAGAAGCAGAGGCGCGATGCGGCGCATGCCCCGGCGGGATCCTTGACGACGATCGGTCACTTCCGGGCGAACGCTCCCCCTTTCCCGGCGACGAGAAGCTTTGCGGGATCGAGGGAACCGTAGAGTTGGATGAGCTTGGCGATGAGCCCGGTCCATCCTGTCTGGTGGCTTGCTCCCAGCCCCGCCCCGTTGTCACCGTGGAAATACTCGTAGAACAGAATATTGTCCCGCCAGTGCGGATCGGTCTGGAACTTCTCCGTCCCGCCGTAGACCGGGCGCCTTCCCTGCCCGTCGCGGAGGAAGATCCGGGAAAGCCGGTCCGCGAGTTCCTTGCTGACCTCGAAGAGGTTCATCAAACGTCCCGATCCCGTCGGGCACTCGATCCGGAAGTTGTCGCCGTAGTAGAGATAGAACTGGAGCAGCGCCCTGACGATCATGGCGTTCACCGGCATCCAGATCGGACCGCGCCAGTTGGAGTTACCCCCGAACATGCCGGTATTGGACTCCGCGGGGAGGTAGTCGACCCGGTACTCCTGGCCGCCCGTATGGAACACGTACGGATGGTGCAGATGGTACTTCGAGATGGACCGGATGCCGTAGGGGCTCAGGAACTCCTCCTCGTCCAGCATCTTCTCGAGGATCCGCCGGAGCCGCTCCTGATTGATGAGAGCGAAGATCCCCCGCTCCGCGACCCCGAAGTTCCCCGGCCCTGTGGGGTGTATGGCCTCGAGCAGTTCGGGCATCTGCCGGAACCGAAGGATAGGTGGGTGGTCGCGTCAGGGACCAGTTCCCTCTGCCATTTCTCGATCACTGTCGTCGCGCAGAGAGGGAGCAGTCCCACCATGGAGCGGACCTTCAGCCGTGTCGAACTACCGTCCGGAAGCCGGAGCAGGTCGTAGTAGAAGCCATCTTCCTCATCCCACATGCCGTCCCCGCCGGGGGTGTTCATCGCCGAGGCGATATACGTGAAGTGCTCGGCGAACTTGACCACCATGTCTTCGTACGTGCGATCGTGTGCGGCAAGCTCGGCCGCGAGTTCCAGCATGTTCTGCGTAAAGAGGGCCATCCAGGCGGTGCCGTCCGCCTGTTCGAGGTGTCCTCCCGTGGGAAGGGGGGCGCTCCGGTCGAAGACGCCGATATTGTCGAGACCCAGGAACCCGCCTTCGAACACATTCTTGCCGAAACGGTCCTTCCGGTTGACCCACCAGGTGAAATTGAGCAGCAATTTGTTGAACGCCGATCTGAGGAAATCGAGATCGGTCTCTCCCCGGAGCGCCTGGTCGGTTCGGTGGAGGAAGAGTGTTGCCCAGGCATGGACGGGCGGATTGACGTCGCTGAAATTCCACTCGTAGGCGGGGAGCTGCCCGCTGGGATGGAGATAGAGCCCCCGCAGCATCAACTCCATCTGCTGCTTCGCGAAGTCGGGATCCACGATCGAGAGCGGCAGCGTATGGAAAGCCAGGTCCCACGCGGCGTACCAGGGGTATTCCCACTTGTCGGGCATCGAAATGATGTCCTCGTTCACCATGTGGAACCACTCCCGGTTGCGGAAATTGCGCCCCTCCCCCTTGAGGGGATGGGCCCGGTGTTCTTTCAGCCACGGTCAGCGTCGAGGTAGTACAGCTGTTTGCTCCAGAGCATTCCGGCGATCGCCTGCCGCATCACGTTCGCCTGGTCCGGCGAAGTCGAGGGGGGTGTCACGGCCTTGTAGAACTCGTCGGCCTCCTTCTGCCTGGTGGCCAGCATCTCCTCGAAACCCCTCCCGAAGGGGGAGTGACTTTCCCGCGTCTTGTCACCCTTGCCGTTCGGGGTGAGGTCCGAAAGCCTCACCCGCACCGTGGCGGATGAGCCCGGGCCGATGGTCAGGCGATAGTGCGCCGCGGCTTTGGTCCCGAACCGTTCGGGATTGATTGCGTCACCGCGTCCATTCACGACATAGTCGTTGATACTGTCTTTGACGTAAGGGGTCGCGTTTGGATACTCGGGGAATAGCCGGACGTTATTGGTCTCGTTTTCGGTGAAGAGGAGCTGCGCGTCACCCTCGCAGGAGAGCTGATACGTTCCGAGCAACGGATGCTCCGCCACGATGGCTGCCGTCGGTCCGGTGACCTGCCTGAGCGATGGCTTCTCCGCGGGTTCCGCCTGCCACGACGCCCAGTCGTTTCGGAACCAGAGCGTCGGCAGTATGTGCAGCTCGGCCGCTTCCGGTCCTCGATTGAATGCGGTGATCCGGACGAGGACGTCCTGGGGAGACGCCTTGGCATATTCCACGAACACGTCGAAGTAGCGGTCCTCTGCGAAGACCCCGGTGTCGAGGAGTTCGTATTCCATTTCGTCGCGTGTGCGCCGTTTGTTGGTGTCCACGAGATCGGCGTAGGGGTAGGCTGCCTGGGGGTACTTGTACAGATACTTCATGTAGGAGTGGGTCGGCGTGGAGTCGAGATAGAAGTAGTACTCTTTGACGTCCTCGCCGTGGTTCCCCTCGCTATTGGTCAGCCCGAAGAGGCGTTCCTTCAGGATCGGGTCGCGGCCATTCCAGAGGGCGACCGCAAAGCAAAGCCGCTGGTGCCGGTCCGAGATCCCTGCGAGTCCGTCTTCCCCCCACCGGTAGGCCCGGGATCGGGCCTGATCATGGGTGAAGTAGTCCCAGGCATCGCCGTTCTCGCTGTAGTCTTCGCGGACGGTTCCCCACTGCCGCTCAGAAAGGTACGGGCCCCAGAGGTGCCACGGGGATCCTTCCTTGCGGTTCTGTTCGAGGCGATCGTGCTCTGCGCTCATGTGCTCCTCACTCAGGTGTGTGTCGCTTGTGCCCCCGGGGGATCGAGCCCGAAACGAAGGCGCGAGTTCCGGCCCACGTACGGCCGAGCGACCAATTGGCGGGTAATTGCATACAAGATACCCGATTACAGCTCTTGTGCAAGTCATCATAGGCCCTCCCCGGGGCCTGTTACCCCACCACTCCGTGGGGGAGTAACTTCAGGAGATTTGGGGTTTCAGTTGACCTTGAGGTCGGCACTGGCTAACTTCGAGGGTCCTCCAGAGAGTGTGTGCGCATCGGCTTTCCAGAGTTCTGCCGCTCGAGGATCACCATATCCCGTTGACTTGTCCTCCTGACCGGCCAGCCAGGCCTTCCCTCTGCGAAGCCGGATATCCACGCCGGCCTGACCGCGGTACGGGGTGGTCTGAAGGTGATCGAGTCGGCCAGGCTTTAAAAAAGTTCCTGTCTACAGGTGTCCTTTTCCCATATCAACGAGGAGTCACACTATGAAACGGATCGTTGTTCTACTGATCGCCGTTCTGATCGCCGTGCAGGTTCCCCCGGCAATGGCCCAGGGAAAGAAGCTGCCGCACATCGTGATCCTCGCCACCGGCGGGACCATCGCGGGTTCGGCGGACTCCAAGACCTCGGTGGGGTATACCTCCGGCGCGGTTACCGTGGATGTCCTCATCAATGCCGTCCCGACACTCAAAGACATCGCCCGCATCTCCGGCGAGCAGATCGCGAGCATCGGCAGCCAGGACATGTCGGACGCCGTCTGGCTGAAACTGGCCAACAGGATCAACGAGATCCTTGCGGCGGACACGGTCGACGGGATCGTGATCACCCACGGCACGGACACCATGGAAGAGACGGCCTACTTCCTGCAGCTCGTGGTGAAGAGCGCCAAGCCGGTCGTGCTGACGGGTTCCATGCGCCCTTCGACGGCGCTCAGCGCCGACGGTCCGTTGAATATTTTCAACGCGGTCGCGATCGCCGGTGATCCGGCGGCTACCGGACGGGGGATCCTTGTCGCGGCGAACGACGACATCCATAGCGCAAGGGACATCACCAAAGCGAACACGACGTCGGTGCAGACGTTTCTGTCGCCACAATACGGTCTCATCGGGACGACCCTGTACGGCAAGCAGACCTACTTCCGGGTGCCGTTCCGCAAGCACACGACCTCCTCTGAGTTTTCAGTGAAAGGGGTCACACGCTCTGCCGCGAGTGGATGTCCTCTATGCGACGGCGGACATGTCCGCCGACCTGATCGACGCAGCGGTGAAGATGGGCGCGAAGGGGATCGTGATGGCCGGCGTGGGTGATGGGAACATGACGACGCCAGCTCTGGATGCTTTGGTCCGGGCTGCGAAGGCGGGGGTTGTCTGCGTGCGGTCATCCCGGGTGCCGACCGGCCGCACCTGGCGAAATTCCGAGATCAACGACGACAAGATGGGTCTTGTCGCTTCCGGTGAGCTGAACCCTGCGAAGTCGCGCGTTCTCCTGAAGCTGGCGCTGATGAAGACGAAGGACGTCGCGCAGGTCCAGAAGATCTTCGAGGAATACTGAAGAAGTCCTGCCTCCCCACATCCGCAGAGAGGTGACGCATGATGTGGTTTGAATTGGTCCTGCTGATCGCCTGTATCGTGCTCGGCGCCAGGCTGGGAGGCATCGGCCTGGGCGCGGCGGGGGGTATCGGCCTCGTGATCCTGGTGTTCGGCCTCGGAATGCCTCCGGGTTCCCCGCCCTCCATCGTGCTGGGGATGATCATCGCCGTGATCACCGCCCTGGCGGCGATGCAGGCCGCCGGGGGGCTGGACTACCTCGTCTCGCTGGCCAGCAAGCTCATGGCGAAGAAGCCGCAGTACATCACCTTCGTCGCCCCGTTCGTGACCTATCTGCTGGTGTTCGCCAGCGGCACCCAGCATGTGATCTACGCGCTGATGCCGGTGATCGTGGAGGTCGCCGCCAAGGCGGACATCCGCCCCGAACGGCCGCTCTCGATGAGCGTGATCGCCTCGCAGGGTGGGTTGATCGCCTCTCCCATCAGCGCCGCAAGCGTTGCGATGCTGGCGGCGGTGGCCTCGCTCCACGTGTCCATGGTCAATATCCTGATGGTGATCGCCCCCGCGACACTGCTGGGCGTGTTTGTCGGGATCCTCTCCGTCGCCTGGAGGGGGAAGAAGCTCAGCGAGGACCCGGTGTTCCAGGAGAAGGTGAAGAACGGTCAGGTGAAGCTCGCGGCGGCGGAGCTGACCTTTTCGGGCGAGAAGTTGCGGAATGCGCGGGGATCGCTGGGCGTATTCCTGCTGGCGATCCTCGTGGTGGTCGTGCTGGGGATCTTCCCTCAGCTCCGGCCTCACTACCAGGTCTTCGCCGAGGGTCATACCGAAATGGGACAGGTGGAGACGGGGCAGGCGATCATGATCGTGATGCTGGCCGCGTCAGGGCTGATCATGCTGCTGTTCAAGGCGAAACCGGACGAGACGGTGAAGAACAGCATCATGCGGGGAGGGATTGTGGCCGTGATCTCGATCCTCGGGGTCTCCTGGATGGGTTCGTCCTTCTTTGAAGGGAACAGACCGGAGATCGTCGCGGGGATCTCCGAGATCGTCCGCCAGACCCCATGGGTCCTTGCCCTGGGGCTGTTCGTGCTCTCCATCCTGCTGATCAGTCAGGCCGCCACGGTGGTGACGCTGATGCCTGTCGCCGTCGCGATGGGGCTCCCTGCGTCGGTCCTGATCGGCATGTTCCCCGCCGTGAACGGGTCCTTCTTCCTCCCGACATACGGGACGGTACTGGCGGCGGTCTCGTTCGACCAGACCGGGAGCACCCGGATCGGGAAATACCTGTTGAATCACAGTTTCATGCGTCCTGGTCTCGTGACCACGATCGCCTCGACGCTGTTCGCGTTGCTGATCGGCAGCATCGTGCTGTGAAGCATCATTTGGAAAGGGAAACGTCATGCGTTCAAAGATCGGTGTAACTGCTGTTGCGGCGCTTGCCCTGGTGCTGTGTGTGTCGCTCGCCACGGGTCAGCAGAATTTCCGGACCGAGAAGGATCTTCTCGGAGAGAAACAGATCCCCGCCGACAAGTACTACGGAGTTCAGACCGCGCGGGCGCTGGAGAACTTCCAGATCTCCGGCGTGTTGATCAACCACTACCCCGGCTTCGTCGAGGCCTTCGCGATCGTCAAGATGGCGGCGGCCCGGGCGAACACCGACGTCGGCGCGATGAAGAAGGAGACATCTTGCCGCCATCGAGAAGGCCTGCCAGGCGGTCATCGACGGAAAGTACCACGATCAGTTCGTGGTGGACTGGTACCAGGGCGGGGCGGGGACGTCGACGAACATGAACGCCAACGAGGTCCTCGCGAACATCGGCCTCGAGATGACCGGCCACAAGAAGGGTGAGTATCAGTTCCTGGATCCGCACGACCAGCTGAACATGTCGCAGTCCACCAACGATTCGTATCCGACGGCGATCAAGGTCGCGTTCCTCCTCCGGAACGACAAACTGATCGAGGAGCTGCAGAAGCTCGTCGCGTCCTTCCGGGTGAAGGGGGACGCGTACCTGTCGATCGTCAAGATGGGGCGCACGGAGATGCAGGACGCGGTGCCGATGACCGTCGGGCAGGAGTTCCATGCCTTCGCCGCGAGCCTCGAAAGCGAGATCTCGCTTCTGAAGGATGCGGAGAAATATCTCTACGAAGTCAATATGGGGGCCACCGCGATCGGGACCGGGATCAACGTGCCGAAGGGATATGTCGAGAAATGCGCGCAGCACCTGGCCAAGCTGACCGGGAAACCGATCGTCCCCGCCGTGGACATGCTGGCGGCGACCTGGGATCAGCAGGGGTACGTCGTGTATAGCTCGGCGCTGAAGAGTCTGGCGGTGAAGTTGTCAAAGATCGCCGAGTGACTTGATCCTGCTCACGTCCGGCCCGCGGGCAGGATTGTTCGAGATCAATCTGCCTCCGTTGCAGCCGGGTTCCTCCATCATGCCAGGCAAGGTCAACCCGGTCATCCCCGAACTGGTGAACATCATCGCCTTCCGTGTGATAGGGAACGACCTCAGCGTGAGCATGGGCGCCCATACCGGGCAGCTTCAACTGAACGCCTATGAACCGCTTGCCGGGCTTGCCGTGATCGAATCGCAGTCGCTGCTCTACCGGGGCTCCATGGCCTTCCGGACCAAATGTGTGGACGGGATCACGATCAACGAGAAGGTGCTGGCGCGCTACATGGAAACCACGGTCGGCATCGTCACCGCCCTGAACCCGGTTCTCGGGTATGAAAAGGCGACAGAGCTGGCCGCGGAGGCGTACAAGAGCGGAAAGGGGATCCTGGAGATCATCCGGGAGAAGAAACTCCTCACCGATGCCCAGATCAAGGAGATCTCTGGACCCCGTCAAGCTGACCGGACTGGACAAAACCAGGTATCCGAAGAAGTAGCATCTGGTTCCACAGTGCATTCCGCGTCCCGCCGGGAGGAGCGTCCCGGCGGGACGACGGTGTTCGGACCTCAATGGATTCGTCAATATCAACACGAGGAGAATGGATCATGAACTCACGGATCTCCGGTCGGCTGTTGACCATTGTTCTCCTGGCCGCTGGGCTCTGGCTGGTCGTGCCCGGCGCCCGGGCACAGGAGGCGAAGCCTCAATTCACCATTTATGGCTTTGCGATGCTGGATGCGATCATGGATCTCAAGCAGGGCAATCCCGACTGGTGGGACGTGATGCGGCCGACGAAGCTTCCGGCGTACAAGGATGAGTACGGGAAGGACGGGCGGTTCTATGCCGGCGTGCGGCAGAGCCGGCTCGGCGTAAAAGCATCGTTCCCCACGGGTCTCGGTGATCTCAAGACCATCTTTGAGTTCGAGATGTTCGGCGTCGGCGTGGACGCCGGGCAGACCACCATCCGGCTTCGCCACGCGTTCGGCGAGATCGGCCAGTTCGGCGCCGGACAGACGTGGAGCGTCTTCATGGACGCGGACATCTTCCCGAATTCCTTCGAGTACTGGGGCCCGAGCGGGATGGTGTTCTTCCGGAATGTCCAGGTCCGCTGGATGCCGTACAAAGACGGCGACACGAGGTTCGCGATCGCTCTGGAGCGCCCCGGGGCCAGCGCTGATGGTGGCGTCTATGCCGACCGCATTGAACTCCGTGATATCACGCCGCGGTTCCCGGTCCCTGACCTGACGGCCGAGTACCATCTGGCACAGCCCTGGGGGCACGTCGAACTCGCGGGGATCGTGCGGTATATGCGGTGGGACGACGCGACCAATGACGGCTACGATGTGAGCGGCAGTACCATCGGCTGGGGTCTGAACCTCAGTTCGAACATCAAGATCTCGAAAGATCTGCTCCGCCTGCAGGTGGTCTACGGGGCGGGGATCCAGAACTACATGAACGAGGGGCCGGCGGACATCGGTGCCGAGGCCAATCCGGGCGACACCGAGAACCCCGGTCAAGGGGAAGGCCCTCCCGTTGCTCGGGATCGTCGCCTTCCTCGAACACAACTGGAACGAACAGTGGAACAGCTGCGTCGGCTATTCCAACGTGAACATCACCCCGACGGACCAGCAGACCGCGGACGCGTTCAAACTCGGCCACTATGCCCTTGCGAACATTCAATTTTCGCCGGTCCCCAATCTCTGGACCGGGTTGGAGTTCCAGTACGGCCAGCGGGTGAACAATTCCGACGGCTGGAAGGTGAGCGACTACAGGATCCAGTTCGGCGCGAAGTTCAGCTTCTCGCAGCTGATCGGCGGGTGATGCCCATGAGAACTCGAACGCTTCTCCGACTCTGTGGTGGTGTCCTGATCCTGGCGCTGATCACCGGCACCTCAGCGAATGCGCAGAGCCCTGCTGCGATCGATGCTGCCCTGAAAGCCGCCTATGCGAAGTACAGGGATCTGCAGGAGGGAAAGAATGCCGACTACATACCAGCCCTTGCCCGAGTAGATCCGAAGCTGTTCGGGATCGCGCTGGTGACCGGAGACGGCAAAGTGTATACGGTCGGCGACGTCACGACGGAAGTTTCAATCCAGTCAATCTCGAAAGTGTTCACGATGGCCCAGGTCATCCAGGAACAGGGCCCGGATGTCATCGCGACAGACCATCGGCGTGGATGCCACCGGAATGCGATTCAACTCGATCGTCAGCGTCGAGATCTCGAAGAAGATCGGCGGGGGGCCGGAGATGAATCCGCTGGTCAATCCGGGGGCGATCACGGCGACGAGCATGGTGAAGGGTGCGAACGCCGACGAGGTCTGGGCGAAGATCATCGGGATCGAGAGTGAATGCGCCGGCAGATCCCTGAGCGTTCTGCCGGATGTCTACAAGTCCGAATCCGAGACGAACCAACGGAATCAGGCCATCGGGATGCTGATGTACGCCTACGAGTACATCAAAGTCAAATCCCGCGCAGGCGGTGGACCTGTACACGCGCCAGTGCTCAATCGGCGTCGAACGCCAGGGACCTCGCAACCATGGCGAGCGACGCTCGCTTTTGGCGGGAGGAACCCCGTGACGAAGAAACAGGTCATCGACACACCGAAGGTTCCGAACATCCTCGCAGTCATGGCGACCGCAGGATTGTACGATGACAGCGGAAAATGGTTGTACCGGACCGGCCTTCCCGGCAAGAGCGGTGTCGGGGGTGGTCTCATCGCCGTCTCTCCCGGGAAGTTCGGCATCGCCGTCGTCTCGCCACCGCTCGACGAAGCCGGGAACAGTGTCCGGGCGCAGAAGGCCATCACGGACATTTCGAATGCGCTCGGCGGGAATCCCTATGCGGTGAAGTAGCTGCCGACCCCCGACCTGACGAAACACTGGAAGGGAAAACCGTGGATTCCCCTTTTCGATCGCTGTTCGAGACCTACCGCGAATACAGGTTCCAGGTCCTCCTGGCGGTGCTCCTGGTGTACATCAGCGTGTCCATGCTCCTCGAAGGAAGCAGGCATGAGACGCTCCTTCGCACGACACTTGTTTCGTTCGTTCTTCTGGCCGCAATGGGATGCCTCCGGTCCAGGCGGAAGAGGCACACGCTGTCCCTCTGGCTCGGCGTCGCGACGTTCATCGGTGGCTGGGTCACCGTGGATACCGGGCTTCCCGGGCTCCTGATACTCAGTTCCGGCTTCAGAATAGTGTTCTTTCTGGTGGTGGCGGGTACTCTGATCTACCAGGTGGCGACCAGCGCGGAGGTCTCGCTTGCCGTGATCATCGGTGCGATCGACGGCTACCTGCTTCTGGGGATGATGGGAGGGGGGGCGCTGTCGATCGTCGAGATCGCCTCTCCGGGATCATTCAACGCCGCCGGCTCAACCCTGGCCCATCCCGATCTCCTCTATTATGCGTTCATCACGATGACGACGGTGGGGTATGGCGACATCAGTCCCGTAGCTCCCGCGGCGCGGTCGGTGGCGGTCCTGATAGCTGTCGCTGGACAACTGTACATCGCCGTGCTGATGGCACTCCTGGTCGGCAAGTACATCGGATCGAAACACTGAACGAACACAACGGTCTGTTGCCTGGCCCGTATGCACCCGAGATACGGTCAAGAAAAGCCGAAGGCCCGCGTTTGCGGGCCTTCGGCGTGTTGGCTGGTGAAACGAGCAGCGAGAAGGACCTACGGCAGCATCCCTTCGGGGACCGTGACCTTGCGGACGCGGGCCGTAAGCCATCCCTGTTTCACTGCGGGGCTGGCGTCCATCAGATCGAGGGCTTCCTTCTCGGACCCGGCTTTCAGGATCGTCAGGCTTCGCGTCGCCTGCGACAGATCCTCGAGCGAGCAATGGAACTTCAGGGCGCCCGACTTGTAGAGGCCGTAGAGGTACTTGATCTGCTCCTGCGTGGCATGTTGTGTCTCAGGGGCATCGGCCTTTTCGGGCCAGTTCTTCCCCTTGGTGGTGATGACCACGAAGGATGTTTCCTTGTTTAGCTTGGCCTTGGGGTCCGCGGCGAGTTTTGTTGCCGCGGCGGTGCCAAGACCGCGGGTTCCCCAGACCTTCTGGATCTCCGCGGTGAGGATTCCGGAAGTGACGGCGGGGGCCTTCGCCGCGATCTGCTTCATCTCTTCAGACGTCTTGTTCTTGAAGAAGAGCACCGCCACGATCTCATTGGGGTCCACGACCCGAAGCACGCCGACGAGGTTCCCGGCGGCAGCTGCCTTCCGCCAGGGTTCCTGCTTCTTCTTCATCGTCTCGTCAAGCTTCGCGGGACTGTCTGCAGCCCATTTTGGCCCCTTGCGGAGTATCCCGATCTCGTAGCTGGTCATCTTCGCTACGAGTTTCTCCGGGGAATCGATCTGCTCCTGCGCCGCGGCGAGGGTTTCCGGGCCGGCGGGAAGTGTGGCGTTGTGGTCGGGCGTGACGGGGCCTGCCACAAAGAGAAGTACTGCGAGAACTGTCGTGATCATCGGGGCTCCATAGTTGGTTCAGAGGGTATTCCATAAGCTACAGAATCGCGTGCGAAGAATCAACCGCTGCCAGCGTTCGAATAGCTGAAGCGACTACCCGGCATCCGCTGCGCAGCGGGTGGGCGATTCAGGAGTTTTCCCCTGGTTCGCGAGGTTTTCGGGCTGGCGCGGCATACCACTGGTCCGGTGGAACCACCGTCGGCTTGCTCCGGTCCGCGATGTAGTTCGGGGACATGATCTGGACACCGTATTCGTTGAAAGCGTCCTGGATGTTCTTGTGCAGGTCGGAGAAGATCTGAGGCATGACCTCCGGCGTTGCGGTGTAGGCGTTCAGCTGGTATGTCACGTAGAAATCGTCCAGGCTGTTCTGCAGGACGAACGGCGCCGGGGACTTCAGCACCCCTTCGGTCCGCTCGGCCGCCGACAACAGCAGGGCATGCACCTGCCTCCACGGTGCATCGTAGCCGATGGTCACGGCGGAATGCAGTATCACCCCTCCCTCGCGCGCACGTGTGCTGTAGTTCACGACATGGGTGGCGAGCACCGAAGCATTCGGAATGGTCACGACCTCCTCTTTCGGTGTCCGGATCCTGGTCACGAGCAGGCCGCTTCCCACGACAACCCCCTGGGTCTCCTGGATCTTCACGAAATCGCCCACCCTGAAGGATCGCATGTACGTCAGGATCACCCCCGCGACCATGTTGGCCACGGCAGAGGTGGAGCCGAGGGAGACCAGCACGCCGAGGAAGATCGATATTCCCTGGAACGCCGGCGAATTGGACCCCGGGAGGTAGGGAAATGCCACCACAAGTGCGAGGGCGATCACGATGAGGCGCACCAGCTTGAATGTGGGCATCGCCCAATCGGAGTAGAACCCGGGGAACACCATCCTCCCCCGCTCCAGCTCACGGAAGAAGAACCGGAGCAGCTTGATGGCGTACCGAGTGACCAGGAAGAGGACGAGAAGGAAGAAGAGGTTCGGCAGGTATTCCAGTAATCCCGTCCCGAGGACGTGCAGCGGACCCAGCAACAGTCTGAGGAGGCTATGGGCAAGGCGCGGGTCCAGACGAACTGGGTGAGAACGAACTGGAAATACACGTAGAGGAGAACAAAGGCGAGGATCCATCGCACGAGAAGAAGTGTGGAGTGTACGAGAGACTTCATCCAGTCCGCCCGGATGATCTCCTGTCCGGCAACGTTGACGCCCCGGATGCGTGTCCCGAGTTTCTGCTCCACCCGCCTGCTTCGGCAGAAAAGCAGGAGGAGGATCCCCGCGAGCAGCGCCGTGGCCAGAACGGAGAACAGCACGCCCCTGAGGAGCGTTCCCTGGCTCCGCTCGTCGCGGTATCGCTCGACCGCACTGCGGATCGCTCAGACGTGAGCCCCGCCAGTGCCGTGCGGCCGCTTCGCTCGATCACACCGTCGGCATCGTAGACCGGCATAATGAGCCTTTCGCCCGCGACAATGCTGGTGGAGAAGTCTTCGTCGATCGCCCGTATGGAATCGGTGCCCAGGCCGGTATCACCGGCGATCTCCTCTATTCTCCGGGAGACCGTCGCCGCGCGCAGGGAGGCCGGGTGTCCCCTCACCCCTACCCTGATGAGAAAGAGTGTATCCTCCCCGAGGACCACGGGGGCGGAAACGGTTGTGTCGACCCTCATCATCTGGACGAGGGCTGTGGATCGGCGGGAGCAGCGTGCAGCGGGGTGACGCGAGCGCGCAGAGGAGCGCGAATATGAAATGCCGATGTCATAGAGATTCCCTGGAGGTTGACGCCGTATGCCATGCCGGATGGGACCATGGGGACCATACGGGCCGTGCGGCAACGGCCAATAATAGCCACTCGCGACCACTGTTGCAAGGGACCCGGGGAATCGGAGAGGTGAGAGGCCGGGGTTCATGGTCCCCGGCATGACCTCACGAATCCCGCCGTCGTTTGATTCTTGTGTCTTCCGATGGTATTTTGCCGTTGTCTCACCGGATCAGCATCCGAAAGACGCGCACAAGGGCGTCCCATCAACGAGCGTAAAGGAGATGACCGCCAATGAGCAGAACTGCGGGGTATTTCGTCGTCAGGACCATTGTCACGCTGCTGCTGATCTGTTCTGTTGCCGAGGCAGGTGATCCCGTCCAGGGAGACCGCCTCTTTCGTATCACGCGGAACAAGAACGACAACATCGTCTGCTACGATGTGCGCCACAAGGACGGCAAGCTGGACGAGAAGGATCCGTTGAGCGTGTACTGGGTGATCCCTTCCAAGAAGAACGCGCTGGAGAGTCTCAACTTCCTGGAACGTACAAAAGCCTACGGCATCAACATCGTGAAGAGCTTTGGTCGGGACAGCGTGGACATCACCCTGAAAGCGGGGAAGAAACCGATCCGTGTCACGGTGCGAGGTGCCCGCTGGGTGGCTCTGGCGACGCTCGACTCCCGTGAGGTGGCGGTGGACTCCATCTACGTCATGGCCGACGAGTCCAGCACCATGCCCGAGGTACAATATGTGGAAGTCATGGGGCGCGATCCCATGACCGGAGAGTCCGTGCAGAGGAAGCTCTCCCCCTGAACCGCCGGCCCTGAGTGGTCCGAAAACCGAAGCCCCGAACGACCATCCGTTGGTCATTCGGGGCTTCGCGTTCTACGTCTGTTGTTCTGCGGCCCGGATCAGCCCTTCGGGGGGTCAGTGTTTGGGCTCGTCCCGTCGCTCCGTCGGATCCGCAGGCTGGAACGACATCATGGCGGCACTGTCGGCCCAGCCGCCCGCGAACGCGCGGTAGGCGCCCACGACGGATCGGTACAGCCGTGCCTGGGTCTGCGCGAGCTGCAATTCGGTGGAGAACAGATTCCGTTCCGCGTCCAGCACCTCAAGATAGCTGGTCACCCCCTCGTTGTATCGCATATTCGCCAGGCGTCCGTATTTCCGGAGCGCCTGGACCTGCTTTGCCTGCGCCGATGTGCTGCATCTCGGTCTTTGAACGCTCCACGAGGGCGTCTTCGACGTCGCGGAACGCGTTCTTCACCGTCTGGACATAGGAATAAGAGCGTCTGCTTCTGGACCGCCTCGGCGGCGTCCACCTGGCCGGAGATCTCACCCCACCGGAATATCGGCTGGAGGATCTGACCGGCGATGTCCCACGTCCGGGCGTTCGTCGTGAAGAGATTCGAGAGATCCCTGCTGGCGACGCCGAAGCATGCCGGTCAGCGATATCGAGGGGAAATACGCCGCCTTGGCGACGCCGATCTGGGCATTCGCCGACCGGAGCTGTTCTTCGGCCTGGCGGACATCCGGGCGGTTCTCGAGGATCTCCGAGGGGAGGCCCTCCGGGATCGCGATCGAGCGGAAGACTGTCGATGGCCGTTCCCCGCGGGATGGGTCCCGGATTGCGGCCGAGCAGGACGTTCAGAGCGTTTTCCCGCTGGGTGATCTCCCGTTCCAGCGCGGGGATCTCCGACAGCCGCCAGCCAGTACTGCGATTCGATCTGGCTCAGCTCGAGTTCCGACACGTCACCCTTCGCGTACCGTTGCTGGAACAGGTCGAGCGCTTTCTTGCGGAGCTCGGCCGTGGAGCGGGTGATCGACAAGCTGCTTGTCCAGCGAGAGGAGATCGATGTACGAGTCCGCGACCAGTGCCACGATGCTCAGCACGACCCCGCGCCGGGCTTCTTCGGCGGCAAGGAGGTTGGCACGGGCCGCCTCGGTGGCGCGGCGGATCTTGCCCCACAGGTCGATCTCCCAGGTCGCCGAGACGTTGACGTCAAAGACGTTCTGCGTCGGCCGGACGTTCGTTCCGTCGCCCGAGAGCATCGATTGTCCGCGCAGGGCGCTTCCCGTGGCGCCGATCTTCGGGAAGAAATCGGACTTCGAGACGCCGTACAGGCCCATATACTCTTCCACGCGGGCAGCGGCGATCCGGACGTCATTGTTCTCCTTCAGCGCGGAATGGATCAGCGAGGTCAGCACGGTATCCCCGAACATCTGCCACCATCCCGTATCGGCGGCGGCCATGGCCGTGGAATCCAGCGTGAGAACGGTGTCGCGGGTCTGCCATTCCGCGGGTGCGGCGGATTCGGGCTTCGTGAAATCCGGCCCGACGGAACAGCCGGTCAGCAGTGTCGCGACCAGAAGAGGAAGGAGGGTGGTTTTCATGAGTGTCCTCCTGTCGGTCGTTCCGGACGTGTGGCCGCCGGAAGCAGGCTTCGCGGCCTCGTGCTTTTCGCGGACGAGGTACTTTTCAACCATGACGAAGAGCATGGGAACAAGGTAGATCGCCAGGGTTGTGGCGACGAGCAGTCCCGACGAACACCGCCATGCCCATGACCTTCCGCGACTCGGCACCGGCTCCCGCGGCGCGGACCAGCGGTACGACGCCGAGGATGAACGCGAAGGAGGTCATCAGGATCGGGCGGAGACGGAGCTTGGCCGCCGAGAGGGCGGCGTCGAACGCCGAGGCTCCCTTCTCCTTCTCCATCTTCGCGAACTCGACGATCAGGATCGCGTTCTTGGCGGAGAGTCCGATCAGCGTCACGAACGCGATCTGCGCGAAGACATTGTTGATGTAGCTGTCGCTGAAGAGCCTCGAGATGAACAGTCCGCCCATGGCGCCGAAGACCGCGAACGGTACCCCCAGGAGCACGCTGACCGGCAGGGACCAGCTTTCGTACTGGGCGGCAAGGATCAGGAAGACCAGGACCAGCGCGAACCCGAACACCACCGCTCCGGATCCGGCCGCCTTCACCTCCTGGTACGACATGTTCGCCCAGTCATACGACCACCCGGCGGGAAGCGTCTGCGCCGCGACCTCCTTCAGAGCCTTGAGGGCCTGCTGGGAACTGTAGCCGGGGGCCGGGGTGCCGTTGATCTCCGCCGAACGGTAGAGATTGAACCGGTTCGTGAAGTCCGGCCCGGACGATCGGTTTCATGGTGACCAGCGTGCTCAGAGGCACCATGCTACCCTGGGAGTTCCTGACAAAGTACTGCCCGAGATCCCAGGTTTCGTTCCGGTACTCCCCCTCGGCGGAAAGGTAGACCTTGTACACCCTTCCGAACCTGTTGAAGTCGTTGATGTAGTTCGCTCCCGAGGAGCGATCCCATGGTCATGTTGACGTCCGCGATGGAGACTCCCTGCTTCAGGACCTTGTCCCGATCCACGCTGGCGAAGATCTGCGGGACGCTCGCGCGGTAGAAGGAGTTGATCGTGCCGATCTCCGGGCGTTTGCGGGCTTCGCGGATGAATCGTTCGGTTTCCATGGCCAGATCCAGCGGGGTATTCCCGCTCTGGTCCTGCAGCATGAGCGTGAAGCCGGCGCCGGTTCCCAGGCCCGGGATGGCCGGTGGGCCGAAGGCGACCACGATCGCTTCGGGGACCTCCGCGCGAAGCGCTTGTTCAGCGCCGCGATCATCTCGAAGCTTCGCTCCTCCTTCGCCTTCCGCTCCTCCCAGGGCTTCAGCGAAACGAAGAAGAACCCGGTATTCGGAGCGGCGACACCGGTGATCAGGCTGTATCCGGCAAGCGTCGTATAGTTGTCGATCCCCTTCGTGTCCGCGAGGATCGCCTCCACTTTCCGGCACACCTCGTCCGTGCGCTGCAAGGAGCTTGCATCCGGGAGCTGGAGATTGATCAGGAAGTATCCGTTGTCCTCCTCCGGAACGAACCCGCCGGGCACCGCCCGGAACAGCACGACGATCAGGACGATGATGATCCCGATGAAGATCATGCTCCGGCCCATCTTCCGGACGACAATGCCGGTGAATCCGACATAACCGCCCGTGAACCTGTCGAAGATCTTGTTGAACCAGCGGTAGAACGGATCCAGGAACGACTTGGACTCGCCCTTCGGCTTCAAGAGCATTGCCGCCAGCGCCGGGCTGAGGGTCAGCGCGTTGAAGGCGGAAAAGAGGACCGAGATCGCGATCGTGATGGCGAACTGCTGATACAGACGGCCGGTGATCCCTCCCATGAACGCCACGGGGATGAACACGGCGGCCAGGATCAGTGCGATCGCCACCACCGGACCCGAGACCTCCTCCATCGCCTTGAGCGTGGCCTCTTTCGGCGACAGCCCGTTCTCGATGTTGTGCATGACCGCTTCCACCACGACGATCGCGTCGTCGACCACGATGCCGATGGCGAGGACCATCCCGAGAAGGGACAGGGTGTTGATCGAGAAACCCAGCATCGGGAAGACGATGAACGTGGCGACCAGGGAGACCGGGACGGTGAGCAGCGGGATCAGCGTGGCGCGCCAGTTCTGGAGGAAGATGAAGACCACCAGGATCACGAGCAGAACGGCTTCAAAGAGGGTCGTGCAGGATCTCGTTGATCCCCTCTTCCACGGCCAGCGTCGTGTCCAGCGAGATCTCCTGGACCAGGTCCGGCGGGAACTTCTGCTGGGCTTCGGCCATCACTTTCTTGATGGACGCCGCGACCTCGAGGGCGTTCGAGCCGGGGAGCTGGAAGACCGCGATGACCGCGGCCGGCTTGCCGTTGTTCCGACCGATCTGGTTGTACAGGAGCGTCCCGAGTTCGATCCGGGCGACGTCGCTCAACCGGACCTGGGAACCGTCCGGATTCGTCCGGAGGATGATCTTTCCGAACTCCTCTTCCGAAAGCAGGCGGCCCTGCGTCCGGACGGTATAGGTGAAATCCGTTCCGGGAGGGGCGGGCGGAGCGCCGATCTGGCCCGCGGGGGAGATCACGTTCTGGCCCTGGACCGCGCTGACGATGTCCGGGACGGTGAGCCCGAGCCTGGCAAGACGGTCGGGCTTCACCCAGATCCGCATCGCGTAGTCGCTTCCGCCGAACAGCTTGACGTCGCCCACCCCCTTGGTGCGGCTGAGCAGGTCGTTGATGTTGATCGACGCGTAGTTCGACAGGAAGTTGTTGTCGTAGCTCCCCTGCGGCGATTTCAGCGTCACGAGGAGGAGCGGGAAAGACGAGGGATTTCTTGATCGTGACGCCGTAGGTCTTCACCGGCCCCGGGAGCGCGGCCTGGGCCTGCGAGACGCGGTTCTGCGTCAAGACGTTGGACATGTCCAGGTCCGAACCGACGTCGAACGAGACCTGGAGTGTCAACGTTCCGTCGTTGCCGTTGATCGACTTCATGTAGAGCATGTTCTCCACGCCGTTCACCTGCTGCTCGAGCGGGGTGGCGACGGATTGCTCCACATCGACCGACGGAGGCGCCGACATACGTCGTGGTCACGTTGATCATGGGCGGGACGATCTCCGGGTACTGCGAGATCGGCAGGCCGTGCATGACGATGAATCCGACCAGCACGAGGACGATGGAGATCACCATCGCCACGATCGGCCGATTGACGAAGAATTTGGACATTGGTCAGCGCCCTCCGCCGGGCTGGCCGGCCGTAAGGATCGAATCCAGGGGGATGACGGACGGTGCCACGACGATATCGGGCCGGAGGCGCTGGACCCCTTCGACGACGATCTTCTCGCCGGCCTTGACCCCGTCCTCGATGACCCGCAGCTGTCCGACCATCGGGCCCGCCTTCACGCGGCGGAACTCGATCTTGTTCCCTTCGCCGATGACGTAGACGGCGAACTGACCCTGGATCTCGAACACGGCCTTTGCGGGGACGACGATCGCGCCTTTCACCTCTTCATAGATCGCCCGGACGCGCGCGAACTGGCCGGGGCGGATGAGCCGCCGCGGGTTCGCGAACGCGGCTTCGATCTGCAATGTGCCGGTCGAGGCGTCCACCTGCCGCTGAAGGAAGAGTACCGTCCCCCTCTCTGAATAGACGGAGCCGTCGGCAAGGATCATCTGGAACTTCCCCTTCCGCTGCTCCGCCGCGGGCATGCCTTTCGGCATGAGCCTGTTCGCAAGATCCAGGTATTCCGCCTCGGAGATGGAGAACCGCACATGGATCGTGTCGATGCGGGAGATCGTATTGAGGATCACGGGGTTCGGCGGCCGCCCGACGAAGTCGCCGACGCGCGCCAGGGAGATCCCGACCAGTCCGTCGATCGGGGCGGTAGACGCTCGCGTACCCGAGATTGATCTCGGCGACGTTGAGCGAGGCCTGCGCGGCGTCGACCTCACCCTTGCGGGCTCCGTATTCGGCTTCGGCGGACTCGAGGTCTCTCTGGCTGACCGCCCCGGCCTGCGCGAGCGGGCGGTACCGGTTGACGTCCGACTTCGCCCGGATCATGAGCGTGCGGGCCTGGGCCAGCCTCCCCTTGGCCTCCGCCACGGCCTGCTTCAACTCGCTCTGGTCGATCGTATACAGGAGGGTGCCCTTCTTGACCTCGGTCCCCTCCGAGAAATGCATCCCCTGGAGCCATCCGGCGACGCGCGCACGGAGCTCGATGTCGACAGCCCCGATCGTCTGCCCGACCCATTCCTTGTAGATCGGCACGTCACGCTGGACGACCTCCGTGGTCTTCACCGGGAGGGGGGGGGCGGCCGACGGCCCTTCCTTCGAGCAGCCGAGAAGCGATACCATGAGGAGCATGCTGACCACCAGCACATACCGGTGGCGTGCGCGGGGAATGAGAGAGTCCACGCTGGTTCTCCTTCAATCAGTAGATGAGGCGGGAATTCCTGGAACCTTCTGGGGACGTACCGAAAGCGAGATCGCTCGCGCAACGCAGATCGACGTTGGCGAAACACCACGCGCTCCCCGGAGGATGGATCGCTCCAAATATAGCCAAACACGCCGTCAGGAACAACAACTTATCCACGGGGAGACCTTGGCATCGCTCCGGTTGAGAGGGCGCCTCCTTGCATTTCAACTGGATTATGGATAGTTTCGTCGGGTTGATGTCCCACCGATCGTTATTCCCCGGGACCATCTCTGGCAGGCCCTCCTGGATGCAGTTCCTTAGCGTCATGCGCCAGGGCTGTCCGAGTAGGGGGCCCGTTAATCATATTATCATGGAGAACATAATGAAGTCCATCCTTGCTGTCGCATTGCTGTTGGTCAGTACGATCGCCATTGCTCAGGACAACACGCTTGAGCTGATGCGCCAGGACCTCAAGACCCAGAAGGTCGCGATCCTGACGGCTTCCCTTCCCATGACGGAGAAGCAGGCCGAGCAATTCTGGCCGCTCTACCGTGAGTATTCCAATGATCTGGCCAAACTGGGTGACAGGCGGGTCGCAGCGATCAAGACATTCGCCGCAAAGTACGACTCCATCGACGACAAGACCGCGGATCAGCTCGTCAAGGAATCGATCAGCATCACGAACGACAGGACCAACCTGCTGGAGAAGACCTACAAGAAGGTGTCAAAGGAACTGGGACCGGTCATGGCGGCACGGTTTCTCCAGGTGGAGAATCAGATCCTCACGCTGGTCGATGCCCAGATCACCAGCCAGATGCCCCTCGTCAAGCTTCCCAAGCCCGCAGAAAAGAAGAAGTAGCGTGAGGGCGTCACCCTCAATGCCTTTTCGCGGTGGTGAATGAAGTGTGGCCATGGTGCATTCACACACAACCATACATGACGGAGGAAGTACCATGAAACTGTCTCGTGTCGCAATTCTGGCGTCCCTGCTGATCATCCCGCTGGTGACATTCGCCCAGGGCGAGCCCGGCTGGAGCAAGTCATCACTCGGAGCAAGCTTCGAGGTATCGGTGCCCGTGGGGGATTTCAGCGAAGTGGCCGGACTGGGGTACGGCGGGAACGTTCGCTACCAGTACGGGATGGACAACCGCGGGGTCTTTACCGCGACCGCGGGGTATCTTGCCTGGACGAGCAAGGACCTGGGGGCGAATACGTCGATCAAGCCGAGCGCGTTCAACATCTTCCTCGGCGGGAAGTACTATTTCACCGGCGGGCTCTACGGGAGTCTCGAAGGCGGGTTGTACTTCGTTTCCTATACCTACGAAGGGAGCTTTGTCGGAGCCACCGGGAACACGACGCGGTTCATGCTCCCGATCGGCCTGGGATTCCAGAAGAACGGGTTCGAGGTGGGCGCCCGCTACATGTTGCTGGACGTGAACTACAACGCCTTTTCGTTCACGGTGGGCTACAACTTCTCGCTCTGAGTCCGGTCCATACGAGAGTATCAACGCAACGCCCGGTGGCTTCAGCCGCCGGGCGTTGTTGTGTTGAGAGGAGCGCCCATCGCTCAGAAGTAGAGCCGGATGTCCACGACGGCCGAGAGGAAGTTCTGTTTCTCCGGGAGATCCCGGATCGGGAGGAACTGGTAGCCCAGGTCAAGTCCGAGCGCGAACTCCTCGGCACCAGTGTAGGCGATCCGGCCGAAAATGGACTGTGAGGTGCGGCTGTCGGTCGCCTGAATGTCCGGGGCCGAGCCGGTCCTCCCTCCCACCACGAATCCGATGGGCGTGCCGCCGTCCGAGTGCATATTGAAGTCCAGGGCGACGGAAACACTATAGAACCACCTGTCGGGAGCGCTCCTGTCGAGCGACTCGCCGTAGTCCAGGGTACCACTGATCGTCACCCCGGTCAAATGACTGAGGACGTAAGCCCCGTGGAACCCCGCGGTGCCGCGAAGGGTGGGGGTCTCGAGGACGAGTCTGTTCCCGGGGAGGATCGCTCCGTTGTCGATGATGCCCTCGATGAATCTCTGGAGGTATACGTCGGTCGTCGAGGAATTCTTCACGCCCAACGAGCCCGACGCCGAGAGCCGTTCTGTCGTTGCCACCCGGAAAAGCCAGCCCAGGTCGAACCCGTAGTACAGCGTGACCCCCTGAGAGACCAATGCCGGCGTTTCGTCGGCCATGCGACCGACCACGCTCAAACGTCCTCGGACCGCAAGCCATGGGCGCACCGCATACTGGTATTCCGCGTCCAACAGGGCGAAGAGGAGGTCACCGGTCGGTCCGAGGATGGGCTTCCCATTCACCGTGGGCACCGGGGGGTGAAGTCGATCGTGGATCCGAAGCCGAGGCCGGTCCTGAAATACGTTCGGACGAACGGGTCCCTGATGAACGACGAGGGGATGAATTCATGCCCTGCGATCACCCCGATGCGTGTGCCGGATGGGGTTCCCGGCGCGGCGGCGGATGTTTCCTGGGACCGTCCGTTCGGGGAAAGTGCCAGCACCAGCAGGAAGAGGGCGGCTGGTAGTCTTGAACTTCGATTCATACGGGACCTCCGGACTCGAAAGCGTAGTGAGAAGAACGGCGAAACGGGCCCCGGCGCTACAGGGGAACATCACTCCGAGCAGGAACTGGAATCCACTGGATCGGAATCGGGGAGTGATCCCGGCTTTCGCGGCCAGCTGGTCATTCGACCCCGCATTGAGGAGACTCTGCCCGTAGCGAAGCTCGAGCGTCAGGATGGCCGGATCCAGCCGGATGTTCCCGCCGACCCCTATGATCATCATCAGGTCTACGTCGTTCAGGAGTCCTTTGACGTCGGCCGTACTCTCCGTCTGGACGTTCTTGAGCGAGGCGGACAGCAGGAAACCCAGATCCAGCCCCCCGTTGACGAACCACACCCTTCCGGGTGCCAGGAAACGGGCCATCATGGGAATGCTGAAGTAGTCAAGTGAAAGCTCCACACTGTCGCGGAGATCCACCTCGCCCACATCGAAGGCGAGACCTGTGCCCCGGCGGACGTACGATGGCTGCACGCTGAGGTGGATGTCATCCCAGAGGGCATACTCCCCGATCAGCCCGGCACTGAAACCGATCTTTGAGGTGTACGAGCCGTCTTCCGGGACGTCTCCGCTCAACTTCGTGCTGCTTCCCCCTGCGGTGGCTCCGAGGAAGAACCGTTCCTGGGCCCACAGACGAGGGGAGCAAGCAACACCACGGCGGCGGTCAGAACGAGGAGAGATTTCATAGGAAGTCTTTGTGGGGAGTGTACGGACGCGACAAGATACTGAGGTGACACCATGAAAAGCAATGGTCGCCTCAACCGATCCGCTGTTGGACATCGCCGCGCGGGTCCTGCGACGATCAGATGAAGTCCTTGCCTGAACGCCATGCCGGCGCGAAGGGGCCCTTGGGGTTCCTGCAGACCCAGATCGTCCGACCGTTCTCATACGGCATCGCCCATCGGGCATAGGTCGTGCCCAGCCTCCACCCGCTCGAATGACCCGCGCAGATCATCTGCCGAGCGGCCGATAACGATGAACACCTGCTGTCCCTTCCACTCGTTGAACCCCCAGTAGTAGTAGCTGTTGTGCTGCGATATCGCTCCAGGCAGCCCGAGCCGCTTCCCGAAGATATCGATCGACGCAGCCTCGCCATAGTTATCCGCCAGTACGACACTGTTCCGCTGCTCTTCCGGCGTCAACCTGCGGTAGGCCACCGCCACAGAGTCCGCGAGCTCCTTCCAGCCGAATCGGTCGGCATAGTGTTGCGGAAGGCCGTTCAACCTGTGGCCCTCCACCGAAGAGGGGGCGAGGCCGATCGCCGCCTGATACCTGAGAAACCCCTCCGGTGGAAGTACGTCGAGGGCCATGGGGACGATGAGGATCCCGGTGACAATGAGCAGGGGAGTGTATGCGGCCGGCAACCAACGCCAACCCGGCCTGTCCAGTATCCGGACGATCGCGACACTCCCCGCGGCAAAGAGCAGGGGCATCGCGGGGGTGAAGTAGTCGGACTTCGAGTGGAAGTTGATGAAGAGGATCGCCAGGACGCCGAGCAACGCGACCCCCAGCATCCTGAGACGCGCGGTCCGGAGGAGGTAGATGATCCCGCCACCCAGACCGGCATGCTCAGGGGGTTGTTGCTCAGGATCAGTTCCCGCACAAATGTGGCGGGGTTCTGGGAGGCGTACTTCATCTCGGCCGCGCGCCGGGCGAATTCCAGATGGGCGAATTCGTGCGAGATGTTCCAGAGGATGAAGGGGAGGAACACGACCCCCGCGATCCCGGCGGCGGCCCAGGGCCAGGGAGTGCGCAGCCACCGCCGATGCGTTGTGGCCATTATGCCGAGGGCTATGCCGAACGCGAGCCATCCGGCGCTGATCTTGTTCAGCATCCCCAGTCCGAGCAGCAGCTCCGAGGAGCAGCCATGTCGCGGGACGCTGCTCATCGATGAGGTCGAGCAGGACGAGAAAGGCGAGCGTCCAGAAGAGGATGTCGAAGACATTCATCGAATAGATGCTGCTGATCCCCAGGCGGACGGGCGAAAGAGCAGTGGCGAGACATGCCAGGACCTGTGCGGCGGCTCCGCCTCCGAGACGCCGGGTGAGGATCCCGGCAAGCAGGACCGTTGCCGCCCCGGCAATGGCGGGGAGCAGCCGCACGGCGAATGTGGAGTCTCCGAACATGACCTTGCTTGCGTGAGGATCCAGATGGAGAGCGGGGGATGATCCACATAGCCGATGTCGGGACGCATTGTGCAGGCGAGATAGTAGAGCTCGTCGCGGAAGAGTCCGTACCCGCCAGCGGCATTGGAGATCAGGCTGAGGCAAGCACGCACCCGGCGATGATGTACGGCCATCGCCGGCTTTCGACAGGAGGGGTGTCGGGGGGCATAAAGACCTCGACCATGGGAGAAGACTTCGGAGCAGGATCGCCCGGCAAATGTAGTCAATCTCACCATAATGAAAAAGCCCCGTCGTTGAGTGACGGGGCTTTTCGACTCGCGGCCGAACGAGGGAGGCTACCAGCCGATCCTCAGCTGACCATACCAGGCGTACTCGTTGAAGAATGGATCGAATGCATAGGCGGCGTCGAGTTGGACGATGTTGTAGATGTTGACTCCGAGCCCCGCCGTGGGGCGGGCTGCGGCAAGTCCGCCGCGGAAGGCGATGCCGAGTTTGTCGCGGACGGCGTCCAGCCGGTATTCGGTCCCGATCCGGAACCGGTCGAAGTAGTTCTCATACTTGTCGTCCTGCGAGGCGATGTCCACCCAGTCGAGCGACGCATCCCAGCTTTTCGTGATCCTGTAGTTGGCACCGAGGTTCGCCAGGAACGGGAGCGTGAGTTCGAACGGGGCCTTGACCCTGACGTTGTAGGGGTTCCCGAGGGAATCATACACGACGGCCCGGACGGTGACCGTCGATTCAAGGCTCTTCATGGGAATGACGTTTTGCAGGCTCAGACCCAGGTCCAGTCCGGTTTTGGGAACGTGGTACATCGCCCCCAGGTCGAAGGAGACGCCCGTGACGGAAGCGTTGAATTCGCTCCGGAGTTCCCCCATGATATTGCCATAGTTGCTGGCGTCGATGATCTTGTTGGAGAAGCGGCGGTTGATGACCTTGAATGTGCCGCCGACACTCAGCTCGGGGGTGATCTGCCTGCCGTACCCTGCCGCCCCCACAATGTCAAAGAACCCCAGCGCATAGGTTATCGGGATAGCGCCGTCCAGGCTTAGGTCCGCTGACTGTCAAACAGTCCCCCGACGATCTCAAGCAGGTTATCAATGTCATCCGCTGAGAGATCCTCAAGATTGGCCGGAAGACGAAGCGTGTAGAGGCGGTTCGTGGTGGCCGTAGGGGTGGACTGGAATCCGGCCTGAACGTTGCCGTAGAGTGCGAACCCGAAGTTGCCGATCTGCAGTTGAATGGCAGGGATCACACCGATCCCGTGGACCTTTGGAACCTCCGGCGTGCCAAGGACCTTTGCCTGGAGTTGGCGGGTAAAGTCGAGGCCTTTGTTCAAAAGGGAGAGTGCGTGGGACTGGTCCGCCCCCGGGACCCCCTTAAAATAGTCCTGAAGCTCCTTCGCTCCGGCGTTGATGTCCTTGAGGAACTGGCCGGTGGTGAACTGCTCGTAGTCGTCGCGGAGGAGTGCAAGCGCATCGGGGGTGTCTTTTGGCACCTCCCCGCTGAGTGTGAGAATGTCGATGCGGGTCTTGCTGCGCGCCAGGACCGCCGGGTTGTAGAGCATCCCGTTGAGCGTGTACCCGTTGGCGATCTGCGTTCGGCCCATACCGATCGCCTTGACATCCTCCCGGTTGGGTGAGACCGGAAGCTTGGTCACGTCGCCAGTGACCTCGATCACCTGTGTCGATGCCGCAGGGGTCAGAACGACCGTCAGAAACGCCAGAAACAGTGTCGTCATTCTCGCGAACTGTGTTTTCACGGTCCTCCTCAGCGCTGATGGTCGATGGGGCTTGAGGTCCAGAACACCAAAACCCCAAAAACGGTTCCGCCTGCCGGTTCCGCTTCCCCTGACGTCGCTCGCAGCGGTGCCTTTGCCGGGGCTCCGGTTCCATTTCGGAGGGGTGGGCGGAACTCTCCCCCGTGGATATGGCGTTACATAGGCGGCAATAGGGCCCTCTGCGCCAGCCCGGACATCAAACCGCGGCGGCCGGATACTGGCCAGACCGAGCACCAACATAGAGAATCAGACCCCATGATCTGGATCTACAGCGGTTTCACCTTCTTGATCCTCTTCCTTCTGGCCCTCGATCTGGGCGTGTTCCACAGAAAAGCCCATGTCGTGTCGGTGCGTGAGGCGCTCGGCTGGTCGGCCTTCTGGATCTTCCTGGGGCTGCTGTTCACGCTCTTCATCTACTACGGTTACGAACAGCACTGGCTCGGTCTGGGACTGACCCCCGACATGATGGGATCGGCGCCGAAGGCGGTCGAGGGGGTGGGTGTCATCTATAATGACGGGTGGTCGGCCACGGTGAAATACCTTACCGGCTACCTGGTGGAAAAATCCCTTTCGGTGGACAATATCTTCGTTATCAGCATGATCTTCGGGTTCCTGGCGGTTCCCCCGATCTACCAGCACAGGGTGCTGTTCTGGGGGATCGTGGGAGCGTTGGTCATGCGAGGCGCAATGATCGCGGTGGGCGCCGCGATGATCCAGGAGTTCGCCTGGATCATCTACGTGTTCGGGGCCTTTTTGATCCTCACCGGTCTCAAGATGCTCGTGATGAAGGAGAAGAACACGGATCCGAATGCGAGCATCGTCGTGCGGATGACCCGCCGGCTCTTCCCGATCAGCCAGCGATTTCACGGACAGCATTTCTTCGTCCGGGCCGGATCCACCGCCTCCCATGAAGCCCCGACACCAGGGGCGGAGAACCTCCGCGATGAGGTCGTGGAATCGGCCCGTGCCGGAACGATGCTGGCCACCCCCCTGTTCCTCGCCCTGGTGATGGTGGAATTCACGGATCTGATCTTCGCGGTGGATTCCATCCCCGCGATCTTCGCGATCACGGCGGACCCGTTTCTGGTCTTCTCGAGCAATGTCTTCGCTCTACTGGGGCTGCGGAGCCTGTACTTCGCCCTGGCCGGAATGATCGATAAGTTCCGATATCTGAAGGTCTCCCTTGCGCTGGTGCTGATGCTGGTGGGTGTCAAGATGATGACGCACGGCTGGCTCAAAGGGATCCTGGGCGAATACTTCAACCTCTACGTGCTGGGGGTGGTGATCGCCGTTCTGGCGGCCGGTGTGATCGCGTCGCTGGCAAGGCCAAAGCAGTCATCCCGGTGAAGAAGTATCCCGGACTCGTCGGGAACATCCACACATAGGTCGCACCCCCGGTTTCCCCCGCAGCCTCTGCGAGGAGCTCCCGTTGGCCCGATCCGGTTCCACGGATGGTCGCGTGACCTGCACGAAAGAACGCGATACATGCAGGGGTGACGGGGCGGGGGGGTGTCCTCGCATCCGATCGCGCTCTCTCGATTGACTTGAGTCACACACGAGCCGGTTGATTCTCCCTATACTTGCATGTACCTTTGTCCCGTCGATGGATCCGCGGAGAAACGAGGACGGGACCGCAACCTGCCAGATGGAACGTGCCGGAGGCACCGCGCTCGAGTGGCAACAACACGAGATGGAAGTGGGCTCAACCGTACGCAGGCGAATTCCACCGTCCGATCGCTGTCGCGAGGCAACGAAATCCTCATGAATGCCAGCGTTGTGCCGGCGAAGTTCCATATCTGCGATGTCCCCATTCATGCCGTCCAGGTGGAGGACGCCGTCTCGGTCGTCAGCCGATGGATGGAGGGGAGCGGTCGTTTCACTACATCTCATCGACCAACGTCAACAACGTGGCGATCGCTCTTGAGTCCCCCGGTTTCTTTGAGGTGATGGAGAAGGCCGACCTTTCCGTGCCGGACGGTGTTCCGTTCCTCTGGTACGGGAGCCTGAAGGGTTTCCATCTCAAGAGACGGTGTGGTATCGAGGAGTTGATGGAGGCGATCTTCGAGCTGTCCGATCATGGCAACACCTGGTCGCATTTCTTCTACGGCAATACTCCAGAGGTGCTCGCGCAATTGAAGTCCCGGCTGGGGAAGCGGTATCCCCACCTGAAGATCGCCGGAATGTACTCTCCTCCTTTCCGTCCTCCGACGCCGGAGGAGGACGAAGAGCATGTCCGCATGATCAATTCCTCCGGGGCCGACTTCCTGTGGGTGAGCCTGGGGTGTCCGAAGCAGGAACAGTGGTTGTATGATCATCGCGACCGCCTCAACGTGGTGGTCGGTGGGGGTTCGGGTGCGGTGTTCAATTTCTTCTCTGGTGAGACGTTCAAGGCGCCTGACTGGGTGAGATATCTCGGGTTGGAATGGCTGCTGCGGCTCCTGCTCGAGCCGCGAAGACTCTATCGCCGCTACCTCCTGAAGTATCCCAAATTCGTTGTGCAGTTCCTCTGGCACTCCATGGGGTTCAGGATACGGAAGTGAATATCAGCCGTGACTTCCGGGCGGACCACTGAACCTGGTACGCTCAGGGAGTTACGAAAGAAAGGAGCATTCGCGATGTCGATGTATGCAGAGAAACGCGTTCTGGTCACCGGCGGTGCGTCGTTCATCGGGAGTCACCTGGTGGACGCGCTCGTCCGCGGCGGTGCGATCGTTACCGTCGTTGACGATCTTTCGAGCGGGAGGATGGAAAATCTGCACGAATCCCTGGAGAAGATCACGTTCGTCAGGGGCGATCTGCGTCTTCAGGCGGTAGCGGACGAGGTGACACGGGAAAAAGACGTCGTGTTCCACCTTGCCAATGTGCACGGAGGGCGCGGGTTCATCGAAACCCACCCGGGGGAGATCGTCCAGAATTTCATGATCGATGGCAATGTGTTCTATTTTGCCCATCGCAATAAGGTCGGACGCCTCTGCTACACCAGCAGCGCCTGTGCATATCCCACCTCCCTGCAGACGGCCGACCCGGGCAAACAGGTCAGGTTTCTCTCCGAAGAGATGGCGGATCCCTTCAGGGAAGGGGCCGCGCTGGCCGATGGGGAATACGGTTGGGCGAAGTTCATGGGGGAGATGGCGCTCAAGGCCTACCACAAACAGTTCGGCATGCAAGGGGTGTCGTGCAGGCTCTTCACCGTGTACGGCCCGCGGGAGAACGAGAGCCACGCGATCATCGCGTTCATCAGCAAGGCGACTGTTACGGCAGGATCCTTACGAGGTCTGGGGGACAGGCCAGCAGGACAGGAACTTCACGTTCGTCGACGACATCGTCGACGGGTTGCTGCTGGCTGCCGAACGGATCACGGATTGCCGGGCGGTCAACCTGGGAACGGACGAGATCACGAAGATCGCCGACGCGGCGAAGACCGTGTGCGCCATCGTCGGCCACGAACCTTCGAGGTTCTTCTTCGATACCTCGAAGCCCGAAGGGGTGCATGCCCGGGCGGCAAGCATCGCGAACCAGGAGAAGTGGCTCGGCTGGCGTCCGGTGACTTCGTTCGAAGTGGGGATTCGAAAGACGATCGAGTGGTACAGGGGCGACGTGGACCTGCAGGCTTTGCGAGGAGATCTCGAGAGAAAGCTGTTCGAGAGGTAGAAACAGGGTTCAGGGGGCACGGCGAGGCGAATGCATATTCTGGTCGGAATGATCGTTCCGGGGAGAGCCGGAGGGATCTATGTCACTGAGAAGGCGTTGGTGGACGAACTCCGAAGTCGCCCCGGCGTCACCGTGACGGTCTTCGAATTCGGCAGCCGGGCCGAGAACGAGAGCCTCCGCGAACGGGTACTCGGACGGTGGAAGGACCTGATCGCCTATAACCGGCTGCTGCGGGACGAACGTCCGGATGTGGTCTATGTCAACAGCTCGTACAACCGGCGGGCGTTGCTTCGAGACGTCGGTTACGCGTTCCTCTCGAGGCTGCGCAAGGTACCGCTGGCGATCAAGCTCCACGGAACCGATGCGCGTCTGATCGACCGTAAACCCTGGTTCTGGTGGGCGCTGACCAGGCTGACATTCGGGTGGGCCGCGCTGATCCCGCTTCTGTCGACGGACGAGGTGCTGAGACTCCGATCCGCCGGCTTCCCGGGGCACAAGCTCCCGCTGGTGAAGAATGTCGTTTCCCTCCGACGTTTTCCCCAGGGGAAGATCGCGAAACTGGACCCCCCGGGGATCCTCTTCATCGCGCGATTCATCAAGGAGAAGGGGCTTCTGGACCTGCTCCAGGCCTCACGCATCCTCCTGGACGCCGGGAAGAGCTTCAGGATCTACTGTGTCGGTGACGGGCCGATCCGTCAGGAAGCAGAGGCCCTTGCGGCTGAACTCCGGCTCGGTGATCGGGTGGTCTTCACGGGCCAGATCAGCGAGGAAGAGGCGGTGCGCTATTATCTCGCCAGCACCGTCCTGGTGTTGCCGACCTACTTCCAGGAAGGGTTCCCGATGACCATCCTTCAGGCGATGGCGGCGGGCCTGCCCATCATCACGACGCGCATCCGGGCGGCGGCGGATTACCTGAAAGATCCGGAAAACTGCCTCTGGGTCAATGCGCAGGAGCCGGCCGGATTGGCCGCGGCCATTGAACGATTGCTGGGTGACGCAGGCCTGCGTCACTCCATGAAGGAGAACAACATCTCTCTGGCCGGACAGTTCTCCGTCGAGATCGTTGCAGAGGAATACCTGCAGATGTTCCGGTCGCTTGGCCTGCGCGTCCAATCCAACACGCCGGCCGACGCCACCCCCTCCGTCGGAAACCCCCGGTAGAGCTCCGCCCTCCCCCCGAATTCCCGAATGTTCGTGCAACCAAGCGTTCGTGCGACCGAGGGATGGTTGACTATCCGGCAAAGTGGCGATATATTGCCCATAATGCAGCCCGCCCGATCCCCGCACGGTCCGTTGAAGCCGACCGCAAGTTCCTCAAAGAAGTGTTGTCCAACCCTGTGGCACCCCCCGACCGTATGGACGATCGTGCGCTGATCAACAGGCTCAAGCAGGGAGATGAGGAAGCCTTTCGGGAGGTCGTCAGAAGGCACCAGGGCCTTGTGTTGAATTGCGCCTACAAGTTTCTCAGGAACACGGAATCGGCCGAAGACCTCACCCAGGAGGTCTTCGTCGAAGTGTTCGAGTCGATCGGGTCGTTCAGGGCCGAAGCGCAACTCTCGACGTGGATCTACAGGATCACCGTCACGAAGGCCCTGAACAGGATCAAGGGCCTGAGAAGAAAGAGACGTTTTGCCGCGCTCCTCAGCCTGTCCGGCGATCTTGACCAGTCCCTTCAGCTTCAGGACCCGAGCCTGCCTGATATGGTACTGGAACACCGAGAGAGGGCGGGGATCCTTACCCGGGCCCTTGAGAAGCTCCCCGCCAACCAGAGGATCGCCTTCACGCTGAGCAAGGTGGAGGGGATGAGCTACGAACAGATCGCAAAAGTGATGGATACCAGCCTCCCTTCGGTAGAATCTCTGATCCCACCGTGCGAGGTTGAACCTGCGGAAGAAACTCTCGGCGTACTACCACCGGCAGCTCATATGAGGTGCTCCCATGACGCATGAGCGAAGGATCGAGGACGAGGTCGAGAAGACCCTCGAGGCCTACGGGCAGGACCCGACACTCGAGACGAATCCGTACCTGCTGACCCGGATCGAAGCGGCACGAAGGAACCTCCGGGAAACGAGGCCTATCCAGGTGTTGCCCCGCGTACGCCTCGGGCTTATTGTCGTCGTGCTCCTCTTTCTGGTGAACCTCTTCACCGTGGTCATGTATGAACTCCACAGGGACCGGGACCTTGATGCCCGGCTCGTGTCGCAGCTTCAGAGCGACCTTCAGATGGACCAGACACCTTATTGACCGGAACCGCCATGGACTGGGTACGCCAAGACGCTGTGAAGGCCTGGTTGATCCTGGGCCTTATCGTGCTCAACCTGATCGCCATTTCCATCATTTGGATGCAGACATCTCAGCGGCAGGCCCCGCCGGAACAACCATCGCGGCCTTCGGAATCGATCGTCCTTCTGCAAAAGGTCCTTTCCCTGGACGCCCACCAGGTCGCCCGGGCGGAGAGCATCATGACCTCGAGGCGGGAACTCTCGAAGGGCGCCAATGAACAGGCGGCAGAGCTCAAGAGACAGATGGCCGAGGAATTGTTCAAAGATCTCCCGGATACGGCCCTGGCTCGGAAGATGGCCGGACAGATCGGCGAGCTCCAGTCGACCATCGAGTTGATCCGCTTCCGACATTTCCTCGCTCGTGTCGGTCTGTACGCCCGAGCAGAGGACGAAACTCAGGCCGATCCTGATCGAGGTGTTCGGACGGAAGCCCCCGAAGGATGAAGCAGGGGAGACGAAGAGGCTCGGTGACGGCCGTCGGGTCGAGCCGCCTCCCGGTGGCGGGCGCCGACGGCCCAGATCCGGGATGAACGAACGGGCGGGGGCGGGGTCGCCGGTCCTCGGGAAGACGAACGTGCCGGCCCCCCCTCGCTGGAGGAGAAGCTGGCCCGCTACACCGAGCGGCTCAATCTCTCTGCTGACCAGGTGGAAGAGGGTCCGCAGGATTCATTAGAACGAGCCCGCGAAAAGGGGGAAGGGATGAAACAGAAGCCACGTCTGGATCAGCCCGGCGCGAGGGGAAGCAGAGAAGAGATGCGAATGGAAGAGGACACACGGATCATGGAGATTCTGCGCCCCGAGCAGAAACAGGAATTCGAAAGAATGCAGGCGAGGCGCAACGACCCACGGCCGTAGCCTTCCCCACATAGGAAAAGACATACCCCCCCCGATCGGGGTGGCTGAGGATGCATATTTGCCACCCCCCCCCGCAGGTTTTCTCCCAAAACGGTGTCCAACAGTGAAACAGGGCTTTCCGATTGATCACGACGGGGGCTTGGTGAAAAGTCTGTGGGTGGCATGGTGGGTGGCCGGATTCGCCCTGGCGGCCAACGTGGCCGGAGCCCAGGTCTCCAGTATCGTCCTCTCACGGCCAACGGATCGATCGATACTGGTCACCCTCATTCCCACCGACAGTCTGCAGGTGTACTGTGAATTCGGCCCCGCCCGGTTGGCATTCACGGGTCAGACCGAGATCAGGAATGCTTCGGCACAGGTCCCGCTGGACATCCCGCTGACCGGCCTGACTCCCGGCACGCGGTACACCTATCGCCTGAGGTACAAACCCGCCGGAGGCTCACAGTTCCTCGCCGGCGATGAGCACACGTTCCATACGCAACGCCCCCGCGGCGAGCCATTCAGGTTCACGATCGAAGCGGACCCCCACCCGTACGACAAGAAGGGAAGCCATACGCTGTGGCCCATCACGCTCGGAAACGTCCTGGCGGACAGCGCAGACTTCCTGTTGGACCTCGGAGACACCTTCGGCGACGATCACGATCCCTTCACCATCACCAGCGATGAGATCCGGCAGCTGCATCTGGACTGCCGCGCCTATTTTGGCGTAGCGTGCCACTCGGTGCCGTTGCTGCTCTGCCTGGGAAATCACGAAGGTGAAAGCGGATACTACCTGCTGCAGACCCCACCGAACAATCTCGGGGTGTACGGAACACTCTGGCGAAAATACTACTACGCCAATCCCGTTCCCGACAGCTTCTATTCCGGCAACGCTACAGTGGAACCGTTCGGCATGGGGCTTCCGGAGAACTACTACGCATGGGAATGGGGAGATGCGCTGTTTGTCGTGCTCGACGCATACCGGTACTACACGGCCAACGCCAAACCGCGGGGGTGGGACTGGACCATCGGCAAGGATCAATACGACTGGTTCAAGCGGACGCTTGAAGGGAGTACCGCGAAATACAGGTTCGTGATCACCCATCACACCCTGGGAGAGACCCGCGGGGGTGCGGCGACCTCCAAGCTGTACGAATGGGGTGGCTACGAGGCGGACGGGACCACGTGGGGATTCACCGCCAACCGTCCAGGATGGGCTATGCCGATCCACCAACTCATGGTCAAGAACCGGGTCACGGCCTACTTCCAGGGTCACGACCATCTCTTCGCGAGGGAAGAGGTGGATGGCATCGTCTACCAGGAGGTGCCGATGCCATCCGATTCCACGTACATCATCGGCATCCGGGACAACGGAGACGCCTACTCCGGCGTGAAGATCGATGGATCCGGCCACCTGCGCGTGACCGTCGTTCCCGAGAGCGTGCAAGTGGATTACGTGCAGGCCTGGCTCCCGAAAGACGAAAACGCAACCCGAAAGAACCGCCAGGTGGCGTACTCCTATTCCGTGAAGCCGATGCTGTCGGAGACGAAGCTCGAGACTCCGCTGCCGGCCAAGGTCGTGCTGGAGCAGAACTTCCCCAACCCCTTCAATCCCACATCGGTCGTCAGATACCACCTGCCGGCGGCCGGTGATGTGAGGATCGCTGTCTACGACCTGATGGGCAGGGAGGTGTCGATGCTCGCCGGAGGCTGGAAAGAGGCGGGCGTTCACGAGGTGGTCTTCGATGCGTCCCTTCTTCCATCAGGGGTCTACTTCTACCGGCTGTCTGCCCACGGGGGAGTGGTGACCCGCAAGGCGGTCATTCTCAAATAGGGGGCCTGGTGCGCGAACGCCACATAGGGAGAGGATCAAGGGCGAAGGCGTTGGCTCTCGCGGGGCTTCTCCTGGCCTCCGGGCAGGTCGTCGGGGCGACAACGGACTCCACTGTGTTCGTATGCAGCGAACTCCTGGGTCGTCCTACCGCAACCTCTGTCGCCCTCAACGTCTGCATGGACCGGGACGTTGAGCTCTTCGTGGAGTTCGGAACTGCGCCATCGGCCTATTCGGCCAGACTTCCCCGGTGACCGCTCGTGCGGGCATCCCCGTAACGACAACGATCTCCCCGCTGAAACCTGATTCTCCTTACTGGTACCGCCTCCGATACCGGCAGGCTGGTTCCGTGGAATACCTCGCGCGCGCGGAGCACACGTTCAACACGGCCAGAGGGGGTGGAAGTCCCTTCGCCTTCGCCATCGAGGCCGATCCGCATCTCGACACGGCCACGAACGCCAATCTTTTCGATCGCACCCTCGACAATATCATGGCCGCGAGTCCTGATTTTCTGATCGACCTGGGTGATACATTCATGTCTGACAAGCTGCCGGTGCAGGATCTTTCCCGCAGTGACGTCGCGGCACCTCCTGCTTCGTTCATACTTTGGGCGATATGGACACTCCATCCCGCTGATGCTCGTGCTCGGGAATCACGAAGGGGAACTCGGATGGCTTCTGGATGGGACCCCGGACAATCTCGCCGTCCTGGCCACCCGGACGAGAAGGTCCTATTTCCCGAATCCCGTTCCTGATGGGTTCTACTCCGGCGATACTACGCACGAAGACTTCGTGGGACAGAGGCAGAGCTACTACGCGTGGGAGTGGGGGAGCGCCCTGTTCGTGGTACTGGACCCGTACTGGCACACAGTGAACAAGCCCGGAGCGACCAGGAATCTGTGGGATTGGACGCTGGGCGAGCGGCAGTACCGATGGTTCGAGAGCACCCTGGCCAGAAGCACGGCCAGACTGAAGTTCGTCTTTACCCATCAGCTCGTGGGAGGGCTCGACCCCGAAGGGCGCGGCGGTATCGAAGCGGTCCCGTTCTACGAGATGGGAGGACGCAACGCGGACAGTTCCTGGGGATTCGCCGCGGCCAGGCCCCGTTGGCCCAGACCGCTACATCAGCTGATGGTCGACAACCACGTGACGGCGGTCTTCCACGGCCACGATCATGTTTTCGTGAAACAGGAGCTCGACGGTATCGTCTACCAGGAACTCCCACAGCCGGGGTACTTCAATTTCGCGAATCCGGAGAAAAGCTACTCCAACACGGGCCTGGCGGCGAAGTACGGCTACACCCACGGGGTGGTCTATTCCAGTTCCGGGTACCTGAGGGTGTCGGTGACCGACACAAGGCGACGGTGAGCTTACATCCGTATCGTATCTTCCTGAACACGAGACCGGCGGGAGGCGAAACGGCGAGGTGGCATACTCCTATTCTCTGAAGGCCTCAGGTCCAGTGTCGTCCGCGGCGGCCACCACTCCGTTGCCGGAGAAGAGTGATGTTGAGCCAGAACTACCCGAACCCGTTCAATCCAACGACGGTGATCAGGTATTCCCTGCCGGCAGCCGGCGTGGTGAAGCTCGTGGTCTACGATCTGCTCGGCCGGCAGGTGGCAGATCTCGTGGGGGAGTCGCAGTCAGCCGGTGCGCATGAGGTCATCTGGGATGCTTCGGGCCTGCCCACAGGGTTGTACTGTTGCCGGCTTGTGGCAGGGGGCCATGCAGTGGCGCGACCGATGATGTTGATGCGGTAGATCGGTCTGATGATGTGTAGATGCAATATCGCAAGGACACACTGATGAGAGATCGACTACCGATCCTCGTGTTTGCGATCGCCGTGTCGGCTGTCTCAGGATTCTCGCAGCCGCCGATCGCGACGTCACCGCAGGTCGGGATACCCGTCCGGAAGCTCCCGGACACCGGGCAAACGGCCGACTACACGCAGACGTTCGGCGAGGATTCCGACTACTTCATCAACGTCCCCTCACTCACGGCCAGTGGGGGCGGAACGGTCACGGACAGGGTCACGGGGCTGATGTGGCAGCAGAGCGACGGCGGTGAGATGACCTACGAGCGGGCGGTCGCCTATTGCGACACACTGTCCCTGGCGGGCTATTCGGATTGGAGGCTTCCCGCGAGCCATGAACTTTTCGGCATCGTACACCTGGACCGGGTCAATCCTGCGATGGATACGTCATACTTCTCGAAGACCGTCGCTGAATACTGGTGGTCCGCCGACAGGCGCGTCGGAGACACCACGCGCATCTGGGTGGTGAACGCCGGCGGTGGCATCGGCCCCCACCCGAAGACGGAGACCCTGAGTGCCGGCGGAGGCAAACGCTTTCACGTCCGGGCGGTGCGAGAATCCCTGACCTCCGCCACGCTGGACACGCGCTTTCGGGACAACAGCGACAGCACCGTGACCGATCTGTCGACCGGCCTGACATGGCAGAAGTACCAGTCTGTCGCCGCCATGACATGGGAGGAGGCCCTGACTTACGGCCAGTCCAGGTCGATCGGCGGCTACCGGGATTGGCGCGTGCCGAATCTCAAGGAGCTGCAGTCGTTGAACGACGAGGGGCTGTCCAACCCTTCGGTCGACCGGTCTTTCTTTCCGGGATTTCCGGCTGGGAAGTTCTGGTCGTCGACATCGCAGGTCAACTCGCCGACCAGGGCGTGGTACATGGATTTCCAGTACGGGATCGCGACCTACGAGGTGAAAACTTCTACAATGAATGTCCTTTGTGTCCGGGGAGGAACGGCCGAGGCGACCGACACGACCAACGAGGTGCTGGTCCCCGGCGGAGAATTCGACATGGGGGACCATTTCGGCTTCGTCGATCCGAGCCACCCCAGCGACGAGCTTCCCATCCACAAGGCGAAGGTCAACGCTTTCTACGTTTCACGGTTCGAATTTACGAACGCCCGGTGCGCTTCGGTGTTGAACGCCGCGCTCGCTGCAGGACGCCTCGAGGTGCGCGGGAACTGCGTCTTCCTCCCGGGAGGAACGGATACGTTGATCTATCTGAATTCGTGTGCGTCGTACAGCAGCATCGGCTGGAACGGCAGCACCTTCTCCGTGGTGGATTTCCGCGCCCAGCACCCGCTGGTCGGCGTCATGTGGAAAGGGGCTGCGGCGCTCTGCAACTGGGCCGGTCTGGCCAGGGTACTCCAGGAGTGCTACAACGTGCAGACGTGGACGTGCGATCTTACCCGGGATGGATTCCGCCTGCCGACAGAAGCCGAATGGGAATATGCGGGGAGGGGAGGGGAGACGAACCCCTACTACAACTATCCCTGGGGGAACGACCAGGATGTGACCAGGGCGAACTGGCCCGGTTCGGGGAGATCCTTACGAGACCGGCTCGTATCCCTATACCACCCCGGTGGGATTCTACGATGGGGCCCTGAAGCAGAAAGCGGCATTCAACTGGCCTGGCGGTGCCTCGAGCTATCAGACCACCAGCGGTGCGAACGCCTTCGGCCTGTACGACATGGCGGGAAACGTCTGGGAATTCGTGAACGACTGGTACGGGAACAACTACTATAGCGTCAGTCCGTACGACAACCCGAAAGGGCCGGACAGCGGCTTCATCATGCCCGACGGCAAGGCGTACCGCGGAATGCGCGGCGGCAACTGGTACAACGGCTACAGTACCACCAGCGTCAACGACGGCCACTCCCGCGTGTCGAACCGGAATCCGTCATACTACCGCGGTCCCCAGGACCCCAACCATCCGTGGTACCATGTCGGGTTCCGGATGGTCCGGACCTACGTTCTCGACGACCGGAGTGGACGAATCGCTCCGCAGCTGTACCGTCGGAGACGAAACTGTTGCAGAACTATCCCAATCCGTTCAATCCGACGACGACGATCGGGTTCATCGTGGCGGGGGAGTCGGCGGGCGACGATGTGCGGTTGGCCATGTACGATGTGCTCGGACAGGAGGTTGACGTACTGGTTCTCGGGGAGAAGCAGGCAGGGACGTACACGGTCACCTGGGATGCCTCACGGTTTCCGGCCGGAGTCTATTTCTGTCGGCTGACGGTAGGGCGCGTCTGTGGAACAACGAAGATGCTGTTGGTCAAGTAGTTTCAGTGCACCGATCAGGGGATGCCATGAAACGTACACTCGTAGTTGCCGCATCGCTCATGCTCGCGATCGGGACCGCCTCCGGGCAGACCAGGACCGTCGGGCTCTTCCTGAACGACACCACAAAGGTGTTCAAGGGATACACGCTGTTCGCCCCCAAGCACGATACCACGACCTTTCTGATCAACAACGACGGTCGCATCGTTCGTCAGTGGAGCGGGAGCCGGTATGAGCCCGGCCAATCGGTCTACCTGCTGGAGAACGGCCACCTGCTGAGGTCGGCCATGACCAAGGGGGCGTTGAGCACCGGGGGCGGAGAGGGGGGAGGGATCGAGGAATACGACTGGAACAACACCCTCGTATGGTCGATGGACATTTCGACCGCGACCTACATGCAGCACCACGACATCCGGCGGCTGCCGAACGGCAACATCATCATGCTGGTGGTCGAGAAGAAGACCTACGCCGAAGTCATCGCCGCGGGCTTCAATCCCTCGAAGCTGCAGCCGGAGGTCCAGCAAAAGGGGATGATGCTCCCGGACGCCGTGTTCGAGATCCAGCCAACCTACCCCTCCGGGGGCACGATCGTCTGGGAATGGCATGTCTGGGATCACCTGATCCAGGACTACGATGCCAGCGAATCCAACTACGGTGTGGTCAAAGACCACCCGGAGTTGATCGATGCCGCCGGCGACCAGAAGAACATCCCGCTCTTCTGGAACCACATGAATTCGATCGACTACAATCCGGCACTGGACCAGATCGCGCTGAGTGTCCGGGGGAACAGCGAGGTCTGGATCATCGATCACGGAACGACGACGGCCGAAGCGAGGCCCACACCGGCGGCAAGCGGGGGAAAGGCGGGGACCTGCTGTACCGCTGGGGTAATCCCGTCGCCTACCGGTCCGGCACTCCGCGGACCAGAAGCTCTATCAACAGCACGATGCGGAATGGGTGACGACGGGTGCCCGGGTGCAGGGAACATCACCGTGTTCAACAACGGGCTGGGCAGGAACTACTCCTCGATCGACGAGTTCACCCCCCCGCTCGATTCGACAGGCGGGTACACCAGGTCCGCAGGAGCGGTTTTCGGACCGACCTCCTTCACGTGGACCTACATTGCGAGCCCTCCGAGTTCGTTGTATGCCGAAGCGATCTCGGGAGCGCACCGACTGCCGAACGGGAATACGATCATCTGACGACGGGACGCACGGCACGTTCACCGAGGTGACGGAGAGTGGGCAGGTGGTCTGGAAGTACGTCTGCCCGGTGGTCGCCACCGGTCCTCTCGACGCAGGGGGATCCCATCCCGGACGACCCCGCCAGAGCAGGAGAAAGATGAACGCGGTCTTTCGTGTCTACAAGTATGGGACGGACTATCCGGCCTTCACCGGCAAGGTGCTGATCCCGGGCGATTTCGTGGAGAAGTATCCGACCGCGGTCGGGGAAGCGCGGACGCCATCGGCCTACACGCTGACGCAGAACTATCCCAACCCATTCAATCCGACCACCGTGATCACGTATCAACTTCCGGTTGCCTCTCATGTGCAGCTCGCTGTGTATGATGTGCTGGGCAGGGAGGTGAGAGTCCTCGTTGACGGGCTGATGCAGGCAGGGACGCACCAGGCAGCCTTTATCGGGTCGGGCCTGCCGAGCGGTACATATGTGTACCGTCTTCGTGCAGGCAACTGGTCTCAGGCCAGAATGATGATCCTGAGCAAGTAGATCCTCCTTCGTCGAGAATACTCGGGGTAAGTCATGAACATACGAACACTGTTGTTCTTTGTCGCGGGAGTCGCTCCTACGACCTGCCTGTTCTCTCAGGGGGCGGCAGATGAGGGGACCAGCGGCACGGCCGAGAGCTTCATCGGTGCGACCGAGGTGCGATACTGGGATTCCTCGAAGACGTACAATGGATACACGTTGTTCGCGGCGAAGGGAAAGACGTACCTGATCGATATGGAGGGGTACATCGTGAACCAGTGGAACATCGGGACGAATCCCAGATTGTTGGACAACGGCAATCTGCTCGATGCCACGAAATCCGACCCGAGCGGCTTCGGCGGATTCCGGGAACTCGACTGGAACGGGAACACCGTGTGGGAATACACCGAGAAGCGGACCACCTATTTCCCGCACCACGACTGGACCCGGATCTTCAACAAGAAGCTGAACGCCCCGACAACGCTCTACATCGCCAACAAGAACATCTCCCGGGAACAGGCGCTTGCCGCGGGCGCAAATCCGGCGAACGGCACGTACAACGACGGCCAGATGGATGCGGTCGTCGAGGTGGACGCCGCGGGGAATGTCGTCTGGGAATGGTGGTTCTTCGATCATGTGATCCAGAACTACGATTCCACCAGGCTGAACTATGTGGGGAAGGGGAAGACGATCGCGGATTATCCGGGGCGGATCGACATCAACATGCCCGGGAAGCCGCTGAAAAAGGACTGGCTCCACTGCAACTCGATCGACTACAACGATTCTCTCGGGCAGATCGTGATCAACAGCGTCCACGGCGAATTGTACGTGATCGACCACGACAATACCTTCCTCGCCGGCAACCCGGCGGGAAGTATCGCGCTGGCCGCAACCAGCGCGGGCGACTTTCTCTATCGGTTCGGCGACCCGGCCCGATACGCTCAGGGGGATCCTCCGTCGATCCTCGCGGACTGGACCTCCTCGACGACCGGAAATAAGCAGATCGGTGGAAGTCACGACGTCCACTGGATCAAGCCCGGCCTTCCGGGGGCCGGGAATATCCAGATCTTCAACAATGGAGAGTATCTCTTCGAACGAGTGTCGCAGTCGTATGTCTTCGAGGTCGATCCGTATCTGAATTCATCGAAGGTGAACACGGGGTCGTATGTGAATCCCCCCGCAGCGGGATACTATACGTGGATATACCCGAACAAAGACGCGATGAAGCAGAACAAGCTGATCTCCAACCAGGTGGTCTGGATCTATTGCTCGAAGAACGATCAGAGTTTCTTCAGCACGATCGGCGGGAGCGAACAGCGGTTGAACAACAACAACACGTTGATCTGCTCGGATTCCCAGGGGCACCTGTTCGAGGTGACCTACGGCGATGCGGTGAACACGCCGCAGATGGTCTGGGAATATGTCAATCCCGTGACCGAAGACGGGATCAAGCAGATCATCACTGATCAATACCCGATGTACAACTCGGTGTTCAGAGCATACCGCTACACCACCGCTCACCCGGCACTCAAGGGACGGACGTTGACCAAAACCAGGACGATCACGGGCAGGACACCGTCCTACGTGAAGCCCACGGATCTGCTCACCTCTGTCGCCACGCAGGGGGTGCCAGAGGGGACGGCCCTGTTGCAGAACTACCCGAATCCATTCAATCCGGGCACGGAGATCGTCTTCAGGGTCGTGAGCTCAGGATGGGTGGACCTGGCGGTGTACGATCTTCTCGGACGGGAGGTGGCGGTCCTGGTGAACGGACAGCGGGCACCCGGAGAGTACCGGGTGAGGTTCGAAGCGCGGGGGCTGCCGAGCGGGGTCTATGTTGGCCGCCTTTCGGCCAACGGGAAGTCGTTGACCAACAAAATGGTTCTGACGAAATAGGGCTCCCTGACTTCGGCTGGGAGGCCCGACCTACGGTCCTGGACGGCCCGGTTCAGGACCAATCGTGGCGGTCGCCCCGACGGAAGCGGCGATCGCTGCCACCGCTTTACGAAAGAGCTCGTCCAGGAGGGAAAGGTCATTCTCGTCCAACGTCCCCTCCCGGCCTTTCTGTTCAAGCGCTCCGCAACGGGTCATCAACTCCTCGGCACCGACGTTCCCGGAAGCTCCTTTCAGCGAATGGATCGCCCTCACTGCGGCCTGCCGATCTCCTCCGACCCATTCCCTCGCTGCCGTCTGCACCAGCCCGGCACCCGTCCTGATGAACACCTCGGCGATCTCCCGCACGAACCCGTCGTCAGTTTCCGCAGCCAGTTGAGCGAGTCGGCCCGCGATGCCCGACACCGACGAACGTGCCGCCCGTTCGATCACGACGTCCAGCCACCGTCCTACGGCCTGTTCGAGATCCTCCTTCTGGACCGGCTTCCCGAGGAAATCGTCCATCCCCGCCGCCCTGCAGGCGGCCCGATGTTCCGCCGAAACGTGTGCGGTGCAGGCGATCACCACGGGCTGGTGGGCCGACATGGTCCTGATGGTACGCGTGGCCTCGAGTCCATCCATCTGCGGCATGTGGAGGTCCATCAGGACCAGATCATACCGCCGCTCACAGGCTTTTGCCACGGCCTCCAGGCCGGTTGCCGCAATGGTCACTTCGCACCCGATCCCTTCGAGGATCTTGCGCGCCACGAGCTGATTGACCTGGTTGTCTTCTGCCACAAGGATGGTTGGCCGTTGCATGCTGTGTCCGCTGTCCGTGGTGATTCTGCCGCCTTATCTGTTGTCTCCCAGCGCCGGAGCCGCACCGGACGCTGCCCACCCTACCCGCTGCATGGCTCCCCAGCTGCGGACCCCCCGCGCATGGTCGATGAAAGCCCGTAGCCGCCAAACAACGGTGAGCTGCCTGTAGCCGAAGTTCTCCGCAATGCCCACCAGGAGCAGCCGTACGAGGTCGCGCGGCCTCGGATAGCGGTGGAACGAGATCTCCTCCAGCAGCACGGCTCCCGACGAGAGGAAGACGCCGTAGGCCACCGAGACCAGGAAGAAGGTCCCCAGGAGTTCGAGGGTTATGAGATGGAGCGAGGAAGAGCACCGGAAGGAGCAGATAACCGGCAGCTTCCACCACCGGGGCCAGGAGCTCGAACAGGACGAAATAGGGCATTGCAAGAAGGCCTATCGTTCCGTACCGTGGCCGCATCAACATGCCCCGGTGCCGCAAGAGCGTGTCCAGCAAACCCCGGTGCCAGCGGTTACGCTGCCGCGCAAGCACGCCCAGACTCGACGGCGCTTCCGTCCAGCAGACGGGATCGGGGACGAAGACGATCCGGTAGGGGATCCCGTGTTCGATGAGGTACCGGTGCAAACGAACAACGAGCTCCATATCCTCCCCGACCGTGTCGTGCGCGTATCCACCGCACTGGATCATCACATCCTTCCGGAAGAGGCCGAAGGCGCCCGAGACGATGAGCAGTCCGTTCACGCGGCTCCATCCCATTCGTCCGGAGAGGAACGCCCGGAAGTATTCGACGATCTGGAACAGCGGGAGCAGGTGATGGGAAAGCAGGACCTGCCGGATGCGTCCTCGCTGGACCACGCAGTCATTGGCGATCCGAACGATGCCTCCTGCGGCGACCACCTGCTCGTCTTCGAGGAAGGGCTTGGCGACCCTCTGGAGGGCGTCGTCTTCCAGGATGGAGTCCGCGTCGATCGCGCAGAAGAGAGGATAGCGGGAGACGTTCAGCCCGGTGTTGAGCGCGTCCGCTTTCCCGCCGTTCTCCTTGTCGACGACCACCAGCTGTTTCAACTCCGGCCTCCGTGACACATAGATGCCCCGGACGGCTTTGGTCGGGATCGCGGCGGCGTAGAGCCGCCTGGTCCTGCGGAGGTCGAATTCGCGCGTCAGGACCCCCAGAGTGTCATCCGTGCTCCCATCGTTGATGACGATGACCTCTGCCCGCGCGTAGTTCAGCCGCAGCAGCGAGAGGACGCTGCCGACGACCGTTGCTTCCTCGTTGTGGGCGGGCGCGGCGATCGAGATCGGCTGTACCAGTTCGGACTGCATCAGCACGCGGTAGTTCACCGAGGCATTCCGTCGCAGGTAGCGCCGGATCTCCATCCAGGAGGCCAGGAGCAGGAGCATGGCAGCCACGTTCACCAGGATGAAGTATCCCACCACGGCGTTGCCGAAGAGCTCCAGGAGCATGTGCAGGGCTTCGATCATGCGGCCCCCCGCGCCATCGACGGCGGCTCAGGCAACTCGGCGCCCGCATTGTCGAGAGCTTCCAGAAGCACCTCCGATGCCGCAATGTCCGCTTCGCGGATGCACGCGCCGATCTCCAGCGGAAAGGCCTCCAGCAGCCGTACCAGGGATGCCGCAGCGGCCCGGCGTTCGTCGACCGGGGCCGAACGGACGGCTTGCGCCAGCGTCGCGGCAGACCCCGGAGCACCGAGGTCGCCGACGGCCGCAAGAGCCGCCAGGCGGACCCTGGCATCCGGGTGTCCCACCCCGGCCAGGAGTTCGGGAAGCGCCCGGCCGTCGCCGATCTTTCCGAGTGTGGCGAGGATCTCCGCCCGGATCGGGATGTGGGCCGAGGCGAGCGCCTGCAGAAGATCGGGGACGGTTGAGGGATCCTTCACCTCGCCCAGGACGATGACGGCGAACCGGCGGACGGAAGCCGAAGGGGAGAAGAGCGCGTCGACGAGGTGCTCCAGAGCCTCCGCCGCGGCCGCGTTCACGGCAACGGAGAGACGGAGTGCGAACCACGGGTTGATCTCACCGACCTCGTGAAGGATCGCCCCCATCGCCTCGCCTGTTCCGACGATCGCCACGAGGGCGAGCGAAGCCTCCTGGCGAACCTCGTCCGAGGGATCATGCAGCCGGTCCAGAAGTGCGTAGAGCGCACGGCGCGAGCGCATGGTGCCCAGGTCCCGGCATGCGCGGGCCCGGACCCACCAGCGGGCGCTGCGGAGATCGCGGAGCGCCCGACGCACGAAGCCGCACCGTTCGTAGAGTGTGCCGACGCGGCCGAGCGGCTCTCCACAGAGGGTCCTGCTCATGTCCACCAGGACACCGAACAGTGCCGCTCGGCGGTTCCATGACCCCCGGCCTTGGATCTCCGCGACGAGCGCGTCCAGGACCGGTCGATTACGGATGGTCCATTGCGAAAGAGACTCGTCGCCCCCGGCATCGTCACCGAGCAGGATCCCCGTGATCACCTCGCGATAGCGCTCTGCGTGTCGTACGGTCTGCACACGCCGGATGTCGACGACCACCTTTCGCACGGCGAGGGCGATCGCCAGCGCAATCGTCGCTGCCGCCAGGAACAGGGCGATGACCACGAGGATGTGGAGGAGAGGGCCCACGACCGTTTCACCAGCCATACGTGACTGCGAGGAAGAGGGTGTTCAACTGATACGCGCCGATGCGGTTCACATGTTCGAGCGAGAGCCGGAGCCGGACACTGTCGCTCACCCGGAACTTGCCGCCGACGGAGGTGCTCCACGACGCCGCCGTGGTGACGTCCGCGAGGGATCCTGCCCGGTAGGACTCGTTCCCGACCGCGTAGCTGATACCCGGCGACCACGTCTCGCTGGGCTCATACCATACCTGTGCCAGGAATGACCCCGTCAGCGTGTTCGAACCGACCAGGTTCGAAAGGAACACCTTTACGGTGAGCAGCCATCCCGGGAAAGCATACAGGGTCGTGGAGGGCGCAACGATATGCACCGTGGCGTCATGGAACCCCATGTAGCGGTACAGCAGGGAGGCGGTCATGACCTGGCCGAGGGCACGAGTGTACTCCACTGAAATGTCCGCCCCGGGGATCACGACCGGGGAGAATCCGATCTGCAGGTTGGCGAAGAACGAATTTTGCCTGTCGGGGATGAAATATGCGCCCGCCCCCAGACTGCGGTCCTGTTCGCCGAACCGCTGCTGGATCGCCCCCCCGGCGAACACTTTCCAGGCGGGAGAGACCTTCGTGTAGAACTCCATTCCCAGGAGCCTGTCGCCCGGGTGCACGTCCGGGTCATATCCGCCGTACTGTCCCAGCAGGATCACCTCGTTGGATTGTGCGAAGGCCGAAGCCGAAGCGACGATCAGCAGAACCCGGAGAATCGTGTTCATACTCGTTGGACCCTTCCGAGAAGCGAGCGCACGCGGGCGATCAGCTCCGATGGACTGAATGGCTTCTTCACGTAGTCGTCGGCACCCAGGGAGAGAGCTTCGACGATGTCCTTCTCGAGCGTCCGGGCGGTCAGCACAATGACCGGCACGCGGTTCCCGGAACGCCGGAGTTCGATGAGGAATTCGTTCCCCGACATCAACGGCATCATCAGATCGAGGATGATCAGGTCCACCTCGTGCTGCGCCACGAATGCCAGGGCTTCCGTCCCGTCGTCGGCACTGGCGACCTCGAAGCCGCTGTTCTTCAGCTTGTACTGGATCAGCGCTTTGGTGGTCGCCTCATCCTCTACGACCAGGATCTTCGATGACACAATTGTCCCCTGTCTGTGGCCCGAACTCCCGGTCCGAAACTCGGTGGACCGGTCCTCTATAGAGAGGCCAAGAAGCATGCCAGCGTGGCAGAAAAGGCGCGTTTGATGGTTCCCGATACGGGCGAATTCGGGCAGAGAATAGGACTTTGCAGGAGCGGGTGGCCACTATTGGCCAACCAGGATCAACGCTTCCGAACGAGGTCGGGTGATGGGTGATTTTGAAGAAATGGGATGGAAGAAAACGGGAAGGACGATCGGGCTATCCCGGGTCGGTTCACCGACGAGAATGGAGAACCCGCCTACAAAACCGCCCAGCCGAAGCGATGTTGACATTCTGCGACGGTCGCGCTATGTTCATAAGGATCACGCCGGCGTATCCCACGACATGCCCGCTCAAAGCCGGGCGACTATCCTATGGATCCCCTTCAGGACGACAAGAGCAGTATAGCCGGTTTCTACGACTGGCTCGCGCCGGAATACGACCGGATGACGGGATTCGAACAGCGTTTTGACCGCGAGATGCCGGTGTTCCGGCAGATCGTCGATCGATTCGGCATCCGGAGCGCTGTTGATGCGGGGTGTGGCACCGGGTTCCTGTCGCTCGTGCTGGCGCGGCTCGGGGTCATTGTGACCGCTGCCGACCTCTCGGCTCAAATGCTCAAGGCACTTGAGGAGCGGGCCGCCGCATCCGGCCTCGCCATCAGGATCCTTGCCGCTTCCTTTCAGGATATCGGAGGGCAGGTGTCGCCGCCGGCGGATGCGGTGTTCTGCCTCGGCAATTCGCTCCCTCACCTCCTGACGGAGGACGACCTCCGCGCGTCGCTCAGGAGTTTTGCCGCGGCCCTTCGCCCGGGGGGTATGCTGGTGCTCCAGACGCTGAACTACGACAGGATCCTTGCGGCGAAGGAGCGCATCCAGAACGTGAAGGAGACCGGCGGGACGACCTACGTTCGATTCTATGATTTCGAAGGACCGCTTGTCAGGTTCAACATTCTCAGGCTGACGAAGCAGACCGGCGGGATCGCTCACGAAATGCGATCGATCGCATTGCGGCCGATCCTGAAGGGACCGCTGTGCGGTCTGCTTTCCGAGAGCAGGATTTGTGGATACCGTGGTCTACGGCGGGTTGGCGATGGAGGAGTTTGTGCCGGAGCGATCCAGAGACCTTGTGGTTTTCGCGACCGCCGGTGGTCTCAGGTCTGGAACAGCTGATTCGTGACGAACTGAGGGTCGCTGGTCAGATTCACCCCCAGCTTGCGCAGTCCGGCCTCGTCGCCCGGCGGAGGGATGTGGGTGAGATGTACCTCGCATCCGCGGAGCTCCTTGAGTTTCTCAACGGCCGATCGCGCGGCGGGATCGCTGGTGGCGCTGAAGCTCAGGGCGATCAGCGTCTCCTCCAGATCGAGGCTGAGCATCGTTCGGTGAAGGACGTCCCTCTTGAGGTGTGAGAGGGCGGCGATGACCACCGGGGGGAGGAGGTGGGCGGCGGCAGGAAGGTCGGCCAGCCGCTTGACCGCATTCAAGACCAGGGCCGACGCCGAATGCATCACCGGTGAGTTCGTGCCCGTGATCATGGTCCCGTCGGGAAGTTCGACGGCCGCGCCACAGTAGATCCCCTCGTTTCCCTTCCCGCCCGTCTCGGCATCGCGGGCCGCCTGCCGGGCCGGTCCGACGCAACGCCGGTGCTCCGGTCCCACTGAAAGCTCTTTCATCAGCAGCTCCGTGCGCTGCACGGTCTCCCTGTCGGCCACCCCCATCGCGTACTCGCAGGCGTACCGGAGGTATCGCCGGATCACCTCCTGCGTTGCCGCGGACCGGACCTGCCCATCGTCGACGACCCCGAAGCCGGCCCGGTTCACTCCCATGTCGGTCGGGGATCTGTAGAACGACTGCTCTCCGGTGATCTTTTCGATGATCCTCCGGAGCAGGGGGAACGCTTCGACGTCCCGGTTGTAGTTGACCGCCGTGACGCCGTACGCTTCCAGGTGAAAAGGATCGATCAGGTTGAAATCCCGAATGTCCGCCGTTGCCGCCTCGTACGCGAGGTTGACAGGATGCTTGAGCGGGAGGTTCCAGATGGGGAAGGTCTCGAACTTCGCGTAGCCCGCGTGCTGTCCCCGCCGCCAGTCGTGGTAGAGCTGGGAGAGGCATGTCGCCAGCTTGCCACTCATCGGCCCGGGCCCGGTGACCACCACGATGGGCCGCGTGGTTTCCAGATAGACGTTCGCCCCGTACCCCTCGTCGCTGACCACCGTGTCCACGTCCACCGGGTACCCTTTCGTGAACCGGTGCAGGACCACCCGGATCCCCCTCCGCTCGAGCCTGTTCCGGAAGAGCAGGGCGGAGGGCTGTCCGTCGAACCGGGTGATGATGACGCCGGTGACGCTGATCCCCCAGCCGCGCAGGTCGTCGATGAGCTTCAGGACGTCGGATTCGTAGGTAATGCCGAAGTCCGCGCGGATCTTCTTCCGTTCGATGTCCCCGGCGTAGATGCAGAGAAGGACCTCGGCCTTGTCCTTCAACTGCTGGAGCAGGCGGATCTTCACGTTGGGATCGAAGCCGGGGAGGACGCGGGCGGCGTGGAAGTCGAAGAGCAGCTTCCCCCCGAATTCAAGGTAGAGTTTGTTCTCAAATCTCGCGACGCGCTCCAGGATCGCCGCACGCTGCTCGGCGAGATACCGTTCGTTGTCGAAGGCAGGGGATGGGTTCATGGGTCGGGATGCGGTGAAGTGCTGGACCAGGGGAACATACCGGTATGTCAGCGCAAAGTCAAAGAGGGAGTTGTGCCGTCCGGAAAATTCCCGTACGTTAGCGTATGCTTCCCCGGAAAGGACCGAAACCGATGAATCTCCGCCGATGGGTACCCATGCTGTTGCTGCTTTTTCCCCTCCCTGCGGTCGGGCAGGAAGGGCTGCCGACGGAAACCCCTCCCTCGATCAAAGATCCTGCGGCCGCGGGGTACACGCAGCGCCCCGTCCAGAAGCAGTTCGCCATCGGGACGCGCCAGCTGCTTCCTTCGGAGACGATGTCGTCGGACCCGCGCGGGTTCGCACTCCTTCTGGATCTGGGCGACACGACGCTCTACGGCAGGGTCCACTCCGGCCAGGCCTATTTTGACGAACAGCTGACCGACTACCCGGAGACGCGGTACAGAGCTTCCGCCGAGATCGTGCGGGGAAAGGCGACCATCTCCCTGAAGACCTACTTCGACCCCGGGTCGCGGTCAAATGCCAATGCATGGACGGACCGAGGTGTCCTGGGCTACAGGCTCGACCTCCTGAGGATCTCGGGAGGGAAACCGGTCCATGCGGGGATCTTCGATTCGAGGGTCCACTTCAAGAAGGTCGACTCGCTGATCGTGCCGGTGGTCTCGATCGTCCAGCCTCCGATGCTCGGCCGGGTCATGAGCGACGATCCGGGCCGCTGCGTCGTGACCTTCTCCGCCGACCGTCCGGCGGAAGGAGCGGTGGAAGTGCGACGGTGTGGGGAGGTTCGCGGGATCGGGGGAGAAGACCCGGCAGGAGATCGAAGTCCGGGGGCTCCGGCCGGATGCGGAGTACCGCTACCGGGCCGTCGCGGTCGCCGGGGGGGACACCGCCATGACGCCGTGGCTGGCGTTCCGCTCGGCGCCGGCAAAGGGAAAGGGCCCCGTCGTCTTCGCTTACGCCGGTGACGGCCGTGCGTCAACCGGCGGCGGCGAATACGAGTATGCCGGTGTCAACCGCCAGGTCGGTTCCCAGATCGCAAGGCAGATGCGGCGCCTGGGGGCCTCCTTTCTGCTTTTCGGGGGGGACCTCGTTGCGGGATACACGAATGCGATGGATGAGTTCCGCATGGAGCTGATGGCGTTCCGGGAGGCCTACGGGCCGCTGCTGCAGGCGGTGCCACTCTACAGCGCCATCGGCAATCACGAGGCGCTCCTGAACTTCTACAGCGACGGTACGCGGCGGGGATTCGCGCTCGACCGCTGGCCGTACGCGACCGAAAGCACCGAGGCAGTGTTTGCGGGGGAATTCGTCCAGCCCGTGAACGGCCCGGCGGGCTTGCCGGGCCGCCCGCCGTACGACGAGCTGGTGTACTCGTTGCACTACGGACCGGTGAAGGTCATTGTGCTGAACAACAACTACTGGTTCACGTCGCACGAACGGATCCCCGAGTTCGGGGGCTCGCCGGAGGGGTACATTCTCCCAGAGCAGATGGAGTGGCTGAAGAAGGAGCTGGCCGGCGCGGCAAAGGACCCGGCGGTGAAGCACGTCGTGGTCATGGCCCAGGAACCGGTCTTCCCCGCCGGCGGACACGTATCCGACGCGATGTGGCACGGAGGGAACAACACCAGGCGCGCATATCAGGTGGAAGGGGGGAAGAGCGTGCCGCTGGGCCCCGGGATGGTCGACGTCCGGAACCAGCTCTGGACACTCCTGAGCGGGGAGCCGAAGGTCGCACTCGTTCTCGGTTCGGACGAACACAACTATCAGCGGTTCCTCATAGACCGGACAACGCCGGTCGGGATCCCGGCGCAAGACGATCGGAACGGTAACGGCATCCTGGATGACGGAGTGTTCTCGCCGAATCCCGCTTTCCGGTATCCCACATGGTTCGTGATCTCCGGAGGAGCCGGCGCGCCGTACTACACCCGGGAGGAGGCCCCATGGTCCGTGGCCTCCAGGTGTTTCACCCCCCAGGCGAATTTCCTCGTGATCTCCGCGGACGAACGCACCATAGGCTTCCGCGTCTATTCTTCCACGGGACAACTCCTCGATCGCGTGGACGACCTGAAAGCGGTGAAGCGTTGACGACCGCGGGGTCAGCGGGGACCTGACCCGGACATTGCGTGCCTCTCCAGGAGAGGGGCCTGTTCCCGCACGAGCTGGCGTGCACGAAGCCGGGAGGTGTTCCAGGTTCTCCAGTCGCCTGTCCCGCCTGCGGGGTATCGATCGAGGAGTTTCCTGGCGAACAGACCCGCATCCTCCCGCCCGAGGCGGTCGAAGTTCTCGAGCACGACCGGCACGGCATCCGCGCTCAACCCGAGCGTGTGCGCAGCGTCGATCTCCGCCCCTTCCGCAGTGCGCTCCATGTTCACCCTGGCGACCAGTGCGTCGGGATTGAGCCCGTTCAACGCGGCCAGCACGGCGTACCCCGCAAGGACCGATCCGAACACGAAGCGATCGCGCCTCCCCCGAAGAACCGTGGCAGCGAACCAGAGGAGGACGAGTGCAAGCCAGAGCAGGACCGCCGCGGCGTGGACCCGCGACTCGGTCAGGCCGTAAGCGGAGGCGTAGAGCCAGAGCCGCTGGACCGCAGAAGCGAGGATGGTCAGGAGGAGCAGGACCATCGTTCCCGCCAGGGTCCTGAACAGGATCACGTTGGGGATCCGATCCTTCCGAACCATCCACTCCGTTCCGAGAAGCAGCGGCAGGGCGCAGCAGAGCACACCGACCAGCTCGAAGAAACCGCGCCTGGCGTATTCCGCGTAGGTCAGGCCGGGGGTCTGCAGGACGACCGTCTCGCCGCCGAAGAAGTACGAGAACTGGACGGCGATGAAGGCCAGGAAGAGGAGATTCAGCGATCCGAGCAGGACCGTGGTTTCGACGGCGCCGATCACGGAGGCGCCCAGGCGGACCCCGTGGGGGAGAATGATGGTGTTGGGGACGAACCGTCCGCGCAGGAACCCGCCGCCGATCCAGGTGAGGAGGCCGATCAGGAGGAGATGCGACACGATGTTCCAGAGGTCGATGTCGAGGACCTCCTTCACAAGATATTCGAACCTGGCGTCCGCGGAGGTCAGGAGGGCGCCGAACAGAAGGAGAGGCGGGAGTGCCAGGAGGATCCCGCGTGCCGCGGCGCCCCACGGGACGGTGCGGCGTCCCGGGTCAGGGGTTCGCTGTTTCTGGTCCTCGCCGAGGAGCATGACCATGCCGGCGATACTGAACGCGACGTGCAGGAGCATGGTCCAGGACAGGCTCACGAGGGTGAGCCGGCGCATGGAAGGAAGGCGTGCGGCGAGCAGAGCCACGGCGAACAGCGTCGCGAGGACGTTCCAGCCGGTGAGGACCGGCGAATCACGCAGCGCCACAGCTCCGGCGCAGATCCCCCCCAGGGCGGCCAGCATCCATGCTTCCCCGGGGAGGGGTTCGCCGGTGATGCGTGAAGCCGCGGCGACGATGGCAAGGAGGAGGATCCCCCAGAAGGAGAAATTCACCCCCCAGGGTGCGGCCCGGAGCAGCATGTCTCCGGCGATGCCGGCGGTGAGAGCGAGCCCGAGCAGCTGCCGGGCGTGGCGGGGTCGGTTCGGTTCCATCGGTTCTCCGTGTGGTAGTGTGCAAAGTACTTTGTAAAACAAAGTAACAACTCAAAAAAAATCACGCTGTGCCGCGGATCACCTCCTCGAGAACGCCCAGGTGGTCGGTGAACGCCTTCCGGCCGCCCTCCGTCAGCTGGTAGGTGGTCAGAGGCTTCTTCCCCACAAACCCCTTCCTGACGCGCACATACCGGTGTTTCTCGAGGACTGCCATGTGGCTCGCGAGGTTGCCGTCGGTGAGGTCGAGCAGGGTCCGCAGAGCGGTGAAATCCACCGCATCCCGTACGACGAGAGCGGCCATGATCCCGAGACGGATGCGGCTGTCGAAGACCGGATTCAGCCTGCCGATGAGCGATCTCATCGCTCGTACCGGATGTAGAGAAAGGTGCCATAGACGATGTGCAGCATGCCGAACCCTGCAGCCCAGAAGATCAGCCCGAGATCCGGGAAAAAGACCGCCGCCAGCCCCAGAACCGCCTGGGCGATCCCGAGGTACCGTATTTCGCCGAAGGTGAAACTCCCGGCGGCGAACAGGCCGATCCCGTAGAACAGCAGGAGCATCCCTGGAACGAGCCACAGGTGTCCCTGGAAGAGCAGGAGCAGGCTGAGGCTCCCACCGGCAACGAAAGGAACGGCGAGCGCGCCCAGCAGAAGCCGCGTTGCGGGACCCCAGAGGGGCCGTCCCTGCCGACGCGCCATCCGTGACGAAAAGAGCAGGGCGGTCCCGAGAGCCAGGACCAGTACCGATGCGCCCAGGGCGGCCAGCCGGAGTGCCAGCCCGGCCGGCAGTTGCTCCGGAAGCGTTCCGGTGGCGGGCGTCCCGAGCATCACCCACGCCGTCCAGGCACCCGCAAGCGCGACCGCTCCCGCCCCGATCCCCGACAACCCGCTCAGGGTGAGGAATTTCGACGCCCGCTCCATCATGGAACGGATCTCCGCGAGGTCGTGCAACCCGGACTCGATGTTGGGCATGGTTCCCCCTGATGTACTTTGAAGTACAAAGTACGATGCCGGCCGGCGAAAGTCAAGTGCCTTCTGTCCGTCGCCCACGCCCCGTGCTCACGCGAATGGCGCCTTTGACTTTTCGGAGAACGAGCCGTATGTTCCTCCTCGAACCGGGAGCAAGGAAATCCCGTCCGCGATCCAGGACCCACGACCCGTGGAGCCGCCATGAACCCGAACCCTGCACGCATCGCTCTGCTTCTTGTACCATGCCTCCTGATGACCGCTTCCACAGGATCCGGTCAGACCTCCGGAAGCAGCAGAGGTTCCTTCGGGATACGCGGCGGCGTGGGGACGGACGTGAACCTGGGCCTCGGGTTCGGCGCCGGGTTCTCCTATCTCTGGGCCTCGGGCACCAGTTCGACAGCCTTCGAGCTGGGAGCCGACGTGTACTACTCCCACACGACCGAAAGCTACACGGACCAGCGGGGGAGCGTGACCGTGACCGGGGAGGATGTCACCACGCTGCTCGTGTTCGGCATCCGCGGGAACGCCCTCTTCAATTTCCGTCCGTCCAGGAAGAGCGTCTACTTCATCGCGGGGATCGGCTTTGTGGTGGCCAGCGTGGAGTGGGAGGAAACCGAGACGGCCCCCAACTGGACGGCGCCGTACCACGACGAGGCGGAGGGAACCTCGGCGGGAAACATCGTCAACATCGGAGTGGGGATCCCCCTGTCAAGGCAGCTGGATGTCCGGCTGGAATTTCCCATGCTGTTCTTCTACGGGAGCTACGGGAAGACCGCGACGTTCGTCCCCACCGCCACGCTGAGTCTGGCCTATCGTTTCCACTGACGGCAGGCGATCACTCCCCATGCGCACATTGTTCGCCCTGCTGCGCAGGCTCTTCCGCGTTCCAGGCACGTGGACCACCGTTCGGGATCAACGGCGTGCGGAGACCCTGCACGTCGCCCACCTCTTCGTCTTCCTCGGAACCCTGGTCTACTTTTTCGTCCCCTCGTCGCTCCTGGCCGGACAGGAGGTGTTCTTCCTGGCGACGCTCCTCTATGCGGTCATCGGTTCTCTGCTCCTTCGCCTCGGCTATCTGACGACTCTCTGCCCACTGGACGACGCTCGTCATCTGGGCGATCTTTGCCATCGGCCCGTTCACCGAGGGGGCGATCACCTCGAGTTCCTTCGCGGGCACCCTGGCCATCGTGGTCTTCGCCGGACTGATCTTCGGTTTGCGGGGGGCCTTCGCCCTCGCGGCAGCATCCATCGCGACGGGCGGCCTGAGCGTCTACCTGCTGACGCACAATCTGCTGCCTCCGCCGGCCGTGGTCTACACACCCATCAACATCTTCGCGGACTTCGTGGTCTTCCTCCTCTTCACCGCGCTGTTCACCGGCAAGGCCATCTCCAGCATCGACTTCACGACGCAGCGATTCGAGGCCGAACTCCAGGAGCGACAACGCGCGGAAGCGGCCCTGGCGCAGAGTGAGCGGAGCTACCGGGAGATCTTCAATTCGACCAACGAGGCGATCTTCGTCTTCGATGCCGCCGGCAGACTTCTGGACGTGAACGAGGCGATGCTGAGGATGTACGGCCTTGCAAACAAAGAACAGGCCCTTGCGGACCCCGCGGCCTACCTGGCCTCCGGCGTCCCGCCGTACACCATGGAAGAAGCGGGACGGCATCTGCGGAACGCCCTCGCAGGCGAGCCGCAGACCCTGATCTGGTCCGCGCGCAGGGCGGGCGGCGAGACCTTCTGGGTCGAAACCTCTCTCCGGAGCACCCGCATCGGGGGCGAACGGAGGATCCTGGCGGTCGTCCGGGATATCACTGAACGCATCCGGACCGAACGGATGATCTCTGAATCGCTCCGAGAAAAGGAGGCCATGCTGAAGGAGATCCACCACCGCGTGAAGAACAACCTCCAGGTGATCTCCAGCCTCCTCAGTCTTCAGAGCATGGACCTCTCGAATGCCCCGGAGGCGTTCCGCGAAAGCCAGAACCGGATCAAGTCGATGGCCCTGATCCACGAGCGTCTCTATCGGTCTGAATCGCTCGCCGGTGTGGAATTCGACGAGTACCTCCACTCCATCGTGGACCAGCTGGTGTATTCGTACGGCAAACGGTCCGTCCGGTCCGTGGTCGACGCCCGCGGGATCATCCTCGAGATCGACAAGGCGATCCCGTGCGGACTTATCGTCAACGAGCTGGTGTCCAACGCCCTGAAACACGGCTTCCCGGGCGAGCGCGCCGGGATGATCAGGGTGAGCATCGTGCGGGAAGGCGAAGGCCGACTCGTTCTCACCGTCAACGACGACGGCGTCGGGATCCCGCCCGGCTGGGACCCGCACCAGGCGAACACCCTCGGGCTGACGATCATCAAAGGACTGACCGAACAACTGGACGGGACATTCGAAATGACGACCACCGGCGGCGTCTGCTTTACGATCCGGTTCCCGCTCGGTTGACCCGCCCGTTCACGCCTCTATGGTCATCACGATGCTTTTGCTATATTGTCACATCACCCACATCGGATACGATCCATGAGCTCACTCCGCGCCTTACGACTGCCCATGCTGCTCTGCGCAGCGATCGCCTGCATGTCCGCTGCAACGGCCGCGGCCGCTCCCGCGGGATACTACCGGGCACCGTCGATCCACGGGAACACCATCATCTTCACGGCCGAAGGGGACCTGTGGGTGGTGGGGATCGAGGGAGGGGCCGCGCGGAGACTGACCTCGCACCAGGGGGTCGAGATCTACGCGGCCTTCTCGCCGGACGGCTCCACGGTGGCGTTCTCGGCGGAATACGCCGGCCCGACCGAGGTCTACACCATGCCCGCCGGCGGGGGGGTGCCGCATCGCTGCACGTACGACGGGAATGCCCGCGTCATCGGGTGGACGAAAGGGGGGAAGATCCTGTACTCCACCACCCGGTATTCAACGCTCCCGAATCCGCAGCTGCTGCTGTTCGATCCGGCGACGTCGGCCTCGTCGATCGTCCCGCTCGCACAGGCCAGCGATGGGTCGTACGCCGGAGACACGCTCTTCTTCACCAGGCTGGCGTTCCAGGGGAGCCACACCAAACGCTACCAGGGAGGGACCGCTCAGAACATCTGGCGGTTCGGTCCGGGCGACCGCGAAGCGGTCCAGCTGACCGCGGACTATGAAGGGACCAGCAAGACCCCTCTCGTGCACGCTGGAAGGGTCATCTTCGTTTCAGATCGGGACGGGACCATGAATCTCTGGTCCATGACCACTTCGGGGAAGGATCTCCGCCAGCTCACGAAACACAAGGGGTGGGACGTCAAGGGACCGTCCATCGACGCGGGGAAGGTCGTCTATCAGCTGGGAGCGGACATCCGCCTCTACGACGTCGCCGCCGGGACCGACAGAGCCGTCCCCATCACCCTCTCGTCCGATCTCGATCAGCTCCGGGAGAAGTGGGTGAAAAACCCGATGGAGTACCTCACATCGTTCGGGATCTCCCCCAGCGGAGACCGGGTGGTCCTGACGGCCCGCGGACAGGTGTTCGTGGCGCCGGTGGAACAGGGGAGATTCGTCCGGTTGACGGAGAACAACAGGGTCCGCTACAGGAACGCGACATTTATGCCCGACGGGAAGAAGGTGCTGGCCCTGTCAGACGCGACGGGTGAAACCGAGTTCACGTTGCTTCCCGCCAACGGCGTCGGGGATCCGGGTCCGCTGACGAACGACGCGAAGGTCCTCCGCTGGGGAGGCGAGCCGTCGCGAGACGGCAAATGGATCGCTTATACCGACAAGAACGAAGAGCTCTGGCTCCTGGATGTGCAGCAGAAGAAGAACCTCCGCATCCTGAAGACCGTCGAGGGCGGGCCGGGAGACCTGTCCTGGTCGCCGGACAGCAAGTGGCTTGCCTACACCCGCTCCGCCGGCAACTTCTTCAATCAGATCTGTCTGTACGGGGTGGAGTCGGGGAAGACCCTTGAGGTCACCAGCGACCGGGTCGACAGCTACGCGCCGGCCTGGTCGCCGGACGGGAAATGGCTCTATTTCCTTTCTGACCGGGTGTTCCAGAGCGTCGTCCCGAGCCCATGGGGCCCGAGGCAGCCTGAGCCGTATTTCGACAAGACGCGCAAGGTCTACGCCGTGGCCCTCGCACAGGGACTCCGCTTCCCCTTCCTCCCGTCGGACGAACTCTTCGCCGCACAGAAAGCCGACACGGCGGCCGGCAAGGGGAGAAGAAGGATGCCGCAAAAGGAGTGACCGTCCGGGTGGACGCCGAAGGGCTCTCGCAGAGGGTGTTCGAGGTCCCGCTCCCGGCAGGAGCCTACACAGGGCTCATGCTCACCGACAAGTACCTCTTCATGGGTGAGCGGCCGGCGTTCTATCAGGGGAAGACCGCGCTGGTCTCGGTGGAGATCAAGTCGCGGGACGTTTCCGCGAAAACGGTTCTGGAGGATGTCCGCGGCTTTGAGATGTCCGTCGGACCGGAAGAAGATCCTCGTGCGGAAGGGCGAGGACCTCTACGTGATCGAAACGAACGGGAGCCCGCCCGGCGATCTCGGGAAAGCCAAGGTGAACCTGGCCGGGTGGCAGCTGACCGTGGACCCGCGCGAGGAGTTCCGGCAGATGTTCATGGAGTCGTGGCGGCTGGAACGCGACTATTTCTACGACCCCACGTTGCACAGCGTGGACTACAAGGGGCTGCTGGATCGGCACCTTCCGCTGGTGGAGCGGGTCACCGACCGCGACGAACTCGCTGACCTGATCTCGAATCTGGTCGGTGAACTGTCGGCGCTGCACACGTTTGTCTACGGCGGCGACGCGCGCAGGTCGGCGGACCGGATCGGGATCGCCACCCTCGGCGCAAGGCTCGAGAGGGATGAGTCGGGCGGCGGATACCGGATCGCCCATATCTACCGGGCGGATCCCGACTATCTGGAGGTATCTTCGCCGCTTTCCCAGCCCGGTCTGGGGGTGGAAGAGAAGGACCTGATCCTCGCGGTCAACGGCACGCCGGCCCTTTCGGTTCCGTCGCCGGAACTCCTGCTCAGAAATCAGGCGGGCCAGCAGGTCCTGCTCCGCGTGAAGAACGCGCGCGGGGGGAAGGAGAACGACCTGATCGTCCGGCCGATCTCGCTCTCGGACGAGGACAACCTTCGCTATGCGGAGTGGGAGAACTCCCGGCGGATGCGGGTCGAGGAAGCGGGGAAGGGGGACCTTGGATACGTCCACCTGCGCGCGATGGGGGGCGGGAACTACGCTGAGTGGGCGAAGAATTTCTATCCCGTGTACGACCGCAAGGGACTGATCATCGACGTGCGCCACAACCGCGGAGGGAACATCGACAGCTGGATCCTCGAAAAGCTTCTGCGCAAGGCCTGGTTCTACTGGCAGGGACGCGTCGGCAAACCGACGTGGAACATGCAACATGCCTTCCGGGGCCACATGGTGGTTCTCTGCAACGAACGGACCGCGTCCGACGGTGAGGCATTCTCCGAAGGATTCCGGCGGCTCGGACTGGGGAAGGTGATCGGAACGCGGACATGGGGCGGGGAGATCTGGCTCAGCAGCTCCAACTATCTCGTCGACCGGGGGATCGCCACGGCGGCGGAGACCGGGGTTTTTGGGCCCGAAGGGGAGTGGCTGATCGAAGGGAAAGGGGTGGTGCCCGACATCGTCGTGGACAACCTCCCGCACGCCACCTTCAAGGGGGAGGACGCCCAGCTGGACGCGGCCATCCGCCACCTGCAGCAGCTATTGAAAGAGAAGCCGGTCGCCGACCCGAAAGCGCCCCCGTACCCTGACAAATCATTCAAGTACTGATCGGGAGGCCGCTGGTGAAGGCCACTGCATTCAAGAGGTCGATCGCTGTGTCCCTCCCGGCCATGGTCCTCGCTCTGTCGGTGGCCGTTGCACCGCCGGTCCTCGCACAACTGGTCCTTTCCGACAGCTCCCGGTTGAACGACGTCCGCTATATGGCCGACGAGATCCGGCAGATCTCAACGGGGGGTCTGCTCCGCGCGCTTGATCCGGCCCGGCCGGAGTTTGCTCCCGTCGTGGAGGCCGCGAACACGGGGAAGTCCGCGGAGGCGATGCGCCGGTGGAGGGAGGTCCGCCTGAGGCAGCCGAGACCATCGTACATCACGTCCACATACCGCCTCTTCACGGACACCGAGCAGTTGACGGATCTCGCCTCGTTCCGGAACCTGATGGAAAACCATGCCGATGAGCGGGACTCCGTGCTTCTGCGGGCCCGGGACGCCCTGAAGAACCGGCTGCGCGTGTGGGGGAGCACCGTGATGGATTTCGGCGATACCGTGGACTTCAACCGGGAGATCGGAAAGCACGGCAAATACGGCTTTCACTACTGGGGTTGGTCGAAGCCGTTGCTGCAGGCCTTCGTGATGACGGGAGAACAACGGTACCTGGAGTGCTTCGACCGTTTGTTCACGCAGTGGTACCGGCAGCGGAACGTCATCACGCGCTCGATCCCCGACTTCGACGTGGTCTACTATGAACTGGGATTGGCGACACGGAGCCGGATGTTCATCGAGTACGACATCCTCTCCGGGGGCCGCCTGCCGGATTCGACCCGCGAGCGCCTCCTGAAAAGCGTACTCGGAGCCGCCCGCTGGCTGTACGAGATCCAGCGGTGCGAGGGGTATCGCCCAGGGAACTGGCAGATGCACGGGTCCGCGACGCTCGTCCAGATCGCCCTGACCTATCCGGAATTCGCGGAGTCGGCCGGCTGGCTCGCCCTGGGCCTGCAGCGCCTGCAGGAGCACGCAGCTCAGGACTTTCTTGAGGATGGCGGGCACTCTGAACACTCCCCGAGGAACTACACCCTGGCCACCTATGGGCTCCTCAGGAACGTTTCCTACCTGCTCAATGCCCACGGGATCTCGGCGGACGTCGCGGACCGTCTCCGTTCCCGCCTGTCGCTCACGGCCCTCTGGTGGGTGACGATGCTGACGCCCACGGGAGAGATCCCGGCGATCAACGACAGCCACCGGGGACGATTCCCCCCCAGGGTCCTCGAGGATGCGGCCTCGAGCTTCGGGATGCCGGAGATCAGCGGAGTGCTGGGGTCCCTCTTCTCCGATCCCCCGCCACGCGGTATGCCCCGTGTTCTGCCGGCATTCACGTCGCGGCATTTGCCGGCCTCCGGTTTCACGGTCATGCGGTCGGACTGGACCCGCGATGCGCTGTACATGAACATCAACCACGGTCTGTCGAGTCCCACCCACTTTCACAACGACATCCTTTCGTTCGAACTCTATGCCTTCGGGCGTGCGCTGGCCGTGGATGCGGGGATCGGTGCGACGTATGACGACCCCGACCATTTCACCTGGTTTCTCTCTTCGCGCGCGCACAACATGGTGGTGATCAACGATGGGAACCTGGACCGTGCGAAGAATCAAGGACGGGAGATACGGTGGGACTCGACTTCCACGGTGCAATGGTTCACGGGATGGCACGAAGGATATCCGGGTCACCGGTGCCGGCGGACGGTGATCTTCGTGAAGCCCTTCTACTGGCTGGTCCGGGATGATGTGGCATCGACCGTTTCCGGCGATACCGTCTCGTGGTATCTCCATTCCCCCGAACGATTCGAAAGGGCTGGAACGGGCTGGCGGACGGGTGGTGCGCCGGGGATGTGGGTTCTGCCGGCAGAACAGGGGTTGGTTTCACGCCTCGGCTCCGGCCGGGCGGCGAGTACCGTTGATCCCGACCCCGGGAAGACGCAAGAGGCCAGTTGGATCCGGTTCGACCGCACGAGTCACGTCGACTCCACCGCCCGCTTCTCCGTCTTTCTGGTGCCGTTTCGCTCTCCGGGGGACGCGCCCCTCTGTTCGGTGATCGGTCCGGGGCACCTGAGGATCGTTACCGGCGGATACACCGACGATCTGTATCTGGGAGGGGAGGGGAGCGCCATCGCGGGCGTTTCAACGGATGCAGCCTGTTTCTGGATACGCTCGACCGCGGGACAGCTCCGGCGCCTCGCCCTGATCGATGGGACCTTCGCCCGGATCAACGGCGACGAAGTGATCCGGCTGGAGTCCCGCGGCAGCAGGGAAGTCCCGTTCCACTGATCTTTCCCGCACATTTGGATGGGAGCGCCGAAGTCCGTAGATTGATGCGGGCCCCTCCGGCCCGCGTGACCGCCCGGTGCTGTCGATCCGCCGGCGCCGTTCGGGCGGAGGGCTGAATTTCACTTCCCACGTAAGGACCACAGGATGAATCTCTTCGTAGGCAATCTCGCGCGCGACGTCACCGAGGCGGAACTCAAAGCGTTGTTCGAACCATTTGGCAAGATCACGACGGTCAACGTCGTCAAGGACAAGTTCTCCGGTGTCGGCAAAGGATTCGCCTTCGTGGACATGCCCGTGAAGGAAGAGGCCGAGGCGGCGATGAAGGCGCTGTACCGCCACCCGCTCAAAGGGCAGTCGATGGACATCACCGAGGCGCGTCCCAGAGAGCAACGGAAGGGTGGGCACGGCGGAGGCCGTCGCCGCTCGTGGTGATCTCCCGCGCATTCCCCCGATTAGGAATTGTCGGGGGAATGTGTTATCTTCCTGTACTGCAAACCAGCGACATTCCGTAACCGGTCATCGTGTATCGGGAGCGGACATTCGAGACTCGCTCTCCGATGACGATGCGCAAGGTTTTGTCGCACCAAGGCTGACCGCTATCCGCTGTTTTTCCCCGGGTACCGACTCCTCACCAGCGACACAACAACTGCCTTCCACTCCACCAGCGTGTTCCAAGGGCTTGTAGACCGTCGCAGCGCCGTTTCATCACGCTAGCAGCGGCCACGGATTCACACACTTCTTTACAGGATGTATCATGGGTTTTTCCACTTTTGGTCTTTCAGACCAGATCATGCAGGGTGTGCACGCAGCGGGGTACACCGCGCCGACCCCCATTCAAACACTGGCGATCCGGCCGGCGATGAACGGCAAGGACCTTGTCGCCAGCGCGCAGACGGGGACCGGCAAAACGGCCGCATTCGTCCTCCCGATGCTCCACCGCCTTTCGGGCGGTGCCACCGGGCAGAAGGGCGCCCCCAGGGCTCTCGTCCTGACCCCCACGCGCGAACTTGCGCATCAGGTTCAGGATGCCGTCTCCACGTACGGCAAGTTCCTTCCGTTGCGCGCCCTCTCCATCTACGGGGGGGTCGGTATGGAGGGGCAGATCACGCATCTCCGCCGCGGCGCCGACATCGTTGTCGCCACGCCGGGACGGTTGCTGGACCACCTTCAGCGCCGAACCATCGACCTTTCCAGGGTGCAGATCCTGGTCCTGGACGAAGCGGACAGGATGCTCGATATGGGTTTTATTCGCGACGTCCGCAAGATCATCGACGCGCTGCCGAAACAGCGGCAGACCCTGTTGTTCTCCGCGACACTCTCGCGTGAGATCACCACGCTCGCGGGGGATATCCTGCGCGAACCGCAGACGCTCGAAACCGGCGAGCGCCGGAATCCGGCCGAGACGGTGACGCAGCACTTCTACGAAGCTTCCCGCGAAGGCAAAATGGGGCTGCTGCTCCATGTGCTCGATGCCGAGGCGATGTCGAGCGTGCTGGTCTTCTCCAGAACCAAGCACGGGGCCGACAAGATCTGCCGCAGGCTCGATCGCCAGGGGATCGCCTCGGTGGCGATCCACTCGAACCGGACCCAGGCCCAGCGGGAACGGGCGCTGGATGGATTCAAGAGCGGCAAGTACCGGGTCCTCGTCGCCACCGATATCGCGGCGCGCGGGATCGACGTCACGGGGATCTCGCACGTCATCAACTACGACGTGCCGCAGTACGCCGAGGACTACATCCACCGGATCGGCCGGACCGGCAGGGCGGGGGCGTCGGGGGATTCCGTCACCTTCGTCAGCGCGGACGAGCGCCAGTACCTGCGCCGGATCGAGCAGTTCACCGGCAAGTCCTTCAAGGCCGGACGGTACCCGGGCGCTCCAGCGCCCGAACGGGTGGAACCGACGCCTGCACAGACCGGCAGGTCTCCCCGTCCGCCTTTCCCACACCAACGGCCGAATGGCCAGCGGAAGCAGGCGGCAAAGGTATCGGCGATGGCGCCGGCCAGGAAGAGAAAGCCGTACAAGAAGATGGATACCTACTCCAGCGATCCCGGAAGCGCGGGCTGGTCGAACTACTGACGTCGCGTCGCTGTCGCGCTGCGACAGCGCAGACACTGTGCTGCTCCGGCGTTGCCGGACAAGAGACCGCCCCCAGGGGCGGTCTCTGCGTTTCCAGCCCCCTCCGATCATTGATACTCACCGCACATTTCGGTACTTTGGACGGAACAGCGCCGGCGGGACGCACTCCCGAACGGTCCGTGACCTACCGGTCCGTGGACCGTCACCGGTCCGTGGACCGTCACCGGTCCAGGTCGATCCACAAGATGAGCCTCGGATGAAGAACCCGCGAACTGGCCGCCCGACACGCGGCAGGAAGCTCTCCGGCGAAACTCCCCCGTGCGGGGAGTGTCAGGGAGCCTTCCGGTAAGACGATGAAGACCAACGAGCCAATGCCGTTCGACCTTGGCCTGGTCCAGCCGCTGCGCGTGAACCGGAGTGCCGTGGAGGCGCGTGCGGTGGAACTCGGAACGCGCCGGACGTTCAAGGTGGAAGCGCAGGCCGCCGCCTATCTGACCGCGATCCGGTGCATGGACCTGACCACGCTGGCCGGCGACGACACTCCAGGCCGCGTGGCGCGGTTGTGCGCGAAAGCCCTCGCTCCCCTCGAACCCGAGTTGCTTGCCGCGCTGGGCGTCTCTCCGATCACGGTCGGAGCGGTGTGCGTCTATCCGGCGCAGATCACACCGGCAGTACGCCATCTGGGGGGGAAACTTCCGGTGGCGTCGGTTGCGACCGGCTTTCCGGCCGGTCAGACCTTTCTGGACCTGAAGCTGCGGGAGATCGATATGGCGATCAGGGCCGGAGCGACCGAGATCGACGTCGTGATCAGCCGCGAGAAGGTGCTGACGGGAAAATGGAGATCGCTGTACGACGAGGTCGTAAGGTACCGCGAAGTGTGCGGAACACGCGCGAAACTGAAGACCATCCTGGGCGTCGGCAACCTGGAAACCCTCACGAACATCGCCGCGGCCTCGGCGGTCGCGATCCTGGCGGGATCGGATACCATCAAGACCTCCACGGGCTTCGAGCCGACCAACGCCACCCTCCCCTCGGGCCTCGTCATGGTCCGGCAGATCCGGAGGTTCATGGACCTGGGACTCGTAGACGGCCGGCCGGTGGGGTTCAAGCCTGCGGGCGGTATCCGCACCGCCAGGGAGGCCATGCTCTGGCTCACCCTGATGCTGGAAGAACTCGGCCCGGAGTGGACCAGGCCCGGGCTGTTCCGGATCGGGGCGAGCGGACTGCTGACGGACCTGGAGCGCCAGTTGCGCCACCTGGTCTCTGGCCGCTATGCCAACGCGCAGTACCAACCGATGGGCTGACATCATCCCGACGAACGAGCCGACCATGGACCGAGACACGCTGACGTCAATGCTGCGCACACTGGAATACGGACCCGCGCCGGAACAGGAATCGAAGACCCGCGAATGGCTGAAAGGGCACGGCGCGAAGTTCCAGCACTACATCGACGGCCGCTGGCAGGAGCCGGCGGCAGGCGGGTATTTTGCCACGATCAACCCGGCGCGGAGCGACGAGGTCCTGGCCTCGATCGCCCTCGGGACCCAGCCGGACGTGGACGCCGCGGTCGCAGCGGCCGCAAGGGCCTTCCCCGCATGGAGTGGGTTGCCGGGACATGAACGGGCACGGTATCTCTACGCGATCGCGCGGACCGTGGCGAAACACGCCAGGGTGTTCGCCGTGCTGGAGTCGCTCGACAACGGCAAACCGATCCGCGAGACCCGTGACATCGACGTCCCCGTGGTGATCCGGCACTTCTACTATCACGCGGGATGGGCCCAGACCCTGGAGCGTGAGTTCGCCGGCTACCGCCCGGGAGGCGTGGTGGCGCAGATCATTCCATGGAACTTCCCCTTCCTCATGCTGGCCTGGAAGATCGCGCCGGCGATCGCGGCAGGGAACACGGTCGTGCTCAAACCCTCGAAATCCACACCGCTGACGGCGTTGCTGCTTTCCGACCTGTTGATGCGCGAGGTGGGTCTTCCCCCGGGGGTCGTCAACATCGTGACCGGCGATTCGAAGACCGGCACCATGCTGTACGAGCATCCCGTACCCTGGAAGGTGACCTTCACCGGTTCGACCGAGGTGGGTCGTGTGATCCGCAAGGGGACGGCAGGTTCACGCAAACACCTGACCATGGAGCTCGGGGGCAAGTCGCCGTTCATCGTCTTCGAGAACGCCGATCTCGATTCGGCCATCGAAGGGGTGGTCAACGGGATCTGGTTCAACGGCGGACAGGTATGCTGCGCGGGGTCACGACTGCTGGTGCAGGAGGGGATCCACGACGATTTCATACGGAGACTCAAACGCCGCATGGCGAAGCTGCGGGTGGGCGATCCCCTGGACAAGACGATGGATATGGGGGCGATCAACAACGCCGAACAGCTGAAGAAGATCACAGAGTTGATGGAGACCGGGCGCGCGGAGGGGGCAACGCAGTGGCAGCCCGAGAACGTCCGCTGCCCACGTGGCGGGTTCTTCCTGCCGCCGACGCTGTTCACCGCGGTCCAACCTTCGCACACGATCGCGCAGGAAGAGATCTTCGGGCCCGTGCTCGTGACGCTCACCTTCCGCACCCCCTCCGAAGCTGTCCAGCTTGCCAACAACACCCGCTATGGCCTTGCAGCGTCGATCTGGTCTCAGGACATTGACACCGCCATGGATGTTGCACGGAAGGTGAAGGCCGGTACGGTCTGGATCAACTCGACGAACCTGTTCGACGCGGCGGCGGGTTTTGGCGGGTATCGCGAAAGCGGATACGGCCGGGAAGGAGGCCGGGAGGGGATGTACGATGTCCTGGTCGAGGCGGGGCACGACGGGGCGGGGGTAGCGGCGGAACCCCTGCCGGTTGCTGCGACGGTCCTCCCCGTCGTCAGGCCGGAAGTTGACCGGACCTACCGCTTTCTGATCGGCGGCAAATTGGTCCGCCCCGACCAGGCAGGGAGCTTCCCCCAGCATGCAGCGGACGGATCGCTGCTCGGGGCGATGGGGGACGCGAACCGGAAGGACGTACGCAACGCCGTCGAAGCCGCGCGGAACGCCTTCCCCGCCTGGTTCGAATCGGCCGCCCATCTTCGCGCGCAGATCCTCTACTTCTGGGCTGAGAACCTCTCCGCCGAAACGGACCGGTTTGCGGCCGCGATCGCGGCGCAGACCGGGTGCGGGATGGACGCCGCGTCGGCGGAGGTTGGCGCCGCCGTGTCCCGGCTCTTCGACGCCGCTGCGTACGCGGACAAGTTCGGCGGGATGGTGCAGCCGGTGCTTGGCAGGCGAGTGGTCGTCGGCCTGCGCGAACCGATCGGGGTGATCGGCATGCGAGCCCCGGACGATCCGGCCCTGCTGGGCCTGGTCTCCACCGTGGGCCACGCCCTGGCCATGGGGAACACCGTGGTGGTCGTCGCGGGGAAACATGCCCTGACGGCCATGGATCTGGTGCAGCTGGTCCAGCATTCGGATGTCCCCGCGGGAGTCCTCAACATCCTGACGGCAAAGGACGCCGAAGCGGTGACACGGGTCCTGGCCGAACACGAGGACGTGGACTCCGTCTGGTACTTCGGGAGCCGCGAGGGGAGTGCGATGGTGGAGAAAGCGTCGGCTGGAAACATGAAGCAAACGTGGTGTTCCCATGGAGGGCCTGTCAACTGGAGGTCCATGAGGAATGAGAAACTTCTCCTCAAGTCGACACAGGTCAAGAACATCTGGGTCCCCTACGGGGTTTGAAGGAAGAGAACGACCGTATGACCGCACTCACCTCTTTGCAGCACGATCCGAACCTCGTGGCCCGGTTGATGGATATGAGCCCCATCGGGATCGTGATGCTGGATGTCGGAGGAGCGGTCACCTTCGCTAACCGCCGGGCGGAAGAGATCTTGTGCCTGACCAGGGCCCAGCTGAGCGGGACGGCCTATAACGCTCCTGTCTGGCGTATCACGTCGTTCGACGGCACCCCCTTCCAGGACGATGAGCTTCCCTTCACCAAGGTTCGCACAACACTGCAGCCCGTGTTCGACGTGCGTCACGCCATCGAGGTGGCCCCGGGGGTTCGGAGGTTCCTCTCCGTCAATGCGGCGCCGCTGCTGGATGGCTCCGGACGTCTGGAAGGCGTGATCGCCACGGTCAACGAGGTTTCTGCGGAGGTCGTTGCGGAAAAGGCCCGCGAGCGGGCCGAAGAGCGTGTGCACCTGATCGTGGATGCGGCCCCATTCGGTGTTCATATGTATGAACTCGGTGAGGGCGACCGGTTGGTCTTCACCGGGGCGAATCCCGCCGCGGACCGGATCCTCGGCATCTCACACGCCGCGCTGAAGGGGCTCACGATCGACGAGGCGTTCCCGGGGCTCCGGGGAACGCCCGTGCCGGATCAGTACACGAAGATCGCCCGGGGTGATGGGAGGTTCGACGAAGAACAGCTGGTGTATGACGACGGGACCATCAAGGGGGCCTTCCAGGTGATCGCGTTCAACACCGGCAGGCGGCGGATGACCGTATTTTTCCACGACATCAGCGTCCGCAAGCGGGCTGAAGCGGAGAACACCCTTCTCGCGCAGACCGTCAAATCGGTGCAGGACTGCATCACGATCACTGACCTTGAGGACCGGCTCATCTTTGTGAACGACGCGTTCTGCAGGACCTATGGGTATGAGGAAGACGATGTTCTCGGGAAAGAGATCACGATCCTCCGTTCTCCGTCGTCCGACCAGTTCCACCCCCGCCAGATCCTTTCTGCGACGCTCGAAGGGGGATGGCACGGCGAAATGGTGAACCGCAAGAAGGACGGCACGGAGTTTCCGGTGGAGGTCTGGACCTCCGCCGTCCGGGATCGCGCCGGCGCGGTGATCGCGGCGGTCGGCGTCGCCCGGGACATCACCGAACGGAAGCACGACGAAGCCCTGCTCCAGGAGCGGGACATGTGGCTGAGGAAGACGCAGAGCGTCGCGAAGGTCGGCTCATACAATCTGGATATTCCCGCGGATCGCTGGACCTCGTCGGAGATCCTCGATGAGATCTTCGGGATCGGTCCCGGCACGCCGAAAACGGTCGAGACGTGGAATCTGCTTGTCCATCCGGATGAGCGGGAGGAGATGTTACGGTACTTCCTGAACGACGTGGTCGGTGCAAAACGCCCGTTCAACAAGGAGTACCGCATCGTCAGGAAGAGCACCGGGGAGGTGCGATGGGTATGGGGTCAGGGGGAACTGACCTACGACGCTGCGGGGAACCCGGTCCAGATGTTCGGGACCATTCAGGACATCACCGAACGGGCCGTTGCGCAGGAGCAGATCCGGACATCGCTGCGCGAGAAGGAGATGCTGCTGAAGGAGATCCACCACCGGGTAAAGAACAATATGCAGGTCGTGACGAGCCTGCTGAATCTGGAGTCCGAGAAGGCCGCAGACCCGGGGACCAGAGCCCTGTTCAAGGAGAGCATGACCCGGATCCGGTCCATGGCCCTCGTTCACGAGAAGCTCTACAGGTCGCCCAGCCTGTCGAGTATCGACTTCGGGGAGTACCTCAATTCGGTCTCCAACGAGCTGATGCGGACCTACCACACACCGGGGGTTGCCTGCATTGTCGATGCCGAAGCCATCCCCCTGGGGATCGATATCGCGATCCCCTGCGGGCTCATCGTGAGCGAACTGGTTTCGAATGCGCTGAAACACGCGTTCGCGGGGCGCCAGCAGGGGAATCTTCGCGTCATCTTGCGGCGACAGGATCCTGCTGCCGTCATGCTGAAGGTCCTGGACGACGGTGTTGGTTTCCCGGCCGGCGTCGATTTCCGCAATGCCGCTTCAATGGGATTGAACCTTGTGGTCTCGCTGGCCACGCAGATCCGCGGTTCCGTCGTGATGGAACGCGACTCGGGGACCGTCTTCACCGTGACGTTCCCCGCCTGAGCTCCACCCGGTATTTCTCGCCCCATCTCCACGCCAACCGTTCTGGCAATGGTGTTCCGTCGGCCTGCAGGAACCCGGCCCGGCGCAGGGGAGCGGTGGTGACATACGGCCCTCCGGGCGAGCCCCGGCCGTTGACCGGTTCAACCGAAAGCACCGCTGAGCCGGGTCCGATCCGCAGTTCGAAGCTGAGCGGCCCGAATTCGCTCAACGTGTTGCGGAGAGCCACCACCGCTCCCGGCTTCAGCCACTGTCCCGGCAATCCCCTCAAGAGTTCCAGACCGTCTTTCCGCTCCGTGGCCAGCAGATAGCGCGCGAGATGCACGAACACCGCGCTCGCTTCTGCGTCGGACACGTCTCCAGTGGTCCCGGTACCGATCTCTCGCGGTAGCTGCTCTTCCACCCAGACTCCGGTAGGAGCGGCGTGATCGGCATAGGCGTACAAGAGCTCGACTGCCCTGCCCGGATCCCCGACCCGCTGGTGCACCAACCCGAGATATCCTCCCAGCCAGGGCCATACGCCGTTGGACAACCACCCGGAGCTCTGGTACAGTCCCTGACTCCGGTAGTTCTCCATCATCGCGAGATTCATTCTCACGAGACTATCGATCAGGCTTCCGGGGGAGTCGACGAATGACGCGAATCGCGCGGGTATGAACACCGAAAACTGTCCGCGCTGCGGAACCGAGACGGCCGTGTCCGCCACACCGACCGGGAGGAAGAGATTCCCATGACGGTCCTTCAGGAGATCCCTGCGTGCTGCGGCGGGGAACGAGGCGGCGAACCCTTCCAGCGTCCGCTGCCATCCGGCCGCTCGCCCGCGATCCCCGACATACTCCGATGCATGCACTCCTTCTTCCAGGGCGACCATGCACCACCAGAGCGTACCGTAGTCCGACATGGGGACCGAGATGCCGCCGTCCACGAAGCCTGCAGGGAGGAGTCCTGAGTACGGTGTCGGCGGCCCACCGGTCGTTTGATCCCGGAGCGTGCAGATCCAATCGAGCGCCCTGCCGATTTCGCTCCAGTGCTTCCTGATCCACGATCGGTCACCGGTCGCCCTGGCCACCCAGAATGCTGCGAAGGCCCATGCGGGGGTCTCCCCGATGCTGACCGACGGGAAGAGCGAACGGACCTGGCCATTCGGGAGCTGGTAGCGGATTCCGGTCTCGAGATAGCGAAGCAGGCTGGAGGTATCGCCGAGCATCGCGACCGGTATCCCCGTCAGCATGGCATCGGCGATCCAGAGGCCCCGGTAGACCGAAGGTCCCGGCTGGAACTGGACAAAACCGTCGACCCGTTCGCGGACCTGGTACATCGTCCTGACGCTGGCGTCGATGAGCAGTTGGATCGTGCTATCCGGGACCACGATCCGACGTCCGGGATCCCATGCGTGCCAGAATCGGCGGGTCGCGGCCAGGGCTTTCCGCAGATCCGGGAACACCCTCATCTGCTGGGAGCCGTGGTTGCCGTGAGCGACGACGACCTCCACCCGGGCTGTGTGCGGCGGATACTCCAGGATCCATCCATCGTCCGTTCGTCTGATCGATGCGGGACGGGGGGAGGAGAAGAGATAGGGCTGAGGCCCTGTTTCGTTGTCATCGTTCGTCACGAGGCAGAGCGCCGCAGAGGTTTTCCCGGTCGAGGAGTTGTGCCCCGCGATACCGAGAGTCCTGCGCGTCCTCACGAGCACCTGAGGGGCTCTTGCGGTCTGGAGAAACTCCGCCACGATCGCATCCGCGCGGGGGGCGGGAGCCACCCGTTCCAGTTCCGTTCCGCAGCGGTGGAAGATCTCCGCGCGTTGGGAGCCCTTTCCCGCCAGCACCTCGGAAGCGGTGATCGATTCTCCTGGAGGGAACACCCAGAAGGCGTTGAGGAAGTTGTTGGGATCCGGGCCTGCGGCGTGGCATTCGACGCGGAGCCAGCCGTCGCCGTCCGTGTCCCTGCCGTCGAAGAAGAACACCAGAGGTGTGTTCCGGATCCCTGAGACCATCGGGTCGACGATCTGCGCCGGAGCTCCTTCGACGCGCAGATCCAAGGAGCGCATGCCGGCCCCCCCTTTGTACGGCTCGCAGACGCCCATGGCCACTTTTCGCGCAGATCCCGGTTCTATGCCGACACGGTAGAGGATCGGGCGGTTGTTTCCCCAGGCCGCGTTGCGGAATGCCGGGTCGATGCTGTCCGGCGGCGAAGCCCACCCGATGCAGCCGTTCATTCCGGACTCCCTCCGGATCCTCCCCCGCTTCCACGCCGGTGTGGCGGGGTAGGGGGCCTGCGTTGCCGGGAGGAGGCAGAACGTCGTGAGGCGGATCGCGGTGGACTCTGCGTGGAGCATCGTTGAAACGACGGGAATGCGGGGATCGGCGAGGGATTGGCGTGCAGTGAACTTCCGCGTGCCCGCGGTCCTGACGCTGATCTCCGTCATGGGTCGCGCGTACGGTCCCGGTCCGAAGTCGTACGACAGGTTCCCGAGCTCGTTCACCATGGTCTTGTGCCAGTCGTCGGGGAAGCAGATGACCGTCTGGTAGTTCTCGGGCGAATACCTGAACGGCGCCGTCTGTGCGTCCGCGGCACACCAGGCTCCTGCAAAGGCGAACGCCACAAGCAGAGAGGGCAGTCCGTGGGCAGATCCACGCAGGGGTTGGGACAGAGGGCGAGCGACCGGGATTCACATGCACCTCCGGAAGAGTCTGACGCCCAATATAGTTGCGTGGGGGGCGAGATACAACCTCATCTCACGGGCTTGCGGGCGGTCGGGCTGACCACACATCGGTATCTGGCCGTCGTGTGACCGGGGGTGGAGGGGTGGATATGAGGACCATGTATGTACCGTCCGTGACCGCACGCAAGTGTTGGACCACGAACGGGCACGGGAGTGTCTGAGGGGTCACAGCATGTGCCGGCGGTCCCACAGTGTGACGGGGAGAGTGGATTCCGTCAAGTCCTCTATGTACATTGGACACCAGAACTATAGGAGTGTCACACG
>CAWEHG010000037.1:0-24741 GCA_963808715.1 Ignavibacteriota bacterium | reverse complement strand
ACAAGGTCAGGCAGGAGGTCGCTACGAGCCATCCGGAGATACGATCCATGCCCACCCTTCATCGCCGACACTTCATCGATCAAATCACGAGTCATTCCTGCCGGTCGGATACGATCTCTCGACCACAAGGGTCCCGGGCACACACGTCATGTTCTCTCCACGGATCGGGATCAAGATCGATCCCAAGCCGGACCATTCGATACAGGTGCGTGGCGGGTGGGGGGCGTTCACCGCACAGGGACGCACCCCACAGGAGGACTCACTCTTCATGTTCACACGCCAGCTTCTCCATCTCCGGAAAACGTTTCGGCCGCTGCAATGCGGGACGTTGGTGCACTTTCGCCCCTCGGACGAGATCTACGTCTTCTTCAGATCACTGGATCAGGAGCGTTGCATGGTGGTCATCAATCACCAAAGACAGGCGAAGGTCGTTTCCCTCGCGCCGTATGCCCACCAGTTGCGCGGCGCGGCGAGACTGAAGGATCTGATGTCAGGGAAGGAGTATGTACCCTCAGAGGGCCTCAGCATCGAGGGGATGACGGGAGGCATTTTCGAAATCCTCTCCCGTTGACTCCGAACGCGCGCCACTGCGCGGTTCGGATCGGTGAGCAGTTCGGTCGGGGAATCGAGACCTGTGATGGGCGTCAACCTGTGCAGCCCCACAAGTGCCAGACCCTTGACAGTGGTTGTAGGAATCATTAGTCTGCGATGTATCGGCATCTCACCCGGCCACCAGACCTCGGCCCCTGATTTCAACATTCTGCCACATAGGGAGGATCCCATGCGTAGACTTCCGCTCCTTCTCCTGAGGCTGACAGTGTTTTGCGCTTTGTTCACTGGCAGCATGCTCCTCACGTTCCCGGGCTGCGACGGGACTCATGATGCACCTTCCGCTCCCGGTTCTCCTGCCGGCGCCGCTCCAGCAGGAGCCGTTGTCCAAGAGCGATTCCCGAATCCTTGCCGCGATCAATGTGCAGGAAAAACACACACAGCGCCTCATGGCTCAGGCCGATGTCGTGGGAACGGCAGTGGGCTTGAATGACGCGGGAGAGCTCGTTGTGAAGATCTACACTGCCAGAGAAGGCGTGGCGAATCTCCCTGCCAGCCTCGATGGGATGAACGTGGATGTCGAAGTCACCGGAATATTCCGGGCCATGGCAGGCAAACCGGGACCTGGCGGAGGCGTGAGCCACACCGCGAAACAAACACCGCCGATTCTCTTGGCACCTCAGGTGGCTGGGGTGATGACCTTGCGACGGCTACTGCTGCGGGGGCACGCTGGGGTCGCTTGTCGCAGATCAGGCGGGACGCAGTATGTCCTGAGCAACTATCACGTGCTCGAGGCAGACATCGTGAACGGCGGCAACGGAACAACAGTCAACAGGCGACGACCCAGTGATCCAACCAGGCTTGATCGATGTGGGCTGCAGTGGCGGTGACGCACAGGTGGTGGCGACGTTAGCCCCCGTGAGGCAGCCTGCCTGGATCGAATGTCGATGCCGCAATCGCCCAGGTGGTGCCAGGGATGGTGAGAGCCGACGGTGCAATCCTCGAGATCGGTACCATCTCCTCGCAGACCGTTGGAGCGAGCCTCAATCAGGCGGTCAAGAAGAGCGGCCGTACAACAGGCCTGACGCGCAGCAAGGTCTCCGGGTTGAATGCAAGCGTCTCGGTGACGTACGAAAATGAATGTGCCGGAGGGACGGCATTCACGAAAACGTTCACCGGGCAGATCATCATCGCGAACAAAGGGAGCAAGTTCCTTAATAGCGGGGACTCTGGTTCGTTAATGGTCGAAGATGTCGCCACCAATCCGCGGGCAGTGGGGCTATTGTTCGCCGGCAGCAGCATCACTGCGGTCGCTAACCCGATCGGGCAAGTACTGTCGTTCCTGGGAGCGACCATGGTGGGGCAGTGACCCTATCGACGGATAGAGCTCCGGACACCCACCTTGCAGAACACGCGGGGTGGGTGTTTCTGTCTGAAGATTCCCGTAGAGACAATGAACACCCTCAGCATCAACCATACCATCACTCTGGCTGTTCTCTGTCTCATCGCCTTGATCGATGATCGGAACAGGGTGCGAGCGAAATCCGACGGACCGAACCCCACAAGGAACTTCACGGACAATGAAATCGATCGATGAGGTGATCACGCTTCATGCCGACAGCCTGATGGCGATCACGGGCGTTGTGGGGGTATATCATGGTCTGGACGAAGATGGATCATCGTGTTTGAAGGTCATGGTAAAGAATAGGACCCCGGAGGTGGAGAGGCGGATACCGCGACAGTTGGAGGGATACAACGTCGTGATCGAAGAATCGGGAGAGATCAGGCCGATGAAATAGGGAATGTCTCCAGACTCCCGAACGGCGATTGCCTCTATCGGCTGCAGGCTGGTGGCCTCGTGGAATCCATGGAATTTCTGCAATGGAACGATCCAATATGCTTTGAGGCCGCCATGTTTTCATCGAGACTCGTCCGCCTGATTGCACCGGACTCCCGTATTTCCCATATTGTTATGGTGATTCAAAGGCTGATCATTTCAGGGATCCGGAAGCCGTCCGTCACCGAGGGAGGAAGAACCATGAAGAGAACCGTTGTCGCCGCTGTTGTCTGCTGCGCGCTGATCATCGGGGGGTGTGACACGAACGATGGTGGGACGGGTCCCGGCACGTCGGGAAGCGGCCCCGGAACGCTCGTGGTCCGGTTGACTGACGCACCCGCGACATACGAGGCGGTGAATATTTCCGATCGACAGTGTCCGTGTGCACGTGGAGTCGGGTGATTCTCTCAATGGGTGGTACACGATATCACGTGCCCACGCGATGTACAACCTCCTGGAATATATGAACGGCAAGGACACCGTCATTGCAGAGGATACTGGTCCCGGCCGGGTATTACAGCCAGATGCGTCTCTACATAGGTGAAGGGAGTCACGTCAAGAAGGATGGTGTGACCCATCCCCTGGTGATTCCCAGCGGCTCTCAGAGCGGGCTGAAGTTGAATATCCAGGCCCCGATCGCTGCCGGGGTGAAATATGTGCTCCTGCTCGACTTTGATGCGGGCCGGTCGATCGTTGTGACGGGAAATGGCCGCTACATGCTCAAGCCCGTGGTGAGGACGGTCGCCACGGCGGTCTCCGGAAGCCTGACAGGGATCGTCGCACCCGACAGCACGCACGCGGCAATCTGGGCGGTGGCGGGGTCCGATACCTCAACGACCTACGCCGATGCGACGGGATTCTTCGGGTTCAAGTATCTCCTCCCCTCGACGTACTCCCTTACGATCGTTCCCGCGGACACGACCTTCCGGGATACGACGCTGACGGGCATCACGGTCATTGCAGCGCAGAATACCAATGTGGGCACTGTCACCCTCAGGAAGAAGTAGAGGCCAGACCCCCGCATGGCGTTCCTTTCTCCGCGGCGCAACCATCGGGGGGTTGTTTCTACAGGCTGCAGGCCGGGAGGTATGTGGAAACCAGGCAGTCTGGGCCGGTCCTTGAATTCATGCCCCTTGGCGAGTCCACCCGGTCGCGTCGCCTTCGCTGCGGTCTATTCTGGCCCCCCCCTCGAGCCATCCGGAGAAACGAACCATGACCACCATCCATCGTCGGCACTTCCTCGAACTGGGTGGCCTCGCCGCCATTGCCGGCGCAGTCCGGCCGACCCTGGCTCACGGTGGCGCGCCGGAGACACCGGATATCCCTCCGCAGAACGATCAGATTCGATCACGACGGTCTCGGCCTGACACCGGCGGAATATGCCGCGCTGCTGAATACAGCGTCCGGGAGTACAGAAAGATCACTGCCTGACTACTACTCGCTCGGCGGGTCGGTGGAAGACCTGGAACGGAAGTTCGCCGCACTGCTCGGGAAGGAGTCCGCGGTCTTCATGCCCACCGGGACTCTCGCCAACCACATCGCACTGCGGAAGCTTGCCGGGGACCACAGGCGGGTCCTGGTGCAGGCGGAGAGCCACATCTACAATGACTCCGGCGACTGTGCCCAGTCGATCAGCGGGCTGAATCTGATCCCGCTGGCACCGGGACGGGCAACGTTCACCGTGGATGACGTCCGGGAATGGGTCCAGCGGTCGTCGACCGGCCGTGTGGAAACGAAGGTCGGTGTGATCTCCATCGAGACCCCGGTGCGGAGAAAGCACCACGAGATGTTTGATTTCGAGGAAATGCGGAAGATCTCTGCGTTCGCGCGCGATCACAAGATCAAGCTCCACCTGGACGGAGCCCGGCTGTTCAATGTGCCGCATCATTCCGGCAGGTCGATCACAGAGTACACGTCATTGTTCGATACCGTCTATGTCTCCCTCTGGAAATGCTTCAATGCGGCCTCTGGCGCCGTGCTCGCGGGAAGCCACGAATTCACCGAGGGGTTGTTCCATCTCCGGCGGATGTTCGGAGGTGGGCTGCCCGGGGCCTGGCCATTCGCCGCTGTGGCACTGCGATACGCGGATGACTATGTTCGGGAATACGCCTCGGCGTGGGCCGTGGCCGATGAATTCCTTTCGATCATCCGAAAGGACTCCCGCTTCGGGATCGAAAAGGTCGCCAATGGGACGAGTGCGTTCTCGATGTCGGTGAAGGGGGTCACGGCGGTCACGTTCGCTGAACGGCTCCTCGCGCAGGGCATCGTGCTTCCACAACCGCAGCACAATGCACAAAGCTTCTGGATGACGGTCAATACAACGCTGAACCGGATCGGGGCGGGAGAGCTTGCGGAGAGGTTCCTCAAGGCGTCACGGCCGTAGGCGTGAGTTTCTATCCGGGTCCCATGCGTCAGGAGTACCCGAGAGTGTCACCGATGGACCATGACCAGAGTCCGCACAAGTGAAAACGGCCGGTCACTCCCGGCCGGGCAGGGGAGCTTCCAGAGAGGGGTGACATGCCCCTGCTGCACCGAACCAATCGCCAGTGTTATTTCCACGTCCTTCCCCGTGTCCTTTTCCTCGTGATCGTCCTTCTCGCTCCCGTCACCCTCCGGAGCCAGACGTCCGGCTCGGCGTTTCTCCAGGGCAAGGTCGTTGCGACCGATGGATCAGGGATACCTCGCGCACATATTGAACTTCTGTATGTGCCGACGGGTGCTCTGTACAGGATCGCGGCGGGAGACGACGGCCACTATCGTATCGCCGGCCTCCGCGTCGGCGGACCCTACACTCTGAAGATCTCGTTTATCGGATTCGGCACACAGACGGAGAGCAGGCCTCTATCTCAGGCCGTATGAGAACGCACGCGTGGATGTGGTCCTGCATCAGGTGAACCTGCCCGGGGAGGAGGTGGTGGTCACGGGAAAGGGGAAAAACGAACTGAGCAAGCAGTCCGCCGGCGCATCGCTTCGGATCGACAAAGAACAGCTGGAGGCGCTTCCGCATGCTTCCGGCTCGCTCGAGGATGTTTCGCGGCTCTCACCCTATATGGTCGGGCAGAACGCCCTGGGGTTCAACCAACTCTACAATGATCTGTCGCTGGACGGCATGGGGCTCGGCGACCAGTTCGGGTTGCAGGACGCGGAAACCATCCCGGGCGGAATGCAGGCGAGCCCGCTATCCATGGAATCCATCCAGGAGGTCCGCGTGGACCTTTCCCCGTTCGATGTCCAGCGGAGCGGTTTCACCGGTGCGTCGATCGCGGCGCTGACCCGTGGAGGTTCGAACGTGTTTGCCGGGAGTCTGTACGGACAGGCAGGGGGTGGATGGTGGGTCGGTCTGAACCCTGACGACGGCAGGTCGGACCTGAAGGGCTTCGCCGATGATCGGGCCGGGTTTCGGATCGGAGGACCGATCAGCCGATCCAGGGCCTTCTATTTCGTAGCGGCCGAGTTCTCCCTGGTGCGGGTGCCCATCGAACGACGGTTCGGGGCGCCAACAACCGGGGGGACGATGTTCAGCTTCTCTCCGGCGGCGATCACCCAATTCCAGACGATGCTGGACACGGCGCACGGCTATGATCCGGGACGGATGGATATCGTCTCCCTTCAACGCGAGTCGGCCAATGTCTTCGCACGGTTCGACATGAATCTCTCCCGCAGACAACGACTCAGCGTGCGCTACAATCTTCTCGCAACCTGGTCGGACAGGCCCCCGTACGGGACGACGGTGTTTGCGGAGGGCACGCTGGCCCGACAACCGCAATGCCGTACACTCCGTTGTTGCCTCGCTCAACAGCGTCATCGGGCCGTCAACCGCAAACGAACTGCTCATTGGCTACACGCGACGACAGTTCACGTCAACTCCGTCTGGCACGCCGTTCCCATTCGTGGATGTGATCGAACTCGACCAGCAGCGATGGTGGAACCATCTGACCGTTGGCAGTGAGATCGGTGGAAACGGCAACCATGCATCGGAAGATCATCTGGAACTCCGCTTCAGCGCGAGCCGGAGCCTGGGGGCGCACCTCCTTACCGGAGGGGTCCAGGGTGATATGCATTGGTTCGATACCGAGCTCCTGTCCGACCTGTGGGGGCGGTACACATTCGCTTCTCGCGCGGCCTTTGATCGGGGCCAACCCAGCGAGTACGAGTACCGCTATGCGCGTACGCCGGGTGGAGACTATGGTTCGCGCTGGCGCGCACTCCAATTCGGGGCCTTTCTTCAGGACGAACTCACGCTTTCGTCCGTTCTCTCGATGTCGGTGGGACTTCGCGCGGATGTTCCGGTCTTTCCCGACAGACCGGAGGAGAACCCGACTGTTCACGAGTCATTTCTGCCGGTCGGATACGATCTCTCGACCACAAGGGTCCCGGGCACCCGTGTCATGTTCTCTCCACGGATCGGGATCAAGATCGATCCCAAGCCGGACCATTCGATACAGGTGCGTGGCGGGTGGGGGGTGTTCACCGGACGTCTCCCCTATGCCTGGATCGACAATCTGTACAACCACACAGGCCTGGAGTATGTCCACATCAAAGAATCGGCGTATGTGCCGAAGTTCGTCGCCGACCCGCTGTCGCAGCCGGTGCCCGGACCTGGCAACCGTCTGCGGGAAACGATGGAGATCGTCACGATCACCCCGGATTTCGTCCTCCCTCAGGAGGTTCGGTGGACTGTTGCACTGGACCTGGTCTTGCCCTGGGATCTCGTCGCGTCATTCGAGTCGGTGGTTTCCCGGACGCTCAACGGCGTGGTGTTCAGGAATATCAACCTGAAGTCCGTCGACACCATGCGGTACGGCACCGGGTGGATCCCGACCGCTCAGAGCGGAGATCAGCGGGTGCTCTTCGGGAGGCACGATGACCGGTTCACGGACGTCATGCTCATGTCCAATGCCACTCTCGGAACCACGACCTTTTCCACGATCCAGCTCCAGTGCCGTCCGGAGGGCAAGGGTCTTTTTGGAAGCCTGGCGTACAGTACGGGCAGTACGAAGGATCTCAACAGCGGCACACGTGACAATGCCTATGACCAGTGGCGGTACAATCCTGCCCATCAACCGAACGAGCCGACACTGGACTTCTCCGCCTTCGACAGGAGGCATCGCATCACCGCGGCCTTTTCCACCCAGCAGGAGTGGTTCCCCGGATTTCCGACGACGATCGGCATCGTCTATACCGGGATCTCGGGCAGGCCGTTTTCCTACGTGTATGAAGGCGACATCAACGGGGATGGTGAATCCCTCAATGATCTGTTCTTCATTCCCGGCCAGGCGGCGGAAGTCATCCTCTGCGATGAACTGGGGGAGCGACTGTATCCCCCCGATTCCGCGTACATTCAGCTTTTCAAGTTCATCGCCGATGATGAGTACCTCTCGACGCACCGAGGACGTGTTGCCGAGCGGAATGGGGCGCGGACCCCGTGGATGCATCAATTGGACATACGTGTTGCGCAGGGCGTTCCGCTGTCGGGGAGCCACCGGCTGGAAGTCAGTGCAGAGGTGCTGAATATCCTCAATCTCCTGAACCCGTCCTGGGGACTGGTCCGGTCGGTACCATACCAGATCGTCCCGGTCCTGAAGAGTCTCGGGGTAGGGCTCGACGTGGTTCCAATGGGCGCCGAGAAGATCCCCCTGATCCCGGAACCGCTGCTCTCGAGGTGGCGCTTGCGGGTCGGCCTCCGGTATTCTCTTTGAGGGGCGGGCGGGGAACACCAGTATCCGGGGTCATCGAAACTCATATCTCGTGGGGAGAACAGTGAAGAATCGCTACGCTTTGTACATCGTCCTCGCCCTTGCGGCGTCTATCCACCCCTGGAGCCACGGGCGACCGTTTTCGGGTGGCTCGACCTTCCTTACCCCGGATTCGACATTTACAGCCGGCGACGTGACGGTCAGGGTGTGGAACCATCCGCGGATGGTCATCGTCGGTGTGCCCGACACGGTCGTTTTCTGCTACCTCCCGCGGAATGACGCGCCGCTCGACTCGATCGCGCGGAGGGAACGACTTCGCTGCGTCATCAACGGATCGTTTTTCAACGGCGTTCGGGGGAATGCCGGCCACGCCGGGTGGCTCTCGCTCTACGGGCGGGGGATCACCCCGTTGATGGACGACAGGCAACTGACGCACGTGATCCGCATCAACGGTGTGAGGCACACGACGACCTGTTTGCCGGTAAAATTGTTCTCGCCTTCGACCGATCCGGGCGAGGTGGAGTTCCAGACCGGCCCGCTGGTCATTGACAATGGCAAGATCCGGGAAGATCTGATCCGTTCGTCGATCAACGGCTCGTCCGCACATACGCGGACGCTCCTGGCAACACTTGACCATCGTCGGTGTTTCTTCATCACCGTCAGCGAGCGGGTGAGACTGAGCGATCTCGCCGCCACGCTCATGCGTCTCAGCATCTTCAAGGAGGGCCGCCTGGACGTCGTGAACCTCGACGGGGGGTCTTCCGTCGCACTGTACGTCCGCGATGTGCCGTATGCCAACGTGAACATCGACGACCGACTTCCCATCCTGATCGGATTCCGCTAGGAGTTGCCCCTGGATTTGACTCTTTCCGCTGGCGTTTGTATCATTCCGCCATAAGCACTACATCCTCGGTCTGGCGCCCAGGCCGGGATCGCTGCGGCCCCGCTCTCACAGCCCTCTCTGCTTCGGTATCCAGACGACCAACCCTTCGTCCTCGTGCCCAGCCCGGCGGCGCACTGGACTCCCGCCGGCCTCACGGGGTGTGCTGCACATCCAATAGGTGAGATCCTCTCACCTGGAGGGTACCATGACACGATCCTCGATGCTGCTCGTCATCACCGCGACGATCCTGTTCAATTGTTCGCCTCGAGTCGACAAGGAGCCCTCCACGAAGGGCCCAGCCCAGCCGGCGAAGAGCTATGTGAAATCTGAGCTCGTGGTCGATCCCGGTGCTGGATTCCTCAGGGAAGCAGCTCTTCGTGAAGCTGTCTGATGGGAGTCTCATTCCGTACCACTCGCCTCGTGCGATATCCCCGGGTCACGCGTCCTCGCAGATGCTGACCGGTTTTGCTCAATTCAAGGCGACGCTGCATCCCGCCACTGCGTCGCAGGTGGACCTTCGACCGTACCAAACACCACACAGGACTCAAGGCACACTCGACAACTGCTACCACATGGCGCTCGTCGGCGCGATCGAGGCGGCGTACAAGACCAGGTGTCTGATGGACAAGACGCATGCGATCTCCGAGCCATACTGCGAGGGATACAGGTCCACACCTGTGCGGGAGCTCTCGCTCTCGGTCTGGCAACTCGTGCGTGATATGGCAGTCCAGTCATCAACCCACGACCCGGCAGCACCCCACGAAAACGTCTGCCTCGTCTGCGACGCCGTCGCCAATGACTCGACCACCGGATGGAAAGGCGACGCGCAGATGCTGGCAACGATGCGTGCCCTGAAACTTGCAGAAGAGTCGGAGGCGCCATATCTGAGGCTCGGGTCGAACTACCAACTCGACTGGTTCTTGCAGCAGGAGAGCTTCATTCTGGGAAGCCCGGGGATGTCCGGTGTCACCCGGATACCGTCAAATCCGGCGTTCTTGTTCTGCGACGAACAGTACGGCCAGGGCACGATCCAGGAGCGCTACGACAACCTCTATTTCGATCCATTCTACGTCCCGTATGATGCAAGCTACAACGCGCGATTCGGCATCGAGAAACTTGTCGTTGTGCCCGGATCGGAAGTCCGCGTCGTCTGCGACGCTCGAGCTGTGCCTGGCAAACTCCTACACCACCGCGATCTAGCTCTCGTTCCTGGGCCTGGTGACTGTCGGACGACACCGCTCAACGGCGCAACGGTATGCGACTACATGGGAGATCACATCACGAGTGAGCAAAGTTTCGCGCAGGGCGCAGGGCACTGGATGCTGCTCGTGGGCTATGATCGGACCTCACGGAGATTCCTGCTGAAGAATTCGTGGGGAGACAGCTACCCGTATCTGTCCGTCCCGTATGCGTTTCTCGAACGAAGAGCGACCGGGGGATACATTGTGGCCAGTGTTTTCCCCGAACAGGCAGGGGCCGACCTCCATGAGAGCGCATATCTGGGCATGTGGCATGTCTTCAAGAACGATCGGCGCGTATCGGGGGAGGCTGGTCATCCACCGCACGAGGAGCACGCCTGATGAACTGCCCGGTTACTCCCGCGGGCAGCGGTAGCTCCCTTCGTGATGGAGGATGAGCGGCTCAAGGAGCTCACCCGACTCGGAACGTTCTATCAGATACGCAGACGGAGCGTATGACAAAGGGGAATGGATGGCCGGTCAGCTGAGTTCCTCCGGGAGACTGAAATTGTACAAGGGGAGACAGGTCGGCAACGGAGGCGATGCCTGGGGGACGGAGTACCTCGGTGCACACTTCTGGCAACTTGGCGGAGAGTCCTGGGGAACCATGGTCGTGATCTCTGCCGATGGCGCCCGCGACGGCCTGAATCAGGTCTACGTGAGGGACTTCTATCGACGGGCCACCAACAACTGGATCGGTCCCTGGGACATCAAAACGGGGTTCAGAAGCACGACGAGCATCTTCCTCACGGACGTAGACCGGGTCCCCTCCGCCGACGGCAAGTACCAGATCCGCGGCTACCTGATCAAGGGCACTCCCGATGACGGCGCTGTCACCAACGTCGATCGGGGACGATCGACGGCCGGGGTTCCCATGCGCGCCTGAAGATGTTCACGGGACCTGCCGTAGTCCGACACGTGTATTCTTGACGCGACGTTTGCCCGGACGGTCGAGAGCGATTCGGTTCACGACAAGATCGTGAGCGGCTCAACGCTCCAGTGCGGCGGCGGTGCCGCTACCGCTGTGACCGGCAAGAGAAGAGCCACTCACCGCGCCTGACTGAGCCGCACGTCGATCCGCCGGGTGCCCGCGCCCTTACCAGGCGCAAAGCGACTGGAGGTGGTCGGCCGAGCCGTCTCGAAGCCAGCCGTCCATCTGGGCGGGCTCCTTGAGCTGCTGTCCGCGTCTCCTTGGCACCTCGAGGTACGAGCAGCGGAGCTCCGGCAGGATCGTCATATCCCCCCACAGTTTCTCGAATTGCAGGGTGGGGTAAACGTCTTCCTGCCCTTTTCCCCATCGCTTCTTCACGTTCTTCAGCGTGATATACGTGGGCATACGCGTGGCGATCGCGCGAACAGCACTCGTCACTCTCTGTTGATCACGCAGCGCGGAACGATCCAGTGCGAACACCGTGAGCAGCTGATCGATGTCGATCCAGTACGTGGCCGAATTGTAGTACGAGAGCCCGAATTCCAGCTGCTCGTGCGGTAACGCGAGACCCTCGATCAGTCGCAGCCTCCCGTCGGTCCGTGCCAGCCCTCCACCTCGATCGTCGAGCCAGCGGGTGATGACCTCGACGGTCATGCCCGCCCCGGTCCGGATATGATGGCCCAGGATGCCGGGATCCAGGTTGGCTCCCACCGTGTCGATATTGTGCACGAGGATGTACCTCAGCCGTGGGCGAGCGTCCAGCAGCCGCTGGAGGACGCCGTTGCGGAACAGGTTCGGGATCTCGTACCAGTGGCCAACAGGGTGGAGGCATTGCAGGGGGAGATTGTCCGTGTAGTCGGCCGCCTCGCCGCTTCGCTGAGCCCATTCCATCAGAGCATTGTGCAGGCTCTCGAGGACCTTCTGCGCCTGCTCGTCCAGCAGCTGCTGGGGCATCTCCATCCAGGCGAACCGCAGGTCCCGCACCGTTGGCACGAGCCTCAGGCCGACGACGCTTCCCGGAGAGAGGAGCACTTCCCCCTCATACCCATAGTTGTGCTCAGCCTCGAGGAATGCCCTGATCGCGTCGTGGGTCAGGTAACTGGTCGAGAGGATATGCGGGACCGGTGTGCCGCACTCGCGGACCGTGCGGCGGCTCTTGGCGAGATGTGTTTCGATGAACGTGCGATGACCCCCACCGAGGCGACAGAAGGGGTTGAGCGCCTTCACGGTCCCCGCCCCCCTGGTCCATCGGGTTCCCGCTCCGGCCGCGAGGGTCAGCACCGCGACCTCTCCGGCAGCCAGCGCCCGGTTCCCGATGGCGATGCATTCCGCGCGCGCTGATGCGGCGATCTCCTGGACGTCGCCAGGCTCGACGTCGAGGATCGTCGTGTTGACCGGCAGTCGGTTCTGCGCAAGTCCGATCCTGCCGGAACGGAGGTCCGCCTTGATCCGCTCATGATGCAGCCGATCGAACCCGTAACGGTCGAGCAACTCCGCAAGAGAACCGTTCTGCAGTGGCCTGAGGTCGGCCTCCGGGAGGATCCGGTCGATGACGCGTTCGAGCACGCCGTGGAGGGCGGGATCGGTTCTCGCGGCAGCGGAGAACCGCTCAAGCTCGGTCCGGTCCGATGCTGACAGCGTGCGGGGATCCTTTCGGAGAAGCCGGGGAACGGTCAGAGAATAGTAGTGCGCGGGATGTACTGCCTTCTCACCAACGAGGAGTTCTCCAAGCGACCCGTGCTCGTTCACCCGAAACTCATAGACCACAGGGTCCATCGCGAACGGGATCCCATGTTCGACGCGGCGTTTCTCCGTCCGCATGATCTCCTGGAGACGGAGCTGTGCGTGCGCCTTCTGCGACGGATGGAACAGGAACCCCATTCCGCCACCCGACATCCCCCCGAGCATCCAGAATCCCCAGAAGTTCGCTCCGAACTCTTCCCGAACGCGCCCGATGATCGCCTCGGTATAGAGATTGGTCGCCCAGGGAATGATGGCCTGAATGGGGTCGTGGAAGTTGGTGTTCGTCGAATTGCCCAGCGCACGGATGTCGCCCCGCTTCAATTGTGCCACGATGTCGTCGAACAGCGAGATCGCCTTCTGTCGTGCCTGCCACTCCGTTTCGGAGCGGAGCAGGTACCGTTCGGTCACCATCTCCAGGATCGGTCCCACATCCTGGGCCATTCCTCCGTGGACCAGCACCAGGCTCTCCTGCAGCTGCTGTCGGGTCTGCAGGGAGACCTCTTCGTGCGTCAGAATGGAATGGCGGGGCAACAGGCATCCGCGGCTGATGCCGTACTCGATGTCCCCCGGCGCACTCCGCACACCCTGGATCAGCTTCATCCCGGGCCAGACTCCTCCCGAATCCTGCCATCCGCCCCCGGAGCCGCTCAGCCATTCCCCGAGGATCGCGCGCGCAGCGACGGTCCGACGTTCGTTCTCCGTGAGCGTTCCCTGGAGGGTTGAGGTCTGCCGGGTCGCGCGCATACAGACGGTGATGATCGACGCAAGCAGCGTCGTCGAGACGGCAAGCCGCGACCCCTTCGGGATGTTGTTCACCTGACTGACGATCTCGATGCCGAGGCCTGGCCCGACCAGGTGCGACAGCAGGTCCTCGAGGGGCTGGTTGGCTCCCTCCATGCCCGGCGGGACGATCCCCGAGGCGATGACGGCACCCTTGAGAAGGCCGAGATAGTCGGCCGCATAGTCGAACAGCTGCCTGAACGACGAGACGTCGGTGACCGCCCCGAGATCGGTGCTCACCAACCGGATCACCGGCGTGTCGATGACCCTGAGGTAGGCCTCCACCGGAGGCCTGGGGCTCGGGCTCTCCGTTCCTTCCCTGAGGGCAAGATCGATCGATATGTTGAGGACCCGTGCCCCTTCGGGGAAGTCCATGCCCAGGAAGAAGATGTCGCTCCAGCCGCTGTGCGAGAGATCCATCCGGACGGGGGTGCGCTCACGAAGGACGGGGTAACGGTTGTCGGTCTTCTCGAGAAGGGCGGAGGCGATCCGCAGAGGATGATCCGAGGGATGTCCCGCGCGGAACATCCACTGATTGCCGTGCACGGAACGGACGCTGGAGCGCACCTGGTTGGCCAGGGTCTGAAATCCCAGGCTGCGGTACGCCGACGCCAGAGCGCTGGAGATCCCGTCGTCCGGGCCGCGTGCAGCCTGGACGGAGAGGAAGCTCTGGATCGCCTCTTCAAACCGGCGATGGAGCAGGTCGTTGTACCCTTCGAACGGGATCAACGCTCCCGATGGCGTGCCGATCTTTTCCGGCACATGAAAACGGTGGATGGCGTACAGAAAGAAGAGCGCCCGCACCTGTTCATAAAGGTTTCGGCTCGATTGGCGGAATTCCTCGAGGGAGGAGCATTCATGGAGGAGCTGCTCGAGGGATGCCTGCCGGCAGAACGTGTCAAGTGCCTGGTCGCGAAGGGATCGGTCATCGGCGGTGATGATGTCGATCAGCGCACTCATGGCGAGATCCTCTCCGCGGTACGGTGCTCACGGAGCAGCAGCAATTCCATCAGCATGCGGAGAACGTCTTCGCGGTCCTTTCCGCTCAACGCCAGAGCCAGCTGCGCATTCAGCAACCCGTACGTCACTCCGAGGTTGTATCGGTAGTCGTCCATCTCGAGTGCGAGGTATCGCTGCTTGCGGCCAAGGCGGTGGAGGGCGCTGGAGATGGTGGGGAGCCGGCCATCGGTGCTTTCCTTCAATTCCTGATCGAGCATCTCCATGACGATCGGGGTCAACACGTGGATACCGAAGAAGCAGAGATAGTACCCCGCCCGGAGTCCCGGGACCAGCAGCTGCTGCTCGGCTTCGGTCGGCGTGGGTTTTTCGATCACTCTGTCGATCTCGGTCACATCGGTGCGACTCTGAATGCGCTTGCCGCCGACAGCTCCGTAGTTCGGCAGGAGCCCCTCCCGTGTGGCCTGGACCGCCGAGACCGCGGAGGATTCCGCTTCCGCGAGCTCGACCACCCGTTGTGCGCACCCCTTCGTGCCGCGGCTGACGTAGAGATGGTCACCGATAAGGTGCAGGAACGGCTCCCCCTGGACGAAGTCCCTGGCACACCAGACCGCATGGCCGTATCCGCGGGGCTCCGACTGGTGAATGAAGGAGAGACGTCCGGCGTGTTCTCCGGCAAGGGAACGGTACGCGACTTCATCGTCGGGGTGCACGACGACGCACGTGTCCGTGACCCCTGCACGAACCGCTTCGTCGATGATCACACTGAGGACCGATTTCTGATGGCCGTCGCGATCAATAAGGGTCTGCAGAGGAAGGTGGCGCTGCCCTTTGCCGGCTGCGGTGATGACCGCCTTGGTGATCTTCATGGTCCGTCGTCCCTGAGGTGAAACATGCACCCGGTCAAGATACTGAGGCAAGACTCGAATTACAACCGACGCTCTCCGGTGCGTTCGTCTCTGGTTACTTGATATTCGCACTCTCCTCCCGTATCTTCCGCAGGACATCCTCTTCTTTCTCCTTCGGAGAAGTGATGGAATTCACCCCCATTGTCTACGAACATGCCGCGAAGTTCATCGGCAGGCGACCCTGGGAAGTCTCCAGGAGTGCCGACCTTCTCGTCAAGGCCCATGCGGCCGCGTATGCCGTGTACCGGCATCTCCCGGTTGTGGCGGGCATCGATGTCTACAATGTCGAGGCCGAAGCGTACGGGGCAGTGGTGGGGGCTTCCCGGGAGAATGAAGTCCCATCGGTCGTGGGGCAGCTGTGCAAGGGTGCGGCAGATATCTGCCGGCTGACGTTTCCTGACGCAGACCGCAGCGGCCGGTTTCCGATGATCATGGAAGCGGCGGCGCGATTGAGGGAAGCATGCCCGGGGGCTGAAGTACGCATTCCTCTGAGCGGTCCCTTTTCCATCGCCTGTGCGATGCTGGGTTTTCAGGGGATCCTGACCGAAGTGCTGACCGACTCCGGATGCGGTTGCCGCGGCGCTGCGCCATCTTGCGGCGGGGCAGCTTGAGGTGTGCCGGACGTTCGCCTCCAGAGGGTTTCGCGTCATGTTCTTCGACTCTGCGGCTTCTCCGCCCATCATTGACGCGGACTCGTTCACGACCGTGGTCCTTCCCGCACTTCGCGAATTGATCGCCGGCGTTCGGGGATTCACGAACGAATCGCCGCCGTTGATCCTGGGCGGGAACACCGCCGGCATCCTGGAGGATCTCCTGACCACGGGAACGGAGTATGTGATCTGTCCTGCGGAAACGGATCGTGAGGCATTCATGGAGGTCATGAAGAGATCATCCGTCGGTCACGGTGCGATTGAATACCCCGGCGAGATTGTTCGCCTCGGATGATCGGGAGGCTCTTCGGGCCGAACTGGTGTCGCTTGCGAAGCTTGCCGCGGGACGGCCTGCGACGGTTCTCGGAAGCGGCGTTCTTCCGTATGATGCTGATCCGTCGATGGTCAGGTTCGCACAGGAGTTTGCCGCGACACTGTAGACCGCCGCAAATCCAGACGTGGAGAAGAGATGACAGATCAGCAGTGGGATGTTCTTCTGCGGACCATACGGGGGGAGATCCTTTCTCCGCTGCCGGTCGGCTTCATCATCGATTGTCCCTGGCTGCCGAACTGGTACGGGGCCGACATCCTGGACTACTTTTCGAACGACGAAATCTGGCTTTCCGCGAACCTGAGGGCGCTGAGGGAGTTCCCCGAGGTGATGTTCCTGCCCGGCTTCTGGTCGGAGTATGGCATGTGCACGGAGCCCTCCGCCTTCGGCGTGCGATGCACCTTCCCGCGGAACGAATTCCCCCACGCACACAAGGTTCTCCTTTCAGACGCAGGATATCGATTCATTGCCATCACCGGATCCCAGAACGGACGGGCTCCTGCCACTGGTGTTGAATCGTCTCAGGTTGGCGCAACCGCGGATCGAGGAGGCGGGGCATAGGATCAGATTCGCTGTGGCCCGCGGACCACTGAATATCGCCTCGCTACCTCATGGGGACGACCGAGTTCCTCACCATGATGATGCTGGATCCTGAGAAGGCGGAAGGCTGATCAAGAAGATCACCCTCTTCCTGAAGCGATGGCTCGACCTGCAACGGCAAACGTTCCCTTCCATCGACGGCATCTTCCTCCTGGACGATATCATCGGATTCCTCGGCGAAGCGGAGTTCCGTAGCATTCGGACTTCCGGCCTTCAAAGAGCTCTTTACGACCGACGTGAGCGTCAGGTTCCTCCATAATGATGCGCCGTGCAGGGTATCGGCCCCCTTCCTGCCGGAGATGCAGGTGAATCTCTTCAATATGGGTTTCGATATCACGCTGAATGAGCTCAAGGACCTGACGGGAAACACGGTCGACGTTGCTCGGGAACATTCCCCCGAGGGATGTGCTGGCAAGTGGTACCCCGCAGGACGTGAAGCGTGTGACCACTGCGCTTGTCCATTCCCTTCAGGACAGAAGCAGAGTGATCCTGTCCTGTGGCGGAGGCATGCCGCCGGGCGTGGAGTCGGAAAACATCACGGCGTTTCATTGAGGCTGTGAGAAATGGCCTGCTAGTCCCGCAGGTCCGCTCGATCGGCCCACGTCGCCATTCCGGCGAGTGGCTTTTCCCTCAGTATGCGTTCTGACGAGGTACAGTGAATGAGTGTCCCCGGACTTACGATCATCGGCGAATCGATCAATGACTCTGTCCCGTCCACTCACGTGCTGTTCGAAGAGAACAACCTTGAGGGCATTGTTGATCTGGCCAGGCAGCAGGCAGCCAAAGGCGCGGCGTACATCGATGTCAATGTCGGACCCCGCTCCCCGGGGTTCATGGCGGACAGTCGTTCGAAAGATCCAGGAGCACATTGCCGTCTCCGCTCTCGATCGATACCCCTGACGCGGCCATCGCGGCTGCGGCGCTGGAAGTGTACGACGCCGAACGTGCCGGGAATCGGCCGCCGATCCTGAACTCGATCTCTGAAGCGCGGCTGGAGATGTTTGACCTGTACTCGAAGCACCCGTTCATGCCCGTGTTGCTGATCACCGAGGGAATGAATGATTCCGGCGAGATGATGCTGAACAGAACAGCCGACCACATCCATGCCACGGCGAAGTCCATGGTGAACATCGCACGACAACGCATTGCCGCACATGACCAACGACCGGGTCATTCTTGACCCCGGCATCATGCCGATCGGCAGTGATACCAAAGGGGATTTCAGGCGGCTCATGGATGCGATGGCGCTGATCCATCAGGACAAGGAGCTCGCCGGTGTGAATATGTCAGTGGGACTGAGCAACTTCACGGCAATGCTGCCTTCCAAAAGGGGAGACGGTTCGCCGGTGAAAGGCCCCCTGGAGAGCGCATTTCTGACCATGGCAATGCCGATGGGATTGAACACCATCATCGGTTCTACAAAACGACAGTACGCATTCGCTGACGGACGAAGATCCCGCACTGCAGTGTTTGAAGGATGTATTGAAGCTGGAAGGGGTTGAAGCTGTCATGAGAGTGATGCTGTATCTCTCTTGACCCGCCGGAGTTCTCGGCGACGTCGGCTGTTGTGAATCACATCGTGACGGATTAGAAGAATGCTTCCATCGCATGGGCAAAGCAGCATACGCGTGATGCATCGGCAAAGTCCGGGATGACCCCGTCTGGTGAAGATCTCTGGTGACGTTGAACATCCGCCCCATCACGGCACGTGAGCGAAAGCTCTCACGTGTTCCTGCTCTTTCTTGAAGATGTCGTCAAAGTGCCGTTGTTTCGCTGTCAACGTTGCGGCGAATGTATCCTGTCCTCGACAGCGTTCATCTGCTCCCAGAATTGCCCGAAACGGCTGCGCAATGGCCCATGCGGGGGAACCGGCGAAGGCGGATCGTGTGAGGTGTTTCCCGACCGGAAGTGCGTATGGTACAGGATCTATTTCCGGTCAACGCTGCTGCATCGCGTCAGCCTGCTCTACAAGATGAACAGCATCCATAACTGGAATCTGGAAAGGACATCAGCGTGGCTGAATCTGTTCAGGGGTCGCATCCAGGGAACGACCCTGTTCGTTCGCAATGATACGCAAAGGGTAAAGGACATTATCTCTGATGACGCTGCAACAAAGCTTGAATCGAATCAGTTTGTCGTGTGCGGAGAAATCACCCCGCCGCAGAGCTGTGATGGCAATGTCCTCAGGGACAGATCGAGGCATTTCAAGGGCTTTGTCGATGCGGTGAATATCACCGACAACCAGAGGGCCATCGTTCGATTGTCGAGCATTGCCTCGGCGAAGATCCTGCTGGACGAAGGCATTGAGCCGATCATCCAGATGACATGCCGGGATCGCAACAGATTGGCAATCCAGAGTGATCTGCTGGGCGCTGCGGCGTTGGGGATCAGAAACGTGCTTTGCCTGACAGGAGACCATCAGACGTTCGGCGACCAGCCCGAAGCCAGAGGGGTGTTCGACCTGGATTCCATTCAGCTCATCGCGGCTGTGGCCACCATGAACAGCGGGTTCCTGCTTTCCGGCTCTGAAATGAAGAAGCCCACGGAGTTTCTCATCGGTGCGGCGGCAAATCCATTCGCGGAGCCGTTGGAAATGCGGTTGATCCGGTTGCACAAGAAGATCGCGGCCGGTGCGCGTTTCATCCAAACGCAGGCGGTCTTTGACCTGGAGATCTTCGCACGCTGGATGGAAAGGGTGGTGGAGATGGGTCTCCATGAAAAGGCGGCGATCCTCCCCGGCGTGATGCCCGTGCGGTCGGCGAAGACGTTCCTCTGGATGAAAGAGAAACTCCCCGGCGTGAGGATCCCTGCCGAATACTTCACCCGGATGAGCCAGGCGCGCGATCCTGAGGAGGAAGGCATCACCATCGCCGTCGAAATGATCCAGGCGCTGAAGAACATACGTGGAGTGCGAGGGATCCATATCATGCCTTCGCTGTGGGAAAGCGTCACTCCAACGATCGTCAAAGAAGCGGGCCTACTACACGAAGCACACTAAGCAGAGGAATTATGGAAGAGTACTGTCGAACGAATCGCCATGTGCATTGCGCGAGGGAAGGTGTACCGATCGGCCCCGTATCCACCGGACATGAAGGATCAAGACGGGGCGGATGAGATCGCCGCGGATGCACTGAAAAGAGGGATGCAGCCGGCCATTCTCCTGGAGGGGTGCATGCGGGGGATGGACATCGTCGGGAAGGACTTCAGCGAGAACAAGGCGGCGGTGACGAATCTGGTGATCTCCGCCGCGGCGATGAATGCCGTCTTGAAGCACATCAAGCCGTTCCTGGAGTCCGGCGAGGTGAAGCGCAAAGGGAAATTCGTGATCGGGACCGTCTCCGGTGACCTGCACGACATCGGCAAGAACCTCGTCTCCATGATCGTCACGGGGGGGGGATTTGAAGTGATCGATCTCGGGGTGGATGTGCCGACCAGCAAATTCCTGGTCGGCACTTGCCGAGCACCCGGGGTGTATCGTCGGGCTTTCCGCCTTGCTGACGATCACCATGCCCAGTATGGAAAAGAGCGTTCGTGCGATCAAAGAGGCGTATCCTGGCATCAAAGTGATGGTCGGCGGGGCTCCTATCACGCCTGGATTCTGCACAGCGATCGGCGCTGATTTCACTTCGCACAATCCGCATGAAGCCGTGGAGTATTTGAATGGGAACATTGGAAAGGAGAGTTGATGAATCGCACAAAGGTACGTGCTGCCCCTCGTTCTTGGACTGGTCGGGATGTTCATCTGCCACGTTCGCCGTTCTGTGCCAGCAGGCCGGCATCGAGTTCGCGGCATACATAGTCTATCCGATCGTCTATGGTATGCTTGCGGTCATCCTGACGCTCCTCGGCCGCGCCTCTGGCTCTCCAATGCCATCTTCCTCTGCGTCATCCCGGTCCTCTATTGCTATCTCCTCCGCGAGTGACGGCAAACTGAACTGGCGCAGCTTCAGCTTCCTGAAAGTTCGGGATGTCCGTCATCATCCTCCTCACCGCCGGCGTATCGGTCCTGTCGGCGCTGGCTGCGGCAGAGGGCCGAAAGCCGCCCGCCGGGGCGGCGTAGGAAGCTGCACCTCACGACTCGTGCGGTGAGCCTCGCGACATACATGCCGCTGGCCACACCTGTAGCGTCCCACGTCACGGCGTACGTTCCCGGTGGTTGGACCCCGTTCAGGAGGGTCGACACCTCACGGCCGAGGAGGTCATAGACCGCGAGCTTCACCTGTGCGGCCGCGGGCCACTGACAAATGATGGCGGTCTTTGGATTGAACGGGTTCGGGTAGTTCTGGAAAAGACCGAACGCTCCGGGCGTGTCCGCCGGCGTCACCGAGGAGCTCTGCCCCTGCGCGTATCCGGTGTTCGCATTGTTCTGCCGAAACTTCGGCCAGGGGGAGGCCGCAAGTCCATGCGCCTCCCGTCCGGAGCGATCGTTGGGGCGCTTCCGGTTGTTTCCCACCGTCTGCACTTTTCCCGAAGACATCCACATTGTCCATGGCAGCGGGAATCGTACTTCCATTTCACGGTTCCGTTAGGAGCCACGGAGAAGAGGCTGTAGCGGCGGGTTCACATAGACGGGGGGAGGGGGGGGGGGAAGGGAGATAGGGGGGGGGGTGGGGAGGGGGGTGTTGCGTCCCGTCGGATCCGATCGCGGGAGACTGGACCGGGTCTGCTCGATGACATACACCCAGGCGGTGGGTTGTGTCGGCCTGCGCGAGAAGCGTCGCCGGGCAAAGCAGAACGAGGACGGCAGGCATTAAAGGCAACGGAGGGACGATGAAGCGATCGGAGAGCCATGGCACCCTGCCGGAAAGGTAGTCGAATGACGGCGGGGGCTGCTGTTTGTCAATCGGTGGGAGGACGGGGACCAGCTCGGTGTGTAATAGCACAGTAGAAAATGCCACCTTTTCGACTCGATAGAAATGTCACCAGGGGGCATCTTTGGACTCCCAAGGGAGGGAGTCTCCATGGCCAATATCCTGGTGAATGAGTCAGCAAGAGCGTGACTATGCTGCTGTGGTGAAGGAGGTTGTCAAAGGCCGTCTGTCTGCCCAGAAGCTGCCCAACGTTTGTCTCTGAGTCGTCGCCATGTGTTCCGCCTTGTGAAGCGGTATCGGCTCGAGGGGGATGCCGGGCTCATCCACCGGCTGCGTGGAAAGAGCTCCAATCGAGGCTACCCGAAGAAGGTCAAGGCACGGGTCCTGGAACTGTACTGGCAGCCGGAGTACCGGGATTACGGCCCGACGTTGTTCACGGAGATCCTGGCCTCCGATCACAAGATCCGGGTCAACCATGAGACCGTCCGCCGGTGGCTTGCGGCAGCCGGTGGCTCCAACGTCCAGCGGAAGAAACGACCCCACCGGAGTAAACGACCTCGACGTCAGGCCGTGGGAGACATGGTTCTGTTTGACGGCTCAGACCACGATTGGTTCGAAGGCCGGGGACGGGGGTGTGTAAGATATTTTGTGTGTGAGCAGGTTTGTGGGTTAGGTGCTGATGAGGAATCTGTCTTGGAAGTGGATTGCAAACTGACTCATTGCTTTGTGCCAGGCAATTGGCGGTCTGACCCATTTCTCCTGCACGTTACGTAACACGAGCCAGATCAGTTTCGTTGCTGCTTCATCGCTCGGGAAGTGACCCCGACCGCGGATCGCTTTTCTCACCTGGCTATGGAGACTCTCGATCGCATTGGTCGTGTAGATCATGCTTCGGACCTCTGTCGGAAACGCGAAGAAGGGGATGACCTGTTCCCAGTTCCGATGCCAACTTTGAGCGATCATCGGGTACTTCTCACCCCAGGTGCCCTCGGAGAACTCCTGGAGCCGTGTCGGGCCTCTTCCGCCGTCGATGCCTGGTAGACGGGTCGCGAGCGATGCTGAGTGTCTTACGCTCCTTCCACGAGGCAAAATGCATCGAGTAACGGAGCAAGTGGACGATGCAGGTCTGGATCTCGGCCTGGGGAAAGACCGCAGTTATCGCCTCCGGGAACCCCTTGAGACCGTCGACCACGGCGATCAGGATGTCTTCAGTTCCCCGGTTCTTCAGCTCGGTCATGACCCGAAGCCAGAACTTCGCACCCTCGGTCTGCTCGATCCACAAGCCCAGAACTTCCTTGTGCCCGGAACAGCGCACGCCGATGGCCAGATAGACGGCTTTGTTTTTCACCGTCCCCTCGTCCCGGATCTTCACCCGGAGGGCATCGAAAAACACGATCGCATAGACCCGCTCCAGCGGCCGGTTCTGCCATTGCGTGACTTCATCCAGAACAGCATCGGTGACCGCCGAGACCAGCTCGGGGGAAATCTCCACCTTGTACAGCTCCCGCAGATGGCTCTGGATGTCCCGCGTGGTCATCCCCCGGGCGTACAGGGCGATGACCTTCTGGTCAAAACCGGGGAGACGGCGTCGGTATTTGGCAATCAGAGCTGGCTCGAAGTGCCCCTGCCGGTCGCGTGGGACGGAAACGTCAATCGCTGCAGCATCGGTCAGGACAGTCTTGGTGCTCGATCCATTGCGGTGGTTGCCGGCTTCCTGCTCCTCGGGAGTCTCAAGATGGTGATCCATCTCTGCGTTCAAGATCCGTTCAGCCAAGGCCTTTTGCAGCTCGCCTAAGAGGCCTTCAGAACTCAGGACGGTCTTGGGATCCCGACCCGCAAGTAGCTCGTCGAGCAACGCGGGGTCAATCGCTTCTCGTTTCTTCGCCATACGGAACCTCCTCCTGCAATATACACGTATGGCTCACAGACACAAAATTCCTTACAGTTCGGCACGGTCCCTGCCACTGGAACTGATTGATTGACGATGTCAGCGCCCCCACCCTTCATGCCTTCGCCCCCTCGGAGAACACCGCCGACTGTCTGAGGACCTTCCGTACCTACTGTCTGCGCTACGGTGTCCCCAGAAGCACGTATAGTGACCGTGGATCGGTCTATTACGTCGAGGGCGGAGGTTTGACCGACTTCGGCCGGGCGATGCAGACGTTGGGCGTACTCCAGATTTTTGCCAACTCACCAGAGGCCAAAGGGCGTGTCGAACGGGGCAATCGCACACACCAGGACCGGCTTATCAAGGCCCTCCGGCGCGAAGGAATCTCCACCATCGCTGCCGCCAACCGTTTTCTAGAGCGTAGGTACCTCGAGCAACACAACGCACGTTTTGCTGAGCCCTCTGATGGCCTGCCTGACGTCCACCGCAGACCCCTCCCGGAGGACCTTCAGCTCGATTCCGTTTTTTGCTTCCAGACCGAGCGATGTCTCCGCCGCGACTTCACCATCACGCTCGATGCCGTCTACATCCAAATCCTGAAAGGGCCCTACGCGCTGCCTCGGCCCACACAGCATCTCATTGTCCGTCGATACCTCAACGACTCGCTCATATCTTCACGGAAACGAAGAACTCCGTTACAAGGTCCTCCCGGGAAAACCCTCTCCACTCTTACAGCATGCCCCACTTCCAGGACCCACACATCCATGGAGAACTGACAACGCCACCAATCGGCAAAGCCAAACGACGACCAAACCGGTAGAATCCCTACCTCATTAAACCCAAAACAAACCCCATACCCAAACAATACTCCCTCACCGGGTGCTACATTTTCTAACGTGTTCTAACTGGTGACATTTCTAACGAGCTACACATGGCAAA
>CAWEHG010000036.1:0-228282 GCA_963808715.1 Ignavibacteriota bacterium | reverse complement strand
GGAAACGAAGGCAACATCCCCGTCCGTAACATCGCCTACATCCACCCCTTCTCCTTGTACCACCCGATCGTCTCCTGAACCCCCTGCTCAAGCGAGATCTCCTGTTCGAACCCGAAATCAGCCTTTGCCTTCGCCCCGCTGCAGGTCCAGTAGTCCTGAACCATGTCCTTGGCCTTCTCGAAATTGATCAGGGCGGGCTTCGGACTGAATTTCGCGAAAACCTCGGCAAACGTCGCGATCACGTAGACCCCCGCCTCCGGAACGGTCAGCCGCAGGGCCATCTTCCCCAGCACCTTTCTTGTCACATCCCCCACGAACTTCCAGCCGTAGACCTCCTTGCTGGTAAGGAAGTAGGTCTGCCCTGCCGCTGCAGGGCTCTCCGCGGCCAACACGATCCCCCGGACCAGGTCCTTCGCATGGATCAGACTGACGTATTTCTCGCCAAACCCCACCACCGGCTGAAGCCCCTTGCTCATCGTTTTGAAGAACTCCAGGATATCTTTGTCCCGCGGGCCATACACCGCCGGCGGACGGACGATCGTGACCGGGAACCGGGAGGCCATGTCCAGAACCTCCTGCTCGGCCTGCAGCTTGCTCTTGCCGTAGGTGGTGATGGGGTGCGGAGACGCCGCCTCCGTGATCGGCTCGGCAGTAGGGCTCGGCCCGACGGCCGTCTGGCTGCTCACCAGCACGAAGCGCTTCACGCCGGGGTTCTCAGAGGCGACGGCGTTCAGCAGATTCAGCGTCCCGCCAGCGTTGGCCCTGAAATACTCTTCGCGCGTCTTCGCCTTGGTGACGCCTGCGTTGTGAAACACGATGTCCATCCCCCGGACGGCCTCCACAAGCGGTCCCTGCGTGAAGAGATCACCGTACACGTATTCCACCGGGAGGTTCTTGAGCCATTCGGTGGAACTGGTCTTGCGCAGAAGGCAACGCACCTCATAGCCGCAGGCAAGAAGCCGTTCCACGAGGTGGCTTCCTATGAAGCCGCTTGCACCGGTCACGAGAGCTTTCACGGGAGGGAGGGCGGAAGTGTTTGAAATGATTGACTTTGTAGCGATGTTGGAGTATATTAAAAAGACTTTAGATATCCAAACCCGCGCTGTCCGCGCCAACCTACGAGATCACAACCATGACGCATTCCCAGCATTCCGCAAAAGGATCGAAAAAGCCCGTTGACCTGTTCCAGAAATGCCGGTCATTCACGCGAGCCGATGAAGTGAAGGCCGCGGGGTTCTATCCGTATTTCCGGCCGATCGAAGAGAACGAGGGTCCCGTCGTTCAGATCGAAGGCCGGAAGGTCATCATGGCCGGATCCAACAACTACCATGGCCTGACCGCCGATCCCCGTGTCAAGGCGGCAGCAATTCGTGCGGTTGAAAAGTACGGGACCGGATGCTCCGGTTCCCGGTACCTGACCGGGACGCTGGACCTCCATATCCAGCTGGAGGAGCGGCTCGCCCAGTTCCTCAATGCCGAGGCATGCCTGCTGTTCAGCACCGGCTACCAGACCGCCCAGGGGATCATCCCCACGCTCGTGCAAAAAGGGGAGTATGTCGTTTCCGACCGCGACAACCACGCGTGCATCGTGGCGGGCAACCTGATGGCCAAGGGGGCGTTCGCGGACTTCATCCGGTTCAAGCATAACGACATGCAGGACCTCGAGAAGCACATCGCGAAGCTGCCGCTCGAAGTTCCGAAGCTGATCGTTTCGGATGGGGTGTTCAGCACGACCGGCTCCATCGTGGACCTTCCCGGTCTCGTAAAAGTGGCAAAGGCCTACAATGCGCGTATCCTGATCGACGACGCGCACTCCACCGGCGTCATCGGCAAAGGCGGCAGGGGAACGGCGAGCCATTTCGGACTCGAAAAAGAAGTGGACATGACGATGGGGACGTTCAGCAAGACGTTCTCCTCGCTGGGCGGATTCGTCGTGGGAGAAAAGGCCGTCATCAACTACATCAAGCACCACGCCCCCGCATTGATCTTCAGCGCCAGCCCGACCCCCGCGGCGGTGGCTGCGGCCCTCGAGGCGCTGAATATCATCGAGAAAGAACCGGAGCGGATGCACCGGCTCATCGCCAACGCCGACAAGATGCGCAAGGGCTTCAAGGCCCTGGGTTTCAACGTCATCGACGCGCAGACCGCGATCGTGCCGGTCATCATCGGCGACGACATGAAGACGTTCGTCTTCTGGCGCCATCTCTACGATGCCGGGGTGTTCGTGAACGCGTTCGTCAGCCCCGGGGTTCCTCCGGGCATGGCGATGCTCCGCACAAGCTACATGGCCAGCCACGAAGACCATCACCTGGACCGGATCCTGGAGGTCTTCGGGGAGATCGGCAGGAAGCTGGGTGTGATCCACTGAACCCTCGCGAGGAGGACCCGCATCCCATGAGCCCGGTGACCATTCGTCCAGTCCTCACCAGAGCCGACTTCCGCAAGTTCATGCTGTTCGAGTGGGTGCCGTACAGGGGGAACCCGCACTGGGTCCCCCCGTTGCGCCTCGATCGCAGAAAGACCCTCGACCGGAAGAAGAACCCGTTCTTCCAGCATGCAGAGATGGAGATGTTCCTTGCGGAACGGAACGGAATGGTCGTCGGTCGCATCGCCGCCATCACCAACGACAACCATGTCAGGGAGCATAACGAAAAGGTCGGGTTCTTCGGTTTCTTCGAGTGCCTGGACGACCAGGAGGCGGCGACGGCGCTGCTCGATGCGGCTTCGGCATGGGTGAAGGGGAAAGGGATGGACGCGATCCGGGGTCCGGTCAGCCCTTCGGTCAACGATCAGTATGGACTGCTGACGGAAGGCTTCGACAGGTCCCCCACGATCATGATGACCTACAACCCCGAGTACTATCGCCCGTTGATCGAGCGCGCGGGGTTCTCGAGCATCAAGGAGCTCTACGCCTACGTGGTCAGCCAGGAGAAGGTGTTCACCGAGAAGCTCGTCCGGATGTCCGAAGTCGTGAAGCAGCGGACCGGCGTGACCTTTCGACACCTCGACATGAAGAACTTCGACAGGGAAGTGGAGACGATCCACGAACTCTACTCCCGCGGCTGGGAGGGGAACTGGGGCGAGGTCCCGATGACCGACGCGGAATTCGCCTTTCTCGCGAAGGACCTGAAGCCTATCGTCGATCCTCGCGCGGTGTTCATTGCGGAGATCAAGGGGAAGGCGGTCGGCTTTTCGCTGTCGTTGCCCGACCTGAATATGGTGTTGAAGGACAACCGGAAGGGGTTCCTGATCCCCGGCCTGCTCCGGATCCTGCTGTTCAAGAAGCGGATCAATTTCGTCCGGATCATCGTTCTTGGCGTCCTGCCCGAATACTCGCGCACGGGCATCGGCGCGGTGCTGTTCTACGAGACGGGGCGCAGATGTGTGGCTGCCGGGTATCCTTCAGGTGAGGCCAGCTGGGTGCTGGAGGACAATGTCATGATGAACCGCGGTGCTGAACTGATGAACGCGGATCTCACGAAACGGTACAGGCTCTTTCAGAAGTCGTTGTGAACACCGCCCGGCCACGGCGGTATGCGTCAGGCCTTCCGAGGAGGACCAATGAAGAAGTTCCCCAAGGTAGTGAAGCGTGCCAGGGTGAAGCGCCCCCGGGCGAAGCGTGAACCTATGCTGCGTGTCAGGGTGATCAAGGAGTCGAGTCTCCTGGGGATCCGGTCGATCCTCGTGCCGATCGACTTTTCGGCGCACTCCAAGAACGCTCTCAAGTACGCCATCCCCCTGGCGGAGAAGTTCCGGGCGACCCTGCACCTGGTCTACGTGGTGGAGCCGACGGTCTATCCGGCTGACCTGGGGTTCGGACAGGTCGTCCTGCCCGGAGTGGAGGACGAGTTGCGGGAGAAGGGGGCCGACGAGCTGGAACAGCTCATCCGGCGAGAGATCGGGGGAACGGTGAAGGCCACATCGACCGTACGGACCGGGAGCCCCCACCAGGAGATCCTGCGCGAGGCCGACGAGCAGGGGGTGGACCTCATCGTGGTGGCCACCCACGGCCACAGCGGCGTGGAGCATATCCTGTTCGGCAGCACCGCCGACCGGATCGTGCGGCACGCGAAGTGCCCCGTGCTGACCATCCGCCCGCAAGAATAACGGGCGGAGCTCTCTGCAGGGTTCGCGGGCGCCGCGCGGAGCGCGCGGGTCACCTGTCGCGCCGGATCACGAAGTCCGCAAGGGCGTTGAGGGAGTCCAGGCTCGGGGAAGGGGAAAGGGGGGCGAGTGAGGCGCGGGCCTGCCGGACGAACTCCTGCGCTTTCCCCTCCGCATAGACCAGCCCTCCATGCCCTTCGACGAAGGCCAGCACCCGCCGGACATCGAGCTTCTTCCCTCCGGCACGGATCCCCCCAAGCACCTCTTTCCGTTCCTTCGGCGAAGCCTTCTCCAACGCGTGGATCAGCGGAAGGGTGAGCTTTCGATCGCTCAGGTCCAGGCCGGTGGGCTTGCCCGTGATGCTCCGCCGCCCGACGTAGTCCAGCAGGTCGTCGCGGACCTGGAAGGCCATCCCCAGGAATTCCCCGTAGTCCCGCATCGCCGTGCGTACCGCCGGGTCCGAGGTCGCGCTGACCGCGCCGATCTCGCAGCAGGTGGAGAGAAGGGAGGCGGTCTTGTCGCCGATGATCCGGTAGTACGACGGCTCGTCCATGTCCAGCTTCCTGCTCCGGACGATCTGCTGCAGCTCCCCCTCGCTCATCCGCTTCACCGCCCGCGACGTGATCGTCAGGAAATCCACGTCGTTGTTGTCGAGCGAGAGGAGGAGTCCCCGGGACAGGAGGTAATCCCCCATCAGCACCGCGATCTTGTTCTTGAAGTGCGCATTGATCGAGGGGAACCCCCGGCGTGTATCCGCCTCGTCCACGACGTCGTCGTGTACCAGCGTCGCGGTGTGGAGGATCTCCACCAGACCGGCTCCGCGGAACGACCGTTCGTTCACCCCGCCGGACGCCTCGGCGCTCAACAGGACCAGCAGCGGCCGGATCTGTTTCCCCTTCCGGCGGACCAGGTAGCGGGTCACCAGTTCGACGATCCCGACGCTGGAGCGCAGGGCGGATCGGAAGGTCGAAGGAAAAACGTCCAGGTGATGGCGGACGGGCCGCGCGATGTCGGTGAGCGTGGTCATCCGTCCTTCTTCTTTCCGCGCCAGGCCCAGGCCGAGATCCAGATGCTGATCTCGTACAACGCGATCAGGGGGATCGCCAGCAGGACCTGGCTGACGGGGTCGGTCCCCGGTGTCAGGACCGCCGCAAGGACCAGGATGATCACGATGGCGTGGCGCCAGTACCTGCGCATGAACTTCGGCGTCAGGATCCCCAGCTTGGAGAGGAACCAGGAGACCATTGGCAGCTCGAACACCACCCCTGCGGCGAGCATCACGCTGACGATGAAGTTCATGTACTCGTCGATCGCGATGTTGTTCTCGATCGCCGTGGTCCCGAACCCGGCGAAGAACTTCAGCGCGGCAGGGAGCATCGCGAAGTAGGCGAACGCGATCCCCGAAAGGAAGCAGAGCGTCGAAAAGGCGACGATCCAGCGGATGTACCGGCGCTCTTTCGGCATCAGGCCGGGGGCGATGAACGCCCATACCTGGTACAGGATGTTCGGGATGCTCAGGATGATCCCGCCGATGATGGCCACTTCCATATAGAGGAAGACCTGGCCGAAGGGCTTGAGGTTCTGCAGCTGGATCGGCTGCTGGCCCGGCTGGATGTTCGCGTTGATCGTGATGATCGGCTGGAGCAGGAACTGGTTCATGATCCAGTCGATGAACACGCCGCAGACGATCATCCCGAGCACGATGCCGATCAGCGCCTTGATGATCCGCCAGCGGAGCTCTTCGAGGTGGTCGAAGAACGACATCTCTTCGCCTTCTTCCTTCGCGCCGTCGTCCGGGGTGTGTTCTTCAGCAGCCATCAGAAGATCCCGCCCTCATAGGAAACGGACAGTGTGAACACCGGGAGATCTTCCGCGAACTCGGGCCAGGCCCACCCGGTCCAGCCCGGATAGGTCGTCCGGATGGAGGTGTAGGCCCCGGCGACCGTCAGCGGCACGCCGATGAGCCGCAGGGGGATGGTCGCGGCAAGTCCGTACCGGAACGCGGGGGTGTTCGCCTCACCATACACGGAATTCGTGTTGGCGAGGGTCCATCCGAGGCGGACGGAAAGGATCTCCAGTGCCTGCAGCTCGACCCCCCAGCCATACGTGTCCCGGAAGGCATTGCTGTATGCGGCCTGCGTGTTGAGAATGTTCCGGTATTCTCCGGTGATCACCACCCCGCAGGAGAGGAGGCCGAGCTCCTCGATCTTCGGGCCCGCCACTCCGTAGGAGATCCCGAGACGCAGAAAGCGAGGGAGTTGTTCAGAGCTGGAGGTCTCCCCGTGCTCGATCCTGACGTTGGATCCGAAGTTCTGGAGTGACAGTCCGGCGGAGAGGTCATGACCGATGGGGCCGGTGGTGAAACGATAGGCATAGAGGATCCCCATATCTGCGAGGATCGCCCAGGAGGAACTTCCGTCCCGGCCGGACTCCTGCTCCGTCCCGGTGAGCAGCCCTCCGTACTGGAATCCCTTGGCGGCGAGTCCGAGGGAGAGCCCTTCGATCGGCGTGATCGCACCCACCAGCCCGATCGTATGGTCGTACGGTTCGATCGTGCCGGTGACTTCCGGGCTCTCAGGGCCGGTGGCGGCGAACTCGCCGTAGGTGAACCGGTTGTAGTATGCCCCGAACACAGCCACCGGAGTGGCCACGGCGGCCTGGAACGACTGGTAGTACATCCCCTCGAGGAGCGACGTCCATTCCATGGACCGCCGGGAGTACGAAGCGCTGGCTCCGGTGAACGACAACAGCCCCGCGGGGTTGGTCGTCATCAGCGCCGGATCGCCGTGCAGAGCCACCGATGCCTCGCCGAGAGCCGTGGTGCGCGCGTCCACGGCGACGACGACCGACTGGTTCTGGCCGTACGACGCGGCAGAAAGAGAGAGGAGGAGGAAAGCGGACGACAGGAGCCGCAGCGAACCGAGGCCCCGTGCGCTCCGGTGCGGCGCGCCGATCGGGGAGCGAGAGGTCATGACCGCAGTTCCGGATAGAGCGGGAACCCCGAACAGAGTTCGGCGACCTGCCTGGCGACGTCGGCGTACACGTCCTTTGCGCCCATGTGGGTGACGACCCGGTCGATCATTCCCGCGATGACCTCCATCTCCGCGGTCTTCATCCCCCGCGTGGTCAGCGCCGGCGTGCCGATCCGGATACCGCTGGTGATCAACGGGCTCTTGTCGTCGAAGGGAACGGCGTTCTTGTTGACGGTGATGCCGGATTCGTCAAGGGCCTCCTGGGCGTCCTTGCCGGTGACGTTCTTGTTCCGCAGGTCCAGCAGCATCAGATGGTTGTCGGTGCCGCCGGAGATGACCTGATATCCTCTCTTGACCAGTGCGGCGGCGAGCGATCGGGCGTTCAGGATGACCTGCCGGCCGTAGTCGGCGAACGCGGGCTGCAGCGCCTCGCGGAACGCCACTGCCTTTCCGGCGATCACGTGCATCAGCGGTCCGCCCTGGATGCCGGGGATGACCATCGAGTCGATGAGTTCCGACATCTTCTTCGTCCGGCCCGATTTGGGTGCCACGAGACCGAAGGGGTTGTCGAAGTCCGAGCCCATCAGGATGAGCCCGCCCCTCGGCCCGCGCAGGGTCTTGTGGGTGGTGGAGGTGACCACGTGGCAGTGGGGGATCGGCGTGTCGAGGAGCCCCTTGGCGATCAATCCCGCCGGGTGAGCGATATCGGCGAACAGGAAGGCCCCCACCGCGTCGGCGATCTGGCGGAAGGCCTTGTAGTCGATGTTGCGTGAGTAGGCGCTCGCACCGACCGTGATCATCTTCGGACGGTGTTTCTTCGCGAGGTCCTCCACTTCGTTGAAGTCGATCCTGCCGGTTTCCCGGTCCACGCCATAGGGGACAAAGGAATAGAACTGGCCGGAGAAGTTGACCGGCGAACCGTGCGTGAGGTGGCCGCCGTGGGAGAGGTTCATGCCCATCAGCGTGTCGCCCGGTTTGACGAACGTGAAGTAGACGGCCATGTTGGCCTGGGACCCGGAATGCGGCTGAACGTTCGCGTAGGCGGCGCCGAAGAGGTTCCTGGCGCGCTCGCGCGCGAGGTCCTCCGCGACGTCGACGAACTCGCATCCGCCGTAGTATCGCTTGCCGGGATACCCCTCGGCGTACTTGTTGGTCAGCGGAGAGCCGACCGCCTCCAGCACCGGCAGGCTGACGAAGTTCTCCGAGGCGATGAGCTCGAGTTTGGTGTTCTGGCGGCCGATCTCGTTGCGGACGGCCTCGAAAAGTTCAGGATCAGCGGTGCGGAGGTGTGTCATGGTTCCCCTTGCGGATCACGTCTGTTCTTGAGCGCTAGTCTTCGCGGGACGGGACGAACCAGACCTGGCCGATGTTGAGCGTGACCATCATCCTCAGGACGGTGTCCTTCACCAGGCCATTGCTGAGCGTCCCGCGCTGGCCGCCCTGCAGGGCGATGATGATCCGCGTGTCGTTGGTGACGTCGGAGTACATCGGCAGCGTGATCCCGAGCGTCCCCACCCACTCGTTGATCGGCGTCCCCTTGACCTGATAGTTCGTGGAGGTATAGGCGGCGCCGAATCGCCAGGCGATCCGGGACCACCACGAAGCGCCGAACGCCCGGCTTCCCCCGAACTCGAAGCCTGCGCCGAGACGATAGCTGTCCCGCATCCCCTCAATGGGTTCCCCGTTGAGTTCCGTTCTGCTCCAGAGTTGGGTGGAGAAATCCGCCGCAAAGACCTCCAGTTGCCCGAGCTGATAGGAGATACCCGCGCCGAAGGCGACGGGGATCGTCAGCTTGGTGTCCCTGGAATAGACCGTATCGGTTCCCGCATCGAAGTTGTACTGGGTGAGCCGCTCCGTGTTCAGCGTTGCGCGGCTGGAGCCGTAGGCCCCCACCGTAAGCGGGCGCAGAAGGCCGAGAATGCCCCCGAAGCCCGAGAACATCGCTCCCACCGTGGCCGACGGGCCGTAGACCTGCGTGGTGGACGTCCCCTTGCCGGCGGAGAAGGCCGAGGAGGTGGGTTTGACGATGAGGCTGCGGTCGAGTGAACCGAAAAGAAAATCGAACGACGCCCCGATGCTCAGATCGTTGAACGGGGCCCACGAAGCCCCCAGCTGAGCCCTGCCGATCCCTCCCGTGCCCGTGTACCTGACGGTGTAGTCCAGCGTGTCCTGCTTCCCGGCGTACGAGTAAGGACCGACGATGTCGAAGTTCATCCTGCTGTACGGGGTCATCCCCATGACGATGGTGATCCCCTGGAAGGGGGCGATCGGCAGACCGAGCGTAACGCCGCTGAAGGAGGTCTTGGAGAGGAACTGCGATTCCTTCCCGTCGGTGCTCCTGAATCCTTCGGAGAGGAGGCTCCCTTCCATGCGCACCCGGTCGAGCCGGGACCAGGAAGCGGGCGACCACGAATGGATGGAGGACGTGGCGTAGAGTCCGATACCGGTGTTCCCCATCCCGGCGCTGCGTGCACTGGGGAGGTACTGGATGTCTCCGATCCCCAGCATAGAGTAGAGGGATCCGCCCCCCTGGGCGCCGGCGATCGACGGCAGCACAAGGAGGGACGCGACAACGGCTGTGAGAACTCGTCTGGTCATGGAGGATCCTACTCTGCCTGCGTCCCGTAGATCACCTTCAGCCGGGGCCGCCGGGCCGGATCAGCTGCGGTGGGGGAATGGAACGTGATCATGCCCATCGTCTGGTATTGTGCCGGCGAGGCGGTCTGGAGGACCATCCCGTAATTGGGTCCGCGCACCCACGATTGGACCGAACTGGTGACCACGATCTTGTAGGTGTTGGCGGTTCCTGCCGGCCGCGTGCTGACGGTGCCAACCCCCTGGAACGTGGGAGGCGTTCCTTCGGCGAAGATCAGGTGTCCGGAGATCGAGGTGTCCCCCACGGAAGCGGACAGCCACGAGGTGGCAAGGTCCCGCTCGAGGTAGAGCTCAGACAGCAGCACGGTCGATCCCCGCGGGATGAAGCCGAGATCGAACTTCACGGTGCCGTCAAGCACCACGCCGGCCTGCAGCTGGATCAGTGCGGGATCGAGGACAACCGTCTGGTCGACGTTGCCGACGAAGGTGTCCATGCCGTAGGGGAACACCAGCGTGGTCTCGGCCGTGGCGCCCGGGTAATTCGGCGACGTGACCTCCAGGGTAGGATGCCATGCAAGGGTGTCGGCGAGGGTGCTGTGAAACCCACGGATCACTGTGGACGACGGGTCAGGGACGAGCACGAAGCCGTACTTGGAGGCGCTGCTCGAGGTGGAGAACCACTCCCTGACCATCGCGGTGTCGAGGGGGACCACCACCCACTGGCTGTCGGGGCCGCCGGTCCCGGTATACGTCCCGCGGACCGCACTCTCATAGAACCCTGCCTGCAGAGTGTCCCAGGTCATGGTGTACGACAGCCACGCGCGCTGGATCCGATGGGCAGTGAAACTCAGTGTCCCGGAGGGGTTCCCGAACGACGTGCGCATCAGCAACCGGACCTTTGCGGAAGTGATCCGCATCGTATCGTTCAGCGGGAGGTAGCTCGGGTAGAACTCGACCGCGGCGACCGCCGTCCTTCCGGCAGCAGCTCCGACCAGGTTGTAGGCAGCGTCCATTGCCGAGTAACGTTTGAAGGTGGACGACTGGACGGCGTACACCACTGTGTCCCTCACGTTGACGGTGGGGATCGGGAGGGTCGGAGAAGTGACGGAATTGCGCTCCGGCGGCGTCTCGTAACAGGCGAGCAGCGCCAACGCGCAGCAACCGATCGCGATCGTTCTAACGACAGAAGACATCCGTACGGTCAAGACAAGACCCCCCATGCTATCGGATTCCTGATGGCGCTCACGGCGCGCCGGCCGCCCGTTCCGCTCCTGCCCGGCCCATGTCGCGCAGGATGAATTCCGCCGCTTCGCCGAGGTCCCTCACGGTCAGGTCCGGAACCACCCCCGCAGCCTCGCACTCGCCCACGGTTACCTTCCCGTACCCGGTGAGAACGAGGATGGCCGTCGTTCCTGCGGCCTTACCGGCCTGGATGTCCACGATCCTGTCACCCACGGTGTACGATCGGCGCAGGTCGACGCCGCATTCCTCCGCGCCCCTCACCAGCATCCCGGTCGAGGGTTTTCGGCAGTCACAGGTCACCCTGTACGGGGGGACCCCGTCCACCGGATGGTGCGGACAGTAGTAGATCCGGTCCACCCTGGCTCCCTCACGGGCCAGCTTTTCTGCAAGGGCCTGATGGATCGGCCCGAGGGCCGACTCTGGGAAGAGGCCCCGTGCGACGCCGGACTGGTTCGAGATCACGCAGGTTACGAGTCCCTGCTCGTTGAACGCCCGGATGGCCCGCGCCGCCCCCGGGATAAGCGAGAGCTGCTCGGGAGACCGCAGATAGCCGATCTCCTCGTTGATGGTTCCGTCGCGGTCCATGAACACCGCGGGTCGCGGCGTGGTCAATGTTTTGCCAGGCTTCGGTACAGGGCGACGTACTTCTTGGCGGAAGCTTCCCAGGAGAAGTCCTTCGCCATGCCGTTCTTCATGATGCGGCGCCAGGCCGCATGGTCCGCGAACAGGTGCACCGCTTTCCCCACCGCCTTCAGCAGCTCGGCCCCGCTATAGTGATGGAATTTGAACCCGGTGGCGCCGGCATGTGACGCCGTATAGTCGTCGATCGTGTCTTCCAGGCCGCCGGTGGCGCGCACCACGGGCACTGTCCCGTACCGGAGGCTGTAGATCTGGTTGAGGCCGCATGGTTCGTATTTCGACGGCATCAGGAACATGTCGCTCCCCGCCTCGATCAGGTGCGCCAGGTCGTTGTCGAACCCGAGTTTGACCGCGACCTGCTTCGGGTGCTTGCGGGCCGCCCGCTCGAACAGGTCGTGGTACCGCTTCTCCCCGGTCCCCAACACCACCAGCTGCAGGTTCATCTTCACCAGGTCTTCCATGACCTCCCCGATCAGGTCGAATCCTTTCTGGTCTGCCAGACGGGAGATCATCCCGATGATCGGGGTCTGTTCCTGGAAGGGGAGTCCCACCGAAGCGCAGAGGGCCTTCTTGTTCTCGATCTTGAGATCGATGGTCCGCGCATCGAACCGCTGGGGAATGAGCTGGTCGGCTGAGGGGTCCCACTGGGAGTAGTCGACGCCGTTCAGTATACCGTGGAGGACCTCCTTCCGCTTCTGGACCAGCCCCTGGAGGCCGGCTCCGATCTCGTCCGAGGTTCGGATCTCTTCGGCATACCGTTCGCTGACGGTGGTCAGTGCATCGGCAAAGACGAGCCCCGTCTTGAGGAAATTCAGTTTGCCGTAGGCTTCGACCCCGTTCGGGCCGAACAGATCGGCCGGCAGCAGTGTCTTGGGGAAGGACGAAGCGGGGAAGATCCCCTGATAGGCCATATTATGGATCGTGAAGACCGTTCGCGTATCCTTGAAGAACGGGTCCGAGGCGTAGACGGTCTTCAGGTAGGCGGGAACGAGTCCGGTGGGCCAGTCGTTGCAATGTATGAGGTCCGGAGCCCACCCGAGACGTTTGAGGACCTCAAAAACGCTCCTGCAGAAGAAGATGAACCGTTCGTCGTTGTCCTCGTAGTCCTTTTTCGTCTCGGGATGGACGTAGAGGCCCGAGCGCCCGAAGAGTGTGGGGTTGTCCACGAAGTAGACCTGGACCTTGGTGTGGCTGGTCTCGAGGAACGATGACTTGACGCTGGCGTGGAACTCCTTGGTGCCGACGGGGATGGGAAAGTCCTTCAGCCGGATCATCTCATGGAGTTTGGACCGGCGCTCGTTGATGGATCCGTACCGGGGCATCATCACCCGGACCTCGTGATCCATCGCCCGTACGCTGAGAGGGAGGGCTGCGGAGACATCGGCCAGCCCGCCGGTCTTTGCAAAGGGGTCGACTTCGCTCGAAAGGAACAGGACATTCAGGGGTTTCGACATACCGGTCCGGGGGTCTCCATGGTCGGATGACAGGGCGCCAATCGCTTCATGGTACGCTTTTTCGCCAAGAGAATCAATCAGACCCCCGGTGCGGCGCATTCTTGACTTTGTTGGCAGAGGAGCGTATATTTGTATGACACGAAAACATATCATCGGAGTTGCGCCTATCGAGCTGTTCGGCTAAGGATTGATGTTGGACGTTGCGGTCAAAGACTCCTTAACACCGGATATGCGCGCAGGCCAGGGCTCCATACATGTTGAAGCCGCCCGATCACACAGTCGGCTTTTGTGTTTTCTGGCGATGAACACGACGGGACCACGCCCCGATCCAGGTGCACACCTCGGTCGATGTGCCGCCGGTACGTTGTGCGCCACCCGGGTCTCCAGGGACCCGCGCCAGGGAATTCCGCTCCCCGCGCGCATTGCCGAACGCATGATGCGGGGGATGCTGGCGCTCTCGTTCGCCCTGCTTGTTCTTGGTCCGGTCACGACCGCCGTCTCCCAGACCCCCATCCCCGAACCTCCACCGTCGCTTCCCCTGTACCGCTGGCAGAACGACGTTTCGGTCCTCCGGTCGGACAACGCAGGATTGGTTGTCGCCTTCACTCCGCGATACCTGCCGCACGACAGCGAGAAGGGGGCCGGATCCCAGGATTTCGTCGGATCGGTTCCGCTGCCTCTGTCCGAATTCTCCGGCGAACCGGACATCCGCTACCGTGAGATCCCCGTCGCCCTTCCGGCGATGGAGGGGAACCGGGTGACCGTCCTTGCATCCGACTACGAAGAGGTGAAGAACGTCCAGGTTCCGCGTCTGCCCGCGTTGCGGGACGCCGACGGTCGACCGGTCGTCCAGAAACCCTCTGATGCGAGGGGGAACGTCCGGTCCGCGAGGGGATCAGAACTGGTGATCGGCGGACTGGTCCGCGGCATCGTGACGGGGAGTCTCAGGCTCTACCCTCTCGCATTTGACCCGGCGTCGCAGACGCTCCGCAAGTATTCCCGGATCGTGGTTGAAGTGACGTTCGGGCAGCCCGCGCCCGGCGTGGACACCGGCGGTGACGCCCGCGGTGATGACCCCCTGCTCCGCGACGCACTGATCAACTATCGCTCGTTGCGCCCGGCAGGCGCGGCGAAACGGCGGGCGGTGACGGCGGTCAGCAGCGTGCTGTCGACCGGCGACTGGTTCAAGCTGACGGTCAGCTCCGACGGGATCTACAGGCTGGACCCGGCGTACCTTGCTTCGGCCGGTGTGAACGTGTCGGGGCTCGACCCGCGAACCTTCAAGATCTTCGGGAACGGCGGAACTGAGGTCCCGGAGGATCCCACCGCATCACGCGCTGCAGATCTCGTGGAGAACGCGATCTTCGTCTCCGGCGAATCCGACGGGCGGTTCGATTCAGGCGACTACCTCCTCTTCTATGGGCGCGGCGTCCGCGGATGGCGGTATGACAGCACCGGGCGTGCCTATCGCCACTACCTGCATCACTACACCGAGGCGAACGCTTACTGGTTGACCTATGGTGGGGTGGCCGGCAAGCGGATGGCCGAGAAAGCTTCGGTGGGTCTTGTCCCGGGCATCGTCACCGACCAGACCACCGGGCTCATCTCTATAGAAGAAGAGAAGGCCAATCCACTGGGTTCGGGAAAGGACTGGTTGGGGCAGACGCTGAGCGGCCCCAACAGCTCGTTCACGCACGTCACGCCGCTCCCCGGCCTGGTCCAGGGCGGGACCATCAAGTATCGTTTCCGGCTGGTCGCCAAGTCCGATACTCCTCCCTCGATCACGATCAAGGAATCCGGAGCGGTCCTGGCGACGGCGTTCTTCTCCACCGCTTCGGGCGAACAGGCCGGACTGCCAGCCGTGATCGAGGCGAGCGGCAGCTCGTCGCTCGCGAACGGCAACAGCGCCCTCACCTTCACCCTCAACAGCAGCAGCGCCTTCCCACTCGGATGGATCGATTGGGTGGAGATCGTCTACCCGCAGCGGCTGTGGGCATCGGGCGACCAGCTGAGTTTCCGCGCTCCTGCCGCCACCGCCCTGGTGGAGTACGGCCTGCAGCAGTTCACCGCGGCACCGCAGGTGTTCGACGTGACCGTGCCGCAGGACGTCCGCCGCGTGACCGGGGTCAGCGGCTCCTACATGTTCCGGGCGAATGAGCGGGCGAACACGCCGTCAGAGTACTATGCGGCGGCGCCGGCGGGATGGAAGACCCCCGCGGCGATCGAGCGCGTGGCGAACCAGGACCTGCACGGGTTCGCCCCTGGCGCGGACTTTCTCATCCTGACCACATCGGAGTTCAGGGCTTCCGCCGACAGGGTCAAGGCGCTGCGCGAACAAAAGGTCTACGGCGACCTCAGGACGCTGGTCCTGGACGTCCAGCAGGTGTACAACGAATTCTCCGGCGGGTTGCCGGATGTCAGCGGGATCCGGGACTTCCTGAAGTATGCCGACGCGACCTGGAGCACGCGGCCGCAATTCGTCCTCCTGTTCGGTCAGGCCTCGTACGACTACAAAGCCCTTCTCGGCTCGCGCTCAAGCTACGTCCCGACCTGGCAGAGCGAAGAGTCGCTGCACGAGATCGGGAGTTATAGCTCGGACGATTTCTTCGGCCGTTTCACCGGGAGCACCGCCCCGTCGGTGGTCATCGGACGCATCAACGCCCGCAGCGCCCGCGAGGGACAGACGGTGGTGGACAAGATCTACCGGTACGCACAGTCTTCCGCCCGCGACAGCTGGAAGATGAAGATCCTTTTCGTCGGCGACGACGGGTGGACGCTCTGACGGGGGTGAAAGCGACGGTTCCCTGCACAGCGACCAGATCGAGACGCTGGCGACCTCCTACACGCCGCCCGAACTGGAGAAACAGAAGATCTACATCGCCGAATATCCCACGGTGAACGCGGCGCAAGGGCGAAGGAAGCCCTCTGCCAACGCGGCGATCATCGACGGGATCAACCGCGGGACCCTTCTCGTGAACTTTGCCGGGCACGGGAACCAGAAGGTCTGGGCCCACGAATGGGTCTTCGAGGTCGGGACGTCGGTCCCCCAGCTGCAGAACGCCGACCGGCTGACGCTGTTCTTCCTCGGCACCTGCAACTTCTCCGTGTACGACGATCCCAAGGTGTACACGGGGAGCGAGTTGCTGATGAACCGCGTCGAGGGGGGCGCCGTCGCGGTCGTCGCCGCGAACCGGAAGGTCTACGCAGGCGACAACGCCGCTCTGAACCAGGGGACGTTCCGCTTCCTGTTCACCCGCGACGCCTACGACCGGCTCGCGATCGAACGGCCTGCCACGGCGCTGTTTCAGTACAAGATGACCGGCGGCAACTCCGTGAACGATCAGAAGTATGGATTCATGGGGGACCCCACGATGTTCCTCCAGTACCCGCGGGCCTACGCGTCGATCGACAGCATCAATGCCGCTCCGGTGGACAGCCTGGGGGGCGCGCCGCGGACACAGCCGATCCAGCTCCGGTCCCTCTCCAAGGTGACCGTCAGAGGGACCATCCGCGACGACGCGATGCGGATCGATCCGGGATTCAACGGTACGATGACCCTGCAGATCAACGACGTGAGCAGGCAGCAGACGATCGTCGACTTCTACCCCGGGTACAACTGGTCGTACACCGCCACCGGCGGTATGGTCTATCGCGGCGAGAGCAGCGTGGCCAACGGTCGCTTCACCGCTTCGTTCGTGGTACCGAAGGATATCGCCTACGCCGACACGTCCGGCAGGGGGCGGCTGGTGGGCTACGTGGCGGGGAGCAGCGCCGACGGGGCGGCGTACACCGGCAACATCTACATCGGGGGGACCGACAGCCTTGCGCGCACGGACTCCCGCGGGCCGGAGGTGAGCATCTACCTCGGGTCCAAGAACTTCAGGCCCGGCGACATCGTCGACGAACGACCCATGATGTACGTCGATCTGATGGACTCCAGCGGGATCAATACCTCCACGACCAGCATCGGACACCGCATCGAGGCGTGGGTGAACAGCTCGACCCAGAGCAGGGACCTGACCGAGAACTTCTCCGGCGCCCTCGACGATTTCCGCCGCGGGACCGCGGCGGTGCAGCTGGGTCCCCTTGCCACAGGACGCAATACCGTGAGGGTGAGGGCCTGGGATTCCTACAACAACTCGGCCCAGACCGAAACCTACTTCGAGGTCGCTTCCAGCAGCCAATTGACCATTGCCGACCTGTTCAACTATCCCAATCCGTTCAAAAATGAAACATCCTTCACATTTCGGCACAATCAGACTGGCACGGTACATGCAAAAGTGAAGGTCTATACGCTTGCCGGCAGAACCGTGCGGACCCTGGAGACGACCTCGGACGGGGGATCGTTCGTGCGGATCCCCTGGGACGGAAGGGATGAGGACGGGGATCCGATGGCCAACGGGGTCTATCTGTACAAGGTGATCGTGCGGACCGAGGACGGGAAGTTCACCAGCGAAGCGCTCGGGAAGTTGTCGATTGTTCGATAGAAAACGCGTATCTTTAAGTCTATGGTAAGAGGAGGTAAGATGAACTGGATGAAGATCAGACCACTGGCTGCTGTCGCGGTGTTGCTTGTTGCGGCGGCAGGGATCCAGGAGACGGCACAGGCGCAGGGAGAATCGGCGGTCCCCTTCCTCCTGATCGCGCCGAACTCCCGGGCGTCGGGTGTGGGGGAGAGCGGGACGGGATGGATCGACGACGCGTCAGCGATCTTCTGGAATCCGGCCCAGCTCGCGTTCCTCCAGGGACATGAGGTAAGCCTCACGCATGCGAACTGGCTCCCCCAGTTCCAGCTGCCAGATCTCTTCTATGATTTCCTGGTCTACCGCCAGGACATCCCGGAGATCGGAGGGACCATCGGGGCCAGCGTCACCTACCTGAACCTCGGAGAGTTCGTCGTCACCAACTCTTCCGGCCCGCAGGAGCAGGGACGCTTCAAGTCGTTCGAGTACGCCATCACCGCGGGATATGCGACGAGGGTGTTCGATGACCTGGGGCTCGGCATGAACCTCAAGTTCATCCACAGCGCCCTCTCGCCGATCGGGACGGAGCAGGAGCAGGGGAAGGGGGTCGCCTCCACGGTCGCCGTGGACCTTGCGCTGATGTGGCGGCCAACGTCACTCGACGTGCCGCTGATCGGCGACCTCGGCAACATCTTTTCGCTGGGCGTCAACCTGCAGAACCTCGGCCCCAAGGTCACCTATGTCGACGCGGCCCAGGCGGATCCCTTGCCCACCAACCTTCGCCTCGGGCTTGGTTTTCGCGTCCTGGATGACGAGTTCAACCAGATGACGCTCGGCATGGACATGTCCCGGCTCCTGGTCAAACGGAACGGGGAAGACGAACCGCCGGACGGACTCCCGGAGTCGCTGATCACCTCCTGGAGCGACGGCGGACTGAAGAAAGTGATCTTCTCCCTCGGTGCGGAATACTGGTATGGCGCCCCGAAGCTGATCGCCCTGCGGATCGGGTACTTCAACGAGAACGCCGAATACGGGAACCGGAAGTTCATGACCTTCGGCGCCGGGATCCGGTACAGCCTCTACGGGTTCGACTTCAGCTACATCTCCGCGTCTGAGGGCCATCCGCTGTCCGACACCATCCGCTTCACCCTGCTGATCGGTTGGGGCGGGAACGACTGATCGTTCGGGAATCTCCCTTCGCCGGGTCCTCGATCCGGCGAAGGGTCCACCCCGCCGCCCCTCACTTTTTGAACGGCCGTCCATCCATGACTCTCGTTCGTTTCGCTTTGCTCGTGATCCTCTTTCCGTCGCTGGTCCTGTCGCAACACCTCTCGCATCCGCTGGGTGCCGGATCACCGAACGCCGGCCATCTCCGGCGCCGCACGGCGCCCCCGGCGCCTCCGGCGCCCCCGGCGCCACCGGCGACACCCTCAGGGTGCTGGCGGCGATGGTCCAGTTCGCCGCGGACACGGACACGAAGACGACAGGCACAGGGCGTTTCCTTCTCGCGGCCAGACCCGATTCGGTGATCGACGCCCCGCCGCATGACCGCGCGTACTTCGAACAGCACATGACGTTCCTCGCGAACTACTTCCGCAAAGTCTCGCGCGGGAAGCTGCTCATCGTCGGCACCGTCGTCGATTCGGTCTACACGCTGTCCGCGAAGATGGAGGCCTACAGCCCCCGTCCGGGCGGTTCGGACTCGGTCCTGGCGAATCTCGCGCGGGACACCTGGACGCTCGTGGAGTCATCCGGGAAGGTCGCCGATTTCTCCCGCTACCAGTGCTTCGTGGTGTTCCATGCGGGGGCGGGACGGGACGTGGACCTCGTCAGCCTGTATCAGGCCGACCCGACGCCTCTCGATATCCCCTCCATCACTCTCGGCCCCGGCGCCTTCAAGAAGGCCTATGGCCCGGCGTACCCGGGCATCCCCGTGCAAGGGGGAGCGTTCCATATCACGAACACCTGCATCCTACCCGAAACGGAATCGCGCGAACTCCCGACGGTCACCGGGTCCGTCTATCTCGAGCTCGGGATCAATGGCCTGCTGTGCGCATCGATCGGCAGCTACCTCGGGCTGCCCGACCTCTTCGACACGCGGACGGGGAGCTCCGGGATCGGCAGGTTCGGCCTCATGGACGGGCAGGGGATCTTCAGCTTCTCCGGCGTCTTTCCTCCGGAGCCTTCGGCCTGGGAGAAGATGGCGCTCGGCTGGGTGACCCCCGTCGACGTGCCGCCAGGGACCTCGGTGTTGCGGATCCCCGCCCACTCGACGCCCGACACCGTGTATCGTGTCAGGTTCAGCCCGACGGAATACTACCTTCTGGAGAACAGGAACCGTGATCCGCAACGGAACGGACAGTCCGTCACGTCGGTCCTGAACGGCGTCGTGCGCACGCAGTACTTTCGGCGGGACACGACAGGATTCGACGCGTACGACATCTCGGCGCTCGCGGGAGTCATCACGGATGTGGAGGACCTGGATTGGAGCCTGCCAGGCGGAACAGGGGAGGATGGTGAGTGGTTCGACGGCGGCGTGCTGATCTGGCATATCGACGAGGCGGTGATCCGGGCGGGACTTGCAGACAACACGGTGAACGCCGATCCCGAGCGTCGGGGGGTGGACGTGGAGGAAGCGGACGGTTCGCAGGATATCGGCCAGACGTACGAAGGGATCTTCGCCGCCGGGGCGGGAAGCGAAGCGGGAACGGCGCTCGACTTCTGGTTCAAGGGGAGTGCCTCTCCGGTCAACACGAACGCCTTCTCGGCGACGACCTTTCCCGATACGCGGAGCAACAACGGTTCAGCGTCCCACGTGTCGATCAAGGAGTTCTCCGATCGTGCTCCGGTCATGTCCGCCACGGTGGTGGTGGGCGACGCGGAGGCCTCACTGGTCCCAGGGTTTTCCGAGGATGGCCGGGATCCGGCAGGTCCCAGGTGTTGCAGCCGCTCATGCTGGATCAGGCCACGCTTCCCGCGGCCCTGGTCACCACTGCAGCGTTCACGTCCCCCGCGGCGCCCGGACTCGTCTATGCGCTCCCCACCGACGGCACCCCCGCGCTCCCGTCGTTCCGGAGCGATGGCGCGGTGGCGTCGACGATCGTTCCCGGCGTGGAGGTGAGCGGCCGCCCGGCGCTGCGCGATCTCAATGGCGACCAGTTCCCTGATCTGATCTTTTCATCTCCGGAGGCGCCGGGAAGCACTTCGGGGATCGTCCGGGCGGTGTCGCTCAAGAATGCCGGGCCGGATAGCCTCGGTCTGCCTCTCTTCACCCTGCGGTGCTCCAGTGTGCCATCGACGCCGGTGGTCTCCGACTCGTTGATCGCGCTCCCCGGAGCCACGGGGGTGGTCTATTTCGCACGATTCAATGGGACCTTCGTGGACAGCCTTCCGGCAGTGGCCTCCGGTATGCGGGCCTGGGTGGGGCGGTTCAACGGTTCCAATGTTTTCGCGATCGCGAACGGAACGGTGCTCCGCATCGTCGACGGCAACACGACCCGGGTTCCCGTGGGGACGATCAGGAGCAAGGACTTCGGAACCTTCATCGAAGGAGCCCCGCTCGCCGGGCTCTTCCGGACGAACGGGATCGAACGGCCGGGGCTGGTCTTCACCCTGTTCGGCGGAGCGCTCTATCTCGTGGACGAAAACCTTCAGCCCTTCCCGGGGTATCCCGTCAGCCTCGGGGTCCAGACGCCCTGCTCGGCGCTTGCGCTGTGCGACATCGACGGGGACGGCAGCCGGGACATCGTGGTGTTCCGGAACGGTGAGGTGCTGGTGTTCAACAGCGCCGGTGCGATGCTCGACAACTTTCCGGTCAAGGTGGCGGAGACGACCGAGATCCCGGGCGCAAGCTCAGCGTACCCCGGTGCCAGTCTCTTCATCGGAGGGATCACCTCCAGCCCTGTCATCGGCGATGTCGATGGCGATGGGAAGCCCGAGATCCTGGGTGGTACCGCCGACGGCCAGGTGTTCGCCGTGACCCGCAAAGGGACCATGGCCGGCGGATTCCCGCTTCCAGGTGGCATATATGCGAACCGTATCGCCCTGTTCGATGCCGGCCCGGCTCCACAGGGGCAGCGGGCCCTGGGGATCGCCGCCGGAACATTGACCGGAGAGCTGATCGCCTGGAAGACCGGCTCGACATCGGTATCGGCCCCGTGGCCCCAGGCCGGACGCGACGGAGCGAACAGCAACGCCGAGTTCGGAGCGCTGAGCTCAAGCCCCTGCCAGCGGGGAGTACTTTCCAAAGGAACGGGCGTACAATTGGCCCAACCCCACGTACGACGGCAAGACCGTACATCCGGTACTATGTCAAGGAGAGCGCCACGGTGCGCATCAGGATCCTCGACCTCGCGGGAGATCTGGTGGCGGAGCTGAATGCGAACGCTGTCGGCGGCATGGACAATGAGGTGCTCTGGGATGCCTCGGGCGATCCAGAGCGGCGTCTACTACGCGCATATCCATGCGCAGGGGTCCACCGGGAGCGGCGACGCCGTGATCAAGATCGCGGTGGTCCGATGAGGCGTGTTGTCGGCCATACTGTGCGTCATGGTCCTGGCGGCTCCCCCGTCCCGTCGCAGGAGGATTTCCCGCACCCCGAGCTCGAGTGGCGCACGATCGAGACGACCCATTTTCAGGTCCACTTCCATCAGGGTGCCGAGCGGACCGCCAGGGTGGTGGCCAAGATCGCGGAAGAGATCTACGGTCCGGTCACCGCGTTCTACCGTCACGAACCGGACAGCAAGGTCAGCTTCGTCATCCGCGACTACGACGACATCGCCAACGGCGCCGCCTATTTCTACGACAACAAGATCGAGATCTACGCGTCGAACATGGATTTCGAGCTGCGGGGGACGCACAACTGGCTCCGCAACGTCGTGACCCACGAGTTCACGCACATCGTCCAGATCCAGACCTCCATGAAGATGGGGCGGACGGTCCCCTCCATCTACTTCCAGTGGCTCAACTATGAGGATGAGCGGAGGCCGGACGTCCTGTACGGATACCCGAACACCGTCGTCTCGTATCCGATCTCCGGGTTCTCGGTCCCCGCATGGTTCGCCGAAGGGGTATGCGCAGTACAACCGTCCGGAGCTGCGGTACGACTACTGGGACGCGCATCGCGACATGATCCTCCGTTCCTACGCCCTGGACGGGAACATGCTCGGCTGGGAGGAGATGGGGGTATTCGGCAAGACGAGCCTGGGGAACGAGTCTGCCTACAATGCGGGTTTTGCCTTCGTCTCCTACATCGCCCAGCGATACGGCGAGGCGAAGCTGCGTGAGATCTCGCGTGGCCCTGTCCGGGTTCGCCGTGGTCAGCATCGACATGGCGATCAGCAAGGCCCTCGGGAAGCCGGGGGCCCAGGTCTATGCCGAATGGAGGTCTGAACTCGAGAAGGACTACGCCGAGCGATCCTCGGCCGTCAAGGCCACCCTGCGACGCGGTGAACCGCTGGTGGTGGATTCGACCGCGATGGTCATCGATCCCGAGCAGATGATCGAGATCGAGGCCATGGCCAGGCCGCGGGGACGGGGCGCGCTCCCCGCCATGGCACCGTGCTGCGCCCTGCAGGCGACCGTCGGGTTCGCGAACCTGTATCCGGTCTACTCGCCGGATGGGACGAAAGTGGCCTACTGCAGCGCGAAGGGGGCCGACTATTTCGGGCTCTCGTCGCTGTTCGTGTACGATTTCACCACGCGCAAAGAAACGCTGGTGCAGCCCGGTGTCCGCACGCCGGCGGCATGGTCTCCCGACGGAAAGAAGCTCTACTATGCGAAGAACGGGCGTGAAAACCCCCACTGGTCCCTGCTCTTCGATCTCTACGTGTTCGATCTGGAGAAACACAGAGGAACAGCGGCTGACGTACGGACGGCGGGTCCTCTCGCCGTCGGTCTCTCCCGACGGCCGGCGCCTGATGTGCGTCGCCAACGCCGACGGGACGACGAACCTGGCGGAGGTCGGCACGGACGGAGCCGGGTTCCATCTGGTGACCTCCTTCACGCAGGGCGAACAGGTCTACAACCCCAAGTGGGCTCCGGACGGCAGCCGGGTGGTGTTCGACCTCTCGAGCGGCCACGGCAGGGACCTCGCGGCGGTCGATACGACCGGGAACAACTTCCGCCTGCTGGTCAGCGGTCCCGCCGATGACCGGAACGCGACGTTCGCCCCCGACGGAAGCACGCTCTATTACAGTTCGGACCGGACCGGCATTTTCAACGTCTATGCCATGGATCTCCGGACGGGAGACACCCGCCAGGTGACGAACGTGCTCGGCGGGGCGTTCTACCCGACCGTCAACGCCTCGGGCAACCTCCTCTACGCGCTGTACACCTCACACGGGTACAAGATCTTCCGGCTGCCGGACGCGGCGGCATGGCGGGGACTCCGCCGGCGCGTACGTACGTCCGCAGGGGGTTCTCCCGTATCCCCACATGGACACGCCCCCCGCGGAAGATTCGTTCGACTGGGAGGCGCTGCGGTCGTACGATGATCGCCAGGGGGTGGCCTCGGATTCGCGGCCGTACAAGGGGACCTTCTCGAGTCTGACGGTGGTGCCGTTCCTTCGCGTGGACAACTACAACGCCAGCTGGACCGGCCTGGAGCTGCTCAAACCGGGCGCCATCCTCTTCTCCAACGACGTCCTGGACCGTGTCGGCTTCCTCGCCGGCGCGGCCATGAACATCAAGATGGAACGCGACCTCTTCCTGATCTTCGACTACCGCGGCAAGGTCCCGTTGCTCTACCAGCTCGGCCTGGAACCGTCGGCATCGTTCGAGCTCTACAACGTCACCAGGAAGGGGGCCGAGGCGGACGTGGACCTCGGCCTGGACCAGGTCCGGGTCGGCGTCAGCTACAGTCTGCTGGAGTTCGACTTCGCGCTCCGGCAGAAGGCCTTCTCGCAGTTCATGGACCTGGAGTTCAGGTATGCGCACAGCCGGTACACGTCGTTACTCGACAGCTTTGTCTTCCCGGCGACCGGGGAGTTGCAGCCTGCAACGAGCGACCTGTACCTGATCGGCAACACCCTGGCCCTGACCGGCACGGTGGACGCCATCATCCCGTCGCGCACCAGCGGCATCAATCCTGTGGGGCGGCGCCTCTCGGTCAAGCTCTCGTACGAGTTCAACAAGTTCGCCGCCACGGACTCCGCCGGGTACAGGCAATACGAGGTCGTCAACGGGTATCTGGAACCGGTGTACGAGCGGTTCGACTTCCCCCGCCTGGAGCTGAGCTGGAAGGAGTATCTTCCGTTCTTCTTCCGCCACCACACGCTCATGCTCAGCGCGCGTTTCGGCACGATCTTCGGGCCGGCGGTTGACGAGTACTTCGATTTCTACGCCGGCGGGCTGATCGGCATGCGGGGATATCCGTACTACTCGATCTCCGGGAACTCCATGGGGGCGGTCGGCTTCGCCTACCGGTTCCCCCTCTCGAACGACCTGGGGGTGCGGATCTTCCAGATCACCTTCGACAAGCTCTACGCCTCTGTCTACGGCGATGCGGGTGACGCGTGGACCGGAAGCGGACCCACGATGAGGGGACTGAAGACCGATCTCGGGATGCAGCTCCGGATGGAGGCCTTCTCGTTCTACGCATATCCGACCGCGATCTTTTTCGACGCCGCGTACGGCCTCACCAAGTTCGACCGGTACGTCCGGAGCGCGAATGAATACGTGACCTACGGCAAGGAGTGGCGCTTCTACTTCGGCATTCTGTTCGGCTTCGATTTCGATTGAGAGGGGGGCGGACGATGTCCATGCGATGGCTCGTGGTGTTGATGCTGTCTGTCTGCGCGGTGCCTCTCCAGGCGGGCGGCCGGGCGGATGGTCCCGCGGAGGGGCCGGCCCTCACGGGAAATCTGCGGGTCGACCTGCTGGCGCGGAAGGAGCTGTTCGATCACCTTCAGCTCGGGGACTCCGCAGGAACGGGACAACCCGGTGAACGCAAATCCGTCCTGATCGCCGCCGGGCTCTCCCTGCTCATTCCCGGCACGGGGGAGTGGTATGCGGGGAGCTACTGGAAGGCGGCGCTGTTCTTCGCCATCGAGGTGGCGGCGTGGGGGTTCGCCTACAGCTATGACCAGAGGGGTGACCGGCAGACGGAGGACTTCCAGGCCTACGCCGACGGGAACTGGGCGGTGAACCAGTACACCGAGTACACGCGCGTGAACGCGAAGGCGATGAACGGACAGGTGGATCCCGCCACGTACGCTCTGTACAACCCGGACAACACGGTGAACTGGAGCGAACTCAACCGGCTCGAACGCGACATCGGCGGGTGGTATTCCCATACGCTCCCGGCGTACGGGACCCAGCAGTACTACGAGCTGATCGGGAAGTATCCGCAGTACTTCTCCGGCTGGAGTGACGCGAACACCTCGTTGCCTCCGGTCTACCCGGTCGTCAAAGCCAACCTTCCCCCGAATTCGCTCTGGTACAACGGTGAGCGGGGCAAGGCGAACGACTACTACGCCACGGCGACGACGTTCGTGACGGTGGCGTTCGTGAACCACGTGGTCAGCGCTCTGGATGCGGCCTGGACGACCAGCAGCTTCAATGCGCGCCTCTCGGCAGCCGTCCTGCCCGTGCCCGCCGGGAGGAGTGTGGCGGCCGTGCCGGCGCTCCGGCTCACTCTGCAGTACTAACGGGGACGGGCCGCGCGCGTGCGCGTCCTTTGGGAGCTCACTTCGGGGCTTTGACGGTCACCACGACCGCCCCGGCGAAGAAGGCGATGTTCGCGAGCCAGGCGGTGAGCAGGGGAGGGATGTCTCCGTTGTAGCCGAAGACCTGGCTGACCTTCATCAGGATGAGATAGAGGAAGCAGACGAGCAGGCTGATCCCGAGCTGCATGCCCATGCCGCCGCGGCGCTTCACGGAAGCGAACGGAACGCCGAACAGCACCACGATCAGCGAAGCGAACGGGAACGAGATCTTGCTGTAGAAGTCCACCTCCCACCGCGACACTTCCTGCCCTGCCCGCTGCTGATCCGCGATGAACTGCCGCATGGTCTGGTAGTCCATTTCGTCGGGCTTCTCCTGCTTCTTGCGGAGGGTCTCGGGATCGAAATGGAGGTCGCGCATCGGCAGGATCGGCACCGTCTCGAGCTGTTCGCTCTCCCGTCCGAAGTGCCGTCGGCTGCCGTCCAGAAGCGTCCAGTGATGTTCCGTTGAATCCCAGGCCATCCGGGCAGCGTCGATCCTTTCCACCATGCGGGTGGGGTCCGCCGCGTCGAACATCTGCACGCTCACACGGCTCGCCGTGGTCGTCTGTTCGTCGTAGTACCCCAGCGTGATGAAACGCGTGGGGGAATCCTGCAGGTAGATGTTGGACCCCGACGCGGTGATCAGGTCCTTGCGCAGGTAGGAGCGCAGGATCCCGTACTTCTTGGTATTCGCCTGGGGAACGACCCACCCGTTGAAATAGATCGATCAGCGCGCTGACGATGAACGCCACGGCGATGAACGGGACCATGAGGCGGTAGAGGCTCATGCCGCCGGATTTCAGCGCGGTCCATTCGTTCTGCGTGGACATCCGGGCGGTCACGAAGAGACTGGCCAGCAGCAGGGCGACCGGAATGATCAGCTTGATGATCTCCGGCATGAAATACAGGTAATAGAGGGCGACGGTCCGGAGGTTGGCCTGCTTGTCGATGAAATCGTCCAGCTTCTCCATCAGGCATCGATCACGATGAAGACCACGATGACCGCCCCGAGGGCGAACAGGGCGGTGGTGATGAACTGCCGGACAATGTAGCGGTCGCTGAGTCTCATGATCCGGCCGGCCCCTGGAATCGCGGGCGAATCGTTCCGCCACCGCCGCGGCAGGAACCGCTGAAAGGCGTCCCAGTTGATGAGCAGGGACTCACGCGCCGAGCGGATGGTGAGATAGACCCCGGCGCCGCCGAGCAGGACGTTCGCGGACCACATCCCGACCACCGGGGTCACGATGTCCCGGTCCGCCAGCTTCTCGCCGCCGATGAGGCAGGCCCAGTAGAGGATGAAGAAGCCGAGACTGAGCGAGGCGGCAACGCCGAAGCCGCCTCTGCGGGACATGATCCCGAGCGGTGTTCCGATGAGAACGAAGACGATGCAGGCGACCGGGATCGAGTACTTCTTGTGGATCTCCACGAGGTACTGGTCGATCTGCCGGCCGAGCCCTTCCATACGAAAGGCATAGGTGGTCAGGGAGCCGCTGACCTGCCTGGCGCGATTCACGGCCCGGCTGGCGGGGGTCGATCCCACGGACGGGGGGCCGGGGTCGGCTCCGCCGCCTGCCAGGAATGCGCGCGTCCCGCACCGCCAGATCCTTCGCGGAGGAGTCCAGGGTGCCGTACTGTGCCTCGAGGCTGTCCACGATGCGCCACATCGCGGCGGCCCCCAGCTCCCGGTCGCCGCGAGTGAAGGCGCCGGTGGAGGACCGTTCGAAATCGAACCCTTCCACTGCCATGGCGATGCGGTGGGCCGTGAACCGGATGCGCCGGTATTGCGCCGGGTGCTGCAGGTCGTATTCGTGGATCTCGCCGTCGCGCAGGTCCATCGACAGCTTGCGGAAGTCCGGCGTGAACGAAATGGCCCCGCTCCGTGCGGTGACCGTGATGCTGCTCGCGGGGTTGGTGTGATCATACAGGGTGATCCCCTCGAGTTCGTTCGACGATTCGACGGCCCTCCGGACGAGAATGCTGTAGCCGGGGATGTTCTGCGAAAAGACCCCGTTCTCGAGCGTCAGGGTGGGCTTCTTGCGCCGGATGTCCACCATGAGCCCCTTGAGCCGGTAGTTGGATTCCGGCAGGATGTCGTTGTTGAAGAAGACCATCAGCAGCGCGATCAACAGGGCGGCTCCGAAGGGGGGAAGCATCATGCGGTAGATGCTGATCCCCGACGCCCGGAGGGCGGTGACCTCGTTCCGGGAGGAGAGGTCGCCGAATGCCATCAGGACCGCAACGAGCACCGACATGGGGACAGCCAGGACGAACATCCACGAAAGATTCAGGACCACCAGCTCCATGATCACCCAGGCGGAGAGCCCCTTGCCCACGAGCTGGTCGATGTACTTCATGACGAACTGCAGCAGGAAGAGGAACATCAGGGTGCCGAGGGAAAAGACGAAGGGGCCGGCGTGAGCGCGCAGGATATACCGCGCGACGAGGAACCGCTGTGGAAGGACGCGCACCATGACATGCCAATATACCGGTGTTTTCGCAGAATTCCAACGTGCCGGGTTGAAATTCTCCCTGGTTTTCTCTATGTTTACCCTGGCTGCATACACTGGAGGAGTACGGTATCGATCCTTGCGTCTAATTCTTCCCCGCGCGTCCGTCGGCGTGTTTGTCCGTTGAATGGGGCTGGCGGGGGATGATGGCACAGAAAGGAACCGTACTGCCCGGTGTCTTCGTGATCGAAGCGCTTTCACGCATACGTGCTGTCGCTCTTGGTGCCGGTTTCCTGGCCCTCGTGGTCTGGGTGACCGCGCCCCGTCCGCTCGCCGCGAACCCCTCACCGTTGTGGATCCCCCAGACCATCCCGCAGACGATCCCGCAGGACACGACCCGGCTTGCGCATGATGGGATTGTTGCCGGACACGACGGGTCAGGCGAAGAGGATGAGCGACTCCCTTGCCACCCGGGCGAAGGATTCCGTCGCCGCCAGTGTCGCCAGGGCCGATTCCATCCGCCGCAGGCTGATCATCGACACGACGTATGTGGTCTACATGGATTCCTCGGCCCGCCTCCGCCAGTTCAGGCCGGTCCGGAGGGATCCTCCGCAGGTCAGCCTCTTCCCGCGGCGTACCTACCCGTTGTTCGGAGCCCCGAGGTCGACCAGCATACGGCGGGAGCTCAGCCTCGACAGCACGGGGAGCCGGGTCCTGATCCGGGAAAGCTACGGAGGCACCGATATCCGGATCCCGGTGTCGGTTCCCCTCGATTCGTTCATCACCATGTCCCGGGACGCACGCCTTCCGCGCCGTCATCACTCAATCGGCCCATGAGGTCAAAGCGCTGGCGCAGAAGGACGACCTGGGCGTCGCTGCTCAGCAACATCACCCAGATCACCATCCCCGTTCCCGCGAACCCGCTCTTCAGCATCTTCGGCAAGAACGAGATCCGCCTGACATCAGCGGGGCCGTGGACATCAAGGCCGGGTTCCGCAACACGAAGTCGGACCAGATGACCATCTCCCGTCTCGACCAGAGCCGCAACGAGCCGGATTTCAGCCAGGAGGTCCAGGTCAACGTGAACGGCACGATCGGGGACAAGCTGAACATCCTGGCCGACTGGAACACGCAGCCGCACATTCGAGTACGAGAACCAGCTCAAGATCAAGTACACCGGCTACGAGGACGAGATCGTCCAGAGCGTCGAGGCCGGCAACGTGTCGCTCTCCACGCCGTCGTCGTTCATCGGGAGCAGCCAGGCCCTGTTCGGCGTGAAGGCGCAAGTTCCAGATCGGCCCGCTGACCCTGACGGCCCTCGCCTCCCAGAAGAAGGGGCAGATCAAGGAGGTGGCGGTCTCCGGCGGCTCGAAGGAGCAGTCGTTCGAGTTCCGCGCGTACGAGTACGCCACGAACCACTTCTTCGTCGATACGACGTACGCGAAGTACTACGAGACCTACTACAACACCGAGCCCGCGCATGGTCGATCCCGACGGTGCAGATCGTCGAGGAGGAGGTCTGGGTGCCAGCCAGGGGGGTGATCCCGGACCCGAAGGAACGCCAGGCGGTCGCGTACATCGACACTGCCCGCCCTCGGCAGCGGCTACAACGAGTCGTCTGCAGGGATCTCGCGGACCCTCCCGGGGGGATCGAGACGGGCCCCTTCATCAAGCTCGACCGCTCGCAATACGAGCTGGATGGCGACGGCTACCTCGGCGTGGTCTCGCTCAACGTCAACGTCGGCGACCAGCAGATCGTCGCTATCGCCTACCGGACCGCGGCGGGCGTACAGTTCGGGGAGCTCGTCCGCGACCTGCCGCCCGGACAGCGACGCTCACCAAGCAGCTGATCCTGAAGATGGTGAAGCCGAAGAACCTCCTCTCGAACGGACCGGTCTATCCGATCGCCTGGAACCAGCTGCTGAAGAACATCTACCCGATCCCGGGGATCGGCCGGAACCTGAAGAAGGCAGGGGTTCTCGCTCGACCTCTTCCGGCGCGATCCCGGGGGCGGAGGACGCAGAACAACATCAAGAACGAGCCGCTGCTGCGCGTGTTCGGGCTGGACCGGTTCAACAGCGGACGGCACGCCGGCGCCGAACGGCGACGGCCAGTTCGATTTCCGCCCCGGCCGGACGATCAACATCAACCGCGCCGAGATCATCTTCCCGCGCTCCGGCCCTTCGACACACGGATCAGCCGGTATTACGCCGAGAAAGGGCACGCCGCTTCCGGACGCCTCCGAGTTCTGCTACCCGGAGATCTACGACACCACGCAGACCTTCGCCCAGCAGAGCCTCAGGAACCGCTACGTCATGCGGGGGAAGGCCGCCGGCGAAGCGACCTCCAGCTACTCCCTCGGGTTCAACGTCGTGGAGGGAAGCGTCCAGGTCCTCCTGGACGGCGGCACCCTGGTCCAGAACGTCGACTACACCGTGGACTACATCATCGGCGAGGTGGTGATCAAGAACGAGCGGGCGCTGGTGCCCGGGGCGAACCTGCAGATCAAGTACGAGCAGAACGACCTGTTCCAGCTCGCCTCCAAGACCCTGCTCGGCGCGCGGGGCGACTCTGGCCCTCTCCAAGACCACCAACCTCGGGTTCACGGTGATGAACCTCAACCAGCAGACCCTGAGCGACAAGGTCCGGCTCGGCGAGGAACCGAACAACAACACGATCTTCGGGGTGGACGGCTCCACGAGTCTCGACCTGCCGTTCCTCACGCGGGCGCTCGACGCGCTTCCCGCTGATCCAGACCCGCGAGCCCTCCTCGTTCAAGGTCACGGGCGAAGCGGCGTACATGCTCCCCGACCCGAACACCAAGAAGAGCACGATCGTCAGCGACAACGGCGAGGGGATCGCGTACATCGACGACTTCGAAGGCGCGCGCCGTTCGATCCCCGATCGGCATCTCGTATAACGCCTGGACACAGGCCTCCCCGGTCGGAGACAGCGTCCACTTCTTCAACGTCCCGGATACCACCAAGATGTACTCCAAGGGGAGGATGATCTGGTACAACCGCCTCCCGACGGATGTGACGATCGAGGAGGTGTACTACAACAAGTACGCGCCGAAGGGGCAGAACACAGGTGACGGTCCTGGACCTGAAGTATTTCCCCGCTCGTGCGCGGACAGTTCAACTACGGCGTCGACCTCGAGAACACGCTCCGTCCCGACCGGAACTGGGCCGGGGTCATGCGGCCGCTGTCGATCTCCGCGGTCAACCTGACCCGCGAGAATGTCAACTTCGTCGAGCTGTGGATGCGCATCGACAAGGTGCCGGGGGACCGGAGCGGAAACTGCTCATCGATCTCGGAGCGGTCAGCGAGGATGTCATCCCGAACCGGATCCTCAACTCCGAGGACCTGGTCATCAGCTCCAGTCCCAACGGCACCCTGCAGGAAGGCGAGGATGTCGGCATCGACATGCTGACGGACGCGCAGGAACGGGACCGCTACGCGGCGATGATCGCCCGGTACCCGGCCATGGACGGGGACCCGAGCGGCGACAACTACGCTTTCAACAACGCGACCGTCGGCACGTTCCAGGAGGACTACACGCGCATCAACGGGACGGAGAACAACAAGGACGGGCCGGGAGGCCGGATCCCCGACAGCGAGGACCTGAACGCCAACGGCGTCGTGGACCTGAGCAACTCCTTCTTCCAGTACGAGCTGCCGCTGGACGACAACCCGCTGACCAACCCGAGGATCGTGGGGGGCAATCCGGAGTTCGGCTGGTACCAGTTCCGCATTCCGATCAAGGAATACGTCGCGGACCGTGGGATCACCCACGTTCGAGAACATCGAGTACGTGCGGCTGTCGTTCGTCAACGCCACGGACACGGTCCACGTGCGGATCGCGGAGATGAGCCTGGTCGGGAACCAGTGGCAGAAGCTGATCCGCGGTCAGGACGACACCACCTTCGCCGTCAGCGTCGTCAACGCCGAAGAGAATCCCCTGTACACACTGCCCCCGGGAGTTTCCGCGCCCGCCGGACCGGACGCGGCCGGAGGACAACGTCCTGCTGAACGAACAGTCGCTGGCCCTGCTCCTGAAGGGTGTGCCTGACGGCGAGTCGCGGCAGGCGGTCAAGTACTACACGTACAAGGCCCTGGATCTCTTCGACTACCGCAGCATGAAGATGTACATCCACAGCGACCCGGAGTTCAAATACACGAGTCCCGTGGACTACGACGCGGAGGTGTTCTTCCGCTTCGGACTGGACAGCCTGAACTTCTACGAATACCGGGCGCCACTGGTGTACAACCAGGAAGCCGGGTCGGACGGCTGGAGCGAGATGACGGTGCTGTTCAGCGATCTCACCGCCATCAAGCAGGGAAGAGACTCGGCGAACATCCTCTCGCCGTCGCTGCCGGTCCCGAACGGCCCGCCGGGCGCCGTCTACCGCGTTCTGGGCAATCCTTCGCTCACGCAGATCGTCTACATGTCCGTCGGCGTGGAGAACCCCCGCGGGAAGGGGACCGCGCAGCCCCTCTTCGGGCAACGTCTGGTTCGATGAACTCCGGCTGACCTCCGTGGACGACACGCCGGGGTGGGCCTACCGGTTCGAGACCTCGGTCAAGCTCGCGGACCTGGCGAACGTTGCTCTCAACTACTCCCGGACCGACCCCTACTTCCACTCGCTGGAGGCCCGGTTCGGGTCGCGCCAGAACAGCACCAACTGGGGACTCAGCGCGAACGTCCAGGTGGAGAAGCTCTTCCCGGACGCGTGGGCGGGGACGTCCATCCCGTTCTCCTACTCGCACACGGAGGGGTTCGTGGCGCCGCGGTACCTCCCCAACTCCGACATCGCGGTCTCGAAAGCCGCCGAGTTGCAGCGGGAAAAGGTGGTCTCGAAGGGGGGAAGCGAGGCGCAGGCCGACTCCGCCGCGAACGCGATCACGATCGATTCCCAGACCAAACGCACCTCCGACACCTACGCGGCGCCGAATTTCCGGATCGCCCTCCCGTCGGACCACTGGCTGGTGCGCGACACGTTCAACAAACTGACCTTCGGCTTCACGTACAACGAATCGTACGAAAAGAACCCCTCCACCGTCTACCGCTCCGCCTGGTCGTGGAACGCCCGCGTCGGCTACGGCATCACGCTTCCGCCCGACTACTACCTCCAGCCGTTCACGAGCATTCTGAAGGGCCTCTGGTTCCTCGACGAGTACAAGGACTTCAAGATCTTCTTCCCGATCTCGGATTTCAACTGGTCCCTTGCGGCCGTTCGTTCCCGTGATAATTCGCTGCAACGGAGCCTCGGAGCCCGGGAGATCATCTCGCGCAACTTCACGGCGTCGCGCCAGATGGGCTTCCGCTGGAAGCTGACCGAGGGTGGCCTCATGAATTTCTCGGGCGACTACAGCGTGAACATCGAGTCAAGCCTGCTCTACCTGGAGACGGACCAGCAGGGGAACCAGCGTCCGTTCTCGGCGATCATGGACGACGTGTTCGGGTCGGGCAGCATCAACTTCGGGCAGGATATCCGGTACGGGCAACGCGTCCAGTTCAATTCCAAACCCAACCTCCCCAATCTGCTCGGGATCAAGAAATTCGTGGACCTCAACTTCAGCTACGGCGCGGACTACGGCTGGAACAATTCGCTGACGAAAGGGGACCTGGGCAAATCCGCGATGGCGTCGGGGAACCTGACGGCCGGCGCGAACATACGGCTGAAGCAGATCTTCGACCCGCTCTGGGGCGACGGGTCGGGCGCGCCCCCCCCGCAGGCTCCGGCGCAGCGAACGAGACGGACCGCTGAAGGGGAGACCGCCGCACTGGCCGATACGGCCCGGGTGGATACCGTGAAGGGGATCGGCGCCCTCGAGAAGCTGTTCGCGCAGATCGGCATGCTCACCCGGGTGTTGATCAAAGTGCCGTTCCTCGACTACGACAACGTGTCGTTGAACTTCACGCAGCAGAACAGCATGCAAAACAATGGAGTGGTCGGACGTCCCGGCTTCGTGAACTTCTGGGCCTTCTTCCAGGGGCAGGATCCACAGAACGGACCGTCACGCCTGTATCAGCTGGGACTGATCTCCGACCCGTCCGGCAAGCTGACGAACTTCCATTTCAAGAGTTCTCCGCCCTTCTTCGGCTGGGACGTCGAGCCGGGCATCCGGGCTCCGGGTGGCACGCTGGTCAACGTCTACCGGCAGACCAACCGCTTCAGCATCAGGACGAACCGTTCGCTCTGGGAAGGGGCGCGCGTGGAGTTCAACTGGAGCGTCGGCTGGGCCTACAACCGGACGCAGAACGTCCAGACGCTGGACACGTCGCAGGCCAGCGTCCCGACCGTCCTGAACACCACCACCAGCGGCAACCTGGACCGATCGTACATGTCGTTCCCCGATGCGTTCATCTTCAAGCTCTTCAAAACGGGGCTACCGCAGGTCAGTGAAAAGTACACCGCCCTGAAGGCCGACAAGAGCGACACTCGGCCCGACGAGGAGAAACTGGCCCAGGCGTTCGAAGAAGGGTTCGAGGCGTTACCGTTCTTTCGGAAGATCTTCGGCCCCTACACGCCGCGCGTGAACTGGAGCCTGCGATGGGACGGACTGGAGAAGATCCCGCTGTTCGCCAACTTCGCGACGCGCGTGTCGCTGGACCACGCCTATACCTCCGCGTTCGCCCGGCAGTACCAGAACCGCCCCGGCGGCGGCGGGGAACGGACCGACGGCGAACGGGTGTCGTACGGCTTTGCCCCGCTTGCGGGACTCAACTTCACCTTCAAGGAGCTGGGCAAGGGGAGCCTCGGTGCCACATTGCGCCTGAACACCAACACGGCGTACGATCTGGCCACCTCCTCCAGGAATATCGTGGAGGTGAGCACCAGCGAGCTCTCGGTCACCGCGTCCTATAGCAGGCGGGGATTCGAGATCCCGTTCTTCGGGCTCTCGCTCAACAACGACATCGATATCAGCGCCTCCTACTCGGTGTCCAGGAACTCGCGGATGTCGTACGAGATCTCCAAGCTCGAGCTGAACGCCCCCGGGACCCCCCTGGAGGGGAACACCCGGACCACCCTGGAACCGCGGATCCGCTACGTGCTCTCGTCGCGCGTGAACGCGTCCGTCTACTACCGTTACACCAAGATCGCGCCGGACGACTTCGGCTCGCGCATTCCCGGGACCACCACCAACGAAGCAGGCCTGGATATCCACATCGCGATCCAGTGACCGTTGAGCGGCCAGTTGCCTCTCAGCCCCCCATTCGGTATTCTGGAGAGGCGTCAGAACGGAAGAACCATGGAAGAGACCAAAGGCAAGATCCTGTGGGTGGACGATGAGATCGAGCTCCTGAGAGCCCATATCCGGCTGCTCGAGGAGAGGGGATACGTCGTCCATACCGCCACGAACGGCGAAGACGCCGTTGCGCTCGTGAAAGAGTCGTCCTACGACCTGATGTTCCTCGACGAAATGATGACCGGCATGGGGGGCCTCGAGACCCTCGCCCGCGTCAAGGAGCTGCGGCCGGCCCTGCCCGTGGTGATGGTCACGAAGAACGAGGCAGAGTCGCTGATGGAAGACGCCATCGGCGACAAGATCTCCGATTACCTGACCAAACCGGTCAACCCCAGCCAGATCCTCATGGCCTGCAAGAAGTTCGTGGAGCGGAAGAAGATCACGGGGGCCGCCCTCTCGCGCGACTACATCCAGGAGTTCAACGAGATCACCCAGACGCTGATGGGAGATCCCGGATTCGAAGGCTGGGTGGATATCTACACGCGCCTGGTCTCGTTCGCCCGCGAAATGGACGCGCACCCCGAGCTTGGCCTCACGCAGACCCTCACCGACCAGATCCGGGAGTGCAACCTGGGGTTCGGGAAATACGTGGAGCGCAACTATCGCAACTGGGTGGAATCCACGGAGGGACGACCTCCGTTGTCGCCCGAAGTGGTGGACCGGTTCGTGATCCCCGAGCTTCAGGAAGGCCGGTCGGTCATCTTTTTCGTCATCGATTGCCTCCGGCTGGACCAGTGGCTCGTCATGGAGGAACTCCTGCACGAGTTCTTCGATATCTCCAAGGACTACTACTTCAGCATCCTGCCCACCGCCACGCCGTACGCGCGGAACGCGATCTTCAGCGGCTCGTATCCCTGCGATCTGGAAGTGCGCTTCCCGGAGCTCTGGGAGAAGAGCGAGGATGACGAGAACAGCCGGAACAAGTACGAGCGGCAGTTCCTCGACAAACTGCTCGAACGGCGCCGGATCAGCCTGAAACCGGACCCGAAGTACGTCAAGATCCTCGATCCGGAATTCGGCCGGAGCATCGAGAACACGATCGGTTCCTACGCGCAGGGACAGGCTGACGTCGATCGTGGTGAACTTCGTGGACATGCTCGCTCACGGCCGGTCGGACTCCACGCTGCTGAAGGAGATCGCGCCCGACGAATCGGCCTACCGTTCCCTCACCCGGTCCTGGTTCCGCCACTCGTCGCTGTTCGGGATGCTCAAGACCCTTTCGCGGATGCGCAACGTGACGGTGATCCTGACCACGGACCACGGGAGCATCCGGAGCCTGCGGGGCGCCAAAGTGCTGGGCGATCGCGAGGCTTCCACGAATCTCCGGTACAAGTACGGACGGAACCTGAAGTGCGACGAGAAGCAGGCCATCTACGTCAAGAACCCGCTGGACTTCAAGCTGCCCCGCCGCGGTGTGGCGACCAACTACATCATCGCCCGCGAGGACTTCTACTTCGTCTATCCGACGGACTACCACCGGTACCTGGCCCAGTACCGGGACAGTTTCCAGCACGGCGGGGTATCTCTGGAGGAGATGATCCTTCCCGTGATCAAGATGACCTCGCGCGCATGAAGGGTGCGACAACTCACAGCGACGAGCAGACCATCGCCCTCGGCGCGGCGTTCGCCGCGGAATTGCGGCCGGGGGACGTGGTGGCCCTGTTCGGGGATCTCGGAACCGGCAAGACCCGATTCGTTCTCGGGGCCTGCCGGCAGCTGGGGGCGGCGGGCCCCGTCACCAGCCCGACCTTCACCCTGGTGAACGAATACGACGGGAGCACCGGGAAGATCGTCCATGTGGACCTGTATCGCATCGGATCCCGGGCACAGCTTGCGGAACTGGGGCTGGAAGAGTATTTTGACGGGAGCGCCATCTGTTTTGTGGAATGGGCCGAACAGGTCGCTGGACCTGCTCCCGGCCGTCCACTACGAGGTGCACCTCGCGCACGGCACCAACGCCACGGAGCGGACGGTGACCATCCGGAAGGCCGGGGCCCCGAACGCGGGCGGGCACCCGGGAGGAGAGCGCACTTGATCCTCTCGATCGAAACGGCGACGAGCATCTGTGCTGCGGCCCTGGTACATCAGGGGGCCGTCATCGCGGAGCGCCACGAAGAGGGGAGAGCCATCCACGCCGGGCGCCTGCCGGCGATCGTGGAAGAGGTGCTGGGCGGTCGAAGGCCGGAGCAACTGGAGGCGATCGCGGTCTCCATCGGTCCCGGCTCGTTCACCGGACTGCGCATCGGCCTCAGCTTCGCCAAGGGGCTTTCCTATGCCTGCTCGGTCCCGATCGTCGCGGTACCGACGCTGGAAGCCATCGCTACACGGGCCGTCCGGTCCGGCGCGGTCCGCGAGGGGGACACCGTCGTCCCGGTCCTTGATGCGCGCCGCGACGAGGTGTACTATCAGCTCTTTCGAGTGGGGGCGGGAGTGGTCGCCGGGAGCGGACCTCCTGCCGATGTCGCGGTGAGCGAGCTGCTCTCCCGCCTCCGGGGGATGCCGGCGACGGTGACCGGAGAGGCGGCCGTCCGGCTGCAGGGTGGCGTGGCGGGAGATCGGGCGGCAGCGTCTCTCCGGTTCCTCGGCCCTCCGGAGGCCTCGTGCGATGCCGGCGTCGTGGGACTGCTGGGCGAACTGCTGTTCGCCGACGGGAAGATCGAGGAACGCGGAACGCTGGAGCCGCGCTATATCAAGGACTTCTTTCTGAGAACACCGGCCACAACCGACAGGTGACGTGCCATGTGGTTCAGACGATCCAAAGAGAACATCGCTTCGGAGACCCAGAAGAAGGAGATCCCCGACGGCCTGTGGACGAAATGCGATCAATGCGGGGAGATCATCCACAAGTCGGAGCTGGAAAAGGCCCTCTTCACCTGCTCCAAGTGCGGCCACCATTTCCGCATCGGCAGCAAGGAGTACGTGGACATCCTGCTGGACGCCGGTTCGTTCAAGGAGCAGGACCGACGGATGCGCTCGAGCGATCCGCTCAAGTTCGTTGACAGCAAGCGATATCGCGACCGCGTGTCGGAAGCCATCAAGAAGACCCACCTGCACGATGCCGTCCGATGGGGGACGGGCAAAATGGAGAAGCGGGAGATCGTGATCGCGGCCATGGACTTCGGGTTCATCGGCGGGAGCATGGGGTCGGTGGTCGGCGAGAAGATCGGCCGGGCCATCGACAAGGCGTGGAAGTCGCGACGCCCGCTGATCGTCGTCTCCTCCAGCGGCGGAGCCCGGATGATGGAGGGCGCCCTTTCGCTGATGCAGATGGCCAAGACCAGCGCGAAACTCGCGCGGCTTGCCGATGCGGGGATCCCGTACGTCTCGATCCTCACCGATCCCACCACCGGCGGGGTCACCGCGAGCTACGCCATGCTGGGCGACGTCAACATCGGGGAGCCTGCGGCACTGATCGGGTTCGCCGGACCCCGCGTGATCAAACAGACCATCGGCAGGGACCTTCCTCCGGGGTTCCAGCGATCGGAATTCCTGCTCGAACACGGGTTCCTGGATATGGTGGTCCACCGACGGGAGATGCGGCAGACCATCAGCGCACTCCTCTCCCATATGACCGGGGAGTGAATCCCTCCATGATCGTCCTCGGGACGGTAACCGAGATGCAGACGGTCGCCGAAGAGCTGCGCCGGGAAGGCAGACGGGTCGGGGTCGTTCCCACCATGGGTGCTCTTCACGAGGGCCATCTGACGCTGATCCGCAAGGCGAAGGAGCTGGCCGATGCGGTGATCGTGACCCTCTTTGTCAACCCGACGCAGTTTGGCAAGGGGGAGGATTTCGAACGGTATCCCAGGAACACGGACCGGGACCGGGAACTCGCGGCGCGCGCAGGGGCGGACATCCTCTTCGCACCCGCGGCGCAAACGATGTACCCGGATGGGTACCATACGTTCGTCTCCGTCGAGACCATCACGGACGTCCTCGAAGGTGCTGTCCGTCCGGGACATTTCCGGGGGGTCGCGACGGTCGTGGCAAAGCTCCTCAACTGCACCAAGCCGCATGTCGCCGTGTTCGGCCAGAAAGACGCGCAACAGGCGGCGGTGATCCGCCGTTTGGTGGCCGACCTCAACTTCGATGTCGAAGTGGTCGTGGTGCCGACGGTCCGGGAATCCGACGGACTGGCAATGAGCTCCCGGAACAGCTATTTGAGCCCCGCCGACCGGGCCGAAGCCCCCGTGCTGTTCAGGGCCCTCAGGAGGGCCGAACGCGCGATACTCGAGGGGGAGCGGGATCCGGTCACGATCAGGGGCACCATGGAAGTGATGATCCGCACAGAGTCTTCCGCCGCCATCGACTATCTTTCGATCGCAGACGCGGTGACTCTCCAGGAGCAGACCACACTCCATTCGGGCCGGGAGATCCTGATCTCCCTCGCGGCCAGGTTTGGATCGACCCGGCTCATCGATAACGTGCAGGTGGTCGTCCCATGAGGGAGTCCCGTGACCGTTGACTCCCACATTCCAGAGGACAGAGGGGTGAGCACAAGACTCGCAGTGGTCATCATGGCGGCCGGCAAGGGGACCCGGATGAATAACCCCGACATGGCCAAGGTCATGTACTCCGTCAACGGCCGACCGATGGTCGAACATGTCGTGGACCTGGCCCTGGCCCTGCACGCCGAGCGCACCGTGGTGGTTGTGGGCTGGCAGAAGGATTCGGTGATCGATCATCTGCGCGAGACCGGCCACCCGGTGGTCTGCGTGGAGCAGAACCCACAGCTCGGGACGGGCCATGCGGTGATGCAGGCCGAGCAGGCCCTGGCGGGATTCGACGGGGACGTGCTGGTGCTCTCCGGCGACGTCCCGTTGTTGAGGGAATCGACGGTGACCTCGCTGATCGACGTGCACCGGCACTACGGGGCGGGGGGAACCGTGCTGACGGCCGTCCTGGACAACCCCTTCGGATACGGGAGGATCGTGCGTGCGGACGACGGAAGCGTGGAATCCATCGTGGAACAGAAGGACGCCACGGAGGAACAGCGGGCCATCCGGGAGATCAACTCGGGGATCTACGTCTTCGACCGGGAGAACCTGTTCGACGGCCTGAAGCACATCTCGCCGAACAATGCCCAGAAGGAGTACTACCTGACCGACGTCTTCCACTACCTGTGGGAGCACGGTTTCCCGGTCCACGCGGTGCCGGCCGAGGACCCCAGGGAGATCCAGGGGATCAATACCCCCGAGCAGCTGGACGCCGCCAGAGTGGTCTATGCCGACCGCGGAGAACGAGGGGGATAGTTGACAAGTTACGGCATTTTGCGTACTATCCCTTAAAGCAGGACCGAAAGGGAGGGAGCGAAAGATGATGAAACGTCTGATCCTGGCGTTTGCGCTGTTCGCGGCGGTGTCCGGCGCCTCTGCCCAATTCCGTGATCAGATCGGCCAGGACACGCGTGTTTCCGAGAGCATCCTCCGCGACGATGGCGGGGGGTCCATCCTCTTCGGGTGGTTCGATCCCTCGAAGTTCCAGATGCGGCATATGGTCAGCATGTCCTACACGACGCTGGGTGCAGGGCAGGGCTTTTCGCTGGGGACCTACACGAACATGATGTCCTACCGGTTCTCCGAGAATCTGGATGCACAGGCGGATGTCAGCATGTCGTACTCCCCGTTCAATTCGTTTTCCACCATGGGAAAGAAGAACGATTTCAGCGGTATCTATCTGAGCCGTGCGCAGGTGAACTACCGTCCCTGGGAGAACGTCAAGGTCCAGCTGCAATACAGGGCCGTACCGTACGGGTACTATTACTCCCCGTTCAGTTCGCCTTTTTCGTACTCCCCCTGGATGGGGCAGGCCGAGTTTTGATGGAGGGTGTCTTCACGCTCCGTCGATCACACATATCTGCACAGGTGTCGGGAGACCGGGGTCTCCGCGCGGGTACCGTGGCGGGGGGTCCCGGTTTTCGGCTTTTGACAGGGAATTCCGCATAGATGGCAAAGAGTGGTAACGGCACTCCGTGGCGCGGCCTGTTCGCGAACGTCCTTCTCGTCCTGCTTGCCCTTCTGGTCGTCTTCCTCGCGTATTCGTTCCTCCGGCAGGTGTTCCTGCCTCCCGTCGACGCACGCACGGCCGGGGGCGAACGGCAGGGGGTCATCCAGGTGGACGTGCTGAACGGGTGCGGGGTGGCGGGTGTGGCCACGGGATTCACATCGTACCTCCGGGCGCGGGGGTTCGACGTGGTCGAGATGCGCAACTACAAGAAGTTCGATGTTCCCGAGTCGCTCATCATCGACCGCACAGGGGTGGCGGGACATGCGGAGCGGGTCGCCTATGCGCTCGGGATCAAGAAGGAGAACATCGTTCGCCAGATCAACGAGGACTATTTCGTCGATGTCACCGTGGTCATCGGCAGGGATCACGGATCACTGAAACCATCACCGTAGGGAGGAGCATCGTTGAGACCACTCGCGCTGGCCAGGGCCATTGCCAGGCTTACCCTCACGAAGAAGGCCGAGAACGTCGTGCTGCTGGACCTTCGTGGGTTGACCTCCATGGCCGACTATTTCGTCGTCTGCTCCGCCGATTCCGACATTCAGGTCAACGCCATTGCCCGTGCCGTTGAGGACGGAATGGAGTCGGACGGGATCTCCGCGTGGCACTCGGAGAAAGGAAGCGGCAACTGGGTCCTGCTCGATTATGTTGACGTGGTCCTGCACATCTTCCACAAGCACGCTCGCCAGTTCTACAGCCTCGAAAAGCTGTGGGGCGACGCGAAGATCAGCGCCGTGACCGAAGAGGCGCCCCCTGCGCGGAAGAAACCGGCCAGGAAACCGGTCCGGGCGAAACGGACCGCCGCACGGAAACCCGCCGGGAAAACTAAACGTACGGCAGCCCGATGAAAGAGATCATCCGGGAGGCCGTCCGCGCCGCGCTGAAACGGGCGGGCCTCCCCGATACGAACGAGATCATCCTTGAACGTCCCCGCTCCGCAGAACACGGGGACTGGACGACCACGATCGCCCTCACGCTCTCCAAGGCGACGCGGTTGAAACCCCGCGACCTGGCAGGCGCGATCGCGGCCCAGCTGCAGCCGGATCCGGAGTTGATCGCGAAGGTGGAGGTGGCGGGGCCCGGGTTCATCAATTTCACGATGGCGGAAGGGTTCTTCCGCAAGAGGGTGAAGGAGATCCTCGCTGCAGGTCCGGGATTCGGCAGGACCGCAGCCGGGCAGGGGAAGAAGGTCCAGGTCGAGTTCGTGAGCGCCAACCCGACGGGGCCCCTGACCGTCGGCCACGGACGCGGGGCCGTCTACGGCGACACCGTGGCGCGGCTGCTCGAGTGGACGGGCCACGAGGTGACCCGGGAGTACTACTTCAACAACGCCGGCCGGCAGATGCGGATCCTCGGGGATTCCGTCCGGCTCCGGTACCTCGAGCTGCTCGGCGACCCGGTGACGTTCCCCGAGGACTACTACCAGGGGGAGTATATCCGGGAGATCGCGTCCCATCTTCGCGACCGCCACGGCGACACCCTGCGCGGAGAGCCGGCGGAAGGCAGGTTCAAGGATCAGGCCGAAGAGGAGATCTTCGCCGACATCCGCAAGACCCTCGGGTCGCTCGGGATCGAGTTCGCCTCCTACTTCAACGAGTATTCGCTCTACACCGACGGCAAGATCACCGAGGTCGTCGATGACCTTCGCTCCAGAGGGCTCGTCTACGAACAGGACGGCGCGGTCTGGTTCAAAGTGTCCGCTCTCGGGAACGACAAGGACAAGGTGATCATCAAGAGCACCGGCGAGCCGACGTACCGGCTTCCGGACATCGCCTACCACCGGACGAAGTACGCGCGCGGCTACGACCTGATGATCGACATCTTCGGAGCCGACCACGTCGCCACCTACCCGGACGTCGTGGCGGCGCTGAAGGCCCTCGGCTACGACACGGATCGCCTGAAGGTCCTGATCCACCAGTTCGTCACGATCACCCAGGCGGGCGAGGTGGTGAAGATGTCGACCCGAAAAGCCAATTTCATCACGCTGGACGAGCTGGTCGCCGAGGTGGGGGCCGACGTGGTCCGCTATTTCTTCCTCATGCGCACCATCGCGAGCCATCTGAACTTCGACCTGGCGATCGCCAAGAAACAATCGGACGAGAATCCGGTCTACTACCTGCAGTACGCCCACGCGAGGATCTGCAGCATTCTGAGGTACGCGGCAGAAGCCGGAACAACTCCCGGCGGAGCCGACCCGACGCTCCTGGTCCACCCCGCGGAACTGGAACTCCTGAGGTCGCTGGTTCAGCTGCCGGACGTGATCGAAGCGTGCTCGTCGAACCATGAGCCCCATCATCTGGCGGACTACCTGCACGTCACCGCCACGCTCTTTCACAAGTTCTACCACGAATGCCGCGTGGTCACCGATGACAGGCCGCTGACCAGCGCCCGGCTTGCCCTCTGCGAGGCCACGAAGATCGTCCTCGCGAACGGGTTCACCGTCCTGGGGATCACCGCTCCTGAACAGATGTGACCGTCAGTGTCAGTGGGGAGGTGATGAGAGGCCCCAGACACCATGGGAGATGCTCTATCCGCTTGCACGGGAATGGCTTAGGGGTTTGACATTCCCCCGTGGATTTGTTATTTTGTAATGTTTACAACTTCCCGAAAGGGTTTTGACCTCGCCTCCTTGCTACTGAGACTCGCGTAAGTCGAGCCTTCCTTCCCTGCCACTCTCGGACCCTCCTGCATGTCGGGATGGAGGTCCGCCGGCAGATCGTACACACTGGAACTACCAATGAAGAGCGTCCTTGTCACAGGAGGTGCCGGATTTATCGGAAGCAACTTCGTCCGCTATTTCCTGGAGGCCCATCCCGGCGGTCAACCTGGTGAACTTCGACGTGCTGACGTATGCGGGGAACCTCGAGAATCTGAAGGATCTCGAAGGCCATCCACGCTACCGGTTTGTCCGCGCCGACATCTGCGACCGTAAGGCGGTGGACAGAGCCCTGGCCGAATACGCGGTGGACACGGTCGTCCATTTCGCCGCCGAATCGCACGTGGACAGGAGCATTCTCGGAGCGGGGGTGTTCGTGCAGACCAACGTCGCCGGGACCCAGATGCTTCTGGATGCATGCCTGCACCATCGTGTGACGCGGTTCCTGCATGTCTCCACGGACGAGGTCTACGGTTCGCTCGGGCCGGACGGGCAAGTTCACGGAGACGACCCCGCTGCACCCGAACAGTCCGTACGCGGCCAGCAAGGCCTCCTCGGATCTGCTCGTCCTGGCCTATCACCACACGCACGGCTTCCCGGCGGTGGTCACGCGGTGCTCCAACAACTACGGCCCGTACCAGTTCCCCGAGAAGCTGATCCCGCTGATGATCGCCAACGCGCTTGACGGGAAGCCGCTGCCGGTCTACGGCCAGGGGACGAACGTGCGGGACTGGCTGTTACGTCCGCGACCATTGCACGGCGATCGACGCGGTGCTTCAGCGAGGGACGGTGGGAGAGGTGTACAACATCGGCGGCAACAACGAATGGAAGAACATCGACATCGTCCGGCTGATCCTGAAGAAACTCGGCAAACCGGAGTCCCTGATCTCGTTCGTCAAGGACCGGCCCGGACACGATCTGCGCTACGCCATCGACGCGTCGCGGATGCAACGCGACATCGGGTGGGCCCCGTCCGTGACCTTTGACCGGGGTCTTGAGGCGACGGTCCAGTGGTACGTCGAGAACGAGACCTGGTGGCGACGCGTCATGGGCGGAGAATACAAGGACTACTACCGGGAGCAGTATGGCGACAGACAGTAGGATGAAGGCGGGAGGTCTCCGCCTCCAGGGAGTACTTGTGGCGGCTGTCCTGCTCGTGTCGACGGCGACCGCCCAGCGCGAACCGCAGATGCAGGGCGACGCCCTGGAAGAGTTGCGGCAAAAAGCGGCCCGCCAATCGACGTCGATCGTCCAGCCGGCCGGGATCGCCCTGGAAGCACCCGTTGATCCGGAGCACTACGTCGTCGGGCCGTCGGACGTCATCGCCGTCAGCGCCTGGGGGATGTCGCCCATCAGCCTCGTGCTGACGGTCACCCCCGAGGGGACGCTGGTGATCCCGGCCGTGGGGGAGGTACGTGTGGCAGACCTGACCCTGGCGGCGGCCAAAAAGGAGATCATCGCTGCCGTGCGGCGGCGGTACACGACCGGCGAGGTCAGCGCCACACTGATGACCCCCAGACAGATCGTGGTGATGGTCACGGGGAGCGTGCTCTTTCCGGGACTGTATACGCTGACCGCTGTTGACCGCGCGAACCGCGCTCTTGAGGAGGCGAACAAGGCGGTGAAGGTCGAGCCCCGCCTCGACTACCGGCTGATCCTGGCCTCCATGTCCACGAGAAACGTCGTCCTGAAACGTCGTGACGGGACGACGACGCGGGTCGACATCCAGAAATTCCTCGCAACCAGGGACGACCGCTGGAATCCCTTCTTGCGGGAGGGGGACCTCGTGATCGTTCCCAAAAAGGACGAGGACCGCAACGTCATAGGGGTCTACGGAGAGGTCAACGCTCCCGGACGGTACGAATACGTCGAAGGGGACTCCCTCGCCGACGCGGTCCTCATCGCGCAGGGTTTCTCGCGCCGGGCCGTCCCGGACAGCGTCAGCCTGGTCCGGTTGGATAGCTCGAGGACGTCGATGGTGACCCGCCGCGTGAATGCCCGGCGGATCCTCGCCGGTCAGGAGCCGAACCTTCCTCTCCAGCCGGGGGACCGGCTTGTCGTCCCCGCTTTCGATGATGGAAGGAGCGATGACCGGGTGGTGGTGGTCGGTGAAGTGCGGTATCCCGGCACCTATCCGATCCTGCGCGGTGTGAGCACCCTCCGGACGGCGATCCGCGCGGCGGGAGGGTTCACCCAGCGGGCGTCGCTCCCGCGGTCCATGGTCACGCGCAAACCGCTCTCCTCGGGGAATTCCCTCCTCGACTCGATGTACAGCATCCGCGGCAAGCGGAACGATCACGACGAGGCCTTCTTCTTCAACGAATCGGCGATCCGGAACATGCGGGAGTTGGTGGCCGTGGACTTCGTGCGGTTGTTCGTGGCAGGCGACTCGCTGGCCGACGTCGTGCTCCAGCCGGACGATACCGTTCGCGTGCCCGTCACGACCAACACCGTCTACGTGTTCGGCCAGGTCGTTCGCCCCGGGCACATCGCGTACGCGGAGGGCCAGTCCCCCAGCTACTACGTGAAACAGGCCGGGGGGTATCTGGACATGGCGGACCGGTCTTCTCTCAGAGTGATCAAGGGGGCGACACAACAATGGCTCGATCCGTACGTCACCACCGTCGAGGAGGGGGACTACCTCTGGGTGCCAAAGGAACAGGACCGGCCGTTCGGGTACTACCTCGCGATCGTGGGACAGGTGGCGTCGGTCCTCAGCATCGCCATAACGACGCTCGTGCTGACGATCAGTCTGAGCAAGTGACCGCTGACGGTCCCGACAACAACGAGAGCCCCATGGAAGAGCATCGCGTTACCAAGCCCTCTGCACTGAACATCCTCCTGGATGTCTTTTCGATGCACCGGCGGTTCATCTTCGGCAGCGTCCTGGTCTGCGGCCTCGTGGCCACCGTGATCGCCTTCCTGATCACCCCGAAGTTCAAGTCGGCCACCTCCGTGTTCCCCGCCGAGCGGTCGGAAATGCTCGGCCTGTCCGAAGGGGTGAGCTCGCTGATGCGTTCCATGACCCCCAAGGGGATCCCCGGGCTGAGCGGGAGCCAGGATCTGGACCGCTACATGGCCATCCTCAAGAGCGGCAGGGTGCTGGGGAGCGTGATCCGCCGGTTCGACCTGGCGAAGGTGTACGACATCACCTCCTATCCGGGGGAACGGGTGCCGAAAATGCTGCTGGAGAACTGCGAGTTCGTGGTCGAGCCGGAGGGGAACCTCACCATTACCGTCTACGACGAGGATCCCCAGCGGGCCGCGGACATGGCGAACTACTTCGTGGAGCAGCTCAACCTGGCGAACACCGAGCTGCTGGCCATGAATGCCCGGGGGAACAGGGAGTTCGTCGAAGATCGCTACGAGAAGAACCTGAGGGACCTCGCGGCTGCGGAAGATTCGTTGCGGGTCTTTCAGAAGGCCCGCGGCGTGATCGCCATGCCGGAGCAGACAGAGGCCTCCATCAAAGCCGGAGCGGAGATCGCGGCCCAGCTGGCGGTGAAGGAGGTGCAGCTGGCCGTCCTCCGGAGGACGCAATCCGCCGACCATCCGTCCACGATGCAGCTGCAGATCGAGATCGACGAGATGACGCGGAAGATCGCGGAGATGAATCGCGGCGGCGACGGCAAGTCGGCAGGTATGAAGGCGCTGGTCCCGTTCGCCTCCATCCCGGACCTGGGGATGGAGTATCTGCGGCGCTATCGCGAAGTGGAGATCCAGTACCGGATCCTGCAATTCCTCACGCCGATGTTCGAACAGTCGAAGGTGGAGGAGCGCCGGCAAACCCCGTCGGTGATCGTGATGGACCGCGCGGAACCGGCGGAACGCAAGGCCAAGCCGAAGCGCATGCTGATCATGCTCGGAGGGCTGTTCGTCGGTTTCCTCGGCTCCCTCGGGTACGTGGTCGCTTCCACCCGATGGAACGAACAGAAGGCTCTGAACACGCCTCTGTCGCGCTCGGTCCTCGGGCTGTATGAAGCGGTACGAGGCGATCTGCGGACGCTGCTCCGGCGGAAGGGCCGGTAGCCGCGGGGCCGAACGGTGACCACACTCGCCATACCACAGGCGTTCGCGCGCACGAGTCGGACCGGCATTGCCGTGGTGGCCACGCTGCTTGCGGGGTACGCCCTCAGCCTGGTGTTCGAAGAGCCGCTCCTGTACGTCATCGGATTGCTGACGGTCCTGCTGCTGGTGCTGGCCTTCACGGACCTCAGCCTGGCGGTGGTGGTGCTTCCGCTGGCGCTGATGAACCCCTACATGCTGAGGGAGACCGGTACGAGGGTCCTGACCTCGGAGATCGCCCTGGTCGTGGTCTTCACCGCGTGGCTGGTGCGGCAGATCTCCTCGGTCCACGGCCGCCGGTTCCCGCGGGAGTTCGTTCTGCCGGTCGGGCTGTTCATCGGTGCCGCGATCGTCTCTCTTCTCGGTGCGGGCTATCCGGGAGCGGGGGCCCTGCAGGTGGTGCGGTACATCGAGATCCTCGTGGTCCTGTTCCTCCTGGTGGTCCAGGAGATCGATTCCGTGGACCGGATGCGGCAGGTGATGGTCACGATCATGCTGGGCGGGCTGATCGCCACGCTGATCGGCATCGGTGAGTTCGTCATGGAAACCTCCACCACCGGCTCGGCGGTGCGCATCCGGGGCTGGCACGGCGGGGGCTTCGGTGCGGTGGCGGCGGTGACCTTCCTCATTGCGGGCTCGGCGGCGATACTCGACCGGGTGCCACGCGTGCGCCTGCTGGGTCTCTGCACCCTCCCGCTCGCGGGAACGGCGCTCGTCCTCAGCGGGACCCGCGCATGGATCGGAGCCTGCGGCATCGCCGTGATCACCCTGATGCTGCTGCTCCGGGGTCCGGTCATGCGGCGGGTCGTCGTGGGGGTCCTGCTGGTCCTCGCCATCGGATCCGTGGTCCTGGGGAGCGGTCTGCTGGGCCGCCAGGAATGGAACATCGTGGGCGGAGTGGTGGAGAACACTCTGCGGTCCGCCCCGAAACAGGGAAAGCTCTCGGGCGAGGATCTCTCCCTGTTGATGAGGTACTACCTGTGGTACCGGTCCGGGGGACTGTTCCTCGAGCATCCGCTGACCGGCATCGGTGCGGGAAACCTGAGGTTCGACAACATGTTCACCGCACACCTGAGCGCGCCGAAGGCGACCGCAGGATACGTGGACAATCAATACATCCAGTCGTTCGTCGAACTGGGGATCGTGGGGGGGATCGCCTGGCTGATGCTGATGGTGTGGATGCTCCGGGCGGGGGCGCGGGCGGTGAAGACGGCGGCATCCACCCCTGTCGGTTTCGTTGCGGCAGGGCTGTTCGGCAGCCTCGTGGTATTCGCGGTGGGGAGTTTCTTCTGGGTCCTCACACCGGCGCATGAGTTGTTCTCGCTCATGATCGTCTGTCTCGGCGTGACGGTCAATCTTCCGTATGTGGTCTCCCGTATCCGCGCAGGAGATCCCGGGACATGAAGACCGCAGGAACGGGGAGTGTATCGGGCAATTCGGCGATGACGATGGCCGCCCAGGTGCTTTCAGCCCTTGTGGCGTTCGGCGCGCTGCCCCTGATCATCCACGGCCTGGGGAGCGAACGGTTCGGGCTGCTGACCCTGCTCTGGTCGCTTGTCGGGTATCTGAGCGTGTTCGACCTCGGTTCGGGTCAGGCGCTCTTGAGGTATCTCCCGCGACATGTTACGGCGGGGGCCGGAGGCGAGGCTGCGCTGGTGATCCGCATGTCGGTGCTGGTCGCGGCCGGGATGGGGATCATCGGCGCCGCGGTGATCGTCGCTCTGTGGGTCCTGCTGCCGGGAAGGCTTGTGGCCATTCCGTCCGGGATGGCGAACGAGGCGTTCACCAGCATCGCGATCCTCGCCGCCGGGCTTCCTGCGATACTCATGCAGGCCTCGCTGCGCAGCGTTCCGATGGCCTTCAACCGCTACGGGATCATGAACGGGTTGTTCATCCTGAGCGCGATCCTCCAGTGGGGCGGGGCGGCGGCGGCAGTGATGATGGGATACGGTCTGGTCACGGTCGTGATGATCACCGTCGCGGCCCGGTATGTGGTGGTGCTCCTGCTGCTCTGGAACGTCCTCGTGCTCGTCCCCGAGACGGTGAAGGTTCCTGCGGCAGGGTCGTTGCGGACTCTCCGGGGGGTCCTGAGTTTCGGCGGCTGGGTCTCCGTCCCGCAGCTTGTGGCCCCTCTGTTCACGTTCCTCGAACGGCTGATCCTGGGAGCGGCGGTCTCCCTTGCGTACGTGCAGTACTTTTCGGTGCCGAACGACGTCATGATCCGCGCGCTGATCGTCCCGATGAGTGTCGTTGCCGCGCTGTTCCCGGTCATCAGCGGCGGATGGGAGGCGGCGGGGGGGAAGGTACGGGCGCAGCAGCTCTACCGGCGGGCGCTGGGCGGGGTCTTCCTGGTGGTGTTCCCGCTGGCATTCACCTTTGCGGCCGCGAGCGAGACGATCCTCTCGGTGTGGGTGGGGCCGTCGTTCGCCGTCCATGGATCGGTCGCGATGAGTATCCTCGCGGCGGGTTTGCTCTTCAACGCGGCGGCACAGCTGCCGAATGCGGCGCTGCAGGCGATCGGCCGGCCGGACGTCCCGGCGAAGATCCTGCTCGTCCAGGTCCCGCTCTATACCGCCCTGCTCTATGTCTTCACGGTCTGGATGGGGGTGAACGGGACGGCTCTGGCATGGACGATCCGGGTGGTCGTGGAATGCCTGGTCCTCCTCTTCTTCGCAAGGAGGATCATGGGAGGGGGCCTGGCGCGCACCGCCGGACCCCGGTACGGGTTCGGGATCGGACTCATCGCCCTTGCATCGGTGGCGGTGATCGCCGCACGGTTCGGTGGCGCAGGGCCGGCGGTCCTGGTCGGTGTCCTGGCGCTGTTCCTCGCCGCCTATGGTGCGGCGGTCTGGCGATTCGTCTTCGGGGAGCAGGAACGCCTGGAGGCAAAGGGCACGATCGCCCGCATGCTTGGACGGCCGGCGGCGGCTCCGGTGGAACGGACCTGAGGAGACACAGGGGTGCCACGTCCATATGATCTGGCGGTGGCCTACCGGGTCTATCCCGGACTTTCGCGCAACGGGTTCCCGGGTGTGCGCGACAAACAGGCGCTGATCGCCGGTTGCCTCCGGTCGTTCAAGGAGGCGATCGGGGACCTGCACGTCAAGATGTGGGTGATCCTTGACGGATGCCCTGAGAGCACGGCAGCGCTGTTCCGCGCCCAGTTCGACGAAGAGGACCTGGTGCTGGTCCGCATGGAGAAGGCAGGCAATGCCCGGACGTTCCTCGAGCAGCTGTCGGTGCTCACCGCCCAGTCGGAGGCGGAAGCTGGTCTATTTCGCCGAGGACGACTACGTCTACGTGCCGGGAGCGCTCAGCCGGATGGTGCAGTACCTGAAAACGCTTCCTGAAACGTCTTTTGTCTCGGGGTATGACCATCCGGACGCCTACAGACTTCCCGTGTCCATGTCGCACGGCGAGGTTCGGGTCCACGAGGGGCACCGGTGGAGGTCCGTGGTGTCGACCTGCCTCACGTTCATGACGCGCAGGTCGACCCTGAAGGCAGTGGAGCCGCTTCTGCGGACGTACGCGCGGCGGAACTACGATTCGAGCATCTGGCAGAGTCTCACGAAGTCGAACGCAATAGCGTTCGCACTGGTCCCGTGGAGGTTGCGCAGAGATCCGCTGTCGTTCAAAGTGATCGCCAAGGCGTGGTGGTTCGGCTGGCGGCAGATCCTCCTGGGACCGCAATACGGGCTGTGGGTGCCTACGCCGTCGCTGGCCACGCATCTGGAGCCGAACTGTCTGGCCCCGAACGTCGATTGGGCGGTCCCGTTCCGTGAGCTCAAGATCCCGGGGCTTCCGGACGGCGAGTCACTTTCACAACCTGGAGTGTAGAACATGCAGATCCGTATCGCCGCGAAACATCTTAACGGGGTGGTCGTCCTCGAGCCGGAGGTCTTTCAAGACGACCGCGGGTTCTTCCTGGAGGCCTACCGCAAGGACCAGTTCGAGCAACTGGGGCTGCCGGGCACATTCCTGCAGGAGAACCACTCGGGTTCCGTGCGCGGCGTCGTCCGGGGGCTCCATTTCCAGTGGGATCCGCCGATGGGCAAGATCATGCGGGTGACCCGCGGGACGGCGTTCCTGGTGGCGGTCGACATCCGGAAGGGTTCGCCGACGCTCGGGAAATGGGTCGGCGTCGAGGCATCGGCCGAGAACCGGCGGCAGGTCTGGGCGCCCCCCGGCTTCGCGCGGGGATTCTGCGTCCTTTCGGACTTCGCGGAGATCCAGTACAAGTGCACGGGGATCTACAACAGCAAGGCGGAATCCGGGATCCGCTGGGACGACCCCGCCATCGGGATCACCTGGCCGGTGAACGACCCGATCCTCTCGGGCAAGGACCGTTCCGCACAGACCCTCGCGGAGTGGCTCGCACGACCCGACTCCAACGCGTTCACGTATTGAGTTCATCCGAAGGAACACGATCATATGCGGATCCTTATCGCGGGAGGTGCGGGGTATATCGGGTCGGCGGTGGTGCCGGCGCTGGTGGAACGGGGGTACGACGTCGCGGTGGTGGACCTCCTCTGGTTCGGCAATCATCTGCCGAAGCAGGTGCCCGTAGCGTGCAAAGACATCTTTGCCGTGACCGAACAGGACCTGCAGGGAGTGGATCAGGTGATCTTCCTGGCAGGGCTCTCGAACGACCCGATGGCGGAGTTCTCACCGAGCAAGAATTTCATCTCCAACGCCGCGGCGCCGGCCTATCTTGCCTACATGGCCAAACGCGCGGGGGTCCGGAGGTTCATCTACGCGGGGTCCTGCTCCGTCTACGGCTACACGGTCAACGAGCTGTACGGTGAGACCTCACCCGCCGTCTCCAAACATCCCTACGGCATCTCGAAGCTCCAGGGGGAGCAGGCCGCGCTGCAGCTGGCCGATGAGAGCTTCTCGGTGATCTGCTTCCGTCAGGGGACCGTGAGCGGATTCAGTCCGAGGATGCGGCTGGACCTGATCGTGAACACCATGTTCCGTTCCGCCCTCAGGAACGGCGAGATCGTCGTGAACAACCCGTCGATCTGGCGGCCGATCCTGAGCATCGAGGACGCCGTGAACGCGTATACGCGTGCGGTGGAGGCGAGTCATGATCTTACCGGCGTGTTCAACATTGCCTCCGGCAACTACACGGTGGGTGAAACCGCGGACATCGTCAAGGACGCGCTCGACCGAGGGCTGGGAGGAAGGCTCAAGCTGACCATCAAGAATCTGCAGGACTATCGCAACTACAAGGTGAGCATCGAGAAGGCATCGAACGTCCTCGGATTCAAGCCGCGTCACACCGTCGAGTCCATCGTCGACGACCTGCTGCGGCATCGCGCGGAGTTCGTCAACATGGACGATCCGGTCTACTACAACATCCGCGTGTTCGAATCGCTGAGCGCCGAAGGGAAGATGGACCGATGAAGATCGCGGTCATCGGGGCCAACGGCCAGCTCGGATCGGATCTTGTCGAGGCCTGCCTGGGACGGGGCCATGAGGTCGTCCCCCTTACACACGAGGAGATCCGGGTGGAGGACGAATCGTCCGTCCGTTCGGTCCTCTTGGCATCGAAACCTGACGCGGTGCTGAACACCGCCGCCAGCCACAACGTGCCGCGCTGCGAACAGGATCCGGCGAAAAGCTTCGCGGTGAACGCGCTCGGCGCGTTGTACGTGGCGCGCACCATGGAGGAGCTCGGCGGCACGGCCGTCTACTACAGCACCGACTACGTATTCGACGGGGAGGGGGATGCTCCCTATGCGGAGACCGCCGTCCCGGGGCCGGTGAACGTCTACGGGGTCACGAAACTGGCCGGGGAACACCTGACGCTTGCCTACTGCAGGAAGGGGATCGTTGCGCGGGTCTCCGCCATCTACGGCCGCGTCCCCTGCAGGGCCAAGGGGGGAAATTTCATCACCACCATGGTCAAGGCGGCGGCAGAACGGCCGGTGGTGCGAGTGGTCAACGATGAGGTCGTCTCGCCGACCCCCACGGCGGCTGTCGCGGAGCGGACGCTGGACCTGCTCGACGCCGGGGCCACCGGGCTGTTCCACATGGCGGGGAACGGGCAGGCGTCCTGGTACGACTTCGCCCGCGTCATCTTCGACCGCCTCGGCTTTTCGACCCCTCTGGAGGCGTGCAGCGTCGACGGACTTCCCGTCGCCGGTGCGGCGCCCGCTCCGCTCGGCCCTGGTGAACGCGCGCCTTCGCGAATCGGGGTTCGCGCCGATGCCCGACTGGCGTGACGGCGTGGAAGAGTTCCTCCGAAAGCACCACGGATCCCGGGGATAAGACGTCCATGAAGCTCTCGATCGTCATCGTCAACACGAATGAATGGAAGGTGCTGCGTCCCTGCCTGGAATCGGTCCACGCCTATCCGCCGCCGGAGCCGTTCGAGGTCATCGTGGTGGACAATGCGTCGACCGATGGGTCGAGGGAGCATATCGCACGGCAGTTCCCGTCGGTGGTGCTCGTCGCCAATCCCGCCAACCTCGGCTTCGCGGCGGCCAACAACCGCGGCATCCGGGTTTCCCGGGGGGAACTGGTGCTCCTGCTGAACCCTGACACGGTGGTGCACGCAGGAGGGCTTGCCGCCCTGTGCGCCGTCATGGACCAGCGGCGGGAAGCGGGAGTGGTCGGCTGCCGGCTGGTCTTTCCGGACGGAACCCTGCAGCGTACGGTCAGGACGTTCCCGTCGGTCTGGAACCTGTTCTGCGACGCGTTCTTCCTCACGACGCTTCTCAGGTTCATCCCGGCCTTCTCGCGATACTACCTTCCGCAGTTCGACTACGGGCGGGAACAGCAGGTGGACTGGGTCATCGGTGCTGCGTTCCTGATCCGGCGCTCGCTCATCGACCGGATCGGCGTGCTGGACGAGCAGTTCTACATGTACACGGAGGAGGTCGACTACTGCTACCGGGCGGTCCAGAACGGCTTCCAGGTCTGGTACACCCCGTCGGCGGAGATCGTCCACTTCTGGGGCGGCATGAACGCGTTCAACAGGCGGGTGATCACCTGGTCGAACGCCAGCATGCTGCTCTTCTTCCAGAAACACTTCCGCGGGATCTCCCGGGCGATCCTGTCGGGTTTGCTGATCGCGGGAATGGCCTTGCGTGTCGCGGCGTACGCGCTGCTGGGGATCTTCACGTTCGACCGCCGGTATCTGTACAAGGCGCGGTGTTTTGGCTTTGCGGTGGGGAAGTTGTCCACACGTTCCTGGAAATATCGCCGGGGGTATGAAGGTCCCGTTGATCCCTGGCCGGTCTACTGAATGAAGATCCTCTCCCTGGCGCCGAAGTCCCCGTTCCCGCCCGACGACGGTGGACGCGTAGCGATCTATCAGATCTGGCAGGCGTTGGTGCAGCACGGGGCAGAGGTCCATCTCGCCTTTCCGGCGGTCGGGGGTCGGGATGGGGTTCGGGCCCCGGTGGGTGCGACCTTTTTTCCGCTGAACGTGGATCCCCGCTTCAGGTCGCTTCGGGCGCTCAGCAGGATGGCCGCTGGCCGCGGGTATTTCATGGGGAGGTTCTTCTCGCCGGAGGCTCAGAACGAGTTGCGGGCGATCATCGCGAGGGAGCGGTACGACGCAGTACACGTCGAGGGAGTGTACATGGCGGAATACGCCCGGGCGATCAAAAGAGAGTTCGGCATCCCGGTCGTTCTTCGGGCCCAGAATGTCGAGTCCGACATCCTTGCGCAGTATGCGTCCCGTGCGGCCAATCCTCTGGTCCGATGGTACGTCCGCCAGGAAGCCGTCAAGGCGCGGGCTTTCGAGGCCGAAGCCCTGGGGATGTTCGATCACGTATTGCCGATCACGCCCCAGGACGAGCGGCGGCTCCAGCAGCTTTCTCCCGGGATCCGGACAAGAACCATCCCCGGAGGTGTCGACACGGGATCGCCACCCCGCTCGGGAATACCGGAAAGCGATACCGTTCTCCTGCTGACGAACTACGAGTGGCCGCCGAATCGGGACAGCATCACCTTTTTCCTGAAGGAGATCCTTCCACCTCTGCGGAGACTCAGGCCGGGGGTGCGGGTCCTCGTGGCGGGAAAGGGGACCGAGATGCTCCGCCCCGGGAACTCGGATCAGGCCGTCGAGGTCTGCGGGTACGTCGAGGACCTTCACGATGTGGCGGGCAGGGCCGCCGTTGCGGTGATCCCCCTCCGGATCGGGTCAGGTATGCGGATGAAACTTCTGTCGTTGATGGCCCTGGGAATGGCTGTGGTCAGCACGGCAGTGGGGGCCGAAGGCGTCGAAGGGAATTCCGGCGAGCACTTCGTGATCGCCGATGCACCGGAGGAGTTCGCCGCCGCGGTGGGACGATTGCTCTGCTCGCCCGGGGAATCCGACAGGTTGGCACGGAACGGTCTGGCACTGGTCGAACGGAAGTACTCCTGGCACTCCGTGGGGGAAGAGGTGTTCACGTTTTACCGGTCGATACTCGCCGGTGAGCGGGGCAGGGTATGACCTCCCTCTGGAACATCGTCTTCTGGATATCGGCTCTGGGGATCGCCTACACGTATGCGGTCTATCCGCTGCTTCTGTTCTGCATGCGCCCGCTTTGCAGGAGTCGGCGGGGCGCGCAGAAGGCGGAGGCCGGAGGCGCCCTTCCCATGGTGAGCGTGGTCATCGCCGCGTACAACGAGGAGGCGGTGATCGGCACCCGCCTCGAGAATCTGCTCCGGGCCGACTACCCGCCGGACAGGCTGGAGATCCTGATCGGGTCGGACGGATCGACGGATCGGACCAACGAGATCCTCCGTACCGCCGGGGGTGGGCGGGTGCGGGTCCACCTCTTCGGGGCCAATCGGGGAAAAGCAGCCGTCCTGAACGATCTGATCTCGGGCGCCAGGGGTGAGATCGTGGTGTTCTCGGATGCCAATACCGCGTATGCCCCCGGGACGATCCGGAATCTGGTCGGGGGATTCGAGGACCCGCTGGTCGGCGGGGTGTGCGGCGAGCTCGTTCTGGCAGCCGACGGCCGAACGACAGGTGGGAAGGGCGAATCCTGGTACTGGAGGTACGAGACCGCGATCAAACGATCGGAGAGCGACTGCGGAACGCTGATCGGGGCGACCGGTGGGGTCTACGCGATCCGGAGGTCGTTGTTCGAGCCGCTGGAGACCACCACGCCGCTCACCGACGACCTGCTGATCGCTCTCCAGGTGGTCCGCAAGGGGTATCGCGTCGTCTACGCTCCGGACGCGGTCGCCTCGGAGCGTGCCTCGGATTCCGTTGCGCTGGAGTTCCGCCGGAAGAGCAGGATCGGAGCGCAGAATTTCAACACGTTGAGGTTCATCGGGAGCCTGCTCCATCCGCGCTACGGGTTCGCGGCCTTCGCGTTCTGGTCCCACAAGATCGTTCGTTGGGCGGTTCCGTTCCTCCTGCTGGCTCTCGTGCTGAGCAGTGCGCTGCTCGCCCGGGGTTCCGCCCTGCACCTTGGCGTGCTGCTGGGCGCCGGAGTCCTCGGGGTACTGGCGGCGGGAGGGTGGCTCCTCGACCGCCTGGGTCTCCGGCTGGGGGTGTTCGGCCTGCCGCTGTACTTCGTAGCGGTGAACGCGGCGCTGCTCGTTGGATTCATCCGATTCGTCATGGGAACGCAGTCCACCACCTGGACCGTCGAGAGGGATCGTGACAAGTCGTAGGACACGGGAAGGCTGGCTGACCCTGCTGGTTGACGCGGTAACGATCAACCTTGCCTGGGTGTTGTACTATGTGATACGTGTCCGCAGCAGCTGGATGCAGGTCCCCATCGAGCCCGATCTGGTCCAGCCAATGGTCTTCATCTGGGGCTACTGGGTGCTGCTGTTCCTCGTGGTCGGCCTCTACAGGCCGTGGTACGCCGGGTCCCGATTGGACGAGATCGCGCTCCTCTTCAAGACGACCGTGATGGGGTGTTTCGTCCTCTTTTTTGCGGTGTTCGTGGACGACGATCCCGCGCAGGCAGGCCCCGGGACGCGCATCCTGATCGCCGTGTACTGGGCCATCCTGCTCGGTGCGACCGCGGCGGGACGCCTGTTGCTCCGGAGTATTCAGCGCGGCATGCTGATCTCGGGGATCGGCGTCCGGAACACGGTGATCGTCGGGAGCCAGACCCGCGCCCAGGCTCTCTGGCTGGAGGTGACGAAATATCCCGCGCTCGGGTACAAGGTGATCGGTTTCCTGACCCTGGACCGGCGCCCCGCAGGAAAGCCGCAGTCCGCCTTCCCGTTCCTCGGCACGCTGAAGCAGCTCGAGGAGGTGGTCGAACGCCGGGGGGTCGGGGAAGTGCTGATCGCGCTCGATTCCCGGGATCATGAACGGCTGCTGGAGATCGTCAACCACTGCACCAACGTGAACGTGGGGATCAAGATCCAGCCCGACCTGTACGACATCATCAGCGGGCAGGCGCGCACGAACCAGATCTACGGGTTTCCGCTGATCGAGATCTCTCCCCAGCTGATGACCCCCTGGGAGGAGTCGGCGAAACGGCTGATCGACGTGCTGGTGGCGGCGCTCGTGCTGGTGGTCGGACTCCCGCTCTGGTTGCTGCTCGCCCTCGCGATCAGGCTCGATTCGCGCGGAGGGGTGTTCTACCGGCAGGAGCGGGTGGGACTCGAGGGGGCCCATTTCATGATGATGAAGTTCCGCTCCATGTACGCCGACGCCGAAAAAGGGGGGCCGCAGTGGGCGAACAAGCGGGACCCCCGGGTGACCCGCGTCGGCAAGATCCTCCGCAAGCTGCACCTGGACGAGATCCCGCAGCTCTGGAACATCCTGCGGGGGGACATGAGCGTTGTCGGTCCGCGCCCCGAACGGCCGATGTTCGTGGAACAGCTGTCCAGGGAGATCCCGATGTACAAACGCCGCCTCAAGGTGCGTCCCGGCATCACCGGTTGGGCCCAGGTCAAGCACAAGTACGACGAGTCGATCGAGGACGTACGAAAGAAGGTCCAGTACGACCTGTTCTACATCGAGAACATGTCGCTCCGGATGGACTTCAAGATCATCCTGAGCACCTTCTCGCACATGCTCATGTGGAAGGGACACTAGAGAAAAGATCTCTCGCAAAGACGCGAAGGTCCGCAAAGACGCAGCAATTCTACTGACAACGAAAGAAGAGGTCAGGATGAAACTCCAGATGGTGGACGTGGTCGGGCAGTATCAACACATCAAAACCGAGGTCGACGCCGCGGTGCAGAGGGTGCTCGAATCGGGCCAGTTCATCCTCGGCAAGGACGTCGCGGAATTCGAGGCCGCGGCGGCGGCCTACCTGGGTTCGAAACACGCCCTCGGATGCGCCTCGGGGACCGATGCGCTCCAGATCGCCATGATGGCGCTCGGCATCGGACCCGGCGACGAGGTCATCAGCACCCCCTTCACGTTCGTCGCCACCGCCGAGACCATTGCGATCATCGGCGCAAAGCCGGTCTACGTGGACATCGACCCGAAGACCTACAATATCGATCCGGCCGCCATCCGCAAAGCCATCACGCCGAGGACGAAGGCCATCATCCCGGTCCACCTGTACGGGCAGTCGGCGGATATGGACGCCATCATGAAGATCGCCCGCGAGCACGGCCTCCGGGTGATCGAGGACGCCTGCCAGGCGATCGGGGCCACCTTCGAGGGGAAAAAGATCTGCACCTTCGGAGATGTCGGATGCCTCAGCTTTTTCCCGAGCAAGAATCTCGGATGTTTCGGAGACGGGGGCATGGTCGTGACGGACGATCCCGCACTGATGGACCGGATGCGGATGATCGCGTCTCACGGCTCCCGGGAGCGCTACTACCACGAGATCCTGGGGGTGAACAGCAGGCTGGATACGATCCAGGCGGCCATTCTGAGGGTCAAGATCCGCCACCTGGACCGCTGGAACGCCGCCCGCCGGGCGGCGGCGGAACGGTACAACGCCCTGTTGCAGGGCCTGCCGGTCACGCCGCCCGCGATCGACCCGCGCTGCGAACACATCTTCCACCAGTACACCATCCGTGCGCAGCGGCGCGACGACCTGGCCGCACACCTGAAGGGGCGCGGGATCCCGCATGCGATCTATTATCCCGTCCCCCTGCACCTGCAGAAGGCCTTCGCCATGTCCGGCGGAAAACCCGGGGACTTCCCGGTCACGGAACAGGCCGCGCGGGAGGTCATCTCTCTGCCGATGCATAGCGAACTGACGGAAGAGCAGCAGCGCACGATCGCCCAGGCGATCAGAGAGTTCTATTCCTGAACGAGACAAGGATCGTCTCCATGGCACGAACGCTCGTCGTCATTCCCACATACAACGAGGCGGACAACATCGCCCGCCTCATTCCGCGGGTCCTGGAACAGGACCCGTCGATCGATGTGCTGGTCGTGGATGACTCCTCCCCGGACGGGACCGGAACCCTGGTTCGCGGCATGCAGCACGGACAACCTCGTCTTCACCTCGTGGAACGGGAAGGGAAACTCGGCCTGGGGACCGCCTACGTTGCCGGATTCAGATTCGCGCTCGCTCGCGGGTACGACTTCATCTTCGAAATGGACGCGGATTTTTCCCACAACCCGAAGGAGATCCCGCGGTTCCTGGAGCGCATACGGGAGCACGATCTCGTGATCGGTTCCCGGTACGCCAACGGCGTCCGCGTGCTGAACTGGCCCATGCAGCGGCTCCTGCTGAGCTACAGCGCGAACGTCTACACACGGTTGATCACCGGACTGCCCCTGTCCGATGCGACCGGCGGGTTCAAGTGCTTCCGCAGGGAGGTGCTGCAGGCCATCGATCTGGACCGGATCCGGTCGAACGGCTATGCGTTCCAGATCGAAATGAGCTACAAGGCGTGGAAGAAGGGATTCCGGCTCGTGGAGACGCCGATCGTCTTCCTCGACCGCCGTTCCGGGGCTTCCAAGATGTCGAAGGGGATCATCTACGAGGCGTTCTTCATGCTCTGGAAGCTCCGTCTCCGCGGCCTCCTGGGGAGACTATGATCACGATGCTTTCACGGAGCCACGGGCCGGCATGACCCTCTCGGTCATCATCGTCAACTACAACGTCCGCCAGTTCCTGGACAACGCCCTGTCGTCGGTGCACAGGGCGTTGGAGGGGATCGACGCGGAGGTGTGCGTGGTGGACAACGGCTCCGATGACGGCAGCGCGGAGATGGTCGCCGTGAAATATCCGCGAGTGCGCCTGATCGCCTCGAAGGAGAACGCGGGATTCGCGCGGGCGAACAATGCCGCGATCCGGGAGTCGCGCGGGCGGTACATCCTGCTGTTGAACCCCGACACCATCGTTCAGGAAGACACCTTCAAGGTGATGGTGGAGTTCTTCGAGTCCCATCCGGGCGCAGGGCTGGCGGGGTGCAAGATCCTGAATCCCGACGGATCGTTCCAGCTCCCGTGCCGGCGGAGCTTCCCGACGCCGTGGGTCGCCTTCACGAAGACCTTCGGCCTGAGCGCGCTCTTTCCGCGGTCGCGATGGTTCGGCCGGTACAACCTGACCTACCTGAGCCAGGACGAGACGTACCAGGTCGAGGCGGTGAGCGGCTCCTTCATGATGTTCCGGCGGGAGGTGGTGGACAAGATCGGAGGGTTGGACGAGACCTTCTTCATGTACGGGGAGGACCTGGACTACTGCTACCGGGTCCTCTCGGCAGGATACACCATCTGGTACGTCCACTCCACCGCCATCATCCACTACAAAGGGGAGAGCACCCGCAGGAGCAGCATCAACGAGCTGCGCCTGTTCTACCAGGCGATGGAGCTGTTCGTGGCCAAGCACTATACCAGCTCGTTCGTGCTGACGGCGGTACTCCGCGCGGGGATCACCCTCAGGGCCTCTCTGGCATGGGCCGGCCGGGCGGGCATCCCGCTGATGTTCATGGCCACCGATGCCCTGCTGGTCGTGGCGGGACTGCTGCTCGGCGAGTACCTGTACTTCGGATACCTGTTCAGATTCCCGGCGTACGCCTACCCGGTCACCTGGCTGGCAAGTTCCGCCATCGTCGTGTTCGCCATGTCGCTGGGCGGTCTGTATACCCACCGCCGGTACGCGACCCTCAGAGCTGCGTGGAGCGTGATCGCGGCATATGTGGTGATCTCCGCGCTGGTGTTCTTCGCGAAGGACTACGCGTTCAGCCGGGCGGTGGTCGTGATCTCGGGTGGACTCTGCGCCGTGTTCCTCCCCGGGTGGCGGCTGCTGCTCAGGAGGGTGACCCGTTCCTCCGGCCAGCACGGGGACCGCTTCACCCTTTTCGGCCGGAGGACCGCCATCGTGGGAACCGGACCTTCGGCGCAGGAGGTTCTCAGGAAGCTCCGGGCGCGCGTCAGCGGGGGATACGACGTGGTGGGCTTCATCGACCGGGGGAGCGCCCGGATCGGAGAGCGTCTGCAGGGGGTGGAGATCGTCGGCAGCCTGGAGACGATCAGCAAGGTCATCGACGAACGGCGCGTCGGGGAGGTGATCTTTGCGACGGACGGCCTCTCGTACAGCGACATCCTCTCCTGCATCACGCGGACGGAGCATCGGAACGTGAACTTCCGCCTGGTGCCCGACAGCCTGGAGGCGATCGTCGGCAAGACCAGCATCGACCTGCTGGATGCCCTTCCGCTGGTGGACATCGAATACAACATCCACAAGCCATCGCACCGGTTCGCCAAGCGGGCGTTCGACCTGGCCGTCTCGTCTGTGCTCCTGGTCGTGGCTTTTCCCCCCGTCCGCCTCTGGTCCGCGGTGAAAGGAACAGAGGGTGCCGGGAGGTTCCGCAGCGTCATCCTCGCGATGCCCCGCGTGTTCTGCGGAAAGGTGAGCCTGGTCGGGCTCCCGGCCGGCAGTGCCGCAGGGGGCGGTGCGGGGACATCCCCCGGCGACCCGGGTTCGGTGTACCTGGGACCCGAAGGGCTGACCGGTCTGGTCCAGCTGAACCAGCGCGAGGACCTGGGGCCGGAAGAACGTGAACGGTACGAACTCTACTACGCCAGGAACCATTCCCTTCTGCTGGACCTGGAGATCCTGGTGAAATCCCTGCTCGCCGACCGAACGAACTGAAGGAGGCCGCGCTATGGCGAAAATGGTACTGGACTTCGAGAAGCCGATCATCGAGCTCGAGCAGAAGATCGAGGAAATGCGGCGATACGCCGACAACCCCGATATCGCGCAGGAGATCGCGAAGATCGAGAAGCGGGTCAGCCAGCTCCAGCAGAGCGTGTTCAGCGGCCTGACTCGCTGGCAGCGCGTTCAGCTCGCCCGGCACGCCGACCGGCCCTACACGCAGGACTACATCCATCTGATGACGACCGACTTCGCGGAGCTGCACGGAGACCGCGCGTTCAAGGACGACAAAGCGATCGTGGGCGGATTCGCCCGTCTGGGTGACCGTTCGGTCATGATCATCGGCCACCAGAAAGGGCGGGACACGAAGTCCAACGTCTACCGGAACTTCGGGATGCCCAATCCCGAAGGATACCGCAAGGCCCTGCGGCTCATGAAGCTGGCGGAGAAATTCCACAAACCGGTCATCACCCTGCTGGACACGCCCGGGGCGTTCCCGGGACTGGAGGCCGAGGAGCGCGGTCAGGCAGAGGCCATCGCGAGAAACCTCCTGGAAATGGCCCGGCTCAAGACCCCGATCATCGTCGTGATCATCGGCGAGGGTGCCTCCGGCGGAGCCCTCGGGATGGGGGTGGGGGACAGGATCCTGATGCTGGAGAACTCCTGGTACAACGTGATCTCCCCGGAATCCTGTTCGAGTATCCTCTGGAGGAGCTGGAACTTCAAGGAGCAGGCCGCCGAAGCCCTGCAACTTACGGCGCCCGACCTCAAGAAGCAGGGGGTGATCGACCTCATCATTCCGGAGCCGCCCGGAGGGGCGCACAGGGACCACGAACGGATGGCCCGGATCCTGAAAGAGGTCCTGCTCGATGAGCTCAAGCCCCTCTCGAAACTGAAACCGGACAAACTCGTCGAACGACGGATCGAAAAGTTTTCGACCATGGGTGTGTGGGTAGGATAAGGAGCCCCGAATGATCAAGAGCGTGACACCGGTCCGCGTCCGCTATGCGGAGACCGACCAGATGAAAGCCGTCTACTATGGACGGTATTTCGAATATTTCGAGCAGGCCCGCTCGGACATGATGCGCGACATCGGCCTTCCATATTCCCATGTGGAGGAGATGGGACTGCTCCTCCCCGTGATCGAGGCGCACGCCGAGTATCGCCGTCCGGCACGGTACGACGACGAGATCCAGATCTGCGCGTATCTCAAAGAGAAGCCGGTCGCCCGCGTGCGGATCGACTACGAGGTCCTTCGGGAAGGGGAGACCGAGCCGATCGCGGCGGGCTACACGATACACAGCTTCGTCAATTCCGGGACAGGGAAACCGACCCGCGCGCCGGGTCAGTTTCTCGAGGCGATCGAACGGGCGATGGCCAAGGGGCCAAGGTAGACCGGACAACGTGACGCACCACGCGACACGCACACGACGGAGCGACGGATGACGATCGAAGCCCTCATCGATTCAGCACTCGTGGAAGACGGCACCTTCGGGGATGTCACCAGCGAAGCGATCGTCCCTCCGGAAGCCCGTGGCATCGCCGAGCTCCTCTGCAAGGAGACGGGGGTCGTCGCCGGGATGGAAGTTGCCGGCATGGTATTCGTCGCCTGCGACCTGACCTCGGTCTTCCGGCCGCTGACCTCGGACGGCCGACGGGTGACCGAAGGTCTCCGGCTTGCGACGGCGGAGGGGCCGCTCAGGGCCCTCTTGCGAGGAGAACGGGTGGCGCTCAATTTTCTGCAGCGCATGAGCGGCATCGCCACCGCGACCCGGGCCTACGTCGACGCCGTGGCGGGTACCGGCGTGAAGATCACGGACACCCGCAAGACCGTTCCGGGACTCCGGATCCTCGACAAGATGGCCGTGCGGGCGGGGGGAGGAGTGAATCACCGGTTCGGCCTGGACGATATGTTCCTGATCAAGGACAACCACGTCGTGGCCGCAGGCGGGGTCACCCGGGCCGTGGAACTCTGCCGGAAAGCCGCATCGGCGATGCGCCGGCCTCCCGCGATCGAGCTCGAGGTCAGGACCCTCCCCGAGGTCCGCGAGGCGCTCGCCTGCGAGGGGATCCAGCGGATCATGCTGGACAATTTCCCGCTGGAGGCCATGCGCGAAGCGGTGGTCCTCATCGACCACCGGCTGGAAGTGGAGGCCTCCGGGGGGATCACCCTGAAGACCGTCCGCGCCGTGGCCGAAACCGGCGTGGACCTCATCTCCGTCGGCGCCCTCACCCATTCCGTGAAGGCGCTGGATATTTCCCTGGAAGTGACCGCCGTCTGACGCCGGCGGCCTTCGTGCACGTCCACTCGGGAGTCTCTCCGCCCTTGATCGAAAAGATCAAACGCCTTGGTTCGGATACCGCGGTCTACGGCATCAGCACCATCCTCGGCCGCTTCCTCACCTTCTTTCTGACCCCGTTCTATACGCACCTCCTGTTCCCGGCGGACCTGGGGATCGTCGCCACGATGTATGCCTACATCGCGTTCCTGAACGTCGTCTATGGCCACGGCATGGAATCGGCGTACATGAAGTACGTCTCCACGCTGGAGATCGGCACCCGCAAACAGAATTTCACGGTGCCGTTCCGTTTCGGTGGCGCTGGTCTCGCTTCTGCTGAGCGGGCTGGCACTGCTCTTCCGGGGAGCCGTCGCCGATCTGGTCGACCTTCCCGAGCGCTTCGTTCGGTGGTCCCCTACGCGGCAGGGATCCTCTTCCTGGATGCGCTCGCCGTCGTTCCCGTTCGCCGAACTCCGGATGGTCGCGGAAGGCACGCCAGTTCGCCGCCATCAAGCTGACCGGGATCGTCGTCAATGTGGTGTGCAACCTGTGCTGCTCTCTCCATTTTCACGGCCGGGGTGGAGGGGATCTTCCTGAGCAACCTGCTTTCCGCCGGTCTCGTGGTGCTGCTCCTGCTGTCCCGACTGATCGTCCGGAACTGGATCGTGACGCCTGGCCGAAGGGCTCTACGGGGCCCTGCTGCGGTTCGGCCTGCCGTACGTTCCCGCCGGGCATCGCGGCATGATGATCCAGGTCATCAACCGGCCGATCCTGGAGGCCCTGAAAGGAAGTGCGGCGGTCGGCGTGTTCCAGGCGAACTACCGGCTGGGGATCTTCATGATGCTGCTGGTCTCGATGTTCGATTTCGCCTGGCGGCCGTTCTTCCTGACCCATGCCGCGGACAGCGACGCGAAGCCGCTCTTCGCCCGGGTCTTGACCTATGTCGTCCTGGTGCTTCACGCTGGTCTTCCTCCTGCTGAGCTTCTTCCTGGGCGATCGTCGTGCGCGCCCCGATCTTCGCGGGCAGGGCGCTCATCGCGCCCGCCGTACTGGTCGGGGCTCGAGATCGTTCCGGTGATCCTCCTGGCGTATCTGTTCCTGGGCGTGTACAACAACCTCGTGGCCGGGATCTATATCGAGAAGAAGACCGCCTACCTCCCGGTGATCACCTTCGGCGCGGCGGCGGTGAACGTCGCGGCGAACTACCTGCTGATTCCCGTCACTCGGGCTCATGGGCGCGGCGACTGGCAACGCTCGCAGCTATGTGGTCATGGCCGGCATGATCTACGTCGATGGTCCAGCGGATCTATCCTGTCGCCGTATGAGATGGGGGAGGATCGCCGAAGATCGCCCTCTGCGGCGCTGGCGGTGTATCTTCCGTGGCGCTGGCTCCCCGAGAGGCGATCGGCCCGGCGGGGAAGGCGGCGCTGCTTGCCGGCTTCGTTGCGCTGATGTTTCTGTTCCGGTTCTTCACCCCGGGTGAACTCGCGGGGTGATCCGGCGCCTGGTCCGGCCGGTGTGCCGGGACGCTTTGCGCCTGACCGCCGGTATTCGCTACATTGAACGAAGTGTACACGGGCTTTCCGTGTCCGATTCCGTATTTCTATCTGTCGAGGAGCCATGAACAGATATCGATCCCGGACAACCGATGCAGGTGGGGGGACAGGCGGTTCATGGAAGGGGTGATGATGCGCGCGCCCGGGGCGTGTCGCCACCGCCGTCCGCCGAGCGGGACGGTACCATCACGTCAAGAGCGAGGAGCATACGGCGCTCGGGGAACGGATGACGATCTTCAAGCTCCCGGTCCTGCGCGGAGCGGTGGGACTGGTGGAGATGCTGGTGGTGGGCATCCGCACGCTGAATTTTTCCGCAGAAGTGGCCATGACCGAGGATCAGGCGGCACGGAGACGCCGTCCGGTGGCCCGGGCAGAACAGATCTCCGGCTCTGGCTTCTCGCTTGCCCTCGCGCTGGCCGTGGGAGTGGCGGTCTTCTTCGTGACGCCGCTGGTCCTCGGCGACCGCTCCTGTTCAACGTCGACCAGGACCCGCTGCTGTTCAACCTCGCCCGGGGTTGATCCGCCTGGGCTCTTTCTGCTCTACCTCTGCGGCGATCGTCGTCTCGATGAAGGACATCCAGAGGGCTCTTCGCGTATCACGGGGCGGAACACAAGGTCGTGTTCGCCTTCGAGCGGGGTTCTGGAGCTGACGGTGGAAGCCGCGCTGGGACAGAGCCGATTCCATCCCCGGTGCGGGACCAGTTTCCTGCTCGTCGTCATGATGTCGGCGATCCTGGTCTTCGCCATTGTCGACGGCATCCTGATCAGCCTCACCGGGCCATCTCGCTGCCGGTGCGCCTGCTGACCCATCTTCCGCTGATCCCGGTGGTCGGGGGGATCTCCTACGAATTCATCAGATTCTCGGCGCGTCATACGGACACCCTGATCGGACGCTGGGTGGTGGCTCCGGGGCTCTGGCTCCAGCGCATCACGACCCGCGAGCCGGACGCGGCCAGGTCGAAGTCGCCCTCGCGGCGCTGCAGGCCGCGCTGGCTCCGGCGGAGGCTCCCCGCGAAGAGCCCGTCGTTCAGGGAGCCGCATAACGGACGGAGCTTGACGTATGCTCGACAGACTCGAACAGGTCCGGCAGCGCTATGACGAGGTGACAAGGCTGCTGAGCGATCCGGCGGTCGTGGAGAACCAGGAGCGCTTCCGGGAGCTGAGCAAGGAGCACAGCGACCTGACCCCCCTCATCAAGGCGTACGAGGGGTACAAGAAGGCCAGGAACGATCTCGACGGATTGAAGGAGATCACCGAGACCTCCTCGGACCCCGAGATGAAGCAGATGGCCTACGACGAGATGGGGGGATTGAAGCAGCGGATCGTCCGGCTGGAGGAGGATCTCAAGGTTCTGCTGATCCCCAGGGACCCGAACGACAGCAAGAACGTGATCGTGGAGATCCGCGCCGGCACGGGCGGGGACGAGGCGGCGCTGTTCGCCGGGGACCTCTACCGGATGTACTCGCGCTACGCCGAACGGCAGGGGTGGAAGGTGGAGGTGCTGGACCTCAACGACACCGGCATCGGGGGGATGAAGGAGATCTCGTTCGGCCTGACCGGGCAGGACGTGTACGGCTCGATGAAGTTCGAAAGCGGCGTCCACCGCGTGCAGCGGGTTCCCGAGACCGAAGCCCAGGGACGCGTCCATACGTCCGCCGCGACCGTGGCGGTCCTGCCGGAAGTGGAGCAGGTGGACGTGGAGATCAATCCCGTCGACCTCCAGATCGACACGTTCCGTTCGGGCGGGAAGGGGGGGCAGAACGTCAACAAGGTGGAGACGGCCGTCCGGATCACCCACATGCCTTCCGGGATCGTGGTCGCCTGCCGGCAGGAACGCTCGCAGTTCCAGAACCGCGAACGCGCCATGAAGATGCTCCGCGCGAAGCTCTACGAAGCGAAGATCACCGAGCAGGTGGGCGACGTCGCCGCTCAGCGGAAGATGATGGTCAAGAGCGGCGACCGGAGCGACAAGATCCGCACCTACAACTTTCCGCAGAACCGGGTGACCGACCACCGGATCGGGCTGACGCTGTACAACCTCGGGGAGATCATCGACGGCCGGCTGGAAGAGCTGATCGAGCAGTTGAAGATCGCGGACCGGGCGGAAAAACTGAAAAAGCGAGGAATGACCTCTCACGCTCCCGAGGTCTTCCTGATCTTCCCCGTCCTGAGCGCCTCGAAAAACCCCTTCAGGATCGCCCCGCATCGCTCCTCGAGGATCCCTCCGGCCGTTTCCGCCTGGTGATTCAGGCGAGCATCCTGCGTGATGGTGAAGAGCGTGCCGCACGCCCCCGCTTTGGGGTCGTACGCGCCGAAGACCAGCCGCGGCACACGCGCGAGCACGATCGCGCCGGCACACATGAGACACGGTTCGAGGGTGACGTAGAGGGTGCAGTCTTCGAGGCGCCTGCTGCCTATGGAGGTGACCGCGGCGGTGATCGCGATCATTTCCGCATGGGCCGTGGGGTCCTGCAGGGTTTCCGTCTGGTTGTAGCCCCTGCCGATGATCCGTCGGTCGTGCACGACCACCGCGCCGATCGGCACCTCTTCCCTGCGATAGGCCTGCTCGGCCTCCTTCAGGGCGAATTCCATCCAGCGTTCGTCTTCGGTCATTCGAACTGGTATTTCCGCACCGTCTTGACCGTCTCCTCCACCGCGACCTTCAGGAAGCCCATCGCCGGCACGGCCAGCAGCATGCCGAGGATCCCGAAGAAACTCCCCCCGATGATGATCACCAGCAGGACGACCAGCGGGTGGATGTCCACGCTCTTCGCCACGACGACCGGCTGGATCACCGCATCGTCGATGAGCTTTGCGAGAACGAACGCGAGGATGACGTAGAGCACCCTCGACATGTCCGGAGAAAAGACGACCGTCACCAGGACCGAAGCGAGTCCGCCGACGATCGGCCCGGCGTAGGGGATGAGATTGGCCAGGCCGGCGAACGCCCCCAGGACCAGGAAATACGGAACGTCCAGGATCCAGAGGGCGACCGTGGTCAGTATCCCGAAGATCAAGGCGTCCAGGAACTGCCCGCGGAGGAAGTTCCCCAGCTGCATGTCCATCTTGAAGAGCAGATTCAGGGCGAACTCGAAATAGCGGTTCGGGACGAGACTGATGACCGTCTTCTTGAGTTCACGCCCGTCCTTGATCAGGAAGAAGACGATGAAGGGGATGGCCACCAGGTGGGCGATCATCGTCGGCCCTTCCTTGACCATGAACTCCACCAGCTTCTCGGTCGCGCTCGTCCGGAAGGCCTGAACCTGTCAGCGAGGTTGATGTCCCCCATCCCGAGGAACGCGAACTTGTCGCGCAGCAGGGCCTCCACGCGCGCGATGATCGCGCCCGTCTCGGTGGCGTATGCACCGCTCTCCAGTCGCTGGACCTCCGTGGCAAGCCGCGGGATCGTGAGACCCAGGAGGGCGGCCATCGCCGCCACGAGCAGAAAGAAGATCAGCGCTGTTGCGGCAGCCCGTGACATCCCCCTCGACTCGAGGATCGTTGCGAGGGGGTCCAGAATGTAGGCCAGCAGCGCCCCGATCACCAGCAGTTCCGCCAGGCCGGCGACCACGAAGAGCACCACGACGCAAAAGACCAGGAAGGTCAGGATGAAGACCGGCTTGATCCAGCGGGCGACCTGTGTTTTCATGACTTCTTGCCAGGGGTGGATTCGTGTTTCTGCAGTTGTTCGTTCGCCCGCCTCAGCCGCTCGCCGATGCTGCGGGCGAGCCGGAGGACGATCTTGACCCCCAGTTGCGGGTTCCGTTCGATCAGTCCGAAGAGATCCGGCTGGAAGAACCCCAGGATGCTGCAGGGCTGGATCGCGACCGCCGTGGCGGACCGGGGGGATTCGTCCAGCAGGGCGAGTTCCCCGAAAAACTCCCCCTCCGCCAGTTCGGCCAGCGTCCGTTTCCCTGTCTCCGTGACGATCCGGACCTTGCCCGATTCGATGATGTACATCCCTACGCCGGGCTCTCCCTCCCGGAAGATCAGCTCGTCCTGCCGGTATTCCCGTTTGTGCAGGATCCGCTCGATGGAGCCAAGTTCGCGTTTTGTCAGGTCCTCGAAGACCGGGATCTTCTTCAGGATCTCGGTGATCTGGGTCTGCCCCGTTCCTTCCGAGCGCAACTTGAACACATTCGACCAGATGACGTTCATGGACGTTCGCGTGGTGGTGTGAGTTCGTTGATCGAGTGCAATATAGCGCAAATTCCATGAAAATCAATGAGTTGCCTTGATTCTCTGAGGGGCTGATGGTATCTTCACCACAACAATGGCCACCACCGCCTACACCGAAACGTCGTTGTTCGTCAAAAGGGCGGCGAGATCCCCCCTGCTGGTCCCGCTGTTCGTCGCGGCCGTTGCCTGGGGCCTCGCCCTTGCCTTCGAGTTCGTCCCATTCCTGCAAACCATCGAGCTCAAGACGCTGGACTCGCGGTTCGTCGCGTCGGCGCACCCCGAACTCGCGGACACGAGTGTGGTCATCGTGGCCATCGACCAGAACAGCCTGGACTTCTACGAGCGGCAACAGGTCGGGTGGCCGTGGCCGAGGGAATTCTATGCCCTCCTCCTGGAATACCTGAGGATCGGAGGGGCGAAGACCGTCGCTTTCGATATCGATTTTTCCAGCAGGTCCCCCGACCGGCTGGAGGTCGACGGGGAGGCATCCGATGCCGCCTTCGCTGACGCGATCCGCGCTTCAGGGAACGTGATCCTTCCGGCGTTCCTCTACTCCCGGGAATCACAGGATCAGGCGGGCGATTCACTCCTGCAGGCCCTCGTGGTCCCGTACCCTCGCGGGGAGCGTCCGTCGGCCCCGCTTGACCGCGCAACGGCCCCGAGGCGCGAATTCCAGGAAGCCATCGCCAGGCTCTGCATCGCGAACTTCGAAAGCGACCGCGACGACATCGCGAGGCGGGCGACCATGCAGTTCCCATTCCGGACCGGCAGGATCCCCCATTTCGCCCTTGCCTGCTTCATGGATTCGAAGGGGGTGAAGCAGGGGAAGATCGATTCCGTACTGCAGCACATTCCGATGGACGCCGCAGGCACCCTGCGGATCTACTGGTACGGCAAGGGAGGACCGGGAGGAGCCTTCCGATACTATTCCATCCATGCACTCATCCATTCGGCCCGGAAGATCAAGGTGGGCGCGAAACCCGACCTCCCGCCCGAGGTGTTCCACAACAAGCACGTATCGTGGGGGGGTCCGCACAGGGGCTCTACGACTACAAACCCACCCCGTTCACCGCGCTCGAACCCTATCCGGGGATGGACATCCACGCGACGATCCTGAGCAATCTCCTGCAGGAGCATTTCATCGCCACCCCGGGTCCGTGGGTGAACTCCCTCGTGGGACTTGCCTTCGGGCTGCTGATCGTCCTCCTCTTCCGCCGGCAGCGACGGGTGAGCGTCGCGGTCATCGTGATCGTGGCGGCAGTGACCACCTATTTCGTCATCGCCTGGTCGGCGTTCAACATCTACCGTCTCTGGCTTCCGGTGGCGGGCCCGGGTTCGTCGGCCGCGCTTGCGTTCGCCCTGACGGCGGTGGTCAGCTACGCGACCGAAGGGCGCCAGAAACGAAAGCTGCGGCGTGCCTTCGGACGCTATGTCAGCCCCCACGTGGTGACGGAGATCCTCGAACACGCGGACGCTCTGGATCTGGGCGGGCGGACGATCGAGGGGACGGTCTACTTCTCGGACATCAAGGACTTCACGAGCATCGCCGAGCGGTACGCACCGAAGGACCTGGTGGCGCTCCTGAACGAGTACTTCTCGCTCGCGAGCGACATCATCCTGAAGAACGAAGCGATGCTGGACAAGTACATCGGCGACGCGGTCATGGCCATCTTCGGCGCGCCCGTCCCGCGTCCCGACAGCGCAAAGGTCGCCTGCCTGACCGCGCTCGAAGTGCAACGGCAGCTCGACGAACACTACTCCAGTGCCCAGGCCCAGGGGATCCCCCGGTTCGTGACCCGGATCGGCCTGAACACCGGGAAGATGATCGTGGGGAACATCGGGCACGCGCAACGGCTGGACTACACCGTCATCGGCGATACGGTGAACCTGGCCTCCCGGCTGGAGGGGGTCAACAAGGCCTTCGGAACGCGGATCATCATCGGTGAGACCACCTACGCACAGGCCCGCGACGCCATCGAGGCGCGCGAGCTGGACCTGATCCGGGTCAAAGGAAAGGCCCAGGCGATACGGATCTACGAACTGCTGTCCGCCTCCGGAGCCCTCCCGGCGGACAAGCGGGCGGTGGTGGAGATGTTCCTCGACGGTCTTGGCCTCTACCGGCAAAGACGATTCGCCGAGGCCGATGCGCGATTCCATGAGGTGCTGCGCCTCGACCCGAACGACGGTCCCGCACGGACCTACATCGACCGCTGCGCGGAGCTGAAAGACGCAACACTCCCGGAAGACTGGGACGGCGTCTACACGATGCATACGAAGTGACCGGAAGAAACGGACGTTGCACCAAGAATAGAAGGAGGTGGCCCATGAGACATCCCCTCTCGTTGCTGCTGGCGGCGCTTCTCCTTTCTGCTGCCGCGCTGGGTGAGGTCGGTAAGACGACGCGCAAGAACAACTACATCCGGGAAGGACCGGGATCGTATTTCGACCTGGTGACCGTGGTACCCGACAACACCTCGCTGGAGATCCTCGAACGGTCGGGACAATGGGTGAAGGTCAAACTGCCGGCCCAGAAGTCCGGCTGGATCGCTGCGAACAGCCTCACGTCCAAGAAGGGGAGCGGAACTCCCCCCACGCCGGTCGAGACGGTGATGGCTTCCCCCAAGGCCTCGAAAGCAGGCATTTCCGCAGCGATCAAAGGATTCGGCGACAAATATTCCGGGACGAGCGAACAGACCGTCGAACAGGTGGTGAAGCTCGGCGAGAAACCCTTCCGGCCCGAGGACCTCGCGATGTTCCTGAACGATCTTCGACGGGTGCCGTCGTCGAATCGCAGCAAGGGGAGCTGGGAGTCGCTCGGTCTGAAGAATGCACGGATCGATCCCCGGTTGTCGGACCAGAGTGTCGGACTCAGCATCGCCTCCAGGATCGCCGGTCGCGGCCTTCTGCAGAACATGGGGCTTCACACGTACGTCAACCTTGTCGCCGCAACCATCGCGGCTGCTTCGCCGCTGTATGATTGGGATCTGAACGTTTACGTCCTCCAGGACGAGGAATCCCACGCGTATGCGGTCCCGGGAGGGTACATCTTCCTCAGCAAGGGGATGGTGTCACAGTGCCGGGACGAAGCCGAACTTGCCGCCCTGATCGGGCACGAGATCGGAGTGATGATCACCTCGTTCGCGATCCAGGAACCCACCGAACGGTCGACCATGAACGCGATCGACGAAGCGTTCAAGGAGCTGGACGAGGAGACCGAGAAGCTGGAAGAGGAGCGGGCCGGGGTGGAGGCGTTCGTCGACAAGACCTACAAGAAGGTGATCGGGCAGCGGGACCCGAAGACCACGATGGATGCGGACAGGATCGCGGTGGTGCTCTGCGCCAATGCCGGGTACGATCCGTTCGTCGCCTCGAACATCGCGGGATTCACCAAGGGCGGCCGGCCGTCGACGGAAGAAGATCAGGAAGAGGAGGTCACCATTCCCGCCGATGCCAGGAAGAGGCAGGACACGATCAAGAGTTACTGCGCGAAGAGGTTCGTGTCGAAGAATCCCGGCGCAACGATGGTGGACCGTTTCATGGAGAAGACCGCGGGAGTGCACTGAGGCGCAGGTGGAATGAGGACCCCTCTGAAAGGAGGGGAGGTGGAAGAGGGACCTGCTGTGCGCCCGGAGGGATTTGAACCCCCAACCCTTTGGTCCGAAGCCAAATGCTCTATCCGTTGAGCTACGGGCGCGGTGGATGTCCGGACCATTGTAGCAAAAACGCCGCTGACTTCCAAGTCTGGCGTCAGAGGCTCCTGGGAAGCACCGCCTGCTGCCGAAGGGAATCGAGTGCCCGGGCATGATCCGCGATGATCCGGAGCGTCGTTGAATCCGACGCGAAGACCGAATTCTGCCCCTGCGGTTCCTGAGGGGGGTCGCCCGCGAAAGGATCGCCCTCCACCCACATCCCATCGGGGTGGCGCGCCCGCGCCTCTCCGCCCCAGCCCCAGAAGTTGGACCCTGCGAACGGTCCCCGGTCGCGGATGGACTCCTCGATCTGCGAGTAGACGGCTGCAAAGAACCGGTCCCTCGCCTGTGTCGGTGTGGCCGGGAGGATCGATCCGCCGTCGCGTCCGAGGCCGAATTCCTCCATCACGATCGGTTTGCCCAGGGTCCTGGCGATCGAGAGCTGCTCCGCAATGTACTGCCTCGCGTTCTGTTCGGCCACCGGCAGGGTCTCTTTCCATCGTTTCGGATCGAACCACCCCCAGTTGAACGGCCAGAGATGGAACGTGAGGTAGTCGATGGATGGCGTGGCATAGGCGGCGAGGGAATAGTCGCGGGATTGCAGGGTCCCGACCGTCCCCTCGCTGCCGCTGCTCACCAGGTGAACCGTGTCCAGCGCGTGGATGAACCGGGCGGTCTCCTCGATCCAGCGATAGAAGGCCGGGAGGTTCGGTACGCCGCTGACCGTGTCGCGCCCCGGCCGAGGTTCGTTGGCGAGTTGCCAGGACATGATCGTCGGGTCCCCGGCATACCACCGGCCGTTCACGGTATTCTTTCGGGTGATCAGCTTCCGGATGTACTCCCGGTGAAGCGCCACCGCCGGCGGGTTGGAATAGAACGAGGCGGCGAAGTCCATGAACGCGCCCCAGCCTTGCTCGGGGTTCTCGGGGTTGACCGCCGGCCTTCCGGTCCAGACGTTGTACTGCGCCATCCCGCCGGACCATTCCCAGTAGTTCCCCAGGTAGAGTACCGCGTGCATGCCGCGACGCGCCATCTCGTCGAGCAGCAGATCCAGTCCCTGCAGGAGCGATTCGTCGACCTCACCGGGTGCGGGCTGGAACGCAGGGGTGACCGAGCGGCCGATGTGCGAAAGTTCAGAAGCGGCGAGGACACGGAGGTTCGTGATCCCGAGCCCTCTCATCGCATCAAGTTCCCTGCGCAGGCGCGCGGGGTCCCCTCCGGGACCGGGTGAACCGAGATACGCGCCGTACCACAGGTTCGCTCCGGCGAAGAAGTACGGACTGTCACCCCGCATGAGCCGCGTCCCCTCCACGCGAATCGGCATGTCAGGCTCCCTGAGAAAAGAGAAGAACGAACAGGACGGAAGCAGGATGCAGGCGACTCCCGCCAGCAGATACCGCCTCCCGAGTGGCAGGGACATGAGGGTCCTCCGTGTTGCCGCGACGGCGATGGGTCAATGTGGCAGGAAATCCGCTGAACCGCAATATACCGAAGAGCCCGGCCGTGCGTCAGGCGCCGCGTGTGCCAGCGACCCCCCGGGGGGATCAACGGACCAGCGCCATCATGCGGCTCTGAGAAAATGCTCCGGCCCGTAGCCTGTAAACATATATCCCTGCCGCCAGTGCAGATCCGTCGAACCTGACCGAATAGGTGCCGGGCGTCCGGAGCTCGTCCACCAGGGTCGCCACAGGCCTTCCCAGGAGATCGAAGACCTGCAACGTGACGACGGTCCAGTCGGGGACGGCGAAGCCAATGGTCGATCCGGAGTTGAAGGGGTTCGGGTAGTTCTGGTCCAGCCGGGCCGCCGTGGGGAGTTCGTCGCCGCCGGGCGGATCGCCGCCGATGCCCAGAACGTCGACGTCGCTCCGGTGTGCGCTCCACATCATCCGCATCGACGCGAGGATGTCGGTGCGTCGGGAGAACATCGTGTCGGTCCATGCCCAGGCGAGCGCACCCGCGTACCCCAGCTGATACAGCGTTTCGTAGATCCGCTCCACCCCGACTCCCAGGGTGTTCTTGAGGGCGATCTCGGCGACGACGATCGGTTTGTTCAGCCCCCAGACCGATGCAGGATGATGCAGAGGGGAGAGGCCGGTTCCCGCCCATTCGTAGAAGTGGACGGAGTAGAAGTCCAGCGTCCCGAGGGGGTCCCCGCCGGCGGCCAGCAGCCTGGCGTCCGTGTAGTAGTTGACGTTTCCCATCGTGCCGACCCGTTGGAGATGCCGGGAGATCTCCACGGGCGGGATCCTCAGGCGGTATTTCGAGGACGCGGCATCTGCGAGGTCAGCCGGCGAAGTTGCCGGGACCTCTTCCCTGCGCGCGGGGATCTCCTGGCCTGCGGCGAGTTGCACGTCGGTCAGCGACGCAAAACTCCACGCACCGTTCGTGACCAGGGCGGACGGGTCCCGGCGGTGGATCGCCCCCGAACATCTATTGACGAATCGCTGGACCATCTGCATCGGTATGTGGGAGACCCCGCTCCATCCGAATTCCTGGCTCATTCCCTCCGGCTCGTTGAAGATCTCCCAGCAAAGGATCGCCGGATGGTTCTTGAGCGAATCCACCATCGGTGAGAGGCAGCGTTCAATGTATGCCCTGGTGGCCACGGTGTCGGTCAGCAAGCGCAGGTTGCGGGCCAGGAGGTGCGGGTCGTTCGATTCCCGGAGCATATCGAACGACCAGAGGCAGAGGTCGATGCCAACCTCCCGCTGCCAGGCAAGATCCAGGACCGCCCGGAGACCGGCGATGGTCCCCGGGCCCGGCCCTGAGACGATGCCGCTCCCGTCAAATGCCGGCGTGCTCCGGCCATCCACGTGGATCCACCACCGCAACGCATTGCCCCCGGCATGGTGTATGGCAACGAGCAGGCTGGAGAACGCGGCAGTGTCTACGGGGCCCGGTCCGACGTCCGAGGCAAACTCGAACCAGGCCAGATTGCTGCCGCTGATGAACAACTTCTGGTGGTTGAAATCCAGGCGGGAAAGCTGAGCATGTCCGGCGGCCGCGACCAGGATGACCAGGAAGGACGGCTCCCCGGCATCCAGCAACGTGTGGCCTTCCGTGGGCGGGTCCGGTCCGCATCTCTGAGGTCCCCTTCAGGGTCGAGACGACCGGCGTGCCGGGTGCGGGTGCCGGTGCCGGAGAATGTGCGGCGTCTCGAGTCCGTGTGCCTCCATCAGATCTCCGTCGGACAGAAGATCCACCGTGGGGCCATCCGCGACACACCGTCCGTTGTCCAGCACGATCACCCGCTCGCACAACTCGACGACCAGTTCGAGGTCATGCGTGGCGATCACTTTGGTGACGGGCAAGGAACTGAGAAGGGTCTTGAGCCCGCGTTTGCCGCGCGGGTCGAGGTTCGCGGTCGGTTCATCCAGGACCAGGATCCTGGAAGAGCAGGCCAGGAGTCCGGCAAGACACACTCGTTGCTTCTCCCCGCCGCTCAAATGATGCGGGGAGCGCCGCTCATACCCTTTCAGCCCGACCTTGTCGAGGGCCTCCGCGACCACCTCCCGAAGGGCTGCGCCGGTGATCCCCTGCTGTTGCGGGCCGAACCCGACATCTTCTGCGACCGTTGGACAGAACAGCTGGTCGTCGGGGTCCTGGAACAGCAGTCCGACGGTCCGGTGGGCATGCTGCTGGGTCTCGCGCGTGATCGGGGCACCGAATATGGAGACGGCAGGGTGTCGGGAAGGGGTTTCGGGCAGTAATCCGTTCAGATGCAGGAGCAGCGTCGACTTCCCCGCACCGTTCGGTCCGATCACCCCGAGGCACTCGTGTTCATCGACCGTGAAGCTGACTCCGTGCAGCGCGACCGTGCCGTCGGGGAATGCGAATCGGAGATCCTGAACCTCGATCGCCGGCCTCATCGCCACCCCCGGGCCCGCATGGCGAGATAGACGCGTTCCGATCGCTCAGTGGAACGGACGAAAAGTTCTCCCAGCACTGCACCGAGGATCCTCCAGCGCCCTTTCCGGGTGACTGTCCGGGACCGTCTGGCACGCAGGATCCGTTCGGCTTCGTCGATCAGGATGAAGAGATACCGGTAGAGAAGGGCGAGGACCGTCACCAGGATCGGCGGAAAACGCAGGGACCTCAACAGCTCGAGCAGGGCGCTGAACGGTGTGGTGTTGGCGAGCAGCACCATGGTGCCGATGGCGAACGTCCCCCGGGCCAGGATGCCCAGGAACACCCCGAGTCCGTCCGGACGCAGGAGATTCGTCGCAGCAAGGACGACAATGATCGGCTCGAACAGGAGGATCCGCCGCGCCACAAATCCGGCCGGAAGCCGCGATACCGTCAGTGCCACGACGAGCAGACCGCCGAGGGGAGCGAGGACCCACCAGACCGGGAAGGCGATGCTGGCGGCGATCATTCCCATGGCAGTTCCGGCTTTCAGGCCAGCCGGGAGTCGATGGATCGGAGAGGTGCCGCGGCTGTAGCGGTCAAGGAAGTCGTGTCGCATCATCGTCCTCCGAGGTTCCGCGAAAGAACCTTTCCGAGGAGAAGCGATAGCCCGAAGACCGCGACGGTTCCGATGGCGCCCGCGATCAGCGTGGAGGTGGCGGCCGATGCCATGCCGGGAATGGTGTAGTCCCTCAGGATCTCCGTGGACAGATGGGCCTCAGCCGCCAGGTGGTCGAAGCCCAGCGCGGAGGCGACCTTTTCGAGGCCATCCGGCAGTGGCGAAGCGAACGGCGCCACGAAGAGTACTCCTGCCGTGAGCACCACGGCTGCGAGGGTGGCTGAGCGGAGTGTCCTTCCCCACGACGGGTCTTCTGTGGGAACGGCCCGTGCCGAGGGGCTTGCCAGTTCCGGCCTCAGTCTCAGGATCGCCGTCAGGACGACGCCCGTGATGGCCGCTTCGCCGATGCCGATCACCATGTGCACATTGACCATCGCCGGGAAGGCGAGGGACCAGGGGACCGTCCCCGACCACGCCAGCTCTCCGGCGCACAGTGCTGATGCTGCCACGGTCGAGAACCATCCGCCGAACATGGCCGCAGCAAGCCTCACGCTCGCGCGGTCCGAGATCCGGCCCGGTGCCGTCGCGATCCAGCCTCCGAGCACGGGGGCCGCTACCCCGATGTTGAGAATGTTGGCTCCCAGCGCGGTGACCCCGCCATCGGCGAAGAGGAAGCACTGCACGACCAGGACGGCGGTCATGGTGACGACGGCTTCCGCCGGGCCGAGCAGCAGGGCGGCCAGGGTGCCGCCCATCAGATGTCCTGACGTCCCGGGGCCCACGGGGAAGTTCACCATCTGTGCCGCAAAGATGAACGCCCCGGTGATCCCCATGAGCGGGATCGTTCGCGGATGCGACTTCCCCACGGCACGCATCGAGACCGCCGCGGCCGCGACGGCAAGAACGCCGGTTGCCGTGGCGGTTCTGAGGTCGAGGAAGCCGTCCGGGATATGCATGAACCATCATAGCGATAGAGGCTGGAAGAAGCAAGGCTGGCCCCGCGGACCGCTGCAGGGACGCGTGCGCTGGCTCTTCCCACCGGAATTCCTCATATTAAAAGATCATTGTGAGGGGATCGGATCTGTGAGCATACTGGATCAGCGCGAGGTGGGGCGGCCGTACCTGATCGCCCATCGGGGCAACAGCGCAGCCTGTCCGGAGAATTCCCTCCAGGCGTTCCGGCGAGCAGTGCGCGACGGCGCCGACATCATCGAAACGGACGTTCGGGTCTCCTGCGGACGGGCATTTCGTGCTGATGCATGATCCGACGCTGGAGAGGACCACCGACGGGAAAGGGCGCGTCGACAGCCTGACGCTGGAACAGCTGAAGACCTGTGGGTTGAGAAATGCGGACCCCTCGGAGGGTTCTGCGACGGTCCCGACGCTCGAAGAGATGGCTCTGGCGGTCCCGGCACCGGTGGTCCTCGCCCTCGAGCTCAAGGCGCGCGAATTCCGGCGAGTGGAGGTGTGTCGGGCTCTGGCCGAGACGCTGGCCAGATCGGATCTGACGGACCGCACGCTCATTCTTTCGTCGCACCGCAGGCATCTTGAAGCATGGCGCCGGGTCTCACCGGACGTCCCTGTCGGACTGGTCGCCTGGGGCTCCCCCTGGCCTCCGCGGGGGTTCGACCTGCTCGGGCCCCTCTGGCCGGTCCTCGCCCTGAACCCCCTGTACATCAAGGTCGCCCACCGGCGGGGCCAGCTCGTCTGCCCTCTGGACCCCCGCCCGGACAGCAGGCTGTCGTGGTATCTCCGCGCCGGTTGTGACGCGATCCTGAGTGACGATCCGGGCCAGACACGCGCCCTGCTTGACCGTGAAATGCGGGCGTGAACGTTTCCCCGATCGGATGGCGTTACTAGAGTACCATCTTTTATCCAGTTCCACTATCAGGATGTGCTTATGAACGGGATCGTCTTCTCATTGGTCGTCCCATGTGCCATGGCCTTTCAAACGCCGGGGAGCGCGGATCCTGACACGGTGCGGACGTACGAAATCGATCCCATCGTGGTCACCGCCACCAATACCGAGACGGCCCGGAGCCTTCTGCCGAACTCCCTCACCGTGGTGTCGGGGCGGCACCTGCAGCAGACGGGAGAGACGTCGGTATTCCAGGTGCTCAACCGCCAGGTCCCGGGGATGTTCGTGACGGAGCGTGGGCTGCTGGGATACGGCGTCGGCGCCGGCGCCGCCGGGGCGATCAGTATCCGGGGTGCGGGGGGGAGCCCCACCACCCAGGTGCTGGTGCTGACCGATGGGCGTCCGACCATGATGGGGCTCTTCGGCCATCCCATCCCCGACATGTACATGACCCCGGGAGTGGAACGCGTGGAGGTGATCCGCGGCCCAGCCTCGCTGATCCACGGGACCAACGCGTTCGGCGGCGTGGTCAACATGATCTCGCGCCAGGATGTCCCGCAGGGGATGCATGGAAACGTATCGGCTTCGGTCGGATCCTATGCGACGCAGAAATTCCAGGGGGGCATCCTGGGCGGATTCGGCAGCGGCGGGGCGCGGCTGGACCTGAGCCACGCCTCCACCAACGGACACCGGCCGTATTCCTCGTTCCGTTCCAGCACCGCCTCCGGAAGGGTGAGCTCGCTGCTGGGCGGCTCCTTCTCTCTCCGCGTGGACGGCCTGTACACCGATATCAGGACCTACGATCCGGGCCCGGCATCGACCCCGTATGTCGACCACTGGGTCAATGCGCGCCGGGGGAACGCGGGATTCGTCGTGGAGAACACGACGGGATCCCTGGAGGGGGCCCTCAAGGGATATGTGAATTTCGGGCGACACGAGATCTACGACGGATTCCGGTCGGACGACAACGACCTGGGACTGATGCTGCACCAGAGCCTCAAGGTAGGGGAGACAACGCTCCTGACCGCGGGAGCTGGACGTGAAGAGGTACGGTGGGAATGCGCAGAACGTCCTTGCATCGGTCGATTTCGGCGAGTATCACGTCACCGAAACCGGCGTCTATGCGCTCGTCCAGCAGGACCTCTGGACCGTGCTGAGGGTGACCGCGGGTGCGCGGCTCAATCACCATGAGCTTGCAGGAAACGCACTTCTTCCCCAGGCGGGGGTCGCCGTGAATGTGTGGCAGGGCTCGACGTTCAAGGCTTCGCTCGGCAGGGGCTTCCGGAGCCCGACGATCAGGGAACTGTATCTCTTCCCGGCGCCGACGCCCACCCTGAAGCCCGAAGACGCGTGGACCTATGAGGCGGGATACACCGGATTCGTCGGAGACGCAGTGTCGATAGAACTCGTCGGGTACGTCATGGAAGGGAAGAACCTCATCCGGACGTCCGGCACCTACCCGAACCTCGTCCTCTCCAACTCCGGCTCGTTCATTCACCGCGGCGTGGAGTTCGCCTCGGGAGTGCGCGTGGGGCAGGAGTTCAGGATGGACCTGAACTACACCTATCTCGACCCCGGAGCCGAAACGCAGGGGAACCCTCGCCACAAACTCTACCTGGGAGGCGAGTTCGCCACGGAACTCTGGCGTGCCTCGGCGGGGTTGCACTACGTTTCGGGGCTGTACGGAGCGGACAACAGCCGGAAGCGCATGGACGACTACCTGCTCCTCCAGGCCCGGGCCGGCGTGACGCTGGCCTGGAACCTCGAGCTGTATCTCTCGGTCGAGAACATCCTTGATGTGCAGTACGCCACCGTCTACGACTATCCCATGCCGGGGAGGGTGGTGATGGGAGGGGTGAGCTGGTCGATGTGATCGCGGGCGAGAACGGAAGAAGCCCACCCGGGAGGGACCCCGGGTGGGCTTCTCTGCTTTGGGAGTCTGCGGCCTGCTAGTGCGCGAGCATGCGGGCCACAAGATCCTCGCGGTCGACGATGGAATCCTCGCCGAACCAGATGCCCCAGAGGGACTTCGCGAACGCCGGATCGGTGATCGCGGGCTTCTCCTGTCCCTGGACGATCGCCACGATCGTTCCGCCCGGGAGCCAGCGATACGTGAACGCGTCGCCGACTTTCACCGGAGTGCTGAAGTAGGCCAGCAACTTGTCGATCGAGCCCTGGATCTTCGGGAGGTCGGCGGCGGATGTGCTGTTCGTGAATCCGTCGCGGTAGGCGCTCTGGATGCTCGCGGCGTCCACATCGCGCACGAACTGCAGCGAGATCTGCTTCGCCTTGCCGTCGGTCAGTACCGCGGCATACGCTTCGTCCTCACCCATCTTCCCGGCATCCTGCATGTAGTGGGCCATCCCGTACACCTTGAAGACGACCTTCTTCCTCACCGCGACCCCCGTGAGGGATGCCTGGTATTCCTTCCCCTCCGCGGTGAACTTCACGACGGCCGGGGAACTCGATCTCGGTCGAGGGCTCCTTGACCTTCTCCTGGGCCAGGAGCGGCACCGCCAGGAACGCGGCGAGGAAAACGAGGAAATGTTTCACGGGATCTCCTTCCGGATGGTGGGTATGGGCATGATGGTACGCATGTGCATGTGAAGAATCAAGACACGGGCGGACGTGAGAGACACGGGCTGTCCCGGTCGAAGAAGCGCCACGGAGACGTGATCCCCTGCGAGATCCCGATCCTGCGGGAGCGGCCGATCCGGACCCTGGGTGCGGCGGTGTCGCGGCAGATCCAGACAGCGTTTCCGCAGAGGTCCGTGCCGTTGTGCCTCCGGTCCAGGGCAAGGGCCTGGCAGAGCTTCGCCGGTCCTCCGCACAGGTCGCCGGGCCGGGCCGGCGTTCTCCCCCGATTGCGTGCCATGGCGGCGGCCCCCGAGACGGGCTCCAGCGCGCGAAGAAGGACGGCGTTCCCGACCCCCTCCCGTTCCGTCACCACGTTGGCGCAGTGGTGCATGCCGTACGTGAAGTAGACGTAGAGATGTCCCCCCGTCCGGAACATCACGTCGTTCCTTGGCGTGCGACCCCGGTAGGAATGGCTCGCGGGGTCGCGCGCTCCGAGATACGCCTCCACCTCCACGATGCGGCCGACAAAGGTCGTCCCGCGGTATCTCCGGACGAGGTACGTCCCGATCAGCTCGCGTGCGACCGTCAGCGTCGGCCGCAGGTAGAACGAACGGGGAAGGCGCCGAGTATTCCTTCGAGTTCCCGTCCGGGTCCCCTGCGGTCCGGCGACCGCTTGGCCTTCTCTCTAGAGGAGGGCGTAGGTCAGCCCGAACGATAGGGTCTGCTTGCTCTGGGTCCTGGGGGTGACACGCCAGTCGTTGATCAGCTGCACGGTGATGCCGGCCGTGATCACGTCGTTCACCTTTGCCAGGATGCCCATGTCGTCGCGCACGATGATCTTGTCCATCGTCTTGAACGGGGCGAAGAGCTCGAGCTTCATGGTGAAGCTCATGTTCGGGGCGAACTTCCAGTCCACCTCCGTGATGGATTCCGCGCCGCCTTCGACACGGGTGGAGACCCAGTCCGCGGGCGCGACGCCCGGGTCGTTCGCGTAGTTCCTGAACTCCGTGGTGAACGTCTCGCGCAGGGCGGCCCCCAATCGGGTCTTGACCTCAGGCAGCAGGCTGGTATCCGACGCCGGCGCTCTGTGTGAGGTACGCGGGATCGAAGAACTTCGATACCGGAGGCGTTCCCGGGGCTGCGTAGTCGAATCCCTTGGCGAACTGGGTCTTGAGCGTTGCGCCCAGGTACGGATTGACGGTCGTGCCCATCAGGTAGGTGAGGACCGTCGCCAGATCGATCACGTCGTCGGTCTTCCGCAGGCCGCTGGACTGCAGCTTGGCCTGGCCGTAGGCGAACTTGTAGGTGGAGGTCCAGTCGGTCTTTTCCGCAAGTTGCGCGGACTTGCCTTCGAGTGAGGCGGTCCACGCGAAGGCGTTCTCGCCTCCCTGGACCCAGTTGTTGAAGGCCACCTGGGTCAGGTTCATTCCCGCGACCATCTTGTGCTTCCAGCCGTAGGGGGGAGCCTTCGCGGTGTCCTGCTGGGCGAAGAGGGCGAAGGGGATAAGGAGCACGGACAGAGCGGCAGCGATGCGCATGGAGTCTTTCTCCGATAGTGAGAGCATGGATCACCTGGACGGGCCCGGCGTTGGCGCCGCAGGTCATCGTTTCTTGAGAAGGTCCCGGATCTCCGCGAGCAGGGTCTCGCTTGCGGTCGGCGGTGCCGGGGCGGCGGGAGCCTCCTCCTCCTTCTTCTTCATGGCGTTGATCGCGCGGATGAGCAGGAAGATGGCCAGCGCGACGATGAGGAAATCGATGACCGAGTTCAAGAATGCGCCGTACCGGAACAACACCGCCGGGCCGCCTTCAGCGGCCTGCTTCAGGGTGATGGCGAACTGGCTGAAGTCCAGCCCGCCGACCAGCATGCCGATGGGCGGCAAAAGGACGTCGCTCACAAGTGAGCTGACGATCTTCCCGAAGGCGGCGCCGATGATGATACCGACCGCGAGGTCGACGACATTCCCGCGCATCGCGAAGGACTTGAACTCCTTGATCATGGACATGGGATTCTCCTGGGGGTTGGTTGGGCGAAAGGGACGGGCGTGGCCGCGCGCCCCGGCGATCAGATCACGGTCATTCGTTGAACAACGAAGCCTGGCGGTCCGTTCCCCGCGTCATGCCAAGGTGTTCGTAGGCCCGGCGCGTGGCTTCGCGGCCGCGCGGAGTGCGTTTGACGAACCCTTCCTGGATCAGGTACGGCTCGTAGACCTCCTCGATGGTGCCTGCCTCTTCGCCGACCGCCGCGGCGATGGTCCCGACGCCGACCGGGCCGCCGCCGTGGTGCCCGATGATGCACATCAGGATCCGTTTGTCCATGTCGTCGAGGCCGTGGCGGTCGACGTCCAGGGCGAGCAGGGCATGATTGGCCACCTCCAGCGTGACGCGTCCTTCGTGCTGTGCGAGGCTCTCCTCCGCCTGGGCGAAGTCCCTGCACCGCCGCAGGAGCCGGTTCGCGATCCTGGGGGTGCCGCGGGAGCGCCGGGCCACCTCGGCAGCACCATCGTCGGCCAGGTCGATCCCGAGGATGCGGGCGGAACGGTGAATGATCCGCTGCAGCGTCGCGGCCGTGTAGTAGTCGAGCCGGTTCGTGACGCCGAATCTGGCCCGGAGGGGAGCCGTCAGGAGTCCGGCCCTGGTCGTGGCTCCGACCAGCGTGAAAGGGGGGAGGGTCAGCTGAACGGTCCGGGCACTGGGGCCGGAGTCGATCATGATGTCCAGCCGGAAGTCCTCCATCGCCGAGTAGAGGTACTCTTCGACCACCGGGTTGAGCCTGTGGATCTCGTCGATGAACAGGACCTCCCCGCGCGAGAGGTTCGTCAGGACCCCGGCGAGGTCCCCCGGCTTGTCCAGCACCGGCCCCGACGACGTGGTGATGTTGGCTCCCATCTCCGTGGCGATGATGTGGGCCAGCGTGGTCTTGCCGAGTCCGGGCGGACCGGTGAGCAGCACGTGGTCCAGCGGCTCGCCGCGTTTGCGGGCCGCGGAGATGAAGATGCGGAGGTTCTCGGTGATCTTGTCCTGCCCGAAAAAGTCGGCGAACCCGGGCGGGCGCAGAGCACGGTCGACGTCGAGGTCGGCGTCGAGGCGTTCCGGATCGGTGATGGAGGCTTTTCGCGTCACGCTGTGTCCCGGGGGATCAAGGGAGAAATCGTGTGAACCATCGTTTGACGACGGGGTCAAGAACGGCCAGGACCCCGAGCACGGCCGCGAGGGCCAGCAGGAAGACGGCGACGTTCAACAGATCGCTGAACGGTCCGCTCCTCCGTTTTGAACGCCTGCGGTTATTCGCTTTCTCGACGTCCATGACCGATCCGGTTCCGGCCGGAAACTTCAATGTACCCGTGGAGGCGAACAGAAACAACTGCACCCGATCGGAGCGCTTGCTCCGGTCACCGCGACGACGTGTTTCAGTGCCGCCCTGATGAGCTGCTCGAGTGAAGGGGGGTCTCCTCCGGCGAGGGTCCGCGCCGCGGCGGCGAGTAGCCTGCTCGGCGGCCGGGCGGCTGTATCCCAGGGAGACCAGTGCCAGTGCGGCTTCGACGCGCACGTTCGTTGCGGGTTCGGTGCCGGGGGGAGCGCTTTCAGAGGTCTTGCCCACCTTCTCCCGAAGCTCCAGCACCAGCCGGTCTGCGGTCTTCCGGCCCACTCCCGGGATCGCGGTCAGGGCCGCCGAATTGCCGGTCAGGATATGGCTCCGCAGGTCGGGGACGGAGATCCCGGAGAGGATCCCCAGGGCCATCTTCGGACCGATGCCCGTGATGGCGATCAGGGCCCTGAACATGACCCGCTCGTTGTCGCTCGCGAAGCCGAACAGTTGAAGGGCATCCTCACGAACATGCAGATGCGTCAGCAGAGTGACGGTTGTGCCGGCCGGACCCAGCGCCTCGAAGGTGGAGATCGGGATGTGGACCGTGAACCCGATCCCGCCGATCGACAGCACCACTTCGGTGGGGGCCTTGGCGGTGAGTGTCCCTGTCAGGGAGGAGATCATCGACGGACCCGTTCAGGATGGGCTTCCACGAACGACCTCCAGTCGCGGTAGCGGCGTGACGCCACCTGGAAGCGCTGCAGATGGCAGAGGGCCACGGCGAGGGCATCGGAGACGTCGAGTCTCAGCTTCTGTGCCGGGATCCCGAGGAGCGAACAGACCATGTAGCGGACCGAATTTTTCGAGGCGTTCCCGTTGCCGGCCACGGCCTTCTTCACCTCCCGGGGGGAGTATTCGACCGCCGGTATGTGGCTCTGGGCCGCTGCCAGCAGGCACACCCCGCGGGCATGGCCAAGTTTGAGCGCCGACTGGGCGTTCTTCCCGTAGAAGGCGCTTTCGATGGCCATCTCCATGGGTTGGTATTCGTCCACCAGCGAACGGATGCGCGTGTGGATGGCGAGCAGTCGCTCCGCAAGGGGAGTCCCCGCGGCGTTGACGATCTCGCCGCTGGCCACGGAGAGGAGTGTCGTGTCGCGACGCTCCACGACCCCGTAACCGGTGACCAGCGTGCCCGGGTCGATGCCGAGCACCCGGACCGGGCCGCGGTCCTCAGTTGATGTTGGCAAGTTCCTTGTCGTCGATGTCGAAGTTGGCGTAAACGTTCTGGACATCGTCGTGCTCTTCGAACGCCTCCATCAGCTTCATGACGTTCTCCGCGTCCTTCCCGGTCACCTTGACGGTATTCGCGGGGACCATGGCCAGCGACGCCTGGTCGATGACGATCCCCTTGTCCTCCAGCGCCTTCTTCACCGGTTCGAAGGATTGCAGCGAGGTGGTGACCGTAAAGGATTCCGTTTCGGTCCCGAGGTCGTCGGCGCCGGCTTCGAGGATGATCCCCAGGAGGTCGTCCTCGGTCAGTGGGGTCTTCTGTCCGGCCGACGGCACCGTGATGGTCCCTTTCTTGTGGAACATCCACGCGACGCTCCCCGCGGCCCCCATGTTCCCGTTGTTCCGGGAGAAGATGTGCCGGATCTCCGAGACGGTCCGGTTGCTGTTGTCGGTCACCACCTCGACCAGGATGGCCACGCCCCCCGGGCCGTACCCCTCGTAGGTGACCTCTTCATAGGTGACGCCCGGGAGCTCGCCGGTTCCCCGTTGGATGGCGCGTTTGATGTTCTCGGCGGGCATATTCTCTTTTTTTGCGGTCTGGACCGCCAGCCGGAGCCTCGGGTTCCCCTGCGGGTTGCCCCCTCCGTCGCGGGCCGCGATCGTGATCTCCTTCCCCAGACGGGTGAAGAGCCTTCCGCGGGCCGCGTCGGTGGCCCCTTTTTTCCGCTTGATCGTCGCCCACTTCGAGTGTCCTGACATGGTGGTGATCTCCTCAGTGCTTGGTTAGCGCAGATCCTTGATCTTGAGTTGGGGGGCGCCCTCCCCGGTCCGCACCATCCCTCCGGGCGCCCAGTCGTTCTCTTCGATCGTGTAGACGCATTCGATCTCCCGCCGTCCGCCGTTGACCTTCGGGAGCAGGTGTCCGAGTCCGAAGCCGATCGCATCGAACAGCGCGCCGTTCTGACGCAGTTTCAGGCGGAGGTGGTTCCTTCCGACGATCCTGGGGGTGCCCGCGACATCCAGTCCGGTGGAGTGGAACACCGGGCGCATATTGTGCGGCCCGAACGGGGCGAACTCCTTGAGGATCCTGAAGAACCTGGGGGTGATGTCCGAGAGCGCGATCGCCGTGTCCACCCTGATCTCCGGGGTCTTCATCTCCTCCGTCATCATTGCCCGGACGACGTCGTTGAAGGCGGTCCTGAATTCTTCGACCCGTCCCAGGTCCACGGTCAGCCCGGCCGCATACTTGTGTCCGCCGAACTGCAGGATCTTGTCCTCGCAGCGCCGCAGGGCCTCGTAGATGTCGAATCCCGAGACGCTGCGCGCCGATCCCTTGGCCACGCCGTCGACCGTGGCCATCATGATCGCGGGCTTGTAGTACCGCTCCACCATGCGCGAGGCGACGATCCCGACCACTCCCGGATGCCAGTGTTCCTGGTGGAGCACGATGGCGGGGTCGGCTTCGACGTCGAACTGCGATTCCGCGATCTCGCGGGCGTTCGCGAACGTGTCCTCGTCGATCTTGCGGCGGTTCCGGTTCTCTTCCTCCAGGACCCGGGCGAGTTCGAAGGTGTCGCCCGACTCGTCGCAGGTCAGCAACTCCACCGCCCGGGTCGCGTCCCCCAGACGGCCGACCGCATTGATGCGCGGGGCGAGAACGAAGACGATCTGGCCGGTGGTGATGCTTCCCGGTTTCAGCCCTGACGATTCGATCAGCGCCTTGATCCCCGGGCGCGGGGTGGTATTGATCACCTCCAGCCCGAGCTTGCAGAGGACGCGGTTCTCACCGGTCAGCGGGACGATGTCGGCCGTGCTGGCGAGCGTCACGAATTCCAGGAACTTCCCGGGCAGCTCCTCGCGCCCGAGTCTGCGGCTCACACCCTGGACCAGCTTGAAGCCGACGCCGCACCCGCAGAGGGATTTGAACGGGTAGGGATCGCCCGGCTTGATCGGATCCAGGACCGCGACCGCCGCCGGGAGGACGGGGCCGGTCTCGTGATGGTCGCAGATGATCACGTCCATCCCGAGGGTGTTCGCGTGATCGATCTGGTCGACCGCGGTGATGCCGCAGTCTATGGCGACGAACAGCGTGATGCCTTCCGCGTGCGCCCTGTCGATGCCCTGTCGCGAGATGCCGTACCCTTCCTTGACCCGATCGGGGATGTAGTAGGTCGCGTCCATCCCCAGCGACCGGAAGAAGAGGTACAGCATCGCCGCCCCGTTGGTCCCGTCGACGTCATAGTCCCCGAAGACCAGCACGCGCTCTTTCCGCTCCAATGCCGCGACGACGCGGTCCACGGCCTTGCCCATGTCGCCCAGGAGGAACGGGTCGTGGAGCAGGTCGAGGGAGGGGCGGAAGTACGCCTTCGCCTTGTCGTAGTCGTCGATGCCGCGGAGGATCAGGACCCTGGCGATCGCTTCCGGAACATTGATCTCTTTCGACAGGCGGGCGACGATCCCCGCTTCAGGTGGCGCCGCGAAAGCCCAGCGGTGTTCCCTGATGGTCGAGTTCACAACAACTCCCGCAAGAGATGCTCCCCCTCCGGGACGTGTCCCGGAGGAGAAGGGTATGCAGGTCTGTAAGCCGAATTCTGTCTGTCCCGCGCGAGCGGGAGAGGCAGCCATTTCTCTGGGCCTCGGATTGCTCCTCGGCTCAAGCGACCTACCCGGAAGTGTGTCCCGTTGGAACGGGACGTGAGGCGAGCAGCCTCTCCTCCCTTATTCGGTCTTGCTCCTGGTGGGGTTTGTCGTGCCCCCTCGGTTGCCCTCGGGGCGGTGAGCTCTTACCTCGCCTTTTCACCCTTATCCCTCGACTCGTCCCGCCAGACGCGGCGGGACTCGCTCGGGACGGTATGTTTTCTGTGACACTGTCCGTTCCCAGGGGTTTGCACCCCGGGGACCCCCGCTATTCACGGGGCACCATGCTCTGCGGAGTTCGGACTTTCCTCCCCGCCACCGAAGCGTCGGAGCGGCTGCCCGACCTGCATGTGAATGGATCAGTTGATTATTAGTACACAACACTCGTATGCGAATCGATCCCTTCGTTCGCAAGCCGGTCCGCCTCCGCGTTCTGCGCGCGGGGGACGTGTCGCAGTTCGAACCGGTAGGGCGCCGACCTCAGCAGCGAGAGCACCTGCGCATGGAGACGCTGCAGTTCGCGGTCGCGCACCTTGTATTCTCCTTTCACCTGGCGTACCATCAGCTCGCTGTCAGAGTGGACGACCACCCGTGAACAGGGGATGGTCTGGACGATCTCCAGGAGCTCCAGCAGGGCGCGATATTCCGCGACGTTGTTGGTCGCCCTGCCCAGGTACCTCGAACAGGTGCGGAGGACGGTCCCGTCCTCCTTCCTGATGACGATCCCGATGCCGCTCTCTCCCGGGTTTCCCCGTGAGGCGCCGTCGGTGAAGGCTTCCAGGGTCACAGGAGCGTGGTGGCGCTTTCTGCCACCTCGTCCGACACCAGGATCCGGCCGCAATGCTCGCAGGTGAACATCTGCTCGTTCTGGCGAAGTTCGAGAAGCCGCTGGGGCGTGACCCGGGCGTAACATCCGCCGCAGGAGTTCCGCTTGATGCGGACGACCGCCTGACCCTTCTTCGCCTTGCGGACCCGCTCATAGGTGGCGAGGTCCTGTTTGCTCACCTTCGTCGACAGGCGCTGGCGCTTGTCCGAGTACCGGAGTTCTTCCTCTTCCGTCGACTTGGAGATCTCCGCCAGAGCCTCCCGCTTTTCGCCGAGCCGGACCATCAGCTGGGCCACCTGCTCCTTCAGCCCTTCGATGTCCGTCCGCGCCAGCGTCCCTCTTCCCTCAAGCAGCTCCATCTCCTTCTCACGCTTCGCGATCGTCTCGGTGGCGTGGTCCATCTCGCGCGTCAGCGCGTCGTATTCACGGTTGGTCTTGACGAGCAGCTGCTGCGACTTGTACTTTTCCAGCTTCTGCCGGAGGGTGACGATCTCGTTGTCCGCGTCGTCGCGCGACGAGAAAGCCTTGCGCATGTCCTGCTCGAGTGCTGCGACCTTGCCGTGGAGCCCCGCCAGCTCCTCTTCAAGCGCCCGCACCTCGCCCGGGAGTTCGCCTTTCAACTCCTCGAGGTCGTCAAGTTTTGCGTCGATCTGCTGGAGTGCGAACAGGTTCTGGAGTTTCGTCTTCAAGGGTTTCCTCGTGAACGGATGGACTGAAGCGATGTGATCGAATTCTTCTCGGTCAGGGCCCTGTCGACGCGCAGGCCCGTTCCGTGGAGTGCGCCGCGCAGCCTGCGGACCAGGGCGGGGACCACCGGGTACTCCGTTTCGAAGTGCCCCGCGTCCGCGAGCGTGATGCGTCCGGCTGCCCGCTGAAACTCGTGGTACCGCACGTCGGCGGTGACGAACGCATCGGCGCCCGCCGCCAGGGCGTCGTCCAGCAGGTCGGTTCCCGCGCCGCCGCAGACCGCGACCACGCGGACAGCTTCCCGTGGAGCCGCGAACGTACCGGACCGCCCCCGAACCCAACACTGACCCGACCTGTGTGACGAATCGTCGGACCGACACCCGGCGGGGGAGGGTCCCGACAACCCCCGCACCGAATCCCGCGTGGGGGGTGTCGACCGGGTAGAGATCGAACGCCGGCTCTTCGTACGGATGGACGGCGCGCAACATGCTGACCGCCTCCTTCACCGACCAGGAGGGGAGAACCATTTCCAGACGGACCTCCTGCACCCGCTCCTGGATGCCGCGACGCCCGATGGCGGGGGAGGAGCGCTTGTTGCCCAGGAATGTTCCCGTCCCCTCGACCCTGAACGAGCAGCGGTCATAATTGCCGATGACTCCGGCTCCCGATGCGGCGAGGGCATCCGCGACCCGGTCCACATGTGTTGCGGGGACGAACGTCACGATCTTCTTCTGCAACCCTCCAGCGCTTCGCAGGAACGACGTCCGCCGGATCCCCAGCGCTTCCGCGAGGGCGTCGCTGGTGCCGCCTGCGGCGAAATCCATGTTTGTGTGCGCGGCGTACAGGGCGATCCCGTGGCGCAGGGCGAGAGCGAGAACCTTTCCGGGGCCCGACCTGGTGTCGACGGACCGGAGCGGCCGGTAGAGAAGCGGGTGGTGGGTGACCACCAGGTCACGCTTTCGCCGGATCGCCTCCCGGATGACCGCCTCGGTCGGATCGAGCGACACCAGGAGCCCCCGAACCCGGCTGGTGGGATCGCCGGACTGGAGCCCGGGGTTGTCCCCCTCCATCGCCACCGCTTTCGGGAACCACTGCTCAAGTATTCCGGCGACCTCGCGGACGGTCATAGGCACAGAAAAAAGAATCCCGCCACTTGGCGGGATTTTCTACTGGTGATGGAAATCCTGTTCCCCGATATGTGAACCATGCGGAGCCATAAATCGCTTCTCCAATATACGAAATCGCGTCGATTTTCGCAAGCAGGCGACCGCGTACCGGGACGGGAAACCCCTACGGGATCCTGCCGAAATCGAATTTCTCGAAGTTGATGTCGCGAAGCCGGGTGACCTCCAACTCCAGCTGGGAGATGCGCCGGTCGATCTCCTGAACCTTCTCCCGCTGCTCGGCCGGCAGAGCCTGACGCAGGAGGATGTCCGTGCTGATCTTGATGGCCGCCAGCGGGTTGTTGAACTCGTGGCAGACCGTGACGACCAGTTCCTTGACCGCTTCTTCCTGACGTGCGGCGATCCGCTCCGCCCTGCGGTGTTCCGCCCGCTCCCGCTTCAGCCGGGCCCGTTCCATGATCCCGATGATGGTGCGGGGGAGAACCGAGTCCACGGCATCGTCCTTGACCATATAGTCCTCGACCCCGTATTTCATCCCTTCGATAGCCAGGCGGAAATCGCGGTTGGAGGTCAGGAACATCATCGGCACATCGACGACCTTCTCGCGAATGGCGCGGGCGAGCTCGAGGCCGTTCATCTCGGGGAGGTAATAATCGATGATGATCAGGTCGATTTCGGGGCTTCCGGACAGGAAATCGAGGGCGGAAGGGCCATCCTGCTTCCAGGTCACCGAGAACCGGCGGAGGCCGAATTGGGCCAGAATTTGCTGGGCTACGGCCATGTACCCGGTGTCGTCGTCGACGAACAGGAGCCGGATTGTCTCTGGAGCGGTCATGCTGATGAAGTATAACATACCCCGGGAACAGATGCAATTGAGCCCCTCGGCAGTTGATTTTGTACATTTGTTTCCCTATTGTTGTTGGGATTGTGTCGAAGGGGGCTGGCAAGGGCGGCTGGAATGGCGACCACAACGGATCAGTGCGGAGTACTAACTGATGGCGACCAAAAAAAGCTCGATTCTGGTTGTTGACGACGAGGATGCGCTCCGGACCGTACTGAGCAGCGAGCTCATGAACGAGGGGTATGAGGTGCGCTCGGCCAGTGACGGCGATGAAGCGATCACGGAGATCCAGAAGTCCCCGTTCGATCTCGTCCTCCTGGACATCAAAATGCCCCGGATGAACGGCTTCGAGGTCCTGAAGTTCATCAAGGAGAGCCATCCCAAGACCAAGGTCGTCATGCTGACCGGATTCGCCGACCTGAAGAACGCTATCGAGTCCAAGAAGCTCGGCGCCGACGATTTTGTCAGCAAACCCTATGACCTCGTTGATCTCCTCACCACCATTGAACGGGTGCTGAGCGAATAGCGCCGGCCGTCCGGGAGAGGCGGACCATGGCAGAGAAGTACAATCTCCTCATTGTCGACGACGAAGAACCGCTTAGAATCATCCTCGAAAGTGAACTCGGAGAGTCCGAAGAGTTCACCGTAGACACCGCCGCGGACGGGGGCGAGGCGATCAACCTGATCCAGGCGAAGGTCTACGACGTTGTCCTGCTCGACATCCGCATGCCCCGCGTCAGCGGGATCGAAGTTCTGAAGTTCCTCCAGGAATACTCCCCCACCACTCAGGTCATCATCCTCACGAACTACGCGGACGTGAAGACCGCCATCCAGACCATCAAGATGGGGGCCTACGACTTCCTGGCGAAGCCCTACGACATCGACGAGCTCTTCAACACGATCCACCGGGCGATCGAACGGCGGCAGTTGTTCATCGACAACAAACTGATGAAGAGCGAGCTGGATCCGGAAGGCGGGGACCTCGGAGATCATCGGCCAGAGCCCCGCATTCCTCAAGCTCGTGGCAAGTGCCACCCGTTTCGCCGACAGCGACTCCTTCATCATGGTCCTGGGGGCCTCGGGGACGGGGAAGGAACTGATCGCCCACCTGATCCACCGGAGGAGCCCCCGGAGCAACCGCCCGTTCGTTGCGGTCAACTGTGCGTCCATCCCCGACGCCCTGCTCGAAAGCGAACTCTTCGGTCACGAGAAGGGCGCCTTCACGAGCGCGGTCGCCTCGAAACAGGGGCTGGTGGAGGTCGCCAACGGCGGGACCCTGTTCCTCGACGAAGTGGGAGACATCAGCGCCGCCATCCAGCCCAAGTTGCTCAGGTTCCTGGAGACCGGGGAATTCCGCCGGGTGGGGGGGACCAACCTCCTTCGCGTGGACGTCCGGGTGGTCAGCGCAACCAACAAGGACATCCGGGAGGAGGTTCACGCCGGCCGGTTCCGGGAGGACCTGCTCTACCGTCTGAACGTCATCACCCTGCAGATGCCGTCGTTGAGGGACCGCCCGGAGGATATCCCCATCCTCGCAGAGCACTTCCTTGTACGGAAGGCGAGGTCGCGGACGGTGAAGAGACTCTCTCCCGCGGCGGTCCGGGCCCTTGTGGACCACCCGTGGCCGGGAAACGTCCGCGAGCTCGAACATGTGATCGAAGGGGCGATCCTCCTCTCCGCGGGCGACACGATCGAGCCGATGGACCTCTCCCTGCCGATCCCTCGCGGAGCGGTTCCCTCCACGCTGTCCGCCCCGGCGCCCGCTCCGGGAGCCACTCTCGAGGAACTCGAACGTGACCACATCGAACGGGTCCTCAAGGAGAACGGGTTCAACCGGACCCGCACCGCTCTGGCTCTGGGGATCAGCAAGAAGACGCTCTATCTCAAGATCAAGCGGTTCGGTCTGGACGCTCAGGAGTGAGCCCGCGCCTTGACTTTCTCTCCTGATTTTGTGTTCTTTTTGGATGAATGATCCAACGTAAGCCCCTGTGTCCCTTTTTCTGGACAGGGGCATTTCGTTACCTACCCTCCGGTTCCATCATGTCCAAGTTCCAGGGTGTCGATTACTACCAGGTTGACGCGCTTCTGACGGAAGACGAGCTTCTTGTGCGCAACACCGTCCGCGAGTTCGTCGAGGAACGGATCATCCCGGTCATCGAAAAGCACAACCGCGAATCCACATTCCCCGCGGATCTGATCGCCCCCATGGCCGAGCTGGGCCTGCTGGGCGCGACCCTGCCCGAACGTTACGGGTGCGCCGGGATGAACAACGTCGCGTACGGGCTCGTGATGCAGGAACTGGAGAGGGGCGACAGCGGTATCCGCAGCTTCGCGTCGGTTCAGAGCTCTCTCGTGATGTATCCCATCTTCGCGTATGGCTCCGAGGCTCAGAAGGACCACTGGCTTCCGCAGCTCGCCCGCGGCGAGAAGATCGGCTGCTTCGGTCTGACCGAGCCGGACTTCGGGTCCAACCCGGGGGGGATGATCACCCGGGCGCAGGCGACGGCGGATGGATACGTGCTGAACGGTGCGAAGATGTGGATCACCAACGGGACGGTGGCCGACGTGGCGGTGGTCTGGGCGAAGCTGGACGGCGTCGTCCACGGTTTCCTCGTCGAACGGGGGACACCGGGATTCTCGGCTCCCGAGATGAAGGGCAAGCACTCGCTGCGTGCGTCGATCACCTCGGAGCTCATTCTGCAGGATGTCCACGTCCCGAAGACCGCGATCCTTCCCGGCGGGAACGGCTTGCGCCTTCCGTTATCGTGCCTCAGTCAGGCGCGCTACGGCATCGCGTGGGGCGCGCTCGGCGCAGCCATGGCCTGCTACCACTCGGCCCTGGACTACGCCGCACGCGCATCCAGTTCGACAGGCCGATCGCGTCGTTCCAGCTGACGCAGGAGAAGCTGGTGCGGATGGTCACGGAGATCACCAAGGGCCAGCTGCTCTGCCTGCAGCTGGGCCGTCTGAAGGACCGCGGCGACCGTCCGGTTCCAGCAGATCTCCATGGCGAAGATGAACAACGTGGCAGCGCCCTGGAGATCGCGCGTCAGGCGCGGTCGATCCTCGGGGCCAACGGCATCCTGGACGAATACCCGGTCATGCGCCACGCGGCCAACCTGGAGTCCGTCTACACGTACGAAGGCACGCACGAGATGCACACGCTGATCGTGGGAGAAGACATCACCGGCATCCGCCGCCATATTCCTGAAAGGTGTTCCGCGGCCATCCAGAAGATCCTCGGCGAAGCGGTAACCTACGATGACGTCCTCCTGGTCCCCGCGCATTCCCAGGTCCTTCCCCGCGACGCCGACGTCCGGACCCGCCTGACACGGGGCATCCGGCTGAACATCCCGCTCGTCAGCGCGGCGATGGACACGGTGACCGAATCGTCGATGGCCATCGCGATGGCGCGGGAGGGAGGGATCGGCATCCTCCACAAGAACATGCCGCTCGCCCGCCAGGTGGAGGAGGTCGACCGGGTCAAACGCTCCGAAAGCGGAATGATCATGAATCCGGTGACCGTGGGCGCCGACCAGCGGGTACGGGACGTCCTCGCGCTGATGAACAAGTACAGGATCTCGGGCATCCCCGTCGTGGACCGACGAGAACGCCTGATCGGTATCATCACCAACCGGGACCTGCGGTTCGAGCCCGACGAGGACCAGCTGGTCGGGGAGATCATGACGAAGGAGAATCTCGTCACCGCTCCCCTCGGGCACCACCATGGAGCAGGCGAAGCGCCTGCTGGAGAAGCACAAGATCGAGAAACTGCCGGTGGTGGACCGGCAGGGGGTGCTGAACGGACTGATCACCTTCAAGGACATTCAGAAGAAGCTCCACCACCCGCACGCGTGCAAGGATTCCCACGGACGGCTGCGGGTCGGGGCGGCGGTGGGGGTCACCCCCGACACCGTGGAGCGGACCGGGGAGCTCATGAAGGCCGACGTCGACCTGGTCATCGTGGACACCGCCCACGGCCATTCGCAGGGGGTGATCACGATGGTCCGGACGCTCCGCAAGAAGTTCCCCGACCTGCAGCTCGTCGCCGGGAACGTCGGCACGGGCGAGGCGACGCGGGCGCTCATCCGCGCCGAAGTGGATGCGGTGAAGGTGGGGATCGGGCCGGGCTCGATCTGCACCACCCGCGTGGTGGCCGGCGTGGGGGTCCCGCAGATCACGGCGATCATCGACTGCTCGCGCGCCGCCCGCAGATCGGGCGTGCCGATCATCGCCGATGGCGGCATCAAGCAGACGGGCGATATCGCCAAGGCGATCGCCGCCGGAGCCGACTCGGTGATGATCGGCGGACTGTTCGCCGGCGTCGACGAGAGTCCGGGCGAAAAGGTCCTCTACGAGGGGAGAAGTTTCAAACTCTATCGCGGCATGGGCTCCCTCGAAGCGATGAAGCAGGGGAGCAAGGACCGGTACTTCCAGGACACGGAAGACGACATCCAGAAACTGGTCCCCGAAGGGATCGAGGGGAGGGTCCCCTACAAGGGTCCGCTCGGCGACACGGTGTACCAGATGATCGGCGGGCTCCGGGCCGCAATGGGATATACCGGTTCCCGGACGATCAGGGAGCTCCAGAAGCACGGGACGTTCGTTCGCATGACCCAATCCGGGCTCCGCGAGAGCCATCCCCACGGAGTGGCGATCACCAAAGAGGCGCCGAACTACCACGGTTGACCGGCCGCTCCCCGACATGACCCGCACACGGCTGGAGAAGGTCCGCACCGCGCTCGGCTCGCTCGACGCGCTGCTCGTCACCTCGCTCCCCAACATCCGCTACCTCACCGGATTCACGGGGTCGAATGCCCTCGTGATCGTGACACGCACCAGGAAGTTCCTCCTCACCGACTCCCGCTACCGGCAGCAGAGCGCCGTGGAAGCGGGCGGCTGGCGGCGGATCATCGACTCCCGGGGGCTGTTCGAGTCTGCGGCGCATGCCGGGTGCCTCAAAGGCTGCCGGCGCGTCGGGTTCGACTCCGCGACGGTCACCTACGACGACTACCGCCGGCTTCGTTCGACCTTCCGCAAGGTCCGGTTCGAACCCACCCGCGGACTCGTGGAAGCCCAGGCCATGTCCAAGGACCGGACCGAGCTCCTTGCCCTGCGCAAAGCCATGCGCATCACCGACCGGGTGTTCGAGGATCTGCTGGGGACCATACGCCCCGGCACCCGTGAGCGGGAGATCGCCGCGGAGATCACCTACCGGCAACGGGCAGCGGGTGCGGACGGCGATGCGTTCGAACCGATCGTGGCCTCGGGCCCGCGGTCGGCCCTGCCGCATGCGAGAGCCGGTGACCGGAAGGTGGGACGGGGCGAACCTCTGGTGCTGGATTTCGGGTGCAGGGTCGGCGGATACCATTCGGACCTGACCCGGACGGTCTGCTTCGGGAAGGCGCCGCGGCAGCTCAAGACCCTCTTCGAGATCGTCCGAAGAGCGCATGACGCCGCCATCGAGGCCGTCGCGGCGGGGATGCCCGCCCGGGAACTCGATGCCAGCGCGCGCGCGCGTCATCGCCGGCGCCGGGTTCGGCAAACAGTTCATCCACTCCCTGGGACACGGGCTGGGGCTGCACGTCCACGAACGCCCGCGCATTTCCGCCGTGAGCGCGGAAACCGTCCCGCTCGACGCCGTGATCACCATCGAGCCGGGGATCTACATCCCGGGCTACGGCGGAGTACGCATCGAAGACGACGTGCTGGTCACCCGTACGGGAGGCAGAGTGCTGACACGCGCGCCCATCGCCCTCGAACTTTAGGATAGCCATGCTCGCTGCAGAAGAACATCCCCCGCGCAGGGTCCTGATCATCGCGTACTACTTTCCCCCGATGGGGCTGAGCGGGGTCCAACGAACGCTGAAATTCGCCAAATACCTCCCGCTGTACGGCTGGCATCCCACCGTGCTGACGGTGGACCCCGGAGGCTATCTTGCCCGGGACGAATCGCTGCTCCTGGAACTCGAAGGGAAGCCGGTGCGGGTCGAACGGACCACTGCGGCCGGACCGGCCAGGATCTTGCAGAAGAAGCAGGTGGTGGAGCTCCCCCCCGAATGGCTGCGAAAAACCCTGAGCAGGATCAGCGACGCGGTGTTCATCCCCGACAACAAGATCGGGTGGAAACGGAAGGCCCTGGCCCGGGCCCTGGAGCTGCACAGCGAACATCCGTTCGACCTCGTCTTTGCGACGGCACCTCCGTTCACCGATCTGCTCGTGGGTCGCGCCCTCAAGAACAGGATCGCCCGCCCGCTGGTGTTCGACTACCGCGACCCGTGGGTCGATTACCCGTTCAAGTTCTACCCCACCCCCGTCCACAAGTGGCTGAACGTGGTCCTCGAGCGGAAGGCGCTGAGGGCGAGCAGCCACGTGGTCACCACCAATCGGCGCGTGAAGGAACAGCTGCTGCGGCGCTACCGGTTCCTGACCTATCATGACGTGGAGATCATCTCGCAGGGCTACGATCCCGAGGACCTCACAGCGGCACGCGAGATCCTCCGCACGGGCGGACGCGCGCCGCGCGACCGGAGCAAGATGCGCATCACGTACGCCGGGGTCTTCTGGGAAGACCGGGTCCCCGATTACTTCCTCCGCGCGCTGCACGAGCTGTTGCAGGAACGGCCGTCCCTGCACGGCAGGATCGAAGCGGTCTTCGTCGGCAAGTTCCGGGCGGAGAACAAGAAGCTGGTCACACGCCTTGGCCTGCAGGATAGCGTGACGGTCCTGGAGTACCTCCCGCACCAGGAGTGCATCGCGGAGATTGATGCAGTCCGATGTCCTCTGGATGATCGTGGGTGATCCCTTCGGATCCCCGGGAAAGGTCTACGAATACATCGGGATCGGCAAACCCATCCTCGGCTGCGTTCCCGAGGGGTTCGTCAAGCAGGCGATCGACGAGGCCCGGGGAAAAACAGTTGGGCCGAGGGATGTCCCGGGCATCAAGAAGGCGTTGCTGGAGTTCTTCGAGCAGTTCCAGCGGGGAGAACTGCGGGGTCCATCGCCCGAGGTGATCGAGAAATACGACCGGGTCAAACTGGCCGGATCTCTGGTGCGGGTCTTCGAATCACTGCTGGAGCCCTGACATGCGCGTGCTGGTGCTCGGTTCGGGAGGGCGCGAACACGCCCTCGTCTGGAAGATCAGCCGGAGCCCGAAGGTCACCGGCCTCTTCTGCATCCCCGGGAATCCCGGAATGGCACCGATCGCCTCGATGCCTCCCATCGCCCCGGGCGACCACGAAGCGCTCGTACGCTTTGCCATCGACGAGAAGATCGACCTGACCGTCGTCGGGCCCGAACAACCGCTCGCGGCAGGCATCGTCGACCGGTTCCGCGCCGCAGGACTGGCGGTCTTCGGCCCCACCCGGGCGGCCGCCGAGCTGGAGTGGAGCAAGGCGTTCGCGAAGGAGTTCATGCGCAGGCATGGCATCCCCTCGGCGGAATTCAGGGTCTTCGACTCCACTCGCCTCGAGGATGCCCGAGCCTACGTTGCGGAACACGCGCTCCCCGTGGTGCTGAAGGCGGACGGCCTCGCTGCGGGGAAAGGGGTCCTGATCTGCACGACGAAGGAAGAGGCCCTCGCGGCCCTTGCGGAGATCCCGGCGGCGTTCGGCGAGGCCGGACGGACCATCGTCGTGGAGGAGTATATGGAGGGGGAGGAGGTCTCGGTCTTCGCCATCACGGACGGGAAGGAGTTCGTCACGCTGGCTCCGGCCCAGGACCACAAGCGGGTGTTCGACGAGGATATGGGGAGGAACACCGGCGGGATGGGAGCGTATGCCCCGGCACCCCTGCTCACGGAGGCACTCCTGGCGACGGTCAGGGAGCAGATCATCGCTCCGACGCTCGCCGGGATGGAGAACGAGGGGCGCCTCTATACCGGGTGCCTGTACGTCGGGCTCATGATCACCTCCTCCGGCCCGAAGGTCGTGGAGTACAATTGCCGTTTCGGCGACCCCGAGACCCAGGTCGTCCTCCCGCTGTGCGGCGACGATCTCGTCGACTTCCTGGACGCGTCCGCCCGGGGGAGCCTCAGAACCCTGCGCGGACGACCGCTGGTCATTGACGGGAGCGCGGTCTGCGTGATCCTGGCTTCGGGCGGATATCCCGACGCCTACGAAACGGGGAAGAGTATCCGCGGGATCGAAACGGTCCCGGAAGGGGTCGTGGTCTTCCATGCCGGGACGAAGCTCTCCGGCGGAGAGCTGGCCACCGCGGGGGGACGGGTGCTTGGCGTGACGGCTATCGGTGGCGGAATGTCGTTGCGTGACACGATCGCCCGGGCCTATGAAGGGGTGCGGCAGATCTCCTTCCAGGGGATGCACTACCGCCGCGATATCGGTCGGAAGGCCCTCCGGTGACACGCGACGGGTCTCCGGGCGAGCTGTCCGGAAATATGGTGTGGCTCGTGCTGGCAGGGGCGCTGCTGTGGCGGCTGGCCCTGATCCCCGCGACACATGCGGGCGGGTATACCTCCGACGAGAAGGAATACATCCGCATCGCCACGGGACTGGTCGAAGGAAGCGGGTTCGTCGATTCCAATGGTGACCGGGCCGTCCGCGCACCGCTCTTCCCGGGGGCGCTGAGCCTTCTCGCGCGGCTCCCTTCATGGATCTGGATCGGACACCTGCTCGGCGCCCTGCTGGGGACCCTGGTGGTGTATCTTGGCTACCTGGTGGCGCGTGAGATGACGCACGACGAGCGCGGAGCCCTCTTCGCCGCCGCCATCCTCGCCGTCCATCCCGGCCTGGCGATCTACGCGGGGCTCCTGCAGACCGAAACGCTCTACACCGCGCTGCTTCTCAGCTCTTTGCTGGCGGCGGCCCGTCTCCCGGAAGATCCCGGGATCGTGCGTGGAGCGCTTGCCGGAGTGCTCGGGGGACTGGCGGGACTGACGCGTGCCGTCGCCGTGGGCTTCTTCCCGCTGATGCTCATCGCGATCTTCTGGGCCGGGAGGGGAGGGAGGAGGCGGTTGATCCCGAGTCTGAGCACTGCCGTCGTCTGCTGGTGTGTGGTCCTGGCTCCGTGGACCATCCGCAACGCGCTGCTCTTCGACGCGCTTCTCCCGGTCTCTTCGGGGGGCGGAAGCTCGCTCCTGCTCGGAAACAACCCTTTCGCGTCGGGAGGGTTGCGGGTGGGTGCCGGCTTCGGGCAATGGTACGGCGAGCAGGTTCACCGCAACGGCGGGACGGGGACCAACGAAGTGGAGCGGTCCACGATGGATGGCAGGATCGCGAGACAGTACATCTCCGGGGAGCCCGCCAGCGCTCTCGGGCTGTCGGTGAAGAAATCGCAGATCTTCTGGGTCTACCCTGCGGTCCACACCGACTCGGACGTGAGAGTGCAGCTGCCGGCGGTGGCGACGGATCTGGCGGTATGGCTGGCGGTGGCCGTCGGGCTTGTGGTGCTCAGGCCCCCCAGGGGCGCGGTGATCCTTGTGGCCGGCGCCATCCTGTACTTCTGGCTGGTGCAGGCGGTGCTCCACGCTGAGGCCCGCTTCAGGCTGCCGGTGGTGCCGCTTCTTGCCGCTTACGCGGGAGCCGGGGTCGCGGCGCTGGCGCGCCCCCGTGAGCTGCTCTCCCTGCTTCGAGGAACCGGAAGGGCCGTGGCCATGGCCGCGCTTCTCCTGGTGGTTCTGCTGGTGTACGGCGTCACCGCATGGATGGTCCTTCGCGGTCAAGTATAACGCAACATTCGGAGCGCATATGCCTTCCCTCAACATCCTGGTCACCGGCGGAGCCGGCTTCATCGCATCCCATATCGTCGACGCATATCTCGAGGCGGGACACCGGGTCACGGTCGTCGACGACCTCTCGACGGGGAGGGAGCGGAACCTGAACCCCCGGGCCTCCTTCCACCGGATGGACATCCGGGACGCCGGGGCGGTCGCCGCACTTTTCGAGCGCTCGAAATTCGACGTGATGAACCACCACGCCGCCCAGATGGACGTGCGGAAGTCCGTGGCCGACCCGGTCTTCGACGCGTCCGTCAATCTCCAGGGAGTGCTGACGCTGCTCCAGCAGTGCGTCAGGACCGGCGTGCGCAAGGTGATCTTCGCCTCCACCGGCGGGGCGATCTACGGCGAACAGGACTACTTCCCGGCCGACGAGTCCCATCCGACGCGCCCCATCTCGCCGTACGGCGTCGCCAAGCTCTCGACGGAGCACTACCTCTTCTATTACCGGGCGGTGTTCGGACTGGAGTACGTCGCCCTGCGGTACGCGAACGTGTACGGCCCGCGGCAGAATCCCGAAGGGGAGGCCGGCGTCGTGGCGATCTTCTGCCGGAAGCTGCTGGCGGGGCAGGTCCCCACGATCAACGGCGAGGGGAAGCAAACGCGGGACTATGTGTTCGTCGGGGACGTGGTCCGGGCGAATCTGCTCGCCCTCGGGATCGAGGGTTCCAACACGTTCAACATCGGGACGGGGAAGGAGACCGACGTCAACGAGCTGTTCCGGATGCTGAGGGATCTGACAGGCCAGACCTGTGAGGAGCGGCACGGGGAGGCGAAGAAGGGGGAACAGCTGCGCAGCGTGCTGACCGCCGGCAAGATCCACGCGGCCACGGGATGGAAGCCGTCGGTCCCCCTGCGCGAGGGGCTGGCCACGACGGTCGAGTATTTCCGGGGAGAATGAATGGACCGCGGAGCCGGCGTGGACATCGAACGGATCCTGGCGGGAGACCGTCGCGCTGTTGCGCGGGCGATCTCCCTGGTCGAGACCGAGGGGCCCGAGGCCGACCGGTTGCTGCGCTCGCTGTTCGGCCGGACAGGCAACGCGTATCGCATCGGGATCACCGGTCCCCCCGGGGCCGGCAAGAGCACCATCACGAGCAAGCTGGCGTCGGCCTTCCGCAGGTCGGGTCACCAGGTGGGGATCATCGCCGTGGATCCCACGAGCCCCTTCACCGGAGGAGCCCTGCTCGGTGACAGGGTGCGGATGACCGATGTGGAGCTGGATGACGGCGTGTTCATCCGGAGCATGGCTTCCCGCGGGAGCCTGGGAGGGCTGAGCAGGAAGGCCGGGGAGGCCGCGGACGTCCTGGACGCGGCGGGCAAGCAGACGATCCTCCTGGAGACCGTCGGCGTGGGCCAGTCGGAACTCGACATCGCCGGGGCGGCCGACACGACCGTCGTGGTGCTCGTGCCCGAATCCGGCGATTCGATCCAGGCCATGAAGGCGGGGTTGATGGAGATCGCGGATGTCTTTGTGGTCAACAAGGCGGACCGCGAAGGGGCCGACCAGGCCGTGATGGCGATCCAGATGATCCTGCACTTCCGGGAACGTGCGGTCTGGATGCCGGAGGTCGTGCGGACGGTCGCCAGTGAAGGACGCGGGATCGACGACCTTTCGCAGGCCCTCGAACGGCACCACCGGTCGCTCGAGTCCCAGGGTGGACTGGCAGAACGGCGCAGGAACAGACTGAAGCGCCACATCAGTGATCTTGTGTCGGAACGACTGAAGAAAGAGTTCTGGTCCGAAGAACGGGACTCGCTGCTGGAGCAGCGGCTGGAGGATCTTCTGCGGCGGGACGCGAATCCGTACGACATCGTTGAGGAGCTGTTGGGCCATTTTCACGGGCGGGGAGCTCCCTGAGGGATCCGTGCGCCGAGCGCTGGCTGTGTTGCTGTTGATCCCGCTGCAGGTCGCCACGGGACAGGATCCCGCCCCGGTGGAGCCGGTTGGCGAGTATTCGTCCGCGATGAGCATGCTGTCGGTGGTCCTCATCCCGAAGGTCATCGCGGACGTCTGTGTGCTGCGCGACCACGTGCGCAGCGAGGAGTTCGCCCTCGTCCGCAGCGCCGGCGGCGACCTCCGCGCGGTCGATGCGCTGTACCGGCGAGCCCTGCGCCTGAGCTGGAACAACACCTGGGAAGCCCTGCTGCTCTGCACGCTGGCGACGCTGGACCATCGTCGGGTGGGCATCCGCCTGGCCGGGTTCGTCTTCTGGCTCCCGCTGACCAGCGAGTTCGAGGAAGAGTTCGATGCGCGGCTCCGAAACCTCCCGATGCGGCTCTATGCCGACACGCCGCCGGGGCCGGCGGGTGATCGGGACAAGTTGCAGCATTTCTTCGGTTCCGCACTCCTGACGTACATGTTCGAGACCCCGGGGCCGGCGGACCGGATGGCGGAATTCATCGAATGGGGAGAGGACCTGTTCGTGGTCGGCGGGGCGAATGACGAACGCGATCTGCGGGCCGACCGGCAGGGAACGGCCTTCGGCATGGCCCTGCTGGAGGACGAAACGCCGCTCCCTTCCACATATCTGACGGCGATGCCGCGGCGGGGAACCGCCGTGCCGCCATGGGAGGATCCGTGAGCACGGTGCTGGTGGTCGACGACGAAGCTGCTATCCGTGATTCCATCCGGATGGTGCTGGAGTACGCGAAGTTCGCGGTGCTGGACGCCGACAACGGCGAGGCGGCCATGGCCATGATCGCCTCGCACGATGTCGACCTGGTGCTTCTGGACCTCAAGTTCCGGAAGGAAGACCAGCTGGGGATGCGCATCCTCGAGCGGATCCGCGAACGGTATCCGCTGCTCCCCGTGGTGATGATCACCGGCCACGGCACGATCGAGGCGGCCGTGGAGGCTACCCGGCTCGGGGCTTTCGATTTTCTCGAAAAACCCCTGGACAACGACCGCCTGGAAATCGCAGCACGGCGGGCGATCGAGGTCAAACGCCTGCGCGACCGTGTGGAGTCGAATGAGGTCATCCTCGGCTCAAGTCCGGCCATCGCGGCGGTGGTCGCCTCGATCGAGCGGGTCGCGCCAACGGAAGGGCGGGTGCTGATCACCGGAGAGAACGGGACGGGCAAGGAGCTCGTCGCCCGGGCGATCCACCGGCTGAGCCACCGCCGCTCGAAGCCCCTGGTGGAAGTGAACTGTGCCGCGATCCCCAACGAGCTCATCGAGTCCGAACTGTTCGGCCACGAACGGGGGGCCTTCACCGGCGCCAGCGCGCAACGGATCGGCAAATTCGAACAGGCCGACGGCGGGACGCTCTTCCTCGACGAGATCGGCGACATGTCCGTGCAGGCCCAGGCCAAGGTGCTGCGCGTCCTCGAGGAAGGGAAGGTGGAGAGGCTCGGGGGGAACCGGCAGGTCCCCGTCGACGTCCGGATCATCGCCGCCAGCAACAAGGACCTTGCGGCGGCCATCAGGAGAGGGGAGTTCCGCGAGGACCTGTATCATCGCGTCAACGTCATCCCCATCGAGGTGCCACCGCTCCGGTCCCGCAGGGAGGACATTCCCGTGCTGGCTTCGGCGTTCGCGGAGCAGATCTGCCGTCAGAACGGGATGCCCCCGAAGCAGTTCAGCGCCGAGGCGCTCCGGGCGCTGGAGGTGCAGGATTGGACCGGCAATGTGCGCGAACTGCGGAACACCGTCGAGCGGCTGGTCATCATGACCCCTTCCCAGACGATGGAGTATTCCGCCGGATCCACCGCGCCCGTGCGGTCGCCGTCGCCGGGACTCGACGGTCTGCTGGCGACCGACCTGACCTTCAAGGAATACAAGGATCGGACCGAGGCGGCGTTCATCAGGGTGCAGCTCGAGAAGAACGGATGGAACGTCAGCAAGACCGCTGATGCGCTCCAGATCCAGCGAAGCCACCTCTACAACAAGATCCGGAAGTTCGGGCTCATGCGATCCGACCAGTGACGGCCAGGTGGCCAATGTTGGCCACCCGGACCCCGCCTCTCCACACACCGGGGCTTCCAGGGCCCCGTTTCCCGCCATTCGGCATATCCCTCATCTGGCACCACTATTGCGGCAATACTGGCGGGTCTGATACCCCCCGCGTGAGATACTGGGGAGAACCATCCACCAGGTAGCGATATGGACACCCTGACACCGACAGCCAAGCGCCCGCCGGTCACGACACCTTCGCCCGTCCAGAAAGCCACGATCCTCTTTCTGGACGACGAAGAGGCCATCCTTGCGTCGTTGCGGAATCTGTTCCGGCGTGAGGGGTATACCCTCATCTTCTTCCGGTCCGCAGTGGAAGCGGTCTCGTATCTGGAGGTGCAGCCGGTGGATGCGGTGATCGTGGATCTGCGCATGCCCGACATGGGCGGGGCGGAGTTCCTCGAGAAGGTGGGCACCGTGTGCCCGGAGGCGATCAGGGTCCTGCTCAGCGGCTACGAGGACAAGGGGGAGGTCCTCGACCTGCTGGCGCGGGGCCTGGCCCATCACTATATCCTGAAACCCTGGGACGAGTCGGCCTTCCGGCAGCTGGTCAGCCACGCACTGGAAGTCCAGCGCGATCTGCGGGACCAGCGTCTGCGGAAGGTCCTGGGGAGGATGGACACGTTACCCTCTCCGCCGAAGTTCCACGTGCGTCTGAAGTCGCTGGTCAACTCGCTGGACAACCCGATCAAGGAGATCGTCCAGGAGATCGAGGCCAGCCCCGCGCTGGTCGCGCGTATCCTCCGCGTGGCGAACTCCGTGTTCTACGGTCCCCGGCGGCCGATCTCCACCATACGGGAAGCGGTCATCTTCATCGGGCTCGAGTACGTCTCAGGCCTCGTGATGGCGATCGAGGCCTTCAACAACATCTGCAAGAACCCCGGGCCGGAGTGCCAGCACCATGTCGAGGAGATCTGGGACCTTGCGCTCCACCGCGGGCGCATTGCGAAGACGATCGCCCAGCAGTGGTCGCCGCCGATCGACCCGCACCTGCCGTACGTCACGGCACTGCTGCAGGACATCGGATACGTCGTGCGGGTATGTAACGAGCCACAGCTGTTCATGAAGTACCTCCATCTGATCCGGTCGGGTGAGAAGACCAAGTACGAAGCGGATGCGCTGGTCTACGGGATCACCCACGACGAGGTCGGCGCCGCGCTGCTGGAGTACTGGAATTTCCCGCGCGACATCGTCCAGACGGTCGCGGCACATCACCGAAAGACCGCGGAGACCCCGCTGGCGAAGATCGTCCAGATCGCCGAGGGGGTGTCGGTCGTGGATCTGACCAATCCGCACGACCCGGCGCTGGACCGTCAGATCGTGTCGTGGAGACAGAAGCTTTCGACGACGAAGGAGTAGCAGGGGGGCGGAACGACGTAGCGAGTGTTGTCAGGGGGGTACCACAGCGGGGACTCAGCTTCGCCTGATGGTGGGATCGGGCGGATGCGGGGTCCCCGCGGTCATTTCCCGGGGGTGGCACGCTGGCGCGCGGCTTCGAACAGCACGAGCGCACCGGCGACCGACGCGTTCAGCGAGGCGATCCTGCCATGGAGCGGGATCCGGGCCAGGAAGTCGCATTGCTCGCGGACCAGCCGGCGTATGCCGCGTCCTTCGTTCCCGACCACGACGGCGATGGGACCGGTGTAGTCGATCTCCGTGTAGATCCGGTCACCTTCCCCCGCAAGTCCCACCACCCAGTACCCCGCCTCCTTGAGCGACTCCAGGGCCCTGGTGATGTTCGTGACCTCCGCGATGGGCAGGTGTTCCGTTGCGCCCGCGGACGCTTTGACGACGGTGGACGAGATCGGAGCGGAATGATGGCGGGGAACGATGATCCCGTGGGCGCCGGCGCATTCTGCGGTGCGGACGAGCGCCCCGAGGTTCTGCGGGTCCTCGATCTCGTCGCAGACCAGGAGGAACCCGGGTTCCTGGCGGCGCGTCACCGCTGCCATGAGGTCTTCGAGCGACGGCTGGTTCCGGGAGGGAACGATCGCGACCACTCCCTGCGTCACGGCGTCCGGCGCGATCTCCCCGAGGACCCGGCGGTCCACCTCCTCGCAACGGACGTTCCGGTCCCGCGCGAGTTTCCGCAGGTCGTCGATCACCCGGCCCTGCAAGCCCGAAAGCAGAACGATCTTCTGGATCGGTGTCCCGGCCTTCAGAGCCTCCAGCACGGGTTGTCTGCCGGTGATGATCATCGGTTCCGTATACCGGGAGTGTGCCTGCTCATCCGGCCTCCGCCTCCCGCTTCCTGCGGAGGAGCAGCAGCATGATCACCCCCGCCGCCGCAAGCGCGAGGGCGAGGATCTGGGCCTCGGAGAGACCGAAGGTCAGCCGCGGGTTGAGCCGGAGGTACTCCACCGAAAAGCGGAAGAGCGAGGCCAGGATCAGGTAGAGGGCGAACAGCGCGCCGTCCGGCGTGACCCGCTTCCGGAGCCACCAGAGGATCGAGAACCCGGCGATGCCGAGGAGCAGTTCGTAGACCGGTGTCGGGTGCAGCGGCGTCACTTCGTCGAATCGGGAGTAGCGATGGCCGAGACGGTCCACACCCGCAGGGATCACCCGCAGAGAGTCGTACTGCCAGCGGGCACGCTCCTCCGGGTGGCGATCGAAGTAGGATTCCAGCATCAGCGAGGGCTTGGCGGTCCCCTGGGCGTAGATCGTCCCCCAGGGGAGGGTGGTGGGGAAGCCGTAGTCCCCGTCGCCCGACAGGTGGCAGCCTACCCTTCCCACCCCGTACGCGATCATCAGCCCGAGCCCGATGGCGTCCCACACCTTCAGGGCGGGGACCTTTTTCCGCCGGATGAAGATCTGTACGGCGACGATCGCGAGCAGCAGTCCCCCGTACCATGTCAGGCCTCCCGGGGAGAAGGCCATGCCCACGGGGTCGCGGAGGAAACTGTTCCACTCTTCCAGAAGGAAGAGCAGCTTCGCGCCGGCGATGCCGAACACGACGGCCAGCATCATGACGCTCCCGGCCAGGTCGGGGTCCAGCCCTTTCCGCTTCAGTTCCTTCCCCAGGACCCATGCCCCGAGGAGGAAGGAGAGGCCGAGCATCAGGCCGTAGCTGTAGACCTTGAGGGAACCTAGGGAGAACAGGACCGGGATCATGGGCGTTGGCGTCCGGGATTCTGGGACATGGTCGGTTCGGTCGATACGGACAACATGCTGCCTGCAGGCGCCTTCAGGAGGCGGACCCGGTCAGGGGAAACGTCGAAGGCGCAGCTCAGCGTCCGTTTCTCGACGCCGTCGATCCGGACCTCCACCGTTCCCGAGAGGTCCGGGTAGTCGCGTACGAACAGCGCCGGGCCTGAGGAGGGGAGGAGGTTCGCCGGGGCTTGCAGGCCGAGGATCCGGTAGTGCAGGGTATTCGAGTCCCGGTTCTCCTGGACCGACAGCGCGTACTGGAACGTGGCGAAGGCCTGAGCGGTCTCCAGGACCAGGCGTGTGACCGGGGTGTTGGTGGTCCGGAGGACGGCCGGATAGACGGCAAGCCGGTAGCCCCGAGTGCGGGGTGTCCGAGCTCTGGGCATCAGACCTCGAAGTAGGAAGCTTCTTCCTGCCGGAAGAGCTCGAGGATCTCGCGCGAGGTCGGAACCAGGAGCAGTCGGTTGCGGAACTCCTCCTTGTTCATCAGCCGGGAGATCCTGCTCAGCAGCTTGATGTGGGGGCCGACCAGGTTGTCCTTGCCGACGAGGAGGAACACGAGGCGGACGGGCTTTTCGTCCAGCGACTCGTAGTCGATGGGTTCGGCGGTCACGGCGAACGCGGCCACGATATCCGCGACGGCGTCCGTCTTCCCGTGCGGGATGGCGAAGCCGTTCCCGACGCCCGTGGACATGATCTTCTCCCGTTCGAAGATCGCGGTGCGGACCTTTTCGACGTCCAGCACCTTCGGGGAGCGCGCCACGATGTCGACCATCGCGTCGATCACGTCCCGTTTGGATTTCCCCTCGAGGTGCGGTGACGACGAGGTCCTCGGTCAGTATGTCGCTGATCTTCATGGGTCCAGCAGTCCTGTTATGGTTCGTCGCGCCAGGCGATGACCTTGCGCTCGTATTCCGTTGCCACGCGGTCCGCTATGTCCGCGTCCGGTGCCTCGACATTGATGTGGAACAGCGGCCGCTCCTTGTCCGGGATCAGCAGCAGCGACACCCCGCCCGAAGGGCGGTCGTCGAGATAGACCTTGACCCCGTCCACGAGATCACGGCGTTTCCCTTCGGTGTCGTACATGATGTGCCGCATGACCTTGCCTTTGTGCTCCCACGAGCAGTTGACGTTCCGCCGGATGGTGGTGAGCCGGGGGATGCCGGCGTCCACTTCGCCGAGCAGCTTGTCGGTCCGCGCCATCATCTCGAGGATCTTGGCCACGGAGTACATCGCGTCCGTGGCGAAGAAGAAGTCGGTGAAGATGAACCCTCCCTTGGTGCCCCCCACGAACTTGACATCCTTGTTGGCGGTCGCCTCCATCATGGCCAGGTGGCTGTTGCGCGTCTTCATGACGCGTGTGCCGTAGCGCGAGGCGATGATGTCGATCTCGCCGGAGGAGGTGACGGGAACGGCGATCGCCGGCGTCCCGGGGTGGGTGCGGCAGGAAGAGGTCTGCCACGACGGTCAGCAGCCGTTCGCTGTCCACCGGCTCCCCCTTCTCATTCAGCAGGAAGAGCTTCTCACCGCCGCCGTCGATCAGGCAGCCGAGGTCGTATTTCAGGGAGGTGACGATGTGGCCGAGCTGCTTGACCTGGTGGTTCGAACTCGAACCGGTCCCGCGTGATGCGCCGGGGGTCCAGGTGCGCGTTGATGGCCACCACCTGGCAGTCGAACGATTCCAGCAGGATGGGGAAGATCGTCGCCGCGACGCCGTTGGAGTAGTCGACCGCGATACGGAACTTGCGCCGGTTGATCGCCTCCAGGTCCAGCGAGGAGACGAACTTCGTCTTGTAGGCCTCGGTGGTCCGCTCGGGGAAGGAGATCGAGCCGACCTTGTCGCGGTGCGCACGGGGGAAATCCTCGCCGAAGAAGAGCCGCTCGACCGCCTTGGTCTTCTTCGAGGGGAGGTCCTTCCCGTTGGCGTCGAAGAAGATGATGTCGGTGATGTTCTTGTCGAACGGGGAGCGGCGGACGTGGATGCCGCCGGCTTCCTTGCCGCTGCTCAGTTCCTGCCGGAGGAGCGGGATCGAGGTGGCCCGGAGGTCCATGGTGTTGACCCCGGCAGAAAGCAGACCGCAGATGATCGAGCGATTCATCATCCGGGAGACGTTGTCCGCATCGCGGCTGGTCACGACCGTCTTGCCCGTCCCCAGGAACGCCCCGTAGGCCGCGCCGAGCTTCGCGCCGAACTCGGGGGTCATCTCGATGTTGGACATCCCGCTCACGCGGGAATCGGTGAACAGTTCGCGGAGCCACTTGTCCTCCCAGACGAGGCTGCGCGTCAGGATCGCCCCTTCTTCGACGACCTTCTCCGGCCAGAGCTTGATGTTGGAGGTGAGGTGCGCATTCCGGCCGATCCAGCAGGCATCGCTGATGAACACGTTCTCGGCGATGATCGCCTTCTCCCCGATCGAACATTTCGAGCCGACCACGTCGGAGGAGAGCTCGGCGCTGTGGCCCACGACGACGTCGCTCCAGAGGACCGAATTGCTGATCACGACCCCGGGGCCGATCACGCAGTTGTCCCCGATCACCGTGTTGGCCAGCTTCACCCCCTCGCCGATGGTGCACTGCCGTCCGATCACCACCGTGCCGCTGACCTGCACGCCATCGGCGGGGAGCTTCGTCCCCTCGCCCACGTACAGGGAGGTGCCGTGCCGCTGCCCGGCGATCTCCACGTTCACCCCGCCCCTGAGCGCGTCGATGTGCGCCTCCTGGTACTCGTGGAGGTTCCCGATGTCGCGCCAGTAGCCGCTCGCGGTGTAGCCGTACAGCCCCAGGTCCTGCCGCAGCAGAATGGGGAAGAGGTCCTTGCTGAAGTCGAATTCCTCGCGGACCGGCACCAGCTCGATCGCCTCCGGTTCGATGATGTAGATCCCCGTGTTGATCGTGTCGCTGAACACTTCGCCCCAGGACGGCTTTTCCAGGAAGCGGGTGATCTTCCCGTCCTCCTTGGTGATGACGACGCCGAACTGGAGGGGATTCTTGGCGTGGGTCAGGACGAGCGTGGCGATGGCCTTCCGCTCCTCGTGGAACCGGATGGCCGCCGAGAGATCGAAATCGGTCAGGATGTCCCCGCTGATGATCAGCAGCCGCTCTTTCAGCCCCTCCGTCGCCAGACGCACGCTCCCTGCGGTCCCATAGTCGGCGTCGGCCTTGAAATAGCGCATGGTGACCTGTTCCTGGGAGCCGTCGCCGAAGTACGAGGTGATGGCCTCCGGCGAGTAGAAGAGCGATGCGATGATGTCGGTGATCCCGTGCTTCTTGAGCAGGGAGATGATGTGGTGCACCATCGGTCTGTTCATCACCGGGACCATGGGCTTCGGCGTGTTGCAGGTCAGGGGCCTGAGCCTGGTGCCGAACCCACCAGCCATGACGATCGCTTTCATCGTTCTGCCAGCGGAGATGTGGGGGGGGAGTTGACAGAATGCTTCATAACATAGACAAAAACACAATGGAATTCAACACTCGGGGCACGCTTCCGCAGGATGCGCCTCCTTGATTCTGCGCCCATCTTTTGGTATTTTAGGGTGTTCGCTCACCCGTTTTCACACAACATCCACCTCCTCGTGCGCCTGATCGCCCTGGCCGGTCTCCTTGGATACCTGATCGGGTCCATCCCGACCGCCTACCTGCTTGTACGCGGCGCGCGCCGCATGGACATCCGCGGTGCCGGCAGCGGCAACGTCGGGGCGTTGAACAGCTACGAGGTGACCGGTTCACCCCTGATCGGGGCGCTCGTCCTCCTGGTGGATGCGGCGAAAGGGGTGGCCGCGGTCCTGGCGGCCCGCTGGCTGGGGTCGGGCGATTTCGCCGCGGCGGCCCTCGCGGGGGTCGCGGCGGTGTTCGGGCATAACTATTCGGTCTGGGTTGGACTGAAGGGAGGCCGGGGGCTGGCCACGGCGGCCGGCGTCTTTGCCATCATCGCGTGGCCGGTCATCGCAGGCTGGATCATCTGCTGGATCCCCGCCTACGCCTTCCTGCGGCGCGTGAACCCTGCCAGCGCGGTGGCTTCGACGGCCCTCATCGTCGTCGCCCTGGCCGTTCCGCATCACAGCCTGTCCGCGCTGCTCCCGGCAACGGTCGCTCCGGGACAGCTGGTCCTTCTCGTCGTCGCGATGATGTTGGTCATTCTCAGCAGACTGATCGAACCGTTCGATCGGTTCCTCGAAGAACGGAAGCAGACCCGTAAGAGAGGACCTGGAGCATGAAACGTGCGGTGGTGCTCGCCATCATTATCCTGGCGCCGTTCGTGGGCGGCGCGGTCGTGGGGTACAATATCGGACGCGGAGGCGCCCCTCCCGGGAAGGAGGCTACGCAGTCCCCGCCGGTACCGGGCACGGAAGGGAACGTGCTGACGGCCGCCTATGAGCCGCAGTACCGCGACTCGATCAACGCGACAGTCTCCAGCTCCAGGCGGAACGCCATCACGGACGTCGTCCGGCGCGTCAACCCCGCGGTCGTGGGGATCAACGTGGTGGAGATCCGCCAGTACCGGCAGTACAACCCCTGGGCGGACGACCCCTTCTTCCGGCACTTCTTCAACGACCGGACCTACACCGAACGGGTCCCGCAGCTGGGGTCGGGATTCCTGATCTCGGCGGACGGGTACATCCTGACGAATGACCACGTGGCCGGGAACGCGAAGGAGATCACGGTCTCGATGACGAACGGCGAGAAATACTCCGCGAAACTGATGGGGACGGACCCGGTGTCGGACATCGCCCTGCTGAAGATCGACGGGGCGAACCTGCCGTTCATCTCGCTCGGCAATTCCGACGACGTCATCACGGGGGAATGGGTGATCGCTTTCGGCAATCCGTTCGGGCTGTTCAACATCAGCGACAAGCCCACCGTCACGGTCGGGGTGGTCAGCGCCGTCGGGGTCAAGCTGCCGTCGTCCGAACGAGCACGTGTACCGGGGAATGATCCAGACCGACGCGGCGATCAACTCCGGGAACAGCGGCGGCCCGCTGGTCAACACCGTGGGCGAGGCGATCGGCATGAATTCCGTGATCTACACCCCCAACCAGGGGAGCATCGGCCTGGGGTTCGCCATCCCCGCCAACCGGATCAAGAAGATCGTCGCCGAACTGAAGCAGCACGGCAAGGTGGACCGGGGTGCCTGGACCGGACTGGAACTGCAGCCGGTGGACCGCCGGATCGCCCGGTACTTCGGCATGGACCGCGTTGAGGGGATGATCGTCAGCGACGTGCGGGACGGGAGCGCCGGGGAGCGCGCCGGGTTCAAGGTGGGCGATATCATCCTCAAAGCCAACGGGGAAAAGATCGACGACCAGTCGTCCCTGGTGTCTCTGCTGGAGGACGTCAAACCCGGGGACCTCGTGAATGTCCGGATCCTCCGGGAACGGAAGGCGATGGACCTCTCGATCCGAGTGGAAAGGCCGGCGCAATGATCACACGGTACACCCGGCCCGACATGGGCCGACTCTGGGAAGACGAGAACCGGTTCCGGATCTGGCTCGAGATCGAAGTGCTGGCCTGCGAGGCGCAGGCGGAGCTCGGGGTGATCCCCGCAGAGGCGGTGGCCACCATCCGCGAAAAGGCCCGCTTCGACGTGGCCCGCATCGACGCCATCGAACGCGAGGTGAAACATGACGTGATCGCGTTCCTGACGAACGTCGGGGAGTACGTCGGGCCCGTGTCGCGATACATCCACGTCGGAATGACCTCGTCGGATGTGCTCGATACCTGCCTCGCCGTCCAGATGAAACAGTCGGGCGAACTGCTGCTGAAGGGACTCGCCGGGCTGCGGGACGTCCTCGCCAGGCGGGCGCGCGAATTCAAGACCACGATCCTGGTGGGCCGGACCCACGGGATCCACGCCGAACCGACCACCTTCGGCCTCAAACTCGCCCTCTGGTTCGACGAGGCGCGACGGAACATCGCCCGGCTGGAAGCGGCGACGCAACGTATCGCGACCGGCCAGATCTCGGGTGCCGTGGGAACCTACGAGCACCTCAGTCCCAGAGTGGAAGAATACGTCTGCGCCCGTCTCGGACTGACCCCCGCCCCGGTATCGACCCAGATCCTCCAGCGTGACCGCCACGCGGAGTTCCTGTCGGTGCTCGCGCTGATCGGCAGCAGCCTCGAGAAGATCGCGACCGAGATCCGTCATCTGCAGAGGACCGAGGTCCTCGAAGCGGAGGAGTACTTTTCGCCCGGACAGAAGGGCTCATCCGCGATGCCGCACAAGCGCAACCCGATCACCTGCGAGAGGATCGCGGGGCTCTCCCGGGTACTGCGCGGCAACGCCCTGGCCGCCATGGAGAACGTGGCCCTGTGGCACGAACGGGACATCACCCACTCCTCCGTTGAGCGGGTCATCGTCCCGGACAGCTGCATCCTGCTGGACTATATGCTGGCACTGACCACCGACGTCATCGACCGGTTGCTGGTCTACCCCGAGAACATGCGGAAGAACCTGGAACGGACCCGGGGACTGATCTTTTCGCAGTCCGTCCTGCTGGCCCTCACCAAGGCCGGGATGAAACGCGAGGACGCCTACCGGATCGTTCAGTCCTGCGCGATGGAGGTCTGGCAATCCGGCAAGGAATTCAGGGCGCTGCTGGGGGCGGATCCGGCCGTCAGCGCGGTGCTGAACGCTGCGCAGCTGGACGCCTTGTTCGACCTCCAGAAGAGCATCAGGAACGTCGACTACATCTTCGAACGGGTGGGCCTCGCCGGCTGATCGCGCCGCGGGCCGCCCGAAGTGTGTTTCGCCATACTACAGCAAATAGGAAGAGAACCATGGCCAGGAAATTCCAGAACTTCATCAACGGCAAGTGGGTCGACGCCCGGTCCGGGAAAACCTTCGAGAACAGGAATCCGGCGGACTGGAACGAACTGGTCGGGACGTTCCCGAAATCCGGCAGGGAGGACGTGGAGGAAGCGGTCCGGGCTGCGCGGGCGGCGTTCGAGAAGTGGCGCCTGGTCCCGGCCCCCAAGCGGGGCGACATCATGCGCGCGGTCGGCGACCTGATGGCGGCGCGCAAGGAGGAGCTTTCGCACGCAGATGACCCGGGAGATGGGCAAGGTCCTGGCAGAGACCCGCGGCGACGTGCAGGAGGGGATCGACACCGCCTACTACGCGGCGGGTGAAGGACGCAGACTGTTCGGCCATACGGTCCCTTCGGAACTCTCCAACAAGTTCAACATGGCCATTCGCGTGCCGGTGGGCGTTGCGGGCATCGTGACCCCGTGGAACTTCCCGATGGCCATCCCCACCTGGAAGATCTTCCCGGCGCTCCTCTCCGGCAACACCGTCGTGTTCAAGCCGGCCTCCGATACCCCCGCGACGGCCACGTCGCTGGTGGAGATCCTCATGGAGGCCGGCGTCCCGGAGGGTGTGGTCAACCTGGTGCATGGCGGCGGCGGGGAGGTGGGGATGGGGATCGTCAGCCACCCGGAGGTGGACCTCGTGAGCTTCACCGGCTCGACGGAGGTCGGGATAAAGATCTCCCAGACCGCGGCCCCCACGCTGAAACGGGTCTCCCTCGAGCTCGGCGGCAAGAACGCCCAGATCGTGATGGATGACGCCGATCTGGAGCTCGCCCTCGAAGGGGTGCTCTGGGGAGCGTTCGGCACCACGGGACAGCGGTGCACGGCCACGAGCCGCCTGATCCTGCACGAACGTATCCACGACCGGTTCGTCGACATGCTCGTGAACAGGGTCAAGAAGCTGAAACTCGGCAACGGTTTGCATGATGGGGTGGAAGTCGGGCCCTGCGTGAACCAGGGGCAGCAGGACACCGTCAAGAGCTACGTCGAGATCGGCCTGAAGGAAGGGGCCAGGCTGGCTGCAGGCGGGCACGTCCCGTCCGACCCCGCGCTGGCGGGCGGCTGGTTCCACGAACCGACCGTCTTCGTCGGCGTCCGCCCCCACCACCGGATCGCGAAGGAAGAGATCTTCGGACCGGTCCTCTCGGTCCTCTCGGTGAAGTCCATCGACGAGGCCGTGACCGTGCTGAACGACACCATCTACGGTCTTTCATCGTCGGTCTACACCACCAACGTGAACTCGGCGTTCCAGGCCATCCGCGACATCAAGGCCGGGATCACCTACATCAACGCCCCCACGATCGGCGCGGAGGCCCACATGCCGTTCGGCGGGGTGAAGCAGACGGGGAACGGCCATCGCGAAGGCGGGTGGACGGTCTACGATTTCTTCACGGAATGGAAGACCGTCTACATCGACTTCAGCGGCGGGCTGCAGCGGGCGCAGATCGACAACTACGACAGCGGAACGGCGGACCGGAGCTGATGATGACCCGAGAGAAGCCCTACTGCGTTTCCTTGTACGAGCATCAGGAGTTCTTCTGAGGGGCACGGGCGGATCGTATTGTCGTGACCGTTCCGTACACCCATATTTCAGGAGAATGCTCCATGGCAGCCAGAAAAGCAGTGAAGCGCAAGAGCGTCGCCGCTCCAAAGAAGCGTCCGATGCGATCGGTGGTGGTTTCGCCGAAAAAGGTCCTGTCCACGTTGTCGCGCCACATGCTGGTGGACGGCTTCGACATCGTCATCGACCTGAAGAAGAGCAAGGGGACCTACCTCGTCGACGCCAAGGACGGGAAGCGGTACCTGGACTTCTTCACGTTCGTGGCCTCCTCGCCGCTGGGGATGAACCATCCGCGGCTCGTCGAGAGGGAGTTCCGGGAAAAACTGGCCCGCGTGGCCCTCAACAAGCCCTCCCTGTCCGACATCTACACCGAAGAGCAGGCGGAGTTCGTGGAAACCTTCGCCCGCATCGCCGTCCCCGATTACCTTCCTCATCTGTTCTTCATCGAGGGAGGAGCGCTGGGGATCGAGAACGCGCTGAAGGCGGCGTTCGACTGGAAGATCCGCAAGAACTTCGCCCGCGGCTACCGCGAGGAACGGGGGACGCAGGTCATCCATTTCCGGCAGTGCTTCCATGGCCGGACCGGTTACACGCTCTCCCTGACCAACACCGATCCGGTCAAGACCGATCTCTATCCGAAGTTCCGCTGGCCGCGCGTCCACAACCCGGCGGTCCGCTTCCCCCTGAACGAGGAGAACCTGGCGCAGGTGGTCCGGGAGGAGCAGGTCGCGGTGGACGAGATCAAGGAGGCGTTCCGGGCCAACAAGGACGACATTGCGGCCATCATCATCGAGCCGATCCAGGGAGAGGGAGGCGACAATCACTTCCGGCCGGAGTTCTTCCGGACACTGCGGCAGCTGGCCGACGAGAACGAGGCCATGCTGATCATCGACGAGGTACAGACCGGCATCGGCATGACCGGGAAGATGTGGGCGCATCAGCACTTCGTCGAACCGGACATGATCGCCTTCGGGAAGAAGATGCAGGTGTGCGGGTTCCTCTGCGGGAAGCGGATCGAGGAGGTGAAGGAGAACGTCTTTGCGGTCTCCAGCCGCCTCAACTCCACCTGGGGTGGGAACCTCACCGACATGGTCCGCGCGCAGCGGTATCTGGAGGTCATCGCCCAGGAGAAGCTCGTCGAGAACGCCCGGCAGGTGGGAGAGCATCTTGTGGCGGAGTTGCAGAACCTCGCGGCCGAATTCCCGGGCGTGGTGTCCAACCCTCGCGGGCGCGGGCTCTATGCGGCGTTCGACCTTCCGGACGACGGGGTGAGGAAACAGTTCCGCGGGAAGTGCATGGAGAAAGGGTTGATCATTCTCCCGAGCGGCGAGCGATCGATCCGCTTCAGGCCGCCGCTGAACGTGACGGAGCGGGAGATCGACCTGGGGTTGAAGATCATCCGTGACGCGCTGACGGCGCGCTGATCGCGTCTCCTTGCCGCCCGACGCGGCCGGAATGCAGACCGATCTCTGCGTTCCGGCCGCCAGGGTTCCTACCGCAACAGCATCATCCGCTTCGTGATCTGCCCTCCGCCGGCGCTCAGCCGGTAGATGTACGCTCCGCTGGCCAGCTGGCTCCCGTCGAACTCGAATACATGCGGACCTTCGGCATACCGGCCGTCGGCCAGCAACGCTACCTGCCTGCCCAGGACGTCATAGACCGCCAGTCGTACATCCCCGGCCTGTGGCACGGTGATGCCGATCGTTGTCCGCGGGTTGAAGGGGTTCGGGTAGTTCTGGTCGAGCTGCGATCGTCAAAGGGGCACGGCGTCGGTGTGACGACGGATCCGCCCAGGGCGGTGATCGCGGCCACCGTGTTCACCGCGCCCCAGCCGTAGGCGTTGTCGGGAGTCGACGCACGGCTGGCCGTGGACCTCATCGCGCTGATGATCTGCATCGGGGTGGCGGTCGGGACCGCCTTGAGGATGAGGGCGGCCGCTCCGGCTGCGAGCGGACAGGAGAAGGAAGTCCCCTGTGCGGAGGTGTATGCCGAGGCGATTGTAGGGGTCGGCCACAACAACGCTTGTCCCCTGCGCCATGACGTCAGGCTTGATTCGGGGAGGAATGCTGGTGGTCGGTCCGACCGAGCTGAACGACGCCCGCGAGCCCGCGGGGGTCAGCGCCCCCACCGCCAGCACGCTGTCGGCGTCCGCGGGGGCGTTCAATGTATTCTGATTCGGGAAGTTCGGCCCGATGCCGTTGTTGCCCGCCGAATTGACCACGATGATCCCCTTGCGGACAGCCATCGCCGCCGCGCGGGAGATGGGGGTGGTCCTCCCGTTCATGTCCTGCCACGTCCAGCTCTTGTACGGCGCATCATAGTCGAGATAGCCCAGCGAGGTGCTCGTCACCTGCACGCCGATGCTGTCCGCCCACTCGATCCCGGCGATCCACTTGTCCTCTTCGAACGGCGTCTCGCTGCTGTCGTTCTCCGTCCGGAGGAGAATGTAGGATGCGCCGTAGGCAGGTCCGATGAGCGTGCCGGATGTGTATCCGCCGATCGTGGAGAGGGTCTCCACGCCGTGGTCCCCGAAACCGCGGAGTGGTGTCGCGCGGGACCACGCTGACCTTCCGGTCCACGAAGTCGTAGGTCGCGACGATCTTCATCTGTGCTGAAGTTCTCGTGGCCGGGGAGGCGGAACCCGTTGTCGAACACGCCGATCAGTATCCCTTCGGCGCTGTTCCCGGCGTCGTGCACGGGGACCGCGTTGACCGAGGTGACCTGTGCCAGGGAAGCCTCCGTACGAGAGCCGCGAGGCGATCGATTTCGCGGCGCGACGTCCGGAACCGGCCGATGTAGTCTGGTCGGTCGCGGATGGGACGGCTCCTGCCCCCTTCGATGTATCGGCTCGATGCGTGCGAACGAACGGGAGCGCGGCGAGCGCGCGCAACTGGTCCGGCGTCGCAGAGACGCTGACCGCGTTCAGCCATTTCGATCGTTCGCGGAGCAGGACGCCGGTGCGAACGACCGCCGCCACGAAGTCTTCTTCCACAGGCAGATCGGTCTGGTCCACCACCATGGAAAGAGGCAGGACCCGGCGCCTCCGCTCGAGCGAGCGTTCGGAGACGATGGCTCCCGGCGCCGCAAGCCTGGCCAGTCCGGGCTTCTCGGCGAAGTAGACCCATGCGCTGATCCTGTTCGTCCGGGTCCGCCGAGGCGAGGACCTTCCCCATGCGCCGGTCGATGGCCTGTCCGCCGCCCTGCCCGAAAGCAGCGCCGGCGGCCACGACGATGGCCAGGAGCCCGTGATCACCCCTGAAACACGCATCCGCACGTCCAGTACTCCTTCCGCAATGCACTTCTAAATTATGGAACCGGGCCCACAACCGCAAGGTTCCGAATTGTTGAATCCCATCGTTGAATTCAGTAGTTTTCTGCCATGGAACTCGACGAAGGGACAACACCCGACCTGCGACTGGATCTGGGCCTCGTACGCCAGATCCTTGTGGGATTTCTGAAGGACGAGACCCGCAACGCGGGATTCAGCAGCGCGGTCCTGGGGCTCTCCGGCGGGGTGGACTCCGCCGTGTGCGCCTCTCTGGCCGCCGAGGCGCTGGGCGCCGCGAACGTCACGGGGGTGATCATGCCCTACCGGACCAGCGCGGCCCGGAGCAGGACCGACGCGGAGAGTGTCGCGGCAAGGCTGGGGATCCGGGTGGAGGTGGTGGATATCAGCCCGATGGTGGATCCACTGTTCCGCGATCAGAAGATCGACGATCCCCTCCGGCGCGGGAACGTCATGGCCCGGGCCAGGATGATCGTGCTGTATGATATTTCGAGCCGGGACCGGGCGCTGGTCTACGGCACGAGCAACAAGACCGAACTGCTCCTGGGGTATGGGACCCTCTTCGGGGACATGGCCAGCGCGCTGAACCCCCTGGGTGATCTGTACAAGACCCAGATCTGGGATCTCGCGCGCGCACTCGGGGTCCCGGCGGAGGTGATCCAGAAGCGCCCGTCGGCGGACCTCTGGGAAGGACAGACGGACGAAGGGGAGATGGGGTTCTCGTACCGGGATGCCGATCTCGTCCTTGCGCTGCTCGTGGACCATCGGCGGACGGTGGAAGAGACGGTGGCGCTGGGGTGGGACGAGAAGCTGGTGCGGCGGATCCGGGGGAACATGGAGCGGACCCAGTTCAAGCGTCGGCCTCCGCTGATCGCCAAGGTATCGGGGCGGACGGTCAACGTGGATTTCCGCTACCCACGCGACTGGGGGATCTGAATGGCCGAGGTCGTTGAGCCCGGCGCCCTGTACGTCGTCAGCACGCCCATCGGGAATCTCGGCGACATCACGCTGAGGGCGGTCACGATCCTGCAGGGAGTGGACCTGGTGGCGGCGGAAGACACGCGGACCACGGGGTCGCTGCTGAAGCACCTGGGGATCGAGAAGCCGATGGTCAGCTTTTACGGCTACAACGAGGTGCGGCGCCTCCCGCAGCTGATCGCCGCACTCGAAGAAGGACGCTCGGTGGCGATCGTCACCGACGCGGGGACCCCCGGGGTGTCGGACCCGGCCTATGCAATGATCCGCGAAGCGGTCGCCGCGGGGAAGCGGGTCATCCCGATCCCCGGGGCCAGCGCGGTACTGGCGGCCCTTGTGATGAGCGGGCTCCCGATGGACCGATTCGTGTTCGAGGGGTTCCTGCCGCTCAAGAAGGGGCGCCGGACCCGGCTGCAGGAGCTGAGCACCGAATGGCGGACGATCGTGCTCTACGAGGCCCCTCACCGGATCGAGCGGACGCTCGGGGAGATCGCCGCCATCTTCGGCGAGCGCCGTTTGGCGCTGGCCAGGGAGATCACCAAGCGGTTCGAGGAGACCAGGCGCGGGACGGCCGCCGAACTGTTGAGGGAGCTCGCTACCCGGCCGGTGAAAGGGGAATGCGTTCTGGTCATTGAAGGGGTGCGCGGGGCCGGACGGGAGAAACGCCCCCGGCGGAAAGCCTGCCAGACGAGGACAACCATGGCGAAGAAAAAGACGCAGACTGAGGTCCGGACGAAAAGCGGGCATCCGATCGTGTTCGAGGTCAATGCCCGGTTGCTCCTGCACCGCCTCTCCGCACGGTCGGAAGAACCGGTGACGCTGGGGACGATCCCCGACGCGCTCCTGGACGAATGGGCTTCCCTCGGGTACGATGCGGTCTGGATGATGGGCGTCTGGTCCACCGGGACCGTCGTCAGGGAGATCGCCCGCACCCACCCGGACCTTCAGGAGGAGTACCGGAAGGCCCTTCCCGACCTGACCCCCGAGGATGTGGGGGGATCCCCGTATGCCGTCAGCGACTACAGCATCCCGCGTACGCTCGGTGGATGGAACGGCCTGCGGACGCTGCGGACGCGCCTTGCCCGCAGGGGTGTGAAGCTGATCCTGGACTTCGTCCCGAACCATACCGCACGCGACCACCGGTGGGTGAACGAGCATCCGGAGTACTACATCCGCGCCGGCGAGGAGATCCCGGACGGGTTCTTCCGGGCCGAGACCCTGCGCGGGCCGGCGGTGATCGCCCACGGGAAGGATCCGGCCTTTCCCGGCTGGACCGACACCGCGCAGCTGAACTACTTCGATGACGGTCTGCGGGCCGCCATGCTGGCGCAACTGAAGGAGATCGCCAAGCGATGCGACGGGGTCCGATGCGACATGGCGATGCTCGTGTTGAACGACGTGTTTCTCCGGACCTGGGGCTGGCTTCTGCCGGAGCTGGATCGGGTTTCGCCGAGGGAGCAATTCTGGACGGAGGCGGTCCGCGAGGTCCGGCAGGAGTTCCCCGACTTCCTCTTCATCGGCGAGGTGTACTGGGATCGGGAGTGGGACCTGCAACAGCTGGGGTTCGACTACACCTACGACAAACGTCTGTATGACCGCATGCGTCACGAGGGAGCCCTGTCGGTGCGCGACCACCTCCGGGCGGATCTCGCCTACCAGAAGCGATCCCTCCGGTTCATCGAGAACCACGACGAGGTGCGCGCCGCGCGGGCGTTCCCTTCGGACGCCTGGCATTTCGCGGCCGCGGTCGTCTCCTGCTCGATCCCCGGCGGGGTGCTGCTGCACGACGGACAGCTCGACGGTCTGACCGTCAAACCGCCCGTACAGCTGATCCGCCGCCAGGAGGAACCGGGATCTCCCGCCACGCGGTCATTTTACGAGCGGCTGCTGGTCTGCGTCGCGCACCCGGTACTGCGCGAGGGGGAGTGGAGGCTCCTCGACGTCCGCCCGGCCTGGCACGACAACCCCACCGCACAGAACTTCCTCGCCTACTGGTGGCATCTGGACGGGGTCGGAGACCGGTGCATCATCGTGAACTACGCTCCCCACTCGGGGCAGTGCTACGTGGAGATCCCGGCAGCGGACCCGCAGCCCTCCTCGCTGGAGTTCAAGGACCTGATGGGGGATGCGGTCTACGTCCGCGACGCGGCCGGGCTCCAGTCGCGGGGCATGTTCTTCGAGCTTCCCTCCTACGGGTTCCACTTTTTCGACGTGACCGCCGTCCGGCGCTGAGGCGCCGGCGGCGGGTTGTGTCCGCTCGCACAGGCCCACTTTTCCGCTTGACTTTTTCCCACAGTTGACTATATTGTTAGCACTCTCTACTTGGTGATTGCTAATACTTCGTTTCTGTCTGTACGGCAACTGTAAGACCTTTAAATTCAATCAATTAGGAGGACGCTATGAAAGTGAAGCCGTTGGCTGATCGTGTGATCATCAAGCCGGCTCCCGCGGAGGAAAAGAGCAAGGGTGGGATCATCCTGCCCGACACCGCGAAGGAGAAGCCGGTGATCGGTGAGATCGTGGCCGTGGGTCCCGGCAAGGTGACCGACGATGGGAAGAAGGTCACGATGGAACTGAAGGTCGGCGACAAGGTCCTGTACGGCAAGTACTCCGGGACCGAGGTCACGATCGACGGTGAGAACTACCTGATCATGCGCGAAGCCGACATTTTCGCGATCGTCTAACCGAACATTGAAGGAGAAGGACCCATTATGGCAGCAAAGCTGATTCATTTCAACACCGAGGCCCGCAGCGCGCTGAAGCGCGGCGTCGACCAGCTGGCCGACGCGGTGAAGGTGACCCTTGGCCCGAAGGGCCGGAACGTCGTCATCGACAAGAAGTTCGGTGCGCCGACCATTACGAAGGACGGCGTGACCGTGGCGAAGGAGATCGAGCTCGAGAACCCGATCGAGAACATGGGCGCGCAGATGGTGCGCGAGGTCGCGTCAAAAACGTCCGACGTGGCCGGCGACGGCACCACGACGGCGACCGTGCTGGCGCAGGCGATCGTCCGTGAAGGACTCAAGAACGTGGCCGCGGGCGCGAACCCGATGGATCTCAAGCGCGGGATCGACATCGCGGTCCAGAAGGTGGTCGAGGGTCTCAGGGGTCTCAGCAAGCCCGTCGACAAGACCAGCAAGAAGGAGATCGCCCAGGTCGGCGCCATCTCCGCCAACAACGACCTGATCATCGGCGACCTGATCGCGGATGCGATGATGAAGGTCGGTACCGACGGCGTCATCACCGTGGAAGAGGCGAAGGGGACCGACACCACGATCGAGGTGGTGGAGGGGATGCAGTTCGACCGCGGCTATATGTCGCCCTACTTCGTGACCGATGCCGAGACGATGGAAACGGTCCTCGAGAATCCGGTCATCCTGATCCATGACAAGAAGATCTCCTCGATGAAGGACCTGCTGCCGGTGCTGGAGAAGGTCGCCCAGACGGGAAGCCCGATCCTGGTGATCGCGGAGGACGTGGAAGGCGAAGCGCTCGCGACCCTCGTGGTCAACAAGCTGCGCGGCACGCTGCGCGTCGCGGCCGTGAAGGCCCCCGGTTTCGGCGACCGCCGCAAGGCGATGCTCGAGGATGTCGCGATCCTGACCGCCGGCACGGTGATCTCCGAGGAGCAGGGCTACAAGCTGGAGAACGCCACGTTGAGCTATCTCGGCCGCGCGAAGAAGGTCACGATCGACAAGGACAACACCACGATCGTGGAAGGCGCCGGGAAAAAGGAAGACATCAAGAAGCGCATCAACGAGATCAAGGCGCAGATCGAGAAGACCACCTCCGACTACGACAAGGAGAAGCTCCAGGAACGTCTGGCGAAACTCTCCGGCGGCGTGGCCGTGCTGAAGATCGGCGCCGCGACGGAAGTGGAAATGAAGGAGAAGAAGGCCCGCGTCGAGGACGCCCTCCATGCCACCCGTGCAGCGGTGGAGGAAGGGATCGTGCCCGGCGGCGGCGTCGCCTACCTGCGCGCCGCGGGGAAACTCGACGGCCTGAAGCTCGCCAACGAGGACCAGCAGACCGGCGTGGACATCATCCGGCGCTCCCTCGAGGAGCCGATCCGTCTGATCGTTGAGAACGCCGGCCACGAAGGTTCCGTGGTGGTGAACAACGTGAAGGCCGGAAAGGACGACTACGGGTTCAACGCGTTCTCCGAGCAGTACGAGAACCTGGTGAAATCCGGGGTCATCGATCCGACGAAGGTCGCCCGTACGGCACTCGAAAACGCCGCTTCCGTGGCAGCGCTGCTGCTCACGACCGAAGCCACGATCGTCGAGAAGCCGAAGGAAGAGAAGGCGGGTCCGCCGATGCCTCCTGGCGGCGGTATGGGGGATATGTACTAAAAAACCCGCTGTACGTACCAAAAAAAGCCGTCCCGCCCCTGGCGGGACGGTTTTTTGTTGATTTTGAGCCCCGGAGTGCGTATTTTTAAATGCTGGGAGCGTGCTGGTGCCACGGAGACACCAGAGATCTCTTGCACAGGAGCTCCATCCAGAGAGAAGAGACCATGAAAGACGGTATCCATCCCGAGTACAACAAGGCCGTGGTGACCTGCGTGTGCGGCAACACGTTCGAGACGCGGTCCACCGGCGGCAACCTGAAGATCGAGATCTGCTCCGCCTGCCATCCCTTCTTCACCGGCAGGCAGAAGCTGGTCGACTCCGCGGGCCGGGTCGAACGCTACAACAGGAAGTACGCGAAAAAGACGGCCGACACACCGGCCGCGTGATCCGGGGGCCTCTGTCCGGGCAGAACGTTCCGCGCCTCCGCGGAACGTTTCTGTTTCGCCGCCATGACCGACGACTCCCCCCATCTCCCCCAGGAACGACGTAGTCTCTACGCCGGACCCCGCGGCACCGCCGTCAAGGTGCTGAACCGCGTCGAGCGGACCGACTCCTATCTGGACAAACTGCTCGAGGCCGAGCTGCGTTCCGGCGATCTCTCCGACCCCGACAAGGGACTCCTCAACGAACTGGCGCATGGCGTCCTCCGCTGGCAGCACCGGCTGGACTGGGTGCTCAACGGCTTCTCGCACGGGAACTTCGCCAAGTCGGAGATCAACGTCAAGAACGGGCTGCGCGTCGCCCTCTACCAGATCCTCTTCCTCGATCGGATCCCGCACGCGGCCGCGGTCAACGAGGCCGTCGAATTCGTGAAACGGATCCGCGGCGAAAAACCCGCCGGACTCGTCAATGCCGTTCTCCGGAACATCATCAGGAACCTCGAGGGGATCCGTTACCCGGATCCCGCTGAGGACCCGTCGCAGTACCTCGCGGTCTTCTACTCGCATCCCCACTGGATGGTGAAACGCTGGCTGGACCGCTACGGGCGCGAGGAGACCGAACGCCTGATGGCCGCGAACAACGAGAAGCCCTCGCTCTGCCTGCGCGTCAACCGGCTGAAGATCGACCGTGACGGGTTCCTGGGTCTGCTGCGCGCGCAGGAGATCCACGCGACCCCTTCGCCCTACCTGCCGTTCTTCGTCCGCGTCCGCTCCCTGGCCCGCATCGGCCAGATGGAACTCTTCCGGAACGGCTACTTCACGGTGCAGGACGAGAGCGCGGCGCTTCCCTGCACCCTCCTGGATCCCCGGCCCGGACAGCGGGTCATCGACCTCTGCGCCGCACCGGGCGGGAAGACCACGAACATCGCGGAGATGATGTCGAACCAGGGGGAGATCCTGGCGTTCGACAAGTACGAGGCCAAGCTCCAGCTGATCCACAGGTCGGTCGAGAGGCTCGGCCTCAAGATCATCACCCTGCGAGCGGAGGATGCGTCGACGGTCGATCTCGAGCCGGCCGACAGGGTCCTGCTGGACGCCCCCTGCTCGGGCCTCGGGACCCTGGCCAAGAAACCCGACATGAAATGGAAACGGGATGTCACGGACCTCATCTCGCTGACCAGAGGACAGAACGCCATGCTCGACAACGCCGCGCGTCTGGTCCGCCCCGGCGGCGTGCTGGTCTACAGCACCTGCACCATCGAGCCCGAGGAGAACCAGGAGATCGTGGCGGCGTTCCTCGCCAGCCACCCGGAATTCACGCTGGATCCCGCCGGCAGCCTCGTCCACGCGGACCTGGTCTCGCCGGAGGGTTTCGTGCAGACCTACCCGCACCGGCACGGGATGGATGGATCCTTCGCCGCGCGGCTGGTCCAGCCGGACACCTCCGTACGTCATCGCTCGGCTAACGAAGAATCCGCTGCCGTTCCACCACTGACACCGGAGAGACCCCATGGCACAGACGATGCTCGAACTGGTTCACCATGAGCTTCTGGGACTCGAAGAGTCCAAGACCTACAAGTACGAGGTCCCGCTCCAGGGGCCCCAGGACGGGATCGTGAAGGTGAAGGGGAAGAAGGTGGTGATGCTGGCCTCCAACAACTACGTGGGGCTGTCGAACCATCCGAAGGTCAAAGCCGCGGCCATCAGGGGGATCAAGGAGTACGGGTACGGCGTCGCCTCCGTCCGGTTCATCTGCGGAACTCAGGACATCCACTTCGACCTGGAAAAGAAGATCTCGAAATTTCTCGGGACCGAGGACACCATCCTCTTTTCCTCCTGCTGGGCCGCGAACGAGGCCTTTTTCGCCTCCATCACCAACGAGAAGCTGGGGAACGAGACCTACAAGGACGTCATCTATTCCGACCGGCTGAACCACGCCAGCATCATCGACGGCCAGCGCCTCTGCCGCGCCGAAACGACGGACAAGAAGATCTACAAGCATGCCGACATGGACGACCTCGTCCGGCAGCTGGAAGAAGACCAGAACGCCCCCTACCGCTTCCGGATCATCGCCACCGACGGGGTCTTCAGCATGGAGGGGGACCTGGCCCCGCTCGACCGTCTCGTCCCGATCGCCCGGCAGTACGGCGCGACCCTGTTCGTGGACGATTCCCACGCCGTCGGGGTCTGCGGCAAGCGGGGGAGAGGGACCCCCGAAGCGAAAGGGGTTCACGGACAGATCGACGTGCTGACCGGCACCCTGGGGAAAGCCATGGGAGGAGCCGCCGGAGGGTACATCAGCGGCAAAAAGGAACTGATCGCCTACATGCGGCAGAAGGCCCGCACGTACATCTTCTCCAATTCCCTCCCGCCGTCCATCGTCTTCGGAGCCGGGGCCGCGTTCGACCTGCTCATGAAGGACCGGAGCATCGTCCGCCGCCTGCACGAGAACACCGCCTACTTCCGGAAGGAGATCGTCCGGCTGGGATTCACCATTCTCGAGGGGGACCATCCCATCGTGCCGATCATGCTGGGAGAGGCGGCGGTGGCGCAGGACATGAGTGCCGCACTGCTCAAGGAGGGGGTCTACATCCGCGGGCTCTGGTTCCCGGTCGTCCCGCGCGGAGAGGCCCGGCTGCGGGCACAGATCTCGGCCGCCCTCACCCGGAAAGACATCGACCGGGCGCTCGTTGCGTTCGAAAAGGTCGGCAAACGGATGAACGTTCTCCACTGATGCGGTGTTGTATCCTGTACCGGGGGGGGCCGCGGCCCATCATCTGCCGGCCCCCCGCGATCCTTCGTCCCCGAACAATCCCGGCTCGATGCCCATGATCCTGAACCAGGCCAACGTTCTTCAGGCACTCCGGTCCGTCAAGGACCCGGATCTCCACCGCGACATCGTCACCCTCGGGTTCGTCACGCAGGTGGATATCCAGGGGGCCGACGTCCGCGTGACCGTGGAGCTCACCACGCCGGCCTGCCCCGTGCGCGAGGAGCTGAAAGGGGCCGCCGAACAGGCGATCCGGAACCAGATCGAAGGGGTCGGCACTGTCACGGTCGAGATGACCTCGCGGGTGACCAGGCACGAGAACGGACAGAAGGCCACGGTCCTTCCGGGCGTCAAGAACACCATCGCTGTGGCGTCGGGCAAGGGCGGGGTCGGGAAATCCACCGTGGCGGTCAATCTGGCCGCCGCGCTGGCGCGCGACGGCGCCGCGGTGGGACTGGTCGACGCCGACATCTACGGCCCCTCCATCCCGCTCATGATGGGGATCAACGAGAAGCCCAGGATGCGCGACAAGAAGCTCGTGCCGCTGGAGAAGTGGGGGGTGAAGGTGATGTCGATCGGCTTCTTCGTGGAGCCGAATCAGGCGATGATCTGGCGGGGCCCGATGGTCAGCGGGGCGGTGAAGCAATTCCTGTCGGACGTCGATTGGGGAGAGCTGGACTACCTGGTCTTCGACCTGCCGCCGGGGACCGGCGACATCCAGCTCACCCTGGTGCAGACCATCCCGCTCACCGGTTCGGTGCTGGTGACCACGCCGCAGGACGTCTCCCTCGCCGACGCGCGCAAGGGGTACGCGCTCTTCGAGAAGGTGAACGTGCCGATCCTGGGGATCATCGAGAACATGAGCTACTACGTCTGTTCACACTGCGGCACTCGTGAGGAGATCTTCAACCACGGCGGAGGCCGCAGGGCCGCAGAGGAGCTCGGAGTCCCGTTCCTCGGCGAGATCCCCCTGTACACCAGCGTGCGCGTCAGCGGCGATACCGGGATCCCCGTGGTCTGCGATCCGGCCGCGAAGGTCCAGGGTGACGTTTTTATGGCGATCGCCCGGAACATGGCCGCGCGGGTGAGCATACGGAACGCCTCCCAGGCGGCTCCCGTGGATATCCAGATCTGAGCGGCGCGAAGGAGTTCCCCATGGAAACCCCGTTCACCACCCGGCTGGAAAACTGCCTGGACGCGGTGAGGCCGTACCTGAGAGCCGACGGGGGGGATGTGCGGGTGGTGCGCTTCCTCGACGAGACGGGTGTGCTGGAGATCCGGTGGGAGGGGACCTGCGCTCGCTGCCCGATGTCACATCTGACGCTCCGCGCCGGCGTGGAACGGGCCCTCATGCACTCCCTGCCCGAGGTCAAACGCGTCGAAGCCGTCGCGGGCTGAGCGCCATGGGCCCATGGCCGCCGGCCCACGGCCGTCGGGCCACAGCCTACTTCAGTTCCACGTCGAAGACCTTCCCGTTCTTCACCTGCAGGATCCTCTCGCGGACCTTCCGCACCAGTTCGTAGTTGTGCGTCGCCATCACGACCGCCGTCCCGCGTGTGTTGATGTCCTTCAGCAGCTGCAGGATCTCCCGCGAAGTCCCCGGGTCCAGGTTCCCCGTCGGTTCGTCCGCCAGCAGGAAGCTGGGATCGTTCACGAGGGCGCGCGCGATCACGACGCGCTGCTGCTCCCCGCCGGACAATTCGAACGCCATCTTGTTGCGCACGTGGCTGAGGCCCACGTCCGCGAGGACGTGCAGCACCCGTTTCTTGATCTCCGAACCGGGGGTGCCGGTCACGTGCAGGGTGAAGGCGATATTCTCGTAGACCGACCGGTCTTCCATCAGACGGAAATCCTGGAACACGATCCCCAGCGTCCGCCGGAGGTGCGGCTTCTCGCTCTGCGGGATGTGCGACGAGTGGTACTTCCCGACGATCACCACCCCCCGGGTGGGCTCGAGGTCCATGTAGATCAGCCGGAGAAGGGTGCTCTTCCCGCAGCCGGTCTGTCCGACAAGGAACAGGAACTCCCCGGGGTGGATCTCGAACGAGCAGTCGTTCAGGACCGGGTGTCCGGGGAAAGAAAACGAGACGTTCTGGAACTTGATCATGATCGGTCCTTCGCCCTGGCCCGTGCCAGTGCGGCGGCGAGCCGGATCGCTTCCACCATGCTCCGGGGATCCGCGGCGCCTGTTCCCGCGATCGGGAATGCGGTCCCGTGGTCGGGCGAGGTTCTCACGATCCTCAGCCCGGCGGTGTAGTTCACTCCCCGCCCGCGTGCGGTCATCTTCAGTGGGATCAGCCCCTGGTCGTGGTACATCGCCACCACCGCATCGTAGCGCCCGTGCTCCCCGCGGGCGAAAAAAGCGTCTGCGGGGAACGGTCCCTCGACCCTGATGCCGTCCGCGCGGAGCCGGGCCAGGACGGGGACGATGACCCGTTCCTCTTCCTTCCCGATGTCTCCACCCTCTCCCGCGTGGGGGTTCAGACCCAGCACTGCCAGCCGTGGGCGGGCGATCCCCCAGTCCTTCCTGAGCGCGGTGTGGATGGTGACGATCCTGCCGGAGAGTGTCGCACGGGTCAGCGCGCCCGGGACCTGCGACAGCGGAAGATGAATGGTTGCCAGGCCGACGCGCATCGTCGGCGACACAAGCATCATCGCCACCGAGGGGGAGTCCGTCAGGTCCTTCAGAAGTTCGGTCTGTCCGGGATACGCTATCCCCGCCATGTGGAGCGCCCGCTTGGACACCGGCGCGGTAACGATCGCCTGCACGTCGCCGACAAGCGCCATGCGGGTGGCGGCGGCGATCGCGCGCGAGGCGGCTTCTCCGGCCTGCCTGGTGATCCGGCCGGGCCGGGCCACGGCCTTCGCGCCCGGGACCTCGATCACGCGGATCCCGGGACCCCCTCCGGCCTTTTCCCCGGGCGGCCCCACGGTGAGGCGGGGGACCGGACGGAGCAGTCGGGCGTAGCGGGCGAAGACCTCGGGACGACCGACGAGCAGGGGTTCGCACACCCTGCGGACGGCGGGGGAGACGGCGGCCTTCAGAGCCACTTCCGGCCCGATGCCGTTCATGTCCCCCATGGTGATCGCGATGCGTGGTTTCATAGGGTGTCCGTGGAGACCAGCACATAGGCGCCGGTCTTGGTGGCATCGACGAACGTGAACCGCTTCTTCAACCGGGCATAGGACCAGACCTCCCGGCCGGAGGGCGGGTCGAGGGTCCGGTCCACCTTCGTCGGCTGTCCGTACAGGATATAGATCCGCCCGCCGGTCCGTTCGGGTGCCGTCAGGCTGTTTCAACGTCGCAAATGCGCGGATGGCGTGATCCACGCGGCGGTAGTACTGTGCCATCACCTCGTTGAACGCGGTTGCCGGTGTCGGATCCCGCTTCTTCCAGAATCGTTCGAGGTTCTCCCGTTCCTGTTCGAACCCCCCCGACATGAGGGAATCCAGCTCCGAAGGGGTGGTGATGTGACGCAGGGATTGCAGCGCGAAGTCCACGTCCCTCAGAGAGAACGGCATGTCCGGCCACACCATCCGGAAGGTCTTCGGGAGCTCCCGGAGCCGGGCCCCGTCCCTGATCCAGACCGTCAGGGTGTAGGGGCGCAGCGGAAGGGACTGCGCCGCGAACGGTACCACCACGATTGCCAGGGGCGCAGTGCTGTCGGGGACCAGCCTGTACTCCGCGTGGCCGCTGTCGCCGCGAAGGGTGAGCGCGTACCCGGTCATCGGCCTCACGCCGTCGAGCGAGTCCTTCAGCACAACGTCCCCCGGGCCGCCCGGCTCGCGGACGGTGAAGCTGTACTCGACGTTGACCGGACCTGCTCCGGGCGATCGCCAGGCGATCAGCAACTCGCCTCCGCTCCCGAAGAGGAGGTCGCCGCCGTAGTTCATCGGTGCCAGGGTGAGCGAGTCGGACCCGCGGATGACGAACACCGGGTCCGCGGCAGGGGTCGCGGTGAACGACGGGACGTCGATGTTCCGCGGCCCTTCGACGAACGAACGCTTCGATTCGAGGTCGTCCACCAGGAAACGGAAGGTGAGGGGGCCCGGAGGCATCTCAAAGGAGAACGCCCCCGTGTACCACTTGCGCTCCCCCGGGGTCTCAGGGTCCGGGGCGGCCTCGCCGATCTCCACCCGCTGAACGGACTTCCCCTGCGTGATCCCCTCCTTGCCGGATCTGTCGATCGAGATCTCCCCGCGCCGGACGAAGGGGTAGGGGATGGAGGGGTCCTGGTTCCGCACGGCGATGAAGAATGCCCGGTCCACACGGTAGAACACGTCGACCCGGGTCCTGAGCGAATCCGCGGAGGGGAGGGTCACCACCTCGTAGGAGATGGCCTGTTGCATCCTCTCGCCCGGATTCGCGGCGCCGTCGCGTTGTGGATACTGCGCGGACGCAGGCGACGCGCCCAGGAGCGTGGCCACCACTACGATGCATCTTTCCAGAGATCCTCTTCACAGGTCCCTCCTCATTCTTTCTCTGCCCCTCCATCGTTCCACGTCTGCCACGGCGTTCCACGCCTGCGGCGTTCCACGCCTCAGGCACGCCACGGCCGGGGTTTCTTCCACGATCCCAGGAACTCGGTCAACAGCCGCACGCCGAAACCCGATCCTCCCCTGACCGCGTACTCCGTGTTTTCCTCGAGCATCGCGGCTCCCGCGATGTCGAGATGGACCCAGCGCCACTTCCCGACGAACTTCTTCAGGAACATCGCCCCCGTGATAGCGCCGGCCCAGCGCCCGCCGACGTTCTTGACGTCCGCGATCTCGCTCTTGACCAGCCGTTCGTATTCTTCGTAGAGCGGGAGCTGCCACACCCGTTCGTAGGTGCGCAGTCCCGCCTGCTGGAGTCGGTCGATGGCCTCCTGGTCGTTCCCCAGCATGCCGGCCGCCACGTGGCCCAGTGCCACGACCACCGCGCCGGTGAGCGTGGCGAGGTCGATCACCAGGTCCGGCGAGTACCGGTCTGCGTAGGCGAGCGCATCCGCGAGGATGAGTCTCCCCTCGGCATCGGTGTTGTCCACCTCAGACGTCAGCCCGTTCAGATGACGCAGGATATCTCCCGGACGCGTGGCGGAGCCCCCGGGCATGTTCTCCGTCGCCGGGACCAGCCCGACCAGCCGGAAGGGGAGCTTGAGGCGTGCGGCGACGGACATCGTGCCGATGACCGCGGCCGCCCCCGCCATATCCATCTTCATCTCCGCCATCCCGGCGGAGGGCTTGATCGAGATCCCTCCCGAATCGAACGTCACCCCCTTACCGATCAGCACCACGGTTCCCCTGGGCGCGCCGGCGGGGTTGTGGTCCATGATCACGAACCGGGGGAGAGCGTGACTCCCGCTCGAGACCGCGGTGAGGCCCCCCATGCCAAGGGAGCGGATCTGCCGTTCGTTCAGCACGCGGACGCGGAAGCCCGAGGCCTTGCCCGCAGCCCGCGCCCGTGCGGCCAGCGCTTCGGGCCCGATCTCGTTCGCCGGAGCGTTCGTGAGATCCCTGGCGAGGACCGTGGCCGAGGCGACCGTCTCTGCGGTCGCCAGGGCGGAGCGGAGCCGACCTGCCTCGCGCTCGTGAGTCAGCCACGAACGTCACGGTACGGACGGTCGGCTTCCCGTTCGCCGAGGAAATGTACTTCTGGAAACGGTAGTTCGCAAGGATCGCCGCCTCCCCCATGGCACGGATGAGCAGCGGATAGGGGCAGGGGTCGACCTCCCAGGAACCCTCGCGGAGGAGTCGACGGTCGGGGAGAGCGAACGCGAGGGATGCCGCTTTGAGGCCGTTGGCGGTCCTGACCGCGGTCCCCGCCGCCCGGCGGAGTTTCTCGAGAGAAAGGCGTTCCGACTTTCCTGCCCCGACCAGGAGCAGGTGGTGGACCTTCATCTTGTGGGGGACGAGCAGCAGCGTCTGGCCATCCTTTCCCTCGAACACCTTGCGTTGCAGGTGGGCCGGGACGTCCCTCGTGAACCGCGTGAACGATCCGGGTCGTTGCGAAACATCCTCTTCCGTGCAGAGGATCGCGAGGACATCTGCGCGCGCGGCGTTCAGCTCCGATGAAAGGAGTTTCAGCATGCTTCGTCTTCCGTTGGTGGGAGATACTTTTCGGCGGCCTTCAGGACGGCGGGCCGGACGACCTCCAGGGACCCGCCCCTCGATCCGGGCCCCCGCCGCATTCTTGTGTCCGTTCCCCCCGAATTCCTTTGCGAGCTCGTTGATGGGAATGTCGCCTCTCGAACGGAAGCTGATCTTGACCCCGTCGGGGAGTTCCAGGAAGAGCATCCCGGCCGCGACCCCTTCGACACTCATGGGATACACGGTGAAGTTGTCGGTATCCTCCTCGTCGGTCCCGGTTCGCCGGAGCATGTCACGGGTGACGGCGACCGACGCGATGCGGCCTCCGGCGCTGAGCTTCAGGCCGGCGAGCATCTCCCCGAGAAGCTGCAGGCGCCCGCCTGACCATCGCTCGTACACCTGCGAGTAGATGGCCACGGGATCCGCGCCGCATTCGATCAGGTGGGCCACGATCCGGTGGATCTCGGGGTCCACGCGCGGGTAGCGGAACGAGCCCGGTGTCGGTCATGATGGCGCAGTAGAGCGCCGTGGCGATCGGCTGCGGGAGAGGGGCTCCCAGCCAGCGGACGAGCAGGTGGTAGACGATCTCCCCGGTGGAGGTGGCGTCGTCGTCCACGAGGTAGTGAGCGGCGAACGGCGCGGGATCCAGGTGATGGTCGATGCAGATCTTCGTTCCCCGCGAGCTGCGAGGACGCTCCGCTCCATCGACCGGAGCCGGTCCGGGTGGTTCGTGTCGACCACCAGGATGAGGTCGGCCTCCGCGATCACGGGATCGTCGCGTTCGGCGGCATACACTCTGATGGAGGATCCGGGATCGAGGAACCGGAAGACGAAGGGGGTGGAGCTGTGGTTGATGATCTCGGCGCGGGCGCCGGTCGACCGGAAGGCCGCGGCGAGGGCCAGGACGGAGCCGAGGCCGTCACCGTCCGGATTCACGTGGGTGGTCAGGACGAACCGCGCGCGCTCCCCGCAGGAGCGGCAGGAGGCGTTCAATCTCGGCATGGATCGTCATGCTGTTGGGCCTCTCGCTGACAAAAAGGGAGGCAGGGCCTCCCTTTGACGATCGCGGCGGGCGATGTTCTCGCCCCGGTTACTCGATGATCCAGGTCTCGTCGCCGTCCAGCAGAGCTTCTGCAGGTCCGCCTGTCCGCGTGAACGTGCGCTTGGCGATCTGGTCCTGCATCTGCATCTTCGTATGTCGGTCGATCGACGCGAGGAACACCCCCATCGGCCGGGGGAGCTCCGGATTGTGGATCATGTTCGCCAGGATGAACGCCAGCGTGGAATCCTTCTCGTTGTGGACGAGCAGATCGTTCACCGAGTAGGTTCCCTCCTGCGATGTTGACGACCTCGGCGGTGAAGCCGTTCAGACGGATCCCTTTCTCCTTCTGCTTGCCGAACACCAGCGGCTTCCCGTGTTCGAGGTAGACCACGTGGTCTTCTCGGGTCTCCTTCTCCGTGAACAGGAAGAAGGCGCCGTCGTTGAAGACGTTGCAGTTCTGGTAGATCTCGATGAACGACGCGCCCTTGTGGTGCTTCGGCCCGCCGGACCATCTCCTGCAGCATGCTTCGGATCGCGGTCCATGGCTCCGCGCAACGAGCGTGGCACCGGCGCCCAGGGCGAGGGAGACCGGAATGAAGGGATAGTCGATCACCCCCATCGGGGTCGACTTGGTCATCTGGCCGAGGGTCGAGGTGGGGGAGTACTGGCCCTTGGTCAGGCCGTAGATCTGGTTGTTGAACAGCATCACCTTGATGTTCGATGTTCCTCCGCAGCATGTGGATCATGTGGTTCCCGCCGATGCTCAGGCCGTCGCCGTCGCCGGTGGCCACCCACACGTCCAGTCCGGGGTTCGCGATCTTCACCCCGGAGGCGATCGCCGGGGCGCGGCCGTGGATCCCGTGGAGACCGTAGATGTCCATATAGTAGGGGAAACGGCTGGAGCAGCCGATGCCCGAGACGGCCACGTAGTTCTCTTTCCGATGCTTGAACTCCGGGAAGACCCGCTGGACCTGCGCGAGGATCGAATAGTCCCCGCATCCCGGGCACCAGCGGACGTCCTGGTCGGACTGGAAGTCCTTGATGGTCAGCTTTGCGGGGCGGCGGTCTCGTGTCTCAGGCATTGTGTTCCTCCCAGCACGGAGATCGATCAGCGTTGCGTCGATCTCTTCGGCACTGCAGCGGAAGCCCGCTGGACCATGTTGAAGCCGATGGTCGCCACAAGGAAGTGTTCGCGGAGCAGCCGGATGAGCTGGCCGTTGTTGATCTCGGGGACGAGGATCCTGCTTGAACGCTTCGAGGATCTCCCCGAGGTTCTTCGGGAAGCGGGTTGATGTACCGCAGATGCAGCGTGCGACGCTTCATGGCCGCGTGGCGCGCGCCTTGACCACGGCGCTCTTGATCGCGCCGTAGGTGCTTCCCCAGCCCACGACGAGAAGTTCTCCGGAGGGTTCTCCTTCCACTTCCTGCAGCGGGATATCGTCCGCGATCCGGTCGATCTTTTCGGCGCGGAGTCTTGATCATCCGGTGGTGGTTCTCGGGATCGTAGCTGATGTTCCCGGTGATGTCCTCCTTCTCCAGTCCGCCGATCCGGTGTTCGAGTCCGGGTGTGCCGGGGATCGCCCACGGCCGGGCAAGGGTCTTCGGGTCGCGGGCAGTACGGCTGGAACGTCGCCGGATCGTTCGCGAACGTCACGGGGATCGCGGGAAGGTCTTCCACCCGCGGGATGCGCCACGGTTCGGCGCCGTTGCCCGAGGTAGCCGTCGGTCAGGCAGATGACCGGGGTCATGTACTTGACGGCGATCCGGGCCGCCTCGTAGGCCATGGTGAAGCAATCGGCCGGGGTGGAGGCGGCGATGACGCAGAGCGGGGCTTCGCCGTTGCGGCCGATACATGGCCTGCAGCAGGTCCGCCTGTTCGGTTTTGGTCGGGAGGCCGGTGCTCGGGCCGCCGCGCTGGACGTTGATGATCACCAGCGGGAGTTCCAGCATGACCGCGAGGCCGATCGCCTTCGGTCTTCAGGGCGAGCCCCGGGCCGCTGGTGGTCGTGGCGGCGAGTGCGCCGGCATAGGAGGCGCCGATGGCCGAGCAGATGGCGGCGATCTCGTCCTCGGCCTGGAAGGTCTTGACGCCGAACTTCTTCATCCCGGAGAGCTCGTGCAGGATGTCGCTGGCCGGCGTGATCGGGTAGCTCCCGAGGAAGAGCTGGAGCTTCGCCTTTTCCGCCGCGGCGACCAGTCCGAGGGCCGTGGCCGACGTTCCCCATGATGTTGCGGTATTTCCCGGGAGGGAGTTGCGCCGGCTTGACTTCGTAGCGGGTGGTGAAGACCTCGGTGGTATCGCCGTAGTTGTAGCCCGCGTGCAGCACGCGCAGGTTCGCTTCGGCGACCTCGGCGTCCTTCGTGCCGAACTTCTCCTGGATGAACTTGATCGGACTGGTCCATCGGCCGGTTGTACATCCAGTACATCAGTCCGAGCGCGAAGAAGTTCTTGGTCTTGTCGACGAGCCGTCGTGGAGAGGTTCATGTCGGCCAGGGCGTTCTGCGGTCATCTTGCTGATCGGCACGCGGTGGACAGCTGTACCTGGCCAGCGAGCCGTCCTCGAGCGGGTTCGGTCGCGATCCCGGCGAGCTTGAGGTTCTTGTCGGTGAAGGCGTCCTCGTTGACGATGAGCGTGCCGCCGTCGCGGAGGATGCTTCAGGTTGGTGACCAGCGCCGCCGGGTTCATCGCGACGAGCACGTCGCAGGATGTCGCCCGGGGTGTGGATGTCGGTGCTGCCGAACCGGATCTGGAATCCGCTCACGCCGTAGGTGGTGCCCGCGGGAGCGCGGATCTCGGCCGGATAGTCGGGCAGGGTGCTCAGGTCGGCCCCGAGCGCCGCGCGGTGTTGGTGAACTGCGTTCCGGTGAGCTGCATCCCGTCGCCGGAATCCCCGGCGAACCGGATCGTGACTCTCGAGCGTCTTGAGTTCTTTGGCCATAGTGTGTCCTCTACTGTGAACAACGGTGTGACAGGTCCCGGGATCGACGCTCGGCGCCCACCACGGGGCGGACGCCGGTGACGGGCGACCCTGTACTCGCGGACCACCCAGACCTTCACTTCGCCGGTGACCTCTGGTGGAGCTTGACGTTCACGGTATAGATCCCGAGCGCCTTGATCGGCTCTTCGAGGTCGATGATCCGTTTGTCGATCGTCGATCCCTTTTCCTTGAGGGCGTCGGCGATCATCTGGGCGGTGACGGAGCCGAAGAGCTTCTCGTCTTCGCCCACCTTCATCTTGATCGTCAGGGAGACTCTTCTCCAGTTCGGCGGCGAGCTGCTCGCTGCCCTTCGTCTCCTTGTCGGAGCGCCGCGGAGGCCTGCCGTCTTCTCCTCCTCCAGCGCCCGCATGTTCCCCTCGGTCGCCGGGTAGGCGATGCCGTTGGGGATCAGGAAGTTGCGGGCGTACCCGTCCTTCACGTCGACCGATCGTGCCGATCTGGCCGAGCTTGTCGTGGTCTTTCCGCAATATGACTTTCATGCATGGGGTTCCTTCGTCGCTCTTGCGGTCTAGCGGATGGAATCGGACACGAACGGGAGCAGTGCCAGATGCCGTGCCCGCTTGATGGCCTGGACGAGCTGGCGCTGGTGCTTGGCGCAGGTGCCCGTGATGCGCTTGGGGATGATCTTCCCCTGTTCGCGTGACGAACCGCTGGAGCGTCTTCTCGTCCTTGTAGTCGATGTAGATGTCTTTGGCGTCGCAGAACCTGCAGGTCCGTTTCTTGCGCGGGGCCTGGTTGTCCCGTTCGCGGCGGGCCGCTTGCGGAATCCGCCCCGTCCGTTCGCGTTGGGTCGTAGGTTTTGCTGGCGGTCTCATGGCGTTCCGTCAATCCTTTTTGCGTTCGTCGGGGGTTTCGGTGAAGAGCGGTTCACGGGCCGGTGCAGGGGCTGCATCCGGCGCGGAGCAGCGACGGCTGCTGCTGCGGCGGCGGCGGCCGCGCGGGCCTTGAGGGCCCGCTTGTCGAGCGACGATCGTGAGGTGCCGCAGGATCATCTCGTCGAGCTGGTATGACCGCTCGAGAGCGGTCGGCGCGGCTGCCGGCGACTGTGAACTCGATGTTGACGTAGAAGCCGTTCGTCTTCTTGTTGATCGGATAGGAGAGCCGCTTGCGGCCCCACTTGTTGACCGCCTTGATGGTTCCGCCGTTCTTGGTGATCGTGTCCTGCACGCGCGCGACGACCGCATCAACCTGCGGGTCGTCGAGCGAGGCGTTCACGATGAACGTGGTCTCGTACAGACGATGGGTGTTGTCCATGTCTGTCCTCCCTGTGGACGTCTAGCTGTGTTGCACGATGACCCTCCAATACTCACCGGGCGGTGAATTGAAGAGTAGAGGGGATGCCTCATGTTGGTTATGTGCTGCTGTTTACAGATTTCATGGCGGCCGTCGATGCCCGAGACCGCGAATTCCTCCACCATGTCCGCCGCGCGCCGGATCATCCCCTCGGCCTCCGGATCCTCCGTGGGCGCGAAGGGGGAGAGGACGAAGTCGCGCAGAAACTCTCCCGCCGGCGGCTCCTCTCCCGCGATCCCGCAGCGCAGGCGCGGGATCGCTTCGGTGGCCAGCTCCTGGATCACGGAGGCGAGGCCGTTGTGCCCTCCGTCGCTGCCTCCCGGCCGCATCCGCAGCCGGCCCAGGGGGAGCGCGATATCATCCACCACCACCAGCAGCCGTCCGGCCGGAACCTGATGCCGGTCCAGAGCCGCCGTCACCGCGGCGCCGCTGCTGTTCATGTAGGTCAGGGGTTTCAGCAGGAGAACCGGCTGCTCACGCACCAGGCAGCGGGCCTCCAGCCCGGGCCCGCGCCGGACACCCAGGCCGCGCGGTGCCGGCGTCCCAGTTCGTCGACGACCCGGAATCCCACGTTGTGGCGCGTCCCCGCATACGGGGCCCGGGATTCCCCAGGCCGGCGACGATGACCGGATCCACCAGCGGTCACTTCTTCTCTCTTGGCGTCCGCTTCTGGGTGCCTTGGCGTCCGCCTTGGCCGCCTCGGCTCCGCCTCGCCCTCCTCGGCCTTCTTCCCCTTGCCCACCACTTCGGGTTCCTGCTGGCGGCCACTTCGGTCGGCGCTGCGACCTCGGCTTCCTTCGTGACCGTGCGGCGGCATCACGCCGACGACCGCGCTGTCGGGGTTTCCATGACCGTGACGTTCGGCAGCTTCAGGTCGCTGACGTGCACGAAGTCGTTGATGTCCAGCTCGCTCGACATCGATCTCGATCTTCTGCCGGGATGTCCTTCGGGAGGCAGGAGATCTTCAGCTTGTGGATGAAGTGCTGCAGCATGCCGCCGTCGCGCACCCCCTTCGGAACGCCGCCGGTGAGGACGATCGGGGACCTCGATCGTCAGCTTCTCGTTCTCCTTCAGTCCCTGGAGGTCGAAATGGATCGGCCGGTCGGTGATCGGATCGAACTGGACGTCGCGCAGGATGCACTTCTTCGGCGGTCCCGTCGGCAGATCGGAGGTCGATGACGTGGGTCTCGGACGTGAACACCAGCGTGTCCAGGCCGACCTTGGGCACCTGGATAGCGATGTTCTCCTCGCCGCGGGCGTAGTAGACGCCGGGGATCATCCCCTTGGTCGCGGGTATGCTTGGCATGTCTGCCGGCTGCGGTCCGGACGTTCGGCGTTCAACACGATCTCGGACATGCTGATTCTCCTCGTTACGATCGTGTCGCTGATTAACCTTTGTCGACGTCGAACAGCGAGCTGATCGACTTGTGCTTGAACGTCCGCTTGATCGCCTCGGCGAAAATGTCGCGACGGTCTCCACCTCGATCTTCGGCGACTCCCGCTTCAGGGGGAACGTGTCGGTGACCAGCATCTTCTTCAGCCCGGACGCTGTCGATCCGCTCGAACGCCTTGCCCGAGAGCACGGGATGGGTGCAGGCGGCATAGACGTTCCGTCGCCCCCGCCTTCCTCAGCGCCTCGCACGGCGTTGCACAGGGTCCCCGCGGTATCGACCAGATCGTCCACGATCAGGATGTTCTTCCCCTCGACGTCGCCGATGATGTTCATCACCTCGGCCTCGTTCTGCCGCGGCCGCCGCTTGTCGATGACCACCAGGTCCGCCTCGAGCCGCTTCGCATACGCCCGGGCCATCTTGATGCCGCCGACGTCCGGCGAGGCGACCGCGAGGTTCGGCAGCTTCTTCGGTCTTGGAAGTACTTCACCAGCACCGCCGACGAGTAGAGGTGGTCCACCGGGATGTCGAAGAACCCCTGGATCTGCGGCGCGTGCAGGTCCATCGTGATGACCCGGTCCGCGCCCGCCTCGTCAGCAGGTTCGCCACCAGCTTCGCGGTGATGGACACCCGCGGCTGGTCCTTCCGGTCCTGCCGCGCATACCCGAAGTAGGGGATCACCGCCGCGACCTTCCGCGCCGACGCCCGCCTCGCCGCGTCGATCATGATCAGGAGTTCCAGCAGATTCTCCGCGGGCGGGTTCGTCGACTGAACGATGAACACGTCGCAGCCCGCGGATGTTCTCGCTGTACTTCACCCAGATCTCCCCGTCGCTGAACGTCTTGATCTCGCACCGGCCGAGATCGACCTCCAGCTCGGAGGCGATGCTCCGCGCGAGTCCCGGGTTCGACGTTCCGGAGAAAAGCTTCAGGGAATGCGGCATGTACGCGGCGTTCGTTAAAGTTATAGCTTACAAATATAGCCAATCCTGCATAATTCCGCAAGCCGAATTTCGCGGCTCCGGTTGACTTTCCGGCAGAAAGTGGCTATTATGGACCAGTTTCCACCATGTGAAGGAATCTCATGAACACTTCGGCATTGTCCACGCGGAACACGTTGCTCTCGAATTCAGGTCTTCTCACGCAGTCCCTCTGGATCGTCGGTTTTGCCGCGGCCACCGCCCTCGGGGCGCGGTTCGAGATCCCGCATTTTCCCGTGCCGTACACCCTCCAGACGCTCGTGGTGCTTCTGGCCGGGGCGTTCCTCGGCGCGCGCAACGGCGCGATCTCCCAGTTCCTCTACCTCGGCGCCGGCCTCGTCGGGCTCCCCGTGTTCGCGGGAGGGGCGATGGGCTTTGCCAGGCTGATCGGTCCGACCGGCGGATATCTGCTCGCGTTCCCTCTGGCCGCATTCATCGCCGGCTCCCTCAGCGCACGCGGCACCTCCCTTGGCTGGCTGGCACTCTCCTTCGCCGCCAGCCTGCTGGTGATCTTCGTCTCGGGGACGCTCTACCTGTTCGGGGTCTACACGCACGACATCGCCTCGGCCTTCTCGTCGGGCTTCCTGCTCTTCAGCTGGTGGGACGTGGTGAAGCTCGGTGCGGCCACGATGATCTACCACGAGGTCGCGAAGCGGTTCCGCAGGGTGGGTGAGTAGAACGAACGCGGAGCCGATCCGCCCCCGGCGGGTCGGCTCCGGTGACGCCGCGACGCTGGCTCACTCTTTGAACCAGAGAAACTCCTTCCACTTCCTGTACAATTCCGCCGTGGCCCGGACGTCGTCCATGCAGTACTCGGCGATCTCCCGGTACCGCCGCGCATCATACAGCTCGCGCATGTCCAGTCCGGTGATCCCCTTCTCCTTCGGGCTTCTGATCCCAAAGCTCTTGCAGACGAAGTCCAGGTTGAACTTCCGCGTCGCGCCGTAAAAGCTCATCTGGTCCAGCAGATCGCAGTGGTTGCGGGCGTCGTAGCGGTAGGGGACCAGGTTCCTCGTCGGCTTCACTCCCAGCATCGCCGAGCGGATCATCAGGAAGGGGCCGTCGAACGCCCGTCCGTTGAACGTGATCACCTGGTCGTAGAGCGCGACCGCCTTCCAGAACTCCCCCAGCAGCGCGGGTTCGTCGAGCGGCACGAACTCCAGCATCCCGTCGGCGCTGGCCTCGCGGCGATCGCCGGGTCCCTGGTAGTACACCTTTCCCGACGCCGGTGTCGGGGTTGAGCATGGCGATCGCCAGGACGCGCGCCGTGAACGGGGTCAGGCTCAGTTTCTGCACCGCTTCGACCCGCTCCTCTTCGGTCTTCGCGAACTTCAGCAGGTACTCCTGCTGCTTCTCGTCGAAGCTCTCGAACGGCAACCCCAGCGTCTCGATATCAAAGACCACTCTGCTCATCGTCGCCCGTGACCTTTCGCAGCACCTGTTGGATGATGTCCCAGCCGTAGCCTTTGCGGCCCAGGTAGGAGGCGAGGCGGGGACGGAGTTTGGCGGGATCGCGGCGGGAGGGTGCCTTCCGGAGGAAGGCGCGGGCGAGTTCGAGGGCGGCACCCTGCACGTCGACGCCCTCGAAAGCCTCGTCCAGCGTCCGGTCCACGGTCTCCTTCGCGGACCCCGAGCAGGAGCAGCTTGCGCCGGAGGGGGATGCGGCCCGGTGGGGCGGAGGGCGAGAACGTCGTGCACGAACATCCGGCAGAACTCTCGTCGTTCACCAGTCCGGACCGGCGGAGGTCCTCCAGCAGCGCGGCGATCCGCTCGTCTCCGAACTCCTTTGCCCGGAGACGGTCGCGGATCTCCTTTCGGTGCGGGGCCGCACGGCGAGCAGCCGCATGGCCGCCGCGCGCGCGGCGGCGGCGTCCTCCGCCGTCCTCGAGCCGCCGGCGGGTCTCCTCCGTGATCTCGTCACCCGTCCGCAGTCCGAACGAGACCAGCGTTTCGGCGCTGACGCCGATCGAGGAACTCCCCGTCGGCAAAGATGTTGAACCGCCCCGGCCTGCGCTGCTGCGGTTCGATCCGGGTGATCCGCACCGCTACTTCTTCTTGGCGGGTTCAGGCTTCGCTGCCGGCTGGGCAGGCACCGCCGGCGGCGGTGGCGCCTTGGCGCCACCCTGGCGGGTGCGGCCTTCGGGGCCTCGCCCCTTGGGCCTCGCCCTTTGGGGCCACGGGTTTTGCCGCAGGGCCGGCCACCGGAGGTTTTCCCCGTTCCCCTGGGGACCCGCGACCATCCCGAGCTTCCTGCGGGTCTCCTGGTCGATCTTCTTTGCGAGTGCGGGGTTCTCGGCCAAGAACTTCTTCACGGCGTCGCGCCCCTGCCCGATCCGCTCCTCCTTGTACGAGAACCAGGAGCCGGCCTTCACGATGATGTTCTGCTCCACGGCCAGTGTCGATGAGATCGCCGAGCCGGGAGATCCCCTCGTTGTAGAGGATGTCGAACTGCGCCTCGCGGAACGGCGGCGCCACCTTGTTCTTCACCACCTTGACGCGCGTCCGGTTGCCGATGATGTTCGTCCCGTCCTTGATCGCTTCGATCCGGCGCACGTCGAGCCGGAGGGAGGCGTAGAACTTCAGCGCGTTGCCGCCGGTGGTCGTCTCGGGATTCCCGAACATCACGCCGATCTTCATCCGGAGCTGGTTCGTGAAGATCACCGTGGTCTTCGACTTGCTGATGGCCGAGGTGAGCTTGCGCAGGGCCTGCGACATGAGCCGCGCCTGCACGCCCATGCTCGGGTCCCCCATCTCCCCTTCGATCTCGGCCCGCGGCGTGAGGGCCGCCACCGAATCGATCACGATGACGTCGAGCGCGCCGCTGCGCACGAGGGTCTCCACGATCTCCAGCGCCTGCTCGCCGAACTCCGGCTGCGACAGGAGCAGGTTGTTCGTGTCCACGCCGAGCTTCTTGGCGTAGCCACGTCGAGCGCGTGCTCCGCGTCCACGAACGCGGCGATGCCCGCCGGTCCGCTGCGCCTCGGCGATGACGTGGAGGCAGAGGGTCGTCTTGCCGGAGGACTCGGGTCCGAAGACCTCGATGACCCTCCCGCGCGGGATCCCGCCGATCCCCAGCGCGGCGTCCAGCGAAATGGACCCGGTCGAGATGAAGTCCACGGCCTGGATCGGCCCCTCGCCCAGGCGCATGACCGCACCCTTGCCGTGCTGCTTCTCGATCTGGTCGAGGGCGATCTTCAGCGCCTGCTGCTTCGAATCTTTCTCTTCTGCCATCACTGCTCCTTGATGAGGGTTCTTCCTGCGGTGCCCCCGCCGCGGCGGGGCCCGCCATTACCTAATACTCGAGGGTCTTTCGTTTTCCGAATCGTTCCGGCCCGACTCTCCGGACCCCAGCGGGAAGCTCCGGACGGTCGAATAGACCGAGCCCGAGGGCTTCAGAATGCTCTGGACCAGGAGGATCTCGCGGATCATCACCGTTGGGCTCTCAAAAGTAACCGATTCGATTCTGGATAGCAAATCATCGGATGATACTAAGCTCTTCACCCGGCCCAGGGTGACGTGCGGGTGGAACGGACGCTGCTCGCGCGTCATGCCGAAGCCCGCGCAGGTCGATGTCGACCGACTCCGCAAGGGCGACGAGGCCCTCCGGACCGTATCCCCGCCCAGATGATCTTCGGACGCCGGATGTCGGGGAAGCAGCCCACCCCGGCGTACCGGACCTCCATCGGGGATGTTTTCCGCCGATGTCGCCGCCAGCGCGTCGCCGAGCGCGGGAATGATCCGCTCCGGAACGTCGCCCAGGAACTTCAAGGTGCAGTGGAGCTTGCCGTCGGGTTCCCACCGGACGTCGGCACGGAACTGCCGCAGTTCCTCGCGCACCCGCACGAGCTCCCGCCGCACCTCCGGCGGCGTATCCACCGCCACGAAGAGCCTCATAGTGTCCCTATTGGTTTGCAAAGACGCGAAGTTCCGCAAAGACGCAAATGGGTTCTTGAATACTGTACCCAAGACAGTTTGCGGCTTCGCGCGCATGCTCTTCTCGGCACTTTGCGCCTTTGCGAGAGATTCCTGCTAAAGTCCGAGTTTCTTTCGAAGCAGGTCGAGGGCCGCCTGCGCGGCTCTCTCCTTGATGACCCTGCGCGGCCCGCCGAACTGGAACCTGACCGCCAGACTCTCCTGTGCATCCGCATAGCCGATCCAGACCAGCCCGACAGGTTTGGATTCGGATCCTCCCGTCGGACCCGCGATCCCCGTGGTGGAGAGCCCGAGATCACACCCCGCCCGAACCCCCGCGGCCATCGCAACGGCGACCTCTTCGCTCACCGCCCCGTACCGCTCGATCGCCTCCTCCGGCACTCCCAGGTCCCGGACCTTCGTGCCGTTGCCGTAGGCCACCACACCCCTCTCGAAGTAGGCCGAGCTCCCGCTGACGTTCGTGATCCGGTCGGCGATCAACCCGCCGGTACAGGACTCCGCCACGGCGAGTCTGAGCCGCCGGGACGTCAGCTCCCGCCCCAGAACCTCTTCGATCTCCTCCGTGCCGGTGCCGTACACGTACTTTCCGGCGCGTTCACGAAGGAAGAGCTCGATCCGGCCCACCTCCCGGTCCACTTCTGCGGCGCCGGTCCCTTTGACGGTGACCCTGAGACGGACGCCGGTGGGCGAGGGGAGGAACGCCAGCGTGGCGCCGCGAAGGAACTCCTCCACGGGACCGATCTGCCGGGCGAGCAGGCTCTCCGCGATGCCGGTGGTCCTGAGCGTGAGGTGCCGGATCACCGCGCCGGTGACCTGTTTCTCCAGGAACGGCACGATGCCGCCGTCCACGATCGCCTTCATCTCGTACGGCACCCCCGGGAGGACGAAAAAACATTTCGGCCCGTCGCGGAACAGCAACCCGGGAGCGGTGCCGACCGGGTTGTGCACGACCTGCGCCGCCGAGGGGACCATGGCCTGTTCGTCGGCGGCCGCGGACCAGGCCATACTCCGCCCTCGATACAGGGTCTGGATGTGGGCCCGGACCGCGGCGTCCGGCACGAGCTCGCAGCCGAAGAACCGGCAGACCGCCTTCTTGGTGATGTCGTCGTGGGTGGGCCCCAGGCCGCCGGTCACCACGACGATCCCGACCCGTTTCCACGCGGCGTCGAAGCAGGCGAGGATCTCCGCGGTGTTGTCGCCGACGGTCGTCATGCGGACGACGTCGACGCCGACCGAATTCAGTGACTCCGCGATGTAGGCCTGGTTGGTGTTGACGACCTGCCCGATCAGCAGTTCGTCGCCGATGGTGATGATCTCCGCGTGCATCGGGGGTCCTGGGGTGTGTCAGCCCGGCAGCAGGAACCGGACGACGATCTGGCAGAGAATGTTCGCGTAGATCCCGGCCACCACGTCGTCCAGCATGATGCCCCATCCCTCCGGGATCCGTTCGAGGAGGCGTGCCGGCTCCGGTTTCACGATGTCCATGACCCGAAAGGCGACAAAGGCGAGGACGAGAGTGACGGGCGTGAACGGGAGCCAGAGCAGGGTGATCCACATGCCGACGATCTCGTCGATGACCACCATCGACGGGTCCGCGGTCTCGTGGGTGCTCTGCTTCTGGAACGTGGATTTTGCGAGTGCGGCGCTGGCGGTCAGGCGGTGTCCGGTCCACGCCGCAACGCGGCGCGAAGTGAACACCCCCGCGAAGAAGCCGATGAGCGCGAGGGGGCCGAGGACCAGGGGCGAAGAGAACCCGGGAAGCAGCGCGATCAGCAGGCCGGCCAGCGTTCCGAACGTGCCGGAGGCCCAGGGGATCATCCCTGTGTAGCACCCCGTCGCGATGCATCGTACGAACAACGATGGGCGTGCCGCCTGCGGCCCGCGCCTGCGGCCGGCCTGCGGCCGGCCGCTGCCGTGCGGCCTGCCGCCTGGTGACTACCGCCGGAGTCGGATGCTGCCATAAAGCTCTTTGAGCATCGTGCGGTTCGCGAACAGATAGTCGACGGCGGTCCCGACCGAGCTGAGCGTGACAAGCATCATCATCCCGAACAGCACCTGCGGGTGCATCAGGTCGCCGATCAGGGATCCGAAAGACTCCTGGATCCAGGGGACCGTCGTGGCGACGTAGAGGAGCAGGATATAGTAGATGACCACGAATTCCCCGAAGGTCTTGGCCTGAGCCCCCCGGGAGGTCACGATCGGCTGGTCCTTCACCTCCGCGTAGACGCGCAACCCGGTCATGAGGAAGTCGCGCACCACCACGATCCAGACCATCCAGGCGTCGACGAATCCAAGGGAGGCGTAGGAGAGGAGGGCCGCCGACGAAAGGATCTTGTCGGCCAGCGGATCGAAGAACTTCCCCCAGCGGGAGACGATCCCCATCCTGCGGGCAGCCCAGCCGTCGTACCAGTCGGTGAGCGCGGCGATAAGAAAGAGGGCGAGGGAGAGCTGTTTGGAAAGGGCGCTCTCGCCGAGCAGCAAGACGACGAAGACCGGCGTCAGCAGGACGCGCAGGAGCGTCAGCTGGTTCGGGAGATTGAGTTCGATCTGGAGCTTCGGCATACGGGACGGGGGAGAGAACGCAAAGGCCATCACACGTCTCATGATGGCCTTCTGGAACAGCCTGCCGGCAGACCGGGGATCAGGCGGCCTTCAACACCTTGTTGGATTTGATGCACTGCGTGCACACCGTGAGACGCTTCGTACGGCCGTCCACTTTCGCGCGCACCGACTGGAGGTTCGGCTCCCAGCGGCGCCGCGTGCGGTTGTGCGCGTGGCTGATGTTGTTCCCGCTGACCGGTTTCTTACCGCAGATATCACACTGTTTCGCCATGACGTCGCCCATCAATGATCGGAGTGCATCCAATATAGCAAAAAAAACCGCCTGCCGCAACCGTTTCTTGAAAATCAAACCACCTTTGCGTACCATGACCCGATGATCGTGCTTGGGATCGAAACTTCCTGCGATGAAACCTCTGCCGCCGTCCTGGACGGGGGGACGGTCCGTTCCAACGTCATCTCCTCCCAGCACGTCCACCGGAAATACGGGGGAGTGGTCCCCGAACTGGCCTCCCGCGCCCACCAGCAGCTGATCATCCAGGTGGTCGACGAGGCTCTCACGGCCGCGGGGGTCTCGAAAGAGCAGGTTCAGGGGGTCGCCGCGACGTTCGGTCCGGGGCTGGCAGGAGCCCTGCTGGTGGGGCTGACCTTCGGAAAAGCTCTCGCCTACGGGCTCCGGATCCCCTTCGTCGGGGTCAATCACATGGAGGGTCACCTCTATTCGCCGTTTCTGTCAGAGGAGGTCCCCGGCTACCCTTTTCTGTCCCTCGTGGTGTCCGGCGGACACACGATGCTCGTCGAGGTGACCGGACCATTCCAGCACCGTCTGCTCGGTCAGACGCTCGATGACGCGGCCGGCGAGGCCTTTGACAAGGTGGCGAAGATGCTCGGCCTCGGGTATCCGGGCGGTCCGGTGATCGACCGGCTGGCCCGTTCCGGGAACCCGCGGGCGGTGGAATTCCCCCGGTCGTTCCTGGCGAAGGGGAGCTACGACTTCAGCTTCAGCGGGGTCAAGACGGCGGTCCTGTATCACCTGAAGGACCGGGGGATCTCTCCCGGGGAGAACCAGAAGCTCTCGGAAAAGGAACTCGCCGACCTCTGCGCGAGCTTTCAGGCCGCCGTGGTGGATGTGCTGACCGCCAAGACCCTTGCGGCCGCCGCAGAGCTCGGCCTGCGCGACATCACGATGGCAGGGGGAGTGTCGGCGAACCTGGAGCTCCGTGAACGGCTCGGCGCAGCTGCACGGTCCGGGGGACGGAGGCTCTTCTTTCCTGCACTGCAATACTGCATGGACAACGGTGCGATGATCGCGCTCGTGGGGCGCATGCGGATGGAACGAGGTGAACGATCGCCCCTCAGCCTGAACATCGACCCCGATCTCTCCCTATGACCAACGCCTGGAAACACGGAGCCCTCCTGTCGGGACTGGCGGCGGTCGCGGCCGGCGCGTCCGTCTACTTCCTCTGGATCGCCTACCGCGCCAACGGCGCCTTCGGGTTTCCGCTGGATGACCCGTGGATCCACCTCCAGTTCGCGAAGACGCTGCGGGAGTTCGGGAGCTTCTCCTATTTCAGGAACGAGATGGTCACCTCCGGGACCACCGCGCCGCTCTATACGATGTTGCTCGCCGCCGGATTCCTGCTGACGGACAACGAGATGGTCCTCTCGTACGTGCTGGGCATGGTCTCTCATGTGGCGTTGGTGCTGGGGATCTTCTCCCTCTCCCGGCGACTGTTCAACGGCGATCCGACCACGGCGTTCGGAGCGGCGCTGCTGGTCGCCCTCGAACCGCGCCTCGTCCACGCTTCGGTGTCGGGAATGGAGACCGGCCTCTTTGCGGCGCTGCTGGTGGCCGCATACCTGGCCTACGAGGCCAGGCGTCCCGTGTGGCTCGGTCTCGCGCTCGGATGCGCCCTCTGGACCCGTCCTGAAGGGATCCTCTTCGCCGCTGTCCTCGCGGCCGATCACGTGGTGCGCGGGGTCCAGCACCAACGAACGGCCGCGCTGCACGGGAAACGCCGCAGGGCGGGGGGGAAGGCGGAGCCCGCCGCCGGCAGAACTCTTCCGGCGCATCTAAGAACCGCGGGGCTGATCTTCGCGGCGATGGCGGCGGCATACGTGGGCTGGAACCTGCTGCTCTCGGGATCGATCCTGCCGAACACCTACGCGGCGAAAGTGAAGTATTATGCGGGAGGTCCTTCAGGCTACGTCGCGGAATTTACGGCATTCGTTTCCGCCGGCCCCCGCGCGGCGTTCGCACTGCTCTGCGCACTCGGGGTCGCAGGGACCCTGATTGACGCGACACGCCGGCGATCGCAGGAGCTTCTCGTCCCCGTGATGTGGACCGCCGTCCTGACCGCCGCCTATGGGGTCACGCTTCCTCATCTGTACCAGGAGGGGCGCTACCTGATGCCGGTCTTGCCGTTCCTGGTCCTCCTCTGCGTGAAGGGGGTGCAGATGATCGCCCGGTGGGCGGGTGGACAGATACCGGTGCTGGCCCGGGAAGTCTGGAGAAAGCCCCTCACCGCCCTGCTCCTTGTCGGAGTACTGTTGAGTTCGAGCTTCGGATTCCTCTCGCAGGCGGATACGTTCGCCGCCCTGACGCAGTACATCGGCCAGCGGCAGGTGCGAACCGCGCGATGGATCGCTCAGAATCTCCCTGCGGACGCGGTGGTGGGGACGCACGACATCGGCGCGATCGGGTACTACTCCGGACGCAGGGTGGTGGACATGGTCGGGCTGGTCTCCCCCGGGATGATCCGGCACATCGGGGACTTCGACGGGCTCGGGCGGTTCCTGGCTTCGCAGGGGGTGACGCACCTGGCCGTGCTGCGGAACTGGTTCGAAGTCTCCAGTCAGACGCCGCTGTTCACGACCGGGGAAGAGGCTCCCGAGATCATGGAGGTGTTCGCCTACGTCCCTCACAGGACGCGCTTCATTCTGCAGGAGGTCTCGCACGCGGAGATGGCAGCCGCCGGCATGCTCGCGGCAGGCAGAGCGGCCGAAGCGGCGGCGCTGATGGAACGGGCCGCGCAGGTGGAGCCCGCCTGTGCCCGGGTACGGTTCCTGGCCGGGCTGGCCGAAGCCTCTCTCGGCCGCGGCGACCGCGCTGCCTCGTCGTTCCGGGAGGCCCTCCGGCTGCAACCCGATCACCGGGAGGCGAAGACCGCACTGGAGGAACTCCAGAGGTCCCGGGGGATCACGAAGGATCCGTTGACAACGCAGGAGCAGAGGCCATAATGGGTCGTAAGGGGATCGTGTTCGTGGCGCTGGGCTTCATGGTGATCCTGCTCCTCTCCGGTGCGGCGGTGATCGGGTGGATGGCGTTCGGGCCCAACACGTTCGAAGAGCCCGCGGTGCGGATGCTCTACGTGTCACGCGGCGAGACCTTTTTCGCGGATCGTGGATTCGCTCGCGGCGAGCGGGATCATCAGGAGCCGGAGAGCGTTCGTGCTGACCGCGAAGCTCTTCGGGGGATCGTCCGCGATCAAGGTGGGCAAGTACGTACTCAGGAGCGGCGTGTCGAACCACCGGATCATGGCCATGCTGGTCTCCGGCCGGGATGCGGAAGCGATCCGGGTGCTCGTCCCGCCCGGCACGATGGCGCGGGTGCAGGCGCGGCTCTTCGCGAGGGAACTGGGATGCGATTCCGCCAGGATCATGAGACTCTTCGCCGACCGCTCCTTCGGTGCTTCGCTCGGCGTTGATGCCCCCACGCTGGAGGGGTATCTTCTGCCGGAGACCTACGATTTCGAGTGGAACCAGGACGAAGAGTACGTGCTGCGGTCGATGGTGGAACAGTTCCAACGGTTCTACACCGATTCGCTCCGCACGCGGGAGAAGGAGCTCGGATGGACCACGCGACAGGTGCTGACCATGGCCTCCATCATCCAGGGGGAATCCAGGCTGTCGGAAGAACTGAGGATCATCAGCGGCGTCTACCACAACCGGCTCCGGAAGAGGATGCCGATGCAGGCCGATCCGACGATCCAGTACATCATTCCCGACGGTCCGCGAAGGCTCTACTACGAGGACCTCAGGATCGACGATCCCTACAATACGTACCGGTATGCCGGACTTCCGCCGGGCCCGGTGAACAGTCCCGGACGGGAGGCGATCCTCGCCGCACTCTTCCCGCAATCCAACGCCTATCTCTATTTTGTCGCGAACGGGCAGGGGGGACACAGGTTCGCCGGGAGCTACGAGGCGCACCTGCGGAACGTCAGGCTGTACAGGAGGCACCGGGCCGTCAGCGGGTCGGGAACCGTCACGTCGGGGAAATAACAATGGCCGCCGGGAATCATCTTCTCACCACCACCCACCACGGGCGTGTCTCACACCAACACACATGACCCCGACGGCCATTTGTACTTCTACTGGTCATAACACATCCGGTGGTAGTGGAGTTCCGGGCCTCCAGGAGGAGCTGGAGCGGCAGGACGGCCGGATCCGGTGGCCAACGGCCGGATGGCACGGCGATTTCAGGCGTTTTTGCATGCTTTGCGGCCGGGGCCCTCGCGGCGGCATCCATCATCGCCGGGTGTGCGGGGCAGATCCCGCCTCCGGGCGGTCCGCTGGACAGCGTCGCGCCCCGGGTCATCCGCTCGTACCCCGACACCAACGCCGTCCGGGTCAGACCTGACCACGTGTTTCTCGAGTTTGACGAATACGTCGCCCGGCAATCGGTCGAGGAGGCGATCTTCTTCTCGCCGTTCCTCGGACCCCTGGAGTTCGACTGGAGCGGGCGCGAAGTGACCGTCCGTTTCCGCGACTCGCTCCGGGCCAATACGACCTACGTGGTCAGCCTGGGGACCGACGTGCGCGACGTGCGCGCAGGGAACAGGATGGGCTCGTCGTTCGCTCTCGCGTTCTCCACGGGGGATTCGATCGACCAGGGTTCGGTCAGCGGACGGGTGATCGATGACCGGCCCGAGGGGATCATGGTGACCGGATACCTCCTCGAGCGCCACGGGAAAGACACGCTGGATCCCGCACGGACGATGCCGGACTACGTTGTGCAGACCGGGCAGGGGGGGAAGTTCCATCTGACCAACCTGGCCCTGGGGACCTATCGCCTGTTCGCCCTCCAGGACGAGTACAAGAATTTCACGTACGATCCCGGGATCGACCGCTACGGCGTGTTGCCCGGCGACGTGCGCCTCAGCCCCGAAGCCCCGAGAGCCTTCGATGCGCTCTTCCGGCTGTCGAAGGAAGATACCAGCAAGCCGTTCCTCTCATCGGCCCGGGCCGAATCACGGCATCTTGTCCGGTTCCGGTTCAGCAAGCCGCTGGATACGCTGGCCGGGCCGACGGGGGTCTTTGAGCTCAGCGACACCGTGAGCGGAACTCTGGTCCCGCTCCGCTCGGTGTTCATTCCGCGGAGCGCGCCGGCGACGGGCGGACTGGTCACGGCAGTGCCGCTGGACAGCGCAGGGGGCTATCGGCTGACGGTCAGGGGGGTGTCCGACGCCGCGGGGAACCCGATCGACACCTCGAACGCCTCGTTCGCCTTTGCAGGGACGAACCTCCCCGACACGCTGCGCCCGGCCGCGAATCTCTCCGGCATCACCGATAGCACGAGGTCCGTCTCCTGGTGGACGACGCTGGACCTCCAACTCCCGGAACCGGTCAGGCAGGCCCCGCTCGAAGCGGGGACCGTACTGCTCGACAGCGCACGGCATCCGGTGGAAGCGGCACGCCTCTGGCTGACCCCCGTGGATCTGCGGATCGTCCCTCGCCGGGAGCTGATGGGGAACGCCTGGTACACTCTGCGGGTGACGCTCGATTCGCTGGAGGATCTGCAGGGGAACCGCGGGCAGAAGGACTCGACGGTGGTGGTCCGGTTCAAGACGCGGGACGTGAAGACGACGGGGGTGATCGATGGGGCGGTGAGTGAGCGCCGCCCGCCGCCGGACAGTGGGAAGCTTTACGTCACCGCCCGCAGCCTGCAGTCGGCGGCCACGGACAGCCGGACGCTGGTTCTGAAAACCTCCGGTCCTTTCCGCCTGGAGCGGGTCATCGAAGGGCCGTACGCTCTCGAGGCCTTTCGCGATGTCGACCGCTCAGGGGCTTTTTCGCCCGGCCGTCCCTATCCGTTCCTCCCGTCGGAGCCGTTCACCGTGGGATCGGACACGGTGAAGGTCCGTGCGCGGTGGACGGTCGAGGGTGTATCGTTGCGCTTTCCGTAGGATCGTGAACGGAGTCGGGCGATCCGCCGTTACTTTGGCTCCCCGGGGGAGACCGGTCGCACGCCGGGATTCTTGTAAACCCTCGACGGCACCGCCCACGAATCGGAAAACCCCTTCTCCACGAGCAGGCGCGCGAAGCGGTCCGCGTCGAAGCGGTTCTTGAAGTTCCCCACGCGGATCTTGTAGGTCGGCGCGTCATACTCCATGTAGAACCACTCGCCCGGAAAGAGCCCTTCGGCCTCTTCTTTCTTCGCTTTGGCCTCATCGATGCTCGGCGTGGAATACAGCTGCACGCGGAATCCCTGCTCCTGCTCCAGACTGACCTGCGTGGCACCGGCGGTATCAGCCGGCTGAACTTCGCCGTGCTGGCCCGCTCCGGCATCCAGAGCCGGAGCGTCGGGGTCCAGCTCCGACGGGTGGAAGTCGGCCTCGATCCGTTTCAGCTGCTCCTCCCGGGTCTCTCCCTCAGCCGACCCGCCGGCCTGCCGGCTGGTCCCGCAGCCTGCGACGAACAGGGCAAGCGCGAAGACTCCGGAGAGTCGCAGGGACCGCATGACATCTGGAAGTTGGCGCACGGTGTTGTCTCCTCTGGTTTCTCACTCTTCCGGGGAAAAGATCTTGCCGGGGTTCAGGATGTTCAGCGGGTCGAAAACCTGTTTGATCCCCCGCAACAGCCGCCGTTCGACGGGTCCCAGCGCCAGCGGAAGGTACGGACGCTGCACGTATCCCACGCCGTGTTCGCCCGAGATGGTCCCGCCAAGCGACACGGTGAGCGCCAGGATCTCCCGGACCGCAGTGTCGACCGTGGCGTTCCACGTCGTCTCGTCGAGCTGGTCTTTCAAAATGTTGACGTGGACGTTCCCGTCCCCGGCGTGTCCGTAACAGATCGACGTGAGCCCGTGCCGCGAGCAGATCTCCTTCACCCCTTTCACCAGCTCCGGAAGGGCCGCGCGCGGAACGACGGTGTCCTCTTCCCTGTAGGGGGAGATCGACTTGACCGCTTCCCCGATGCCGCGGCGGAGCGTCCAGACCTCTTCGACCTTGATCCGATCCTCCGCCAGGAGCACGTCCACCGCCCCGGAACGGTTCACCACCCCGGCGATCGCGAGGATCTCCTGCTGCAGGAGGTTCTCGTCGTTCCCGTCCACTTCGATCAGGAGTTGCGCCGCGGCGTCGCCGTTGGGGAATTTCTTCCCCTGGCGTTCCTCCGCGACCCTCACCGCGGCTTTCTCGAGGAACTCCACTGCGGCCGGGGTGATCCCTTCCTGGAATATGCGCGCCACCGCACCGGCGGCCTCCTCCAGCGTCGCGAAGGCGACCAGCACCACCTTGCGCAGCCGGGGAAGCGGCACGAGGCGCACGGTGATCTTCGTGACCACCGCAAGCGTTCCCTCGCTTCCGATCAGGAGCTGGGTGAGGTTGTATCCGGTGGCGTTCTTGAGGACCGGCGCTCCGGTGTGGATGATCTCGCCGGAGGGGAGAACGGCCTCCAGTCCCAGAACGTAGTCGCGCGTCACCCCGTACTTGACGGCATGCGGTCCGCCGGCACCCTCGGCGATGTTCCCCCCCATGTGCGAGGTCCCGCGCGACGAAGGATCCGGGGGGTAGGACAGCCCGACGGCCGCGACCTCCTCCTGGAGACGCTGGGTGGTCACCCCGGGCTCCACCACCGCCTGCGCGTTGGCTGTGTCGATCGCCAGGATGCGGTTAATACGTTCGAGGGAGAGGGAGATGCCGCCGTGGACCGGAAGTGCGCCCCCGGAAAGGCCGGTCCCCGCGCCTCGCGGCGTGACGGGGATACGTTCTGCCGAGGCGAGCCTCATGATCGCGGCCACCTCTGCCGTGTCCGCCGGCCGGACCACGACATCGGGAGGAAAGAAGAGGTCCTCCGTCTCGTCACGCCCGTACCTGTCCTTTGCCTCGGCGTCCCGGAGCACGTGCTCCGCTCCGACGATGCCGATCAGCCTTCCGACGGTCTCTTCGGTGACCCTGCCGTACGTCACATCCTGTCCCTTCTCTCTGCGCCGGAGTTTACCACGCCAACGGCGTGGCGGCCAGACTTCGCCTGTTACTTCGTCCCGGGATACATCATGAACCTGGCGACGTTCGCATCATTCAGATACTTCACCGCCGACTCTTTAACGGCCGCCGGCGTGATGGAGTCCATCAGCCTGTCAAACAGGAAATACTCGCGCAGGTCGTCCTGGTTCCAGTAGTAGCTGTAGATCCTGCCGAGCCACCACCGGTTCTGTTTGACGCTGGTCTCCCGTTCGCGCCGCGACAGCTCGCGCACCTTCTGCGTGTACGAGGGGTCCGGACCGAATCTCTTGAGGCTGTCGACCTGGCGAGAAACCTCCCGGACCAGCTCCTCCACACGGTCCGGGGCGCAGCCGAACCCGATGGAGACGGTGTAGTCCTGCACGGGGAACTTGGACATGGAGGAGGAGACGGAGATCCCGTAGGTGCCCCCCTTCTCCTCGCGGATCGCCTCGCGCAGCTTGATGCGCATCACCTCGGTCATGCTGAAGAGGGCGTTGCGGTTCTCGATGGACCAGGTGAAGGGGCCGGTGTAAAAGATCCTGACCTGGCTCTTGGGCTCGATGCCGGCGCGGACCTCCCTGGTGATCACCCCCGTGGGCCTGCGGACCCCCACATCCCGCCACGACTCCTTCCGCTGCAGCGAGGGAAGTCCTCCGAGGTAGGAGAGAACGAACGGCCTGATCTTCTCCGGCGAAAAAGCCCCCACGAACACGAACGTAAAATCGGAGGCGTCCGCGAAACGGTCCCTGTAGAATGCGAACGATCTGTTCAGGTCCATTCCGTCGACGGTCGCGACGGTGAACGGCTGCCGCCGGGGATGATGTTGTGCCATGGTCAGGCCGACGGTGTCTTCGAACGCCGATTCGGGCCTGGCGCTGCGGTTCTGGAGCATGCCGCGGCTCTTCACCTGGCTGGAGACGAAGGCGATGCTGTCCTCTGCGCGGCGCGGTGAACCTCAGGTAGATCAACTGGAAGAGCGTCTCGAGGTCCTGCGGCGAGGCGCTCCCGCTCAACCCCTCCTCCAGCTCCCCGATCTGCGCCGTCACCCCGGCGATCTTGCCGGCCAGGAGTTTCTGCAGGGCGATCTGGTCGAACGTCGATAGGCCGCCGTCGGTCACAACGGACGCGGCGGTCTGGGCGGGGATGATGTCCCGGTCGCCGGCGAGGAGGTGCCCCCCGGACTGAACGCCGCCATCAGCACTTCGTCGTTCTTGAAATCGGTCGGCTTGAGGACCACGCGTACGCCGTTCGAGAGGCGCCATTCGGTGATCCCCAGGTCCGCGAAGTCGTTCGTGGAGGAGATGGAAGCGGCCGGCGGAGCCTTGGCCATCAGCGGCACGGAAGCCACCGCGTCAACATAGGGGGTGGTCGTCACGTTGTCGACGGAATCGATCAGCGCGAGGACCGCCTCCCGTGTGGGAATGAGGACCCCGGCCTTTTCCGGCGCATTCACGGTGATCACCCGGTTCCCGGCGGTCATCCACTGTCCGGCAAGCGCATTCACCTCCTGCACCGATATCCCGGGAAGGTAGCGGCGGTAGAGTTCGAGCTCCATCGCGATCCCCGGCGAGGGTTCCCCTTCGAGGAAGTGCCGCGCGTATTCGCCCGCATAGGAGGCCGATTCGGTCTTCTCCCGCTCGGCGTAGGCCCGTTCGAGGGAGCGGAGCAGGTCCCGTTTCATCCGCTCCAGCTCGGTCGCGGTGAATCCGTGCTGCTTCACCCGGATCGCCTCGGTGAGCGCGGCGGCAAGGCCCCGCTGGATGCCGTTCTCTCTGACCACGGTGGAAACCTGGTAGAACTCCTTCGTCCGCACGAAGCCGAATTTCGAGGAGCCCGCGTAGAGGAACGGCGGGTCCGCCTGTCTCCCGATCTCCCGCAGTCGCGCGTTCAACATCGCATTGTAGATCCCCTCCAGGATCGTCCGGCGGTAGTCGGCCGCCGTGACCTCCGGCAGAACGTCCATCTTGTAGAGTACCGCCACCGAGGTGTTCGTGGCCTCGGGATCAGTGGCGGGGGCATAGAGGGTTTCCGTGTGGTCCGGCACCGGGAAGAGCTCCCGCTTGCGGGGCGAAGCGGTGCGGGGGATCGCCGAAAAATGCTTGTCGATCAGCGCGCGGATCGCGACGGGGTCGAAGTCCCCCACGGCGATCACGGCCATCAGCTCCGGCCGGTACCAGTCGCGATAGAACTGCCGCAGGGTCTCGTGGGGGAATTTCTCCAGGTTCTCCTTCGTGCCGATCACGAACCGTTCGGCGTACCGCGACCCCTTCAGCAGGGAGGGGAGCTGCTTCTCCATCATGCGCATGCCGGCCCCGCGGCCGAGCCGCCATTCCTCGATGATCACCCCCCGTTCCTTGTCGATCTCCGTCCCTTCGAGACTCACCTGGTGGGCCCAGTCCTCCAGGATGTCGAAGGCTTTTTCCACGATCGCCTGGGTGTCGGTCGGCACCTGGATCATGTACACCGTCTCGTCGAAGCTGGTGTAGGCGTTCAGGTCCGGACCGAAGCGGACACCGACCGACTGGAGGTAGTCGACCAGTTCCTGACGCTTGAAGTTCTTCGTGCCGTTGAAGGCCATGTGCTCCACGAAGTGCGCCAGCCCGCGCTGGTCGTCGTTCTCCAGGACCGATCCCGCGTTGATCACGAGGCGGACCTCGGCGCGAGACTCGGGCCTGACGTTCTTGCGGATGTAGTAGGTGAGGCCGTTCTCCAGCTTCCCGTAGACGATGGCGCTGTCGAGCGGAAGGGGGTCGCCGTCGCGGGCCGATTGGCCCGCCGGCCGGGCCGCCGCGACGGAGCAGAAGAGAAGCAGTGCGCACAATGTCCGTGTCATGGCCACTCCAATAAGGTGAAGAGTCCGCGCGGTCTTATCCCTCAAGCGCGGCAAGATTGTGACGGAGTTTCTCGAGGCCTGCCTGAGCGAAACCAGCTTCTCCCGTTCGTTCGCCACGACCTCCTGCGGCGCCCGCGAGACGAAGTTCTGGTTCTCCAGTTTCGCGCGGATCCCGTTCAGCAGTCCCTCCACGCGGGAGACTTCCTTTCCGATCCGGTTGCGCTCGGCCTCGAGGTCGATCAGCCCCTCCAGCGGAACGAAGAGTTCTTCGCCCGACACCACGGCGCTGGCCGCGAGCTTCGGGCGGACTTCCGGCCCGATGAACACCAGGGCCGTGACGCGGGCCAGCCGGGCGAGGTAGCCCTCGAACCTGCGGAGCGAGGCCTCGCTGTGGCGATCGCTGGAACGGATCTGCAGGGTAAGTTCGCGGGAAGGGGGGATGCTCATCTCTCCGCGGATGTTCCGGACGGCTTCGATGAGGCTCTGCACGAACGCCATCTCCCGTTCCACCTCCTCGTCCACCAGCGCCGGGTTTTTTGCCGGGATCCTGGCGAACATGATGCTCTGCTTCTCCTGGCGGGGCCGGAGGGCCTGCCAGAGCTCCTCGGTCACGAACGGCATGAGCGGGTGGAGCAGCCGGAGGGCGGTGTCGAAGATGTCCAGCGCCCGGCTCAGGACCGCCTGCTTGACGGCGAGCGGGCTCGTCGCCGTAGAGCCGCGACTTGATCATCTCGACGTACCAGTCGCAGTAGTCGTGCCAGAAGAAGTCGTAGACCGTCTTGGAGACCTTGTTGATCTCGAAGGCGGCGTACCCCTCCTCGACCTCCCGGAGGGTGGAGTTGAGCCGGGAGAGGATCCAGCGGTCGGCCAGATCCAGGTGTTCGAGGTGGAACTGGAGCGGACCATCCGCCGGGAGTTGCTCCGCTTCACCGATCTGCTCCTTGTTCATCAGGAGGAACCGGCCGGCGTTCCAGATCTTGTTCGCGAAGTTCCGTCCGATCTCGTTCTTCTTCGCCGAGTAGAGGACGTCCTGCCCGAGCGGAGCGAGGTAGAGGATCGTGAAGCGTATCGCGTCCGCACCGTATTCCGCAATGAGGTCCAGCGGCTCGGGGGAATTGCCGAGGGACTTGGACATCTTGCGCCCCTTCTCGTCGCGCACGATGCTCGTGAAGTAGACGTCCCGGAAGGGGATGTTCTTCGCCGGATCGTCCGACCCCGTGAAGCCGGGGGCGAACTTGAGCCCGGCCATGATCATGCGGGCCACCCAGAAGAAGATGATGTCGGGGGCGGTGACCAGCGTGTCGGTGGGATAGAAATACCGGAGATCCGCCCCCTTGCCGTTGGCCTCCTGCGCCGGCCAGTCGTGGACCGAGAACGGCCAGAGCCAGGAGGAGAACCAGGTGTCGAGCACGTCCTCATCCTGCCGCAGAGCGGTGCCGCCGCAGGGCGGGCAGCTGTTCGGGTGGTTCGGCTGACGATCGGCTGGCCGCATCCGTTCTGCGGGCGTCGGCCTTGTACAGTACCAAACGGGGATCCGGTGCCCCCACCAGAGCTGCCGCGAGATGCACCAGTCGCGGATGTTCGGTCATCCAGTGCTCGTACACCTTCACCCAGCGGTCCGGATAGAACCGGATGGTCCCGTTCTTCACGACCTCCAGCGCCGGATCGGCCAGAGGGGCCATCTTGACGAACCACTGGTCCGACAGATACGGCTCGATGACCGTGTCGCAGCGGTAACAGTGCCCGACGTTGTGTCTGTGCTCCTCGATCTTGACGAGCAACCCCTGGGCCTCGAGATCCTCCAGCACCATCTTCGCCGGGCCTGAACCGGTCCTTGCCCCGGTATTTGCTCCGGGACCTCGTCGTTCAGGCATGGCGGAGATGTCGAAGATCTTGATCTGCGGCAGCCCGTGGCGCTGGCCGATCCAGTAGTCGTTCGGGTCGTGCGCCGGGGTGACCTTCACCATGCCCGTGCCGAAGGAGGATTCCACGAAGTCGTCGGCGATGATCGGGATCTTCCGTCCGACGAGCGGAAGTGTGGCGCGTCCGGCCGACCAGGTGTTTGTACCGCTCGTCCTCGGGGTTCACCGCCACGGCGGTGTCGCCGAGCATCGTCTCGGGCCGGGTCGTCGCGACGGTGAGATTTCCCCGCCGCTTCCCGCCGGGAGCGGGTCGATCGGGATAGCGGATGTAGTAGAGCTTGCCCGTGCTGCTCGGCGTAGTTGACCTCGTCGTCGCTGATGGCGGTGTGGTCCTTCGGGCACCAGTTGACGATGTACTTGCCGCGGTAGATCAGCCCCTCTTCGTAGAGCCGGACGAACACCTCGCGGACGGCGGCGGAGAGGGTCTCGTCCATCGTGAACTTCTCGCGGTCCCAGTCGCAGGAACTGCCGAGGGTCCGGAGCTGGCGGATGATCGTCCCGCCGTACTGCTTCTTCCACTCCCACACCCGCTCGATGAACTTCTCGCGGCCCAGATCGTGCCGGGTCTTCCCCTCCTTGATGAGGGAACGTTCGACGACGTTCTGGGTGGCGATCCCCGCGTGGTCCGTCCCCGGGATCCAGCAGGCCTCGTATCCCGTCATCCTCCGGTAGCGGATGAAGGCATCCTGCAGGGTGTTGTTGAGGATATGTCCCATGTGCAGGACCCCCGTGATGTTCGGGGGAGGGATGACGATGGCGTACGGGTCGCGGTCGTTGCGGACGGCGGCGGCGAAGAAGCGCTGCTGTTCCCAGTGCGCGTACCACCGCTGTTCCACATCGGCGGGCGAATAGACTTTGGCGAGGGGTTCTTCCTGGCTGGACACGCTGCGACTCCTGAGGTGACGATGCCTGAAAAGACTTCAGTGTTAGCGGAGGACGAAGCGGTGGTCGTGCGTGCGGAGGTTGCCCAGTCGATCTTTGAGGCGGATGGATACGAGGTGGGTCCCGTACGCGAGAGCCAAATCCGCCTGGTACCGGACGCGCCGGTGCTCACCATCCACTTCGGGGATGACCGCTGTGCCGTCAAGGTACAGCTTTAGCTCGTCATAATCAACGCCGGACAGGTCGTCGGAGTACCGGAACGCCACCACCGGCACACCTCTGCGCGCCGTGGTGACGGAGAGCCTGCTGACCGAAGGAGGAGTGTCGTCGTCCAGCGCCGTGATCTCGCCGAGCTCCCGGTGGATCTGTCCGTGAAGGGCCCCGTCCTCTCCCGGCCGTCCGATCAGCGACCAGCCCCTCCTGCGCCGGATAAAGAGCCCGGTGGATGCGCTCACTGCCGGCGAGCGGAGTGTCACCGAGATCCCGTCGCGAAGGATCGCCGTGGCCGGGCCGAGTCTGTACGACGGGACGCCGCCGGCGGTGGTCCGCTCCACTTCCAGAGAGACCGGCGTAAAGACCGAGAGGGAATCGAACTCCACGACCAGCGTCCCTCCGTCGAATTCGTACCGTCCGGCTCTCCCGGGGAGGATCGGGTGGCCATGGACGGTGCGGCTCCGGGTCCGCCGTCGTTCGCCCGCGGTGCGACCTGCAGCATCCCCTCGACGCTGGAGCTGTTCCCATTGAAATCCTCGCTCACGATCCGGTACCGGTGAAGGCCGGCCGTGAGATGGCCGGTGCCGATGATCCCGTCGGCCGGTCCCGCGTCGCGGACCGAAGGGAGGTGCAGCGAGTCCGGGACGAACAGCCGTTCGTACCTGCCGGATCCTTCGTGCCAGAGGGGCCAGTCGTAGTGATAACTCACGAGCTGCAGGTACCGGCCGTCCACGCGGTCGAGGCTGGTGGCGAAGAACAGCCGGTCGTCGATCGTGAGCGTGTGCCGGTAGGCGCTCCGCCGGAAGTGGGTGCCGTTCACCGGGTCGCGCGCTTCCACGGCGAATGCCGCGCGCCCCTCGATCCGGACGGGCGGATCTCCGGCACGCGAGCGGCCGGAGTTCCGGAGGAGGACCGGCGCGGTCCCCCCGTTCACGGTGGAGCTTTCGCCGATGGGGATCACGGCGACGCGGCTGATGATCGGGGCAAGATCATCGGCCGTCTGGAAGTCCTCGCACTGAAGGGGATTGACCGGATCCCCGTGTTCGTCGCGGATCTCGAAATGCAGGTGGGGCGTGCCGACGCCGGTATCGCCGGTGTACGCGATCAGTTGTCCCCTCGTGACGGGCAGCTCCCCGGGTGCGCACTCCCTCCGCATGGTGTAGCGTCCGAGCGAATCCTGGAGCCGGCGCACGACCGGTGCGATGGCGCCCGCGAAACCGCTCAGGTGGGCGTACAACGTCGAGTAACCGTCGGGGTGGGTGACCACCAGCATCTTGCCGTAGCCATGGGCGGAGACGCTGATGCGGGAGACGTATCCGTCACGGGCGGCGAACACGCGGTACCCGGTGACGTCGGTGCTGATGTCGATGCCGGCGTGGAAGTGGGAAGAGCGAAACTCGCCGAACGTGGAGGTGACGACGCGGCCGGCGTCGGTGGGCCAGACGGATTCGGTGATCGTCCGGCGCAGGAGCTCCGCACTGGTCGGCTCGGGGCCGGTCGCCAGCCCCCGTCCGACCGGACCGTCGTCCGGGCGGGCGCCATCGGTCTGGCGGGGAAGGGGATCGTCGGCGGGCGCGGTGCGGAACGAGACAAAGGCAACAAGGAACAGGACCACCGCTCCAGGGACGACCCTTCTGTGCACGATCCCTCCGTTCTCCGTCCCGATCAGCGTACCCCCACCAGGAGCGACCCGACGGATTCGAGCGAGGCCTCCAGCATGTCGCCGGTGACCACCGGGCCGACCCCCTCGGGTGTGCCGGTGAAGATCATGTCGCCCGGCTCAAGCGTGAAGACCGTCGACAGGTACGCCACGAGGACGTCGACGGGAAAAAGCATGTCGGCCGTTGACCCTCGCTGGCGTTCGGTGCCGTTCACGCTCAGGCTGATGTCAAGGCGCTGAGGATCGGGGATCGACGCCGCCGGGACGAACGCGGAAACCGGCGCGGAGGTGTCGAACCCCTTGGCGACCGTCCACGGCAACCCCTTCTTCTTGGCCTCCGCCTGGATGTCGCGCAGGGTCATGTCCAGTCCGACCGCGTAACCCGCCACGTACTCGAAGGCCGACACCCTGGCGATGTTCTTCCCCTGTTTCCCGATCAGGACGACCATCTCCACTTCGTGATGGACGTCGCTGGGAGAACGGGGGGATGACGATCGTCTCGCCCGAAGCGATGATCGCCGACGCCGGCTTGAGGAAGACCACCGGTTCCCTGGGGATCTCGGCCTTCATCTCGCGAGCGTGTTCGGCGTAGTTCCGGCCGATGCAGAGGAGCTTTCCGGCGGGAACCTCGGTGGAGCCCAGCTGGACGGTTTTCATGAAGGAAATATAGGACCCGGGGCGGATGGTTGCAAGGACGAAGTGGGGGGAGCTCACGGGTGACGGCGGCGCGGCACGCGCCCGGCACGGTGCTCGCACCGGCACGGTGCTCCCGGCACGGCGCCCCGTCATTGCATCTCGCGTCATGCTTCGATACATTACTGCCCCAGACAGTCCCACGTCCGCAGCTCGGAGCCGTCATGCCCATCACCTACGCACAGGCCGGAGTCAACATCCACGAAGGGGAGGAGTTCGTGGAAAAGATCAAAAAGGATGTCCGGTCCACCTACAGGCCCGGCGTGCTCGGCGACGTGGGTGCGTTCGGGGCCTTCTTCAGCGCCCGGTTCAAGGGATACCGCTCGCCGGTCCTGGTCTCGAGCGTGGACGGAGTGGGAACGAAACTGATGGTGGCGCAGATGATGGGGCGCCACGATACGGTCGGGCAGGACCTGGTGAACCACTGCGTGAACGACATTCTCGTCTGCGGGGCGAAGCCTCTCTATTTCCTGGACTACTTCGCCACCGGTAAGCTCCGCAAGGAGACCGCGGCGCAGGTCATCAGCGGCTTCGCGAAGGCCTGCCGCGAGAACGAATGCTCCCTGATCGGCGGGGAGACGGCGGAAATGCCCGGGATGTACGATCCCGACGAGTACGACCTCGCCGGCACGATCGTCGGGGTCGTGGAGCGTTCCCGGATCGTGGACGGCCGCAAGGTGCGAAAAGGGGATCTGCTCATCGGCCTGCCGTCGACCGGGCTCCATACGAACGGGTATTCACTGGCCAGGGCGGTCCTGCTGGGAAAATTCGGCGTGAACGAGCATGTCGCGGAGCTCGGGACCACGGTGGGAGATGCCCTGCTGGCGGTCCACCGTTCGTACCGCCCGGCCATCGCTCCGGTCCTGACCCGCTTCGATATCCATGGCCTTTCGCATATCACGGGGGGCGGGATCGTCGGGAACACGAGAAGGGTGGTCCCGCACGGGCGGAGCCTGCACATCTTCTGGGAGTCGTGGGAACGCCCGGCGATCTTCAGGCTCATCCAGGAGGTGGGTGACGTTCCGGAGGAGGATATGCGGAAGACGTTCAACCTGGGGATCGGGCTGGTCGTGATCGTCGGGAAAAAAGAGGCGGATCGGCTCGCGGGTCACTTCGCAAAGAAGGGGGAGAGGCCGGTCTTTATTGGAGAGGTGAAGTAGAGACCCCCCTCCGACGGTCTTCTCTTAGAGCAGCCACATCCATCTTCCTCATGGCCGCTTCGTGAACGGCCTGCCATTCTTTCAGATTATCTGCCTTTTCGCTGACAGCAGCGATGAACTGTTCGCGCGAAAGTCCCAGGGAGTCGAGGACCCTGTGAGCTCTGGCTGAGTCCCCTTCCGCCGTCACCGCGAGCTCCGCGTAGGCGGTCGCCAGGGTCTCTTCATCTATCTGAGTTCCGCCCCTTCCCAGGCCGCACCCTGCTGCGACGATCGCGCAAACGAAGAGTAATTCAACAGTCGTGGCGGAGATGGTCTTCATGGGTGAACGGTAGCAGGAATAGCTCTCAGAGTCAATAGCTTGACTTTCATACCCCGTCTCTGTATATTTTCTCCCCTATCTCATGCATTTCTAGCAAAAACTCAAGGATTTATGCCCAGTACTTCTGATTTTCGACCCGGTTTGGTGATAAAATACAACAACGAGCTCTGGCAGATCATTGAGTTCCAGCACGTCAACCCGGGAAACTGGCGCGCATTCGTTCGGACGAAGCTCAAGAACCTTGCCAGCGGCAAGGTGATCGAGAACCGGTTCCGTGCCGGGGAGGCCATCGACATCATCCGGATCGAGCGGAAGGAGTTCCAGTTCCTCTATCATGACGGGACCGGTTACGTCTTCATGGAGAAGGAGACCTACGAGCAGATCCCGGTTTCCGAAGAGGCGATCGGGGAGGGGGCGCACTTCCTGAAGGAGGGGGAGTCCGTCGACATTCTGTTCAACGGGTCGGAGATCACGGGTGTTGAGATGCCGATCACGGTGGAGCTGAAGGTGGTCGAGACGGTCCCCGGGGTGAAGGGTGACAGTGCCAACCCCGGCACCAAACCCGCGAAGGTAGAGACCGGGGCGTCGGTGAACGTTCCCCTCTTCATCAACGAGGGGGACTCGGTGAAGATCGATACCAGGACGGGGGGGTACATAGAGCGGGTGAAGGCGTGATACACAACAACGGAGCCTCCATGGACCTGAACTATGTCAAGAAGCTCGTGAAGCTGTTGTCGGAGAGTGACGTCGACGAGATCGAGATCGAGGAGGAGGGGAAGAAGGTCCGGGTGGCGAAGCATCAGAAGCCGGCCCCCGCGGCGGTGCAGACCTACCTGGCCCCGCCCGCTCCTGTCGCACCACCGGCCCCCGTCTATGGCGCACCGACGGGTTCCGCCGCCCCCGCGGTTTCGGCGCCCGCGCCCCCGCCGCTCCGGCGGTCCCCGCCGCTCCGGCCGTCCCCGCCGCTCCGGCGGCGAACACGCACCAGGTCCGCTCACCCATCGTCGGAACGTTCTACAGGGCTCCGGCACCCGACGCCGCTTCGTTCGTCCAGGTGGGCCAGCACGTCTCCGCGGGTTCGGTCCTCTGCATCGTGGAGGCGATGAAGCTGATGAACGAGATCGAATCCGACGTGGCGGGGACGGTTCTCAAGATCCTCGTCGAAAACGGACAGCCGGTCGAGTACGACCAGCCGCTCTTCCTCATCGAGAAATCCTGATCGTGTTCTCCAAGGTCCTTATTGCCAACCGGGGCGAGATCGCGCTCCGCATCATCCGGGTCTGCAAACAGCTCGGGATCAAGACCGTCGCCGTCTATTCCCAGGCCGACCGGGATTCCCTGCACGTCCGGTTCGCGGACGAGGCCGTCTGCATCGGCCCGCCGCCGGGGAAGGAGAGCTATCTCAAGATCCCACGCATCATCGCGGCCGCCGAGATCACCAACGCCGACGCGATCCATCCCGGGTACGGATTCCTCGCCGAGAACGCCAGCTTCGCCGAGATCTGCACGACCAGCGGGATGAAGTTCATCGGTCCGAGCCCCGACATGATCTCGGCCATGGGCGACAAGGCCCTGGCGAAGGATACCATGCGCAAGGCCGGCGTACCGGTCGTGCCGGGGAGCGATGGGGTGGTGAAGGAGATCGCGGCCGGCATCGAGATCGCCAAAGGGATCGGCTTTCCCGTCATCATCAAGGCCGTCGCCGGCGGCGGCGGGCGCGGGATGCGCATCGTCCGCGAGGAGGGGGAGTTCGAGAACGCCTTCCGGACCGCCCAGCACGAGGCCGAACAGGCGTTCAGCAACCCCGACGTCTACATCGAGAAGTTCATCGAGCAGCCGCGGCACATCGAGATCCAGGTCTTCGGCGACCGGTATGGCAACGTCATCCACTTCGGCGAGCGCGACTGCTCCGTGCAGCGGCGCCACCAGAAGCTGATCGAGGAATCCCCGTCGCCGATCATCGACGAGGCCACTCCGCAAGAAGATGGGCGATGCCGCGGTCAAGGGGTGCAAGTCGGTGCAGCTACGAGAACGCGGGGACGATCGAGTTCCTGGTCGACAAGGACCGGAACTTCTACTTCATGGAGATGAACACCCGCATCCAGGTCGAGCACCCCGTGACCGAACAGGTCACCGGTCACGACCTGATCAAGCTCCAGCTGCAGGTCGCGGCCGGCGAGCGCCTCCCCAAGGGGAAGGTGGTCCAGCGCGGCCACGCGATGGAGTGCCGGATCAACGCCGAGGACCCTGCCCACGAGTTCCGCCCGTCCCCCGGCACCATCACCGATTTCCACATGCCCGGCGGCTTCGGGGTCCGCGTCGACACCCACGTCTACGCCGGCTACCAGGTCCCGCCGTACTACGACTCCCTCATCGCCAAGCTGGTGGTCTTCGCCCAGACCCGCGAGGGGGCCATCAACAAGATGGCCTCGGCCCTCGAGGAGTTCACGGTCGAAGGGATCAAGACCACCATCCCGTTCCACCGGCAGGTGATGCGGAACGAGAAGTTCCGGAGCGGGAAGTTCGACACGAGTTTTCTGGACACCTTCCAGTACGAGCCAGAGTAAACCCGAAAGGATGCGATCATGAACTTCCCAGAGAACCTCAAGTACACGAAAGACCACGAGTGGCTGCTGGTGCAGGGCGACACGGGGACCGTGGGGATCACCGAACATGCGCAGGGAGAGCTGGGCGACGTGGTGTTCGTCGAGCTGCCGGCGGTGGGAAAAGCCCTGAAAGCCGGCGAGAGCTTCGGGACGATCGAAGCGGTGAAGGCGGTGTCGGACCTCTACGCGCCGGTCTCCGGTACGGTGACCGAAGTGAACAAGGGGATCGCCTCGGAGCCCGAACTGGTGAACAAGGAGCCGTACGGCAAAGGGTGGATGGTCAAGATCAAGCTGTCAAACCCGGCTGAGCTGAATTCGGCTGCTCGATCCCGCGGCGTACAAGGCCCTCATCGGCAAATAACTTCCGCGTTTCCTCCGTTCGACCGAAAACACGACGGCCGCGCCTTCATCAGGCGCGGCCTTTCGTTTGCTCTCCGGACCACAGTATCACTCCGCGCCTCCGCGTCTCCGCGGGGAGCGTAGACCACTACGCGTAGGCGTCGAGTGGCGGACAGGTACAGATCAGGTTCCTGTCCCCGTGCGGGTTGTTCACCCGTCCCACCGCCGGCCAGAACTTCTGCCTGCGCGACCACGGGGCGGGATAGGCCGCCTTCTCCCTGCTGTACGGCCGCGACCAGGTGTCGCTGAGCAGCGCCTCGGCGGTGTGCGGGGCGTTCTTGAGCACGTTGTTCGTCCGATCCGCCTGGCCGCTCTCGATCTCCCGGATCTCTCCGCGGATCGAGATCAACGCCTCACAGAACCGGTCCAGTTCCTCCTTCGACTCGCTTTCCGTCGGCTCGATCATCAGCGTCCCGGCCACCGGGAAGGAAACGGTCGGCGCGTGGAATCCGTAGTCCATCAGCCGCTTGGCCACGTCCTCCGCCTCCACGCCGGCGCTCTCCTTGAAGGCGCGCAGGTCCACGATGAACTCGTGCGCGACGTTCCCGGAGACCCCGCGGTAGAGGATCGGGAAGTGTGGCTCCAGCTTCTTCGCCATGTAGTTGGCGTTCAGGATGGCCATGGCGGTCGCCTGCGTCAGCCCTTCCGCTCCCATCATGGCGATATAGGCCCAGGAGATGGGCAGAATGCTCGCGCTGCCGTAGGGTGCGGCGGAGACCGGCCCGATCGCCTTCGCCCCGCCGGTCTTCACCACCGGGTGCCCCGGAAGGAAGGGGGCCAGATGTTCTGCCACGGCGATGGGGCCCATGCCGGGTCCGCCGCCGCCGTGCGGGATGGCGAACGTCTTGTGGAGATTGATGTGGCAGACATCGGCCCCGATCTCCGCCGGCCTGCACAATCCCACCTGCGCGTTCATGTTCGCGCCGTCCATGTAGACCAGCCCGCCGTTGACGTGCACGATCCGGCAGATCTCCGTGATCCCTTCCTCGAAGACGCCGTGCGTCGACGGATAGGTCACCATCAGCGCGGCCAGGGTCTCTTTGTGCTCCTCCGCCTTCTGCTTCAGGTCGGCGACGTCGATGTTCCCCCGGTCGTCGCAGCGGACGATCACCACCTCCATCCCGGCCATGACGGCGCTGGCCGGATTGGTGCCATGGGCCGATGAGGGGATCAGGCAGGCGCGGCGGTGTCCCTCCCCCCGCGATTCATGGTATGCCTGGATCACCAGCAGTCCTGTGTACTCCCCCTGCGCCCCCGCGTTGGGCTGGAGGGAGACCGCGGAAAAACCGGTGATCTCCTTCAGCATCGCCGAGAGCCCGTCGATGATGTGCGCGTACCCGGCGGCCTGGGCGGCGGGCGCGAACGGATGGATCCTGCCGAACCCGGGGTTCGTCACCGGGATCATCTCCGCCGTGGCGTTCAGCTTCATCGTGCAGGAGCCGAGCGGGATCATGCTGACGTTCAGGGAGAGGTCCTTCGACTCCAGCCGGTGAATGTATCGGAGCATCTCGGTCTCGGAGTGGTAGCTGTTGAAGACCGGGTGCTGCATGTACGGCGACCGGCGCTGCATGATGCCGGCGTATCCCGCGTCCAGGTTCCGGGCGAGTTCCGCCGCCGTGGGGATGGTCTTGCCGGCGGCGAAGAGGCCCAGCAGCGTATCCAGCTCGGCCTCCGTCGTCAGCTCATCCAGCGTGATCCCGACCGATCCGTCGTCGAAGGGGCGCAGGTTGATCCGGCTCTCCAGCGCCTTCTGCAGGACGGCCTGGGACGTGAGTCCTTTCGGGCGGACCCGCAGCGTGTCGAAGAACTGCTTGTGGTCGATCGCGTGCCCGAGCTTCTTCCAGTCCTGCGGCGAGTATCCGGGCCGACTCGTGGATCTTCTGCGCGATCCGCCGGACGCCGGCCGGGCCGTGGTAGACGCCGTACATCGAGGCCATCACCGCCAGCAGCACCTGCGCGGTGCAGATGTTGGAGGTCGCCTTCTCCCTGCGGATGTGCTGCTCGCGGGTCTGCAGAGCCATACGGAGCGCGGGGCGGTTCTGCGCGTCGATGGACATCCCGATGATGCGTCCGGGCATGAAGCGCTTGTGCTCATCCTTCGTGGCCAGGAAGCCCGCATGGGGTCCGCCGTAGCCCATCGGCACGCCGAAGCGCTGCGAGCTTCCGACCGCCGCGTCCGCGCCGAATTCACCGGGCGGAGTGAGCAGCGCGAGGGAGAGCAGGTCCGCCGCCACCGCCACCAGCGCCCCCGCCTCGTGCGCGCGGGTGCAGAAGGGGGCAAGATCTTCGATGCGGCCGTCGGTGCCGGGGTACTGGAGCAGGGCCCCGAACACCTCCGGGGTGAAGCGGAACGCCGCGGGGTCCCCCACCTTCACCGAGATGCCGAGCGGTTTTGCGCGGGTCCGGATCAGGGCGATATTCTGCGGGTGGCACTGTTCCGACACGAAAAAGACCGCGCCGGCAGGGTGCCCCTTGACCGTCCAGAACATGCTCATGGCCTCCGCCGCCGCGGTGCTCTCGTCAAGGAGTGAAGCGTTGGTGATCTGCATTCCGGTCAGATCGACGATCATGGTCTGGAAGTTGAGCAGTGCCTCCAACCGTCCCTGGGCGATCTCGGCCTGATAGGGGGTGTAGGCGGTGTACCAGCCCGGGTTCTCCAGAACATTCCGGAGGATCACGGGCGGGGTCACCGTGTCGGCGTACCCCATCCCGAGGAGCGAGCGGTATGGCGTATTTTTTGCCGCGATCGCCGCCAGGTCGCTCAGCAGCTCCTGTTCGGAGCGCGGCGGTCCGAGGTGCAGCGGGTTCTTTGCGCGGATGGACGCCGGGATCGTGCGCGCGAGGAACTCTTCGAGCGTACTGGCGCCGACCGCGGCGAGCATGACCGGCAGATCTTCAGGACGGGGTCCGTTGTGGCGTTGGGCGAACGATTCGTCTGATCTCAGAGTGATGGGCATGGGAGGGCTGGGTCTGGTTTAAGGATACGAAGTATCCTATGGATACGGAGTACCCAAAAATACGAAGATCACACGGGAGAAACAAGGAACGGAGAGCGGGGAGGAGGATCACCCGCGGCGTGACCCCCGCGTCGAACGGGGGGTGTGTGAGCCGGGGGGATAGGCTCCGGAAGGGTATGCTCCAAGGAACCTGTAGTCCGCCGCCATCTCCTGCAGATGGCCGAGTGCAGAAGCCACCGCGGGATCACGCGGGTCGCCGGCGAGGTCGACGTAGAAGAGATACTGAAAAGGTGAGGAGGGATCGGGCCGGGATTCGATCTTCACCAGATCGATGTCGCGCAGCGCAAAGACCCCGAGGATCCGGAACAAGATGCCGACCTGGTTCTTCTTCGGCCGGAAGGCCACGCTGCATTTGAGCCGGGCCGAACGCGGTGCGCGCGCCGGTTCTCTGCTGAGTGCGAGGAAGCGCGTATAGTTGGTCGGGCGGTTCTCGAGGTTCTTCCGCAGCGTCTTCAGTCCGTACATGCGCGCGGCCAGGTTTCCCGCGATCGCCCCCATGGTTTTTTCCCCCGATTCGGCCAGCCACTGCGCCGCGCCGGCGGTGTCGAAGAAGGGGACCGAGCGGATCCCGGGGTGAGCACGGAAAAAGTCGCTGCACTGCGACAGGGCCTGGGGATGCGACCGGACCTCGGTGAGCTGTCCGAACGGTCGACCCCGGGAGCCCCAGAAGGGCATGTTCGATCCGGAGGAAGGTCTCTCCCACGATCTGCAGCGGGTGCGAGAGGAGCAGGTCGTAGTTCTCGTGGATGCTGCCGGCGAGGGAATTCTCTATGGGGATGACGGCCCGGTCGGCGGTTCCCCGCTCCACGGCCGCGAAGGCCTGTCCGAAGGTTTCCACGGGAACGGTCCGTTGTCGTGCGCCGAACATGGCCCGCGCGGCCGCTTCGCTGTACGCGCCGTGTACCCCCTGAAAAACGATCCGCATAGAACACCTCCGGTGCATAACTTAGCAACTCCTCCGCACCGGTGCAAGCCGGCCATTCTGCATATTCCCCATGCACAGAAACTGACAAAAACGGCAACAAAATGGGGCATAACCACACTTTCGCGGAAATACGGTTTCATTTTCTTATAGATAGGAAAAAAAGTTCTCATTCCACGTGAAATCAGGGCCTAAGTGGTTTAAACCTCAGTGGCAACGGGCACACATTTTGACGATATTCCTGCCGACAGGGGTTCATCAGACGTTTCGGATCACATACAAGGAGCTGACCATGTCGCCGAAGGCCCGCAAGCCCGCACGCAGGGGGATGAGGGGGAGGGATTTCATTTCCGTCGATGATCTCTCGCCGGCGGAGATCAGGAACATCCTTGCCCTCGCCCGTTCGATGAAGGCCAGCCCGAAGAGGTACCGGAAGTCGCTGGACGGGAAGATGATGGCGTTGATCTTCGAAAAACCGTCGCTGCGCACCCGCACCACATTCACCGTAGGGATCAAACAGCTCGGCGGCGATTCGTTGCTGCTCACGCCGGCCGACATCAACCTGGGGAAGCGGGAGTCGGTCTTCGACGTGGCGAAGAACCTGGAGCGGATGGTGGACGGGATCATGATCCGCACGTTCGGCCATGATATCTGCACGTCGCTGGCCCACCACGCCGGCATCCCGGTGATCAACGGGCTCACCGACTTCGAGCATCCCTGCCAGGCGATGGCGGATCTCCTGACGGTCGTGGAGTGCAAGAAGAACCTGAAGAAGCTGAAGCTCTGCTACGTGGGTGACGGGAACAACGTGACCCACTCGCTGATGCTGGCCGCGGCGAAGCTGGGGGCCCGCTTCGTCTCCGGGACACCGGAAGGTTATCGGCCGGACGCCGGCGTGACCGCCCGCTGCCAGGAGCTCTGCTCGCACAGCGGCGGCTCGGTGACCTGGACCGCCGACCCGGTCGAGGCGGTGCGCGACGCGGACATGGTCTACACCGACACCTGGGCCAGCATGGGACAGGAAGCGGAAACGGAGAAGCGGCGGGTGATCTTCCGCGACTACCAGGTGAATGCCGGGCTCTTTTCGAACGCGCGTCCGGACGCGATCTTCATGCATTGCCTCCCCGCGCACCGGGGAGAAGAGGTCACGGACGAGGTGATCGACTCGAAGAACTCCGTGGTCTTCCAGCAGGCCGAGAATCGCCTGCACGTTCAGAAGGCGATCATGTTCGAACTGCTCCGGACCTGACCCGGCGGGAACAATGCCCAAGCTGGTGCTCGTGGCCGTCGGCGGCAATGCGCTTATCCGCGCAGGGCAGCAGGGGACGGCACAGGAACAATTCGAGAACGCCGTAGAAACCGCCAACGCGGTCGTCGGGCTGATCAAGGCCGGCCACCAGGTCGTCCTGACCCACGGCAACGGCCCGCAGGTGGGGGCCATGCTGACCCGCACGGAGCTCTCCGCGGCGCACGCCTACCGGATGCCGCTGGATTGCTGTGTGGCCGCGACGCAGGGGGAGATCGGCTACGTGCTGCAATACGCCATGTGGCAGGCGATGCAGATGGCGGGGCTCAACACGCCGGTGGTGACCCTGATGACCCAGGTCCGCGTCAACGCCGCCGACCCCGCATTCGCCAACCCCACGAAGCCGGTGGGCCCCTTCTATACAAAGGACGTCGCCGACCGCTACCGGGACCTCTTCGGGTGGGTGATCCGGGAGGATTCGGCCCGCGGCTACCGCCGGGTGGTCCCCTCGCCGGCCCCGCAGGAGATCGTGGAGCTGGAGGCGATCCGGGCATGCGTCGACCGCGGACTGGTGGTGATCGCGGCAGGGGGGGGCGGTGTCCCGGTGTTCAACGACCACGACATCAGCAAGGGGGTGGAGGCGGTGATCGACAAGGACCTCACCTCCGCCATCCTCGCGAACCAGCTGGAGGCCGACGTCTTCGCCATCGCCACCGACGTTCCGCGGGTCTGCCTGGACTTCAAGAAGCCGACGCAGCGGGAGATCGAAGAGCTGACCGCGCAGCAGGCCCGCTGCCTGCTCCGCGACGGGCAGTTCCCGGCGGGGAGTATGGGGCCGAAGATCGCCGCCGCGATCCTCTACATCGAACGGGGGGGAAGATGGCATTGATCACGAACCACGAACACCTGCGCGACGCGATCGACGGCGGCGCGGGCACACGGATCATCTGACATCACACGAGCAGTCACCAGGGAGAAAGGTTGTATGCCGAAAACACGCGTTCTGATCATGGGAGCCGCCGGCAGGGACTTCCACAACTTCAATACGGTGTACCGGAAGAACCGTAGCCACCAGGTGGTGGCCTTCACCGCCACGCAGATCCCGAACATCGACGGACGGAAATACCCGGCCAAACTGGCCGGCCCGCTCTATCCGAAAGGGATCCCGATCTACCCCGAGGCCGATCTCGCGAAATTGATCAAGAAGCTCAACGTGGACGAGGTGGTCTTTTCGTACTCCGACGTTTCGTACAACTACGTGATGTCCAAGGCCTCGCTGGTCATGTCGCTGGGGGCCAGCTTCACCGTGCTCGGCGCGGAGAAGACCATGATCCGCTCGACAAAGCCGGTGATCGCGGTGGTCGCCGTCCGCACCGGGGCCGGCAAGAGCCAGACCTCCCGCAAGGTCTGCAGCCTGCTGCGGGCGCAGGGGAAAAAGGTCGTGGCCATCCGCCACCCCATGCCGTACGGAGACCTGGTCGCGCAGAAGGTGCAGCGGTACGCCAGCATCGAGGACCTGGTGCGCCACAAGTGCACGGTGGAGGAGATGGAGGAGTACGAGCCGCACATCGTTGAGGGGACGATCATCTACGCGGGCGTGGACTACGAAGCCATCATCCGGCAGGCCGAGAAGGAAGCCGATGTGATCGTGTGGGACGGCGGGAACAACGACATGCCGTTCTACGCCCCCGACCTGACGATCACCGTGGTGGACCCGCACCGGCCGGGGCACGAAAGCTCGTATTACCCCGGCGAAACGAACGTCCGGCTGGCGGATGTGGTGGTGGTGAACAAGGTCGACTCCGCCGAGCGGGTCAACGTGGACGCGGTCATCGCGAACGTCCGCCGCATCAATCCCGGCGCCCGGATCGTCGAGGCCCGCTCGCCGATCGCGGTGGAAAACGCGGCGCTTATCAGGGGGAAGAAGGTGCTGGTGATCGAGGACGGCCCCACGCTGACGCACGGCGAGATGTCCTTCGGCGCCGGGGTCATCGCCGCGCGCCAGTTCGGCGCGAGCGAGATCGTGGAGCCGCGCCCCTACGCCGTGGAGTCGATCGCGGAGACCTACCGGAAATACCCGAACACCGGGTGCGCTGCTCCCGGCGATGGGCTACGGGAAGAAGCAGATGAAGGACCTCGAGACGACGATCGCGCGGATCCCGTGCGACACGGTGGTGATCGGCACGCCGATCGACCTGCGCAGGGTCATCACGATCCAGCAGCCCAGCGTGCGGGTCAGCTACTCGCTGGAAGAGACCACCACGCCGACGCTCACGGACATCATCGCCGAATTCCTCCGGAGGAAAAAGAAGCGGTAGGAAGTCCGCGCTGCCTGTGGGTGAGGGGAAAATGTTTGGAGGACCGGGGAGGGTTTCGTACATTAACCGATGCCCTTCCTTGGAGAGATCAGCGCACTGATCACTGCGGCCCTCTGGTCCGTCAGCTCGCTCGCCTTTGCCTCCGCGAGCCGCCGCCTGGGGTCGACACAGGTCAATATCGCGCGGCTGATCCTCGCGACCCTCTACCTGTGGCTGGTGGTCATCCTGTTCGGCCTGGAGTTCCACCTCTCCCGCACGCAGGTCCTGAACCTCGCCGTCAGCGGCATCATCGGGCTGGCGCTCGGCGACAGCTTCCTCTTCAAGGCCTACCAGTACATCGGCGCCCGGTTGACCATGGTGGTGATGTCGATCGCCCCGGCCATCGCCGCCATCGGTGCGTATTTCATGCTCGGCGAACACCTTTCCGCCACCGGCATCCTGGGCATCCTCCTTACCCTCTGCGGCATCGCCCTGGTGATCCTGGAGCAGCGCGACGGGTCCAGGTTCCAGTTCAGCCGTGCGGGGGTTTTCTACGCGTTCCTGGGGGCGGTGGGGCAGGGGGTCGGTCTCATCTTCGCGAAACAGGCCTTCGTGGAAGGTGAGATCAACGGGTTCGTCGCGGCCCTGGTGCGCCTCCAGTCCTCGCTGCTGCTCCTGCTCCCCGTGCTGATCCTCGCGCGACGATGGGAGAACCCGCTGGGACTGATGGATCGGGACCGGAAGGGAACCTACCAGATGATCCTGGGGTCGGTCGTGGGTCCGTTCCTGGGGATCTCGTTCAGCCTGCTGGCGGTCAAACATACGAGCGTCGGGGTGGCGGCCACGCTGATGGCCATGGTCCCGATCATGATGCTGCCGATCGTGCGGGTCCTGTACAAAGAAGAGTTGCACTGGCGGGCGGTCGCCGGCGCGGTGATCGCCGTGGGAGGAGTTGCTCTCCTCTTCGCCCGATAGGAGCTGATCAGGTCATGATGTTTCTCATACTACTCTCGATGCTCCAGGTTTCCGTAACGCCAATGCGCGCATCGCCATCGGCGTCGCCATCGGCGTCGCCATTCGGCGTCGATGGCCGCGGCGGATTCGGCGTTCAAACGCCTGGACTACTCCGCCGCCCTGGCTTCCTACAGGCAGGCCCTCGCCGTCGCGCCGGACCAGGCCGAAGTGCTGTGGAGGCTGGCCCGCCTTCGCGTCATCCAGAGCGAAGCCACCGAATCAGGACTGGACGAGCCGCTGCTGCGCGAGGCGGAACAGTATGCCCGGCGGGCTGTCCGCTCCGACCCGGGATGCGCGGAGGCGAGGGTCTGGCTGGCCGGGACGATCGGATTCCTTGCGCTGACCGCCCCCGTGGGGGACCAGGTCTCGATGTCGCGCGAGATCATGGCGCAGACCGATACGGCCCTGCTGCTCAAACCTCAGGACGACGTGGTCTACTCCATCCGCGGTTCGTTCTATCACGCCCTCGGGAACGTCGGATGGGTGAAGAAAAATCTCGCGGCACTGTTCCTGGGGAGCGTCCCTCCCGGAGGATACGCGGAGAGCGAAGTCGCACTCAAGAAAGCCATCGAGCTCGCGCCACAGGTGATGCGGCACCAGTACGAGCTGGCCATCCTCTATGTCGACTGGGGAAGAGAGAAGGAGGCGGTGGAGGTGCTGCGCCGGGCGGCGCAGCTTCCGGTGCAGGTGGCGAGCGACGTGCCGCGCCTCAAGAAAGTGCGGTCGCTCCTCCTGGACCTCGAATCACGATAGGCTATTTCGTGAGAATCATCTTGCGGACGAGGCGCGTGCCCCCGACCTCGAGGCAGTACAGATAGGTCCCGCTGGAAAGTCCCTCCGCAGTGAACTGCACCGCGTATCTCCCCGGAGCCTTCCGCTCGTTCACCAGCGTCGCCACCTCGCGCCCGAGGAGATCGAACACGATCAGCCGCACATTGGATGCGCCCGCCTGCTGGCTTCCACCCCCCGCGACGGCATAGGTGATGGTCGTCGTCGGATTGAACGGGTTGGGATAGTTCTGCTCCAGCCCGTAGCCGAAGGGGGCCGGAGCGGCCTCCTCCACCCCTGTCGCCACCGAACTGAAGACGAAGGCGATCACGTTCTGGATCAGCGCCGCGCTCACCGCCGAATCGCCGATGGAGGAGACCGCGAACGGGAGGAACACCGTGTTGACCGTCCGTTCCGGCGTCACGTGCGCGATGATCCCGGCCGCAGTCGGGGTCCCGCTCCAGCCGCCGAACGCCATCGTCCCCGGACCGGTTCCCGGGGTCATCGCGTCCCTGTCGGCGAAGCCCGAGCGCGGCACGAAACGGATCGCTGCGGGGAGAACGTTGGGCTCGGCGAACATCCCGCCGGTGCCGCAGAGCAGGTCGGCGTCCGGCACGTCACTCACGAACGATGCGGCATGCAACACGTTCTCCCGGAACTCCGGGTCGCGGTCTTCCCCGTCCTTCCGGTAGAAATACCCCACTTCGCCCCCCTCCACCACGATCCGCCCGCCGTTCTGCACGTAGCGGACCAGCGCGGCGCGTTTGACCGGGTCGTCGAACGGACGCGGGTTCAGGCCGCCCGAGAGGATCACCAGCGAGAAGGCCGAAAGCCGGGAGGTGTCGAGCGAGGCGAATGTCGTCAGCTGGGCCGCGGTGGCGTCCACCGCCGAAAGCATGGTGACCGCCGAGCAGATGCAGCCGGGGTCGATGACCCCTTTCTCGCTCTTCCGGGCCATGGTCCCCACCGGATCGTCGTTGATCACGAGGATGCCGGGCTCGCCCGTCCTGGGGATGAACCCCTTCAGGGTGGAGAGCCAGTAGAGCAGGGTCGGGAGGTGCCGGCCGCCGTACAGGTCGCGGTCCGCCTGCACGATGGCCTGCGCGTTGTCGGAGGCCGTGATGCCGGGTCCCAGGTAGGAGAAGCTGTGCAGCACCAGACGGTCCGTCACTTCGCGGCCGAGGTCGCCCAGGATCCCGACCAGCGCGCTGCTCCAGACCTGCCCCGCGTCGTGGATCCCCATGCTGCCGAAGGGGTATGACCGTCCGTCATTGGTGATCCTCCCCGACCAGAACGGGTTGTGCCCGTCCCAGTTGAAGAGCCAGTGGTATTCAGGGTCCGAAGGCTGCCACTCGCCCAGCGAACGGGAGTAGGAGGCCGCCCAGTAGTCCGCGAACCCCTCGCCGAGTGCGCCACATTCCGCTCCGCCCCAGCCGGGGATCATCGAGTACTGGAGAGCGTGGCCGATCTCGTGCCAGAGCACGTCGGCGTCCTCGGCGTCGTCCACGCCGCCGGTGCCGAAGGCGATCCAGTGGCCGGTGGGACTGTAATGGGAATCGTCCCTGCCGCCACAGCCATGGGGATCGATCCGGAGCCGCTGGGCCGGCAAGGCGAATCCCAGCTCGCGCAGCCGCGCGGCCACGAGACCCGCGTGGTAGTAGGCGTTCACCGCTTCGAACTCCGGCTGACTCCGGTCGAAGAAGAACCCGTCCGGACCCTCTGCGCGGTATGTCGAATCGGTCGGAGACTCGATGTCGGTGATCTCACAGAACGGTCCGCGGAGCCAGACCGAGCCGTTCAGGACCTCCAGGGAGTCGAGATCCACGAGGATGCGATATGCGTTGAGCGAATCGTTCGCCGCGTCGTTCTGGTCGGCGAATCCGGGCGTCCCGTACTTCTGCCGGGCGGCGCTGAGCGGATCGGACCGGTAGGCGAACCCGTGACCGCGGACGGTGGGTCCGAAGTGGACGAACTGATCCTGCAGGCCGAGCACCGCGCCGCTTGACGCTTCCACAAAAACCTCCCAGTCGCCAGTGGCGGCGCCACTGGCGGCCACTGGCACTGCCACTGGCACGCACGACGGTGACGCGGTAGGCGACGTGGTCTTTCCCGTCGGAACCACGGTACACCATGAGCCGCGCAGCGTCCTCCACGCCGGCAGGCTTGCCGTCGGCGTTCACCGCCCTGCGCGCGCGCTCCATCGCCTCCTCCGGCGCCAGCACTGAGGCAGGCATCGAGAGACGGATCGCCGAAACAGTGTTGTTCACCAGCATCGTGACCTCGCGACCGCGGGTCATGCTGACGGTCATGCTCCCGCCGTGAACAGGAAGCCCGGCGAAGAACTGCTCGAAACGGACGTGATACCCCGCACCGGAGGTCGTGGTCCCCGTCGCGACCAGCTCGCCCGATCCTGAAGGCGCGAGCTGACGATCCGCCAGAAACTCCCTGGCCGCCTGCTCCGGCACCCCTGTGCGCACGCGGTCACGGACGTTGTACAGCGATCGGATCGTTCCGTCGCGATCGATACGTTGGTCGGGAGTATTGATCTGGGAGCTGCCGCTCCTTGAGGCGGACCCCTGCGTTCCGGGACCGGCAAGCGCCGCCTGCGGGATCGTTACGGCGGTCCACGCAAAGAGGAGCGTGAAGGTTCTACGGATATGTGTGCGCGGTGTCGTCATGCGAAGAGCGCGGCCGGGTCGCCATTGAAAGGAGATCTCGGGGGAGGGATGGGGGGCCGCGCCTTGAATATACGCTGCAAAACGTACGCGGTAAAGTGTTTTGTATCACTTTTGCAGAAAAGTGCGGGTGGGAGCCGCCCCGGCTGCGGAAACTACGCGCCGTTCGGCACGTCATGACCGCTCATAGGTGACGTTCTTGCGGGCGGGTGGAGAGTTCTCTCTGCTATTTTGGCAGGGCCTTACGGTATTTGTCGCGGTAGAGCCCGATCCTCTCCGACGGTATGCGCACAAAACCCTTCGCATAGGCCGGCGACCGGTCAGGCAGCGCGGGCTTGCCGTCCTTCAGAATGACCAGCTTCCTGGACGGATCCATGAAAACGTCCCGGGGGAATTCCGCAGAAACTCCGGTGTCGGGATTCGTGTGGTTGGTGAACCCCTCCACCCAGTCGATGTTCAGGTAGTAGGGATCCCACCCCTTCTGGTCCCTGTTGCGGTGGCGGAACAGGACGCTGTCGGCCACCATGTTCCCGCCGATGGTCATCACCGAAAGATCGAAGACCGGGTAGTCGTAGACATCCAGCCAGCGCCCTCCCTGTGACACGTTGTTGACGATCCGGTTGTACTTGGGAAGGGCCGGCTCGTCCTGGTAGAGCTTCAGCAGCTCCGGATACCGGGTGCTGTACGGCGGCTTGTCCCACGGGACCGCGTTCAGCTTTTCGACGAGATACTGCTTCGGCCCCTCGAAATAGTAGCTGGCCCATCCGAGTCCGCGGGCGTCGAGGTGGATCGAAGGAGAGCATTCGAGGTAGATATTGTTCTGGACGATGTTGTCCCTTCCGCCCCCCACCAGCGTGGCGCGCCCGGCGCGGTAGAAGAGATTGCCGTAGACGGTGAAACCGCTCGCCCAGTCATCGAGGTACACCCCCATCACCCCGTGCAGCCCGGGTCCCTGGAGGTGGTGCCAGTAGTTGTACCGGATCACGTTCCCGCGCCAGGTCCAGTCGCGTCCCGTGTGCAGGGCGCCGGCGTCTCCCGATTCCCGGCAGACGTCGTGGATCTCGTTGTACTCGATCAGATGGTCGTTCCCCGTCACGTAGATCGCCTCGAACGGCGCGTCGTGGATGAGCGTGTTGGCCAGACGGTTCCCGACACCCCAGAGCCAGACGCCGTACTGTCCGGTCCGGAGCCAGGTGCTGTAGTGGTGGATGTGGTTGTTGACCGAAAAATCCCCGCCCGGAGTGAGTGTCTGGCGGTCGCCGGCCTCGATCCGGATCCCCCCCATGGCGACGTCGTAGATATCACAGCTCTGGAGGCCGCTCCGGGTCCCGCCGCGGATGACGGCGGCGTCGGCACCGAGCCTGGTGAATGTGCAGCCCGCAACGACCACGGAATCGCACTGCTCCAGCACGATCCCCCCTCCGCGGTTCTCCTCGAAGGTGATCCCGCTGATCACGATGTGCGCGCAATGGCGAAGGCGCACGAGCGGTCCTTCGCCCGCGGAGACCGTCACCCGGGCCGGCGATGTGGGGGGCCAGAAGTAGATCTTCGCGGCCTTCCGGTCCAGCGCCCATTCGCCCGGACGGTCCAGCTCTTCCAGCACGTTATAGAACGCGTACCGCTGGTTCTTCGTGTACCCGTAGCCATGGTGGGGGAGGGCGATCGTGATCTCGTTCTTCGCCGGGTCGATCGAAGCGACCTTCTGGTAGGAATCGCTCCAATCCCATGTCCAGTATCCGTGCAGCCAGAGCTCTTCCGTGTTCTTCCAGGCCGACGGGCGGTCGCCCTGGTAGGTGATGCGTCCGTAGTGCCTGCCGACCGGCACGTTGTCGAACCTCCGTTCGCGCGCGAGCCCTTCATGCAGCAGCGAGTCGCCACTCTGCGGAACGTCGGCGATGAGTGACCATCCGGTTTCGGGATACCGGGAAAGGGGCATACGTTTTCCGTCGCAGAACAGTTCGATCGGCGGGACGCCGCGCTGGGTCAACTCGGGGATCACCGCCACCCCTTCCCTGCGCAGGTCGACCTCCAGAACGAACGCTCGTGCCGCGGAAGGGAGCCGTTCGCGCACGGCATCGGAGCTGACCGGTTCCCAGCCGGTGACCGGCGTGCTTCCGCGCAGGATCACCGTTTCGCCCCGGTAGGGTCCCACACGCCACGGATGGAGGGACGTGCCACCGCAGGAATCCGCCGCCAGCAGAGGACGCGGGTAGACACCACCGCGCAACTGGATCATCACCGAACCGGAGCTTTCCCGGGCGAGGGCGAAGGCGCGGTCAAGCGTGGCGACGGGGCCGTCGGTGGCCGAGCGGTTCGACTCCGGCAGGCTGCCGGACCAGTGGTCCATCCCCTTCGGGGAGACGTAGATCGTGGTGACGGATGATGCCGGGGGAGCGGCGAAGAGCAGACAGGGGAGAAGCATCGCGATGGCGACACAGTGGGATCTCATGGACCATATTCCTTTTTCTTAGACTGCCGAGAGGATCAGCTTTGCCGCGGCAAGCCCCGACCGGGCCGCGCCGGGAACGCTGGGACCGCCGAACGCGTCCCCCGCGAGGACGAGGAGCGGCGCCTGGTGAAGAACGATCGCATCGTGCTGGTGGCTGTCGGTGGGTTCGCTGTACCGCCACCGGTGGAGCTGGGCGGAGACGACCGGCGAGCCGAGCTGTTCGCGGACGGAGGCCAGCAGCATGTTGACCACGCGGTCGGGGGGATCGTCGAAATGGTCCCGGCTGAATCCGGGCCCCGCATGGACCGTCACCGACCCGAGCACGCTGGAGATCCCCTTCCGGAAATTGTCGGCCACCCAGCGGACCGGCTCACCGTCCAGGTGGATGCCGCCGGGGGTCCCGATGGCGCTGGATCCCTCCAGCTGCACGAGCAGGGCGAAGCAGGGGGTGTACTGGATCGCCGAGAGCGAGTCCCAGGTGCTTCCGGTCGCCGGGACGGCCGGCGATCCGCGAACGAGATCCATCGATTGCGGCAGGGGGGCGGTCAGGAGAAGAACCTCCGCGTCGATCCGTCCGCCGCTTTCGAGGACGAGGTTCCACCGGCCTCCTTCGGTCTCCAGGCGGACCACCTTGTGTTCCAGCCGGACGTCCAGGCCGGATGCCAGATGCTTGGCCACGCCGGTCATGCCGGCGGTCCCGCGGTAGCGCGGCGCGGAGAGAGGGGAGAGGTCACCCTTCCGGTCCGGGAACCCGTGCGACCAGAGGGTGACGACCTGGCGCTGTTCCCAGTCCGCGAGCAGGATCCTGGTCTCGGGATTCGCCGCGGAGATGTACTGGACGCCGTGGTCGTAGACCGCCTCGCCGATGCGGCGGGTGGCCAGGCGGCCGCCGACACCGCGGCTTTTCTCGAGGACCGTGACCTGGAATCCCGCCCCCTTCAGCTCCTTCGCCGCGAGCAGTCCCGCGATCCCCGCACCTACGACGACGCAGGTGTGAGACCCCGTCTTACCGGCATTCGCCATGCGCCCTCGCGTCAACCTCTCCTGGTGACTCCGCTGCAGGACCAGCCCCGCCCGTTATTCCGCGTGCCCGCCTCCGAGCGCCTTGATCACCTTGAGCGCGATCTCCGCGCCGACACGGTCCTGCGCCTCCACCGTCGATCCGCCGATGTGCGGCGACACGCTGACGCGCGGATGGTTGATGAGCGCCTTCTGGGCTTCGGTCGGCGGTTCGGTGGCAAAAACGTCCAGCGCCGCGCCGCCCACCTTGCCGCTGTTGAGTCCCTCGAGCAGGGCGACCTCGTCCACCACCCCGCCCCGCGCGCAGTTGACGATGATGATCCCCTTCTTCATCATGTCGATCTCCTTCCGGCCGATCGTGGGACCGGCGGCCTTGTCGAAGGGGATGTGGAGCGTGATGAAGTCCGCGGTCTTCAGCACATTCTCCTTGGTCGTGATCTCGACGAAGAAGTCCATCGGCGCGAACGGCGGATCGTAGGCCAGCACATTCATCCCGAAGCCGAGGGCGCGGCGGGCCACCTCCTTGCCGATGTTCCCCAGACCCATGATGCCGAGCGTCTTCTTGTAGAGCTCGATCCCCGCGGAATACTCCTTCTTCGGCCATTTGCCCTGCCGCATCTCCATCGTGCTGACGTGCAGGAACCGGCTGAGGGCCAGCATATGACCGAGGGCGAGTTCGGCGACGGAGATCGCCGAGGCCGCGGGGGTGTTGAGGACCGGGATCCCCCTCGCCGCGGCGGTCTTGGACGTCGATGTTGTCCACCCCGACCCCGCCGCGGGCGATGACCTTCAGGCTCCTTGCCGGCATCGATGACCTCTCTGGTCACCTTGGTGGCGGAACGGACGATGATGCTGTCGTAGCCGGGGATCGTGGCGATCAGTTCTTCGGCGGGTGAGTTTCTTCTGGGTCACTTCGTACCCGGCGTCGGTCAGGATCTTTGCTCCGTCCGGGCTGATGCCGTCAGTGATAAGGATCTTCATGGCGAGCTCCGTCAAAAGTGGGTGCTGGAAGATACCGAATGGTCTTTCAAGCTGCAAGGAAGCCCGCGCCCCGGTTCTTTGCATTCTCGGCCAAGTTTCCGTAATTTCCGGCACGCCATGAAACATCCCCTCTCTTCAAAAGAACGCGTTCGGCTCGCCTTCGCGCGGCAGGAACCCGACCGGGTCCCGATCGACTATCTGGCCAATCCGGGCATCGACGCGCGCCTGAAAGACGCATTACGGTCTCCGACCGGACGACGATGAGGGCCTCCGCCGGGCGCTTGGCGTGGATTTCTTCGAGATCATCCCCCCCTACGTCGGTCCTCCCCTCCATCCCGAGTCCCCGACCGGCGCCAGGTCGACCTCTGGGGCGTCCGCACCCGCTGGGTGGAACATGAGGCGGGGGGCTACTGGGACTTCTGCGATTTCCCCCTGCGCGACGCGACGAGGAGGAGGTGGCCGCGCTGGCCGATGCCTTCGCCCGGACGACTTCGACTACGCCGCCATCCGCGGATCTGTGCAGGAGCAGCGGCACTACTGCTCTCCTTGTCGGGAATCCCGGCGCGGGGGACATCATCAATACCGCCGGTATGGTCCGGACCATGGAACAGGTCCTGGTCGACCTGATGACCGACGAACCGGCCGCCTCCTCTTCATGGACACGGAAGAATGCCATCCAGCTGGAGGTGCTCCGGCGTACCCTCGAGGCGGCGCGCGGGGAGATCGACATCCTCTGGCTCGGGGAGGATCTGGGTACGCAACGCGGGCCCGCTGATCAGCCTCGACGCTCTTCCGGAAACATATCCGGCCCCCGTCACCAGCCCTTTGTGGATCTGCGCCCGAAGCTTCGGGATCCCGGTGATGATGCACTCCTGCGGGTCCAGCAGCTGGGCGTACGATGATTTCCTGGAGATGGGGATCACGATCGTCGACACGCTGCAGCCGGAGGCGAAGGACATGTCCCCGGCGACTATCTGAAGAGCACGGTGCGGTGACCGGCTGGCATTCCACGGGTGCATCTCACACCGGCGGAGTGGTCGCCCACGGGAGCGTGGAAGAGACCGTGCGCATGGTGCGAAGAGACGATGGAGACGATGAAGCCCGGGGGAGGCTACGCGTTCTCGCCCGACCCATATGCTGCAGGACAACTCGCCGACGGCGAATGTCGTCGCGATGTACGATGCCGCCGACGAATACGGAATCTATTGAGCGCAACTCGTTGAATTTCCCTGAGGATCGCATGAACATCGGCGTACCGCGCGAGCACCGCGCAGACGAACACCGGGTGGGCCTGACGCCGGCGGGCGTCGAGCTGCTGACCGCCGCCGGCCATGCCGTGTATCGTGGAAACGGACGCCGGCCGGGGCGCCGGCTTCTCCGACCATGACTATCAGAACGCGCCGGCGCCCGGATCGTCTATTCCCCGGAAGAAGCTGTTCGGCCGGGCGGATCTCGTGATCAAGGTCGGCGGCCGACCCCGGAGGAGAGGTGGAGCTGCTGCAGGACGGGGCGATCGTGATGGGGTTCCTGCACCTCGCGGTCTGCGCCCGGCCGAGATCGCCGGTGCTGATGGCAAAAGAAGATCACCGCCATCGCCTACGAGCATGATCAGGACGAGACGGGCACGCTCCCGGTGCTGGTGCCGCTCAGCCAGGCGGCGGGGAGGATGACGCCGCAGATCGCCGCGCACGCTCCTGCAGAACAACCACGGCGGGAAAGGGATCCTGCTGGGCGGCGTCCCCGGCGTTCCGCCGGCGGAAGTGGTGATCATCGGGGCGGGCACGTTCGGGACCGCCGCCGCGCTGGCGTTCCTCGCCGCCAGGCGCGAGCGTCTACGTGCTGGACCACGATCTGGCGCGCCTGCAGTACCTGGACGACGATCGCCGGCATGGCAGGACGCCTCGTCACGATGGTGTCGCACGACTTCAATATCCGGAAGGTCGTCCGGTTCGCCGACGTGCTCGTGGGCGCCGTGCTCGTCCCGGGCGAACGGGCGCCCATCGTCGTCACGCGGCGAGATGGTGCAAGCGATGAAGCCCCGCTCGGTCGATCATGGATATCTCCATCGACCAGGGCGGATGCGTGGAGACGAGCCGGCCGACCACGCACCGCGACCCGACCTTCGTCGAGGAGAATATCATCCACTACTGCGTCCCGAACATGACCTCGGTCGTCGCGCGCACGGCGACCCATGCGTTCAACAACGCCGCCTGGCCGTACATGCGGGAGATCGCCGAGCGCGGGTTGGAGGCGGCGCTGCAGGACGTCGCTCCGCGCTCCAGCGCGGGCGTCGCGACCCACGGCCGGCGTGATCGTCAACCCGTCGCTCGCCGCGCATCTTGGCGGCAAGGAGGGTCGCCGTGAGCTGGACGGACATCTTCCAGCAGCGGACCGTCACCGCCGAGGAGGCGGTCAGCGCCATCCAGTCGGGGCAGCGGGTCTTCCTCACGGGAAACTGCTCCGTCCCGCAGAAGGTCCTGGCGGCGCTCGTGGACGCGCGCCAGGAGCTGAACGATGTCGAGATCGTCCAGGTGCTCACCATCGGGCAGCGCCGACTACGTCGCCCCCGAGATGGACGGGCATATCCGCGTGAACACGCTCTTCATCAGCGACAACGTCCGGCAGGCGGTCAACGAAGGCCGGGCCGACTTCACCCCCTGTTTCCTGTCCGAGATCCCGCGCCTGTTCAAGAACGGCCTCTCCCGCTTGACGTCGCTCTGATCCACGTCAGCCCCGCCGGACGAACACGGCTTCTGCTCGCTCGGCGTCGAAGTGGGCGTCACCAAGACTGCGGCGCAATCGCGCCAAGCGTCGTCATCGCCGAGGTGAATCCCAACATGCCCCGGACGCTCGGGGACGCGTTCATCCACATCTCCAAGATCGACTCATGTGGTTCCGGTGGACTACGAGCTCCCGGAAACACCCATGGGGGACCCCTCGGAACTCGCCGCGGCGGATCGCCCGCATATCGCCGGACTGATCCCGGACGGCGCCACGCTCCAGATGGGGATCGGCGGCGATCCCGGATGCCGTGCTCCATGCAGCTCGACGGCCACAAACACCTGGGCGTCCACACGGAGATGTTCTCCGACGGGATCATCGATCTCGTGGAGCGCGGGAGTCATCGACGGCGAGATGAAGTCGCTCCATCCCGGGAAGATCATTGCGGGGTTCATGCTGGGGACCAAACGGCTCTACGAGTTCGTGCACGACAACCCGATCGTGGAAATGCACCCGACCGAGTACGTCAACGATCCGTTCATCATCGCCCAGAACGACCGGATGGTGGCGATCAATTCGGCGATCGAGGTCGACCTGACCGGGCAGGTGTGCTCCGACAGCATCGGCCCCCGCCTCTACAGCGGGGTCGGCGGACAGGTGGACTTCATCTACGGCGCCTCCCGGAGCAAGGGGGGAGTCCCGATCATCGCGCTCCCGTCCACGGCCACGGTCAAGGGGCAGGACGGTCAGCAAGATCGTCCCCATGATCCGCCGGGCGGAGGGGTGGTCACGACCCGGAACCATGTCCGCTACGTCGTCACCGAACACGGGGTCGCCGATCTCTATGCGAAGACCATCCGCCAGCGCGTGAAGGCGCTCATCGCGATCGCGGCGCCGCAGTTCAGGGAAGGGCTTGAGAAGAGCGCGTACGAGCTGAAGTATCTGTGAGGAGGAGGCTGATCCAGGGCGCCCATGGCTGACGAGCATGTTCCCACGTCTCCGGACGAGGAGGTCGACGAGCCCGCGCACTCCGGCCACCATCATGGTGGTCGAAGACGAAATGATCGTCGCGGAGGATATCCGCCGCCGCCTCATCGCCCTCGGCTACGTCGTCGGAGGGGTCGCCCATTCGGGCGAAGCCGCGATCACCAAGGCCCGCGCCGTCAAACCGGACCTGATCCTCATGGACATCGGGATCGGCGGGACGATGGACGGGATCGATACGGCCGCGGCGCATCCGCCGGGAGATGGACGTCCCGGTGGTCTTCGCCACCGCCTACTCCGACGACTCGACCATCGAGCGGGCCAAACAGGTCACCCCGTACGGCTACGTGCTCAAGCCGTTCGAAGAACGGGAACTCCGTACCACCGTCGAGATGGCCCTCTTCAACCACGGCGTCGGGCGCAAGGTCCGCTCCAGCGAACGCCGCTACCGGACGCTGCTGGAGGACGCCGCCGACGCGATCCTCCTGATCGACCCCTCCGGCACGATCGTCGACGTCAACGGCATGGCTCTCCGCCTGCTCGGCTGCTCGCGGCAGGAGGTGATGGAACGTCCCCTCTCCGAGCTGCTGGTCGCGGGGGACCAGCCGTCATTCCCGCTCCCGGGCGAGACCGGGGCGACGGTCCGGACCGAAGGATTGCTGCGGCGCCCCGACGGACGCCAGGTGCCGGTGGATGTGAACGCGCGCCGCCTGGAGGACGGAACGACCGAGGCGATCGTCCGCGACATCACCGAGCAGCGCCGCGTCGAACGGACCCTGCTCCGCCGCCTGGAAAAGGAGCACTTCGTCGCGGACTTCTCCTCGCGCCTCATCGCCCTGACGCCGGAAGAGGTGGAACGGGAGCTTCCGGACCTTCTCGCCTCGCTGGGCGAGTTCACCGGCGCCGACCGGGTCACGCTCTGCTTCCTTGACCGGGAGGGAACGGGCCTCCGCCAGTTCCACGAGTGGGGGAATGACGGCCGGATCGTGCTCGGACCCGCGCTTGCAGAGCATCTCCCCGCGCTGCACTGGTCCCTCGCCCGCCTCGCCGCGGGCGAAACGGTCTGCCTCTACCAGGTGGACGACCTTCCCCGCGAAGCCGCGGCCGAAGGGCGCTTCTGGGCGGACCACGGCGTCCGGTCGCTGGCCATCGTGCCGGTCCTTGTGAGCCGCAGCCTCCACGGGTTCCTGACCTGCACCGCCGAGGAACGCGGACGGATGTGGAACGGCGAGGATCTCCGGCTGCTCCGCGTGCTGGGGGATATCATGGGGAATGTCATGGACCGGTTGCACGTCCTGGCGGAACTCCGGCAAAGCGAGGAGCGGCTCCGGCGGCAGGGAAAGAGCCCCGAGGTGTAACACCACGGGTTCCCATTCGTATAACTCTTGATATCCCTTTTTTCACTCCCCAACTTCACGAAAGGTCCCCCTTTGCGCAGACTGGTCCTCGTCTTCCCGCTGCTCTTCCTTGCCTGTTCCCAGAGCCCCGACCGCGCGGTCGATTCCGCACTGGGAACCATCACGCCGGAGCTGGTGAAACATCACGTCGGCTTCCTGGCATCCGATGCCCTCATGGGACGGAACACTCCCAGTCCGGGCCTCGACACCGCCGCCGCCTACATCACCCGCGAGTTCCGCAAGAACGGGCTCCAGCCTGTTGGTGACAGCTACCGCCAGCGCGTCAAGCTGAGCATCGTGAGCCTGGGGCCGGTCAACAACCTGTCGATCTCCGACGCCGCGGGCGAGAAGCAGTTCGCCATCAAGAACGATTTCACCCCGTTCGAGATGACCGCCAACCGCGAGGTCCGGGCAGGCGTGGTCTTCTGCGGCTACGGGATCACCGCTCCGGAATACACCTACGACGACTACGCCGGGATGGACGTGAAGGGGAAGGTGGTGTTCGTCCTCCGCCACGAGCCGCGCGAGGAGGACACCTCTTCGGTGTTCGACGGGCGGAAGGCCACCGACTATTCGAACGTTGCGCGGAAGGTGAAGATGGCGAAGGCCGCCGGCGCCGCCGCCGTGCTGGTGGCGACCGACCCGCTGAACCATACCTCGCTGACCCCGCGCGGGTTCCCCTGGCCTTCGCTTTCAAAGTTCCTCCCCAAGGATGCGCTCCCGGTGACGCTCGGCAGCGACGAGGCCGAAAAGATCCCCGTGATCCACGTCGGGGAGCAGGTGATGGCCCGTCTCTTCGGGAGTCTCGATTCGCTGCGCGCCATCCAGCGGCTCATCGATTCCACCATGCGCCCCCATTCGTTCCTGATCCCGGGCGCGCAGGTGCTGGTGCAGACCACCACCGACATCAAGGACGTTTCGGCGGACAACGTGCTCGGAAAGATCGAAGGGAGCGACCCGGTCCTGAAGAACGAGTTCGTGGTGGTCGGGGCGCACTATGACCACGTCGGTTCGATCCGCGGGCAGGGGACCGGCATCGACAGCATCTACAACGGGGCGGACGACAACGCTTCCGGCACCTCGGCCATGATGGCCGTGGCGGCGGCGTTCGGACGCTCCGGGATCCGCCCGGCCCGGAGCCTGCTCTTCATCGCGTTCGCGGGTGAAGAGAAGGGGCTCTTCGGCTCCGAGTTTTATGTCCGGAATCCTTCCATCCCGCTGGCCGCGACCGCCGGCATGCTGAACCTCGACATGGTGGGGCGGAACGGCACCGATTCGCTCTACGTCATCGGCGGCGGACAGGCGCCCGACCTCGCCCGCATCGTCTGGGAGGAGAACGCCCGCGTCGGCTTCGCGCTGGTCGATATGCGGAAGGAGCAGGGGGGGAGCGACCACATGAGCTTCCTGAAGAAGGGGGTCCCGGCGGTCTTCCTCTTCTCCGGCGTCCACCAGGACTACCATCAGGTCGGCGACCAGGCGGAGCTGATCGACAACGCCAAGGTCGCCTCGGCGGCGAAGCTGGCATTCCTGACCGCGCTGCGCCTCGCCAACGACCCGCGCCGCTACACCGTAATGAACAAATAGAAGCATACAGAAATTCCTTTGCGCTCTCGAAACTTTGCGGCTTTGCGAGAAACCACATACGTCCTCACACCAGGGAGCACAGCACAATGTCCACACGCACGATGTTCGCCCTTCTCCTGATCCTGGCGGCAGCAACCGCCCTCGCGCAGGAGAAGTTCCAGCTGAAGTACCAGATGGAGAAGGGGAAGACCTTCCTCTATGAAGATGTCATCGCCGGGACGTCCGTCCAGGAGATGATGGGGCAGGAGATGAAGAACACCACGCGGAACAGGAGCATCAACCGGCTCGTGGTGGACGACGTCCGTCCCGACGGCTCCCTGGTGTTGATCGCCTCGGCCGACTCGATGGTCTCGTCCGTGAAGAGCGCCCGCATGGACACCACGATGGTGCAGACGCAGCTGATGGGGAAGCGGAAGAAGCTGGTGCTGAGCGCGCTCGGAAAGGTCCTGGAGCGGATCGTGGTCGATTCCGTGAAGATCGAGGGGATGCGCAGCCAGGGGCTCCGTGAATCGGCCACGTACCACGTCCTGTCCCCCGAGCCGGTCGCGGTGGGCGGCAAGTGGACCGGCGCCATCAACGACACCGTGGAGAGCATGGGGGGCAAGATGGTGACCGACACGAAGATGGAGTACACGCTGGTCGGCAAAGAGAAAAAGAACGGCTACGACTGCGTGAAGGTCACCTATGCCGGGACGTTCTCCACCAACGGCAAGGGGACGATGCGCGGAATGGACTTCTTCGTGGAAGGGACCGGGAAGGTCGCCGGGACCCTCTACTGGGGGCTCAAGGGATACATCGTGGCGCAGGAGGGGACGATCGAGACCGAAAGCACCGCGGCCATCACCGGCCAGCAGAACATGACGATCCCCTCCTCCTCGTCGATGACGATCACCAAGAGACTCATCAAGAACTGAAGGTACCGGACATGCGAACGAGCATCGGGGCGCTGCTGATCCTCTGCAGCCTGCAGGCCGTCGCCGGGATCACGCCGGAGGAGTTCGCTCACCGCCGCTTCGCGGTGGCGGCCCAGCTGGACTCCTCCGCCGCGCTGGTGATGCGCGCGTCGGACATCCGGATGCGGGCGAACGACGTGAACTACCGGTACCGCCAGGAGAGCAATCTCTGGTATCTCACCGGGAGCGAGTCGCCCAACAGCTACCTGATCATCGCGCCGGGCGGCATCACGGTGGGCGGGACCAGAGGGGTGGTGGCGATCTTTCCGCCGCTGGTCTCCCCGGCCGACCACGACGGCGGCGGGACCGTCACCACGGGACAGCTGGAGCTGGAGGTGGACCGGTTCCCCGAGGCCTTCCGCTCCGTGGCATCGAAGGTCAAGACCCTCTATGTCTCGGCCCCCGACATCAAGTTCGTGAACGACTGGCTGAACGGGAAGTCGATCTTCCTCGATCGCGACGTCCGGAAAACCTTCGAACAGACCTACCCGGGCGTGAAGGTGAAGAACGCTTCGGCGCTGCTGGCACGTGCCCGCGGGATCAAGTCCCCGGCGGAGGTGGAGCTGATCCGCAGAGCGGCGGCGATCACCGGCGAAGGGCTCGAGCGCGCGATGCGTGCCTGCGGCCCGGGGGTCTTCGAGTACCAGCTTCAGGCCGAGATCGAATACGTGATGACCCGGCGTGGCTCGGCGGGTCCGGCATTCCCCTCGATCGTCGGGTCGGGTCTCAACACGCTCGACTACCACTACGAGCTGAACAGGCGGCAGGCGAAGGCGGGAGAGCTGGTGGTGATGGACGTGGGGGCCGAATACGGCGGCTACTCGGCCGACGTCACCCGGACCATCCCGATCTCCGGCCGCTTCACGAAGGAGCAGGCGGAAGTGTACGACCTGGTGCTGAAGGCCCAGGAGGCGGCCATCGCCGGGATCCGTCCGGGCGCGCCCTTCCGGGTGGTCGACACGAAGGCGCGGGAGGTCGTGGACGCTGCGGGGTTCGGCAAGTACTGGGGACACGGAGCCTCGCACCATCTCGGGGTCGACGCGCACGACGCGGGGATGATGGACACGCTCCGGGCCGGCATGGTGGTGACGGTGGAGCCGGGGCTCTACATCCCGGCCGGCGACACCACGCGCGCCGAAGGATACCGGGGATGGGGGATCCGGATCGAAGACGACGTGCTCGTCACCGAGAACGGCAGCGTGGTGCTGTCGGAAGGGATCCCGAAGCAGCGGAAAGAGATCGAAGCGATCGTCGGGAAGGGCGCTGCGCCGCAGCAGAAATGAGCTACATCGTCAGCAGCACCACCACCACGATCAGCACGACCGTCGTGAAGGCGAACGTGATCGCCATCCCCTTGTAGCTCCTCTCCGATTTCGCGAGAGGGGCGGACATCATCGTGGAAGAATTCCTCTGATCCGCCAGCTGGACCTTCAGCCGGCGGTTCTCCGCCTCCAACTCCAGGATCTTCGCCCGCGCTGCGTCTTCACCGCTTGCGGCTACGCCCTTGTGGCTACGCTCGTGCGGCCACGGCGTCTGCCGCCTTGCCGCTCTGGAGCGGCTTCAATGTGACGATGGTCTTGCGGACCCCTTTTCGTCTGGCTGGAGTCCTGCGTGTGCTCGGTTTCGTGCGTCGTGCGGGCATGATGGTTCTACCGGAGTGGTGGGGGGAAGTTCACGGCTGGGTGAACATAGCGGAACTGACCATGAATTTCAACTTTTTCCGATACGATTTTCCTTGACAATGTGATATTAGAATGATATCATAGTAATATCACACCACCCAAGGAGGAATCGATGGACAACATTCGTGAGAAGCGTGCATTTCACCTCGGCGGTTTCCTGGCCGCGGCTCTCAACCTGGTCATACTGGCTCTTGCGGTCTGGATCTTCCGCTCGGGACTTCTGGAGCGCGAGACTCGGCACACTTCTCTGGGGGATCGGGCTGGGCCTGATCGGCTTCCTGATGTGGCCGGGCTACTTTGTCGTCCAGCCGAACGAAGCGCGGGTCCTGGTGTTCCTCGGGAGATACGTCGGCAGCGTCCGCGACTGCGGGCTTCTGGTGGACCAACCCGTTCACCGTGAAGACGCCACGTTTCCCTGAGGATCCACAACTTCAACAGTGAGAAGCTGAAGGTGAACGATCTGATGGGGAATCCCGATCGAGATCGCGGCGGTCATCGTCTGGCGGGTGGTGGACAGCGCCAAGCGCCCTCTTCGACGTCGAGAACTACGAAGGTTTTATCGCCATCCAGAGCGAAACGGCGATCAGGAGTCTCGCATCGCACTATCCCTACGACGCGCACGACGAGAACAAGGCCTCGCTCCGCGGCAGCCCGAACGAGATCTCCGAGAACCTGAAGCACCAGGTCCAGATGCGGCTGGAGGTCGCGGGGGTGGAGATCTCCGAAGGACGCCTCACGCACCTGGCGTACGCCCCCGAGATCGCGCAGGCGATGCTGCGCCGGCAGCAGGCGGAGGCGATCGTGGCCGCGCGGCAGAAGATCGTGGAAGGGGCGGTGGGGATGGTGGAGAGCGCGCTGAAGATGCTGAGCGAGCAGAACATCGTCCGCCTCGACGATGAGAAGAAGGCCGCGATGACCAACAACCTGCTGGTGGCGCTGGTCTCCGAGCGCGCAGGCGCAGCCGATCCTGAATACGGGTACGCTCTACTCATGAGCGAGAAGAAGCGGTTCCTCCTCCGTCTCGACGGAGAGCTGTGGCAGACGCTCGAGAAGTGGGCGGCGGACGACCTGCGCAGCGTCAACGCGCAGATCGAATACCTGCTCTCCGAGAGCGTGCGCCATGCCGGCCGTGCGAGGCGGGGAGGGACGGGCGAAAGCGGCTCAACAGGTGATACCACTGATCATGGAGAGAAACGAATGAACTTCCGGAATCTGCTTCAGGGTGCTGTCGTCACGGGTGCTCTCGTCTTCGTTGTCAGCGCGGTGGTGAGCTATCTGTACAGCCTGCTGGCTCACGGAACCGGACTGGTCGATTGGGAGGGCTCGGTCCGTTTTGCGTTGATCCTCGCCATCGTCTTCCCGGCCATCCGGGAGATCGACAGAAGGAAGAAGTAGGATGCAGCTGGTGACGTCTCTCGCAGAGACGCCAGGGCTAGACCACCAGCGGCTTCCCGGGCTCCAGCTCCTGGACCCTCTGCTTCAGCCTCGGCACCAGGTGCTTCTTCAGCTCCGCCGGCGTCCCGGTCAGCACCGGGAACGTCCCGTAGTGCATCCCGATGATCACCTTCGGATCCAGCAGCGTGCAGGCCTTCGCGGCCTCCCGCGGCCCCATCGTGAAGAGCCCGCCGATCGGCAACATCACCACCGAGGGACGGTAGAGCTCCGCGATCAGCTTCATGTCGCCGAACACTCCGGTGTCTCCGGCATGATACAGCGTCAGCCCGTTCTCCAGCACGATCACGAACCCCGCCGGCGTCCCGCCGGGTCCGGTGTGCGCCTCCCTCTTCCACCATGCTGCTGTGCCGCGCCTCGACCATCGTGAAGGTGATCCCCGCGGCCGTCGCGCTCCCGGAGATGTTCATCCCCACCACGTTCTGCAGGCCGGCGCTCTGCAGGTAGAGCGCCACCTCGTAGATCGCGTAGACCGGGGCGTTGGTCCGCTTCGCGATCTCCACCACGTTCCCCATGTGGTCCCCGTGGCCGTGGGTGATCAGGATCAGGTCCACGACCGGCAACACCTTCGCGTCCGGGGGCGCCTTCGGGTTGTCGAGCCACGGGTCGATCAGTATGTGTTTGCCCCCGGGGCTCTCGATGTGGAACGCAGAGTGTCCCAGCCAGATGATCCGGGCCTTGGGGCCCTTTGTGGCCGGTCGTTTCGTCTTCATGGTCACCTCCCATTCCGTGCGGCGAAGTTAGAGAACATCCTGTTGCAAGTCAAGTGTCTGGAAAGGGAGACCGGACTTTTGTATATTTGTCACGGTTCGATCGTCCGATCGTTCGGCGCAGGCCAGCGAGCCACATCCACGCACATCCAGAACCTCCCATGACCCGTACCGGCATCTTCACCGCTGTATTCGTCACCCTGGCGCTCGGCACAGCGCCGACGCAAGCCCAGCCGAAAGAGGTGGTCTTCCTCCACACCAACGACATGCACGCCGGCTACTACCCGCACGAAGCGATGTGGGTGAAGGGGGACAAAAAGCCCCTCGTCGGCGGATTCCTCGAGCTGGCCGCTGCGGTCGACAGCCTCCGGGCAATATACCCCGGGGCGCTGCTGCTGGACGCAGGGGACGTCATGACCGGCAACCCGGTCACGGAATACGACTACCGCGGGGCCAGAGGCGGGGTGCTCTTCGAGATGATGAACATGATCGGCTACGACCTCTGGACCCCGGGGAACCACGACTTCGACGTTTCGCAGGAGAACCTTCGCGCTCTCACCCGGATCGCCCGGTTCCCGACGATCAACGCCAACGTGGTGAACGACCGGGGCGAGCTTGCCGTGAGCAACGCTCCCTATCAGATCGTCGAACGGAACGGGCTGAAGATCGGGATCATCGGGATCATGTCGCAGGGGCTCTACGGCCTGGTGAACCAGAACAACCTGGTCGGGATCCGGGTCAAATCGCCGATCGAGACCACGCAGAAGTACATCGACGAGCTGGAGTCGAAGACCGACCTGATCGTGGCGCTGACCCACCAGGGGGCCGATGAGGATTCCGCGCTCGCGAAGGCGGTGCAAGGGGCTGGACATCATCGTGGGGGGGCACTCGCACACGCGGCTCAAGACCCCCTCCGTGGTGAACGGCGTGCTGATGGTGCAGGCCGGCTCCAACGTGGAGAACCTGGGGATACTCCGGGTGACGGTGGAGAACGACCGGGTCGACGTCGAGCGACGGTCGGCTGCTCCAGCTCTGGGTGCGGAACCGTGATTCTTCTTCGCCCCTCGGAAAGCTGATAGATTCCGTCCACCAGGCCATCGACCGGGACTATTCCGCGGTGATCGGGAAGTTGTCGGGTGACTGGATCCGCGGGAAAGGGGAGACGGAGATCGGGCAGTTCATCGCCAACGCCCAGCGCGAGGCCGCCGGAGCGGAGATCGGCTTCATGAACAAGCACGGCATCCGGAAGGACCAGAAGGCGGGGCCGATGACGAAGCAGGACCTTTTCGAGATCCTCCCGTTCGCGAATGTTCTGTGCACGTTCCAGCTCAGCGGCCTCGAGCTCCGCGGTGTTCTCTCCTACTACGTGGAGTCGAACCCCGCGATCGAGATCAACGGCGTGGCGGCGGAGTGGGGGATGACGCGCGACGGCCGCACGGAGTTCTCCGCGATCACCGTTCAGGGGAAGCCGCTGGAGGATGACCGGATGTACACCTGCGCCGCCTCCGACTACATGATCGGGGAGGCGAAGCACTACCTCGGCATGGAAATTCCGAAACCGATCTATCTGAAGCAGTCGGTGTTCGGCGCGGTCGAATCGGCGGTGAAGAAGGCCGGGACGGTCGGGCCGTCGGTCACCACCCGCATCCAGAACACCAGGTAAGTCGACGAAAGGACACGCCATGCCGATACCTTTCCCGATCTGATCATCACCGGCCGTCCCGCGGCCGGCAAGTCCGAGCTGATCGACTTCCTCAAGAAACTCGACCCGGTGGAGCGCCGCGAACGCTTCCACATCGGCGAGTTCGAAGAGCTGGACGACTTCCTCTACGTCTGGGAGACCTTCGAGGTCGACGACATCCTGACCCGCCACGGCAAACCCCGCCTCTGGACCGACGAGAAGTACTGGTTCAAGGAGCACTTCATCTGGAACCTCTACATCGAGCGGATCAACCTGGCCTACCGGAAGAAGCTCGCCAGGGACCCGCGGTATCACGATGACCGGACGGTCCTCGTCGAATTCGCCCGCGGCGGCGAGAACGGGATCGCGGAGGCGCTCGGCTACCTGCACGAAGAGGTGCTGAAGCGGGCCCGGCTGATCTACATCAAGGTGTCGTACGAGGAGTCGGTGCGGAAGAACCGCAGGCGGGCGCGGAAGGGGGAGGAGGACTCGATCCTCTACCACTCGCTGCCGGACGAGAAGATGGAGTTCTACTACAAGACCAACGACTGGGAAACACTCGCGGCGAAGGACCCGAAGTTCATCGAGGTGAAAGGGTTCAAGATCCCGTACGCGGTCTTCGAGAACGAACCCGAGAAGACCCTCGACCCCGCCCTCATCGCCGCAGAACTCGAGCGGGTCGTCGAAGCTATCTCCACGCTGGTGAAGGAGTAAAGGCTCTGGGAAGCGGCTCTAGTGTCCTCCGGCGCCTTTGCCGGGCACCGCGTTCCAGAGGCGGAGCATCAGCATCGCCCCGATGAACGAGAACCCGATCATGCTGGGGCCCCACACCCCCCAGCCGAAGGTCTCGAGCATCCAGCCCATTCCGGTTCCCACCACCGCCCCGCCGATGTACTGCATCCCGTCGAACATCCCGGTGGCGGTGGCGGCCGCCTTCCGTCCGCCGAAATCCATCGACGCGGTCCCCGACAGCATCGAATGGACCATGCTGATCGCGAACGAGTTGACCACGAACGCGCCGATGATCCACTCCAGTCCCGGTGAGAGCCAGACCACCGCCAGGCAGCCGACCTGCAGCACGTACCCGATGAACGCCACCGGCGGACGGCGCGACCTGAAGACCCAGTCGGAGACCGTCCCCGCGGCGAACGCCCCGGCGATCCCGGCGAGCACCACGATAAATGCCCCCTTCTGAAAGACCCCCGAGTCGAGCGCCAGATGCTGCGCCTCCTGCATGTAGCGGGGGAACCACTGCTCGAACCCGTGCCGCACGAACCCGGTGCAGAATTCGGCGATCGCGATGGTGACCGTGACCGGATTGGTGAACACCTTCTTGACCAGGTACTTGAGGTTCACCTTCTCCGTGTCGCCGCTGGACGCGTCCGCGGTGTCGAACCCGGGATGCCCCGCTTCTTCAGGTGAGTCGCGTACGAAGAGGAACGTCAGAACGCCCATCAGCGCCATCACCCCGGCCGGGATGAAGAAGACCCACTGCCAGGGGAGGACCGCCACGGCGATCCCGCCGACGAAAAAGATCAGCGCCCGTCCGCTCTGGATCATCGAGCCGAAGATCGCGGAGAACACGCCGCGCTCGCGGACGTGGAACCAGCCGGAGTTCACCTTGATCAGCGCCAGCGCGCTGTACGACTGGAAGTAGGCGTTCATCGCCCAGGCGGTGGCGAAGTAGGCCAGCAGGGCGGTGCCGGTGCCGAGGAACCCGACGTAGGCTCCCAGACCGAACGCGATGTTGAAAACGACCGATCCCATCACCCCGATCAGCATCGCCTTCCGTCCGCCGATCCGGTCGGCCAGCGGGCCGTTAAAGAGCGCCGAGATCCCGTAGATCGTCAGCGCGGCGGTGATGATCGTGCCGATCTGGGTCTTGTCCCACCCGTAGGTGTCGGAGAGCGCCTTGTTGGCGAACGAGAGGTTGTAGCGCCCCATGTACATCGAGGCGTAGGTCAACCCGAGCGTGAGCCAGTTGAGCGCGCGGCGCCGGCGGAACGCGGGACTGTGCCGCGGCCGGTCAGAGTGCCGGGGGCGTACCGAAGAGTCATGGAATTGGGTGAGATTGTGGTTCGAATATACTCCTTGAGCACCGAGGAATCCACGAAAAAGAAGGAGGATCGGCGCTCAGCGGCACGTCATACCCCGCGAGTTCCGCCGGAATTCACCGCACGAGAACCATCGTCCGTGTCTTCACGAACGATCCAGCGGTCAATCGGTAGAGATAGATCCCGGAGGCAAGGCCGCCTGCGTCGAACCGGACCCGAATACTTCCCGGCTTGCTTCGCGCTCGTCGACCAGTCTCGCGATCTCCCGCCCGAGCAGGTCGAACACCTGCGAGCCGAACGATCCCCGGATCCGAAGGTCCGCCCCGGACCGCTGGGACAGAGTACTCGATCGTCGTGACCGGGTTAAACGGGTTCGGATAGTTCTGCCGGAGGCAAAAACGAGTGGAACGTCATCCGGTGCCGAAGGCGACACTCACCAGCACTTCCGCCAGGGGTCTGCGCCAGACCGACAGGCCCTGGGTGCCTGCATACAGGTGCGTTGCACCCGCGGCAAGCGCGTAGGCGACGGTGTAGAAGTCCATGCCTGTATACACACCCGTCCACGATTTCCCGTCGTTTGTGGTTCTGTAGAGCGTGCCGGTGACGGCAACCCCGGCGAAAATGTTCGTCCCAACCGTCAGGAGGCTGTACACGTAGTCACCACCCAACCCGGTTTTTTCGGAGGTCCACGAAGCCCCGCCGTTGGCGCTGACAAATGTCCCGCCGCCGTATGTCCCGGCCATTAACGTGCTGCCGCGCCGCGTCAGAGCCCGGACGCTGTTCGACGGCAGGCCCGCCGACCGGGAGACCCAGTTGAGTCCGCGATCCGTGGTGGAGAAAATGCCGTTGTCGGTCCCGGCGAGGACCGACGTGTCCAGAGACAACAGGCACCACACATTCAACGACGTGAGCCCGTTCTTTCGCTGCACCCAGGTGGCTCCGGTGTCCGTTGAGACATAGACGCCGCCGCTGGGTGTCCCGGCATACAGGGTGGATTCCGCGCGGGCGAATGCCTTGACATCAACGCTCGGAAACGTGGCGGCCTTCCACGACAACGCGCTGTCGGTCGATGCGAAGACGCCGTTCATTGCGGTTCCGGCGAGAAGTTTCCCCCCGAATGAAATAAGCGCGTAGACCGTCAGCGGGAGGGCGCTGCTCCTCTGAGCCCACGTCGCGCCGGCATCAGTGGACCTGAACACCCCCCGTCCCGCCGTCGCGCAGAAAAGCGATTTCCCATGCCAGGCGAAAGCTCGCAGCGTCGCGTTCAAGAGGCCGGTGTTACGGGGCGTCCATGTCGCGCCGCCGTCGGAGGAGAAGTGCATATCGCCGTTCTCGGCTCCGGCAAAGATCCCCGACCCGTGCCGTGCAAGGCAGTTGATGTTCAAATGAGTGATCCCCTGGTTCGATTGCGCCCAGTGGTCTCCGTTGTCCGTGCTCACGTACACGCCACCCCCCTGTGTGGCGGCGAAGAGCTTTCCCGCGTAAGCATCCAGTCCCCTGACGGTGCGGTAGACCATTCCGGTGCCGACGAGGGTCCAGTTCGTTCCGCCGTTCGTGGAGCGAGAACACCCCCTCTGTGGTTCCTGCATAAAGAGCGTCCCCCGCATCGAACAATGCCATGACATTCTTCCCGCCCATACCCGCCGTGTCGGGGATCCACGTTGCCCCGGCGTTCATCGTATGTGCCACACCCTTCAATGTGCCTGCCAGGAGTGAGTCGCCACGTCTCATAAAGACATTCACTCTGCGGTTGGGCAGGTCCGTGTTGACGGTATCCCAGCTCCCCCGCTGTCGGTGCTCTTGTACACACCCACGTCGGTTGCGGCATACAAATTCCCTCCCACCGATGCCACGTCATTAATCGCCCTGTAGAGTGGGCTCGTGCCGATGAGGAACCAGCTTGCTCCGTCGTTCGTGGATCTGTAGATGGACATCGATGTCCCCGCGACCATGTCCGTCCCATGGCTGGTAAGGCTGGTCACGTCCCGATTGCCGAGGGAGACGTTTACGGTGGCCCATGTCCGGCCGCTGTCGTTCGAACGGAAGATCCCTGCGTAGTCTGTCGCGAGGAATATCGAAGAGCCACGGACGAGGAAGTCGTTCGCATAGACTCCTTCAGGACCGGCGGTCTGGGTCCACTGGGCGCTGGCGATGCACGTAACGAAACTCAGAATGATCACATGGTAAATCAGCCGTCGAGACGTTCCCATTGTGGAACCTCCTGTGGTGGGGAGACAAGCGGAATCGATGCAGCGAAGGTAACCGGGTCATCTCGTCCAGGAAATACAATGCCTCAGCTCCCTTGCCCTGCAAGACGCTTGTAGCTGATCCCCAGTCTTCGTACCATGTTACATGAATGCCACGGAGTCACGGAGAGACGGAGTCACAAAGAGGACAAGGGAAAAACCCATTCCAGGAATGCTTTTCTCTGTGCCTCCGTGCCTCCGTGGCTCTCTATCTCTTTTCATTGAGGTGCCGGGCCAGGCGCAGGTGCCGGAGTGGAACGTCCGCATGGACCCCGCCCTCTACGACACCCTCTACCAGCGCGACCCGTTCAGTGACGTCTACCTTCCCACGATCTCCGTCGCCTACCGGGACTCCCTCCGCACCGACGCCGGAATCCGTTTCAAGGGACACTCCACCCGCTACTACCCGAAGAAGGCCTTTCGCCTCAAGTTTTCCGCCGACTTCGAAAAGATCCGCCAGATCAACCTGAACCCGATGTACACCGACCGTTCGTTCATGCGGGAGCGGCTGGCATGGGAGCTCTACGCCGACATGGGGGCCCTCGCGCCCAGGGCGAGCCACACGAAGCTGCGGATCAACGACCGTTACCAGGGGCTCTACCTGCAGGTCGACAAGATCGACAAGTACTTTCTGAAGAACCGGGGGCGGACCAGCACGTCGCCGATGTATTCCGCCTCGGACCTCTACACCCTGGCCGACCTGGCGGTCCAGCCCGACTCGCTGCTCAAGCTCTACTATGAGAAGGAGATCGGAGACGCCAACGACTACTCCGACCTGACCGCCCTGATCACCGCGCTGAACGCCGCCGACAGCGCCTCGTTCCCCGCGGCCGTGGACGCGCTGTTCGACAGCCGGACCGTCCTGCAATGGTTCGCCGCGAACGTGCTGACGATGTCGGGCGACAGCTACGACAAGAACTACTACCTCCTCTACGACACCACGCGCACCCCCCGCCGCTGGAGTGTGATCCCGTGGGACTACGACCTCTCCTGGGGACGGAACGGCGATTTCAACATCCCGTACCCGGCCCTGCTGCTCAATGACGGCTTCGCCTACACGTTCGAACCCCTCTCCGGTCCCTCCAGCGTCCTGAAGGACGGATGGAAACGTTCGCCCGTCCTGATGGAACGCCTCCGCGCCTACCTGGACACGGTGCTGACGACCATCTGGACGGAAGAGCGGTTCCACCGCCGCATCGACAGCCTCGCCGCGCTGGTGGCGCCGATGGTCCGGGAGGAACCCGGCCCGTGGGGGACCTACCAGGATTTCCTGGACCACGTGGAAACCCTGAAATATTACGTCACCGCACGGCGGAACTACCTGCTCTCCACGTTCATCCATCCCCCCCGCGGCGAATACGAGATGGTGATGCTGGCGCCGAAGACGCTGAACGTTCCGTATCACGCGTGGCCTACGACGGCCGGCAGATCGCGACGCTCTGGTTTTCAACGATGAACGGGCTTGACAGTATTCTGGTGCGGGTCTATCCTGACAAGATACCTCCGGGTATCGCCGGAACCCCGGAGCGCGGCCACGTCCGCCGCTACCTCGAACTCACCCCCTATCCGGAGACAGCCAGGTTCACCGCCACCGTCCGGTGGGAGTACAGCGACTACTCGCTCGACACACGGGAGGTCTCGCAAGATGTCCAGGACGAACGGATGCTCCGGGGGTTCGGGTACGATGGGTCGTCGTACCGGGGACTGATCTCTCGCGTCAACACTCACGGCAACTTCGCTACGATCGATGGGGTGACGGAGGTTCTTGCCGGCCCGGGGAAGCACATCGCTCTCCTGATGTCCGGCACCTACACGCAGAAGTGGAACCGCCTGCCGCTCCTCTCCCTCTGGCACAGGTTCTCCGCGATCGACCGGATGGCTCCCACACATCTCGGCCTCGCCGGGGATCAGGGGTTGTTCCTCCACAGCACGGACGGCGGTGCGACCTGGGCAGAATCGTACACGGGACAATCGACGCCCCTCTACGGCCTGACCGCCGGATCGGACTGGATGGCCTGCGGCGCGGTCGGGTCGTTGTACCGGAGCAGTGACGGTTCGAACTGGACGCGGGTAAATATCGCCACAAGGAAAGATCTCTATGCCCTCGCCACCGTGACGGGCGGACCCCGACTTCTCGCCGGTGACGGAGTCCTCTTCAGGTCGACCGACAACGGCGCCACCTGGTCCCCACGGGCGGTGGATAGCACGGTGTCGTATCGTGCGCTGCATCCGCTCACGTCGTCCCGTATACTCGCGGTGGGGGGGAAGGGAAGGATCCTTCTCTCCACCGACGCCGGGAGCAGCTGGAGTCTGAAGCACACCGCCGGCGGGATGACGCTGCATGCGGTCCGTTCGTTCGTGGGGAAATATTGCTGGGCGGCGGGCGACAGCGGCGCGGTCCTCTTCTCCGCCGATTCGGGGGCGACCTGGACGCGGAAGGTTTTTCCGAAGTCCGTCTCTCTGAAGGCGGTCTGGCCTGAGGATGTTGCCAGAGCCTTCGCGGCCGGCGAGAACGGGTCGATCTACTACACGACGGACCAGGGGAGCAGCTGGTTCAGCCAGTACACCGCCGACACGCACGACCTGCAGGCGCTCCTCTTCACCGACCCCTCGCACGGGTTCGCGGTCGGCAGCGGCGGAACGATCCTCACGACAGCCTCGGCGGGTACCACCACACAGGTCCCGGCGGCCGCGACCGCGGTGCCGACGGAGTTCGCGCTCGAACAGAACTATCCGAACCCGTTCAACCCGGTCACCACGATCGCCTTCACGATCCCGGGTGAGCGGTCCAATGGAGACGGGCCCGGTGGCCGGGGAACGGGGCTGGAGCCAGGGTGGAACTGGTGGTCTACGACCTTCTGGGGAGGCAGGTGGCCACTATTGTGCGCGAAAATATGGCTCCGGGGGTCTATTCGGTCCGGTTTGACGCAGGAAGGCTGGCATCCGGCGTGTATCTGTATCGCCTGATGGCGGGAGGGAGGGCACTCACGAAGAAAATGGTGATTTTGAAGTGAGAGTATGCAAATATGTCTCCGCGTCTCAGGCGTCGGAGTTTACCACGCCATCGGCGTGGCGGCTATCCTGATCCTGGGACTTTCTACCGCCTTCTCACAGACCCGCTACGACACCTGGATCCCGGTCGGTCCCGCGGACAGCCTCGATGCCACCTACGTTCTTCCCCCGACCGCTCCGCCCCCGAAGGGGTTCCCCGTACTGGTCTTCGTCCACGGATTCGGGCTGGACAAGAACGACGAGATCCCCAACTGCGAGATCTACGCCCGGATGGGATACGCCACGCTGGCGATCACCGTGCGGGGTCACGGCAACTCCAGCGGGCTGTCCAGCATCATGGGTTCGCAGGAGCGTGAGGATTTTCGGCGGGTCCTGCAGTTCGCGAAAAAACTCCCCTCCGTCGATTCCACCGCGATCGGCGTCTCGGGAGGCTCGCAGGGAGGGTTGCACGCTCTCTGGGCGTTGATGGACACCCCGGGCATTCGCGCCGTCTCGGCCAACGTGATCGTCCCGCACTGGGCCTCCGACATGCTCTCCAACGGCTCGGCGCGCCGGACGCTGATGCTGCTCTTCCGTTCGCAGTCGGTGCGGTACGCCCCTGTCCGCGACACCCTCTGGCAGCTTCTCGCGACCGATCAGCTGGACTCGCTCCGCCGTCTGCTCTGCCGCACGCGGGACCTCGACACGGCCGCGCTGGACCGTTCGAACATCCCTCTGGCGCTCCTCCTGAAGTGGCAGGACCATTACTTCACGCCGGCTGAAGGGATCGAGATGTACCGGCGCTACCCTGCGGTCAAGAGGCTCTACCTCGGGACCGGGGGACATTTTTCCGACGACTCCCAGGGCGAGTATTCGGTCCAGTTCGACCAGGTCAGCCGGTGGTTCGGCTATTTCCTGAAGGGCGAAGCCACGGGCATCCTCGCCGAATCCCCTGTGGTCTGCGGCTACAGCTCGCTCCCGATGGACAGTGCCGGGAACTTCACCTGGGCGCACACATCGATGTCCGCCTGGCCCCCCGCAACCACGCAGCCGTTCCGTTTCTACCTGGACAGGGACTCTGCGCTGTCATACTGGTCGCCCGCGGGGAAGAGGGATTCCCTCCGGCTGGTGAACTCGGTGATGGACACCGGCTATACGTTCGAGATGGGGTACTGGGAGAACTTCCAGGGCGCCTACTTCGACAGGGTCATCCCGAAGAAGGTCCTGGCATTCACCACGGAGCCGCTCACGAGGGATCTCCAGTGGTTCGGCGTGCCGCGTATGCGCCTTCAGGTCCGGTCGGATTCGCGGCAGTTCCCGCTCCACCTGCACGTCTACGAAGTGGACCCCTCCGGGGCGAAGTATTTTGTGAACCGGGTCGTCTTCACCGCAGAGGGATTGGATCCCGGGCTCTGCGGGGGTGGTTGACGTGGAAGGGATCGCGCACGCGCACAGGTTCACGAAGGGCAACAAGATCCGGATCGAGCTGACGAACGTGGATGCGAACAACCGTCCGACGTGGGGGAAATACCCGTTCACGATCCCCATGCTCTCGAACGCTTCGGCGACGGTCTACCTGGGGGGCGCTGATCCGTCGTACGTGGAGCTGCCGATGGAGGGGGTGCCGCTCGGTCTTTCTCCGCTCGCGGACGTTCCCTTCGAGGCGCGGCTCTTCCAGAACTATCCCAACCCGTTCAACATGAATTCGGAGATCAGATATCGGATATCGGAATTCGGTCAGGTCAACATTGCGGTGTTCGATCTGCTCGGGAGGGAGGTCGCCACGCTGGTGGACGAGCGGAAGGCGCCGGGGGAGTATACGCTGCACTTCGACGCGGGGCAGCTGGCCTCGGGGACCTACCTGTACCGTCTCAGGGCAGGGAACCACGTCGAAACAAAACGTATGCTTGTTGCTCAAGTAGCCGATCAGAAAAGATCCAAACATCTTCTCATCGTAGAACCGCAATTCACCCCTGCCAATGGCATTGGCCCGTCATTGCGGGCGCTATCCCTCAACTCCAGATCCTCTGCACGCAATTGACTCTTGCGCTCTTCTTGGCTATTTTCCTCCCGTACCGCTGAACCTTCGCGCCGAAGGGACCATTCACGCACCTGGTGACTCCCGTGATCGGCCAGACCATTCCCCACTACAAGATCCTCAAGAAACTCGGCGAAGTCCGCCTGACCGACCTGACAGGGAGGCGCTGATGATGGACCTCGTCGGAGCGACGGTCTCTCACTACAAGATCCTCAGTCAGGTCGGGCAGGGCGGCATGGGTGTCGTGTATCGAGCCGAGGATCTGAAACTCACCCGCACCGTCGCACTGAAGTTTCTGCTTGAGAGTCTCGTTGCCCATGAACCCCAACGGGAACGATTTCTTGACGAGGCCCGGGCCGCAGGCATCCTGAACCATCCCAATATCTGCACGATCCACGACATTCAGGAGTACGAAGGGCAACAATTCATTGTCATGGAGTACGTGGAAGGGAAGACGCTCCGGGAAGTCGTCCCTGTCAGGAAGATTCAGGACGCGATCGGTTATGCCTTACAGATCGGGGAAGCCCTCCACGAAGCCCACACGCACGGAATTGTCCACCGCGACATCAAGGCGGACAATATTATGGTCAACACGAAGAACCAGGTGAAAGTCATGGACTTCGGTTATCGTGAAGTCATCCAGGGCTTCAAGTTCTTTGATCAGGGTGAGTACGGCAGAGCCCTGCCGCACTTCCAGCGCGCCTCAGAGATCTATTCTAACTATGCTATCGCGTACATCTTCCTTGTGTGGTCACATATGAATCGCTTCGTTGACGCGCAAGCAGACTCGATCTTCGCATCCTCGCCCGCTCACATCGGCGTCTTCACGACCTGGGTGCCGTCGAATGTGTATATGCAGTAAGCCTGTTTGCTGTGTAACTGTGCAGCTGCCCTTCGTGGTGCTATCGATGTGCCAGGATCCTGCGATGGGATGATGTCTTCTATCTGTCGGATCTCTATGGCAACGCGGTGGATCTCCCACATCAGGCCTCGATTCTTTTCTACACATTGATGCAGAGAGTAGATATGTCAGAGACTCTCCCTCTATATTTTGCGATCTTACCACCTCCAATCATATGCTTTTAAATCACTAATACTATCTCCTTTACTCTCTTCATTCCATTAAGCAAACCCAACCCATTCTCTCTCACTGCATTATTAGATTCTAGCTCTTGCCGCAGCTTAAAGTCAAGAGATCATGCAGTCGTCTCGGTAAGCCCGTGGCTCCCCGACGTTGTGCTATACTCCCTGTGCGGTACCATGTCTCTGGCAGCGCAGTAATTGCGCTCTCACTCTTTTTTCAGTGCTTCATCTTCGATTCTCGACCAATCTATCCAGTGTTACAGGAACAAGCCTCTGAAGAGATGCGTTCGTCTGAGCGTTCTCGCCTTTCCCTTCTTCTTTTATAACGCCTTTCTATTTTATGATCCAGAGTTATATGGTAGTCCACTCGCCAGAGATCTCCCTGATGTCTACTAGGTTCAGTTCTCGCTTTGCATCGATCTCATCCAGGCAGTGTTATCTGAAGAAAGCCCTGCTGTCATCGGCGATGCTGCAGAGGTTGAAGGAGCCATCCCAGCCCGGGTGGATCTCGTATCTGCGGCCTGCATCGCGGCTGTCCTGGGAGAAAAGGAGCAAGCCGTTGAGCTTCTCCGGGTATCTTTCAAACAGGTAATTACTACTATCTCTATCTCCATCTTTACATTTACCTTTAATCTCTGAGAGAGTACCCTCCGTTCCAGTAATTGTTTAAGCCTAAAATATGATTGTACCTCTATGTTTCTCGTTTAATTTAGATCTTTAGCTCTTCTCTTCGTGTTCGTCGTGACCGCACTCACTTCCCTCGCCGGAACTAGAATTTTACAATACTACGTGAGCCCCAGCCATCGCGAGATCGCCCTCAAAGCATTTTAGCTTTCAACAGCGGCGGGGTTCAATGACACGAGCGTGATCATCGTCTAGATCCAGTCTAGTATCTAAGCTAGCTCCTACAGCTAAGATTTTTAACCCTTCTCGTCCGTGGTCTTAGCCCACTATCCCTCACCATGAGCCAGGGCCCTGAATTCGCGTTCCGGTTCTATTATCGCCTTTCGAAGATCCCCTATGTGCCACTCGCCGATTACAGTAGTCAAGCGGTGTTTCAGGTCTGCCCACGTGTATGATCCCGTCCAGGCATTCTCGTTGGCCTGGCGCCACCGGAACGACGATCGAATTTGCGAACTCTTCGACGAACACCTTTACCTTTTACAGCGCCCTCCTGGCTTACCTCATCGGCCGCCATTCAGAGCGTACGAGTGCCTGGTCACCTTCTGCACCTGCTGATGGATATCTTTCCATTCCTGCCCATTTCCTGGTCGTAGATCACGGGATTCATCTCTCCTCGAAGCGGTCCTTGGCGTTATACGATCCGTACATCGCCGTCCTTCTCTCTTTACTAATACTAAATCTCTCTTTCCTTAGTCTATCTAACTTTCAGTAGTGTTAAGTTTATCCCCTATCTGCTTGTCTATTTTCTCGCTTCCTTGCATTCCTCCTATTTCTCAAATATTCCCCTTTTTTCTTTTTTTACCCTTACTACTTCACATCTTTTTCCCTTTTCACTTATTAGTATCCCTCCTGCAACCAGTATTTTTCCCCTCCGCGCCTTGCCGTTTGCGTACGAGCAGGCAGGAAGTGCAGCGATCATCAGGAAGCTGCTCTTGATGAGATAAATACCAAGATATACTGTTCCTGATCTTGTCCGGTGAGTAGCGAGAGTGCTGTACTGTGTTGTGTAGATCAATCTCACATCTTTTTCTCTTTCTTTATATTTTAATCTTATCCATATGTTACTGTCTCATATACTATCAGAGAGTATAGCCACTAATGAGTTTATCCTCCATACTTCCTCAAGCTACTCTCCATACTTGGAGGCCTCGCAGAGGTGGTTCGTCAGATCGCGACCCGTCTGGCATGCCGGGGCGATGTGTACACGTCGCCACGGGTATTTATCTTTCTCAGTACAGGTCGAGTATATTGAAGTATTCCACTTTCATCTCTTCTCTTGCCTATCCACTCCTTCCCCTTTAGCCCACTTTTACTTCTATATCTATCTCCGTTTCGTCCTGTCCAAGCACTTCCATGTCGTGACTATGCACTTCCTTTCCGCGCTGGTCTCCGCTGCACTGCTACCATATCTTGACGAGATACATGGTGCAAAACTCTTGGTGGGTCACTGATTCCGGCACACGCAGCATCCTCACCTCGCCCGGCGCATAGAAGATCTCACCCTATATCTTCACACTGTCTATCATATTTTCACTCTCTCCCCTTAGCTTTAAGAACTACTGCTTTGTTAAATATACTATCTCCCCTCTCCTTAGTTTATCCCCAATTTTGTCTATCTTTCGGAATGTAGCGCCCCATTGTGTGCGCTCCGTTTTAACTTTTATATCTCTGCTCGCCCCTATCTTTTCAACTTTTCCAATCATAGCCCCTTTAAGCTACACTAATCCTTTTTTTTATTCTCTCTCCTTTTGCTCCATTCACTGCCTTAGACTTTTTCCACTATCATCTTCTTACATTATCCTTCTTCCATTTTTTACTCTTTCTTTTTTTCTTACTTCTTTCATTCTTTTACCTATTCATTTTTTATTCATTTTTTTCTCTTCTCATCTAACTGAGATATAATTTTTCCCTACCATAATTTTTTTCTTCTTTTCTTTAATCTTCAGTTACATTTCTCACCTCCTCTTTTTTAGCTTCACCTCTGTACGATCGATCGTCTGCAGGCGGCCGCAGGGATCTGTGAGTCATGAATGGAAGCTGAAGAGCATCACACCAGGAGCGTATTTCCCGTCAAATCACCCCGTTCTAACACCAATCCGAAAGCCACACTCCCTGCCTGCCGCAGACAGGCCTTTGCGATATACCCCACCTGCGTCTACTTCGCCAGCACCCTCTTCACGCACTCCAGCAGCGCCTCCAGCGAGAAGGGCTTCGTGACGTAGTCGATCGCCCCCAGCTTCACGCACGAGATCGCGATCGACACGTCCTCCACCCCGGTCAGCATCACCACGCGGGGACGCAGGTTCTTCTCCCGCAAAAACTTCAGCACGTCGATCCCGTCGCGGCGGGGCATCTTGATGTCCAGCAGGATCAGGTCGAACGACTCCTTCGCCAGGATCTCCACCGCCTCCTCGCCGTCCGCCGCGGTCCGGACGTCGTACCCTTCCTCTTTGAGCTGGTCGGACACCAGCGTCCGCATGATCTCCTCGTCCTCGGCGTAGAGCACTCGTTGGGCCATGACCATATCCTCAGATGGTGGGGGCTTCGGTGCCGGTCGGGAACGTGTGGGACGTCTTGTCCCACCTGACCGGTCGGTCGTTGACTCGCGAAACAACATACTGCTTGATGGCGCGGGCGGTCGCCGTAAAATTGATGATGTTGCTGACCGGCAGCCGGGGGATGCTGAGCATGCCGGCCTTCCGGCCGTAGATGCGGCTGACGCTGATGAACCGGTGGACGAACCGCCAGAGCATCAGGCAGGTGTCCACCAGCACGATCCCCCAGAGCAGCGTCCCCCGGTTCACCAGCGGGACCAGCTGCCCGTACTCGGCCAGCGCCCAGGTGGCCAGCTCATACAGAAGAACGTACACCAGCACGACATATGAAAGGGCGTTCACGATATTCGTGATCACCGCCTTCCGGTCGCGGTACAGGGTGAGACGGAACCTGGTGTTCCCCACCCAGCCGTAGTTCTTCCAGGCCTGGATGCAGATCCCGATCAGCCAGCGGGTCCGCTGCCGGACGGCGGTGGAGAAGGTCTGCGGGAAAATAGGCCCAGGTCGCGATGTTGACGCCGAAGGGGCGGTAGAGATACAGCAGTTTCGCCTCGCCGAGCGCCAGCCGCAGCGCGAAGTCGTAGTCCTCGGTGAGCGACGACCGGCTGAAGAGGTTCTTCGCGAAGGAGGTGCCGGCGAACTCGATCAGCCACCGGTTGTAGCCGGTCCCCACGCCGGCCGACGGGGTGAACCCGGAAAATTCCTGCCGGACCATCAGGTCCTTCGTGTGGTTCTCCGCGAACTCGTCGCAGTAGGTCCAGTGGACGATCTTCTTGAACGGGGTGACCAGCGGGTAGACCGGCAGCTGCACCATGTCGTGGTCGGGGATGAAGAAGTTGAAGACCTTCAGCTCCAGCGGGTGGATCAGGTCCTCGGAGTCGTGCTGGACGACGATGTCGTAGCGGATGCCGGTCTGGTTCTCATAGCGCAGCATCCCGGCGTAGATGTCGTTCAGATTCTGCGCTTTCGTGGAGGGGCCCGGGTGGCTCGCCACGACCGCGTGCACGTGAGGGTGGATCTTCGACACCCCCTCCACCTTGGCGGTGGTCGCCGGGTCGTTCGGGTAGACCCCGACGAAGATGTCGTACTTCTCGTAGTCGATCGTCTCGCAGGCGCGGATCAGCATCTGCTCGATCACGTCCTCCTCGTGCCAGGCCGGCACGTAGAGGGCGACCGGCTTCTGCGTGGCGGAGTGGAGCTGTTCGAGGGGGAGGCGCTGGTACTTCTCCATGTGCGTCTGCCGCACGAAGTAGAGGAACCAGTAGTAGAAGTCCACCGCGAGATCGTCGAGTCCGCTGAACAGGAGGAAGACCGCAACAATGAAGGTAAAGACGTAGAGGGTGTCGTACGACGCCTGGAAGAAGAAGACGATATCGTAGAAGATGGCTTCCATCTACAAGCAGAAGAACCTGTCCAGGATGACGAAGAGCCGCGTGCTGTGGTAGTTCTTGTCGAACGGATTGCCCGACACTCGAGCCGATGTACCACCCGAGGTGATGTTCCAGCAGCACCTGCAGTCCCCATGCCTGGTGCGGGATGACCCGCAGTCCCGCGGAAAGTTCGGCCGTGTTGTTGTAGTAGTCGCCGTGCGTATCCCATGTCAGGTCGACCCGCCCGTACAGGTCGGCGGTGGTGTACCGGAAAGAAAACATCCGGGCGCCGGCGCGTCCCTGCAGGTATCCGATCACGTTGGCGTAGCGCGTGTAGTAACCCGCGGAGGCGTAGCCGTCCACGAGCAGCTCCATCGGCCAGGCCGGCCCGTCCTTCAGCGTGAACGAGGGGTAGATCCCGTTCCCGTAGGAGGCCACGATGCGCAGGTCGGGGTTGATCACCGGTTTGTCGGGGCGCCGGAGCAGGTCGGCGGTCAGGCCGATCTGCGCGTCGGCGGTCAGCCCGGGGAGCGGCTGCGCCCGGAAGCCGCCGCCGACCAGGAGGAAGTGGTCGGCGTAGATCTCCGGCAGCGCGCCGGCGGTGGAACGGGTGTCGGTGGCGAGGGCGGCCGTCCCGAACCAGGAGTAGCGCCGCGTGCTGTCGATGTAGCGTCCGGCGTACGCCGAACCCATGATCACCAGATCCTTGAAACGCGAATCGTAGTAGGGGGAAACGTACGCCCGGTACCACCAGGGGGCCTGTTCGGCGCAGACCTGGAGGTCCAGCAGGACCACCGCCGATCGCGCGGCCGCAGAGATGGAGCTGTCGGGGCTCTCCTGGATCCCCCGGAAAACCTCGAGGGACTCCCGGTTGCGTCCGAGTGTGTTCAGCAGGTACGCGATCTGCAGGGAGGTGGTGTCGGACGGGAGGAGGCGCCGGGAGGCCTCGAACTGCCGGAGTGCTTCCGCGGGCCTGCCGACCACCAGGTAGAGTGAACCGAGTTGACGTCGAGCCAGGACCGATGTGGAGTCGAGAGCGACGAACTGTTCAAAATAGGGGATCGCCTCCGCCGGCGAGCGGCGGAGCGCTTCATAGCCCGATTCAAGAAGTTTTCGGGCCTCCTTATCCTGAGCCCACACTCCCTGGGAGAGCTGGAGTGCCAGCACAAAGAGGGGAAGAAATCGCATTCGTCAGTTCATTCGCATAGTTCGGGACCATAATACTGTACAAATCTCTCCGTAGAGCGGTGATGATTGAGGACACATAAAGCAAAGCATGAGCCATGTCTGGTAATATATGATATTTCGCTTGAAAGTGGTAAGGATTCGACTATATTTCACCAAAACCGCCCGCCTGAGGGGGAAAACATCGTGCTTTCCATCTTCCAATTCGTCAACAACGAGATCCGACGGCTCAACATCAAAGAGTTGAGCATGGCCCTCCCGAGGAATGAGGGGATCTTCTGGGTCGACCTGGAGGACCCCGTGGAGGCCGAAGAGGAGACCGTCCTGGTCTCCCTCTTCGATCTGCATCCTCTGGCGATCGAGGACTGCCAGCGGGGGCGGGAGGACGAAGGGCACCTTCCCAAGGTGGAGGATTTCGGCGACTATCTGTTCGTGATCTTCAACCCGGTGGAGAAGGTGGTCCTGCAGGAGGAGGGGGCCCGGCGGTTCGAGATCACCACCTCGCAGCTCAGCTCGTTTTTGTCGAAGCGGGCGCTGATCACCCATCACTACAAGCCGCTCCGCTCGCTGACCAACGCGATGCAGCTGCTGGCGAAGAACCCGATGACCCTCGGCCGCGGGCCCGGACTTCCTCTTCCACATCATCATCGACGACATCGTCGACAACTACACGCCGATCCTGGACCAGCTGGACGACAGCATCGACTCCATGGAAGACGAGGTGTTCCACCAGCCGACGCAGGACACGATGATGGGGATCCTGCAGCTCAAGCGGAACATCATGACCATCCGCCGCGTGGCCTTCTACCAGCGGGAGATGTTGAACCGTCTCTCGCGGGGGGAGTTCGCGCTGATCACGACCGAGGAGATGATCTACTACCGGAACGTCTACGACCACCTGGTGCGGATGACCGACCTTGCGGACTCGTACCGCGACAGGTCTCCGGGCTGCTGGACGCCTATCTCTCGGTCACCTCCAACAAGCTGAACGCGGTGATGAAGGTGCTGACGATCATCTCCACGATCTTCCTGCCGTTGAGCGTTATCACGGGGTTCTTCGGGATGAACTTCGTGCATCTCCCCGGGGCCGAGCTGGGAGTACGGCGTGCTGGCCACCACTGGCGGGGATGGTGCTGTGGCGCTCACGATGCTCATCATGTTCAAACGGAACAAGTGGCTCTGAGGTCTCGATCCTTGAAAAAGACACCACGTCGCCGCAAGTCTGCTCCCCGCCGCCGGCCGGTCGTCCCGGACTGCAAGAACTTCACGGGCTACAAGCCCTGCTGCCCCGGCACCCAGTGCTACAAGAAATGCGCCGACCCGAAGCCCGTTCGGCAAGACCATCCTCATCGTCAACCTGGACGCGATGGGGAACGTGCTGGTCACCACCAGTATCCTGCCGGCCCTCAAGCGGAAGTACCCGGTCAGCACGATCCACTGGATCACGCTGAAAAACGCGGCGCCGCTTCTGCAGCACAATCCGTCTCCTCGACCGGGTCTGGCTCTGGGAGCCTGAGAGCTGGCTGATCCTCGAGGGGATGACGTTCGATCTGGTGCTGAACGTCGACAAATCCCAGCGCTCCGGCGCTTTCGCGCAACGGATCAAGGCCACGAAGAAGCTGGGATTCGGCATCAACAAGCGCGGGGCGATCGTCCCGCTCAACCGGGCCGCCGAGGAGAACTACATCCTCGGGCTGGACGACCACCTGAAATTCCGGGTGAATTCCAAGACCGTCCCGCAGCTCCTGTGCGAGCAGTTCGAGCTGAAGTACAAGCGCGACGAATACACGCTGGTGCTGACACACGAGGAGCTGAAGTTCTGCCAGGAATACCGGCAAAACACACTCACTGGACAAGGCCCGGCTGGTGGTCGGATTCAACACCGGCTGTTCGGAGCTTTATCCGAACAAGAAGATGACCGTGGAGCAGCACGTGGCGCTGATCGACCGGCTCAGCGCGATCCCGGGGATCCGGCTGGTGCTTGCTCGGGGGGTCCTGAGGATACCGAGCGGAACGCCGAGATCGCGCGCCGGGCGGGAGGCAAGGTCATTGAGCACCCCCACGACCGAGGGGCTGCGCCGCGGGCTCTGCTATTTCAACCTGTGCGACCTGGTGATCTCCGGCGATTCGTTCGGCATGCACGCGGCGATCGGGCTGAAGAAGAACATCATCGTCTGGTTCGGCGTCAGCTGTCCGCAGGAGATCGATCTGTTCGACCGGGGGATCAAGCTGGTGCCGGAGGGGCTCCACTGCTCTCCCTGCTGGAAGCGCCAGTGCCCGTACGGACTGGAGTGCATCCAGATGATCGACCTGGACAGGATCGTCGCGGAGGTCAAGGCGAACGTCCCGTGATGCGTCGATTCGCCAAATGGTTTTTGCTCACAATGGCGCTTTCCACCTCCACCGCCATTGCCCAGGATTCCACTCTCTACTCTCCATTCACCCCTCTCCCCGGCTGGCACGCACGCAAAGTCATCGCCACAACGGTCGGCGGGGGTTTTCTCGTCGGGTCGCTGGTCAGTTCCTACTACGACTGGTGGAAGGGGACGGGTGAGCCGTTCCATTTCGTGAGCGAGGGAACATTCGACGACTATTCACTCGGGATCGACAAGATCGGGCACGCCTACACGTCGTACTGTTACTACTGGACGTTCAAGAACGTGCTGGAGTGGGGGGGCTACGAGCACGAAACCGCGTTCTGGTGGGCGGCGGGGGCGTCGGCGTTCTTTGCGATCTCCATCGAGATCGGGGATGGGTTCAGTCCGTACGGTTTTTCGTTCGAGGACCTCGCCTTCAACCTGGGAGGGCTCGGCTACGGCATACTGCAGACGAAGGTCCCCTGGTTCCGCAACATCGGGTTCAAGTGGTCATACGTCCCGTCGGAGGGGTACACCTGGCCGCCGAACTTCACGGATCATTACGACGCGCACATCTACTGGCTGACGTTCAACATGCACAACCTGTTGCCGGGTGCGGTGGGGGAGGTATGGCCGGAATTCGTCGGATTAGCGGCGGGGTACAGCGTCGGATCCGGGGTGACCGTGCGTGAATACACGCTGGGGCTGGACTGGAACCTGGAGGCGATTCACACGGAGAACCGGGAGCTGGCCTGGCTGATCAGGCAGTTGAATCTCTTTCACTTCCCGGCGCCGGGGGTAAAGTTCGCTCCCGGCCGGCCCCCGGAGTGGAGGCTGTTCCTGCTGAACTAAAGCCTTCGACGCTCAACGAGATGGTGTGGGCGTTGCCGAGCGCCGCGTCCAGCTTCGAGAACGAGTAGTCCATCCCCACCGCCTTGTAGAACACCCCGCCGCCGAGCGTGAGCCCGCGGCTCTCCGATCCCGCCTGGTACCCGGCGCGCACCGCGAAGAGCTGTGCGAAGAGGATCTCCGCCCCCGTATTGACGTAGCCCCGGCTCTCCGGGAAGAGGTAGAGCCCGTCAAGTCCGAACGTCAGCCCGGCGTTGATGGCTTCGAGGGGAGCGGAAAATGCGGCACCGGCCCGGGCCAGTGCGGGGAGCGTGGTCTTCGCCGAGCGGAGCGGGCTCATCGTGCCGAGGTTGGCGAGCGCCAGACCTGCGCGCAGTCCTTCCAGAGGGGTATCCCACTGGCATCCGACGTCGACACCGAACCCCGACGCGTCGTCGACAAAGATCTTCTGGTACAGAAACTTCGCGGTGATCCCGAGGCGAAGTTCAGGCGAGAAAGCGTGGGCGTACGAGGCGGAGAGTGAGAGGTCGCGCGAAGAGAATGTGGCTTCCGCTTCCCCCGGGCGTGTGCGCACCTCGATGTCGGAGACGGTGGTGGTATTGAGGGCGAACCCGAGCGCGTCGGAGGAGCCGATCAGGAAAGATGTTCCCAGGAACTCGCTGCGGGTATCCAGGACCCATTCCCGGTGCATGAACATCAATTCCGCGTCGGGGCCGGGCAACAAACCGGCCGGGTTGTAGTGGTTCGCCGCCGCGCCGCTGACCGATGCCGTCATCGCATCCGACATGGCGACCCCTCGTCCGGAGACCCCCAGCTTCAGGAACGCCATCCCCGACGAGCCGGGCTGCGCCCTGAGCGGGTTGACGAGCAGAACCCCCATCACGCCGATCAATACTGCGTTTCTCATCTCAACCTCAATGTACCCTAAACTTTCTTTTCTCTCTGCGTCCTCCGCGTCTCTGCGGCCAATCTAGAACCTCGCCCCAAGCGAGATCACATGCATCCCGCTCGGCGCGAACGGCTCCACCACGTAGACATAGTGCAGGCACGGCGTCCACGAAGTCGACCTGTCGTGCCAGCGTGAACCCGAACGACGGTTTGACCCCCATCCCTTTCTCTTTCAGATCGATCCGGTCCAGTCCCGCGCGGAGTGTGAGTTCGGGGATGATCGGCACTTCCAGTCCGGTCCGGAGTGTGATGGTCTTGACGTTGCTGAACTCCAGGTCGGCCGACAAAATGCCGAGGTCGGAGGGGAGGAGCCATGCCGCGCCGACGGTGGTCAGCGTGGGGAACCTGTCCTCGGCGGACTGCCCTTCCTGTCCGAAGAGGGAGCTGGTATCCCACTTGTACTTCGAGTTGATATCGCGCACCGTTGCGCCCACCGAAATGGAGGGGCTGAGGCGGGCGAGGAGACCGAAATCCAGCCCCACCGTCATCGTCGTGACGCCGGCGTAGAGGTTGTAGTAGAGGATCTTCAGGTTGATCCCCGCGCTGATATCGGACGGGAATTTGATGCCGAACCCGAGCAGGAACTGGTTCTCGGAGGTGCGGAGCGAGCCGGTCTGCTGGCCGTCCGAGTTGCGGCCGTCGATATCCGTCACGCCGGAGTTGATCAATCCCACCGACAGCCCTGCCTGCGGGGGGAGGGGCATGCCGAAGTGGAGGGCGTTGAGGCTCCGGTCGAGCGACAAAATGCCGAAGGCGGCCGAGGCATTACGCGTGGCGGCCCAGGGGGCGAGGGCCGGGTTGTAGTAGGAGGCCAGGTCACCCCAGGAGACGGCGGTCATGGCATTCCCCATGCCGATCCCCCGTGCGCCGAAGCCCATGCGGCTGTAGGCCCCCGGTGCTCCCCCGATCTGTCCCCACGCCGTGGAGCAGGCGAGCAGGATAGCCGCGGAGGCGCAGAGGCGCAGAGAAGAATCCTGACACCCAATATCATTTGCGTCTTTGCGTCCCTTTGCGTCTTTGCGAGAAACTTCATTGCAGCACCATGATCTTGCCGAACAGCGGTTCCTGTCCGGAGCGGCTCACCCGGTAGAAGTAGACCCCGTTCCTCACCACCTCTCCAGCGTCCGTCCGGCCGTCCCACACCTCGTCCGTTTCGGTGTCGCCGGGGCGCACGGCGTCACGCACCACCGTGCGGACGCGGTTCATCCCGAAGTCGAAGATCTCTACCGTGACCGTGTTGCCGCCGGGGGAGGTCTTGTAGTGTATTCTACACGGTTCCGACCGGGGGGTGAACGGGTTGGGGTAGGCGTAGACGTCGTTGGCTGAAGCGAGCGGGACGTAGGAGCGGAACACCTCCCAATCCTGTCCGAACGGTTGGACGCCGTTGTCGACGGTCATCACCAGCCCTTCGCTGGTGCCGGCGAAGAGTGTATCGCCCACCACCCCCACGCAGAAGAACGAAGGGGAGACCAGTTGGGAGCCGGGGGTGGAGCCGGTGATCGTGCCGGAGCGGTCCCATGTGGCTCCGCCGTTGGCCGTGCGGTAGACCCCCTCGTCGGTCGCGACGTAGGCGATCGAATCGCGGAAGGCGAACGCGTAGGCCTTGATGCCGGCCAGAAAATTCTTCCAGGAGCGGCCGTCGTTGTCGGTGTAGCTGACGCCGTACTGCTGGTCGGTCCCTTCGGCTGGCCAGTTGGTGGTCCAGACCCGGGAAAGACCGCCGAAACGCTGGACGGCGATCGCGATCACCCAGTCGCTCAGTATCGGTTCGAGCTGGTTGGTGCGGGTGAACTTCTGCCAGCTGATGCCGCCGTCGGGGGAGCGGTTGACTCCGCCGGCGGTGCCGGCCCAGATCACGCTATCGGACTGGGCGCAGACCGAGAAGCCCAGGAAATTGTTGTCGGTGCGCGGGTCGATCAGGTAGTAGCCGAGCGAATCGGTCGGGGCGATCCGGTCCCGTCCCTTGGAGGGGAGGACGATCCGTTGCCAGGTGGTTCCGCGGTCGGTGGACTTCCGGATGCCGCTGGACCAGCTGGAGATCCAGACGGTGTTCTTCGAGAGGGCGAGATCGAACGTCACGTTCTGTTCCGGCACGATGATCGGGAGGAAGTTGACCCGGTTGGCGCCGTAGGTCACGATGCTGTCGTCCTGTGCGTCGAGCGTTTGAGGGAGCTTGGTCCAGGAGGTGCCGTTCGTGAGGGAGTAGGTATAGCCGCTGCCGGTCTGGACGGAGCTGCCGTTGACCTCTTTGGTATAGCCTGTAGAGGTCCAGACCGTATCGTTGTTGATGGAGAGGGCGTAGATCGAATTGCTGGCGAACTCCGGAAAACTGTCGTAGCGTTGCCAGGTCTTTCCGCGGTCGGCGGAGCGGGCGAGCCCCTGTGAGGTCCCGATCCACAAAAGACCCTTTGCTGACGCTCATCTGCGAAATGCTGTTGCTCGGGAGCGATCCTCCCGTAGACGAGAGCGAGAACTGCTTCATCAGTCTGGATTGACCGTGAGCGGTCATCGCCACGAGGAGCGGGATGGCGAGCAGGACGAGCATGCGCTTCATTGACGAACGTAGATGTCCCATGTCCATAAACAGATTCTTTTCTCTGCGTCTCTGCGTCTCTGCGGCCATCTCAGTTGATGGTTATGACCTTGGTCGAATCCGCCCGGGCCTTTGCGAAGTCCGTCACCCTGAACAGGAACGTCCTTGCTCCCGGGGTCGTGTTTCGCGTCGATCGTGATGATGCGCGAAAATGTTCCGTCGCCTGCCATCGAATCCCCGTTCGCAGAGATATTGCCGTCGTCGAACATGAAGAAGTTGGACGGGGCTGGACGACGAGAGGTTCCGGAAGTAGACCGAATCGATGTCGTTCAGGCCGTCGGGGTCGCTGGCCTTCAGTGCGAACGTGATGTTGAGGTTCCCCGCATCGGGGCGTGTGATCGTGGCCGGGACATTCAGCTGGACGATCACCGGGGCGCGGTTAGAGACGGCGCGGCTGAGTGTTCCCTGTGCGCCTGAGCGGTCGGTCGCCGCGCACTTCGCAGACGATGTTTTCTGTGCCGGAGAGGGCTTTGACGGTGGCCGTAACGGAGAAGCTCCCGTCGCCGGCGCGGGTGTCGATGCCGCGGCCGTCGTCGACCATCGGTTTCCAGGAGGAATCGGAGCTGTTCCGGAACCGGATGGAAACCGCGGAGATATCGGAATAGCCGTTGGAGTCGGAGACGGTTGCCACCGGCTCCAGGCGGACGGAATCGCCCACAGTTGACGAAGGGGACGCCGATGCGCACGATCGCTGGGGGGGTATTCTGTTTGGTGACGATGAACTGCTGGCGGACGACGTTGCTTGATGAGCCCAGTTGGTCGGTCGATGTCACCTCTATCCAGTAGGTGCCTGTACCGGTGCGTTGGACGTTGAACGTGACCGCATCGCCGGAAGATGGCGCCCGATTTGGTGTCCTGGATGTGGGTGAGCGTGCCGGATTGGAGCAGTGTCGTCCCTTGCAGGAGCCGGTACGAGGTGTTCTTGATATCGGCGAGCCCATCGGGATCCAGGACGGTGGCGGTGATCTGCGTTGTCACGGCATAGTTGCCTGATGCCTGCGAGAGCGTGTCGATATTGACGCCGTCCGGTGACGCGGTCAGGCGCGAGATGAACGGGGGATTGACGACCGGGTCGAGTGGTCCCTGGCCGGTATCGGTGCAGCCGATGGCGGCGGCCAGGAGGAGGATGGCGATATGGTGCTTTTTGAGCATGGTCATAAAACAAAAAAAGCCGACGTAGTGTTCGGCAGGTAAGTGTGCCACACAACTGAGTAACCGAACGGTTCGATAGGCCAGGGCTCCAGATGATTGACCTACAAATGTACCCACGGACGGGCATAAAGTCAAGGTAGCGTTGCTTCTGCGGGGGCCTTTGATTACCATATGGCGGAGCTTGGAGCCCGCATTCGTCCCTACGCATGATACCTCTAAGAGACACGCAGCGGTCGAAGTCGATCCCCTTTGTCAACTACACGGTGATCGCCATTTGTGGCGCGGTGTTCCTGTATGAAACCGGTCTGGGCGAACACCTGGAGAGGTTCATTTTCCGTTTTGCGGTGGTTCCCGCCTCGGTGGCAGATGTGTACCAGACGCGGATCCCGCAGGTCGGCGTGCTTCTCACGCTGGTCACGTCGATGTTCCTGCATGGCGGCTGGCTGCACCTGATGGGGAACATGTTGTACCTGTACATCTTCGGTGACAATGTCGAAGATCGTCTGGGTCACATCGGCTACGCATTTTTCTACATATTATGTGGTATTGGTGCCGCGATCGTGCAGGTCTATTCGAATCCGGCGTCGCAGGTTCCGCTCATCGGTGCGAGCGGTGCGATCGCGGGGGTATTGGGGGCATATTTCTTCCTCTATCCGAAGTCGAAGATTTTGACGTTGATCCCGTTGTTCGTCTTCTTCCCGGTCATCGAGATCTCGTCGTTCTATTTTCTCGGGATCTGGTTCGTGCTGCAGTTCGTGCTGGGGTATCTTTCCTCTGGTGGCGCTGAAGCTGCCGGGGGAGGGGTGGCCTGGTGGGCGCATGCGGGGGGATTTGTGGTGGGGGTGGTGTCTGCTGCCGATCTTTGCGTTGCTGCGCAAGGCATGAGGTTTCAAAGGGCTCATGACTGAATTGATGAAACAGACTCAATACAATATCTTCTCTGCGCCGGAGTTTACCGCGCCTCGGCGTGGCGTCGAGTTTACCGCGCCATCGGTGTGGCGGCCATCCTGGCTTCTCCGTCTTGTCCGTGCTCAGTTCGAGGGGGTTGTCACGAGCAAGAACCTCACGCTCGACGAATCCGGTGCCAAGATCGAATACGTCATGACCATGTGGATCAGGAAGGACATGGTCCGCATCGAGATCCCCTCGTTCGGTGGGAACCCCGCATTTGTGGCGATCTACCGGGGTGACCTTGGGGTGAACTGGATGCTGGACGAGAGTTCGAAGACGTACATCGAGATGCGGAAAGGGGAGGGCAAGGAGCCGCACGGGACGAAGTCCGACCTGAAGTTCACGAAGAAGACGAAGACGATCCTGGGCTATCCCTGCGAGCAGGTCTTTGCGAAGGATGGGGATGCTGAGACTGAGCTCTGGGTGACCTCGTCGTTGAAGGGTCTGGCGCAGGAGTTGTTCGAGACGCTGGGCGGCGCAACGGCCGAATCCGGCGGCGGCTGGAACGACGAGATCGCGAAGCGGGGGCTGTTTCCGCTGAAGGCCTCGACGCGGTTTGAGGGGAAGGTGATAGAGGAATCGGAGATCGTGGCGGTGAAGAAGGAGCGGGTGGATGCGACGAAGTTCAGCACGCCCGAAGGGTACTCCAAGCAGCGCGTCGAGCAGCCGACCAAGGAATAGG
>CAWEHG010000035.1:175000-362185 GCA_963808715.1 Ignavibacteriota bacterium | reverse complement strand
GTTATGTTGTCGTCTACTGGTTCGGTTGGTCTTGCTAGGAATTTGGTCCGCGCGGCTTCGAGCATCGTGTCCAGTTCGGTGTCGCCGCTGGAAAAGACGGCAGAACGCAGGGCTTCTCGCACGATTGGAGGTCCGAGCCGCCGGATCTCCCCCGTGAACTCCCCGAGGGCCCGCCCCTTGGGTGTCGTGGACGGAACCGGGTGAAGCTCAAAGGCAATGCCGTTCCGGGCGAAGATGGTGTTTATTTTGTCCCTGAACTCTTTCTGGCCGGCACCTCGGTCGTAAGACAGGTGGTGGTGTTTGAAGAAGGAGTGGTAGCTCTCTTGGATCGGTTCGGCGATGTGCTTGTGGACGAACTCGATCAGGTCGAGGATGGAGAGAAGCGGGGGAGGTGTGTCTGTCGTCGAGCGGCCAAGTGATGCCTGGAACCTCGGCGGCCAGTGCCGGAAAAAACTTATGAAAATCCGTGCCGACGGTGCCTCCACCGTCTGAGCAGACGTCTGGGAAACTAAAACCGAGGGAGCCATCCGAGATCGCGATCTGAACTGCAGCCACGATTCCACCCCAAGCGGCGGGGGAGATTTCCTCCTTCGTCCTGGCCGGGGCCCTGCTCTCGGTCACTGAAATATGTGTGTGACATGGCGTGTTAGCGGGTGCCCGCGGGTATTCCTGATGGCCATTGACGCAGTCGAGGACGAAAGTGTCTTCCTTGAGCGGGTGCCGTCGTCTTTGACAACACCTTTGGCAGCGGGACGGAAGAGGGCGGTGAGAATGAGTTCGCGAACCTTGAACCCTTCGGGGTCTATTTTGACATTCATAGTGCATGGCCCTCCTGCTCATAGGCCGGCTCGCTTTTTGAGGACGTTTTCGACGTGGGTTTTGTATTTTTGGAAATTTTCGAGGCGCCTTTGGGCAACGAAGCGGCTGCACTCTTTGATGTAGGCTTTGCGGCTCTGCCAGCAGGGATGAGCGGCTGGAGGCAGGGATTCGCCTTTCAAGGCGTTACAGCCTGCACAGCAAACGGCCATGTTGTGCTCGTTGTCGAACTTCACGCCATTCGGTTCCAGCAGCGAGCGCGGGACCAGATGCTCCTCGGTGGATTCGGCTAGGGCGTCGGTGCTGGCGGCCAGATCGCGTGAGCAATAGACGCATTTGCCGTCGCTCTTCTCGAAGACATTCACCCATCCGAAATTGTGACTGCGCTGCTTGCCGCCAAGCCACCAGGCGGGACCTTTGAGTTGCGCGTAAAAGGCTTTCCGTGCTGGGTCGCTCGTTATCCGTTGGAACTTAGAGGGAGGTGGCGTTCATGGTCTATGCTTGGTGGTGAGTTCGGCGACGAGGGCGGAGAGGAGGTTCCGGCGGTGGCGCGGGAGGCGGCGAGCTGCGTTTCCAACGCGTCCACCAAGGCCATCAGTTGCTCCACTTTGGTCATGATCCGGCGTTGTTCGGGGAAATCTCTCATACTTGCGCAGAACCTGGCGGTGTAAATCCGAGATGGTATGCGCTTAGGCGAACAAACGGGTAGTTCTGCACTTCAGATGCAATTACAGGAAAAAGCAAAACGCTAGGCTTCGGGAGGATTGCCCAGATCTCGTATTGGACCAGGGAGGTTTCTTGACCCTTTGAGAACCCTACTGTCTTTTCAAAATCGATTGTAGCTTTTTCCACCCTCCGCCACTTGAACTCATCGAAGTATACTGCAAATAGAGTCCACAATCCCTCCTGCATGGATTCCTCAGTGATGACTGGATGGAATTGGACTCTTTCCTTCCCCGCAAAGTCTCCGTACAGACTTTCGAGGGGGCCCATTGTCCTGTGCCGCCAGTGTTTCTGTCGCTTCGTTCGATTGATGATATTGCACTTCCAGAAGAAGGAGGCATCCGAGTCTAGGAATGCACTCTTCGCTTCAGCGATCCAGCCTTCCACCCGCTCAACTTTCCGAAGAAGGGCTGAATAGTCGAATAGTCTCCCCGCTTGTGGGCCTTGCCTCATGTAGGCCATCAGAAGAGGAGAACGCCGCCGATACGTGTGCAGAAACATGTACCATTCAAAGTGAAGTGACTTACTCATTAGGCAGGGCAAACGCATGAAAATTCCGAAGAGGGAGGCGAGCGGAAGTTGTTTTGGTACGAAAGATTTAGCTTGTACTTTTGGTTGACATGTATAGATGGAGTGGATGCATAACGCATCCAAAAGCGACCGTAGCAAAACAAACTGGCCCAAAACAGCCTTGATGGCCCATCTTGCGCCGATGCGCGATCCCGCGCATCAACCGCGAAAACTGATCATGATCTGGTCGATATCCTGGTCATCGCCATCTGCACGCTGCTCTGTGCGGGGGCGAAGGCTTCAACGACATGGAGGACTTTGGTCAGGCCAAGCTAGAGTGGTTCAAAACGTTTCTGCGCTTGCGCAACGGGATTCCCTCCCATGACACCTTCAACCGGGTGTTTGCGGCCCTGGACCCGAAGGAGTTTCTGGAATGTTTTCTGCGCTGGACGCAGAGCCTGCGCCAGGCGGTGTCGCAGGAGATTGTGGCGCTTGGATGGCAAGGCCCTGCGCCGGGCGTTGAACCGGGGACAGAGCACCAGCTACGTGGTCAGCGCCTGGGCGGCGAGCAACGGGCTGGTGCTGGGGCAGTTGAAAGTGGCCGACAAGAGCAACGAGATTACGGCGGTGCCGGAGTTGTTGCGGGTGTTGGAGTTGAGCGGCTGCATTGTGACCCTCGATGCGATGGGCTGCCAGAAGAAGATCGCCAAGGAGATCATCGAGGCCGATGCCGATTATGTGCTGGCGCTCAAGGGCAACCAGGAGACGGTGCATGAGGAGGTCAAGAGCTTCCTGGATGCCACGCTGTTGGAAGCGGCAGACGCCGCGTGCCGGTGGGAGCCAAACTGTCCAAGGAGGCCAGCGACGCTGGCCAGCCTGGAAACGGTGGAGAAGGACCATGGGCGGTTGGAGATCCGCCGCTATTACCAGAGTGATCGGTTGGATTGGTTTGCCGACCGGTCCAAGTGGGAAGGGCTCAAATCGGTCGGGATGGTCGAGAGCATCCGGGAGGTGGAGGGCAAGACCACGGTGGAACGGCGCTATTACCTGTGCAGCCTGCCCTTGGGCGTGGAGACCTTTGCGCGGGCGGTGCGCAGCCACTGGGGGGTGGAGAACAACGTGCACTGGATTATGGACGTGTGTTTTGGTGAGGATCAAAGCCGCGCGCGAACTGGCTACGCCGCCGAGAATCTGGCGACGCTGCGACGTCTGGCTCTGAACCTACTGAAACGAGAAAAGACCAAAAAGCGCGGCATCCGCGGCAAACAACTCAACGCGGGCTGGGATCACGCCTATTTGCTCCGCCTCTTGGGAATTTAATGCGTTTGCCCTGACTCATTAGGAGTGACGCTGGACATCGCGGCAAGGGGATGTTAGGAGTGCGTGCTTTCTCCTAAGCCGCTCAACCAAATCGGGCGGCAAATCGTCGTGTCTAACGTCGGTTGGCATCTTCTGAGGGGTTGTTCATTGGGTGGTCAGTTCGGCGACGAGGGCGGAGAGGAGGTTGGCGGCGGTGGCGCTGGAGGCGGTGGCTGAGTTTGCAACGCGTCCAACAAGGCCATCAGTTGCTCCATTCGGACACGATCGGTGTTGTTTCTTTGCATTTAGCGGACCTCGATTACGATGGAGAGAATCTCACCGCCTTTGTGACGCTCGACGGTTTCTGAGACTCCTTCCGGAGATTTTCGCATGAAGGCAATCACACACGCTTGGCCGATGTTTGCCGCTTTCCTCAAGGCGTCGACCTGGTCGACGGCATCCCGGATGCGATTGCTAACATTGTTTGCGATTCGGGGAAACTTGGTTTCGACCAGAACCTTTCGAGGGCCGAAGTCCAGAATCATGTCGGCCCAGTGCCGAGTCCGGCTGAATTGATTTCGACCTCGACGGTCGTCTTAGCTGCCGCAGTTTGCTGGAAATACTGGGCAACGATCTGATTCGCTTGCGGCCCGTTCCGATTGAAAGGCGCAGCTCTGTTCGACCCATCGCTTAAGAGCGAGCAACACCGCTTCAAGTTCGACTGTTGTGCCCAGATACGAAAGCCACTCGCGCACAGTGGCCATCACCACTCCACGTCATTTGCTGTGACCTTTCGTCCCGAGGGAACGACCTTATTTCGAATCTCCTTGCCTTCTTGTAGCCGCACCAAAGTTGTGACGACTTGTCGATTGGCAACCAGTGGCGACCGGTGTCAAAACTGACAGGCGGCTGTCGAAGTCCATTTTGGTTTTCTCTTCCAACCATTTTACCAGCAGTGGGTCGAATCGGCCTTCAGGGAGCGAAAACGGTTCGCTGAACAAACGCTTCAAGTGCGGTAATCGATTCGAGAATCGCCCCGCGGAATAATTTGGAGTCGGCCGAAGCATACATCGCCGATGCATTGGCGAGTAATTCATCGGGTGTATGTAGTTCGGCGGATGGAATTTGTAGACATGTCTATAAGGTTGAGTGAGTTCGGTGACGAGGGCTTTGAGGAGTCTTTGGGCGGTGGCGCGGGAGGCGGGCTGGGGAAAGGATGAGGGATGAATTATGAAGTATGAAATCATAGCGTAGTCAGGTGGGTCGGGTTATTTCTGATACGATCGCTTCCAGGAGTTTTTCAGCCACATTACGCGAATTGGCGAGTTGTGCTTCCAACTGTCCACAAGGGCCATCAGTTGATCGACTTTGGCGACGATCCGGCGTTGTTCGGCGAGGGGTGGGATAGGGACTGGAATGAACTTACACTTCGTGACTGAGATGTTGTCCTGTCCGGCAATCCCGATGAGTTGGATGTTCTGAAGAAACTCTTACAGGAACGTGTAAAGATATGGGCTGAACTCCGGGAAGATGGAGACAGAAAAAGAAATCGCTTGGTTGCAATTCCACTCTGGGAATGTGTCCGGAACTATTGCGACCTTTCCCAGCGGAGGGCCGACGATGTTCATGATCACATCCCCAGGGCGCAATATTGAGCGTTTCATCCGCTCTTCGTGGTGATTCGCTGCAATGAACTGACGCTTGTAGTCGAAGTCCACGGTCTGGTTACGGATGTTGTAAACCTTCAGATACGGATCCCTTCGGAAGCGTGGAAAACACTTTGGTCTGGCGTCGAGCCTGATGAAATTGGGCGACAGAGGTCGCCTGCCCGAAGCCAAATCCAGCTGTCGGAATGGGAAATACTTCTTCGTCAGAAATCGGTTCCAAGCGCGTTTCCGATTTAATCTCCTTTGCCTGAAGCAGTCGGAGTTTTTCACGGGCAACTGGTGTCACAAGCTCCTCCGCCGGTTCGTCGTTGGGATCTTGGGGGACGAGTTTGCCTTGGACGGCGAGGGTGAGGATGGATTTTCGGAGGTCTGCAGGCTGAATGCTGAAGGATGGATGGAAGAGGAAATTGAGGTTGGCCGGGGTGGGCGCGTCGGCAAAGCGGGCCAGCGACGCGCGGGCGAGCGCGGCGTGCCGCGTCTCCCGTTCCTGCTGCTGCGCCTCCAGCCGATCACACAACGCCATCAACTCATCCACCTTCGCCACGATCCGCTTCTGCTCGGCGAGGGGCGGGAGGGGAATTTCGAGCCGCCCGAGTGCTTGTCCGTTGACGTTCGGTTGGCCCGTCCCTGCGGACATCTGTCGCAACTGCGTCCAGTAGAGCGGGGATTCCAAAAACGTCTTCAGGTATCGAGCTGCCATCGAGCGAGGCGGCGTGATGCGAATCAGGTATGAAGCAAACACCGACTTCACAGGAGCGTCGGGACAATGAATGACTTGCCGATCGTGCCGCCGGTTCGTGCAATGAGAATGTCGTTCGGGCTCAGCAAATACTTTTCAGCCTCGGCTGCTGGATATGGCAGCCCGGAACTGAAGGCCAAGTCAACTCGGTTGTTCTGAATGTCGGTGATGCGAAGCATCCGAATTTCCGTCGCACTGGGTCGGCCGATGCCGTGTAACCGTATTGAATTTGGAGCGCGATGTTTCCGAGTTGGGTCCATGCCCAGTTGGAAGGAATCTGGGAATGATGTCCGCCGCCATCCGCCGATGGGGGTTCCTCGGGTGTGCGCAGTTTTGCTGCCCGTGCATCCCGCTCGCGAGAAATGGCGCCAAGCAACTGATCGCGTCCCCGTCGCTACGCTTCTGGCCGACCAGCTTCCCTTGCACCGCCAATTGCAGCACCAGCTCGCGCATCTTGGTCACCGCATCGGGCGCGTCGGCAATTGGTCGAAGTTTGCGAAGAAAGTGATATTGTCCATGCTGTCTGAAGAACTTACGAGCGGGCGTATTTAGCGCCTCATTTACCCATCCGCTGACAAGCACGGTCTCGTTTTCCAGGGGCAGGTGTTTGGTTAGGGACTCCCAGACCAGAATGTTTGCTTTCATCCCGCTCATTTGATAGGAACGCAGTAGTGAGGCAGTGAGACGGCTGAGGATTTTCATTTGGTTTTCGACGCTTTGTGATGGCACGCCCTGAGCTACCAAGGCAACTCCCATCTCCCTCAATGGTTGCCCTGGACGAATGATCAGCGGCCAATTGAAATAGCCAAGGCCAATTCGGAAGCAAATGGCGTTTTCCTGATCAATGCGTAGATAAGGCGCCAAGAGGGCTTTAATCTCCTCACACCTGGTGGTGTCTTCCGAGTCCTCGATGGAAACCCTCACAATTGGCTGGCCTATCGGCAACTTCCAGAGCTTTTGGGGCATGTTCGGTAAAACAGGACGGTCTTCTTGAACGCCGTCGCCGAGATGGCCCTCACCAGTAGGGTCATACGGAATTAGTGCAACCTCCCTTGGCAAACCAGTTCCTCGCCAATTGGACAAAACGAAGTATCTGGTGATTGTGCAGAAAATGTCGAGCCACTGCTCATCTTTGTTCACAATACCGACGAGGAATGGCGTGTCGGTTTGACATAATTGATCGATTTCATGTTTTCTCCAAACGCCAGCCTTTGTGACCCCACCATACCTCAGGCCCTCCTTCCTGACTTGGTCGCCATCGCTTTTGATTTGGATGTTGAATGGCAACGAGGGGCGCAGGTTGTCGCCCTCGCGGGTAAGCAGACTGCAGTGGAAATCACTACCAATGTCCTCCTGCCTGGGCACGGGAACAGCTATTACGACACGCCAGAGAAAATCAGACTGGGCCAGATACTTCTGCCCGGTCTGCCTGGCGAAAGGAGAAAATGCGTTGCATAGGCTATTTCGTTAGCGCGGATTGAAGCTCGAGTTTCAGTCTTTGCCGTGTCTCGGCGATTTGGGTGAGGAGTTTTTCGTATTCCGGCAGGAGGTGGTCCACATCGCCGGGGCCTTCGCCGCCGTCGTGCGGATTCTTGATGTCGAGGTTGACTGCGGACTTGATTTGGTCGATGGAGACGCACCAGGCATGCTCGTTCTTCTCACGTTTGGAGAAAACGCCATGCTTGTCCGGTTTGCCCCACCAGGCTTTTTCGGGAGCGAACTCCTCGATGCGGATGGGATTACCTTTATTGTAGCTTTTGGCACGGGGGATACGGGTGCTCGTATACCAGATTTCTTTGGTGGGGGCGCCCTTGGTGAAAAACAGCAGGTTGGTGCGGATGCCGGTGTAGGGGTTGAAGACGCCGTTGGGCAGGCGAACGATGGTGTGGAGGTTGCACTCGGTAATCCTCCTGCGCTAAAGTTGTCACAGCACGCTCTTAGGGGCCGTCCTTCCGTTCCACTCTTTTCGAGTGCGTTCATGTGACGACTGCTTCCAATACGCAGGTGCGGGCGATGCTTTTGTTCCACGGCTCAATATTGCGGCTCAGGCACGGCGCGGGACATTTCTCCAATAGGGGACAGCAGTGCAATCGCGGGGTTCACTGCGTCCGGTTGGTCGAGGCGCAAATCCGATAGGGGATGTCACACAGCGGACCAATGTTGCCGTTAAGTGAGCTGCAAGTATCGGCAAGCCTCCAAAACAGCTTGGACGTTGCACAACGCGCCTCCCCAAATGCCGGATGCTGCTGAATCCTAAAGCCCTTGTGAGGCCAGTAGGCCTTATCGCACGAGTCCTCGGGAAACCAGACTGAACAGAAGCTGATCTGCGTAGAATTGCAGTTCACGTCACATCGCAGGGACTTTGTGATCCGGGCACCAGTGTCGTAGCAGGCGCGAGCCACAAGTACGTTATCGCTAGGCAAGGGCAGCCTCACTAAGAACGCTTCCGATGCCACGTGATGTCCTCGCGAAAAACCCAACCGACCTCCACAGGCAGCCTATGCCCAGACAACCACTCACGGAGCTGCGCCACAGCTTCATCAAAGTTGGGGAGTCGCTCGGTCACAAAATCGAACAATGCTCATCACTGGCGGCGGGCCAGCGATGCAGATATGCAACAGAGACCGAATCCCGCCGTCCAGTGAATGAGCCGGGTTAGCCATTGCTTTCCAACCTCCATGCTTCAAGGAACAGGTCCCGGACACTTGACACCTCCGATGTGGGAAAGAGGAAGGAGCGGTGGTCCCGTAAGCGGTCAGGTGCGTATCGCTCGGCAAAAGCATGGAAAATGGCAAATCCATATTCTTGAGGTGCCGCTTTTCGAAAACGCCACTCAGCCTGGATCTTCAGCGGATCAATACCGAGAAGGGCTGCTAGCATCCGTCGCATTTCAAGGACACGGGGTGCATCAATCTCGGTGAATGCAGCGGAGAACCGCTCGTCGGGAACGTCCGGCTGTGAAAGCATGGCGCGCCGAAACCTCTTGATTCTCCATCTCCGCTCTATGCCATCAGAAGCGATGCAGACCGCCAAGCCAGCCCCAACTAGGAGGACCACGGTAAAAACGGTGATGAGCGCTGCGTTCATGAGCCTTGGCGTTCCGGATCAGTGACCCCGCGCCAGTGATGTCCGGAATGCAACCGAGACGCAATCGCGGGGTTCACTGCATCCGGTTTGTTGGGCCTTGTTTTCATACCACAAAAGAAAAAACTTTCAGAGCCAATGCTGCCAGGCAAAGCACTGCACCGATCACAGCCATAACCGGCAGCCTCTCTGCGCGCTGCCAGATTACCGCCGCCGATACCAGTCCTCCGACGAGAATCGCGTAGCCCAGGACATGCAAGCTGAGGTGTAGGATGCGGAGGGTCGAGTCCGCGACGGACTGGCTATAATGGTAAAAAAACAAGGCTGCGACAATCGGCAGCACAACATACGCGGCAAAGAACGTAAGCGGGTGCAAGAGTCTGGCTTTCATGTGTGCTCCCAACCCTGATTATACAAACCATACCGGCCCAATGGTCTGTTGAGCAGAATTTGCGGTTTTTCCATTCAAAGCTTTTCCTGACAGAACCCTAAGCCCACCGTTCGATCCCAGTCAACCCCAGCCCAGTTTCAGGTTTCAAGTTCCCGTCCTCCATAGCCCTTGGCCGCCGTAACGCCTGTGAAGGTGGCTCGGCGAAGGAGGATCACCCCTCTCATTAACACCTCGATTCATCGAGGTGTATGCTGGGCACCCGACCATCTGCGAACCGTTTTAACGGTTTTTTGGTCCGAATTTCTGCTTTCAGCTTTCAACTTTCAGTTTTTCCCCACTGGCCCGCGCCCACCGATCACCGATCCCCGATCACGGTTACCGTTCGTTCCCTGCCCCCCGCTCCTGCTCCCTGCTCCCTGCCCATTGCCCTCAACCGCCCCATATCTAGCCGCCAATTCCCTCCCCGTCACTGCCAGCCTCTCCCGCAATACCTCAGGTCGTATCACTGTGGCGTGTCCGCCGAACCCCACCACCCATTTCTCGGCATTGCCGAGGACCGAAAAAGGGCTGCAGTTTCCCCTTGCCTAGGGTCGACCTTGGCGCGATAAGTTAACTATTACGGCTGCAACGAGGCGTTGACTTATCTTTCTAAGCCAACGTCCCGCGCGCGGAACACTGGGAAGCAGGGGTTTCATGACCAGGCCATTCAAGGGTCGGCCGAGTCGGGTGATGGGGTTTCCTGCATCATCCGAAGGGAGGGTGGACTGCATCTGCTTCCGCACCGCTGCCGGCCTTTTCGACCAACCGTTTTCCACCCAGCCATTCCACAACGCATCTTGGAATGCGGCAACCCGCAGCCGCCTTTCACCATCCCGAAAGAAATCCTCCGCTCCCGTGAGCGATTTGCCCGTGAAACAGCGCACTGATGAGTGGAGTTTGCCACCCGGGCGGACACAAACAGAAGCTTATTCAAACGCTCCGCGCGCGTTGTGGTTGCTTCCCGAAATTCGCGTTTGGTCATTTCACTTTCTCCAGCTTCTGGAGTTAAGCCGCCAGAAACGGCGCTGGCGGTTTTCCGAAACACAAATCAGGACGGACCCTCCGGGAAAAGCCGTGCCCAGAAGGGGACGTTATCGTCAGGGAAAGTAGACGGCACAGTATCTAGGAAAGGGACATTATGCGTATCTCAACAGCAGCAACTCGCACCGGGCGCATGCTCGGGGTGGTCAGTTCACTCGTCCTTCTGCTAATCGGGTTGGGGGCCAACGGGCAGGTGGGCGTGATCGTCAATGAAACATTCGAATCTATGTCGCTAAATCTCTTCGGCTGGGAAGGCGGCGTAGACAACGTTGTGCGGCAATATGTGGCTGAGGGCGTCAAAGCATCGACGGCGGCGCAAATCTCGGCCAATTTTGTGGAACCGTCGGGTTACGTTGGCACGATGCTGTACCAGAATCCCTTGGTCACTGCTGGCGGCCGCGCCACGCCAGAGAGCACAACGCTGAAATTCGACATCAAGGTGGATCGCCCCGGGCTGAAGGCCGTGTCTGTGGCCCTGCAAAGCTGGCCCGGATTCGTCTGGGGCTGGCTCGTCCCCTCACTGGGAACCGCGTCTATTGCGACAATTCCCTTGGGCAATTACACACCCGGCAAGTTCCAGACCATCTCTCTCCGGGTGAACGCTCCTCTTTGGGTTCACGATGAGAATTTTCCTGCGCCATTCGATCCCACCGGGAAGACGTACCAGGTGTGGCTCCAGGTCAGCGGAGGTGATTTGGCCGCACTCGGGCAGTATACGGTGACGGTGGACAACATCAGGGTGACGACGACCACGCCGATGGTGGGATGGAGCTCAGTCGGCACTATGAAGTTAGACCCCGGGACTCTTGAGGTGAATGAGACGGGGGTGGCGCAGCGCCTCGATGCCTTTAAGCTGAACGCCGTATTCATCTCTCCACTTCCAATACCAACCTGGCAAGTTGACATCACCGCTGCTAGCGGCGACCACCTTTTTGGGACTATGTGGTGGTTTGCGGACGGACTGGCGGTGGCGATTGAAGGCGGCACGGGGCGGTTTGAAGGGGCCGTAGGAGCCTACTTTGACCAACTCACCTGGACCGGGGACACCACCTGGAACACGATAGCCTCCGGCAGCATAAGCACGGTAGGTTCTAACAAGGCGCAAGCGGCGGCCGAGTAGCCGCCGGGGGGCGTAGGACACAATTCCGCGGTGGCCCGGGAGCAGGAAGTTTCGACCTCCAGAAGTGGCTGCCGCGGATCTTGAAGAGATCACACGGCCGGCAAGGCAGAAGGCGGCGCTGATAGGCCCTGGCAGTTTAGGTGTCATCCTCGTCCTCCTTCCCGCTCCGATGAAGGATTCTATCGAGGATGCTCCGGCGCTTCAACCAGACCCACAAATAGGGCAATTCCCCCAATTACAAGTCCAACGGCTTGAATGAAGCTAAAGCCCAGTTCCCTTGCTGTGGAAAGTACGACGACAATGATGATGGCCCCAACCCCCAAGGCTACCAGCCCCTCGGGAGTGGCAAAACCCGCCCCGCCAGATCTTTGGCCTGAAGTGTTCATATATGTACTGGCAAAAATTATTCAACAAACCCTGCCGTCTGTTGTTCAGGGTGTGTTCTTTTCCTTTCAAGGCCTTTCCTGACAAAACCTAAGAGTCTGTCTGAAAATTCATGAATGATGAGGAATCAAGCCAGTCGGCGGAGTTGAATTCGTATCATCGCGATATAGATCCAAGCTTCGGCGCTGGTCTCTGTGGTTTCGTAATCGCGCACCAGTCGCCGCTGGTGCATCAACCAGCCGAAGGTTCGCTCCACGACCCAGCGGCGCGGCAAGACTTTGAAGCCCGACGGTAGTCGTCGGAGCGTTTGACGACCTCGACCGCCAGCTTGGGGCGGAGTCCTTTGACCCATTGGGCGAAGGTCTCGCCGGTATAGCCGCCATCCACCCACAGGATGCGCAGCCAGGTGAACCAGCCCAAGACCCGGCCCAAAAGCATTTGCGCCCCGTCGCGTTCGGTGGTGCTGGCCGGGGTCACGGCCACGCCGAGCACCAGCCCCAACGTATCCACCAGCAGATGCCGCTTGCGGCCTTTGATCCGCTTGCCGGCGTCATAGCCAACGCGGCCGCCGTGACCCGCGGACTTGACACTTTGACTGTCCAGAATCGCCGCCGTGGGCCGGCTGCGCTTGCCGTGGGTTTTCCGGACGAGCGTGCGCAGCGCGTCGTTGAGCGCGGCCCACTGGTGGTTGAGTGTCCATTGCCGGAAGACATGATAAACCGTTTTCCAAGGGGGAAAGTCGGTGGGCAGATAACGCCACGGGCAGCCACACTTGACGACATAGAGGATGGCATCCAGGATGCGCCGCCGATCGATCGGCGGGCGTCCGCGTTTGGCGGGTTTGGGGAGCATCGGTTTGAGGTAAGCCCATTGGGCATCCGTGAGGCTGGTTTCATATATGGCGTTTTTCACGCCCCAACGGAAGCTGCGCTTAAAATTGGCCGCCAAACCCCAAGTCCGATGTCAACTTATTCTTCCACTATTCTGTTCGCTCGTCATCAAACATCCGAATGAACCGCAACTCCATCCCAAAAGTGATTATTCAGACAGACTCTAAGCCCGTCCCGCAATCCCAGTCAAGATTTCAACTTTCAGCTTTCTGTTTTCAGCTTTTCTTTGGTTTCAGGTTTCAGGTCTATGTCTCGCTGCGGGAGGTCAATCCTCCCGGCGACCCGATTCGGCGGTGATTTCATCGGTCCGTCCAGTCTGTAAACGCAATTGGCTGACCGTCTTGGTTCTTCTTCATCCGGAGGGTTGTGGACAGATCACTCAAGAGGCCTGCCAGCCCAGAGCGATCCTCGATATACCAAAAGCACGCCCGCCATCCGGAGTCGTCGAACGGGAGCGGAAGCTTCACCGAGTAGGACTCTCCAATCCCCAGTTGCTTTGACCGCGGGTGGAATGGCAACACTCCCATCAAGTTCGAATTGAGCGCTATCGCTCTGGCCGGTATCAGGTTTGTTCGCCACTGGCCGGACCGATTTTCCAGCCCAAAGACAGGTATCAGATACACTGCATGACCTCCAGCATTCGAGACCAGGAGGGTCGCTTGTCGTGTTCCCGAGGTGTCATTGGTCATCCCGACTACCTGGACAGTGACCAGACATCCTGGCCGTGGGTTAGGTGAGCGCAAGATGGCCCAACCAACCACCAGCAGGAACACGGTCAGAACCGCAAAGCCGAATATTCGCCTCATCGAGCTTCTTTATTCTTAGACCGAGCGGCTGCCGCAATCTCACGCAGGCCAGCACGCCTAACGTAAAAGGAGCGTATCCGCCGTGCCCGGATGCGGGGGGCGTGGCAAAGGTTCGTGTGGGGTTCGCGGGCATGTCGGACACACTGCTCTTGAACTGAACCGCCGAGCCCGCGACTGGCGAACTACAGCGTAACACTCCCACGGCCGTCATCCTGCGCATGAGAAACAACCTGCGCCCGCTTTTTCCCGTAGGCAATCACAATCCACTCCATCAACCCAAAACCATCAACTACCTCCCCATTGCTTCCGGTATCTGACGGGAAAGAATTCGTGGACAATTTCCCAGAGGTAATTGCGGGGGTTGTGGGGGATGCAACAGGTCAGACGCGACGAAGCTGGCAAGCTGGTAGCTCACGGAGGAGACTTTTTGGCCTCCCTTGAGAGGCCCTTGTTGGCCATCGGCAGATGGCATTCCAGGTAGCGCGGTGATGCGTCGAATGGTCGAGGGCCCGTGCCGGGGCGCAGCTTGAGATACAAGGCCTCAATTCCGCGGGGCAATTCAACGCGTCCAAGAATGTATGTGAGGCGGATGCGCTTAGGTTGGTCTTTCGGTTCCAGAGGAATTTGGAATGTCCAGGTCGATCCGGGAGGCAGAACACGGCTATAGCCGAGCCCGGCAAACCCCACCCTTGTGCGCCAGGCGTTAGTGCTGGCTGTTTCAATCCAATACATCGGCTCGCCCTCATCGGGCTTAGGCGTCAAGGGAGGTGGGCTCACGGCAAAGGTAGGAACCAGCCTGGTGGATCGGTTCGTCAGCAGAAAGGTTCCGACCCATCTGCCCGCCGTGTCTTTCTCGCAGGCTACCATCTCGAAACCGAACGGCCGCTGAGCTCTCGGCAGCACGAGGAATGCACAGCCGATGCCGAGGGCCAAAAGCACTGATGCTGTACCGCAGAATGAAACGACGATTACGCATGGGACGGTTTAAGTTGCGAACCAGCGGTTCGGATATTGAGCTGTGCATGTTCAGCATGCAACTGCAGTTTCGCGACCAGGACCTCTGATACCTGACTTCTGACCTCTGCCCTCTTTCCCACGGCCCTCCGCCCGCCCACTGATAACTGATCACCGATCACTGCTTCCCCCCCCCACTGCCCACTGCTCCCTGACCTCTGACCTCTGACCTCTGACCTCTGACTCCCTGCTCCCTGCTCCCGGCCCCTCGCCCCCAGTCGCGCCGAAACTTCAGTGAAGGCGGATCGCCCCTCGCCCCTCGCCCCTCGGCGCCCCTGTCTTCCGATCTGTCCGTCCCGTTTCAGAGCGTTTTCAGGTCTTTTCAGGACTCTGGTGCACTGACGGCCCAATCTATCGCCCTCACCAGCCCGCTTCCTCATCAGGGGGCCCGAAGGCGGTGCCCTCTGAAGACTACTCCCACCTGCCGCCCTGATGCGCGGGCTGAATACGGTGAAGGGCGATAGACCGGACCGAGCACCAGATCAAAAAAAAAGACCATGAAAACTACCAAAACTAAAACTAACAAATCAGAACTCCAGAGCCGTCCCGAGCACCCTATCAACGGGGAAAAAACAACCATCAACACATCAACCACCCAACAGCCACCGGCTGTTGCCTCTTCCGCCTCCGAGCTGCGCCCGAAAACTCAGGTTTCAGGTCTCAGGTCTCATCCCTCAGCCCTTCCGAAAGGATCCTCCCCTACGTGAACTTCGAGCAGCGCGAGCAAAATCGCTCCCTCTCCACCGACCAGGTCCTGGACCTCCTCCGGCAGTGGCTGCCCGGACCAGTTCAACCTCGCCGAAATCGTGGGCAAGTGGATTTGGGTTACCTTCCCCGAACCGCCGGCCGAGAAAATCCGCGGCCAGCTCTCCCAGTTCGGCTTCCACTGGAATAACCACCGCAAGTGCTGGCAACACCCCTGCGGCCAGTTCGCCACCGAAGGCAGCGGCCAGGATCCGCGCGCGAAATACGGCAGCCATCCTGCCACCGAACTCAAAGCCGCCTGATTCCACCCTAGGGCGCGGCCGCTTCCCGGGTCGCGCCTCCGCCCCACTTCTTCCTATGCTTTCCTTTTCTTCCTGAACCTGCCCCCCGCAAGTGGGATTCCGAAATCACCAAGGCCCGCCGCCATGACACCTGGCTCGCGTTCGAGGCCGACATCCACCAAAGCGCCGCTGGTGGCCAGACCGGCACGGTCCGTGCCCGGGTCGCCCGCGCCCTCGACCGCTACGGCCTCGGCACCAGCGATATCGTTGTGGACGACGCCCTGGACTACCTCACCCACAAGGAACTCGGCCAATCCGCCCGCTACTTCAACCAGAGCGGCAAGGCCCAGTTCAACCAGCAGCAAATCACCCACGCCGTCCTCAGCTTCATGGCCGGCAAACAACAACAGCGCCACCTCACCACCTGCACCATTCACGATGACGACGACGACGACCACCCGGCACCGTCCTCCCCGACGCCAGCCAAATCGCCCCCGACGAATACGCCGCCCGCCGTGATGCGGTCCGCGTCATCCGCTCCATGATTCCGGAACGCGACCTCGAACTATACGACCTCTGGCTGGCCGTCAGGGAAAACGGCCAGCGCGGCGAGCCCGGCACCCTGCACCGGCTCCGCGACTACGCCCAACGCCAGCGCATAGGATTGAGCGCAGTCTACTTCCGCATGCAGCGCCTGGCCCAGGCCATCCAGCGCCATCCGTGGTTCGACGACATCACGGCCCCTTCCGCCCCTCTCGCGCCGACGCAGCATAACCCTCCGGGCGCCGGCCTTCCGAGCCGGTGCCCGCCCCTTTGGCCCGCTCGGATTTCGGATTTCGGCCGTCGGATTTCGCTAGGCGCTGGGGACCTCTCGCCGTCCCCAGGCTCCTGCGCCAAAGGACTGCATCCTTTGGAATCCTGCGCGCTTCCCAGAACCGGGCCTCGCGCCGACCCGGACCTGTGCGCCAGGACTTGCAGCCCTGGACCCGCCACTGTTCCTAGCCGCATCTTTGCGCTCCTCGTAGCGAGAACTGGATTTCCCGTTTGCGAGCCGTGCTACCATCGGAAATACTCTGCCAATGGAACCACGATTTTCGGAGATGAGCAAAGTCCGCGTCGATGACGGAAACAATCCCCCGTACGAGGGCTATGTGATTGCCTCGCAACTCCGCGACGGCAGTTGGATTTACAAGATCTCCATATCCGAAGACCCCACGAAGTCGGACACCTACGATAACTGGGTAGCCGAGAAATGGCTCGAAAAAGCCAAATGAATCTCGCCGGCCCCGACCCCAGCTTTCCCTCACTTCAGCCTCGCCCAAATCCCCGGCCGGCCCCGGTTATTCAGCCGCCACTTCACCGCGCGGCCTTCCGCCCTTTCCCGCTTCGTTGCCTTCGCGGGCTTCTGTGACACTCTCTGGTCCCTCGACCCTCAACCCTCAACCAGCCGTGTCCCCCTCACCACCCTTCAGGTCGCCCCGGTTCCGAGCGGTCACCCCGGGTTACGCCATATTTCAGCTTTCAGCATTCCAAATTTAGCTTTTCCCGGAGTTCTGCTAACGTTCCACGGCAGATCATGAATAAGAAGACGCCCGAACGCAGCACGGCTGCCGCCTTTCCCCGGTATCTCACCGGCGAAGTGGTGGCCGATAGCGTGGCGCTCCAGTGGCAGGGTCTTTATGCACGGCGCTGGCGACTTCCCCGTGTCGTGGATCGCTTCCTCGTGCCAGCCACCCCAGAACCGCACATCTCCTGCAATATCAGCGGCCTGGCAGAGTTCCGTGAGCGCGATGTGGGTGGCGCGTGGATTACGAGACAAATCCGTGGGGGCGACATGTTTGTCACGCGTTCCCGCACGCCTTACGAAGTTGATTTTCAATCACCACCCGGCCAGGAACTCGACAACCTCTCGCTTCACATTGCCGTCGAACCCTTCTTAGTGGCTCTTGAGGCACGCTATCCCGGCTGCGCGGACCGCGTGGAGGTGGTGGATTACTTTGGCCGGGACGAAATTCTCTGGCCCATCTGCCTGACGTGCGCGGAGCTCCTGGCGGCGCGTGTCCCTGGTAAATCGCCCCGTGTCGCGGCTCTTACCCAACTCTTCGCTGCGCACCTGGTGGAGAAATATACGAACACGGTTGAGCAAAAGCCGGTTCATCGCGGCGGAATGCCTATTCACCAACTCCGCAAGGTTGAGGATTATTTGACTGCGCACCTCGCTGAGGACGTCTCAATCGAGGGTCTCGCTGAGTTGGTGGACCTCAGTCCGTCGCACTTTGCCCATGTTTTTAAGCAGACCACCGGCATGACTCCGCTGCAGTTCATCACCCGCCAACGGGTTACCCGCGCCCAGCAGTTGATTCGTGAAACCTCCCGCAGTCTTATCGATGTGGGGCTGGAAGTGGGCTACACCAGCCCGAGCCATTTCGCACAGGTCTTCCGACGTGTGGTCGGGGTTACCCCAACCGCGTTTCGAAGCTCACTTTAGATTCCCGCAGGATTGCGACAGGGACAGCAGTATCGCGAGAGAAGGATTCTCTATTGATGAGGCAATGTGTGCGTCCAATGAAAACGACATCTATTCGCAATCGGACTTTGAAAACTCTCGCGGGAATGGCTCTGGCCGTGGCCATATCAACGCCTGAAGTGTCACCCGCAGCGGATCAATCCGCCTGGGACAAGACCTTTCCCAAGAGCGAAAAGGTTGAGCATCGGAAGGTCACCTTCAAGAACCGCTACGGCATCACTCTGTCCGCCGACCTGTATCAGCCAAAGAACCGCAACGGCAAATTGGCGGCGATCGCGGTCAGTGGCCCCTTTGGCGCGGTGAAGGAGCAATCCTCTGGTCTCTATGCGCAAACCATGGCGGAACGGGGCTTCGTCACGCTGGCATTTGACCCATCCTATACAGGGGAAAGCGGTGGCGAGCCGCGCCATGTAGCCTCCCCGGACATCAATACTGAGGATTTCAGCGCGGCGGTGGATTTCCTCGGCCTGCAACCTTCAGTCGACCGCGAACGCATCGGCATCATTGGCATTTGCGGTTGGGGCGGCATGGCACTGAACGCCGCTGCCGTGGACAAGCGAATCAAAGCGGTGGCGACCAGCACCATGTATGACATGTCGCGGGTGATGTCCAAAGGCTACAACGACAAAACGACAAAGGAAGAGCGCACAAAAGTGCTGGAGCAACTGAGTCAGCAGCGATGGAAGGATGCGGAAAAAGGCAAGCCCGAGCTCGGCCCCATCTACAACGAGTTAAAAGGCGGCGAACCGCAATTCATGGTCGACTACGCTGATTATTACAAAAAGAAGGAACGTGGCTTCCACCCGCGAGCGATCAACTCGAACGGCTCATGGACAATTACCAATCCGCTCTCCTTCATGAACATGCCGCTCTTAACCTACATCGCGGAAATATCGCCTCGGCCAATCCTGTTCATTCATGGCGAAAAGGCCCACTCGCGTTATTTCAGCGAAACTGCCTACGAGGCCGCGGCGGAGCCGAAAGAACTCATGATTATCAAGGGCGCCAATCACGTTGACCTCTATGACCGAGTGAACGTGATCCCGTGGGACAAGCTCACGACTTTCTTCACCGAAAATCTGAAGGCCAAAAACTAAACAGATTCACATCCTGTGAATCCCCTGGTGGTCATCGTGTTCCCTGGCACTCGGGATTGCCGCAAGCTCATCTCAGTGCACAAAAGCCATGCCGCTCAGCATGCGACTTCACTGACTGCAAGCAAGGCCACGAACCACAACCGCATACCACCACGAAAATGAAAATCACAATCGGCTCTCGGATTTTCACCGCCACGCTCTATGACAATCCAACGGTAACCAGGCTCAAAGCGATGCTTCCCCTGACGCTGGACATGACTGAACTGAACGGCAACGAGAAATATTTTCATTTCTCCACCAACCTTCCAACCGATGCCTCGAAACCTGGAACAATCAAGGCGGGCGACCTCATGCTCTGGGGGGATAACAGCCTCGTCCTTTTCTACAAAACATTCCCGACCTCTTACAGCTACACCAAACTTGGGCGCATAGAAAACCCATCTGGGCTTTCGTCCGCAGTCGGTTCAGGAAATGTAAAAGTCACCTTCGAGCTGGAATAGCGTGGCGAACCATCAGCCGAGACAACCAACGATGATCGCAACTGCCACCAACCAAGTATTAGACGTCACCACGCCAAAACCTTGGAGTGCCGTCGGATCAATGACGTTGTGCGTCGCGATGCTTATCGCCTCTGAGTTCTTGCCGGTCAGTTTGCTGACTCCGATCGCCGCCGATTTGAGAGCCACGGGAGGGATTGGCCGGCCAGGCGATCTCGATTTCAGGGCTGTTCGCTGTGGTCACGAGCCTGTTTATCGCCACGATCGCCGGACGCTTCGACCGCCGTGATCCTGCTCATGGTGTTAACCGGGCTAATGCTGGCGTCGGCTGCCGATTCTTATCGCCGGAGGCGCAGAGCTTCGGGACTGTCTCATGGCCGCGCGCGCGCGGCTCGGCATCACAATCGGTGGATTTTGGTCGCTCGCCCCTTACCTCCGACCTCTGAACTTCAAGTTTCAAGTTTCATCCCTCATCCCCTCGCCCCTGCTGCCTTCTGCCCTCCGACCTCTGGCCTCTGCCCCTTGCCAGGCCGCCTACCGCCTACCGGTCCTTCGTTTCCTTATGTAAGAATTCAGAACCTCAGGTTTCAAGTTCCCGTCCTCCATAGCCTCGGCGAAGGAGGATCATCCCTCCCTCCCTCCGCTCATTGTCCTACGACCCGGTAGAACCCAGCTTGGCCTGTGAGCGGCACCGACACCGGCGGCGTAACGTTGGTTAAGATAATCCCCCCAGTCACCTTCCGCCAAATCAGTCGCTCGTTGCACATGGTAGGGCGGCCCTCCGCCCGTCCAGTTCAGAATTGCCTCCAACCCCTGCAACGTCAGAGTCGCCCGAATCGGCGATTGGACTACGGTCAGCGTATCATTGAAGGTCGTGTTGCCACGGTAACCCGCCGACCAACTGGTGGTGGTCGCTGCCACAAGGACGATGTTGGTCCTGTTGGCTACTAATGGAATGTTGATGGCGGACCAACTGCTCGTGCCCTGGGCCGGTCCGGTCAGGCTGCTCAAGTTATTCTTCCAGGTGACGTTGGTAACAGCTTGGCCCAGCGCTTTGGCCTCGCCCGCCAGGCTCACAACAGAAGCACCGGTGGCAAATGTAGCCTCAGAAGTGGGACTGGTGATTGAGAGGAGAGGTTCATTTTTGCTTGGGCCTCCACGCCTCTGCGCCAGGATCCAGTCAATGACAACCGGAGTGCGCATCCCCATGAAAATGCCATCATAATGCCCTCCGATGACATATTCGGTGTAGATGGGCTTTCCGCCGACACTGCGCAAAGTTTGGACCAGCGCTCGAGCATTGCTCAACTGACCCGCTTCGTCATTCTGGGCGCACCAAACCCACGTTGGCACGTCTTTTATTAAACTTGGCGACTTCGCCCCGGACCAGCCGGCGGCGAAGCCCGCAGCGGCAAAGAAGGAGGGGCGCATCCCCACCAGATCCCAGGCGGCATGCACTCCCTCGGACCCGCCCGGCGATGTAAACCCGGTTGGTATCGATGCTGAAATCGGCAATGAGTTTGTCGATCAATCCCGAGACCAGCTGCAAGTAAGGATCAGTCCAGGAATTGTCCCCGGGGCGCCGGCTGGGCCAGACCAGGATCACCGGATCGGTAGCCTGTTGGCCATAGGAAGCGAACACCCTGGTCGCAGCATACGAGGCGAAGAACGGCGGAGCAGTAGTCTCATCGCCTGGAGTGCCATGCATCAGGATCACCAGTGGGTATCGGCGCAGGGGGTCATACCCTGCGGGGAGATCATAGAAGTAGGGCAGACGCACGGAGGAAGTGTTTGTGTAGTTGCCTTTCACCATATTCGCCGAGGGAGGCACCACATAAAGCCTGACCGGTGCGCTGGTGATGGCACCGTAGGCGTTAGTGGCGAGCACTGTGTAGTCGCCTTCATCGCTCGGTTGTGCGTTGGTTATCGCGAGGGTCCGGTTGGTACAGCCTATGAGGTCGGCAGCGGCCAGCCGCCACTGGAAGAACAATGGCAGGTCCCCGGTGACGGACGCGGTGAAAGTCATATTGCTCCCCAATGCCACCGACTGATGCTGGAATGTGGCCGAGGGCTGGATTGCGGGCGGAGAACCAGCAAGCACAGCTTCCTGCCATAACAGTAACAGGAAGAAAATGCCCGCTATTGGAACTCGGCCAATAAGCCGGGTCTGCTCGTTCAGACTCGGGTTTCCGGCCGCCGTGGCCGATGTGATGATTGCGATGTCTCTCTTGCTGCGCATGGGGTGCTCCTTTCTTTGGTTTGCGGTACGGACCAGCTGCTCGTTTGATTCTCGAGGTGTGAATAAGCTGATTGAAATATTTGTTTTCTGATGCCCGCCGAGATCAGGGCGCGTCTCCGTCGGTTGCAGATTCGTCGGGTGGGAAAAGACCGGCGGAAGGAGGCCATCGGCGCGGAAGCAGATGCAGTTTACCCTCCCTTTGGATGATTTGGAAAACCCCATCACCCAACTCGGCCCACCCTTGAATGCCCTGCTCATAAACTCCCTGCTTCCCAGTGTCCTGCACGCGGGGTGTTGGCCATTAAAAACAATCAGCACCTCGTGACGGCAGTAACAGTCAACTAATCGTGCAAAGACTGACCATATGCAAGAGAAAACTCAAGCCTGCGTTCCGTCCAGAATTTCAGCTTTCAACTTTCAGCTTTCCCTGGCGCGCCATAGCTTCAGCGAAGGCGGCTGCTTTCCGCTTTTGGCCCCTTGCCCACCGATCACCGATAACCGTCACTGGTTACTGCTTCACTTCCCCCGCTCCCAGCTCCGTGCTCCCTGCCGCCCCTCCATCCTGTCATCCTGTCGTCCCGCAGTCCCGCAGTCCCGTAGTCCGTCGTTTCAAGGTTCAAGTGGTCCATCAACCATCAACCACGTGCCAGCCCACAATCTTGCGCGAATAGAAAAAGCGATACACGAAGATCAGTGCCACCAGGAAAAAGAACCCCGCCGATTGCATGACCGCTTTCCGGCGGCTGCGTTTACTTTTACTCGCCTGAGACAAGTAGGACGCCGTGGCAGGAGCGGAGCGGAACCGAGCAGGATCCATCCGGCAGTATTCTCACGGGGACGGGACCGTCGCCCCCGTAAGCCTTGGGGCCCGGCGCGCGGAAGATGACTTCGAACGAAGCTGGCTTCGCATCCTCGGGGTTGTCCGCCGCCGTTACGAAGAGCGCTCGCGCCGTGCAGGCGCGGTCGCGTGCGGACATCTCACCCACGAGGAGCGGCGCGCCGTTCGAGGCGCGCACACCCTTGAAGAAGCCAGCGTCAAGCGCGTCGGGGAAGGATACCGGCTCCTTCGGGTTGCGCGACGACCCGCTCGGGAAGCCGACGAAGTGCGTGCCCGTGGACCTGAACTTCATGTACTCGGGCCCGAGGCGTTTCAGTTCGGCGTTGACCTTCTTCAGCTTCGCATACTGCGCCGTCGGCACGCCCGCGGCGTCGAGCACATTGTTCGTCCACCAGCCGCTGCTCCAGCATGCCCAGGCGATCGCCTCCGCGCCGAAGCTCATGGCGGCGCAGGCCTGGAACCGCAGGCGGTTCTCGCTCGTGGGCGGCTGGCCCTCGCGCGAGTTCACCTGCGGAATGTACCAGAATCCACGTCCGGTGCGGCGGCAGGCATCCGCCACCAGGATGAAGTTGTCGTAGCACTTCGAGAGGAACCTGTCTACGCCCGCGGGCTCGACGTAGGGATAGAAGTCGTACGAGATGTAGTCCAGCGGCACGTGGCGGCAGTACCTCGGCCACGTGCTCCGCGTAGGTCGTGGTGCCGAGCTGGTTGACAGTCTGCTTGCCCGTGTTCTGGGCGACGCTCGCGTAGTTCGGATACAGGTTCAGGTAGAGGGGCACGCCCGGCAGTTCGCGGTTCAATTGGCGCACGACCTCGCCGTAATACGGAAAGTCGAGCGCGGAAGGTTCGTCGCCGATGTCGACCGCCCAGATCGCCGGGTGGTCCTTTAGCGTGGCCGTGCCCTTCGAATAGACGTCGGGCGGATTCTTCTCGCGCAGCTTGCCGGCGTTCTCTCCGTCCCCGCCCCACCAGCCGGGCACAACTCCGTTGACAATTGCGCCCACACCGTGCTTCGCGAAGAGGTCGAGCGTGGCGCGGTCGTCGGCACCCACGCCGACGATAAAGTCCACGCTGCAGTCCCTGATCGCCTTCACGTGCGCTTCGCTGCGCGCGTTCGCCTGCAGGCAGTAGGCGCCGATGAGCAGTTTCGAACGGTCCATGCGCGGTGCCGCCGCGCAAACCGCGGAGGCCGCGTAAATGGCGGCCAGTGTGCAGGCGATGGTTCTGCCGGTCCGGTTCATGCTGTCTTCCGAAGGTCTTTCGTTCGTGTTGGCAGAATTGTTCTACCAGAACGTCCGCCCGGTGGCAAATCGCCAACACGCGGTTGCGCGGAAAATGATTGGCAGGGGTTTTCTCTCCTGGGTTGGCCGCGACCGGGCAACCGCCTTACCGAAAGGTCCCTCACTCCCACTCCCCGTCCGCCATAGGCTTGGCGACGGCGGATCAACTCTCAACCATGAACCACTTCAGGGGCTCCGCCCCGCTCGCCCGTGCGGCTCGCACCCCGCGCCATGACTTGGCAGCCCTGAACCCGTCCTCCGATCTCCAGTCTCATACAGTCCCCATTTTCCCATTTACCTTTCAGCTTTCTGCTTTCTCCTAGCCCGTAGGTCACCCCCCGCTCCCCATTTCACGCCCGCCCCCCGGCGGTCATCCAGCTGGGGGCCATTCTGATTCTCCTTTAGCTTCTCTCCTGTTCAGAATCACTTGGGCAATGCGCGAGCGTCGAACAGTGAGGGCAGTTCGCCTACGGACAGAACCAGCGTCGGCCTCAACTTCTCGATCAATGGCAGGTATCGAGCATCGTGGAACCTCCGAAAGGCGTATTCATAGGCATTGATGCCCGGCATACCCAGGAGCTTGCCATACTCGGAATCATTCGCGGCCGCAGTGGACGAGGTCGGCAGTATGAGTGGCAGCCCGGCGTCAAAGGGCTTCTTTAAGGCCATGTCCTGGTGGCTGTAGAGATCAACGCCACGGCGCCACATCACCTCGGCTACGCTGGTCATGATCGCCAGCGAGGCAATCTGGTCCTCGGGCTTCTCGTCGGCGCCCCAGAGCCGATCTTCGCGGATGCACGCGGGTCTGAAGCAGTCCATGAAGCCGCCGGTGGGTTTCTCCGTGGTGCCGCCCAGGCCATAGAGAGTGCCAGTGACCATGTCCTGATCGCCGAGCGTCACACCGGAGATGAATATCCCGTAGAGACAGACCATTCCCCATCGGCCATGGCCCGTGTACATGTACTTCGCCTTCTTCAGGTGTTCGGCCAGCGGCCGGACCAGGTCCTTCTCGATGTGCGTGCGATCCTCCGCGGTGACCGCCGTCGCGTTGTAGATCAGGTCATAACCCGAGCATGCCTTGGTGAGGAACATGCCGGTGTCGCCGCCGTCGAAGCCGTAGGCCTCGAAGTGGTCAAACCCATGCGGATCGGGGGCGGTGCTGCCTTGTCCGTATCCGTAAGCGTCGGCCATCGCCAGCAGGAGCTTCCTGGCATAGTCGGCGTATTCCTGGTTCCCGGTGAGCGCGTAAAGGACTCCGAGCTTCGAGACGTCGGCGCTCCTGTTTTGCAGGGCGGTATTGAAGTCCCACTTCCAGATCCACTTGCCCTGGGCATCCTGTATTCCTCGCGGGAATGCGGGGAAGTTCCACGTCCCGTCGGCCTCCAGCGTGTGGGCGGGCACATTCAGCGGCTCGCGGATGCGTTGCTCTGCCCAAGCCTGGAGCTCGTCAAAGGCCGCTTTGAGTTCAGGGCTGGTTTTGAGCAGTTCCTTGTAGCGGGCGACGTCCTGCTGATCCCAGATGGTGCGCGGATGGCCCAGGGCCATCCTGGGCTGCTCTGGGGCCTGGGAAGGGGCCGCAACGGGAGTGGCGGTGGTCGGCGCGGATGTTGATACGGGTGTTGAGGCGACCATGCCTACGGGTGCCTTGGACAGGACAATCGCGTCAAATCTCGCGTAGCTATCCACCCTCGGTGCCCAGGCCGGGGTGTCGCCGCCATGGAAGGTTGAGAAGTAGAACCCTCCGATCTTGACGTTCTGGTTATCCACGGTGCGGTAGAGAACGTCGCTGCGATCCAGGAGCTTCACGCCGTCTATCCACACCTTGAGTTGCCCGTCATCGCGCCCGACTGAGTTGAGCTTCGCGTATTGCTCGATGCAGTACCATTTGCCAGTTGAGAACTGGAAATCGAACTTCACGTCAAAGGAGGTCTTGAAGTTGTTGAACTTGCTGGGGGGCAACAGCGAATAGACCTCCGCCTTCGCATCCTCCCTCCACATGAACCTCATCAACCATGCGTTGGTGCCATTGGGTTCGAAGCCGCCACCCCCGCCCGTACTCATGAGCCCTGGGAGCTTTCCCCCGATCCTGAAATCAAAGCCGTCCTCAAAATAAACATAGTATCGAAGGTAGAGCTCCTCATAGCCCACACCGCTTCCCTTGAGCCTGACTGTTTCCGTTGGCCACTGCATGCCTGTTTGCTGGGGGCCCACGCCGCCTTTGGGATATGCCACTCTGAGGCAACGGCGACCCTCCACCGCGGATGTGCTTACGCTGGCGCCCTCAGGGTGCGACGGGGTTCCCCATGGCGAACCCCAGGCATTCTGCCAGTCTCCAGTGCCGGGGATGTCGTCCTCAAAACCATTGGAGAACACCCAGTTGGCGTCCGGCACCGGTGCCGGGGCCGGGACTGGTGTTTGAGCCGGAAGCCGCCTGCTGCCACAAACGGCCGCCAGGATGGCTATCAGGACGATCGCATTACGTCGCAGCATAGAGGCTCCTTGAGATCAGTAAGGTGTCGTAGCGCCACACAGGAACCCTGGGCTCTGTCCGAAAACTACTGATAAATGGCGTGAATGGCGGACGCGCAACGAAGTTGCCATGTCCAGCAGCATATGAATACATACAAATCGAGTTCTAACGCTCAAGCTTGCGGAGTGCAAGTCCCACCTGCTGTGGTCGGCGTGACCTTCACGACGATTGGGCTTCTCAAGCTATATGGAATCAATAAGGGAATTGTTGGTGGCGGCGGCAAGCCGCTTTCTTGCCGTTTACTCGGCAGGTGCCCCACCTGGAGCACCAAACTCCACATTTCCTTTGTCGTTTTCTTTCTCGGCGTCGGGCTTGCTAACCTCGCCATTCTGTTGTCACTGTTGTCGAAGTCATGACCACGATGGATGCGCCGAACCCCGCCAGGGTGCTGCTTTTGAGCGCTCTGCCTCAGGGCCCAGGCACCACTGAGGCGGTGCGTTCTAGTAGCGCTGATAGTAGGAAGGAAACCATCAAATGAGCTGGAAACGAACCTCTAAAGATGGCCTTGACCAGATTGAGGTTTACGAATGCCCGATCGAGGTGTTGGCTGCCCTGGCGAGGAAGGCCCGCGTTGATGTCACGGTCGAGAACGTCAGCCCCGTGCTAGCCGTGGATCAATGGTTCGAGTCGAGCCTAGCCTTAGCACCAGATGCGGAGGCGAGGCGACACTCAATAAGAAACGCCACCTTCGATATCGCGCTCAATAACACCGAGTTCCTGGCGCTCATGCCTTTCTGGGATTCGCACGGCGTCTATGCAGTGTTCACAGAGCGAAGCCCTGTGGCCTTTAAAGCATCGCGACTGCCGGTTCCCGCCAGGTGCAGGGCGCTCCAGAATTTTGGCTTCGTGTTGGAGTTTGGGCTTGCAGGCCCCGCGAGCGATTGCTGGAGCCTGATTGTCAGCCCGTTGTCAGAATTGGTGGATCTCGCGGAAGAGATATTAAGCAAAAGCTAACACGGGTCGCGGGAGTAGTCGCGGTAACAGGCCAGCCAAAAACCGCCCGGTTTCCTTTCCGCCCCCGGCATTCGCCTTTTGCGTGTTTAGCGTCTTTAGCGGTAAAAGTCAGCCCGTAGTCCTGTAGTCCCGTGGTCCGAAGTCCGCAGTCCAAAGTCAGTGATCTTCAGGTTTCAAGTCTCATCCCTCATCCTTTCCCCGTGCTCCGCTCCCCAGGTCCCCGGTCTACGGTCTATGGTCTATTCCAGGCTTCAAGTTTCAGGTTTCATCCTTCATCCCTTTCCACTGGTCCCAATCTCAACCCTCAATCGCCCTGCTCGCCGGCCTCCCGTGTCGGCCCTCGGAAACCTCGGCCTCCAGTTCTGGAACTCGCCGCACATCCACCGGGCTTTCCCCCGGATTTCTTCCGGACAAACCCCCGGTCCACGATCCTGTTCTGCCCCGATTGTTGGCTTTGTTCCAAAGAGCTAAAGTGCTTCCAGAAACGGCTATGAAAGTCGTGAGAACAAATCCGGCGAGCACAGTTACTTTGCAGACACCCTCGCAGACTCAAATACTTTGCTCGCCTATGTCAGTTTCGAGCTTTCAAACCAGGGACGAGATTTGCGCCCGGAGTGCCGACAACGCGGATGCCCGAACGACCGTGAGTCCGACGCCAGTCTGGAGAATGATTACTGCCCGCAAAACGAGTAACCCTGAACCGCACTGCGAATTAGCCGCCAGGCAGCCACCGCCACTTCTCCCTGTGCCCATCCCCCTCCGGCGGCGTTGGCTGCACGCCCGGCTTGATCTCCTTCCCGGCATTTCCTTCGTCGCGGTTAGCATTGCTGCAGTTTACCTTTGGCTGCACATGCTTCCACCTTCGGCGCCGAGCCGGGACGACCTCCCCAGCTCTGGAGGCATCGCGCAGTCTCCGGCGACGCAACCTGGACCAGCCGAAACAGAGGATCCTGTCGGCGATATCCTCGTTCCCGTTTCGCCAAGTGTTTTGGGCACCCGCCAGTATTTTAAATGAACCGCGCTGCTCCAGCGCCATGCCGCACGCCGTGCGCAGGTCAAACTTTTCCTTGGCCGCGGACTACGCCAGCAGGGTGAACGCGATTCCCATCTGATTGCCCAGGATTTCATCCATCCCTGCGGTGTCCTGGGCCGAATTCGGAACCGACTGCGTGCTTGAACATCGGCAGGCCATGAACGGATTCCACTTGAATAACGCAAAATCGGCAGGATGTTAATGCTACGGAGTCGAAAGCGGCTGCCGATCCTGCGGCAGTTGTTTCGGTGACTGCTCTCGACCTCAGTGGCCCACGCAACCTCAGTGCCGAGAGAGAATGAAAATTCAAACCTCAAGTCCCGTATCCCATCATCTCCTGCGCCCTCGCCTTATCCTGCCACTCGCCGCCGCCCATGCGCAAGCGGGCCTGGGGCGCGGAACGACAAGCCAGCGGATCCTCGCGGCGCTGCTCGGAGTGCTCGCCGCCGCGTCCGTCTTTGCTGGGGATGAACAATGGGATGAGCGATTCGGACCGCTGGGAATATTCGGCGGCGCCCACGCCATCGGCATCAGTGGTCAGGATATGTATGTCGGAGGCACCTTCACCGCCGCGGGCACGGTGGCCGCCAATAATGTCGCAAAGTGGAATGGCCGCTCCTGGTCGGCGCTCGGCAGCGGGCTGAGTTCCAACGTGCTCGCGGTCGCGGTCAGCGGCAGCAACATCTACGTCGGTGGCAACTTCACAACCGCGGGCGGTGTTCCGGCCAACCGCATCGCCCGATGGGACGGCTCCAGTTGGTCCGCCCTGGGGAGTGGCGTCAATGGTGAAGTCCGTGCCATCGCCGTGAGCGGGACCGATGTGTATGTGGGCGGGGACTTCACCAGCGCAGGCGGCACCACGGTGCTGCGCATCGCGAAATGGAACGGGAGCAGTTGGTCGGCGCTGGGGCCGGGATTGAGTCAGAATGTGAACGCGATCGCCGTGAGCGGCTCGGACGTGTACGCGGGAGGTGCGTTCCAATCTGCCGGTGCCCTGGCTGTGAACTTTATCGCCCGCTGGAATGGCAGCAGTTGGTCGGCGCTGGGAACCGGATTTCCGTCCGACGGTCGCCCGTGGTGCATCGCCGCGAGCGGCTCAGACATTTATGTGGGCGGCACGTTTAGAAGTGCGGGGGGTGTCAGCGCAACGAACATCGCGCGTTGGAATGGGAGCGCGTGGTCCGCGCTCGGCACCGGAATCAACGGCAACGTGCTCAGCCTCGCCGTGAGCGGAGCACAGGTCTATGCCGCAGGGGTATTCTCCGCCGCCGGCGGCGCGAGCGCCAACAACGTCGCGCGGTGGGACGGCAGCAGTTGGTCGGCGCTCGGCACTGGCATTGAAGATGGCGGCGGCCGCGCCATTGCTTTCCTCGGTAATCAGCTGATTGTCGGCGGCAATTTTATCACCACTGGCGGCGTTGCCACCTACAATATCGCGCAATGGGAAGACGGGCGCTGGTTCGCACTCAATCACGGCCTTGACGCCGCGGTTCGTGCCATCGCCACCGGAGGCACGAACATTTGTGTGGCCGGCTCCTTTACGAACGCCGCAGGGGTCCTCGCGAACCGGGTCGCCATGTGGAATGGCCATAGTTGGTCGCCGCTTGGCGGCGGGCTGAATTCTGACGTTTATGCGCTCGCCGTCAGCCGCAGCAATGTGCTTGCGGGCGGAGCATTCACCAATGCGGGCGGCGTCAGCGCCAACCGCATCGCACGATGGAACGGCAGCCAATGGTCCGCCCTCGGCACCGGAATGAACGATGTGGTGCGGGCTATCGCCCTCAGTGGCGAAATCGCATACGCGGGCGGCGATTTTACGAATGCCGGCGGCCTTGCCGTTAATTACGTGGCGCGATGGAACGGCACCGCTTGGTCGGCGCTCGGCACCGGCGTCAGCGGCCCCGTTCGCGCCATCGCGTTAGACGGCACCAACGTCTACGTCGCGGGCTCGTTCGCGGTGGCGGGTTCGGTCATTTCGCTCGGCGTGGCCAGGTGGGATGGGAGTGGTTGGTCGGCCATGGGCAGTCCCGCGCTGAATGGCCCCGTCTATGCCATCGCCGTGAACCGCGGCGCTCTGTATGTGGGCGGTTTTTTCACCACCGCAGGCGGCAGCAGTGCGAACAATGTCGCCCGCTGGGACGGGACCAACTGGTCCGCGCTCGGTAGCGGACTTGGCAACGGGGTTTTCGCGCTGGCTGCCGGCGACGGCGGGATTTATGCAGGCGGCGCGTTCATCAATGCGGGCGGGGTCACCACCCACTACATCGCGCGGTGGGACGGCAGCATTGGTCGGCGCTCGGCAGTGGCACGCAAAGCTGGGTTGAAACGCTGGCCCTTCGCGGTCCCGACCTGCTCGTCGGCGGAGGGTTCACCACGGCGGGCAACCACCTCGCCAACTGTTTCTCCATCTGGCACACCGGCGATGCCAGCGTCCCGCGCATCGTTCAATTTCACCCTGCTGGTGCTGGCAGTTGGATCAGCTTCACTACCGTTCCGGGTCAGAACTACGCTGTGGAGTGGGCGCCGAGCCTGACCGGTGCGGCCTGGAGCGCGTTCACGAACAACATCCCCGGCGATGGCACAACCAACACCGTGCTCCATGCGGACGCTGCCGCACCGTCGATGCGTTTCTACCGGGTGGCAACCAGCATCCCCCCGCTGGACTGAGCCGACTCTCACCCCCGCAACGTCAAGTGAAGGGCGACGCCTGGAAAGAAAATTCTCTCAGTTAAACTCGCGTCAGCCCAACCGTTGACCCGCGCCTCCGAATTTCTGCTTTCAACTTTTAGCTTTCTGTTTTTTCCCATACCTCAAGTTTCAGCTCTCATCCCTCATCCTTTCCCCGCCCCCCCCTCCGACCCCGGCCGTCTCCAGTCTCCAGTCCACAGTCTACGGTCCCCGATTTCAGCTTTCAGCTTTCTACTTTCTGCTTTACCCAGGTCTGAATTGGTCAAGTCCAATCGTCCCTGTAAAAACGGGCTTGGCTGAGGCATCGGTGGTCATCGCGCTGGTCGAGGGGATCAACCGGCAGTTTGGCCCTGGCGTTGGCGCAATGCGGTATCGCCGTCGCACATCACGTCGAGGAACACGGCGCATTTCTCCGCCGGCTTTTCCAGTGCCAATGAAAACAGGACCTCTTCGCGATTCGGGTTCATCGGTGGGTTATGGATTCTTTGCGCCAGGGATATTTACGCCGTCCTTGATTTTGGCGGCTTGCTGAAACTCGGCGAGTTGCCTTTTCCACCCGGCGGCTTGGGCGGGTTTGGCCATGCGATGTGGATGGCACTGCCAGGAAGCGCACCGATAAGAGCAGTGGTGTGGGTTGTATTCATGTTAAAGTTTTCACTCTTTCACCGATCCGTGGCAGATCGCGCACGCTTGAATGAGTGCGTGCCGATCCAGTTGTTCTGCGGTGAGCGCCAACGGCGATGATTCGCGATGGCACTGGGCGCAATCGAGGTTTCGTTCCAATACGACCGCATGCGCTTTCTCGAAATGCAGATAGCCCGGACGCGGTTCCGTCACCAGTTGCCGCAGCACCTCGCGCCAGGAACGGAGCGACTCGGGATCGGTGGGTTTGCGTGGCGGGAGGATTCTTCTGGGTGGCGGCGCTCGCGATGGCTTGGCAGCTGGCAACTTCCCTTCGGACTTCAGTTGCGCCACGACCTCGCGCGCGGCGATGCGGCCCATCAACAGGCCCGGCCCGAGCATCGTGCCTTCGAGCGCGGCGCGGCCATTGATGCCACCGACGCCAGCCAGTTCACCCACGGCGTAGAGGTTGGGAATCGGTTGACCGCGACGATCAAGAACGCGGCAGGAGAGATCGACCGCCACGCCGCCCATGCTTTTGCGGGAGAGCGGAAAATACTGGATGGCATAGAACGGCGGGGTGGCGATGGCTTGCGGCCGGTTCGTTTCACCCCGTCCAAAACGCTGCCACTCGGTGTCCTCGCCCGCGTGATCATTTCATTCCAACGTCCGACGGATTCCTCCAGCGCGTCCGTGGGCAATCCCGTGGCCTGGGCGAGACCGGCGATGCTGTCGGCCTGCTTGACCCATTTGGCTCATCTTCGGGTTGGCGAAGATCTCGCGCTGGACGTTGTTGGTATCGTCCCAGCCGGAACCGGAGACAAAGAACTTGGCGCGACCCCGGGCATCAAAGATGGACCAATACGTTGCCTGGGGCTGCCGCAGCACCGCCGCGACCGAGCCGCCGAAATCCGGGACGCCTCCTACGATTTCCCGCACGAAGCGCCGGCCCTGCGCGTTCACCCAGATGGACTTCGGATTGAAGCTGTTCAGGCCGCGTCTCCCGGAGGGATCACGCGGGTCCACCAAGCCGGTGGAATAAAAAAGCTGGTGGTCCAGGTTGGTCAGGGCCGCACCGCCAGTGGTTGCTACGTCGAAACCGCTGCCGAGCGAATTGATCCCGGAGCCGAGGAGCACTTTCGCCCCGCCCTCCAGAGCGGGCAGGACCGTCGGCCAGTGCTGCCGCACCAGTTCCAGGTTGCTCTCGAATCCGCCGGTGGCGAGGACGACGGACGTGGCGCGAAAGTCGTTCGTCGATCCGTCGCGCAGGCCGACGCCGCGCACGCCCCGGACCTGGCCGTTCTCGATCAGCAGCGACGTGACCTTGGTGTTCCAGACGAAGTGAATGTTCGTCCAACGCAGACATTCCCGGTAGATGGGGCTGATGAGTCCGACCCACGCCCCTTCGCCACGTGCTGACGCTGGACGCTGTTGCCCGGCATGAGCGGGAAAAGCCGGGACCAACCAACGCCCAGCGCATCCAGCCAGTCATAGACCTCGCGCTTGGAATCCCGCGCATAGAGACGGACCCAATCCGGATTCGCGTCCTCGCCATGTGTGAGAAAGTCCCGAATGGCCAGGTCCGGGGAGTCGAAGACGTTGGTCGCCCGCTGAAACGGTGTGTCCACCAAACAGACCAGGCCGCCCGACATGACCGCATGGCCGCCGAACACCGACCACATGTCGATGACCGTGACGTTCGCGCCCGCCCGTCCGGCATCCAACGCCGCCGCCAAACCGGAAATCCCGGTGCCGACGATGACGAGGTCCGCCTTCGGTGGTGGCGCGGCGGAAGCCAGGGCTTCTGCACCCAGCAGCCTTGGCCCGATTCCGCCCAGCAGGCAGGCTCAACAGCAGCAAAGTGGTTCTCATAATCCTGGAAGCGCCGGCGTCTCGCCGGCATTTTGCCTTTTCGTTTGCGTCGTTCATTTTCAATTCAACCCGCCGGCGGGACGCCAGCGCTCCCAGGCTGCTGGCTCGATAGTCGTTTGGCAGGTTGGGGCGCAACTCTAGCCGCCTGCTTTCTTGGCCGCAACCCACGCGTCCACTTCCTGCGCCAGCACCTCGAGCGGCATCGAGCCGCCGCGCAGGACGAGGTTGTGGAATTCCTTGATCGAGAATCTCGCGCCGAGCGCGGCCTTCGCCTGCTCGCGCAGTTCCAGTATCCGAAGCTGGCCGATCATGTAGGAACACGCCTGCCCCGGCCACACGATGTAGCGCTCCGTCTCCTGCGGCGTGAAGCCGTAGTCGATCACCTGTTGGCGCGTCCACTTCATCGCGTGCAAACCGGTATCGGCCACGAGTCGGCGTGCGCGGAAGAGTTGGAGTTGCAGGTAGCCGAGCCGACCGGGCAGGTCGCCCTCATACCAGCCGTTTTCCGCCGCCAACCGCTCGGCGTAGAGCGCCCAGCCCTCGATGTAGGCGCAGTTGAGACCAAATACTCCAAGTTTGCGGTAGCGCGGCAGTTCCTGCGATTCCTGCTGGATGGTGAGCTGGAAATGGTGTCCCGGCACGGCCTCGTGATACGCGGTGGATTTCATGCCGACACCGAGCCACGTCACGCGTGGGCTGAGATCGGCCAATGGCAGCCAGTAGATGCCGGGGCTGGAGCCGTCGGGCGCGGGATTCGTGTAGTGCGCCGCCGCGCTTTTTTCCGAAAAGGCCGGCTCGCGCTTCACCGTGACCGGCGCTTTCGGGAGCAAGTCGAACACCGCGACCGACCGCCGCTCCGCGTCATGCACCAACGCCTCGACCTTGGCGACCAGCATGAGCCGCGGGTCGGGTTCCGCCGGCGGGTTCATCGTGGCGTTCAGTTTTTCGATGCGGGCCTGGATGGTGCCCTCCTTGTAACCGAGTTGCTGGAGGATCGCCTCCATCTCGGCGCTGATGCTCGTGACTTCGCGCAGACCGATGGCGTGGATTTCCGCCGGCGTCAGCTTCGTGGTTGTGAGCGACTCCAGCGAGTTGGCGTAAAAGTCCCCGCCCCGCGGTAGGCGCCACGCTCCGGCGTCATCGGTCGCGCCCGGCAACTGCGCCGCGAGCAAAGCGCGCACGCGCTGGTAAGCCGGGATGATGGCCGCCGCCACTTCCTTTTCGGCGGCGGCGACAAACTTGGCCCGCTGCTCCGCCGACACTGCCGCGCCGAGCGTGGCGACGCGCTTGTCCAGCGTGGCGACGAACGGGTTGTCCGCCGGCTTCTGGGCGGTGAAGCCATCGAGCTGCTCGATCACGCGCTGCAAGACGAAGCGCGGCGGAATCATGCCGGCCGCGGCCGCCGCTTTCGCCTCAGCGATGCCCTCGTCGATGCGCGGCGCCACGAGGGCGAGACGGGCGAGGTAGTTCTCGATGTCGCGGGCATTGCGAATCGGATGGATCGAGGTGAGGAAATTAACGAGCCCGAGGTGCAGCCCGCCGAACTGCTCGAAGACAAAGCGGTGCTGCGCGAAAGCCGCGCTGCGCACCGCGTCTTCGAGCGACCACTTGATCACCGCCGCGGACGTCCGCTGCTGGGCCGTGAGTGTCGCGGCCGGGAAGCGCTGCAACTCCTCCAGCCCCCGGCGCGCAAACTCGGCGCGCTCCTGGGCGGCCTTGAGGCCGTAGGTCTGGCCAAAAGCCCCGCCGAGGATCAGTTGCCGGTCGAGCGCGTCCTGCTCGGCACCGGAGAAATATTGCACGCGCGTGGCGAACTGCGGGTTGAGCCGCACCGCGCGCGCCGCAAAATCGTCGGCCCATTGATCGAACGAGCCGCTCTGCCGCGCGCGCTGGACCGATGGTGAAGGGGCAGAGGGAAAGGAGCAGCAGGAGGTGGTTGGTGTTCATGGATGGCAGGGTTCAGGTAATTCCATCTCTGGATTCGATCGGTTCAATGTGATCTGAGCAAGTCGGGTTTGAAGCGGTGAAAAGGTCGCGGCGGGTAATGCCGCCAGGCAAAGGTCTCATAAAGTGATGTCCGGGTAGATTTCCTGCGTACCATCCGACTGGCCGCGGGCGAAGTCAAGCACAGCTGATAATTGGCATTAATAAACGTCACGCACTGCTTGTTTCCGGCCATTTCGTTGAGGGTTAATTCTGGATGGAAATAGATGAAGGGAATCGAACCCGCGTATCGGCTTGCGAGCACTGATTGGATGTGACATCTAAGAGCCTGTGAAAAGCTTGACCGAACACCTCTGGTTCGAAGTGCCAAACCGCCGCGGTTTCGTCAACATCACCTCTACAGTGGAGGATCTCGTGCGCAGGAGCGGCGTCAAAGAGGGGCTCTGCCTGGTGAACGCCATGCATATCACTGCCTCCGTCTTCATCAATGATGCGGAGGACGGACTCCTGCATGATTACGACGTCTGGCTCGAGAAACTGGCCCCGCATGCACCGACGTCGCAGTATCACCACAACCGCACTGGGGAAGACAACGCGGATGCGCACATGAAGCGGCAGATCATGGGGCGCGAAGTTGTGGTGGCTGTCACCCAAGGGAAACTCGATCTCGGTCCCTGGGAACAGATCTTCTACGGCGAGTTCGACGGTCGCCGGAGAAAACGAGCGCTGGTGAAAATTATTGGCGAATGAGGGGTGCCCGGGCAGTTTTGGAATCTCGATGAGCGTCGAAGGCAACCCTAAACAGAGTGGTGATGCAGGAGCGGATTCAAAACCGCAGGCTATGAGGCTATTCATCTTCGTGGTCCTGGTCTTGGTAGTTTTCAACCTCATCCTCTTCTTCAAGCTCGTCGTCGCCCCGGACAAAGGCTCGAATCCGAATCGACCTTCAGCCCCGGCTGAAACCCAGAAGCCATGACCAGAGGCCTGGACCGCGGTTTCCCCTTGCTAGGTTGGCTCATAACTGCTTCTGTCCCCTCGGGAACGTCTCTTTATGAAAGCCACACTTCGTTCGGCCATGCTCATGTGCTCGTTGTTAGCGTGGGTACCGTGCATCTGCCTGGGGCAAGCCTATTCGTGGGATACCATCGCCGGCTCGGCCGGGCCTGGTGCCAGTGCTGACGGAACCAACAACGCAGCCAAGTTCTATAATCCGAGTTGCCTGGCGGTAGATACGAACGGGATCCTTTACGTCTCCGACACTTTCAACTGCACGATTCTGAAAACTCCAACCCTCCGGAGCTGATTGGATCGTCACCACTATTGCCGGAGTGGCGCGCTCGATAGGGTCAGCGGATGGAACGAACACCGACGCGCGTTTTAACAAGCCAAACGGAGTCGTTCTCGGCCCGGGCGGAACACTATTTGTTGTTGATCATTCCAATCAGACAATCCGCAAGATCGTCCCTCAGGACACCAATTACGTGGTATCCACCATTGCCGGCAAAGTGCTCGAGCAAGGCAGCCAGGATGGTGCAACCGGCGAGTCGACCTATGCCAATCCGACCGGGTATCGCCTTGGACTCACAGGGCAACCTTTACGTTCCAGACACGGTGAACCAGACCATTCGCCAGATATCTCCTTACCCGGAAACGTGGCTGACCGGCACCATCGCGGGAGAGGCCGGTTTCAACGGGTTTACTGATGACTACAATCAATACGCCGAGTTTGAATCGCCGATGTGCGTTGCCGTGGACGGAACAGACAGAGTCTACGTCAGTGATTATGGGAATAACGCGATTCGCCAGGTCACCCTCATTGGCACGGATTGGCTGACCACCACGATCGCGGGAAACACCAACGCCGGCAGCGCGGACGGAGTCGGAACCGTGGCGACTTTCAGAGATCCAAACGGGATTGCGGTGGACCCCTCCGGGAATCTGTACGTGGCCGATCAGGGGAATCATACCATCCGGAAGATTTCACCCGCGGGGACGGATTGGATCGTCAGCACCATCGGGGGAACTGTCGGCACACCTGGTTCGGCGGACGGGGTCGGCAGCGAGGCCCGATTCAAGAAACCGTTTGGCATTGCTGTGGACGCAGCGGGTGTGCTTTATGTCGCCGATTTCAGCAACAACACGATCCGCCGTGGCAAGCCCGTCGCCGGTTCCCCGACGATTCAGCTGATTAGTTCCGGCGGGCAGTTCCTTCTGGCATGGCCGGCCACCGCCACCAATTACGAGATGGAGATGCTTTCGCCTGGCGCAACCTGGCAGGTAATCACCGAAGGGATCACGGTCAAAGACAATAATTTCATTTTGCCGATGGTGCCCAGTGGGAGTTGCTGGTTTCTATCGCCTGCGGCAGAAGTGATCACTTGAGAGACTCAGGGATCTCCGCCAGGAGGCCGTCACCAAAGCAGGCCCGCAAGCTGTTTAGCCGCTCACGGTAATCCCCTGAACTCAGGTCCCCCGCTTCGTGGCGATGGTGAAGTTCACATTGGAGATCGTAGAGCTGCAGCGCACGCCGGAGCACGTGAGGCAGTTGCTCGGGCTCCCAGGGCAATGGAATGAAACTAAACAGGCCCACGTTCATGGCGTCCCGGATGGCTTCCCAATCGCCGCTGGCCGTCGCCAGGATGCGCACCACGGTCGGGTCGATGGCCTTGGCTTGCTCCAGCAGCCAGACACCCTTCTCCCCCGGCATGTTTTGGTCCGTCATGAGGACCGCAATCTTGCCGGGATGTTGATGGAAAAGAGAGACCGCCTCGCGCGCGCTGGCCGCCGTCAGAATCCAGAATTCCTGCTCAAATGCCTTGGCAAAATGCTTGAGTGAAAGACGCTCATCATCAACGTATAACACTGCATGAGTTCTCGTGCTCAACGACTCGATTTCCTTTGTTACAGTGTCCCACAACAGGACACTTCAGGCGCGCTCTGAGTTCCTCAGGTGCCCGCGTCTTCAATGCCAATTGGCCCGCAGCCACCCTTCAGTCTGTCCGTTCCTGAATGTGAAGGATCCATCGCATATTATGTGCCAGAGGAGTAGGCTGGGTGGACCAGCCTGGTCTCTGGACGCCAATCGCCAGCGGCCGGTGCTTTCCCAGGCCCTTCATTGGATTTGTCGCCGAGGCTGAACGGCACCCGGGACTGATTGTCAGATTGCTACATAGGCTGGCACGGGTGAAATTATTTAGACAAAAACTTCCATCGGTGACGCTTCACCAGTGGAATGCCGGAGACCCGGTTAATGGATGAAGCTGCGACAGAAGGCAATTGGAGACGGTGGGTGGAGCAACACTCCCCCAGGTTCCTGCTCTTTGCGCGGCAGAAGACGCGCACCGAAGCCGACGCCCAGGATCTGGTTCAAGAAGCGGTGCTCGAAGCCAGTCAGAGGCAACCTGAGCGTGGACCTCCGCCAGCGGCTTTGGTATTCGCCACCATCCAGCGGCGAGCGATTGACCTGGCCCGGGGAAACCAGCGGAGACTCAACCGTGAACTCATCGTGGTGGAGGCGAGCAGACCCTCCTGGTTTGACACGAGTGTGGAGGACCGGGAGATGAGGCAAATAGTGGAAAGTGCGCTCAAGCAATTGCCGGAGCTTCATCGCGAGGTCGTGATGCTGAAAATCTGGGGGAATCTGACCTTTGCCGAGGTGGCCGACGTCTTGGATATCCCGCCGAACACGGCCGCCTCGCGATATCGTTATGGATTGGCGGAGATGCGCAAGCTGATGAAAGGAGTGCTGGCATGAGCGAACTGCAAGACCCTGAACTCGAGGCATTTGAAGCCGAGTTGCGGAAAGTTAATGCGGCTCCGGCTCCGGACGCCCTGGTCAGCCGCCTGATGGCAGCCCGGCCAGAGACAATACGCAACTGAACGAAGTAAGATGCAGACAGTACCGTTGCTGTTCTCCTCGCGGATCGCCACGCCCTCCTTCGCCTCGACCGCCTGGTGCAGGCCCTCCGACCAGCGCCGCCCCTCGAGGATGCGGCCGGTGAACTCGTCGATGATCATCACCTCGCCGTCGATCACCGCGTAGTCCTTGTCCCTCTTGTAGAGCGACTCGGCCTTCAGCGCCTGGACGAGGTGGTTGACGAGGCTGCCGTGCTCGCCGAGGTAGAGGTTGTCGACGCCGATGAACTCCTCGGCCTTCTTGACGCCGCGCTCGGTCGGGGCAACGGTCTTGTGCTTCTCGTCGAACTCGTAGTCGTAGTCGGCCTCGGAGGTGTCCTTGGACTCGCCCAGCGATTTCAGCTTGTCTTTGGCCGGGACGCCGACCATCTGCTTGGCCAGGCGGGCGAACGGTGTAGTAGGTCTGGGCCGCCTGCTTCGGGCGCGCCGGAGATGATCAGCGGCGTCCGCGCCTCGTCGATCAGGATGTTGTCGACCTCGTCGACGATCGCGAAGTTGTGGCCGCGCTGGACGCAGTTCTCGAGCGCAGTCGGCCATGTTGTCGCGCAGGTAGTCGAAGCCGAACTCGGAGTTGGTCCCGTAGGTGACGTCGCAGGCGTACTTGGCGCTGCGCGGCGGCGTGGTCGTCGGAGTCCTGGATCGACGCCGACGCTGACCCCGAGCGCGTCGTAGATCGGCTTCATCCATTCGGCGTCGCGGCGGGCCAGGTAGTCGTTGACGGTGACGACGTGGACGCCCTCGCCGGCCAGCGTGTTGAGGAAGACGGCGAGCGTCGCGGTCAGCGTCTTGCCCTCGCCGGTCTGCATCTCGGCGATCGCGCCGTCGTGAAGGACCATGCCGCCGATCAGCTGCACGTCGTAGTGGCGCTGGCCGATCGTGCGCCGGGCGGCCTCGCGGGTCAGCGCGAACGCCTCGGGCAGCAGATCGTCGAGCGACTCGCCGTTGCGAGCGCGCTCGCGCAGGGAGTCGGCCTCCTCGCGCAGCTCCTCGTCGGAGAGCAGCTCCATCTCCGGCTCGATCCGGTTGATCGCCTCGGCGCGCTTCTGGTAGGCCTTGAACTTGCGCCCCTCTCCGAGCGCGCAGGGCGCGCGTTGATTACCTAGGTCCATCGCAGGCATCGCTCAAGGTAGCGGTCTCTGCCGGCACGGGAGGGCCGATGGCCGCCTCGCCGCCCGGGCTAGCGGGCCGTACGGATCGAGACGACCGGCATGGAGGCGCTCATGCGGATCGCAGATTCGGGGCCGCTACCTCGAGATGACGGCTCGACCTGCGTGGATGGTGCGGAAGCGATTCCAGCGTCTGGGCCGGCAGGTCTCGCCTCTGGCGACGCTCGACTGGTGCGCTCGGCAGGAGCGCGCCCCTCAGCGCGACCGCCAGGTGGCCAGGCGACCTTCTACCTCAAGGGGAGTGGACCCTGCACGCGCGCGAGTCTCGACCGGAGTTGACTCGACGCCGTGCACGAGCTTGCCGAGGACGTGCGCCGGCAGGTCAAGAAGCACCGCGAGCTTTCGGCGCAAGCGCCGCAGGACGCGGCAATCAAGTCGTCCGGATGCGCGGTGCCTGCCCGACTGCCTCGTACGCGCTTCGGCCGGCGGCGAGGCGCATCTTCTGCGCGACAGCTGGCGCAGAGGGAGCAGCTCCTAGAGGCCGCCGGGCGAAGGTGACCGCGACGACCGCGAACGGCGCCGGCGCCGCGCAGGGCTCGGGCGCAGGCGGAGAGGGTCGCGCCGGTGGTCAGCACGTCGTCGACGAGCAGGACGCTGCGGGGAGCCTCGCCCGCGGCGTGGATCCGGGGCGGATGGCCGATCCGCTCGGCCCGGCGCCTGCCTACCTGGCGGCCGCCGCCCGCGGCGGGCCAGGCAGGCTCCGACGGCGCGCTCGAGACGCCCGGCCAGCGCGGCGGCCAGCTCGCCGGCCGGGTCGAAGCCGGCCGCCGCAGCCGCGAGCGGCGCCGGCGGCACCGGCACGATCGTGCCCGCTCGAGCATGTGCGCCGGCGCCAGCCACTGGATCCGGTCCGCCATCAGCTCGGCGACCGGCAGCAGGCGGCGGAACTTGAGCGCCGCGACCAGGTCGCGGGCGACGCCCTCGTGCGGCGCCGAGGACCAGGCTCGATCGAGCCCCGGCGCGGCCCGTTGCCGCAGCAGCGGCTCCGGCGTCGCCAGGCGCCGCGCGCAGCGCGTGCAGACGACCGCCTCTGGCCGGCAGGAGCGCCCGCAGGCCGCACAGAGCGGCGGTACGAGCCCGGCGCTGACGGCATGCAGGAGCTCCATGCTCCGATCCTGCGGGCGCCGGCGCGCGTGTGGCGCGCACGGTGTCAGAACTTCGTCAGAACTATCGTCAGAGAGCGCGCTCGCGATGCGTCGCCGGCCGGATCGCGCCGATCAGCGCCGGCGGGCGGGATCTCGGCGCCGGCAGCAGGATCGCCTCGCGGACGCGGCGCCGTCGCCGACGCTGGCGCCGTCGCCGATCACCGCCGGGCCGTCGATGCGGACGCCGCTCGCCGATCTCGCAGCCCGGCGCCGAACAGGACCGGCGCCTTCATCTCGGCGCCCGCCTCAAGCCGGCTGGCCGCTCCGGACGCCGTCCGACACCTCGCCGCGCCCGGATCGATCGCGACCGCGCCGGAGCGCGTCGAGGTTGCCCTGGACGTACTCGCGCAGGGTGCCGACGTCGTTCCAGTAGGAGTCGATCTCGTGCGAGTAGAAGGGCACGTCGTGCTCGAGCAGGCCGGGAAGACGTCCATGCAGTCGGCGAAGCCGTCGGGATCGCCGCGGCCGGCCGCCTTGCTCTCCCGGCTCGGGAAGTAGTCGAAGATCTCGGGGCGGAACATGTAGATGCATGCAGTTGGCGAGGTCGGAGAGCGCCTCGGCCGGGTCCGGCTTCTCCTGGAAGCCCTGGATGCGCCCGTCGCCGTCGGCGACGACCACGCCGTACTGGCTGATGTCGGTCGACCTTCTTGACGCCGAGCGTGGCGACGCCGCCGTTGGCGCGGTGCGCCTCGCGCATCGCGCGTCAGGTCGATGTCGGTGAGCGCGTCGCCGGAGATGACGAGGAAATCGAGCCTCGCCGAGGAAGCCGGCAGACGTTGCGGACGCCGCCGGCGGTGCCGAGCAGGCCCTCCTCGCGCTGTAGGTGAGCCGATGCCGAGCTCCGAGCCGTCGCCGAAGCAGCCCTCGATCGTGCTCCGGGAACCAGTGCAGGTTGGCGATCACCTCGTCGAAGCCGTGGCGGGCGAGCAGGCGCGACGAGCTGCTCCACGACCGGCCGGTTCAGCACCGGCACCATCGGCTTCGGCATCTCGCAGGTGATCGGCCGCAGACGGGTGCCGAGCCCGCGCGCCATGACCATCGCCCTCACGGCCGCCCGAGGCGGTCCTTGAGCGACTCGATCACGTCGACCGGAGTCGGGTCGGCCCCGCGCCGCGCGGCGAGCTCGAGCGAGAGCAGGTCGCCGAGCATCACCGCCCAGAGCAGGCGCTCGGTCCGGGTCTCGCCCTCGGTCTCGATCCGTGACCACGGAGGCCGCCTCCGGCGCCACGAGCTCGGCGGTCAGCTCGAAGCGCTGGCGCTCGCGCGGGTGCTGGTCGCCGTCGTCGAGCAAGACGCCGCGAGGCGCCGTCGGCGACCGCCCTCCCAGCCGACGATCTCGTTGTGGTCGATCTCGGGAATCTCGGTGCGAGAAGCAGGGCAGCTTCGCGTTCTCGTTGATCTGGCACTTCCAGCGGTAGGCGACCGGCACCGTCAGGCCGCCGCCGTAGACGACCGGCACGCGACCGTCGATCGCGTCGGCGATCTCGACGGCCGTCGCGGCAGCGACGCTCCGCTGCGCCTCGAGGAAGGCGGCGGCGGCTGTCGATCTCGGTCCGGATCGCGGGCGCCGGCGCCGACGAGCGCCGCGACCTCGGCCGCGATCGCGAACATGTAGGCGACGGCGGCGCGCGGCTGGAGACCGCCGGGCAGCCCGATCACCGGCACGCCGTCTCGGCGCGCGGCCTCGCCGAGCGAGCCGCCGGTGGTGGCGACGATCCGCGTGCGCGCCGACCGCCTCGGCGGCGGCGTAACAGGCCAGCGTCTCCTCGGTGTTGCCCGAGTAGCTCGAGCAGAAGACCGCCCAGTCGGGGGTCGCCCAGCTGGGCAGCGCCGTAGCCGCGGACGACGATCGAGCGGCTTGCGTCAGGCGGTCGCCGAGCGCGGCGGCGGCGAGATCGCCGCCGATCGCCGAGCCGCCCATCCCGCAGACGATCAGGCCGGCGGCCTCGGCCGGCTCCAGCCGCGCCGACTCGATCCGCCAGAGCGCGTCGCGGAGCTGGTCGGGCATGCCGAGGACGTCGTCGATCATCGCTTCAGGCCGGGACTCTTTCATCCCGGCCGACGACGGCGTCGGCCAGCTCGGCCCCGGCGCCGACCTGACGCCCGGAGCGAGGATCGAGCCGTCGACCCGCGCCCCCGCGCCGACGCTGCAGCCGTCGAGCAGGACCGATTCGCGCACCTCGCGCCCCGGCGCCGATCGGCAACCGGAGAGACGACCGCGCGGGGCCCGACGGTCGGCGCCCGCAGCGATCTCGGCGCCGGCGCCGACCAGCAGCCCGGCGCGGTCGGCTCGACCCGCGTCGCGACCCGCCCCTCGAGGATGTCCCAGCTCGCCTGCAGGTAGCGCTCCGGGGTGCCGATGTCCATCCAGTAGCCGTCGAGGCGGAGCGCCGAGGCCCTCGCCGACCAGCCGCGGGAAGAGCAATACGAAGAACTGAACCAGGCGCCAGCGGCGAACAGGGCGTATTGCTTGATCGCCGGGATGGCGGTCTTCAGCATCGCGGCGTCCTCCTCCACCATCCGGATCTTCCTCCCCTTCGGCATCCCCTCGAACTGCATCCCCGTCTCGCCGCCGTAGAGAATCATGATCCGGTTCCCCGCGTTCAGCAGGCCGCTCTGCATCTGATTGCCCGAGCCCCTCGCCGAACGAGAGCAGCAGCACGACGGCGATCGTCCCCCAGGTGATGGCGACGATCGTCAGGAATGCGCGCGTCCGGTGCGGCCGCAGGTCCTGCAGGAAGTCCTTCGAGGAGTTCACGCCACATGGTCGGCCTCCTCAGGTCCTCAGACACTCGACGACGTCCAGGTTCGCGGCGCGGCGCGCCGGGAGGAGCCCGCGGCGAGGCCGATCGCCGACAGAACCACCAGCGTGGCCGACCGCCACCTCGACGAGATCTCGGGGGTGCCGACGAACTCCTTGATCGGGATGTACTGCAGCGCCTCCGTGATGACCGACGGCGAGCAGGAACCCGACGGACGACCCGAGCCCGACGATGAAGAACGTCTCGAGGAAGAACTGGAAGATGATGTTCGAGCGCGCGTCGCGCCCGACCGCGCGCCTGACGCCGATCTCCCGGATCCGCTCCTGGACGACGATGTACATGATGTTCGCCACGCCGATGCCGCCACGGCCAGCGTGAAGCTGCCGATCAGGCCCATGAAGATGTTGAAGGCGAGGAAGAAATAGAAGATGAACTTGTCCATCTCCGCCGTGTCCCAGATCCAGACGGCGTCCTTGTCCGCCGGGTCGAACCGTGTATCGCTTCGCCAGCACCTGCCGCACCTGCTCGTCACCTCCTCCGACCGGGTGGGGTCCTGCGGGCTGGTAGATGATGTTGTTGACGTGGTCGACGCCGAATACGGAGGCGAACGTGGTCGGCGCGGGATGAAGACCCGGTCCTTGTCGCGCCGGTTGTAGGAGGAGTTCTGCGTCTTCTTCTGCATCACGCCGACGACGGTGAACGGCACCTCGCCGATCATGACGACCTTCCCGATCGCCTCGCCCTCCCCGAAGAGCAGCTCGCTTCGACCTCGTCGCCGAGCACCGCCACCCGGCGCGCTCGCGCATGTCGGGGTCGTTCGATGAACCGCCCGCCCGGGGCCGGGAATGATGTTCCGCATCTCGCCGTAGATCGGGATAGACCCCCGCCGACCGAGCGTGTTGATGATGTTCTCGCCGACGCCGCACCGGGGTCTCCTGCCGAACTGTACTCCGGGCTGACGTCCGGATCTCCGGGACCTGCGTGGCGAGCAGGCGCGCATCCTCCTCCACCAGCCGGATCGGCCTGCCCGATGCCGAACCCTGCCGAACGCTTCGTCGTCGCGCCCGGGGAACATGATCGCGATGCTCTCGCCGATGCCGTGCATGTTGATCGCCGAGCTGCCGCTTGAACCCCATCCCGAAGGCGAGCAGGACGACGATCGCCACCGTCCCCCAGACGATGCCGAAGACCGTCAGGAACGTCCGCAGCTTCTGCGCGCGCAGATCCCGGAGGAATTCGGAGAGTGTGGTGCGAGGGTCCCGTTCATCGGTCGTCCGTCACTCGATCTTCTTCACGGGCTTCTCGGCCACCTCGTCCCCCTCCTTGAGGCCGGAGATGACTTCGACGTTGATCGCGTCGCTCAGGCCGGTCCGGATGAGCCGCTCCTCGTTCTTCCCCGGGCCCAGGTCGGACCGGCACGAAGGCGGAGTCGTTGCGGAACGTCACCACCCGCTCGGGGAGCGTCAGCACGCTGTCCTTCCGCTGGATGATGATGTTGGCGTTCGCCGAGTACCCGGCGCGGAGCGTGAGTTGTTCGCGTCGCGGGATCAGTGACCTCGATCGGGAAGACGGTCGCGTTCTCCTTCTTCTCCGCCTTCAGGGAGATCTTCGGACAGGTCCCCGACGATCTTCTCGGCCGGCAGCGCGCCGACCTTCATCTCCGCCTCCATCCCCTCCTGCAGCTTGCCGACGTCGATCTCGTCCACCGTCCCCTTGAAGAGCAGCCGCTCCATGTTCGCCATCTTCATCAGCACGGTCCCCTCCTGGTACGAGGTCAGCGGCGTCACCGGGTCGCCGACCTCCACCGTCTTGCTGAGGACGTAGCCGTCGATCGGCGCCTTGATGATCGATTCGATCTCGGTCTCCTCGATCGTCACCTTCCCGCTCTCGAGCAGGGCCAGCCGTTCCTTGGCGATCTTCAGCTGCAGCTGCGACTCCTGGATACTGCCGCTGGAAGTCCTCGTACTCCTTCGGAGATGAGCCCCTTCTCGATCATCGACTCCTGCCGGACCTTCTCCTTGTCGAGATTCTCCATCTCCACCTCCGCGAGCTGGACCTGGCGCTTGGCGTCGGCCAGCTCGAGCGGCGTGGGATCGGGCCTCACCTCGAGGAGCGGCTCGCCGGCCCTGACGTACGTGCCGGCATCGGCGAAGATCCTCTTGACCACCCCTGAGACCTTCGATTTGACGGAAATCTCTGTTCGGGCTCGATGGTCCCGACCGCCAGCGCCTTCTCGACGATGGTGCCCCTGGTCACGGTGACCCTGGGAAGCGCATCTTCGGCGCCGTTCTTCGAGCCGCGGAGCAGGAGGAAGCCGGCGACAGCCAGGACGGCCACCGCCAGCAGGGCATAGACGTATTTCTTCTTCATCAGGGATCTCCGGCAGGATATCGGGGACAGGCTGCATCGGTATACGACCACAGGAACCCGATTGTTACGGCAGGTGTTCTATCCCTATGCCGCTTGCTTGTCCAGGGCCTTTCCGGTATGTTAACACAATTCAATCACCTTATTCACGGGCACCATGATCACCATTGGCGACAAGTTTCCAGAATTCGAACTCGAAGCCTGCGTCAGCCGCGAGCACGGCAAGGAGTTCAAGACCATTTCCTCAAGGGAGATCGCGAAGCAGGGGAAATGGCTTGTGGTCTTCTTCTGGCCGAAGGACTTCACGTTCGTCTGTCCGACGGAAGTCAAAGGGTTCAGCGACAAGCATCAGGAGTTCCTCAGCCGGAACGCGGTCCTGCTGGGCGGCAGCACCGACACGGCCCACGTCCACCTGGCATGGCGGAACAACCATCCCGACCTGAAGGATCTGAAGTTCCCGATGCTCTCCGATCACGCGAAGAGACTCACCTCCTCGCTCGGCATTCTGACGGGACCGGACCAGGTATGCCACCGCGCGACCTTCATCGTTGATCCCGAAGGCACGGTGCGCTGGGTCATCGTCCACGATCACGATGTCGGCCGCAATATCGACGAGACGGTCCGCGTGCTGGACGCGCTTCAGACCGGCGAGCTGACCCCGTGCAACTGGCAGAAGGGCCAGGCGGTACTGCACCCGTAGCAGCGCCCGAACAACAGGGCTTTGGATCTCTCGCAAAGCCGCAAAGACTGTGAATTCTCCCGACTCACGCGGGAAGCACCATGCCCGCTTCTAGCGCACTCCAGCTATTCCACCCGGTGGTCCGCTCGTGGTTCGAGCGGACCTACGGGACCCCCACCCCTCCCCAGGAGGCCGGCTGGCCGCGGATCGCGGATGGACACAACACCCTGATCCTCGCCCCCACCGGTTCGGGCAAGACCCTCGCGGCGTTCCTCTGGGCAATAAACCACCTCGTGGAGCGGCGCCTGAGGGAAGACCTTGCTCCCGGAGTCCGCGTCCTGTACGTCTCTCCCCTCAAGGCACTGAACAACGACATCGCCAGAAACCTTGAAGTACCACTCCAGGGGATCGCGGAAGAGGCGCGACGGGCCGGCATCACGATCCCGCCCGTCCGTGCGGCCGTACGGACCGGCGACACGCCTCAGGCGGACAGGGCCCGGATGCTGAGACACCCCCCGGACATCCTGATCACCACTCCCGAGTCCCTCTACCTGATATTGACCTCGCGGCAGGCCCGCAAGATCCTCTCCACGGTCGCCTACGTGATCGTCGACGAGATCCATGCGGTGTGCGGGAACAAGCGCGGGGTCCATCTCTCCCTCTCGCTCGAGCGCCTGCAGGCTCTTGCGGAGCAGGAGTTCGTCCGCGTGGGGCTCTCGGCCACGCAACGGCCGCTGGAGTTGGTCGCCTCGTTCCTCGGCGGACGGAATGCAGGAGGGACGCCTCGACACGTGGGATCGTGGATGCCGGGCGCCGAAAAGCCATGGACCTGAGCGTCGTCTGTCCCGTCCCCGACTTCTCCCTGCTCCCCGCCGACGGGGTCTGGCCGGTGGTGTTCGAGCGCGTCCTGGAGGAGATCCGCTCGCACCGCACGACGCTGATCTTCGTGAACAACCGACGTCTCGCGGAACGGGTCGCCGCCCGCCTCAACGATATGCTTGGCATCCCCGGCACGCCATCAGCGGTCAACCTGATGGCGGTCCCCGTACGGACGGATTGGTCAGGCACGGGGCCACAGGAGCCCCGCAGTCCGGCCCCGGACTCTCTCCCCGTCCTCGCATACCATGGGAGCATGTCCAGGGAATCCCGGGAGCAGATGGAGTCGGACCTGAAGGCCGGCCGTCTGAGGGTGGTTGTGGCCACCTCGGCCCTGGAACTCGGGATCGACATCGGCTCGGTGGACCTGGTCATCCAGCTCCAGTCGCCCAAGGGGATCGCCCGGGGATTGCAGCGGGTCGGCCGATCCGGACACCTGGTCTCCGCCCGCAGCCAGGGGCGCATCATCGCCACGCACCGCGAGGACCTGGTGGAATCGGCCGTGGTGGGCCGCCTGATGCTGGAACACGACGTGGAGGAGGTGGCCGTCCCGCGGAACTGTCTGGACGTGCTGGCACAACAGATCGTGGCGATGGTGTCGGTGGAGGACTGGGACGTGGACGACCTGTTCGACCTGGTGCGGCGCTCGTTCTGCTACGCCGACCTGAGCCGGCCCCTCTATGGTTCGTCCTCGCGATGCTGGCCGGGCGTTACGAGGCCGCTCCGTTCCGGGAGTTGCGAGCGAGGATCTCCTGGGACAAGGTGCACAACCTGCTCCGCGCCCTCCCCGGTTCGTCGCGCCTGGCCATCACGAGCGGCGGGACGATCACGGACCGGGGGCAATTTGGCGTCTACCTGGCCGACGGTTCGACCAAGATCGGCGAAGTGGATGAGGAGTTCGTCTACGAGACCCGTGTCGGCGACACGTTCCTGCTCGGCACGAACGTCTGGAGGGTGACCGAGATCGACACCAGCCGGCTGACCGTCGCGCAGGCCCCGGGAGAACCGGCGCGTATGCCGTTCTGGCGAGGAGAAGGGATCGGACGGAGTTTTGCTCTGGCGCAGAAGGTTGGAGAATTCCGACGGACCGTGGCCGAACGGCTGGACGACCCCTCCCTGCTCTCCTGGCTGAAGAGCGAGTTTCCGGTGGATCCCGACGGCATATGGAACCTCGTCGAATACTTCCGCAGGCAGCGCGAGCACACAGGGGTGCTTCCCCACGACCGGTGCATCCTGTAGAAGGCTTCCGCGACGAGATCGGCGATCCGCGGGTGGTCGTCCATGCTCCGTTCGGCAGGCGGGTCAACGGGCTGCTCGGGATCGTCCTCTCGCGCACCGTCGCCGAGCGGACGGGCGTGACTCGCAGATGCTCTACAACGACGACGGCATCCTGCATCCGGCAGACCCCGGACCGACATGCTGCCGCTCGACCTGTTCGACGGCCATGACCGCCAGGAAGGGAGCCGGGATCATCCTGGACGACATCATGCAGACGGCGGTCTTCGGCGGTCAATTCCGGCAGAACGCTTCGCGGGCCTCCTCATGCCGCGGCTCCAACCGGGCAAACGGACCCCGCTCGGCTCCAGCGCTTGCATGCCAAGGACCTCCTGGAAGTGGCCCGCCGGCACGCTGATTTTCCCCTCGTGATCGAGACCATGCGCGAGGTGCTGACCGACGTCCTGGACTTCGACCATTTCAAAGAGGTCCTCGCAGGGGTGGAATCCCGCACGATCGCCGTCCGGACGGCGAACAATGAACTCCCTTCGCCCTTCGCCGCGAGCCTCCTGTTCGAATTCATGGCGGTCTTCATGTACGAGTGGGACCGCCCGAAGGCGGACCGGGCCGCGCAATACGTGGCGGTGAACAGGGAGCTCCTTTCGTCCGTTCTGGACGTTGAGAGGTCCCCTCCGTGATGCGGCCGGAGGCGATCGAGGCGATAGAGACCGAGCTGCAGCACACCGGCGAGGGGTCCGGGCGCGGTCGCCGGAGGAGCTCATGGAGTTGTTGCTCCGCCTGGGCGATCTGAGCGGCGAGGAGATCGCACGGCGCGCGGCCGATCCGAAACTCCTGGAGGTCCTGGCGAACGACGGCAGAGCCCTGGCGGTCCAGGTCGGCGGCGCTACGCGGTGGATCGCCGGCGAGGAAGAACGGATCTACCGCGACCTCTCGGAACCGGCGCACGTTCGCCACGTGCTCCTGAGGCACATCCGTTCGCACGCCCCTGTTTCCACCGGCGAGCTCGCGGGGCGTTTCGGGCTGGATCCGGCCCACATCCGCTCGACGATCGGCTCACTCGACCCCGGCCAGCGGATCTCCCGTGGGCGTTTCCGGCAGGGGGTCGACGTCGAACAATGGGCGTACAAGCCGACGCTCGAACGGATCCACCGCAGGACCATATCGATCCTCCGGAAAGAGATCACCCCATGCACGATCGCGGAGTTCACCAGGTTCCTGCTCCACTGGCAGCACCGCGAAGGAGGATCGCGACTCAAGGGAGTTGAAGGTGTCCAGGAGTGCCTCCTTCAGATGGAGGGGCTGGCCTTGCCGGCGGACCTGTGGATGAAGGAGGTTCTTCCCTCCCGGATCGACGGGTTCGCACCCGAACTCGTGGAGCGTGCGGGTGCGGGAATGGCATGGATCGGCGTCGGACAGGGGAGGCTGATGCCGGTCACGAGGGGTGAAGCGTCGGTGTTCCTCCCCCCGACCGATGCGTCGTCACAGCAGGGAAGGACGGCGGCCGCGGAACGTGTGCTGGACCACCTGCGCAGTCACGGCGCGTCGTTTCTCTCGGATATCCGGGGCGAGACGGGCCTCTCCCTCGCCGCCATGAACAACGCCCTGGCGGAGCTTGTCTGGTCGGGCGACGTCACCAACGACCTTTTCGGCGAGCTCATCGCCGTCAAGCGGTCGTCCAGGCAGGAGGTGCCTGAGGAACGGATGCGCATGGTCGGACCTCCAAGGGATCCAGCGCGACACAGGGTGCTCTCGGCGGTCCGACGGGCCATCCGCACCACGCCTGGATGGCAGGGGCGCTGGTCGGCGGTCAGGGTCCCCGCGATCCTGGGAGAAGATCCGGAGCCCGGGGCCCGCATCGAACGTCAGGCCGCCCAGCTTCTTGCACGCTACGGGGTCGTCGCCCGGGAGTTCCTCCCGAGGGAGGATCTGCTCCCGTGGGCGATGATCGCCGGAGTCTTCCAGAGGATGGAGCTTCGCGGCGAGATCCGCCGCGGCTATTTCGTGCAGGGACTTTCCGGAATGCAGTTCGCCATGCACGGAGCCGTGGAGGAGATGCGGAGGGTCCGCAGCCTGCCGCAGTCGGGCAGGTTGACGCTGGTGAACGCCCTCGATCCCGCCAACCCGTTCGGCCCGGGGGTCCCCCTGAACACTCCGCCGGAGGCAGCCGGAAGGTTTTCCCGGATCCCGTCACAAAGAATCGGATTCGTCGACGGGGAGGCGGTGGCGCTGGTGGAGGGGCACGGTGCGCAGCTCTGGCTCGCGGAACCTTCCGCCCGGCTTGAAGAGCTCGTACGCGTCTTGCTGCTGACAGAGAAGTCGTTGACCATCGAGACCGTCAACGGGGACCGGGCGGCGAGAGAGCCCTGGGGTGGAGCGCTGAAGCGGATGGGGCTGACGAGGGAGATGAATCAGGCGATGCGGTACGAGGGGTTCACGTAGCGGTTTTCCTTGCCACCCACCACGATTTGATGTCGCCCACCTCGCGGATCTTCGTGAAGTTGAACTCCTCGTGTTGAAGGACCCGGAAGCCGTTTTTGCGGAGCAGCGACGAGACGACGTCGCTGGGAAGTACCTCTCCTGCACCACCTCCGTGAACCTCTGGAATTCCCTCCGCCGCCGCAGGAACAGGGTCACCAGCGAGTGCGCCGTCGTGCGCCGCGGCTCGTAGCTGTTCTGCATCAGCATCGTGAAGTCCCGGTGGTGGACCGCCTGGGTGCCGGTCCAGAGCGTACGGTAGCAGCGCTCGGTATTGAGGTCGAAAACAAACAGCCCCCCTTCGTGGAGGGTGTCGGCCACTGCGCCGAAGGTCCGCGAGAGTTCACGGGCGGACCGGAGGTGGTTCAGGCTGTCGAACAGGCAGGTCACGAGGTGGACCTGTTCCGGGAGATGAAGGTCGCGCATATCCTGGCGGAGGAACCCGGCGAGCCGGGCGGGCCGGCGTTTCTGGGAGGCCTCTTCGACCATCAGGGGGAAGCGTCCAAGCCCCACGTCCTCCAGCCCCTGCGGGCCATCGCGAGCGCGAGCGTGCCGGTGCCGCAGGCAAGGTCCGCCATTGTCCGGTCGGCGGTCCCGTGCCTCCTGACCGACGCCAGAACGCGCGGGAGGATCAGCGTGGAGTAGTCCTTGCCGTACGATCTCTGCCACCGGTCGTACACCAGCGACAGCACCTGGTACCCTCGACCCATGAAAAGCCCCCTGTGGTGTCTCATCGCGGAAGGAGCTGCGAGGAGACGCCGAATCCCTTCTCTTAGCAGCCGCCGGGTTTGGCCTGAAGCGTTCCGTCGGCGGGGACGGCCGCGCGCATGAGTCCAACGAAATCCCTGAACAGGTAGTCGCTGTCGTGCGGGCCCGGCGAGGCCTCGGGGTGGTACTGCACGCTGAACACCGGCAGGTCCGTGTGCCGGAGCCCTTCGTTCGTCCTGTCGTTCAGGTTGATGTGCGTGACCTCCACCGCGGCGGGATCGAGCGACTCCGGATCGACGGCGAACCCGTGGTTCTGCGAGGTGATCTCGACCTTGCCGGTCATCTAGGTTCTTCACCGGCTGGTTGCCCCCGCGGTGGCCGAACTTCAGCTTGAACGTCCTGCCGCCGAGCGCCAGCGCCAGGATCTGGTGGCCCAGGCAGATGCCGAAGATCGGCTTCTTGCCGAGGAGCGCCTTCGGACGTTCCGGATCGCGTACGTCACCGCCGCCGGGTCGCCCGGGCCGTTGGAGAGGAACACGCCGTCGGGCTTGTATGCGCGAGGACCTCCTCGGCGCGGGCTGTCGGCGGGCACGACCGTCACGGCGCAGCCGTAGGCGCTCAGCCTGCGCAGGATGTTCCGCTTGATCCCGAAATCGTAGGCCACCACGCTGAAGAAGGTTGTCCGATGCGGGGGTCTCCGCCCTGACGGGAAGTGGGAAGGGAGTCTCGGTCTCACTCCCATTCGTAGGGCTGCTTGCAGGTCACCACCGTTGCCAGGTCCAGCCGTTCATGGAGGGAGAGGCCTGGACCTTCGCCAGGAGGCGGCGTCGTCGGTATCGTTGGTCGTGAGCACGCCCCGCAGTGCCCCCTGGTCGCGGATCATGCGCGTCAGCATGCGCGTGTCCAGTCCCTGGATCGCGACGATCCCGTGGCGGCTCAGCCAGTCCCCGAGGCTACCGACAGCCCGGAAGTTCGAAAAGGCTCGACGTATTCTCTGACGATCACCCCTGAGATCTGGGGCCGGACGGACTCCATGTCCAGATCGTTGATACCGTAGTTGCCCCCGAGCGGATAGGTCAGAGTAACGATCTGCCCGCAATAGGAGGGATCGGTGAAGATCTCCTGATACCCGCTGAGGCTCGTGTTGAACACGACCTCGCCGGTGATCTCGCCGGGAGCGCCGAAGGCCTCTCCGGTGAGAACCACGCCGTTTTCAAGGGCCAGTTTTGCCTTCATTTCACCTGTGGACCTGGGTAGGTGTTGTGGAAAACCTAGTGTAGACCATGTCTGATCACACCCGGCACGATCTCGATAACCGCAATGATATCAATCAACTACGGTCGACCGGATATCCACATCTCCGGCCCCGGCCTGTGGATAACCCTGTGGACAATGCTGCACTTGAGTAGCCACGGACGACCCCCCGGCGGAAGGGGGATCCCTCCATGGCAGACCTGGGCTAGAAGGGCAAATCCGAATCAGGGGCCTTCCCGCCACCACCGCCGCCGAAGCTCTCCTCGGACGGTGTTGCCTGTGAGAACCCGCCACCCCCGCCGTTTTCTGTGCGCTGGCGCGAGTCGAGCAGCAGCATGCTGTTTGCGAGGATCTCGGTGATATACTTCTTCTGTCCGGTGTTCTTGTCGTCGTAGCTGCGGGTCTGGATCCGGCCTTCGATGTAGACCTTGCTCCCCTTCTTGAGGTACTGGCTTGCGATCTCCGCCAGGCGCTGAAACATCACGATATTGTGCCATTCGGTCCGTTCCTGGGGATTCCCCTCGTGGTCCTTCCAGGTATCGGTGGTGGCCATGCTGAACGACGCGATGTTCGTGCCGTTGGCCGTGACCCGCATCTCGGGGTCTTTACCCAGGTTGCCGATCAGCAACACTTTGTTCAATCCTCTGGCCATCGTCTCACTCCGCTTGATGTGTGAATATGCCTATGGGGCTCACTTTGCAATGCGTGGATCGGGCTTGATCAGCAGCACACCGTGCACAAGAAGGTAGAGATTTCCCCTTCCTGCCGCAACTGCCAGCAGCGGCCTTCGCCCCAGCCAGGGTTCAAGCTTCCACGATCCCGCAGGGACGTTCATCCGCGTCGAAGGTGTAGAGGCGCCTCCCGTCCGCCGCAAGGACCCCCTCGTCGTCGGCCCAGAACGCAACGGGTGCGGCTCCGAGCGGAAGATCGTGCAGATAGTTCCCGAACAGATCCAGGACCACGACCCGTCCGCCGTCCACGACGTAGACCCGGTCGTGCGCCCCCACGTCCACCCGGGTGGGGGCCACCAGCCGCCCCTTCCCGGCGGTATAGTCTCCCATCGACCGGATGGTGGTCCCGTCGCGGCCGATCCGGATCAGTCGCTGATTCTCGCCGTCGCAGACGAAGAGGTCCCCGAGCCGCGAGACCCCAACGTCCGTGGGGTACCCGAACCGCTCTTCGGGAACGTCGCTGTCCCTGGTGTAGAGCGTCGAGATGTAGTTCAGCCTCCGGTCGAACCGCTGGACGCGGTGGTTGCCGTGGTCCGCCACGAACACGTCGATCCCGTTCCGTGCCCAGAGGCCCCGGGGGTTGTCGAACTTCGTGTTCTCCCACCCCATGCCCCCCATGGCGGCGATCGGCGCGCCGGACGGCCCCAGGATCGACACCATCCCGCGCTCACCGTCGAGGAGGTAGATGTTCCCCGACAGGTCGACATCCACGGCCGTTGCAGAGACAGCAAGCGAGTCCGGCATCTGACCGCGCAGGGCTGCGGCGCCCAGGACAGTACAGAGCCAGACGCCGACGAACAGGTGAGACACCGACCGTGTGTCCTATACCCATGCGGCTCCTCTTTTCCGAATCCCGACGCGAACGATCGGGAAAAAGGGGTGACCCTCATCGGGCCACGAGGTTCGCCAGGAACCTGTGTGCCCCCGGGTGCACGTTCATCAATTGCGAATAGAGGTCCAGGGCGACCACCCGGATCGTTCCTTTTCCCTCGGGAAACGAGACCGCCACCGGGCCGTCATCCGAGGCCACCGCTGTCGCCGAGGCCCGCCCCGGATCTCCTTTGATGGTTCCGAATGCGCGTGCGATGATCCACCCGTCCCAATCCGCCGGAGAGATCCTGTTGGGTCGAACCAGAATTGCAGCCGTCGAATCCACCAGTACGGAGGCGGTAGGGGACAACAAGGAGGTCGCACGGAAAGACACTCCGGAGACCCCTCCCTGCATCGTCACGGGGGGCATCACCACCAGGGTCCCTCCTTCCCGGACCCAGGCGAGCAGCACGTTCCATCGTTCCGTACTCAGTCCAGCGGCTGATTCGGTGATGTCCCGGTCCAGCACGATGACGTTGAACCGCGAGAGGTCGCCGCCATGGTGCGGACCGATCCGGGTCCAGGCGACCTGAAGCCTCTGGAGCCCCTGCTGCACCGGGCTCTCCGGCATCCCGGAGATCACGCCCACCATTGCCGATGAGTCCACTCCTGCATCGAAACTCCGGGCAACGAAGGAGAGCTCCCCTCCTCCCGAGAGCTTGATCTTCATCGGAAAATCGCCGGCCGGCAGGGGCGCTCGTGGTCTGAAGACCAGCGTGTCGAGCAACGACTCCCCGCGGGAAGCGAGAGAAACGGGACGCTCGACGGGGACGACGAGCGAGTCGTCCAGCCGCAGGGTCCCCGCGTAGGCGTCGCGGCTGGTGTTCGACAGCCGCACGATCACCGGCGTCCCCTCCACCGCACGGACCAGCGGGGTGAGCATTTCCATGGTGCGCCGCGGCGCTCCCCGGAACTGGATCTCCCCCCGGTAGATGTAGTCGCGCGAGCGCACGGAATCCCTGTGCACCACGATGTACGAGAATCTGGACCAGAGACTCGACTGCGAGATCCCGAACTGGGTCAGCGGCAGCGAGTATTCGAGGTGATGCGTGCTCAGGAGGCTGAATTCCCGGTCCGAGGAGAAGGGGAACTGGCTGAGGAGGGATTCGTTGATCCCCCAGGTGCGGTTGATCGCGCCCGGGAAGAAGATCTGTGTCCGGTTGCTGTCGGCGGTCGGGAGGACCTTCCCGAACCGCATATAGACGATCTGTCCCTGCGTGATGACGCTGTCGTCCACAGACACCGGAACGCTGACGCCGAGCAGCGCGCAGCGAAGCATTTCCATCGAATTCTTCCACCCCGCGACGACCCGGTTGTCGACGGGAGAAAGCTCGCGGCGGTACCGCGCGTAGACGGAATCCATCCCGTCGATCGCCCGGACAACATCTCCCAGACGCGGATGGAACAACCCTCCCTGCTTCTGGCGAACGAGGCCATCGATCACCGGCCTGAACGGACGCGTGTGAGTCCCCGGGACGGGCACTCCGCTCACCATGGAGGAGGCCTGCCGCTGTCCTGACGGATAGATCATCCGGTACCCGGGGTCGCCACTCCGCGGTCCAATGCGGACGCTGGAGAGACAGACTCCGGTAGAGCAGCGCGGCTTCGCCGGCGATCGCGCGGAAAGTGGACGTGCCATGCCGGGTGGACGGCGTCGTAGGCTTTGTCCTGCCCACGTGCGGGGGTTTCCACGAACACCCGGCGGACATCACCCCACCTCGGGACCCGGGACGTATCGCCGGCGACGGGGCGGCTGCCGCCCCCTTCACGACCCGCAGAACGAGATCCCTCAAGAGCCAGTGACCGGTCCGACAGACTGTCGGGTCCCCGCCGGTCTCCGCTCACCACGATCACGTCAGGACGGAAGCGCCGCAAGGCCCGGTCCAGTCGGGCGGTGACGGTATCGGTGTTCCAGATGTTCTCGAGGATCTTCCGGTTCGGGACGGCGCCCGGATCGGGGACGTTGAGGAAGTAGGCCGTTGAACCGAGCAGCCGGGCCACCCGGTCGGCCTCTTCTTTGCGCTTGGCAGCGGTGAACACCGGAAGCGACGCCCCTTCGTCGTCGGGCGTCGCCTCGCCGTTGGTCACGTATGCTACCACGACGCGCGCTCCCGTGGCCATAGCGAAGATGTGCGATCCGGGCCAGATCCTCGTAGCCCGGCTGGAGCGCCATCCCAGAGCACCACCGCCGGCGTCCCCAGTTCGAGGGTGACCTGGTGAACTGCCGCAGGCCCCGACTCCGGGAAGTATGGAGAGTCGGCCGCGGCGAGAATGTTCGGCACGAGAATGAGGGCGAGTGGTGAGCAACCAGCGCAGGGGAAGCATGTCGGCAAGGCATCAGGCAGTCCGTGGTATTCGTGGAGAAGGAAAGAGGGCTGGCGTGAGCTACGCCAGCCCTCTTCAATGCACAGGACACGGTCCTGAGGGCGTCCACGGGTCCCACCGGGGACCGCAGACACCCGGACAACGTCCTTAGAACTTCACGCCGAACGTGATCGTATGGCTGCCGTCGAAGTACTTCAGGTTCCTGTAGGCATAGTCGACCGACAGGCCGACGCCGCCGACGTTGTAGTGGAGCCCGGCACCCAGCGTCCAGTCATAGATGTAGCCGTTCGCGCCGGTGATGTCCTTGTCCGTCTGCGGCGAGAAGATGTAGCCGCCGCGCAGGAACGCGATGTCCTTCCAGGCATACTCGCCACCCAGGCCGTACTCGTCGTCCTGGTAGTTGTTGTTCCGGAAGTTGCCGCCCACCGTCAGGTGGTTCACCTCGTCGAACTTCGGCGAATACGCGATGCCGATCTCCATCTTGGCCGGCATTTCGAACGACGCCATCTCCACCTTGTAGGCTCGAGTCCGCGGTTGCCGCTCGTTCGCTTCGGCGCGCACGTAGGCGTTGGAACCGTCGAACCGCATGTTCGGCCCGATGTTCTTCACGCCGATCGCGATCATCAGCCCCTGCATCCCGAGGTTATGGTACTGGATGCCGATGTCGAACGCGATGCCGGTGGCGGACATGTTCAGGATCTGTTCCGAGATGATGTTCGCGGTCAGACCGACCGAGATCCTGTCCGTCAGCAGCTTGGAGTACGTGACACCCAGCGTCAGGTAGGTCGGGCTGTACTGCTCGCCCGTCCCGTCCGGGAACTCCACCGTGGTCACCGGGATCTCCCCGAAGCTGAGGCTCTTCAGCGCGAATCCCAGGGCACCGAATTCCCCGACCTGCACGCCGATGGCGCCGTAGCTGACGTTGATGTCCGCAATGTACGTCATCGACGAGAACATCGCTTCCACCCCGCCGGTCCATGCGGCTCAGCCCGGCCGGGTTCCAGTAGATCGCGTCCACTCCCTTCAGGAAGACGGCGGACGGAGGCTCCGATCGCGATGCCGGCAGCGCCGACCGGGATCAGGAGTTCCTGCGCGCCAGAAGTGCCGATCCTGTTCTTGTTCGCGGCAGAAGCCGGCATCGACAGCACGCCCAGGAGCAGGATGAGGCAAACCACCGTACCGCATCACTTTGCTAGTCATGGAGTTTCTCCTTTGAATTTCTATAGACAACTCATCGCTCCCCGCCCGCCCGCCGCCCGTTCGAGCGGGACGACGGAGGCAGGGACCAGAGCGCTACCATTTGTCGATGAACTGCTGCTCGGGAATGACGCCCGAGCTTCAGTGTCTTCACCTTGCCGATCTCCGGCATCTCGATGTAGACGATGTACATGCCCGCCGACACCGGGAACCCGGATTCGTTCCGGAGGTCCCACTGGGTGAACTGCTCGGCGTCGTCCTTCTTCAGCGTCCGGACGAGCACGCCGGACAGGTTGAAGATGCGGAGGACCGCCTTCTGTCGGCAGATGCGTGAACGTCACGAACCGGTTGTACTTGTCGGATTCCTGTTCGTTGAAGCCGATGTACGGATTCGGGAACACGTTGACCCGGTCCGCATCCGCCTTGCCACCACCGCGCTCGAGACGTCCGCCGGCGGCACGGTCATCGTGAACGTGTCGGTCGGCTGATTGGGCTTCGTCGAGATGATCCGGAACGTTGTTCCGGCTTCGGGCATCGTCATGCGTGTAGCTGCCCGGTCCGGTCGCGACGGCACCCATGTTCCAGCCCGACGATCACCATGCGGCGCAAGACTTCGCTGTTCGTCCCGGCACCCGCTACGGGATCCGTCCGCCGGCGATCGCCGCCTGCGCGCCGCGCAGCGATCGCATTGTAACCGGCCTGGCCGGGGGTCTTGTTCACGGGCTGCACCCAGTAGATCCAGTCCGTGAACGGATCGTTGGCGCCGCCCGAGATCGAGTGGGTCGAACCGCCGCCGCCGATGTCCGACGGTGTCCGTCCCGGCCTTGGTCAGCAGATTGAACGACGCGCTGTTGTCCACGTCCAGGATATACGGGAAGAGCCGATAGTCGTCCGTGGCGACGTCGGGCGTGTTGATGCCGATGTTCCAGAGCTCGAACGGCACGTCGACGATATAGTCCTTTTCGCCCGTGAACGCCGAGTGGATAAGGGCCTTGCCGCCGGTCGCCGTGAACCGGATCTCCAAGTCATACGGGATGATGCACCGGCCACCGCGCCCCCTCTGCGTGACGCGCGTTTTGAAGTAGGTGTACGTGAGAGTCCATCGTGGGCGAGTTCATCCCGGTATGGATTCCCCATCCCTTCGATGCGCGTCAGCTTGCCGGCGCTCTGCTGGATCGTCCCATCCGGGCGGTCGGCACCGGTCGGCGTCAGGGGGAACCCGCTGGAGTTGAACGCAAAGGCACCCTGCTGGAACGGAGTGATCGGGCCCGTCGCGTTCTCGACCGTCAGGAAGTACTTGAAGTCCTGCGGCGCGCCGACGATCCGGAACTCGATGCCGTCGACGATCGCCGCACCGCATCAGTCGCCGTCTGGTCCGTCATCCCCTTCGCGACCGTGTCGATCCTTACCGGTCCACGTCCGCACGATGCTCCAGGTCTGGCTCGGAACCGGTCCCGAAGAACACCATCTTGTAGGTGGCCCCTTCCTTCTTCATCGCGGTCGGGTTGAGGACCTCGCGATGAGCTTTCCCGTCGCTCGGGCCGCTGTGGACGATGTTCTTCAGCGTGTCGCCTGCGGAAGCGGAATACCGCGTCCCCGGGCTCCGCCCACTGGGGCACGACCGCCTTGATGGACGGGGTGCTTTCCAGCTGCGTCGGCTTCGCGGTGGGCGAGCCGATTGAAGCTGTACGAGGAGACGCCGAAGTAGTAGGTGGTCCCGTTGACGAGCGAGCCGCTTGCCGATGGCGTCGGTCGAGGTCAGGTAGCTCCTCTTGATGCCGAAGTCCGTGCCGAACTGGACCGGCTTCGTCACCACGTATCCGGTCTCCTCATCGTACTGCGTCATCGAAGATGGTCGTGACCGAGTTGACGATGTCGTACGTCGCCAGACGGATCGCCGGATGTGCCGTTCGACGCTTCCGACGGGGAACTGCCAGACGTTGTACCCTTCGAACGCGTAGCCGCCGCTGTTCCAGGTCTCGATCTTCGTCGACCCCGACGCTGTCGGGCCAGGTGATGGAGATCTCCCCGTCGAGTTCGCCGACGTGATGAGCCGGCGATGGGTGGCGGACGCGGAGATATTGAACAGGGTGTTGTAGGCGCTCTGCGCCAGATCGCTGTAGTACTTCAGCACCGCGACGCTGGAGATACGGTCGCCGCCGAATGCCGACGATCGTCGCGACCACCAGCTCCTGCGTGTCCTTGTTGGCGAGGGTGAACGGGTCCGGTGACCAGGCAGATGCGCCGGTCGCCGGGGGTCAGGCCGCCCGTTCCGTCCAGCCATCCCTTACCCGGGACCGGATCGCCGTTCAGGCGTAACTTGGATGGCTCTCCGGTGATGGGGTTGATGAACGGCGCGCCGCTGGTGGAGATGGTCCGTTCATCAGGCGGTACCACTGGACGTCGCCTCCGCGCGCCCCGGCGGCGGGTCGGTGTAGTCGCATTCCCGTTGATGAAGAAGACGAACGTGGTCATCCCCAGGTTCTTGTACCCCTTCCGGTACTTCAGCTGGAAGACGGCCGAGTCCGCGGAGTTCCCGGTGACGATCGGGCCCTGGAAGAAGTCGTATCCGGCGGCCGGGACGGCCGTGCCGTAGACGCCGTCGTACGGTCTTACCGTTGTAGATGTATCCGAGGCTCCGGCCCACGTCGCATCCGGCAAAGTCGTCGCCCGATTCGCCAAGGTCGGGATCGGACCACTGGACGAAGAAGGCGCTGTCGAGGGGTGCGCCGCTCTTGTTGATGATCAGCGTGCTGGCGAAGATCGTGTTCCCGAGCGCGCCGGAGAGGTTGTATCCCCAGACCGTCCGGTGCATTTCCAGGCCGATCGGCGGAGAGCCGTGCAGGTTCTGCGTCCTGGCTGGCGTTTAGGTCGTTCGCCACATAATAGAGTGTCTGATCGGCACCCGGCTGGCCCGGGATGTCATTGTCGGCTCATACGTTCCGTTCCCGTTCATGTCCGTGTAGGGCGCGGGACGTCCGTCCTTCGCCGGCCATTCGTTCCAGTCCGACGTAGCCGTCGAACAGGTCTGGGCCGTCATGGTAGAGTACGCGGCTGATCAGCAGTCGCTTCCTCGTGCATGGCCGTCTGCACATCCGCGAATTTGGTGGTCGGCGTGACATCCGGACGGACCCGGTAGACCCGGTACTTCGCCAGACGCCGGGTCGTGCAAACGGCGGACGCTCGGTCTCGCCCGGTCCGCCGTACCCGGTCACCGTGACCGGCCTGCAGGGCATAGCGGTAAGCGGAGCCACCGACCTTCGGGATCGACTGCGCCCCTTGTGGAATCCGCCCCACACGACGCCGTCCTCGAAGATCGGCGAACTTGCCGGATCCCTTGGGGAATTCAAGACCGGAGTTGCCGGTGGAGATGTTGTAGGAGCTGTCGCCGTTGTTGCCGTACCAGTTGAACATGTTGTTGATGGTGAACCAGCCTTAGATCTCGTTCGTCGTCGTCTTCTGCACGCCCTGAGCCTTCTCCTTCTCGGCCGCCAGCGGCGATCGGAACAGGCTCAGGCAGAGCAGGAGCGCGACAGACCCGACGATGCAATTTCCACGTTCTCTTCTACATGTGCGATACCTCCTGCGTGATTAATATGTCAAGCTCTGAGGCCGAACCGGATCTGGCGCGGCGACCCGAAGTTGCCCGGAGTTCCGGCCGAGGTTCAACGCCTCGTACAATCGCCAAATCCCGTGCGGCCGAGGGTCGCGGCGTCGAGCGATCCGCCCGACGTGGAACCAGCCATCGTCCTTCGGATCCCCCGTCCGGATGAACGCGTTCGACCGGGTTGTCCGTGCCGAGGAGGTTGATGACGTAGACATAGAAGTTCACGTCAACCGGGCCCGATCGGGACGGTCTTGTCGAGGCGCGCGTCGAGCTGGAAGAACCAGGGCGTCGTGGAGGCATCCGATCGGCTCCAGCGCATCGCGGAACCGCGCATCGCCCGGGAGCTCGGACCGCTGCTGGTCGGCGATCAGCGCGCGTGAAGGCATGCCCGCTGTTGAACGTGCAGCAGGAAGTTCAGCGCCGAGCTGCGACAGGATCGGACCGCCGTCGTTCTTGCCGAACCGGTAGTCGAGCAGGACCGTGCCGCGGTGCGCCTGATCGAAGTCGGTCGGGAAGACGTACCGCGGAAGCGAGTTCGGGCCGAGGCCCAGCTGCCAGATGCCGTTGCTCGCCGCCTGATTCGAGGCCGTCGAACGGGAATCCAGAACGTGTAGTTCACCTGAGCGGTGATCGCGGGTGCCGGCGGAGGGTGAACTTGATCTCGATCCCCTTGGAGGTCGAGAAGTCGCTGGTTCGCCAGCGACGAGTAGATCTGCGCTCGTGGACCGCCGGTCGGCGGGACCATGATGAACTGGATCTGGTCCTGGATGTCCTTGTAGAACGCGGTGATGTCGAACGACGCGTACTCGGACACCTGCTGGGCGAAGCCGAGTTCATACTGGGTCGTCCGCTCGGGCTTCAGGCCCCAGCCGTTGGCGCGGTATCCCAGAACCCGCCGCTTGATGTTCCCGGACATCTGGGCCGCGCCGCGGTAGGAGTCGTTCAGCCGGCTCTGCTGGATGAACTTCCCGTACTGGGCGTGGAACACCGTCCGGTCGGTGACCGGGAACGAGAACCCGATGCGCGGGCTGATCTGGCTGGTCGTTGCGGTGTTCTTGTACTCGGTCGCCAGGATGTAATCTTCCGAGTTGAACTGCAAGGTTTCCCGGATCCTCGGTGCGAGACGCTGTTCGGATCGATGTAGTCCCACCGGAGACCGATGTTCATGATGATGTCGGCGAACTCGATCTTGTCCTGGACGTAGACGGCCGATGAACACCGGCTGCCGCGGAGCCGAAGTAGCAGATCGCGCCGTTCTTGATGACGTCCGCTTCGATCTCGTTGCCGAAGATGTCGTAGCCGATGATGTCGGATCCGACGCCGGATGACTTGTTCAGCAGGTTCTCGAGCTCAGCCTGGCTGGTCGGCCTGGTTGCACAGAGCGGCCCACCCGCGGACCCCGGCGGGATTGTACCGGCGGATCGTATAGCGCTGGAACTCGCCGCCGATCTTCAGTTCGTGTGTCTTCAGCTGGGACGTGAAGTCCACCCGCCCGCCGACGTATGTGGTCTTGTTCTTCCCGTAGCCGGCGATCTGCGTCCCTGGCTGGTTGATGGTCTGGATCAGGGCGCCGTTGTAGAACGTGTAGGCCGAGTAGTTCTGCCCCTGCTTGTACAGCTTGTACCCCAGCGCCTTGTTGGCGGTGGAGTCGCCGTACGCCGCGAGGTTGTCCTTGAAGTCCGGGTCCATGAACTTCGAGCTGACGGCGGAATAGGAGCCGCTCGCCTCGATGTAGGTGGTCGGGGAGAAGATGTACGACATCTTCAGGTTGCCGAACCCGTTCCTTGCCTGCCGGACGTGTGAGCCGGGAGGCTGTTCAGGATATTGCCGATGTACGTGTTGTCGCGGGACTCCGTGGTCGCGTAGGATCCCGACAGCTTGACCTGGAGGTTGCTCAGGTCGAAGAGCATCGTTCCGCTGAACGCATAGCGGTTGTTCATGCCGCCGATGGCGTTCGCGCCCACATCAAGCCGTGCCAGAGTATCCGGACGGGGGTGCTGTGGACGGGGGTGATCGCCGCATCGGTGATCAGATTGGTCAGCGTCAACGGCTCCCGCGTGGCGACGTTGGCATCGCGGAAGAAGGTGTTCTGGACCGATCCGAAGAACCGGATCTTCCGGCCAGGAGCGGGCCGCCCGCCGTGACCGTCACGTCGCAGTAGCCGTAGCTGTAGCCGCCGAGGGCTTCCTTGTTCTGCTTCGTGTAGTTGTCGGTCTCGGCGATGAGAGTGGCCTTCCACCGCTCGGGGCTGCCGATACGCAGCTGGCTCTGGATGAGGCCGGCGTTCGCGTTGCCGAACTCGGCGCTGAACCCGCCCGCCTGGACCTGGATCTGTTCGACCGCTTCCGCCGTCGTGTAGAGGAGTTGCCGCCGTACACCACGTCGGTGGTCGTCACGCCTTCGACCGCAGTACCCGACCTCGTCGGGACGGCCGCCGCGGATGTAGATGTCGCCGCCTGGACTGACCACGCCGGGCTGGATCGCGATCGCGCTATTGACCCCGCGTGCCGGGAGTTTCTCGAAGAACTCCTGGTCGACGATCCGGACCGCGTTCGTCGCGCTCTTGTTGATCAGCGGACGCTCCGCCACGATCTCGACCGCACCGGACCGTAACGCCCTCGCTGGGAAGACGGAAGTTGGCCTCGGTGTCAGATCGTTGTTGACGCGGATGTTCGACACGGTGATCGTCTGGTAGCCGACGTAGCGTCGCACGCATGGTGTACGTGCCCGCGGGGACGTTCAGGATCGTGAATTCGCCCGCGATGTTGGTCGCCGCACCCATCGAGGTGCCGACGACGACGACGTTCGCTCCCACGAGGGGTTCCTCGGTGTCCTTGTCCACGACCTTGCCGCGGATCTTGCCGGCGGCAAAAGCGAGAGCAGGGATCAGGACGATCAACAGGAGAACGGTGAGGAGCTTGTGTTGCATTGTATGCCTCCTTGTTATGCCTGCAATAGAGTTCAACAGCACGACCACAATCGCTGCATGTTGTAAGGGTGCGGCGGAATATCATCCCCCCCGGCCAGACGAGAGTTCTTCCGACGGAGGGGAATCCGACCCAGGCATGCGAAACAACAGAGGTAGAAGAAGAAGATTGGAACAACGGAAAAGAGTAGCGAAGTTTCCCCGAGCTTTCACCTCCTTCGGAAAATTGGTGACCTTGTGAGAAATCGGCGGGAAAAGTCTACCGAAACATCAAAATGAATATAGATACCCCCTTTGTATTTGTCAAGAGCGGGGGCGCAAAAATCACCTCAAAACCGTAGTATTTTTCAACGGCCTTTGTGACACTCTCAGTAGTGGGGCACAACCGGGAAGATCAGGGTCGATCGGCCCTGGACCTTGACCTTGGGGCTGATTTTGGTGTGGTTTCGCCGTTCTTGTGGACCTTCTCGGAGATCAGGCGCACGACGTCCTGTTTTCCGATGCCTGAAACGGCCGAAAACGGGATCACATCCAGGCAGTGGCGGAAGCGGGAAAACTGCAGGCGGGCGGCATCGACGTAGCGCGGCATCTTGCTCGCCGGGAGCTTGTCCGCCTTGGTCAGGGCGATCACGAACGGGATCTCATAGTAGTCGAGCCAGCCGACCATCATCAGATCGAGTTCGGTGGGCTCATGGCGGGCATCCATGAGCTGGACGACCAGCGAAAGCTGTGTGCGTCCCTTCAGGTACTGCTCGATGAGTCTTCCCCCAGCTGGAGCGGATCTGCTCCGGGACGCGGGCATAGCCGTATCCCGGGAGATCCACGAAATAGAAGGTCTTGTTGATGAGGTAGTAGTTGAGCTCGCGGGTCTTGCCCGGCTCGGCGCTGGGCCGGGCGAGGGCCTTCCGGCCGCAGAGCTTGTTGATGAGGGAGGACTTCCCGACGTTGGACCGGCCGAGGAAGGCCACTTCGCGGACGCCATCCCGGGGAAGCTGCCGGAGGTCCGCGACACCGATCGACAAATTCCGCCGATTCGATCTTCATGCGCCATCGGCCTCTCAGCTCTCCTGACTTCTTCTTCTCGCTCTTTCCGGGCTTCCCGGCAGCTGCCTCCTCCGTTTTGGGGGAGGCCTTCTTGTTGCGCGGGCGCGTTGCTGCTTTGCTTCTTCTTGGCGGGCGCCGGGGTCTTCTCGCGGGGCCGCCTGACCGGTATTGAAGTCCACCAGCTCGATCACGGCCATCTCCGCCCCGTCACCGGGGCGCTGGCCCAGGTTGACGATGCGCGTATACCCCCCGGGACGGGTGGCGACCTTCTCGGTGATCGTGGTGAACAGCTCCTTGATCACCGTCCGGTCCTTGACCAGTCTCGCCCACTTCGCGGCGCGCGTGCACCGCCGGCGGCGGGGGTGGTCCCCTGCCGACGCCGGCGTGTTTCGCGCGCGTGATCATCTTCTCCACCACCATCCGCGTTTCTTTCGCCTTCGCCACGGTGGTGATGATCCGTTTGTGGCGCAGGAGCGAGGTGCAGAGGTTCGCCAGGAGTGCGCGGCGGTGGCTTGCGGTGCGTTTGAGTTTCCGGCCCGATTTGCGGTGTCGCATGATTCGTCTTCCCAGGACTATGACGTGGGCGATCACTCCCCTTCTTTCAGGTACTTGCTCGACGTCCATGCCGAACGTCAGCCCCTCCGCCTCGATGATCTCGGAGAGCTCGGCGAGCGACTTCCGGCCGAAGTTGCGGAACTTCAGCAGCTCCGCCTCTTCGCGGCGGACCAGGTCGGCGATGGTCTTGATGTTCGCCGCCCGGAGGCAGTTGTGCGAGCGGACGGAGAGTTCCAGCTCGTCCACCGGCGTGATCAGGACCTTGCGGATCCGCTCGAACTCGGCGTCCTGCTCCGATTCGTGCTTCGTCCGTCTCCGGCTCGGTGTCGAAGCTGATGAAGAGCTGGATGTGGTCGCGCAGCATCTTGCCCGCGAACGCCAGCGCGTCCTCCGGCGTGATGGAGCCGTCGGTCTCGACCTCGAGCGTCAGCTTCTCGTAGTCCGTCTGCTGGCCGACGCGGGTGGTCTCCACGAAATAGCGGACGTTCCTGATCGGCGTGAAGATGGAGTCGATCGGCGATCAGACCCCAGTCGGCTGTTCCGGCGTCTTGTTCTCCTCGGCCGTCACGTAGCCGATGCCGCGGCCCGATGCGCAGTTCCAGCTCGAACTCCGCGTCGGGTTCAGCGTGGCGATGTGCAGCGACGGGGTTGAGGATCTCGATGTCGGGCGACGCCTTCTGGATGTCGCCGGCGGTGAAGGTGCGTCGGCCCCTTCAGGGGGACGACCACCTTGTTGGTCTTCTTGTTGATCAGCTTCATCCGCACCTGCTTCAGGTTGAGGACCACGTCCGGGCACGTCTTCGACCACGCCCGGGATCGTGGAGAACTCGTGCTGCACGCCGTCCACCCGGAAGGCCGTGATGGCATACCCCGGCAGGGAGGAGAGCAGGACGCGACGCATCGCGTTGCCGATGGTGACGCCGAAGCCCTTTTCCAGCGGCTGGACGATGAACCGGCCGAAGGTCGCGGACCGAGTCGACTCGTCGAGCTGAATCTTCTCCGGCATCTGGATTGTTCCGGTGGTCATGAGGTCATCCCTTACTTCGAGTAGAGTTCGACGATGAGCTGCTCATCGGCGTTCAGCGGGATGTCGGCCCGTTCGGGCACGTTCAGGAACGTCCCGACCATGCGCGGCCTTGTCGAGGCTCAGCCACGGGAGCATCGCAGTGTCCTTCATCCGCTTCATGGACGCGTGGATCACCTCCATCTTCTTGCTCTTCTCGCGCACGTGGATCGTGTCGCCGGCGCGGCAGCAGGTACGACGGGATGTCCACCGGCTGGCTGTTCACCAGGAATGCCCGTGGGTGACCAGCTGCCGGGCGGCCTTGCGCGACGGGGCGAACCCGAGGCGGTAGACCACGTTGTCCAGCCGCCGCTCCAGCATCTTCACCAGCGTCTCGCCCGTGCGGCCGGTCTGCCTCAGCGCCTTCTCGAACGTGTTGCGGAACTGGGTCTCCAGCAGGCCGTACGTGCGGCGGACCTTCTGCTTCTCGCGCAGCTGGACGCCGTACTCGGAGATCTTCGTGCGGCGCGACTGGCCGTGCTGTCCCGGCGGGTAGCCCGCGGCGTTCCACCGGGACACTTCTCCGTGAAGCACTTCGTCCCCTTCAGGAACAGTTTCTGTCGCTTCCCGGCGGCACAGCCTGCAACTGGGATCGGTATATCGTGCCATGAATGCTTTCGCTGAATCCTGTTGCGTTAGACTCTGCGCCTCTTCGGGGGGCGGCAGCCGTTGTGCGGAATCGGCGTCACGTCCCGGATGCTGCGAGATCTCCAGTCCGGCGACCTGCAGTGCGCGGATGGCCGCTTCCCGGCCGGAGCCGGGGCCCTTCACGAACACCTCCACCTTCCGCAGGCCGAGGTCGTGCGCCGCCTTGGCGCGCCGCTTCCGCGGACACCTGCGCCGCGAACGGCGTGTTCTTGCGCGACCCCTTGAACCCGTTCTTGCCGGCGGACGACCAGCTGATGGTGTTGCCGTACACGTCGGTGATGGTGACGATGACGTTGTTGAACGTCGCCTTGACGAACACCTTGCCGGTGACGTCGACCTGGATCTTCTTCGTTTCTTGACGCCTCCGACCGCCGCCCTGTCCTGGTCTTGCCACACCTGCCTCCGTTATGTCTGTGCAACTGCATCGTACCTCCCGTACCGTGCTGTCGCCGTGCCGCTTACGTCTTGGCGGCGACCTTCTTCTTGCCGGCCACGGTCTTCCGGCGGCCCTTGCGGGTGCGCGAGTTGGTCCGCGTGCGCTGCCCGCGGACGGGCAGCCCCTTGCGGTGGCGGAGGCCGCGGTAGCAGCCGATGTCCATCAGGCGCTTGATGTTCATCTGCATTTCGCTGCGCAGCGCGCCTTCGACCTTGTAGTCGGACGTGATGATGCTGCGGATCCGCGCCACCTCGTCGTCGGTCAGGTCGCCGACCTTCTTGTTGACGTCCACGCCCGCCTTCGCGAGGATGTGCGCCGCGACGACGTGCGCCCGATGCCGAAGATGTACGTCAGCCCGATTTCGGCGCGCTTCCTCTTGGGGAGGTCAATCCTGCTATACGAGCCACTCGAACGTTCTCCTTTCGGTTAGCCCTGACGCTGCTTGTGCTTCGGGTTCTTGCAGATCACCCGCACCACGCCTTCGCGGCGGATGATCTTGCAGTTGTCGCAGATCTTCTTGACCGATGAACGCACTTTCATAGATCACTCCGATCCGTTATTTGTACCGATACGTGATCCGGCCCTTGGACAGATCGTACGGCGACAGCTCCACCGTGACCTTGTCGCCCGACCAGGATCTTGATGAAATTCATCCGCATCTTCCCGGAGATGTGGGCCAGCATCTCGTGCCCGTTTTCCAGGCTCACCTTGAACATCGCGTTCGGCAGCGTCTCGGTGATGACGCCGTCAACTTTTATCGGTCCCTGTTTCGCCATGTCGCTTGTCGAGGATCTCCGCCTCGTCCGCTGTGACCAGCACCGTGTGTTCGAAATGCGCCGAGGGTCTGCCGTCGGCCGTCCGGACCGTCCATCCGTCGTCGTCGACGCACCACCCGGTACGTCCCCGCGTTCACCATCGGCTCGATGGCCAGCGTCATCCCCTCCTTCGAGCACCACCCCCGTCCCCGCGATCGCCGAAGTTCGGGACCGCCGGCTCCTCGTGCAGCTGCTTGCCGATGCCGTGGCCGACCAGGTCGCGCACCACCGAGAATCCCGCCGCCTCCACGTGCGCCTGGATCGCGGCCGACACGTCGTGCAGACGGTTGCCCGGCCTTCGCCTGCGCGATCCCTTCGTGCAGCGACTCTTCGGTCACCCGCAGCAGCCGCGCGCTTCTCGTCCGACATCGCCCCGACCGGGAACGTCCGCGCCCCGTCGCCGAAATATCCGTCCTTCTTCACCCCCACGTCGACCGAGACGATCTGCCCCTCTTCCAGCCTCCGCCGGTCCGGGATCCCGTGCACCACCTCATCGTCGATCGAGATGCAGAGCGTCGCCGGGAAGAGGTTCCGCCGGTCGTGCCCGTATCCCTTGAAGGCCGGCATCGCCGCCCTGCGACCTGATGTACTCTTCCGCCATCCTGTCCAGTTCCGCGTCCCACGCCCGGGCCGGACGTGCGATCCGATCAGCGCGAGCACCTCCGCCACGATCCGGCCGCTCTCGCGCATCAGCGCGATCTCGCGCTGCGTTCTTTACGCGGCACGCTGTGCCCATGGATCCGCTAGCCGGCCGATGCGGCCCTTCATCTTGCCGCTACTTCATGAACCCGTCGTAGTGGCGCATCAGCAGGTGCGACTCGATCTGCTGCAGCGTGTCGAGCGCCACGCCGACCATGATCAGCAGGCTCGTGCCGCCGAAGAACTGCGCGAATCGCGGCGTGACGCCGAACCGCGACACGAACGCCGGCAGGATCGCGATGATCGCCAGGAAGATCGACCCGGGCAGGGTGATCTTCGTCAGGATGTTGTCGATGAAATCCGCCGTGTGCTTGCCCGGCCGGATGCCCGGGATGAACCCGCCCTGCTTCTGCATGTTCTCGGCCACGTCCTTCGGATTGAAGGCGATCGCCGTGTAGAAGTAGGTGAAGAAGACGATCAGCAGCCCGTAGAAGAACGAGTAGGTCAGCGACGTGTACTGAGAAGTACCCCGACAGCGTCTGCATGAACTCGCTCTCCGGGAAGAAGGTCAGGATCGTGCTCGGGATGAACATGATCGACTGCGCGAAGATGATCGGCATGACGCCCGCGGTGTTCACGCGCAGCGGGATGTACTGCGTGACCCCGCCGTAGACCTTCCGCCCGACGACGCGCTTCGCGTACTGGACCGGGATGCGCCGGGTGCCCTGCGTGACCAGCACGACGCCGGCGATGATCGCCACCATGAACGCGAGGATGATGCAGGTCGATGATCAGGTTCTGGCTGACGCGGAACTGGTCCGATGATCGAATGCGGGAACCGGGCGATGATGCCGATGAAGATGATCAGCGAGATGCCGTTGCCGATGCCCCGCTCCGTGATCTGCTCGCCGAGCCACATCATGAACATCGTGCCCGCGGTCAGGAAGATGACCGTGCTGATGGTGAACGCCGAACCCCTGCACCTCCAGCGGCACGATCGGCGTGCCCTCGACGGTCAGGCTGGTGCAGCCGGACGCTCACGCCCCAGCGCCTGCAGGGCGGCGACGACGACCGTGCCGTAGCGGGTCAGCTGGGTCAGCTTCTTCCGCCCCTCTTCCCCCTCCTTGGAGAGCTTCTGGAAGTACGGGACGACCGCGCCCAGCAGCTGCAGGATGATGGAGGAGCTGATGTAGGGCATGATGCCGAGGGCGAAGACGGCGGCGTTCTTGAACGCGCCGCCCACGAACAGGTCGTAGAGCCCGAAGAGCGTGTTCGGCCGCCTGGCTCGCTTCCGCCTCGCGCCAGGAGCGACGCATCGACGCCCGGGAGCGTGACGTGCGCCCCGATGCGGACGACGATCGAGCAGGCCGGCGGTGAACAGGATCCGCGGTCCGGAGCTCCTGGATCTTGAAGATGTTGCGGAAACTTTCGCTGAGTCTTGGCCATTAGTCTTTGTGCCGGTCGCGCTGATGCGTTGGACTCTTCCCGCCCGCGGCCTCGATCTTCTCCGCGGCGGACGCGCTGAACGCGTGCGCGGAGACGTCGAGCTTCGCCTGTCAGCTCGCCGTTGCCGAGGACCTTCACGGGCGCTGCCGCCTTCTTCGACGACGCCGAGCTTGCGCGAGCACTTCGGGGTTCACGACGCCGTCCTGGAGCTTCCCGTCGGCCGCGAGCTTCTCGAGCGATCGACAGTTCACGATCTGGTACTCGACCCGGAACGGGCTGTGGAAGCCGCGCTTCGGGACGCGGCGGACGAGGGGCATCTGGCCCCCCTCGAACCACGGCGCGGATGCTGCGTGCCGGAGCGGGAGCTCGGCGCCCTTGTGGCCGCGCGTGGACGTGCCGCCGTGCCCGGACCCCTGTCCGCGGCCGATCCGCTTCGTCTTCTTGCGTGACCCCGGCGCCGGGGCGAGTTGCTGAGAATGTCGTTGCCATGTGCTTCATCTACTGGACCTCTTCCACCTTGACGAGGTGGCGCACCTTGCTGGATCATGCCCGCGGATCTGCGGAGTGTCCTTCTTGACCACCGACCTGTTCGGGCGGCCGAGGCCGAGCGCCTTGATGGTCCGCTTCTGCGGCTCGATCCGGTCGATGATGCTCCGCGATCTGCGTGATCTTCAGTTTCTTGGCCATGGTCGTCTCCGTCTGTCTCACGGTTAGCTGCCTGGCGCTCGGCGCACCTGAACAGCTCGGTCAGCGACATGCCGCGCCGTCGCGGCGATCGTCCGCGGCGTCCACCAGGCTGCTTCAGCGCATCCATTGTCGCCTTGACGACGTTGTGGGGGTTCGAGGAGCCGAGCGACTTCGTGAGGACGTCGCGCACGCCGGCCGACTCCAGCACGGCGCGCACGCCGCCGCCGGCGATCAGCCCGGTACCGGGCGAGGCGGGCTTCAGCATCACCTTGCCCGCGCCGAACCGCCCGATCACCGGGTGCGGGATGGTGCCCGTTGACGATCGGCACGGTCACGACGTTCTTCTTCGCGTCGTCGACCCCCTTGGAGATCGCGTCCGCGACCTCGTTCGCCTTGCCGAGACCGATGCCGACGTGTCCCTTGCCGTCGCCCACCACGACGATCGCGTTGAAGCTGAACCGGCGGCCGCCCTTCACCACCTTGGCCACGCGGTTGATGTGGACGAGCTTGTCCTTCAGCTCCAGTTCACTTGCTTTGATACGTGCCAACGTCACCTCGTATGACTGTTCCTGTTGATGCTGTGTCTCGCACTGCTGTCGGGAGAGGATTCGAACCTCTACTCACGGCTCCAAAGGCCGCTGTCCTGCCATTAGACGACCCGACAAGTGCCGACTCGCGGTAGCCCGCTCCCGGCGGTGACGCGACTCAGAACTTCAGTCCGCCCTCGCGGGCGCCGTCGGCCAGCGCCTTGACGACGCCGTGGTACAGATAGCCGTTCCGGTCGAAGACCACCTGCGTGATGTTCTTCTCCGGCGCCTTCTTGCGCCGCCAGCTGATCCCGACCGCCTTCGCCGATGGCCGACCTGGCCCTTCGCGCCCTCGAACTGCTCCTTCGGAGTCCTTCGACAGGTCGGACACGGCGACCAGGGTCTTCCCGCCTGGTGTCGTCGACGATCTGGGCGTAGACGTGCTTGAGGCTCCGGAAGACCGTCAGGCGGGGCCGCTCGGACGTCCCGGTGATCGGGCATGCGGATGTGGCGCTTGACGCGCGTCCGGTTGTGGATTCTGTCTTTCGTGATCATGTGTCGTTCCTGCCGGACCTCATTATGACTTCGCGCCGCTCGCCGCAGCGGCCTTGCCGGCCTTCCGGCGGATGTGTTCGCCCTCGTACTTCATGCCCTTGCCCTTGTAGGGCTCGGGCGGACGGAACGAGCGGATCTTCGCGGCGACCTGGCCGACGAGCTGCTTTGTCGATCCCGCTGATCGACGATGCTCGTCTGCGTGGGTGTCTCGATCTTGACCCCTTCCGGGGCGCTGGAACAGGATCGGGTGCGAGTAGCCGAGCAGCGAGCTGGAGTGTCTTCCCCTTCATCTCCGCGCGGTACCCGACGCCGACCAGTTCGAGCTTGCGCGTGTATCCCTCGGTGACGCCGGCACCATGTTCTGCGAGGAGGGCGCGCCAGAGCCCGTGCAGGGCGCGGTCGGTCTTCCTTCCGATCGTCGAGCGCTTCGGCGTGACCACGATGTCGCCCTTCGACGTCGACGGCGATCGTCCGGATGGACCGTCGCCGCCAGCTCGCCCTTCGGGCCCTTCACCGTGACGCTGCGGTCCGTCCAGCCGCATCTTGACGCCCGCTCGGAACGGGGATCGGTTTCTTGCCGATTCGTGACACGGACGTTCTCTCCTTGCGCTTACCAGATTTCGCAGAGGACTTCGCCGCCCACCTTCGCCTGCGCGCGCCTGCTTGTCCGTCATCAGGCCCTGCGAGGTCGAGATGACCGCGATGCCGAGGCCGCCCAGCACGCGCGGGATGCTGCTCCGCGTCCGCGTACTTGCGCAGGCCCGGCGTGCTGATGCGCTTGAGGCCGGTGATGACGGGCGGTCTCCTCGTGTACTTCAGCTGGATCCGGAGCACGCCCTGGGCCGTCGACCTTCGACCTCGGTGTAGCCCGGCGATGATACTTGTTGCTCGAGCAGCAGCTTCGTCAGCTCCCGCTTCAGGTTCGACGCCGGGACGTCCACCCTCTTGTGCCCCGCCTGGAGGGCGTTGCGGAGCGGGTCAGATAGTCTGCGACGGGATCGGTCATGGTCATGTGTCTGCGTCTCCTGCGTTCACACGATTGATGCGGTCCTTACCAGCTGGCCTTGCGTGACGCCCGGGATCTTCCCGTCGAGCGCCAGCTCGCGGAAGGCAGATGCGGGAGATGCCGAACTTGCGCATGTAGCCGCGCGGGCGGCCGGTCATCGAGCAGCGGCTGTGCAGCCGCGTCGGGCTGCTGTTCCGCGGAAGCTGCTGCAGCCCGGCGTAGTCCCCCTTCTCCTTCAGCTCCTTCCGGATCGCGGCGTACTTCGCCACCAGTCGTTCACGTTTCGCCTGCCGGGCGATTGTGCACTTCTTTGCCATACGTGACGGCTCCTTCGGATTATGCTGTCGGGTGCTTCGAGAACTTCCTGCCGCTTCACGAACGGCATGCCGAACGCCTTCAGCAGCTCATACGCCTCCTGGTCGGTCTTCGCGGTCGTCACGAACGTGATGTCCATGCCGAAGATCCGGGCCACCTTGTCCACGTCGATCTCGGGGAACATCGTGTGCTCCTTGATGCCCGATCGTGTAGTTGCCGCGGCCGTCGAACGACTTGTCGGACAGCCCGCGGAAGTCGCGGATCCGGGGGACCGCGATGCTGATGAAGCGGTCGAGGAACTCGTACATCGTGGGCGCGCCGCAGCGTGACGCGGCAGCCGATCGGCATCTTCTCGCGCAGCTTGAAGTTCGAGATCGACTTCTTGGCGCGGGTGATCACGGCCTTCTGGCCGACGATCGCCTCCAGGTCCTTCGCGACCGCCTCGACGAGCTTCGCGTCCTGCGTGGCCTGGCCGACGCCCGACGTTGATGGCGATCTTCTCGAGCCGCGGCACCTGCATCACGTTCCTGTAGCTGAAGCGCTTCATCAGGGCGGGGACGACGTCGTTCTTGTACGTCACGGAGAGCCGGGCCACCACGCGTTCGTCGCTGTGCCCTTGCTTGCGCCTGCGCCGTGGGTTTTGCCGCGGCGCTTTCTCCGCCTTCTCGCTTGCGGGCCTTCTGCCTGCGGGCTTGGCTTTTCTGCTGTTTCTCGTCGCTCATGGGTTCGCTCAGAACATTTCGCCGCGTTGCTTTGGCGACGCGCATGCGGCGCTTCTTGCCCGTCGGTGTCGTCCTTGGTGACCTTCGTGCCGACCCGCGTGACCTGGTTGCTCTTCGGGTCGAGCAGCATCACGTTGGAGACGTGGATGGGCGCCTCGCGCTGCACGATGCCCGCCCTGCGGGTTCTGCTGGTGCGGCCGGGTGTGGCGCTTGATGATGTTCACGCCCTTCGACGATCACGCGTTCTTGTTCGGGGTAGACCTTGAGCACCTTGCCGGTCTTCCCGCGGGAGTTGCCGGCGATGACCATCACCATATCGTTCTTCCGGATCTTCATGCGATTACCGTTCTCTTACAGGACTTCGGGTGCGAGGGAGACGATCTTCATGTACTGTTTCTCGCGCAGTTCGCGCGCCACCGGCCCGAAGATGCGGCTGCCCGCGCGGCTCGCCCTGCGTCGTTGATCAGCACCGCGGCGTTCTCGTCGAACCGGATGAAGGAGCCGTCCTTGCGGCGGTTCTCCTTCCTCGTCCGGACGATGACGGCGCGGCGAACCTCGCCCTTCTTCACCCGGCGCTCCGGGGATCGCGGTCTTGACCGACGACGACGACGATGTCCCCGAGCCCGGCGTAGCGCCGGTCGGAGCCGCCGAGCACGCGGATGCAGCGGACCTTCTTCGCGCCCGAGTTGTCGGCCACCACGAGATTTGTTTCTTCCTGGATCATGATCCGCGCTCCGTGTTCGGTGATTACTTCGCTTTTTCGACGATCGTCACCAGACGCCAGCGCTTGTGCTTGCTCAGCGGCCGGGTCTCCATGATCCGCACCATGTCGCCGACGCCCGGCCTCGCGCTTTTCGTCGTGGGCCATGCAGCGTCGTGGTCCGCTTGAAGTACTTCCGGTAGATCGGGTGCGGCACCCGCCGCTCGATGGCGACGACGATGCTCTTCTCCATCTTGTTGCTGACCACTTTGCCGATCGCGCACTTTGCGGCGTTGCGGGTGCCGCGCGGGGTCGTCGCTCATGACGTTTTCTCCGCAGTCGTTGCCGCTCAATGTCGCGCTGCTGCAGTTCCTCGTGCCCGGAGCAGGTCTTGATGCGTCGCGATGTCGCGCCGGCACCAGCCGGACCTTGATCGGGCTCTCGAGCTGGCTGGTCGCCAGCTGGAACCGCAGGTTCGCGAGGTTCTCCTCCTCGTCGGCCGAGCCGCTTCTTCGAGCTCCTCCACGCGAGAGCTCCCGCAGTTCTGATGCTTTCATGTGCTCCGTTCGTCCTTGCGTACGTCGTTACGCCCCTCGTAGTCCGGGCGGACGCTGATCTTCGTCTTGATCGGCAGCTTGTGCGAGGCCAGCGTGAGCGCCTCGATCGCGGTCGCCTTCGTCGTGCCGCCCGACCTCGAACATCACGCGGCCCGGGCTTCACGACCGCCACCCAGTATTCCGGAGCGCCCTTGCCCTTGCCCATGCGGGTCTCGGCCGGCTTCTTCGTGACCGGCTTGTCCGGGAAGATGCGGATCCAGACCTTGCCTTCGCGCTTCATCATGCGGGTCAGCGTCACGCGGGCCGCCTCGATCTGCCGCTGGGTGATCCAGCCCGGCTCCAGGGCCTTCAGGCCGAAGTCGCCGAAGGCGACGCTGCGCGCCGCGGGTGGCCTTGCCCGCGCATCCGTCCGCGCTGGGCTTTCCGGTACTTGACTCTTTTCGGCATCAACATGGTACGGGTCTCCTTAGCTGCTCGGTCGCTCGCTAGCCGCGCCGCGGTCGTCCGGGTGCTGCGTCGCGCGCCTGCGCGATCCAGCACCTCGCCCTTGCAGATCCACACCTTCACGCCGATCGCTGCCGTACACCGTCCGCGCGGTCGCGGTCGCGTAGTCGATGTCCGCGCGCAGCGTGTGCAGCGGGATGCGGCCTTCCTTGTACTGTTCGGTGCGGGCGATTTCCGCGCCGCCCAGGCGGCCGGCGGCCATCACGCGCACGCCCTCGGCCCCCATGCGCATCGCCGCGGTGATCGCCGTTCTTCATCGCGCGGCGGAAGGCGATGCGGCCCTTCGAGCTGCTGCGCGATGTTCTCGGCCACGAGGTAGGCGTCGAGTTCCGGACGCTTGATCTCGTTGATGAGGATCTTCACTTCCTTGTTCGTGATCTTCTTCAGCTCTTCTTCGAGCTGCGAGATCTCCTTGCCGCTCCGCCCGATGACGATGCCCGGACGGGAGGTGTTGATCGTGATGACCGCGCGCTTCGGCGTCCGGTCGATCAGGATCCGCGAGATCCCCGCCTTCTTCAGGCGGTTGCGGACGTAGTTCCGGATCGTCAGGTCTTCGGTCAGCTTCCCGGCGAACGACTTCTCGTCGTACCAGTTCGAATCCCAGGAACGGATGATCCCGAGACGCAGGCCGATCGGATTTGTCTTCTGTCCCACTGTGCCTCCTTACTTGGATTCGTGCGCTGTCGGCGCTTCTTTTCTCGGCGCGCGCTTCGCCTTCGCCGGCGGCGGCCTTCGCCGCGGCCGCGGGCTTCGCCTTCGCCGCGCTGCGCGCGGGTGCCTTCGTCTTGCGCCGCCACGACGATCGTGACGTGGTTCGACCGCTTGCGGATCCGGAAGGCGCGCCCCATCGGGGCCGGGCAGGATCCGCTTCATCGTCATCCCGCCGTCCACGAACGCCTCCTTCACCACCATGTCGGTCCGGCTCGAGCCGCGCTCCGCTCGTCCTTGTTCTGCAGGTTCGCGACCGCCGAGCGGAGCACCTTCTCCGCCACCTTCGACGCGTGCTTCGGCGAGAAGTGCAGGATGTGCAGCGCCTCGCTCGACCGACTTCCCGCGGATGAGATCGATCACCAGCCGCATCTTGCGCGGCGACGATCCGATGTATCGGTTGATCGCGCGTGCTTCCATGTCGTCATGTCCTCGTTTGGACCGGTGCCTCAGCGGCAGCCGTGCTCTCCTCTTTCCTGACGCCGGGGTGGCCGCGGAAGAGCCGCGTCGGGCGCGAACTCGCCGAGCTTGTGCCCGACCATTCCCTCGTGGATGTAGACCGGGATGAACTTGTTCCCGTTGTGCACGGCGAACGTGTGGCCGACGAAATCCGGCGTGATGGTCGACGACGCGCGACCAGGTCTTGATGACCTTCTTCTGGTTCGACTTGTTCAGCGCCTCCACCTTGCTCCTGCAGCCTGGCGTTGACGAACGGCCCTTTTTTCAGCGATCGTGCCATGCGGTTACTTCCTGCGCTTGACGATGTACTTGCTGGACGGCTTCTTGTGCTTCCGCGTCTTCTTCCCCTTCGTGTGCCAGCCCCACGGCGACACCGGGTGGGGGTTCCCCTGCGGGGACTTGCCCTCGCCGCCGCCGTGCGGGTGGTCCACCGGGTTCATCACCACGCCGCGCGACTGCGGACGGATGCCGAGCCAGCGCGAACGCCCCGCCTTGCCGACGCTGATGTTCTCGTGCGTCCGCGTTGCCGACGGCGCCGATCGTGGCCCGGCAGACGACCGGGACGTTCCGGACTTCGCCCGAGGGCAGCCGCAGCTGCGCGAACTTGCCCTTCCTTCGCCATCAGCTGGACCGACGTCCCCGCGCTGCGGGCCAGCTGCGCGCCCTTGCCCGGGGCGGAGCTCGATGTTGTGCACGAACGTGCCGGCGGGGATGTTGGCCAGCGGCATCGTGTTGCCCGTTCTTGATTTCCGACGTCCGCGCCCGGACCGGAGCACGCTCGCCGACCTTCACCCCGTCGGGCGCGAGGATGTAGCGGCGCTCGCCGTCGGCGTACTGCAGCGAGGGCGATGCGGGCGGAGCGGTTCGGATCGTACTCGATCGCCGCCACCGTGGCGTCCATGCCGACCTTGTTCGCGCTTGAAGTCGATGATGCGGTAGAACCGCTTGTGCCCGCCGCCGCGGTGGCGCGACGTGATGCGGCCGGTGTTGTTCCGGCCGCCGGACTTCTGCAGCGGCTCGATCAGCGACTTCTCCGGCTTCGTCTTCGTGATCTCGTCGAACGCGGAGACGGACATCCAGCGCGTTCCAGGAGTCATCGGCTTGAGTTTTCGGATTGCCATGGCTGTTGTCCTCGCTGCGCTACACGTTCTGGAAGAACTCGATCTTGTCGCCCGTCCTTCAGCGTGACGATGGCCTTTTTCCAGGCAGAGGTCCGCCCGGCGAACCGGCCGCTTCCGGGTCATCTGCGACTTCGCCTTCCCCTTGCACCGTCATCGTGCGGACGCTCACGACCGTCACGTTGAACTTCTTTTCCACCGCCCGGGCGATCGTGATCTTGTTGGCTCGTGGTGTCCACCTCGAAGGCGTACTGCCCCTTCTCCTGCAGGGCGGTCATCTTCTCGGTGACGATGGGCCGTTTCAGAATGGCGATCATGGTCGGTCCGCGCTCTCAGTTCTTGAAGGTGTTCTGCAGCACCTCCACGGCGCTCTTCTGGATGCAGGAGCACCTGGGTGTTGACCAGGTCGTACGTGGAGGCCTTGTCCGCCTCCGGATGCTCAGCGTCGGGATGTTCCGTCCCGACTTCACGACGTTCGGGTCGCTCTTCGGGAGCAGCAGGAGCGTCTTCGTCGCGTCGAGGCCGAGGGCCTTCAGCACCGTCGCCATCTCCCTGGTCTTCGGGGCTTCGAACGAGAAGTCCTCCACGACCCGGATCTGGCCTTCCTTCGCCTTGATCGAGAGGGCCGACTTCCGCGCGAGGCGGCGCACCTTCGCCGGCAGCGTCAGTGAGTAGTCGCGCGGCTTGGGCCCGAAGATCGAGCCGCCGCCCGCCATGACGGGCGAACGCGAGGAGCCCTGGCGGGCCATGCCGGTGTGCTTCTGCTTGAACGGCTTCTTGCCGCCGCCCGCGCACTTCGGCGCGGGTCTTCACCCTGGAAGTCCCCTGGCGCTGGTTGTCCAGGTACGCGCGCACCGCCTGGTAGCAGCGCGTGCTGGTTCGGCTCGATCGCCGAAGATCTCTTCGGAGAGCTTCACCTTCTCGCCGCTGACGGGTGCCGTCTTTCTTATACACGTCGAGTTCCATCGCTCGCACTCCGTTGCGGTTACTGCGTCTTGCGTTTGTGGATCTCGAGGTAGCCGTTCATCGCGCCCGGGACGGACCCCTTGACCAGGAGGATGTTCGAGTCGGGGATGACGCCGACCACCTTCAGGTTCTTGCACCGTGACGCGCTCGCCGCCCATCCGGCCCGCCATGCGCATGCCCTTGAACACGCGCGAGGGATAGGACGAGGAGCCGATGGAGCCCGGCGCCCGCTCGCGGTCGCTCTGGCCGTGGGTCCGGAAGCCGCCGCCGAAATGGTGGCGCTTCACGACGCCCTGGAAGCCCCGCCCCTTGGAGGTGCCCGACGATCGACACGATGTCGCCCTTCGCGAACACCTGTGTCGACCCGGATCTCCTGGCCCGGCTGGAGCTCGGCGCACGCCGTTGCCGCGGAACTCCCGGAGGATGCCGCGCCGGGCTTCACGCTGCGCGCTTGGCGAAATGCCCGCGCTGCGGCTTGCGGCACGAGGCGTTCTTTCGGCTTCATGTCGAAGCCGAGCTGGACGGCCGTCGTAGCCGTCGCGCGTCCTTGGTCTTGATCTGCGTGACGTAGCACGGACCCGCCTCGATCACCGTGCAGGGGATCACCTGCCCAGTCTCGTCGAAGATGCTGGTCATCCCGATTTTTTTTCCGAGTAGTCCTGTCATACCCTCATCCATGCGTGAATACATCCACACTCCGGCGACACGCGCGCCGCCGGCAGCCCTTCCGATGCCGTGCCCGTTCCGGTCCCGTCCCGCATCATGCGGAACGAACCGGGAACGCCTGCACTCAGTTGTCAGATCGCGGATTAGACTTTGATCTCGACGTCGACGCCCGCGGGGAGATCCAGCTTCATCAGGGAATCGACCGTCCTGTTGGTCGAGTTGAGAATGTCGATCAGGCGCTTGTGAGCGCGCGTCTCGAACTGCTCCCTCGACTTCTTGTCAACGTGAGGCGAACGAAGCACAGTATAGACCGTACGCTTCGTGGGTAACGGAATCGGGCCGGAGACCACAGCGCCTGTCGACTTGACAGTCTTGATGATCTTTTCCGCAGACTTGTCGATCAGGTTGTGATCGTACGACTTCAGCTTGATGCGTATCTTTTGTCCGGCCACGATAGTTGACTCCAGTAAACGACACGTGAACTGCCCCGTCCCGTCGCGTTTGCATCGTGACGACTGGGAGCGCTGTTATTCGAGGATCTTTGTGACGACGCCCGCGCCGACGGTGTGGCCGCCTTCGCGGATGGCGAACCGCAGCCCCTCTTCCATCGCGATCGTCGGTGATGAGCTCGATGATCATGCCGTCCACGTTGTCGCCCGGCATGATCATCTCCGTGCCCGCCGGAAGCGTCGCGACGCCGGTCACGTCGGTGGTCCGGAAGTAGAACTGCGGACGGTAGCCGTTGAAGAACGGCGTGTGGCGCCCGCCCTCTTCCTTCTTCAGCACGTACACCTGCGCCGTGAACTTCTTGTGCGGGGTGATCGAGCCCGGCTTCGCGATGACCATGCCGCGCTCGAGCTCGTTCTTGTCGACGCCGCGGAGGAGCAGGCCGGCGTTGTCGCCGGCCACGACCTCGTCCAGCTCCTTGCGGAACATCTCGGCGCCGGTGATGACCGTCTTCTTGTGCGCGCCGAGGCCGATGACCTCGACTTCGTCGCCCACCTTCGCCTTGCCGCGCTCGACGCGGCCGGTGCCGACCGTGCCGCGGCCGGTGATCGAGAAGACGTCCTCGACCGGCATCAGGAACGGCTTGTCGACGTCGCGCTGCGGGATCGGGAAGTAGGTGTCGCACCGCGTCCATCAGCTCCATGATGCACTTGAACGCCGGATCGTCGGGCTTCGACATCCGGCTTCATCGCCGCTTCCATCGCCTTCAGCGCGCTGCCGCGGATGATCGGGATCTCGTCGCCGGGGAACTCGTACTTCTTGAGCAGGTCGCGCAGCTCGAGCTCGACGAGATCCAGCAGCTCGGGATCGTCGACCGCGTCCACCTTGTTCATGAACACCACGATCTGCGGCACGCCGACCTGGCGGGCGAGCAGGATGTGCTCGCGCGTCTGGGGCATCGGGCCGTCGGTGGCGGCGACCACGAGGATCGCGCCGTCCATCTGCGCGGCGCCCGTGATCATGTTCTTGATGTAGTCGGCGTGGCCGGGGCAGTCGACGTGCGCGTAGTGGCGCTTTTCCGTCGAGTACTCGACGTGCGCCGTGGCGATCGTGATGCCGCGCTCGCGCTCTTCGGGGGCGTTGTCGATGCTAGTCGAACGTGCGGATCGAGGCGAGGCCCTTCTTCGCCAGCACCATCGTGATGGCGGCGGTCAGCGTCGTCTTGCCGTGATCGACGTGGCCGATCGTCCCGATGTTGATGTGCGGTTTGTCGCGCGTGAATTTCTCTTTTGCCATTGGTGCGTCTCCTCTGGTGTAGACAGGGATTGCAGTGTGTAACGTCTCCGGGGTTACGCGCGACCTTCTTTCCCCTTGACCTTTTCGATGATCTGCTCGGCGACGCTCTTCGGCGCCTCGTCGTAGTGCGCGATCTCCATCGAGTAGATCGCGCGCCCCTGGGTCATCGAGCGCAGCGTCGGTCGAGTAGCCGAACATCTCCGACAGCGGGACCTTCGCCTTGATCACCTGCGCGTCCTTGCGCGGGGCCATGCCCTCGATCTTGCCGCGGCGCGAGTTCAGGTCGCCGATCACGTCGCCCATGTACTCCTCGGGCGTCACGACCTCCACGGCCATGATCGGCTCGAGGATCACCGGATCCGCCTTGCGGGCGGCCTCCTTGAAGGCCATCGAGCCGCGCGACCTTGAACGCCATTTCCGACGAGTCGACCTCGTGGAACGACCCGTCGAACAGGCGTGACCTTGATGTCCTCGACCGGATAGCCGGCCAGGACGCCGTTCCGCATCGCCTCGTCGATCCCCTGCTCCACCGGCTTGATGTACTCCTTCGGGATGACGCCGCCGACGATCCCGTTCTCGAACTCGAACCCCTTGCCCTTCTCGTTCGGGCTCCAGCTCGATCCAGACGTGCCCGAACTGGCCGCGGCCGCCCGACTGGCGGACGAACTTCCCCTCGGCCTTGACCTTCTTGCGGATGGTCTCCTTGTAGGCGACCTGCGGCTTGCCGATGTTCGCCTCGACCTTGAACTCGCGCCGCATCCGGTCGATGATGATCTCCAGGTGCAGCTCGCCCATCCCGCTGATGATCGTCTGGCCCGTCTCCTCGTTCGTGGAGATGCGGAGCGTCGGATCCTCTTCCGACAGCTTCGTGCAGCGCCTCGCCCAGCTTCTCCTGGTCGGCCTTCGTCTTCGGCTCGATCGCGACGTGGATGACCGGATCCGGGAACGTCATCTTCTCGAGGATGATCGGATCGTCCTCGTCGCAGAGCGTGTCGCCGGTGCGCGTGTGTCTTCAGCCCGACCGCCGCCACGATGTCGCCGGCGTAGGCCTCGGCGACGTCCTCGCGCGTGTTGGCGTGCATCCGGAGGATGCCGGCTGATGCGCTCCTTCCGGTCGGTGACCGAGTTGTACACGTACGATCCCGACTTCAGCGTGCCGGAGTAGACCCGGAAGTAGGTCAGCTTCCCGACGAACGGATCGGTCATGATCTTGAACGCCAGCGCGGTGAACTTCTCCTTGTCGGTCGACCTGCGCGGTCGATGTGGTCGGTCATGTTCACGTGGTGCCCCGTGACCTTCCCCTCGTTCAGGTCCAGCGGGGACGGGAGGTAGTTCACCACCGCGTCCAGGAGCTGCTGCACGCCCTTGTTCTTGAACGACGAGCCGCAGAGCACCGGGATGATGCTGACCTTCAGGCACGCGCGGCGCAGCACCGCCATCATCTCCTCGCGGGGTGATCTCCTTGCCTTCGAGGTACTTCTCCAGCAGCGTGTCGTCCTCGTCGGCGACCGCCTCGAGCATCTTCGTGCGGTACTCGCTGCGGCCTTCGCCATGCATGTCGTGCGGGATGTCGATCTCGTCCCACTCGGTGCCCGAGGTGTCGATTCGCTGGTACATGCGCGCCTTCATCGTCACCAGGTCGATGATCGCCGGCGAACAGGTCGCCCTTCGCCGACCGGGAGCTGGATCGGCACGGCGTTGGCGCCGAGCCGGTCCTTCATCATCTGCGACGACGTTGCAGGAAGTCGGCCCCGACGCGGTCCATCTTGTTGACGAACGCGATGCGCGGGACGCCGTACTTGTCCATCTGCCGCCAGACGGTCTCCGACTGGGGCTCCACGCCGCCGACCGCGCAGAACAGGGCGATGGCGCCGTCCAGCACGCGGAGCGAGCGCTCCACCTCGGCGGTGAAGTCCACGTGGCCGGGCGTGTCGATGATGTTGATCCGGTGGTTGTCCCAGAAGCAGGTCGTCGCGGCGGAGGTGATCGTGATGCCGCGCTCCTTCTCCTGCTCCATCCAGTCCATCGTCGCCGCGCCGTCGTGCACCTCGCCCATCCGGTGCAGCACGCCGGTATAGAAGAGGATGCGCTCCGTCGTCGTCGTCTTGCCGGCGTCGATGTGGGCGCTGATCCCGATGTTCCGCGTCCGCTCGAGTGGATACTGTCTTGGCATACCCTGTCTGTGCGAATCCGTCCTCCGCTCCGCGTTACCACTTGAAATGGGCGAACGCCTTGTTGGCTTCGGCCATCTTGTGGGTGTCTTCCTTCTTCTTGATCGCGTTCCCTTCGCCGTTCGACGCGGCGATGAACTCCGCGGCCAGCTTCTGGGACATCGACCTGTCCTTCCGGTCGCTGCGCGTAGCCGATGAGCCAGCGGATGGCCAGGGCCGTGCTCCGCTCCGCACCGCACTTCGGTCGGGACCTGGTAGGTGGCGCCGCCGACCCGGCGGGCCTTCACCTCCAGCATCGGCCGGGTGTTGCTGACGGCCTTCTTGAAGACGTCGAGGCCGTTGTTCTTCGTCCGCTCCTCGATCAGCTCGAACGCGTCGTACAGGATGCGCCGGGCGAGGTGCTTCTTGCCGCCTCTTCATGATGTTGTTGATGAACTGCGACACCAGCACGTCGTTGTACTTCGGGTCGGGCGTCCGCTGCCGGCTTCGGTCTGCGCGTTTCTTTCTCATGCTGCGTTACTTTCGGCCTTCTTTGCACCGTACTTCGACCGCCCTGCTTCCGCTCGGTGACGCCCGCGGTGTCCAGCGTCCCGCGGATGATGTGGTACCGGACGCCCGGAAGATCCTTCACCCTGCCGCCGCGGATCAGCACGATCGAGTGCTCCTGGAGATTGTGCCCCTCGCCCGGGATGTAGGCGGTGACCTCGATGCCGTCGCCAGGCGCACGCGGGCGACCTTCCGGAGGGCCGAATTCGGCTTCTTCGGGGTGGTCGTATAGACGCGCGTGCAGACCCCGCGTTTCTGGGGGTTCCCCCCCATCGCGGGGGCCTTGCTCTTGTACGTCACTGCCCGCCGGCTTTTCCGGACGAGCTGGTTGATCGTTGGCACGTAGTACTCCGTATAACAACAATGGGTAGGACTGAATTGAAATAAGCTTTTCAAGGTACGAAAATGCTCGAATGAAAATGTCAAGAACGTCGCTACGTTCTCGTTCGCTTTTTCACGGCGACCTTCTCCTGCTCCGCCGTCTCGGCCTCCTCGAGCAGCCCGCCATCCGGCGGAATCACGGATGATATCGCCGGAATCGCTTCAGCCCCGTGCCCGCCGGGATGAGATGGCCCATGATGACGTTCTCCTTCAGGCCCGAGGAGCATGGTCCACCTTCCCCTCGATCGCCGCGTCGGTCAGCACCTTCGTCGTCTCCTGGAACGAGGCCGCCGAGATGAAGCTGTCCGTCGACAGCGCGGCGGTGGTGATCCCGAGCAGCACCGGCTCGGACGTGGCCGGCTCGGCGTCGCGCGATCTCCATCACCTTCTTCGCCTTCTTCTTCAGGTCGCACGTTCGCCTCGCGCGACCTTCTTCTTCGCGACGATCTGCCCGTTCTTGAGCTTCGAGTCGCCCTTGTTGACGATCACGACCTTGTCGCGCAGGCTCTCGTTCTCCTCCTCGAACTTCAGCTTGTCCACGTAGTCCCCTTCCAGGAACTTCGTGTCGCCGGAGTCCACGACGCGCACCTTCTGCATCATCTGGCGCACGATGATCTCGATGTGCTTGTCGTTGATCTTCACGCCCTGGATGCGGTACACTTCCTGGATCTCGTTCACCAGGTACTCCTGCACCGCGCCCACGCCCTTGATCCGCAGCACGTCGTGCGGGTCGATGGCGCCGTCGGAGAGCCGGTCGCCGGCGCGGATGACGTCGTTCGTCCTGCACCAGCACGTGCTTGCCGAGCGGGATCGGGTACTTCCGGATGTCCTTCCCGTCGTGGCTGGTGACGATCACCTCGCGCGCGCCGCGCTTCTGCGCGCCGAAGCTGACCGTCCCGTCGATCTCCGACACCATGGCCGGGTCCGCGGGGCTGCGCGCCTCGAAGAGCTCCGTCACGCGCGGCAGACCGCCGGTGATGTCGCGCGTCTTGCCGATGTCGCGCGGGATCCGCACGAGCACGGTGCCCGGCCACGATCGTCCTGGCCGTCGTTCACCGCCAGGTGGGCGCGCGTCGGGACGATGTAGCTGCCGATCTTGTCGCCCCTTCTTGTTCATCGATCGACCAGGCGCGGGCGCAGCGTCCGGTCGCGCGAGTCGATGACGACCTTCTGGATGTGGCCCGTCTGCTCGTCGTCGATCTCGCGGTACGTGACGTTCTCGCGCAGGTCGCGTGTACTGCACCGCGCCCGGGTGCTCGGAGATGATGACCGCGTTGTACGGATCCCATTCGTAGATGATCTCGCCGCTTGGCCACCTGCGCGCCGTCCGCCACGAGCATCGTCGCGCCGTAGGGGACGTCGTACTTCGTCAGCACGCGGTTGTCCTGGTCCAGGACGTTCACGACGCCGCTGCGGCCGGTCACGATGATCCGCTTGCCGTCCGTCGTCCGGGACCTCGATGTTCTTCACGCCGTCGTACTGCAGCTTGCCGTCGAACTTCGACTGACACCTGCGACTGCGACGCGATGAGGCTGGCCGTGCCGCCGGTGTGGAACGTGCGCAGCGTCAGCTGCGTGCCCGGTTCGCCGATGGACTGCGCGGCGATGATGCCCACCGCCTCGCCGGGCTGGATCAGCTCGCCCGGTGGTCAGGTTGCGCCCGTAGCAGAGCGCGCAGACGCCGCGCTTCGCCTCGCAGGTCAGCACGGAACGGATCTCGACCGTCTCGATGGAGGTGTCGGCGATCGCGGTCGGCCTTCTCCTCGTCGATCATCTCGCCGGCGCGGACGATCGACCGTCGCCGGTCATCGGGTCGACCACGTCGTGGACCGCCACGCGGCCGAGGATGCGCTCGGCGAGCGGCTCCTTGATGTCCTCCCCCTCCTTCAGCGCGCCGGTCACGACGCCGCGGATCGTGCCGCAGTCGTGCATCGGTGATGATGCAGTCCTGCGCCACGTCCACGAGACGGCGCGTCAGGTAGCCGGCGTCGGCGGTCTTCAGGGCGGTGTCGGCGAGACCCTTGCGGGCGCCGTGCGTGGAGATGAAGTACTCGAGGATCGACAGCCCTTCGCGGAAGTTCGCGATGATCGGGTTCTCGATCAGCTCGCCGGTCGCGCCGGAGAGGCTCTTCTGCGGCTTGGCCATGAGGCCGCGCATGCCCGCCAGCTGGCGCACCTGCTCCTTCGAGCCGCGGGCGCCGGAGTCGACCATCATGTAGAGCGAGTTGAAGCCGTCGCGGTGAGTGCTGCAGCGAGTCGAACAGCTTCTCCGCGACGCGGTTCGTCGCGCGCGTCCAGATGTCGATGACCTTGTTGTACCGCTCGCCGCTTGGTGATGAAGCCGCGGGCGTACTGGCTGTCCACCTCGTCCACGTTCTTCTGGGCGCTTGGCGATGATCTCGTCCTTCTCCTTCGGGATCGACGACGTCGTCGATGCCGACCGAGAGGCCGCCCGCGGTGGCGTAGCGGAAGCCGAGTGTCCTTCAGCTTGTCGAGGAACTCCGCCGTGCGCAGGTTGCCCGACGCGCCGGAACGCGGTGGCGATGATCTGCACGAGGCGCTTCTTGTTCAGCAGCTCGTTGATGAACCCGATCTCGCGCGGGACGATCTGGTTGAAGATGACCCGGCCGGTCGTGGTGTCCACCATCTTCCCGTCGATCCGCACCTTGATCCGGGCGTGCAGGCCGACCTTGCCCGTAGTTGTAGGCGATGATCGACCTCGTCGGTGGAGCGAGAACCGCATCCCCTCGCCGTGTCGCCGGTGCGCGACTTCGTCAGGTAGTAGCAGCCCGAGCACCTGGTCCTGCGTCGGCGTGACGATCGGCGCGCCGCTTGCGGGCGACAGGATGTTGTGGCTCGAGAGCATCAGGATGCGGGCCTCGAGCTGGGCGTCGAACGACAGCGGCACGTGCACCGCCATCTGGTCGCCGTCGAAGTCGGCGTTGAACGCCGTGCAGACCATCGGATGGATCCGGATGGCCTTCCCCTCGACCAGCACCGGCTGGAACGCCTGGATGCCGAGGCGGTGCAGCGTCGGGGCGCGGTTCAGCAGCACCGGGTGCCCGTCGATGATGTGCTCGAGGATCTCCCAGACCTCGGGCCCCTTCTTGTCCACCATCTTCTTGGCGCTCTTCACCGTCTTGACGATGCCCGCGCTCGATCAGCTTGCGGATGATGAACGGCTTGAAGAGCTCGACGGCCATGTCCTTGGGAAGGCCGCACTCGTGCAGGCGCAGCTCCGGACCGACCACGATCACCGAGCGGCCGGAGTAGTCCACGCGCTTGCCGAGCAGGTTCTGGCGGAACCGGCCCTGCTTCCCCTTCAGCATGTCGGAGAGGGACTTCAGGGCGCGGTTGTTGTCGCTGCGCACCGCGTTGATGCGGCGCGAGTTGTCGAACAGCGAGTCGACCGCCTCCTGCAGCATCCGCTTCTCGTTGCGGAGGATGACGTCCGGGCGCCTTGATGTCGATGAGGCGCTTCAGGCGGTTGTTGCGGATGATGACGCGCCGGTAGAGGTCGTTCAGGTCCGACGTGGCGAACCGGCCGCCTTCGAGCGGGCACCAGCGGCCGCAGTTCCGGCGGGATCACCGGGATGATGTCCAGCACCATCCACTCGGGCCGGTTGAGCCGGACCGTCCTCGCGCTCGCGGAACGCCTCGACGACGCGCAGGCGCTTCAGGGCCTCCTGCTTCTTCTGGACGGAGGTCTCTTCCTGGATCTGCGCGCGGAGCTCGGCCGCCAGCGTGCTCGATATCGACCTGCCGGAGCAGGCTCTTGATCGCGTCGCCGCCGATCTGGGCCACGAAGCGGTTCGCTTGTCGGTCATCTCGAGGTCGTCGTTGTTCTCCGGCAGCGAGGCCAGGATCTCGAAGTACTGCTCTTCGGAGAGCAGGTCCTTCCGCTGCAGGCCGGTCGTGCCCGGGTTGACCACGACGTACGATTCGTAGTAGATGATCCGTCTCGAGGTCCTTCGTCGTCATCCCGAGGATGTAGCCGATCTTGGACGGCAGCGAGCGGAAGTACCAGATGTGGACGACCGGCACGGCCAGGGCGATGTGGCCCATCCGCTCGCGCCGGACGCTCTTCTGCGTGACCTCCACGCCGCAGCGGTCGCAGATGATCCCCTGGTAGCGGATGCGCTTGTACTTGCCGCAGTGGCACTCCCAGTCGCGCACCGGCCCGAAGATCTTCTCGCAGAACAGCCCGTCCTTTTCCGGGCGGAACGACCGGTAGTTGATCGTCTCCGGCTTGGTCACCTCGCCGTGCGAACGCGAGAGGATCATGTCGGACGACGCAAGGCTGATGGTGATCTTGCGTGAAGCTCTTCCGGACTTCGCGTTCGTGATGCGTCAATGGCATTGGGGTCCTCTTCAAACGTGTGTCGTGCGCTGCCGGGCTCCTCGAGGGAGTCCCCGGGTGACGCCAGCTCCGCCCCGCTGCGGGGGCGGAGGTCACTCCAGCTTCACGTCCAGTCCGAGGCCCATCAGCTCGCGGATGAGGACGTTGAACGACTCGGGGACGTTCGGCCTCGGGCAGGTTGTCCCCCTTGACGATCGCCTCGTACACCTTGGCGCGGCCGGACACGTCGTCGCTCTTGACGGTCAGGATCTCCTGCAGGACGTGCGCGGCGCCGTAGGCTTCGAGCGCCCAGACCTCCATTTCTCCGAACCGCTGGCCGCCGAACTGCGCCTTGCCGCCCAGCGGCTGCTGGGTGATGAGCGAGTACGGCCCGATGGACCGGGCGTGGATCTTGTCGTCCACCAGGTGGGAGAGCTTCATCATGTAGATGACCCCGACGGTCACCTCCTGGTCGAACTTCTCGCCGGTGCGGCCGTCGTAGAGCACGCTGCCGGGAGTTCTCGTCGACCGCGCCTTGCGCAGCTCCTCCTGGACGTCCTCCCACGTCGCGCCGTCGAAGATCGGCGAGGCGTACTTCACGCCCAGCTCCTGCCCCGCCCAGCCGAGGGCGGTCTCGTAGAGCTGGCCGAGGTTCATGCGGGACGGCACGCCGAGCGGGTTCAGCACGATGTCCACGGGGGTCCCGTCGGGCAGGAACGGCATGTCCGCCACCGGCACGACGCGCGAGACGACGCCCTTGTTGCCGTGCCGGCCGGCCATCTTGTCGCCGACCGAGAGCTTGCGCTTCTTCGCGACGTAGACCTTGGCCAGCTGCACCACGCCGGGGGGCAGTTCGTCGCCCGAGCTGGATCTTGTTCTTCTCGTGCTTGGACTCCTCTTCCATCCCGTCGACCGTGCTCGTTGTAGTTGGCGTAGATCTTCGCGACGAGCGCGTTCTTCCGCTTGTCCTCCACCCAGTCCTCCGCGGGGTCGAGCTTCTCGAGCACCTCGCAGTTCGGCGAAGAGTCTCCGTCCGGAACTGCGTGCCGCTGCGGAACACCATGTTGCCGTCCGAGGTCGCGGACGCCGGCCGACTTCTCGCCGTCGAGCAGCATGCCCAGCTTCTGCGCGAGCTTCTCGCGGAGTTCGGCCAGGATCTTCCGGCGCTGGCGGTCGAGCGCGTCGCGTGCGCCGCTTGTCCTCCTTCTTGGAATCGGCGTCCTTCTTCTTGCGGCTGAAGAGCTTGGTCGTGATGACGACCCCCTTCATGCCCGGGCGGCGCCTTCAGCGAGGCGTCCTTCACGTCGCCCGCCTTCTCGCCGAAGATCGCCTTCAGCAGCTTCTCTTCGGGCGTCGGATCCGATCTCCCCCTTCGGCGTGATCTTGCCGATGAGGATGTCCCCCTCGACCACCTCGGCGCCGATGCGGACGATGCCGTTCTCGTCGAGGTCCTTCGTCGCCTCCTCGCTGACGTTCGGGATCTCGCGGGTCAGCTCCTCCTCGCCGCGCTTGGTGTCGCGCACCTGCAGTTCGAACTCCTCGATGTGGATCGAGGTGAAGACGTCGTCGGAGACGAGCCGCTCGCTGACGATGATCGCGTCCTCGAAGTTGTACCCGTTCCAGGGCATGAAGGCCACGAGGATGTTGCGTCCGAGGGCCAGCTCGCCGCGCGTCGGTGGCGGCGCCGTCGGCCAGCACGTCGCCCTTCTTCACCTTGTCGCCCGGCTTCACGACCGCGCGCTGGTTGATGCAGGTGTCCTGGTTCGTCCGGAAGAACTTGGTCAGCTGGTAGTCGACGCGCCGCTTCTCCTCGAACGACGATGATGCGCCTCGACGCTGCTCTCGTCGATGTCGTAGTGCACCGATGATGCCGCTGCGCGTCGACGTAGTCGACGATCGCCGTTCCGTTCGGCCACGATGAGCGCGCGGGCGTCGCGGGCGATCTTCTCCTCCAGCCCGGTGCCCACGATCGGGCGCCTCGGGGCGCAGCAGGGGCACCGACTGGCGCTGCATGTTCGAGCCCATCAGCGCGCGGTTCGCGTCGTCGTGCTCGAGGAACGGGATCAGGGCCGGCGGCCGCGCTGACGATCTGGTTCGGCGCGACGTCCATGTACTGGACCTCGTCCGGCTTGACGACCGGGAAGTCGCCCTGGAAGCGGGCCTTCACGCGGTCGCTCTCGAAGTTGCCGCGGGTAGTCGAGCGGCGCGTTCGCCTGCGCGATCGTGTGGTTGTCCTCCTGCTCCGCGGTCAGGAACTCGATGTCGTCCGGCACCCTGCCGTTCTTCACCTTGCGGTACGGCGTCTCGATGAAGCCGAACTCGTTCACCCGCGCGTGGATGCAGAGCGAGGAGATCAGGCCGATGTTCGGGCCTTCCGGCGTCTCGATCGGGCAGAGGCGGCCGTAGTGCGTGTAGTGCACGTCGCGCACCTCGAACCCGGCGCGCTCGCGCGTGAGGCCGCCCGGCCCGAGGGCCGACATCCGGCGCTTGTTGCGTCAGCTCCGCCAGCGGGTTGGTCTGGTCCATGAACTGCGAGAGCGGGTTGGTGCCGAAGAACGCGTTGATCACGCTGGTGATCGTGCGCGCGTTGACCAGGTCCTGCGGCGTGAGGTTCTCGCTGTCGCGGATGTTCATCCGCTCGCGGATCGTGCGCGCCATGCGCGCGAGGCCGATGTTGAACTGCTGCGGCGATCTGCTCGCCCACCGTGCGCACGCGGCGGTTGCCGAGGTGGTCGATGTCGTCCACCGCGCGCTTCTTCTGCTGCAGGTCGATCAGGTAGTTGATGATCGCGACGATGTCCTGCTTCGTCAGCGTGGTCGTCGGACACGGGGATGTCGAGCCCCAGCTTGCCGTTCATGCGGTAGCGGCCGACGTCGCCGAGGTCGTAGCGCTTCTCGTTGAAGAAGAGCCGGTCGATGAGGGTCTTGGCGGTCTCCAGGTCGGGCGCGTCGCCGGAGCGGAGCTGCTTGTAGATGGCCGTCGAGCGCGTCCTCTTCGCGAGCGGACCTGGTCCTTGCGAGATCGTGTTGGCGATGACCGAGCTCCTCGTTCCCCTGCTGGACGAGGAAGCGGATCTTCCGGACGCTCGGTCTTGCTTGATCCGCTGATCGTGGTCCTCGTTCAGGACCGAGTCCTTGCTGATGAAGATCTCGCCGGTCTTCTTGTCGACGACGTCGCCGCAGATGACGCCGCCCGATGGTAGTCCGCGAGGTCCACCTTGCTCGACGTCCACCTCTTCGACGAGGTTGAAGAGCTGCAGGATCTCGTCGTCGGACGAGTAGCCCGAGCGCGCGCAGCAGCGTCGTGACCGGGAACTTCTTCTTCCGGTCGATGTAGGCGTACATCACGTTGTTGATGTCGGTCGTGAACTCCACCCACGACCCGCGGAACGGGATGATGCGGGCGGAGTAGATCGGCGTCCCGTTCGGGTGGATCGACTCGCTGAAGAACACGCCCGGGCGAGCGGTGCAGCTGGCTCACGACCACGCGCTCGGCGCCGTTGATGATGAAGGTCCCGCGGTGGGTCATCGTCGGCAGGTTGCCGAGGTAGACGTCCTGCTCGATGGTGTTCGACGAACGCCTTGCCGTCCTCGGCCTTCTGCGACAGGCGCAGTTTGGCCTTGAGCGGGACGGCGTACGTGAGGCCGCGCTCCTCGCACTCCGGCACGGAGTACTTCGGCTTCTCGACGTAGTACTCGACGAACTCGAGGAGGAAGTTCTCCCGCGCGTCGGTGACCGGGAAGTTCATCTTGAAGACCGCCTGGAGACCCTTGTTCTTCCGCGTGCGCCGGCTGAGCGTCGGCCTGCAGGAAGCTGCTCCCAGGACTCGAGCTGGATGTTCAGCAGATCCGGAGACTCGACGATCTCCGGGATCTTCCCGAACGTGATCCGCTTGTTGGTCTGGTTCTTCAAGAGCCCCACTCCTTCGGTCAGATGCGGATCTGCGGTTCCGGTCGTCGTGCCCGGAACAAACGAGCAAGCCGATCGACGCCGGCCTGCGCGGTGGCGCACCGGGTCAGATCGCGCCTGCGTCGAGACTAGTCGCTGGAGCGACGGCCGGTCGCGTCCGCGCGCCGGGCGCTGCCGCAGCGCTACTTCAGCTCGACCTTTGCGCCGGCTTCCTCGAGCTCCTTCTTCAGCTTCTCGGCCTCGTCCTTCGGGATGCCTTCCTTGACGGCCTTCGGGGCGCCGTCCACCAGGTCCTTGGCTTCCTTCAGGCCGAGGCCGGTCGCCGCGCGCACGACCTTGATCACGTTGATCTTCTGCGCGCCGGCTGCCTTCAGCACGACGGTGAATTCGGTCTTCTCCTCGACCGCGGGGGCTGCCGCGGCGGCGGCCGGCATCATGCCGCGCCATCATCATGGGCGCGGCGGCCGTGACGCCGAACTTCTCCTCGAGCGCCTTCTTCAGCTCCGACCGCTTCGAGAAGGGTGAGCTTTTCGATCTTCTCAACGATTTCCTGGATCTGCGGACATGGGATGTTCTCCTTAGAGTATATGCAATGGTCTGTGTGTGCGGTCGCGGCCGTCAGGCCGCTTTCTTCTTTTCGATCTCGTCGATGACGCTGACCAGTTCGCGCACGACCGCGTTGAGCACGTTCGGGACGCCCGCGAGCGGCGCCTGCGATGCTGCCCAGGATCGCCGCCATGATGTCCTTCCGCGTCGGCATCTGCGCGATCTCCGCCAGCCGCGACCCGTCGAACACCTCCTTCTCGATCACGCAGACCTTCAGGGAGAGCTTCTTGTGCTTCTCCGAGAACTTCTGGATGATCCTCGCGGGAGCGACCGGATCGTCGTACGCGAATGCGACGCCGGTCGGGCCGACGAGCCGCCGTGACAGCCCGATCGTAGCCCGCCGACGCGCTCCAGCGCCTTGCGGATGAGGGTGTTCTTCACGACCCGGTATTCGCACGCCGCGACTTCCGGAACTCGCGGCGGAGTTCGGTCGCCTGCTCCACGGTCAACCCGGTGAAATCCGTGAAGAACATCCCGCCCGCCCGGCCGACGACCTCCGCCACCTCGGCGACGATCTGCTTCCTTTTCCGTTCGTTTCATTCCTTCCTCCGATCTGGGTCGTTGGTGCGCCTAGAGAGAAGCCACGGTCAGTCCGCCACCGTCCTGCCGGGCAATGAAGCGCGGTGGTATGTTGGTGAGTGCGTAATATCTGCGTGCGGCGCCGGCGTCAGTGCGCCGCGACCTGGTCGCGGCGATCCGTGACGCCAGGACCCATGGTGCTGGAGAGACTGATGCTCTTGATGTACGTCCCCTTGGCCGTCGGCGGCTTCAGGCGGACGACCGTGGTGAGGAACGCGTGGATGTTCTCCGACCAGCTTCTTGGTCTCGAAATCCGCCTTGCCGACCGGGCGTGGACGATGCCCGCCTTGTCCACGCGGAACTCGATCTTGCCGGCCTTCACTTCCTTGACGGCCTTGGCGACGTCGGGCGTGACCGTGCCGCTCTTGGGGTTCGGCATCAGGCCGCGCGGCCCGAGCACCTTGCCCGAGCTTGCCGACCTCGCCCATGACGTCGGGCGTGGCGATGATGACGTCGATGTCGGCCCACCCGCCCTGGATCTTCTGGATGTACTCCGCGAAGCCCGCGTGGTCGGCCCCGGCCGCCCTGGCTTCCTCGTCCTTCGGCGGCCTGGCCAGCACCAGCACGCGGACCTCCTTGCCGATGCCGTGCGGGCAGCGACGACGGTGCCGCGGATCGCCTGGTCGGCCTTCTTGGGATCGACGCCGAGGCGGACGGCGATGTCCACCGACTCCGCGAACTTCGCGGTGGCCGTCTCCTTCACGAGCGCCACCGCCTCGTCGATCGTGTACTCCTTGTTCTGGTCGACCTTCGGCGTCGACGGCCTTGAATCGCTTGCTCATCTTTCATGACGTGTCCTCTCTGTGGTGCTGGCGTCCGTCCGCCGGGGGCGGATCCGGGCTCCCACGGGTGTTGGATTACTCTTCGACGGTGATGCCCCATGCTCCGGGCGGTGCCGGCCACCATGCTCATGGCGGCGTCGATGTCGTTCGCGTTGAGGTCGGGCATCTTCAGCTCGCGCGATCTCCCGCACCTGCGCCTTCGTCACCTTCCCGACCTTGTTCCGGTTGGGCTCGGCCGACCCCTTCTCGACCTTCGCGGCCTTCGCCAGCAGCACGGCCGCCGGCGGGGTCTTGGTGATGAACGTGAACGACTTGTCGGAGAACACCGTGATCACCACCGGGATGATCAGCCCCGCCTGCTCCTGCGTCCGCGCGTTGAACTGCTTGCAGAACTCCATGATGTTGACCCCCTTCTGACCGAGGGCGGGGCCGACGGGCGGCGCGGGGTTCGCCTGTCCGGCGGGGATCTGCAGCTTGATGTATCCGACGATCTTTTTCATGACGCTTGACTCTCCGAACTGATTCCTGTGCTTACTTTTCCAGTTCGACCTGGCTGAAGTCCAGCTCCACCGGGGTCTTGCGGCCGAAAATGGACACCATCACCTTGAGCTTCATCTTCTCCTCGTTCACTTCCTGCACGAACCCGCTGAAGTTGTTGAACGGGCCGTCGGTGACCTTCACGGCGTCGCCGACGCTTGAACGGCACCTCGATCACCTCGACGTCCTTCCGCTCCTCGATCTTGCCGATCAGCCGGCGGACCTCGGACGGCCTGCAGCGGCGCGGGCTGCGTTCTTCGGGCCCACGAAGCTGATCACCGACGGGGTGTTCAGGATCAGGTGCTGCGTCACCTTGTCCAGCACCGCCTCCACCAGGATGTAGCCGGGGAAGAACGTGCGCGTCTTGCTCTTCTTCTTGCCGTCCTTCACCTCGAAGACCTTCTCCGACGGAACGATCACCGAGGTGATCTGTCTCGCCGAGGCCGGACTGTGCGACCTCGTTCTCGAGGTACGCCTTCACCTTGTTCTCGTGCCCGGAGTAGGTCCGGACCACGTACCACTTCTTGTCGGTCGTCGTCACCGCGACGCTTCCTACAGGACCTGCCGGAGCACGGTGCTGACCGCGGTGTCGACGACGTAGACGAACGCCGCCAAGATGCAGGCAGACCACCAGGACGATCAGGGTCGAATCCCGCAGGTCGTCCTTCTTCGGCCAGGTGACCTTGTTCATCTCCTTCACCACGTCGGTGAAGAACGCGATGATTTTCTCTTTCATATCCGGTTCCTCGATGATGCCCTGTCCATCAGCCCCCGCCGATGGGCAACCGTGACGATGCGCACGTCAGGAGGGACTCGAACCCCCAACCTGCGGTTTTGGAGACCGCTGCTCTGCCAATTGAGCTACTCACGTAGTGGGAGCGGCTGCCGCAGCGGCGGCAGCCCCGGCGCTTAGCGCGTTTCCTTGTGCGTCGTGTGCTTGCTGCACCACGGCAGTACTTCTTGTACTCCACGCGCCCGGATGCTTCTTCTTGTTCTTCGTGGTCGAGTAGTTGCGGCGCTTGCAGTCCGTGCACTCGAGCGTGATGATGTCTCTCACTGCGAGACCTCTGCTCAGTTGTCGTCTACGTGTCATCGCTCGCTGAGCTTGCGACCGGGATTGAACCGGTGACCTCTTCCTTACCAAGGAAGTGCTCTACCAACTGAGCTACGCAAGCGGCAAGTCATGTCGACTTCAGAGCGGGAGACGGGACTCGAACCCGCGACCAACAGCTTGGAAGGCTGTGACTCTACCAACTGAGTTACTCCCGCATCTCGACCGACACCGGTCGATCCGCCCATGGTCAATCGGTGTGGGCAGGGGAGGATTCGAACCTCCGAAGGCCGAGGCCGACAGATTTACAGTCTGTTGCGTTTGACCGCTTCGCTACCTGCCCGTGTTGGCTCCGCTCCCCGCCGCAGGTCGGGACGATCGCACCGGACCCCGCTCCCGGTTCACCGCCTCGGCCGCCACACGCTGAGCTGGCGATGGGACTCGAACCCGCAACCTGCTGATTACAAATCAGCTGCTCTACCAATTGAGCTACGCCAGCGAGTAATTCCCCGCTCCCCGTCCGGTGGCGCGCCGGCGGGTACGCAAAACGCCAATAACAACGGAGTCCTCGCTGAAGAGCGGAGCACATTAATATAACAAATCCAATAAAATAGTCAACCAAAAAAGGCGGGAGAAAAGCAGTTGAGGTTCGATTTGGCAGGGTTTGTGTCAGCCCATCTACTTCCCCGTCAACGACAATAACCTCCTGGCTTCGTTGAACCCGGGATCGAAGGAAATGGCTGAAATCAGCGCTTTTTTGGCCTCATCCCGCCTCCCATTGGCAAGATAGTAGGCCCCCCGGGCCGCCAGGGACTGGGCATACATGGCCCGCGTCAGGTCCTCCAGGCGGCCAGGCCTCGGAAATGGCCGGTATGAGAACTTCGGCTCCGGCGTAGGGTGAAACAGCGAGTCCGCGTACAACCGGAATGCGAGCCCTTCAGGAACCCGCTGCAGACCCCGGGTGAAATCCTCCTCGATCTCTCCGGTGACATACACCGGTCGCACCGGCAAGAGACCGGGCGATGAAGCTCCTGATCATCGCCACGATACCTCCCCTGGATCACCGCAGGGTCGTACGGCCGCTCGTGCTCGAACTTGGCCAGCTCGGCAAGGAATGACTCCACCTCGGCCGAAGATCCCCCGATCAGCCAGGGGTAGCGCGCGGCCAGCTGCGGGTAGTACCACGACCGCCTGAGCAATTCCTTGTCGACCACCGCTACGTCCTCCCTGTATCGCCGGATCAGCTGATAGTAGCAGGCCGCCGAGACCCAGTGGTCCCACTGGTACGAAAGCACCAGGGCGTCCGGCTGCAGCGATGAGAACATGTTGGTCGTGTAGTCCTCGACGAGGTAGTTCTTGCTCTCGTCGACCTTCGCGTAGTGCGACAACAACGGCACGCCGCCCACCAGCAGCATGGCGGCCGCCACGGCGGCGGGATGCAGCCGGAGCGTCGCGAGACACCACCTCCCGATCGCCGCCAGACCGGCCGCCACCCAGAGCGCCAGAATGACGTAGGCGAGGAGGAAGTACGAATCGATGTCCTGGATGTCGTAGTTGATCGAATACAGCACCGTCGTGACGAAGAGCAGCATCGTCGCCGCGGCCAGGCGCCGGTCACGCCTGATCATCACGAGCAACCCCAGGAAGCCGATCACCAATCCCGGAACGGCCATCTCCCCCGGGAGGGTCGAAAGAAAGTGGGAGAATTGCCGCCCCGCCGCTTCCGTGGACGAAAAGATCCAGACCCGGTACTGCTTGCCGCTGACGTGCCAGAACAGGCGCTCCAGGGAGACCGGGTTCCCCCAGTTCAGCGCCGGCGCATGCATGGCGCGCAACGGAAGATACAGGTAGGCCGACAACCCCGCGCCGAAGGGGAGCCCCATCCGGAGGATCCGCCCCCACACCTCCCTCCGCCCCCCCTGGGTGGAGAAATAGAACAAGAGCAATCCCGGAGCAAGCAGGATCGTCGTCATGTGGTTGCAGAAACTGAGGCCCAGGAGGAATGCGAACATGTACCACCAGGCCATCCGCGACGTCTCGACGGCCCGCAGGAAACTGTAGAGCACGAGCGAGAGGAAGAGGACGTGAAGGGCGTACACCTCGACGATCACGGCGACCGACCAATAGGTCTCCGAAAAGGCAAGGACCAGCCCCGCCGCACCCGCAACCGCCCCGCGCAGGTCGTTCTCGGCCCCACCCTCCCGCTCGGACAGACGGACCAGGACCAGCCCCGCCAGCCTCACAAAGACATAGATCCCCGCGGCCGCCATCACCGCCGCCATGAGATTCAGCCGGACGATCTCCTGTCCCGGCAACGGGAGCATGGTCCAGACGCGGCCGATCAGGGTGAACAGCGGATACCCTGTGGGATGGGCGATCCCCAGAGAGGCCGCGACCGTTGCGAGCTCTCCGCCATCGATGAACGACACTGAGGGAGCCATGGTCCGCACGTAGACCAGCAATGCCAGGACCGAGGCACCGATGGCAGCGCGGGAGACGGTGAGGAACCTCATCGGGCGGCCTCCTCCAGACGCAGACAGATCGCCAGAAAGAGCTGGCGCACCCGCCTCATCTCCGCCCCAAGCCTCTCCCGGAACACGGCAGCGGACGTTCCGTCCAGACACCGGGCGAGCCGTTCCAGTTTCTCGCCGTCGGGCAGGACGGACGACCTCTCCTCGAGACAGATCCGCATCATCTTTTCTATCTCCCTGTACCGCAGATAGACCGCCTCAAGCGTATTCCGCTCTTCTTCCGTGATCCCGCCGGCACAGCAGGGAGCACCGAGGATCTCCGGTACCGGCCGGCCGCGCAATCCAAGAGCGTCTCTTCCGGCCCACAACTGCAGGACCTGAGTGACGAACTCGATGTCCACCATCCCGCCTGAGGACCGCTTGAGATTGACCGGGGCATCGTTCCTGAACTGGCTCCGCGGTTCCATCCGACGCCGCATTTCCACGATCGTTCGGATCCATCCTGGGGGAAGCGGGCTCCCGTAGACCCACCCGGCGGTCAGGTCGAGAACTTCCCGGGCCACCCCGGCGTCTCCGCAGACGAACCTGAGCCGTGTGAACGATTGCCGTTCCCAGAGTGACGCACGCTTCTCCAGGTACCGTGCAAGACCGGCGATATTCGCGACCGGCGGGGCGTTCTTTCCCTCCGGCCGCAGACGGATGTCCACTTCGTACATCCCCCCATGGCCGGGGGTCCCCGTGAGGACCCGGAGCAGCCCCGTGGCCGCACGGTCGACTTCTTCCGGGTCGGCCCCGCGGTTCACGAAGAGGATATCCAGATCGCCGCGGAAATTCAACTCCCTGCTCCCGTATTTCCCCAGCGCAAAGACCGCCATCCCGGTGTGCGCCGCGTTTCGTTCGAACGCGTCCACGACCAGCGCATCGGCGATCTCCGAAAGCTCCCGGGAAAGCTCGGCGAACGGAGTGAAGCCCAGCAGGTTTCTCACGCAGGCCCTCACCTCCCGGCGGGACTTGTACCGTGCGGGATCTCCGCCCAGCCGCCTCAGGCCCTTCCGCCGGCTGCGCCACTCCCACTGCGGCGCTGATCCCCTCCATCAACAACGGATCGCGAGAAAGCTCCCTCGCCACCCACGGGCTGCGGGCACACACCTGGAGCACGAACTTCCTGAACCCATCTTCCGCAAGCTGAGTGAAGAACTGATGCGGAAATCGGTGCGACGAGACGATCGCAGAGAGGTTGGCGATCGCGAGGTCCGGGTCCGGAGCTCCGGCCAGCTCCGCAAAGAGGCGGAAGGCGATGACCCGCAGCGCCTCGCGGGTGCGAGCCTCGAATTCGGGATGCTGGCTGAGGGAACTGCCCCCGGCGAGGATGCGGACATGAGCCAGGGATTGCCGCGGCGCCTTGAATCCATGATCTTGCAGCTTCCGCTCGAGGGCCGGCTGGTCCACGCGCCCCTCAAGCATCGCCGTCAGTGGGTCCGTTTCTCCGCCCGCAGCGGCTGCCGCGGGTCCGGCCACAAGGTCGTCGAACACCTTTTTAACGTTCGTGCGATGGCGGATCGTTTCTTCCTCGAACACCGCCCTGTCGGGGAACCCCAGCCTTCTGGCCAGCAGCGACACTTCGTCCGGATGATCAGGCAACGAATGCGTCTGAGTGTTGAGGACCATCTGCAGCCGGTGCTCGACGGTTCTGAAGAACCGGTAGGCTTCTGCAAGACCGTCTGCCTCGCCGCGGTTGATCAGGCCGCATTCGGTAAGCCGCTGCAGCGCCTCCAACGTGTTGGCCGCGCGGAGGGATCGGTCCCTCCCCCCGTGCAGCAGTTGCAGCACCTGGACGCTGAACTCGATGTCGCGGATCCCTCCAGGCATCAGTTTGACGTTCAGCTCGTCGCCGACCACGGCTTCGATCTTGGCCTTGATGCGGGCGACATAGTGTGATGGATGCTGGAAGAGGGTGCGGGGATAGACGAACGGTTCGAGCCGGGCCAGCAGCTCGGCCCCGAAGTCCGGGTCGCCAGCCACTGCCCGCGCCTTGATGAGCATCTGCCGCTCCCACAATTCACCCCGGGACTCGTAGTAGGTCAGCATGCTTGCGAGCGAGCGCGCAAGGGGCCCCGCCCCTCCCTCCGGCCGGAGCCGCATGTCCACCCGGTAGAGATGCCCCTCTCCGGTGGCCACGGAGAGGCTCTGGACCAGGCGTTCCGTCAGCTGATGAAAGAACTCGAGCCTGCTGACCGGCCTGCCGCTCCGGACCCTGCTCCTCGCCGTCCTCTCCGTAGACGCAGATCAGGTCGACGTCGCTGCTGTAGTTGAGCTCACGCCCGCCGAGTTTGCCGAGCCCGAGGACGACATACGGTGTCGACGGGGACACGCCCAGTTTTTCGACAGCGTCTCCGTCACGCCCGCAAGCGCCGCGTCGATCAACACGTCCGCAAGATCCGAGAGCTGGCGGGTGAGCAGCTCCACCGGCGCCTTCTCGAGGATGTCCTGGGCCCCGATCCTGAGGATCTCCCTACGGTAAAGCCGGCGGAGGGCGTCCATGCGCCGCTCAGGACGTGCGAACATCTCCCAGATCCGGCGCACCTCCTGCCGGAGTATTCCCGTATCCAGCGGTCGGTGCAGGACGTCGGTAGTGGTGAGCCAGCGGAAGAGGCCCGGGTCACGCACCAGGATGTCCGAAAGGTACTGCGACTGGGAGAAGATCGCGAGCAGCACCTCCCGGATGACGGGGTACTCCACAAGGTCGTTGAAGAGGGTGGTGCGGCTGACGGAGGCTTCGGCGAAGCGGAGGAGGTTGTTGAGCGCCATTCCCGGATCGGGGAGACCATCCAGCACCCCCCGCAGGGCTGAGGAAAAGGTCGTCCGGTGGGTGGTTGCAGCCGGCCCGAAGGTACTCTTCCTCAAGCCTGGCAAGGGACTTGCCGGCCTGCGCCGGGTCACGAAACAACGGTGGGGCGGAACCTGCCATGTCGTATGGTACGAAATGAGCAGGGAAAATGCAGTTCCGGCCCCCCGTCGTCGGGACCGCCCGGTCGGGAGGCCCGAAGCGTTGCATTTCCACCTCACCGTGCCTATATTTTTGCAGAGATCTCTCGGAGCACCGCAGGACATGGTCAAGCTGATCGCTCTATATAAGAAGCCCGCCGACCCCGCGGCGTTTGACAAACACTTTGAAGACGTGCACATCCCCCTTGTCCGGAAGGTCCCGGGGTTGCGCAAACTGGAGATCACCCGTGTCACGGGGGCCCCGATCGGTGAATCCAAGTATCAGGCAGTTCTGGAGCTCTACTTCGACGATCGAGACGCGATGGACCGCTCCGTCGCCACCCCGGAAGGGAAAGCGGTGCTTCGCGACGTCATCACCTTCGCGTCCACGCTCCTGACGGCGTTCCACGGAGAGGTAGAGGAAGCGTAGGACCCCGGCATCCGAAGAAGAACCACGCACACGAGGCACACAACGATGAAGGCAGGGTCAGGGATCGTCTTGGGGGCGGCGCTTTTCCTGCTGGGTTGCGGCGGGTCCGGCCCGGCCCTCAGGTGGGAACCCACCGGAGGCCCCACCGCACAGAACGTCAGCGCGATGCTGGCCGATGAAAAGGTCCCGGGGTCGATCTTCGCCGGTCTCCTGAACGGCGACATCTACCTTTCACCCGATCTCGGCAAGACCTGGACGATGCTGCATCGCGCACCTCAGCGGAAGCGGATCAACAAGCTGGTCCAGCACCCGGAGGAAGGCGGCCGGTTCTACGCCGCATCAGAGGGTGGGCTGTTCATGTCGACCAACCGCGGGAAAGAGTGGACCCAGGTTCGCGTCGAGCCCGGAGCGCAGGAGCAGAGTCCCTGTCGCACGCTGGCGATCGATCCCTGGAAGCCTTCCACGCTGTTCGCCGGCCTCGCCGGCAAGGGTCTCCATCAGTCGACCGACGGTGGACGGACGTGGGCCCCTGCCCTGCTGGGAACCAACGCGCGTCTCCCCCTGAGCACCGTCACCGCCGTCCTGGTCGACCCGTCCCGCCCGGACGTCGTCTATGCCGCGATCGACGGTGCGGGGATCATGCGTTCCGCGGATGCCGGAAAGACCTGGACACCTTTGACTTCGGACACCGGCATGGAGTCGCCGACAACCCTGCTTGTCCACCGCAGCGACAGCCGCGCGATCATCTTCGGAACCGCCGCGGGAGCGTTCTTCAAGTCCAGCGACGGAGGCCAGAACTGGAGCGAGACGGCGGTGGTCGCCGGAGGCGGACGCGTCTACACGATGAGCGATGTCCCGAACAACCACGACCTCGCCTACGCGGGAACCGAGAATGGGGTCATGCGATCCACGGATTTCGGAGGAACGTGGCTGGACATCCGCTCCTCTCTCCCGTCGTCCCCCACGTCCGCGATGGTCGTCCAGGATCAGGCCCGGCCGTTCCTGTTCGCCTACGGGGGCGGCATCGGCGTGCAGATGTCCGCGGACCACGGGAATTCCTGGGAGCACCTGGACGCCGGACTGGGCGGGGCGAACGTTTCCCTGATCATCTCCTCCGCGGACGGCAGCCGCATTTTCAGCGCCGTCGACGGAACGATATTCCAGAACAACCCCGCTGCAACTGCGTGGGTCCCCGCCAGCTCCGGGCTCAGGGGAAGGCCGGTGACCTCGATGTGTTTCGATGAGGCGAACCCGGGTCTGGCGTATGCCGCAACGCCCGCAGGGATGTTCCGTACCTCCACGGGCGGCTCCTCGTGGGAACCCTTCGGCCGAACGCTTCCTTCTCCCCCCACGGTCGTCGCCGCCCATCCGTGGTACAAGAACCGCCTGTTCGCTTCTGGCGACCACGGGATATTCTACTCCACCAACAGCGGGAAGAGCTGGAGCCAGACGCGACCGGCGGACCTGCGCCACCCGGTGAACGCGTTCACGTTCACGCCGACCAATGCGGGACTCGTCCATGCGGCCACGGAGGACGCGGGAGTTCTGCAGAGCACGAACGGCGGCATCATCTGGGAGGAACGCCGGTACGGACTCAAGCAGGACAACATCGCCCTGGTCACCCTCGACGGCGACGACCCCCGGACGTTGTACGCCTGGACCGCGAAGGGCGAGTGCTTCCGATCCACGAACCTGGGCGCCGAATGGGACCGCTATGCCGTCCCCTGGGAGACCGGCGCCGAGGTCCTGATCGCCATGGATAAGGGGAAGCCCAACAACGTCATCGCCGTTGTGGGCGGCAGGGAGATCTACCACTCCCATTCCGGTGGGGGGACGTGGCGCCAGGTCCTTCAGCGCGGACCGGCATTTCAGGCGGCCACGGCTCACTGGAATGAAGCCACCAGGGCCCTCTTCCTCGGCACCACAGACAGCGGGGTCTTCAGGATCGACCTCCGTCCGTATTTCGAGAACGAAACCGAACAGGACGAATAGGCCGTGAAAAGACCTTGGAGAGCGCGGGTGACCGTCGCCGGCATCCAGCTGGCGATCGCGGCCGTCGCGGTCGCACAGCCCCGGATCGCCGTCGGTGAGGGAACGTCTCTCGACCTCGGACGGGTCTACCGCGGCGCGCTCGTGGAGAAGACCCTGACCGTGAACAATCCTGGAACGGAGGAACTGGTTCTGGGGGCGATCGACGCCTCGTGCGGCTGCACGGGCACCGCGACGGCCGCCAGGAGCGTCCCCCCGGGGGAAGCACGACCATCCTCCTGCAATTCAACTCCCGCTCGTTCGAAGGTCCGGTCCACAAGTCCATCACGATCAACTCCAACGCCGCCGACCACCCGCAGCTCCGGATCGAGTTCGCAGCCGTCGTGGTGGTGGAATTCGCCGTGGACCCGGCCCAGTTCTGGTTCCGCAACGCCGAAGTGGCCCGGCGTCAAAGCACAGCCGTCGCGGTCACCAACAACGGAACCGAGCCGGTGGTGTTCAGCAGTTGTCAGACGAGGCTCAAGGGCCTCGAAGTGACGCTCCCGAAGGGCCCCCTGGCCCCCGGGCAGACCGACAGCATCCGCGCGGTGTTCATTCCCGAATCCGCCGCCAGCATCATCATCGAAGATGTCCGGATCGCCACCACAAGTTCCCGTCAGAAGGAACTGGTCATCCCGGTCTTTGGAAACGCCCACGAATTCAAATTCGAATAGCCGTCACCCCATGAAACAGGCAGTAGAAAGCCCTGTCGACGTCGTTCTCCGGTTCATCGAGCGGATCAACGCGCATGACGTTCCGGGGATGTGCGCCCTCATGTCCGCCGACCATCGTTTCGTGGATTCCCTGGGAGAGGAGCTCCGGGGACGTGAAGAGATGCGCAAGGCCTGGCTGCGGTACTTCTATCTCTTCCCGGATTTTGCCATCACCTGCCGTCAGGTCCTGCACCGCAACGAGGACCTCGCCCTGTTCGGCACCGCCCAGGGAAGCTACGCCGTCGGCTCGCCCGTCCCGGTGAAGAACCGGTGGCAGATGCCCGCGGCCTGGCACGCCGTGGTCCGTGACGGATTGGTTGCGGAATGGCATGTCTACGCCGACAACGAGCCCGTCCGACGCTTGATGGCGTCGCAGGGCTGAAGCGGCACCCGGCAGACTGATCGAAAGGTCCCCCCATGGAGATCCTCCTCCTCCTGCTCCTCAGCATCGCGGTGATCGTCATCCTGATCAGGCTCTCCGTCCTTTCCGCCCGGCTGGATGACTCGGCTCTCGAGATCAAGATGTTGAAGGGTCGCCTCGATCAATTCGAGGGGGCAGTTCCACCGGCACCGCCACCAGCAGCCGCCGCCGGCACAGCCGTTGCCGCATTCCCCCACCCCGATCACCGAAATGCCGACCCAGATCGCGTACCCCGCGCCGGCGCTCCCGACCAGAGCTCCGGTGCCCGTGTCCGCGCCTTCCCTGCCCGCGCCGCCTCCGGCCCCTTCAAAGACGAAGGAGGAGTGGGAGGCGTTGATCGGGGGCAGATTGCTGAATCGGATCGGGGCGCTCGCCCTCATCATCGGCGTGGGTTTCTTCCTGAAGTATGCCTTCGACAGGAACTGGATCAACGAGTGGGTACGGGTCCTGATCGGTGTGGCGACCGGCAGTGCGCTTCTCGCCGGGGCTGCCCGGTCGCATACCCGCGGACTGGCGATCTTCGCCCAGGGCCTGGTCGGCGCCGGGATCTCGATCCTCTACCTGAGCGCCTATGCGTCCTTCAATTACTACGCACTGGTCTCCCAGCCGGTCGCCTTCTTCCTGATGGGCGTGGTGACCGTGGTCGCGTTCCTGCAGGCCTTCCGGTATGAATCCCTGGCCGTGTCGCTGCTCGGATGGATCGGCGGTTTCCTGACGCCGTTCCTCCTCAGCACCGGCGATCCGAACGCCACCGGACTCTTCACCTATATCGCCCTGCTGGATGCGGGGATCCTGGCCGTCCTGCTGCTCAAACCCCGGTGGGTCATTCTCGAACCGCTCACCCTGGCGGCGACGTACGCCGTCTACTTTCTCTGGTATGGGGACGCCTTCGGGGAGCAGCATCTGGCCGTGGCGGTCTTCTTCCTGTGCGTCTTCTGGCTGCTCTTCCACGGGTTGGACACGGCGCGGACCCTGTTCACTTCGGAACGGACGACCGTTCTCCACCGGTTGCTGGGCGGGACCAACGCGCTTGCCTTCTCCATCGGCATGTATCTCATCATCGACCCGGACCACCATCTCTGGACCGGAGGTGTGGCCGCGCTGTTCGCCGCGCTGTACGCGGGGACGGCGATCCTGATCTCCCGCCGGAGGACCGACCGGACGGCGGAGGTCATGCAGAACGCGATCACCGCCGTGGTGCTCGTGGTGCTCGCCGCGGAGATCCATTTCGAGGATCTCGTGGTCATTCCGGTCTATGCGCTCGAAGTGGCCGCGCTCGCATGGATCGGCCTCCGCCGGGATCTTCGCTACGTGTGGATCGCATCGCTGGCGGTGCTGGCATGGGCCGTGGCGGTCCTGCTGGTGACGCCCGGGGCGTTGGTCTGGAGTGATCCATCCGCCTTCACGCTCCTCCTGAACCGGCGCGCGGGGGCTTTTCTCGCGCTGATCGCCGCGACCGCTGCGGTCCTCCTCGCAGCCCGGCGCGCTCCGCGGAGGATGACCCCTCAGCTGGCCCCGGTGCTTCACAGCACCTGGATGTTCCTGGCGTTCCTTCTGCTCACCATCGAGATCAACGACCTGTTCCGGTCGATGCTGGTCGCCGCCGAAGGCACTGCCGAAGCGGCTCTCCGCTTCCAGCAGGGCCTCGCGATCACCGCCGCCTGGACCACCTTTGCGATCCCGCTGACCTGGTGCGGCGAACTCCTGGACATCCGCCCGGTCCGACTGGCGGGGATCATCGTGGCCTGCCTTGCGGTGCTCAAGGCAATCGCCGCGAGCGCCGCGTATGTCCCCATCGAGCAGTTCGTCCCCGTTCTGAATCCGCGCTTTGCGATGTTCGCGCTCGTCGGCGGCACCTCGTTGTGGCAGGCGCTCTGGCTGAGGCGCAAAGACCGGTTCGCTTTCGGCGAATGGCTGCACATCCCCTGGATCCTGGCCTGGTTCACCTGTTGCACCGTCGAGACCATCGACGCGTTCAGGCATACGATCCTCTTCGCTCCCGACGCCGCACGCGACGAGCTGGTCTTCCTGCGGCTCATGACGCTGGCGGGGATCTGGACGCTGGCGTCCGTTCCGCTGATCTGGGCGGGAGCCCGGTCCGGCAGACGGGTCATCCTGGACGCCGGTTTCGCGATCGCCGCGCTGGGGACCGCGCTCGCGCTCGTGCGCGGGTTCGCCTACGACCCGGTGACGGCGTTGGTCCCCGTGGTCAACACGCGGGCAGCGGTGCTGCTGGTGGTTATCGCCGTTCTGGCCTGGTCGATGGTGGTCACCCGGCGGGGCACCCCCCCCCATCCGTGGCTCGACGAGATCGTCCTGGCGGTCCGGCTGCTGATCATCGCCGCAACGCTCGTCCTGATCACCGGGGAGATCCGCGACATCTTCGAGCGCCAGATCGCTCTGTTGCCGGAGGACACGAACGGACAGGCCCACCACCTGGCCAACCTGGAACAGATGCTGCTCTCCTCGGCCTGGCTCGTCTACTCGATCCTGCTGATGGGCTACGGACTCTGGAGAAGGACCAGGGTGCTCCGCATCGCCGCCATCGTCCTCTTCGGCGTGGCGATCCTGAAGATCTTCATCTATGACCTGTCCTTCCTCGACACGGTGTACAGGATCGTGTCGTTCATCGGCCTCGGGGTCATCCTGCTCTCGGTCTCGTATCTGTACCAGCGGTACCGCGGCCTGATCTTCGACGCCACCCCCTGATCCTCCCCCCGTTTCCCGGGCCCGCGCATGGGGCCCGGGAAACGGGGCAATCTGCAACCTTTCCGCTCTCCAGTTCGTCCTAGAAGCGCGGCCATACGGCCACTCAGCGGTCCTTGCCGATGTCAACCGATCGGCCACCCCCGATGTCTAACACGTAAACGGGATCCCCGCATGACAGCTGCCTCGGAGCAGCAGCTCATCTCTCGCGCACAGGCGGGGGACCAGGAAGCCTTCAGGCTGCTTGTCGAAGGCCATATGCGCCAGGCGTACGATGTCGCGTACGGTCTGTTGCGCGATCATGCTGCAGCGGAGGAGACGGCACAGGATGCCTTTGTGCGGGTGTACCGGTCGCTCGCCACGTTCCGGGGGGATGCGGCGTTTTCGACATGGTTGTACAGGATCGTCACCAACCTCTCCCTGAACCGTGTGAAACGAGCACAGCGTGAACGGCAGGTGATCGATAACCGCGTGGAGCTTCCGGCGCTGGAACTCGCCGGAGCGGCCGCCTGGCAGCCGGACCCGGACACGTCGTCGACGCGCGAGGAGATCGAGCGGGCGCTGCACGAGCTGCCGACCATGCAGCGGGCGGTGGTTCTGCTACGTCACTTCGAAGGGCTTTCGACCAAACAGGTGAGCACCATTCTGCGGTGCTCCGAAGGAACCGTCAAAACACATCTCTTCAGAGGCATGGAGAAACTCCGGGACAAACTTCACCACCTGCGGGAGGAAGCGTCATGACACACGCACGCGCCCGCGCACTCCTGTACGACCACGCGACGGGGCAGATCTCCGACACGGACCGTATCCGCCTGATGGAACACCTGTCGGGATGCAGGCCCTGCTCGGACCATCTCCAGCGGATCGAGACGACCGTCCGGCTGCTCTCCCATGTTTCGACGAGGCCGTCGGAGCGGCTGGCGCCGGAATACTGGAGGAATTTCTCCCGGTCCGTGGAGCTCAGGCTCCGGGAGGAGGACCGTTCGGTTCCCGCGCCGGCCTCACGATTCGGCGACTGGCTGGACGAGACGGTCCTCGGGCGGCGTCGAACCCTGGGGATCGCCGCCGTAGCGCTGGCAGCGGTGGTGGTGCTCTCCTTCTTCGTCCGGTTCCCGGGACCCCAACCCCCGCCCTCCACGGCGGCAACCGTTCCGGTGCTGGGCGTGCAGGCTCCGCCGCCGTCCCCCCAGGTCCACCAGTACCTGCGGCGCTCGCGCGCCCTGCTGGTGGGACTGGAGAACATGGAGGTGCCGGCCAGGAAACCCGTCGATCTCCGGACGGAGCGCAAGCTTTCGCGCGAGCTCTTGCAGCAGGCGAAGGATCTTCAAGAGCGTCCCATGGACATCCACACGGCCCGCCTCGTCGGCGACGTGGAGCGGGTCCTGCTCGAGATCGCGAACACGGGCGAGAACGGTATGCAGCACGTGGAGGTCATCCGCGGCGGCATCCGCCAGGAGAACCTCCTGTTCAAACTTCGCATGGCCGAGGCGGCCTACGTGCAGACCGCATCGTCCAGGAGGGAACTCCCGTGAAGCGCGCGTTCCTTCTGACCCCGGTCCTCCTGCTGCTTGTCGCCGTCCATGCCGGGGCCCAGGACCCACAGGCAGGCAGATCGCTCCGCTGGTACGCGTATGTCGCGCCGGCGGTCGAACCCGCTGACGACCGAGCATACGCCGCCTATCGCAGGGGGTACGGATACATCATGGAGGAGCGGTGGGTCGAGGCCCGGAAGACCCTGGAGGGACTCCAGAAACTCTTCCCGCAGAGCCCCTACGTCGAAGATGCCGCCTACTGGTCCGCCTATGCACTGGCCCAGACGGACCGCCGCAAAGCCATGACCGCGTACGCCCTGTTCCTCGAGCGGTTTCCCAGGAGCAGGTACGCCGAGGACGCGACCGCGGACTTCGCAGCACTCCGGGCGGCCGAAGGACCAAGGGCCCGCGCCGACAGCGTTTCGATGCGACTGTCGGAAGTCTCCCAGGTGTTGATCATCCAGGAGCACGGCATCCGGTCGCTCGAGTTCACGGTGAGGCGCATGCACAGGGCGCTCCGGTTCACGACCTCCGGCGGTCTCGTCACACTCAACGAAGGGTTCCCGGACGCCGCGGCGCATCTGGACGGCGAGACCCGGACCAGGCTCGAAGCCCTTGCCGCCCTTGGCGAGACCCGCGGCGACGCACAGGCCTTTCGTGCACTCAGGGAACTGGCGCGGGACCCCCGGCGCCCGCCGCAGGTCAGGTCGGTTGCGCTCCGCTCGCTTTCGCGCCTGTCGAAGTTCGACCCGCTGCCCGTGCTCGTCGACGCCGCCCGCAGCGACAGCAGCTGGAGCGTTCAGGAGACCGCGATCCTCAGCATCGGCCAGGTGCCGGGGGAGCAGGAAAAGGCCATGGAATCCCTCGCGATGCTCTACGGCCAGTTCCCGCAGGCCGATGCCCAACGGCGGCTGGCCGTGATCGACGCGGCCGCATCGCTGGGCACCTCCCGAGCGCTGACGTTTCTCGTCCAGGTCGCCCGGACCACCCCCGACACGGTTCTCCAGACCACCGCCATCGACAATATCGCCGCTGCGGGAAGAGACAAGCACCGGAACGTGGAGCTGCTGATCGACCTGTATCGTTCGCTTCCCAGAGAGCACAGGCTCGCGCGAGAAACGGCCCTGTACGGTGTGGCCGAAATGGGTACCGACCGGGCGGTGGACTTCCTCGTCCAGGTCGCCCGCGATGCGTCCGAAGGCGATCTCCGTCGGGACGCAGTGATCTACCTCGGAACCATCGGCGGGACCAAAGCCCGGAACGCGCTCTACGAGATCCTGCGATCCCCGTGATGTGGCCGGGCATGGTCCCGACATACTGGCACCGCTGAGAGTACACACGTACAGTTCACACTACAACACAAGGAGAGGTCGTATGCGTACATCGCTCGTACTCGCCCTCGGGCTGCTCCCGTTCATGTTCGCGGGAAGCGCCCCTGCCTTCTCCCAGGAGGAGAAGGCAAAGGAGAAAGAGAAGCAGGAGAAGAAGGTCGTCGTGACGGTGGAGACCTCGCGGAAGGCCTGGCTCGGGGTCTCCCTCACCGACATGAACGCCGACATGGCCAGGGAGAAAGGGATCAAAGCGGACGAAGGGGCCTACATCCGAGAAGTGGTCGAAGACAGCCCCGCCGAGAAGGCAGGGTTCGAGTCCGGCGACGTCGTGGTGGAGTTCAACGGGAGGAGCATCTATGACGCCGACGACCTGACCAAAGCGGTCCGCAAGGCCGAGCCGGGGTCCACGGCCAAGGCGATCGTCCTGCGCAAGGACCAGAAGAAGACGATACAGGTGAAGCTTGGCAAGACCCCGAAGAATTCCCTGGCCAGGTCGTTCAGCATGGGGGTCCCCGTCGCGCCTCCGTGGCCCGGACATTCCCTGCGGTATTACACCGTGGCCGCGCGGATGTCCGACTTCTCCGGGCTCAGCATGCAGACCCTGAATGCTCAGCTCGCCGAGTACTTCGAGGTGCCGGGCGGCGAAGGGATCCTCGTGGAGCGCGTCAAGAAGGGCTCCGCCGGAGCCAAGGCGGGGTTCAAGGCCGGTGATGTGATCCTCAAGGTCGGCGACCGGGAGGTCAGCGAGGTCGGCGACGTATGGGAGGCGATAGACGATACCGGCAAGCAGGAGAAGACCCAGATGGAGATCCTCCGGAAGGGGAAGAAGCAGACCCTCAGCATGGAGATCGAGAAGAGGGAATGGAAGGTCCGCAGCCATTCCGGCGACCACATGGAAGATCTGGACATCCATATCCGCGAAGCGGTCCCGGAGATGGAGATCGAGCGCAATGCGTTGAAGCTCGAGATGGAGGGTCTGCACCGGAACCTGAGGGGCGTCGGCCGCGAGATCTCAACGAGGATGAGGGATGCCCAGCGTCAATTGCGCGAAGCACTCCGGCAGGTCCACGAAACAACGCTCTGAAGAGCGGACTGAATCCCTCAATGACCGCGGAGACACGGGACCCCGGCCTGGCCGGACCTGTGTCTCTGCGGCTCCCCTTTCACCTATCGGAATTTGAACGGCACCGTCAGCCAGCTCTGGACCGGCCCCACCGTCATCACTCCTGGTTCGAACTGCGATTTCAGCAACGCTTCCGCGACCGGTTTGTTGAGGAAGCTGTTCGTCGACTTGATGATGCGGACCTTCATGGCTTTGCCATCGGTCCCGATCAACACGCGGGCAACCACTTCCCCGTCCTTCGCACGTCCGAACGACGCATCACCAAGCTCGGGTTCGACGAGTTTGAGCACGCGGGGCTCCTTCTGGACCGGGATGAACGGCTCAGCACTTTCCGTTTCGGGCTGGGCGCTGGCTGCCGCGTCCCTGGCCGGTGCCGACACCAGGCTGGCCACCGCCACGTGGGCCGGCGTCTTCGACGCGCCGGGTTCCGAAGTCGGCACGGACTTGGGGGGGGTGTTTTCGGCCGGAGTTGTTCCCTGCCCGGACTCGCGGGTTGGCTTCGTGGTGCGAGACCGCTGCCGGACCGTATTCGCAGGAACTGTGGTTCCGGTTGAAGCGGGGGTTTCGATCCTGGGCGTGGGGGCCGGCTCCACTACAGCCGCGGGGGGCACAGCTGCCGGCTGCTTTGTGAAGAGCGTTACCTGTCCGGGAACCTGGCTCTTCCGCGTGGCAAAGTAGGTGATGGCCATGCCGATCACAAGCAGGGTCAGCACCGCCGCCGCGATCGTCGATGCAGAGACCTTCCGGGCCGGACGGCCCGAAGGAGCCGGGATGGCCTCAGGAGCGACCTCAAGACGTGCGGGAACCGGAGGCTGAGCAGGGACGGCAGCCGGCGCAACCGGCGGCGGCGCGGCCTCGGTCCGGGAGGGACCCGCAGCAGGAACGACATCGGCCGGAAGCGTCAGGACCAGGCCCCGTGTGGTGGCATCGGCCCACGCGCGCTGGATCAGCTGGGAGAGCGATTCCTCGGTCTTCGTCCGTTCATCCACTTCGGGGTCATTGGTGGAGAGCATCCCTTCCAGCCGGCGCACCTGGCGGTCGAGAGCGATCAGGAAGATGTTCTTCGGATCCCGTTCACGGGCGAACCGGACGGCGTCCAGGACCCTGCCGTACTCCCCGCGCCCGAGCATCTCGGCGATCGCCTGCTGGAACTCGCGTTCGGGGAGTGTGAACACCTGTGCGGTGGCCGTGCTCATTGTTCTCGCCTCCTAGTTCCCGTTGCCTGCACTGCTGCGCGGGTGGACCAGCCGCAGGGCACCCTTCCCCTGTTGGCGCTCCCGTTCCTCCCAGATCCTCTGCTCCAGCGTCCGCAGGGTCGGGTCGTCCGGGCTTTCCAGGAGAGCGATCGCGACCTCCGCCAGGGCTTCGTCGAAGGCCCCCTGTTGCAGCAGTTCCTCAGTGCGGGCGGCAAGGGCGCTCTGGGCCGGCGGCGGCGCGGGCGGCGGAGCCGCATGCTGAGGGGACGCGGGCGGAGGAGCCACATGCTGAGAGGACGCGGGCGGAGGAGCCACGGCAGGCGGAGCCTGATGCTCCCGCGTGGTGGACAACGTGCTGAGGGTCTGCCGGAACGCCGAGATCGTGTCGTCCAGCTTCACGGATTCCGGGATCCCGGCGGAATGGCGAGGAGCAGGCTCGATCTTCTGTCGTGCCATCAGGCGCACGGTGATCTCCGTTTCCAGCTTCTTGGCCCGGATGTTCAGAGGGTCCACGCTGAGCGCCCTCGTCACTTCGTCGAAAGCCGCCTCGAGATCGTTCCCCCGGAGAAGCGCCTCGGCCTGCTCCAGGATCTTCTGCGCTTGCGCAGCTGCATCAGGGACTTCCGCCGCGGGCTTCTGCACCACGATCCGCTTCCTGGCCTGGCGCTGCCGGATCTCCTGTTCAAATCGCTGCACGTCACCGTCGAACGGATCCAGCTTGAACGCAAGGGCGATCCCCTCGAGCGCGCCGCGGAGATCGTCCTTCTCCAGCGCCCCCTTCACGCGTTCCAGAAGCCGGGCCAGCTCCGCGCGGCGCTCGCGCTCTTCGGTCTCCACCGCAATGCGCTCTTCCTCCCGCAGCCGCTCCTGTTCGGCGAGGGCGAGGGTCTGCATTTCTTCTTCGTGTCGCTTGCGTTCGGCCTCTTCCTTCGCCCGCTGCTCTTCCCGTTCCCTGCGCGCCGCCTCCTCGCGCCGGCCCAGGATCCTCTGCTCGCATGCGCGGAGATCTGCGTTCACCGGGTCCAGCAGGTATGCCCGGGTGATCGTCCGCAGCGCCTCGGGAAAATCCCCCAGGTCGGCGAAGCGATTCGCTGTCTCGATGAAGCGCTGGACCGCTTCCGCCAGCGCATGGAGCTTCTTCTCCTCCTGGGCCAGCAGTCGCTGATCCTCTTCCTCCCGCCTCCGCCGTTCCGCCGATTCGGCGGCGCCGATCTCCAGCTCGAGCGCATCAAGGGCCGGGTGCGCCGGATCCAGGAGGCGGAGGAAGCGCAGTTGCTCACGAGCCTCATCGAACGCCCCCGCGGCGAGCGTCTCCCGCGCACCGGCGATCCCCTCCTGGAGCTTCCCTTCCTGGGCCTTCCGTTTCGCCTCGTCCTGCTGGGAGCGGCGGGCGTCCTTCTCCTGTTGCATCCGGACCAGCTCGCGCCGGAGCATCTCCACCCGCAGCTTTTCCTTCTCCTCCTGCTGTCCCTTGAGGCTCTGTGCCCGCGACTTCTCTGCCTCGTCGCGCGCGGCGCGGACCTGGCTCTCGAGAGCGGGAATGTCGGGATTCGCGGGGGCGAGCAGTCTGGCCCGATGGAATTCTTCGAGGGACAGGTCAAATTCCTTCTGGGCGAAGAGATCGCGTGCGCGGGAGAGGATGACCTCGAGGTTCTTCTGCAGGGCCTCCTGTCGGGAGACCGGAGAGGAGTCGGTGCTTCCTGCCGCGGCCGCTGCGCCGGCCTGGGCCGTCTTCACGGCACGCTTCATCGACAACAGAAGCTGGATCCTCTCCTCGTACGCGTTCGCATACGGGTTGTCCTGATCCTGGCTGCGTATCGCGCGTATGATCGCCAGTGCCGCTTCGTAGTTCTGCTCGTGGATGTACCGTTCCACCTGCTTCATCAGCGCACCGACACCCGCCCCGCGTCCATCGCCAGGCTGAGGGGACCTGGACCCCGGAAATTCGGAAGCCATAACCTACGCCAATCGCTATTTTGGTGGAACCTCTTCCCCCTGTAAGTACAAAGGTAACGCCAGAAAATGACCTCAAAATCCATCAGAATTCGAGGGTTCCCAGTGTTTCGATAGCGTAGAATCTACAAATCGTAGCCGTTTTGGACAGGTCAGGGGCCGAGCCTCCACCGGACGGTTTCCCGCCCCTTTGCCATTGTCATCATTCTTCCCCAATTTCCTGCACCACCATCCGGCAGGCCCATGGACCCCATCCCGACTTCACCCGTGCAGAAGCGCCGCGTCGAATCGATCGACGCGTTCCGAGGACTGACCATCCTGCTGATGGTCTTTGTCATCGCCGTTGCGGCCGGCGACTACCGGAACCTCCCCCAGGCCGGCTCCTGGTTCGGCAGCCTTCCCATCTCGACATGGAACCATGCCGACGTCGCGTGGGAGCGATTCGAGGAGGCGAAGAAGGCCGAGGGGATGGACGCTGGTGCCATCCGGTCTCTCCCCGAAGTCAACCTCAGGAACATCGGACTCACCGTCACCGACCTCGTGGCCCCCTTCTTCGTCTTCATCGTCGGGATGGCGATCCCGCTGAGCCGCGGCCGGCGAGGGACCGACTGGTGGCGGCACGTCATGTCGCGGACGCTGATGCTCATCGCCGCCGGAGTCGTCTACATCAGCCTGATCCTCGGACTCTCGTGGTGGTGGGGGATCCTGCAGGCCATCGGCGTAGCCTACTTCATGGGGGCGGCCAGCCTGAAACTCCCGCCGCGGTGGCGCTGGCCGGCCATCGGCGGCGTACTTCTCGTCCACGCCGTATGCTCGGCCGCCGTTCCCTGGTGGCTGCACTTCGGCGAATCGACTCGGCCCTTCTGGACCATCAGCCAGATCGACGGGGACTGGGCGCGGCCGCTCACGGTCCATTGCCGTCCGTGGGCCTCGATCAGCTACGGAGCGATGACCATGATCGGCGTCCTGCTGGGAGAGACGGTCGCGGGAGGAGACAGAAAGAAGATCATCAGGAACTCGCTGCTGGTCGGGGCCGGGTGCATTGCCGCAGGGCTTGCCATTCACCAGGCGGGCCTTGCCACAGGCCATTTCGGCCTCTGCTTCAACAAGCCCGACGTCACGTCGTCGTATGCGCTCGCCGCCTCGGGCTTCGGCGCCTGGACCTTCCTTCTTCTCTATCTGGTCATTGATGTCGCGGGACGATCCTCATGGGCTTACCCGCTCAAAGAGTTCGGCAAGAACGCCCTGCTCGCCTATTTCCTTCAGATCATCATGAGGCTGGTCTTCCGCGCCTTCCAGATCGAGCCGTTGTTCGCCGGCAGCCCCAACGATACGCTTCTCCGCTGGGCGGGACTGATCGATGCGGAATGGTGGAGAGGATTCCTGCTGGACAAGACCGGCTACAACGGGGTGTTCTGGGGGGCACTCTGGACCGGCGGTCTCTGGTCCATCGTGGTCTGGTGCAACAAGAGGAACTTCTACTGGAAGCTCTGAACGGGGCCGCTGCGGGAGAAGTGCCGGGGGAATGCTAGAGGTTCCACCAGAGCGTGGCTTTCACCATCATCACATTGGCCGGGGCGGCCCGGAACACCTCCGTGACATCTTCGCCGAACGAGGTGAAGAAATCCGACGATTCTGCCGACCTGGCCTGCGACCAGACCACGAAAAGGGTGCTCCCGGGGAGATACTCCCAGCGAAGAACGACGTTGAGGTTGAACGATTGCTCGTTGAAGTCCGGATCCCCTTCGTAGGCATACGGTGCGAACGAAGACGGATCCAGCAGCCGGCGAAAGTTCTCGTGGTGCCCCTTCGCGGTGAATAGCTGCGCGTACGCCTGCAACGTCAGGTCGCGGGTGAACGTGACCCCGCCCCGCACCGTGGCGCTGAATGAACGGGTGGTCCGGTCCGCAAAGATGCTGGCCACCGAACCATCCAGGTCGATATTGTCGACCCAGGCTTCCTGGAACCTGATCGCCTCGAATTCCCCTTCCAGATCCCATCGCATCCACGGAGCCGGGCGGAGTTCCAGTTCGATCCGGGTTGCCGACAGACGGCCCTGCTTGGTGTTGGCTGCGAGTTCCTGCTCGATGCCGAGCTTGACGTTCAGCCGCTCGTCCGTGTTCACACCGATCTCCCCCTTGAAGATCGGAGGCTTACGATAGAGTCCGTTCCCGCGCGTCTCCCGATCGTCGTACCGGCCGAGCTCGGCCCCGACGGTGGCCCATGCGCCCCAGTAGTTCAGGAAGTTCAGCTCGCCCTCCAGCTCAAGGTCCCTGTTCAGGTTCGCGCGATCGAAGTTCTCCCGCTCATGGAACATGAGACGCACGGAAAAGTCCCGGACGACGTCGGCTGGAGAGAGCTCCCGGTACTGCAGCGAAGCCATCCCGCCGAAATCGTTGGGCCTGCGAAAAAACCCGACATCGTTGATGTCGTACCTTTTCGTGGTGAAGTCCGCGCTGAGGCTCCACAACCAGTGGAGGTCTGAGATGCGCGAGAACGAGAGCCTCCCCGCAGCCCCGGATTTTCGTGCTCCGTCCTCATCGGATGTATGCGAGAGCGCCAGGAATCCGTCGCACCGGTAGGCCTGGTCGGCGAGGCGGAGATTCCAGTCCGCGCCCCCGGTGAACGCGGGAAGCCGGGTGTCCTTCAGAACCGAGGTGACGATCAGCCCCACCGTGGAGCCGTCCAGGACGTCCTGACGCAGACGGGCCACCGTGTAACTGGCCCGCGGTTCAAGCACCTGCTCCTTGCTTGTCCCCGCGGAATCGGTGACGCGCGATCTCCTCTGCAGTCACGGCTTCGAGGACCCCGATGGACAGCCCGCCGGCGGACTTCCCCGTCAGCTTTGCCGCTCCAAGGATCGTGGTACTGAGCGGAACATCGGTGGTCTTTTCGCCTTCGGCGAGGTCGACGCGGTCCTCTCCCAGTGCTTTGCCGATCCGCCGGGAGTAGAAGAGCCCCGGGCCGCTCCCGCCGTTGTCGCCGAACGTATTGAACCTGAAGATCTGCGTCCCTTCCACGAAGAAGGGACGGCGCTCGGGGTAGAACGTCTCGATCGTGGAGAGATTGAGCACCGCGGGATCGGCTTCGACCTGTCCGAAGTCGGGGTTGATCGTCGCGTCGAGGATCAGGCTGTTGGAGATGCCGATCTTCATGTCCAGCCCCCCGTCCGCGGAGAGCCGGGCGATCCGGTCGTGCGATTCCGTCGCGGGGATCCATTCCTGGCGTGCGAGCCCGAAGGGCATCAGTTCGATGCGGCGCGGACTGGGAAGGCTGTCCAGTCCTGCGAGGTGGCCGAATCGCGAGACGAAGCCGGATTCGCTGCGCGGGGTGTACGACCAGCGGCTGGATTCCTGCTTGCGGTGGATGATCCGCGTGAAGTTGATCCCCCAGACCTGTGGGCCCGGGTCCCCGTCCGCCGTGGAGTATCGGAGGACGCTGAAGGGGATCTTCACTTCGGCCGACCACCCCTCGGAGGTGACCTGCGTCTCGATCTCCCACACGGGGTCCCACGAGGCGTCCTCCCGGTCCCCGTCCTCGAACTGCAGGATATCCACCTTCACCCCGGCCGGGTTGAACGTGAACTCGAAAGCATTCTGGTGGTCGTGGAACGGGTCGATGCGGACGGAACCGGCGTCGGTTTCGTCCTCGTCGTCGCGGCGGGCCAACCGGGCGACGATCTTGTCCGGCTCGGAGTCGTAGTACATGCAGCCGAAGTAGAGCGCCTCGCCGTCGTACAGCACGCGGACCTCGGTCCGTTCCGACGCGGGTTCGCCGTCGAGCGGTTCGCGCTGCCGGAACCCGGAAGCCGGAGCTGCGAGCCGCCAGACAGGGTCGTCGAGCCGGCCGTCGATCCGGGGGGGCGTGTGCACGCGAACGGCCGTGACGGTCGGCGGATCCCCGGCACCCGGCGCAGAGACGAAGGGAGCGCAGAGGAGGACCAGCAGGGGGAACGATCGGATACGCATTACTGGCGGGGCACCATGGTTCGGCATCAACCTACCGACAATTTCCGGCAGAATCAACAGTTGAGGAATTCCACTCTTTTGTCTATATTGGCCGCATGTGCCGGACATCCGGCCCCCCTTCCTGCAGTGCCGAGCGGGCGTACGCGCGTTGCCGCCAGGAGTGCGAGCGCGGCCGCCTGTGACTCATGAGCAAGCGTAGCTGGAGCGTATATCACCAACCATAGATGGGGCTCTCGTATGAAGACCACCACAAGATTGTTCGGCCTGTTCCTGATCGCTCTCGTGACGGTGTCGCTGCTGCCCGGGTGCGGAGGGAAGAAGGAGGTCACTCCCGTTGCCGTGGGGGAGATGCAGGAGTACCGTGACCCGATGTACGGGTTCCGGTTCCATTACCCGAAGGGATGGACCCAGACCGGTGAAGCGGGACGGCCGCGCGTGCTGAACACCGCCGACGCGGATCAGCGGTTCCGTGATCCGCTGGGCGCGTATGCTGACGGCGTCGTGTTCACCGTCGAGGTCAAGAAGACCGCCACGCCGGCGGACGACATCAAGAAGGCGATCGACGAGATGAAGTCGATCGGGATGATCGTCGGCGAACAGTCGGCGGTCACGTTCGGCGGCAAACCCGCGACCAAGGTCCCCTACACCGCGAATTACAGCGCGAATGTCAAGATCACCGGGTACCACATCATGGTGAACCTGGATACGGCGATGGTCGACGCTGGAGCCGCAGGGTTCGGCGACCTCTACGCCGCCCACGTGAACGTGTTCGACGCGATCGCAAAGTCGTTCGAATTCGCCAAGCCGGTCGAAAAGGGACGCGACCAGACGCTTCCGTCCGACGCCACCACCGACTACACCACCCAGTTCTTCAGCTTCCAGTATCCCGAGAACTTCAATTTCGAATCGGTACCCAAGGGAACCAATGACCTGGCCATCTCCCTCCGGGGGGCCAACAAGTCCACGGCCATCCAGTTCACCGTGTTCGGCGCCAAAGGACTGACCCTCGAGAAGGTGTTCGACCAGAACAAAGGCAAGTTCCCGGGCGGCATCCCCGGTCAGGCGACCGTGGGCGGCGAGGCCGCAAGGATGATCACCTACATGGCTTCGAAGGACGTTGAACGCCGGTTCATTTCGTCGTGAAGAACGACAAGGTCATCCGGATCACGCTGGACTGGGTCAAATCGCAGCGGACGGAGTACCTTGCGGCGTACGACAAGGTCATCAGCAGCATCAAATTCAAGTAACGGGAACCCCCCATGGATCCGAAACTCGTAACGACCGCGTTCACGCTCGACGGGCACCGCATCACGAAGGATCTCGGCGTGGTTCGCGGGATCACCGTGCGCTCGCGGTCCATCATCGGCAATATCGGCGCCGGCATCCAGACCCTTTTCGGCGGGAACATCTCCCTGCTCCAGGAACTCTGTGAGCGGGCCCGCTTCGAGGCATTCGCGCTGATGATGCAGCACGCCGAACAGATCGGCGCAAATGCCATCATCGGGATGCGGTACGACGCCAACGAAGTGATGTCCGGCGTGACGGAGGTCCTCGCCTACGGCACGGCGGTCGTGGCGGAAAAGACGATCCCGTAACCCTTCCCTGTTCCCCCCGCTCCCGCCACGAGGCGGGGGCGGGGACGAACACCGGCCAGGAACGTTCCCATGATCCGTGCTGCGGTTTGCCTGCTGCTATGCCTCGCCGCTCCTGGCCCCCGCGCAGCAGCAGGTTCTGAGTCCCCGGGATTCCGTCGCCCTGGCGCTCGACAGCGCGTCGGTGATCTCGGTGGACTTCGGCCGACCCTCCATGCGCGGCCGCGCCATCATGGGCGGACTCCTCCCGTGGGGCAAGATCTGGCGGACCGGTGCGAACCTCGCCACGCACCTGCACACGACCTTTGATATGACCCTCGGCAGGATGCCGATACCCCGCGGGACCTACACGATCTACTCGATCCCCGATCCCGTCCGCTGGACCATCATCGTCAACAACCAGACGGGCCAGTGGGGAACGCAGTACGATCCACGCCAGGACCGCGCCAGGATCACCGTGGCACCGCGGACGCTCACCTCTCCCATCGACACGTTCCGTATCACCCTTGCGCCCGCCGGCCGGTCCGCCGGCACCTTGCGACTGGCCTGGGAACGCACGGTTCTCGAGATCCCGTTCGAACGCAACGACAGGATCCATCCTGTCAGTCCGCTTGACTCCACGTCGGTTGTCCTTGCCGGCAGGAACGTCAAGATCCGCTACAGCCGGCCCTTCATCCGCGGCAGGGATATCTGGGGAACCCTGGTACCGTACGATTCCGTCTGGCGAACCGGGGCGAACGCCGCGACCGCACTGGTGACCGAAGGGGAGATCCGGATCGGAGGTGTGTCCATTCCCCGGGGTACCTACTCCCTCTTTACTGTACCGAACGGCAATGGCCTGGTGCTCCTGGTGAACCGCCGGACGCCAGGACCCGAACCGCAGTACCAGGCGAGCCTGGACCTCGCCCGCATCCCCATGCGGATGTCCCGTCCGGCGACACCGATCGATCCGCTGACCATCCGGCTGACACCCGCCTCCTCCGTCTCCTGCACGCTGACGATCGGCTGGGCGGACCGGCTCTTTTCCGTTCCCGTAACACTGCGCTGAACCCCCTTCCGGGCCGCGGTTGCTTCTTCCCACAGGTTGTCGTAATTTCTATCACATAAACTATTGTGCGCGTTCGTGGCGCACCCACGTTCCTGGGAGACGTCTGTCATGGACATCGGCGGGAAGACCGTTCTGGTCATCGGGGGCTGGGGCCTGGTGGGGGTGCCGTATGCCGGAAGCTTATGGAGGAACATCCCCGCCGGCTGATCGTCACCTCGTTGCGCAAGGCCGAGGCCCTCGAGGCGGTGGCATCCCTGCGTGCCGACTACCCGAAGGCAGGCAAGGACTTCTTCATTCCGTGGTGGGGCAACATCTTCGTTCGCCACGAACTCAAGGACCGCAGTCGTGACGAACTGATAGGGAACCGCACCAACCGGGCGAAACTGATCGACGACCTGCTGGAGGAGCTGACCACCGGCGTGCTGCGGCGTTCAAGCCCGTACAGACTCATGATGCGCTACAAACCCGACATCGTGGTGGACTGCGTCAACTCCGCCACCGGGATCGCCTACCAGGACATCTTCCAGGTCTCCCGCAAGCTGGTGCGCGAGATCGGCGTCTCGCGCAAGACCCGCGGCCCCCGACGCTCCTCCGAGGCCCTTCACGACGCTGCGGAGCAGCTGCTCTGCACGCTCTACATCCCGCAGCTGATCCGCCACGTGCAGATCATGTACCGTTCCATGCAGGAAGCGGGCACGCGGATCTACGTCAAGATCGGCACCTCCGGCACCGGCGGGATGGGATTGAACATCCCCTACACCCACAGCGAGGAACGCCCGTCACGCGTCCTGCTGTCCAAATCCGCCGTCGCGGGAGCCCACACGCTGCTCCTCTTCCTGATGGGCCGGACACCCGATGCCCCGATCACGAAGGAGATCAAACCGACGGCGGCGATCGCCTGGAAACGGATCGGGTACGGGAGCATCATGCGCCGGGGAACTCCCATCCAGCTGGTGGACTGTCCCGTCGAGCGGGCCGTGCCGCTGAAAGGGAAGTTCCCACTGCGACTCGAGGGCTCGGCGCGTCCGCTCGGTGAGACCCTCCACTCCGTCTTCATCGACACCGGCGAGAACGGTTTCTTCTCCCGCGGGGAATTCGAGGCCATCTCCACGCCGGGGCAGATGGAATTCGTCACCCCCGAAGAGATCGCGGAGAGCACCGTGTTCGAGATCCGCGCGGGGAACACCGGCCACGACATCATCAACGCGCTGGACAACGCCACCCTTTCCCCGACCTACCGTGCCGGCTTCATGTTCACCAGCGCACTGACGCAGATGAAGAAGCTGGAACAGGAGCACGGCGTCGATTCGGTGGCCTTCGAGATGCTGGGCCCGCCCCGCCTCTCCAAGATCCTGTACGAAGCCTACCTGCTCAAGCTCTGCTTCGGCGACATCCGGGCCGTCCTGCGGTCCGACCCGGCCACCATGAGCGGCCGCCTGCTGGACCTGGTCCGGACCGACAGCCACCTCCGGGCCCGGATCATCTCCATCGGCATCCCGGTCCTGCTCCCCGACGGCCTGTCGCTCCTGCGCGGTCCCGACGTGAAGATCCCGGCGTTCCGGGGCGAGGCCGCCATACCGCTGACTTCCAGGACCATCGACCAGTGGGCGCGGGACGGGTGGGTGGACCTCCGGGAGAAGAATATGCGGCTCTGGCTCAAGCGCTTCGCCGAGATCGTCGACGCGGTGGATTCGCTGCCGGAGGACGAGACGAGTTCCCGGACCATGCACAACCGCGACTACTGGCAGCAGTTCTCGGACATCGACCCGGGCAAGATCGCCGGCTGGATCTTCACCTACGAGGAAAAGGGGAAGAGGATGAAGGCCTGATCGGCCCGCCTTCCGTGGAGCACCTCTCCCTCATATCGTGCGCGGCTGTGGCCGCCATGCTCCCGGTCTGGCTCCGGCGCGACGGTGCGCCCGGAACGCAGGCCGACCTCGTCCACAGCCTGCTGGACAGCGCGACGCCCGTCGGCATCATCACGGCAGACCTCGACGGCATCATCCAGTGCTGGAGCAGGGGCATGGAGCAGCTGCTCGGCTACCCCGCCTCACGGGCCGTCGGCTCCCGCCTGCTCGCTGACCTCTGCCCCCCTCCGCCCGGAGCCGAGGAGGATCCGCTGCGGCAACTCATCGACTTCGCCCTCCGGGAACGCACCTCCGCCGTCCGCGATCTCTCCACGGTGAACCACGCGGGGGAGTGCGTCTGGGTCCAGTACGCGGTCTCGCCCCTCCTCGGCCCGGACGACCAGCCCGTCGGTTCCCTGATCTTCGCGGAGGACACTTCCGACCGGATCCAGCTGATCGGCTGGCTCCGCGACCGGGAGGCCAACTACAAGGAGCTGGCCGACAGCATTTCCGACATGTTCTTCGCGCTCGATGCCGAGGCGCGATGCACCTACTGGAACCGGGCGTCCGAGACCCTCCTGGGGATCTCCGAGCGCGATGCGGTGGGCAAGGACGTGCGCGAGCTGTTCGGCTACCGGAGCAACAGCGGCATCGACGCCTTCTGCGTCCGGAGCCTTCGCAGCCACGAGCACAGCGTCTTCTCCGCCGAGATGGAGGTCAAGGGAGAACGCCTCTCCTACGAGATCAGCGCCTACCCGACCAAAGACGGGATCTCCGTGTTCGGCCGCGACGTCACCTGGCGCAAGAAGGCGTACGACCAGATGGTCTACCAGTCCAACATCCTGAAGAACGTCCTGAACAGCGTGATCGTGACGGACCTCGAGGGACGGATCACCTACTGGAATCACATCGCCGCCCGCACCTTCGGCTACGAATTCAACGAGCTGCGGGAGACCTCCGGCGCCATCATCTATCCGGACCGTGACGAGGCCAGGTTCCGCGACGATCTGGAGCTGGTCCGGCGGGGCACCGACTGGACCGGGGAGTGGGAGGGCCGACACAAGGATGGCAGGCCGGTATGGGTGGACCTCAAGCGAACGCTCATGCGCAACAGCGACGGCGATCCCATCGGCGTGGTCAGCGTCAGCGTGGACATCACCGAGCGCAAGCAGGCCCAGCGGCGCCTCCAGGAGAGCGAGGAGAAATACCGCGAACTCGGAGAGAGCATCAGCGACATCTTCTTCGGCCTGGATCCCGACCTGCGCGTCACCTACTGGAACAAGGCTTCGGAGATCCTGACCGGGATCCCTCGCGATGACGCCGCCGGGAGATCGGTGACCTCGGTGATCCCTCCGTTCTGCACCGAGCAGACCATGGACCGGCTCCACGAGGTCATGCGCGCCAAGCGGCATCAGACGTTCGAGACCCGCCTCCTGCTCGCCGGACACGACCTCTTTTTCGAGATCACGATCTATCCCGCCGTGTCGGGACTGTCCGTGGTGGCGCGGGACGTCACCGAACGCCGGCGGGCCGAGCAGGCCGTGGAGGCCTCACTCCATGAGAAGGAGGCGTTGCTCAAGGAGATCCACCACCGGGTCAAGAACAACCTGCAGATCATCTCCAGCCTGCTGAGCCTGCAGTCCCAGCAGATCCGCAACCGGAAGGCCCTCGACGCGCTGACCGAAAGCCAGGCGCGGGTCCGTTCGATGGCCCTGATCCACGAGCAACTCTACCAGTCGCAGGACCTCGCCCACATCGACTTCTCCCAGTACGTCCGGGACCTTGCGGCCCATCTCTTCCGGACCTACCTCACGCAGGGCCCGAACGTGCGCCTGATCGTCGACGTACGGAACGTCTACCTGGACGCCGACCACGCGATCACCTGCGGGATGATCATCAACGAGCTGGTCTCGAACGCCCTGAAGCACGCCTTCCCGGCGGGCGCACAGGGCACCCTGCGCATCGCGACGGAGTGGGAATCCGAGGACATGCTGCGCCTGGTGGTGGGCGATTCCGGCAGAGGGATCCCCCCGTCCATCGACCACACCAATACGCCGTCGCTGGGACTGAAGCTCGTGCGCATGCTCGCCGAGCAGCTCCGGGGCACGATCGAGCTCTCCCGGACCGGTGGAACCACGTTCACCGTGCGGTTTTCGACCAAGCCAGTGAGAAGGACATGAAGAAGGGAACAACCCTGCCGCCGGACGCCCCGTCCGTGCTCGTGGTTGAAGACGAGCGGATCGTCGCCGGCGACATCGAATCCCGCCTGACGTTTCTGGGGTACCGCGTGGTCTCCATCGCCCCCTCGGGAGCGGAAGCGATCCAGGAGTCGGAACGGCTCCGACCCCACCTGGTGCTCATGGACATCCACCTCGAAGGGGACATGGACGGTACCCAGGCCGCGACCGTGATCCGCGAACGATTCGGGATCCCCGTGGTCTATCTCACCGCCCACGCCGACGCCTCGACGCTCCAGCGGGCGAAGACCACCGACCCCTTCGGTTACCTGCTCAAGCCTTTCAACGACCACGAGCTCCGCACGGCCATCGAGCTCGCCCTCTACAAACATCAGACCGAACGGCGGCTGAAGGAGTCCGAGGCGCTGTTCCGCGGGGTCGCGGAAACCGTGACGGCGGCCATCCTGTTGTTTCGCGACCGCAAGGTGCTGTACGCCAACCGGTTCGTCGAACCGCTCTCGGGATACACCTCGGATGAGCTGAAGTCCATGGACGTGCTGGACCTCATCCACCCGGACTTCCGGCCGATGATCGAGGACCGGCTCGCGGCGCGGGAGAGGGGCGACAAGATCCCCCCGCGGTACGAATTCAAGCTGGTCCGGAAGGACGGGACCGAACGCTGGATCGACTTCTCGACCACCTCGCTGGCCGTGGAAGGCAAGCCCACCTGGCTGTGGACAGCCTTCGACATCACTGACCGGAAACTCGCCGAGGAGCAGCACCGGGCCCTCGAAGCCTCACTGGCCCAGATCCAGAAAATGGAGTCCATCGGCTCACTGGTGGCCGGGTTGGCCCACCATTTCAACAACCTGCTGGCGATCATCCAGGGATACGCGCAGCGCATCAGCCGCTCCCCCGCCGAATCTTCGCGGGTGGTGCAGAGCGCCCGCGCCGTGGAGAACGCGGCGCAGCGGGGGGCCTCCCTCATCCAGCAGCTGATCGGCGTCGCCCGCAAAGCCAACATCCAGCTGGCGCCCGTTGCCGTGAACGATCTGCTCACGGAACTGGAGCCGCCACTCCGCGAGATCTTCCCCCCTCCATCCAGATCGTGCTCGATCCTTCGCCGGCGAACCCGCGCATCTCCGGTGAGCACAGCCAGATCCACCAGGCGCTGATGAATATCTGCCTGAACGCCCGCGACGCGATGCCTCAGGGGGGCCGGCTGACGATCGCCACCAGCATCGTGCACGGATCGCAACTCCGGGATTTCGCCCCCCACGTCGAGCCGGTCGACTACGTGCGGATCGCCGTGACCGACACCGGAAGCGGAATGAGCGAGTTGGTCCGCGAACACATGTACGAGCCGTTCTTCACCACCAAGGACCGGGCCCTCCATACAGGCATGGGACTCTCCATCGTGTACGGCATCATCGCGAGCCACCGGGGCTTCGTCGGCGCGGAGAGCGTTGAGGGGCAGGGAACCACCATGCTCCTGTTCCTCCCGGCGGTTCCCGCCGTCACGGCCGGCACGGCCGCACGGCGCCCGGCCAGGGCGGCCGGAACGCGGCGGCGCATACGCCGGCCGGAAAGACCATCCTGATCGTCGAGGATGAGGAGACGCTCCGCTCACTGACGAAGGAGGTGCTGACGCGTGAGGGATATGCGGTGCTCGAAGCGAACGACGGAGCGGAAGGACTGACACGATTCACGCTTGAACACCGGGGGATCGACCTGGTCCTGCTGGACCTCGGCCTGCCGCAGGTAGCGGGCGACACGCTGTTCCGTCAGCTCCGGGCGATCGACCCGCGGGTGCCGATCGTGCTGAGCACCGGGTTCCTGCGCAAAGACCCTGCGGATGAGACGCTCCGGAAGAACGCCTCGGCGGTGATCCAGAAGCCGTTCGCCGTGGATGAGCTGCTGGCGACCATCCGGCAGGTGTTCGCGGTCGCTGAAGGCTGGCTTCCCCGGATCCCTCCGGCGGGAGCCGATCCCTCCGCGGGGCCGCGGGGATAGGAAGTCCCGGGACCGGCGCTACTCCTGAAGCGTGAACTGGCGCTCGGCCGGGCGCACCGCATCCAGCATCCGGAGCAGGGCCCTGAACGCATCGCTGCTCCCGCGTGCGGCCGCGGTGCGGTAGTACCTCGCGGCGGTCGCCGTCCGTGCCTTCACTCCCACCCCCTCTTCGTAACAGAACCCCAGCGCAAGTTCCGCCAGCAGTGACCCGGCACCGGCACCCGCCCGCACCACATCCAGCGCCTGCCGCACTTCGGCCGAATCCCGGGCTTCGCGCAGGGTCGTGATCGCCAGACGGATCTCCGCTTCCCTGCTCCCGCGCCGCGCCGCCTCCCGCCACTGCGCCATCGCGCGCTCCCGGTTCATCGCGGTCCACCTTCCCGAATACAGATCCAGCCCCAGTTCGACCAGCGCCGGCGGATATCCCTTCGCGGCCGACCTTTCCAGCATCCCCAGCGCCTGCTGGGGGGTGACATAGGCTTGTTGCTGCATCAGCTGCATATCCAGTCCGAGAGCCATCAGTCCTGCCCACACGAAGTCCGCGACCGTATCTTCAGCCGCGGCACGCGTGCGAAGGGCAGTGATGAACTCCTTCTCCTCCAGCATGCGGAACAAGAGCCTCCCGGCCTGCCGTGATTCCAGCCTCAGCGCGCGAACGTAGAAGGAGGCGGCCTCCACCTTGTCTGAATCCTGGCGCACGCGCCCCAACAGGGCCAGCGCCTCCGGACTCCCGACATTCGCCGCCATCGCCGACCGCCGCCAGCCTGGCCGAATCCACGGACGAGTGCCGGTCGATCAGGCTGGCCATCCCGAGAGCCTTCTGCAGCTCGGGACCGGCGGCCTCCAGCGCGTTCGACAGCAGGACCTTGTCGCTCATCCTCGAGGTGGTATCGGACATTCCGGGGAGCAGGACCATCGACCCCTCACGCACGGTGTCCTGGATCCCTTCTCCGGCCGCGGCGGCGAACTCCGGGAGCGCCTCGCGGGCCTGATCATATCCCCCTTCCGCGGACTTGCGCATCCACTCCAGGGCTTCCTTGTCGTTCTTCGGCACCACGAGATTCTCGCGGAAGAAATACGCGACCACGTACTGGGCTTCCGGGTACCCCAGCTCCGCACAGCGGCGGAACTGGCGGTACGCCTCAAAGGGGTTCCAGGCAACGCCCCAGCCGTTGTAGGTCAGGATCCCGAGGTTGTACCGGGCGGAACCGAGACTCTGCTCGGCCGCCTTGGCGATCCAGTACGCCGCCCGCATCGTATCGGCTTCGACGCCGCGCCCCCACAGATATCGGACACCCAGCTCGTGCTGGGCAAGGGGATCGCCGGCACTGGCCTTGCGGGCGACGAGGAAGGCCTGTGTCATCTCGTAGACGGCATCCGGTTGCCGGATCATGGGGAGTTCGTCGGGAGGGCGGTAACTTCGGAAGACGGGACTGTCGAGTTGCTTCTGGGCGACTGCCATGGGGACGAGAGACAGACAAGCACAGCGGGAAGATCAACGAGAGGGACCGTCTCATCGGATGCTCCGCGGGAGGTGCGAGGCCGCAGGTCCCTGCACGCGGCGCGTGTGTCCTTCGGCCATCACTCGTACCGGAGCGCTTCGACGGGATCCAGCTGTGCGGCCTTCCAGGCCGGATACACCCCGAAGACGAATCCGACCAGGGTGCAGACGCCGAACCCTGCCGCGACCCATTCCCACGGGATCACGGCCGGGACCTTCAGGAGCAGCCCCACGACGTTCCCCCCCAGCACCCCGAAGATGATGCCGATCACCCCGCCGATCTCCGAAAGGATCACCGCCTCGATGATGAACTGGCTCAGCACGTCGGATCTCCGGGCGCCAATGGCTTTCCGGATGCCGATCTCCCTCGTACGTTCGGTGACGGACACGAGCATGATGTTCATGATCCCCACCCCGGCAGCCACCAGGGCGATCGAGCTGACGACCAGCACGCCGAGCCGGAAATAGAACGTGAACTCGTTGAACTGCTTGATCAGCGAATCGTTCGTGAAATATCCGAAATCGTCGTCCGCCCCCGGGGGGACCTTCCGGGCCAGGCGGAGGATGGCCCGGCTTTCTTCGATCGATTCCTCCACCATCTCCCGGCTGCGGACCTTCACCATGATGTTGATGCTGTGTCCGATGCTCCCGTGCCTGTGGAAGAAGGTCTCCAGCGGGATCACCACGAGGTTGTCCTGTTCGCCCCCCAGCATCGACCCCTTCTTCGTGAACACCCCGACGACCTGATAGATATCCCCGTCCATGCGGATCGATTCACCGATAGGGCTGATGTTCGGCGGAAAGAGCTTCTCCGCGACGCTGGCTCCCAGGATCGCCACGGGGCGCGCGAAAACCCCGTCCTCGTTCGAGAAGCTCCGTCCCTGATCGATCAACAGGTCGTTGGTCAGGATCGCATCGGGGTTCATCCCGATCATGGAGACGTTGGGGTTGGTCCTGGCCGACTTCCAGAAGATGATCCGCCCGCCGCGGCTGATCTCGAACCCCACGGCCGCCGCGTGGCTGGCCTTTTCCTTTACCATCAGCGCCTGCTGGATAGGTGATGTCCTTCCGGTTCCACATCTTCCGCCGTTCCGCGGGGGTGGAATTGAAATCGATCGACATCTTCTGGATCTGGTAGGTGTTCGACCCCAGCTGGGCCAGCCCTTCTTCGATGCTGTTCCGCAGTACATCGAGCGCGGTCATGACGGAGATGATGGAGAACACCCCGACGACGATCCCGAGGAGCGTGAGGATGGAGCGGAGCTTGCTGGAGCGGATGGCCGCGAGGGCCATACCGGTGGATTCGCGAACCTGAGCCCACTCAAAGGCGGAGACGGACATTGGGAGGGTGCCTGAGTAATGAAACCTGATGAAAGATAGGCGAAAGACGCGGAAAAACCAAGGGGGGAGGCGCATCGGGGGGCGGAGCGATCGCGCACCCGCCCCCGCACGCGTCATGAGGGCCCTATTCGTAGCGCAACGACTCGATGGGATCCAGCGACGCCGCTTTCCACGCCGGATAGACGCCGAACACCAGCCCGACGAACGAGCAGACGGCCACTCCGATCGCGACCCAGTCCCAGGGGATCACCGCCGGAACGTCCAGCAGCAGTCCGACGACGTTCCCGCCCAGCATGCCGAGGACGATCCCGATGAAGCCGCCGATCTCGCACAGGATGATCGCCTCGATCATGAACTGCGAGAGGATGTCCCGCTTCTGCGCCCCGATGGCCTTGCGGATGCCGATCTCGCGCGTCCGTTCGGTCACCGAGACCAGCATGATGTTCATGATCCCCACGCCGGCGGCGAGCAGCGCGATCGAGCTGACCACCAGCACGCCGAGGCGGAGGTAGAGGGTGAACTCGTTGAACTGCTTGATCAGCGAATCGTTGGAGAAGTAGGCGAAGTCGTCCTCCGCGCCGGGCGGCACGTTCCGCGCGGTGCGCAGGATCGCGACCGACTGCTCCATCGCGTCGTCGAACACTTCGCGGCTCTTCGCCTTCACCATGATGTGGACCCCCTGCCCGAAGTTCTTCCCGTACTTCTGGAAGAAGGTCGTGATGGGGATGGCGACGAAATTGTCCTGGTTCCCCCCGAGAGCTCCCCCTTTCTTGGCGAAGACGCCGATCACCTGGTACATTGTTCCGTCGACGCGGATATGCTCGCCGATCGGGTTGATGCTTTCGGGGAACAGTTTCTCCGCCACCATGGTGCCGATGACCGCCACCGGGCCGGGATGTCTCCACGTCCTGCGGCGAAATGACCCGGCCGTTGGACGGGAGCCAGTCGTTCGTGACCATCCCCTCGACGTTCTCGCCGGCGATCTGGACGTTCGGGTTCGTCCGCTCCCCCTGCCAGAAGACGATCCGGCCGAACGCGCCACGACTCGATGCCCCACCGCCGCCGCGAAGGTCGCCTTCTCGTAGACCTGCACGGCCTGTTCGTAGGTGATGTTCTTCCGGTTGCGGAACCGCGCGTGATCGTGCGGGCCCGTATTGAAGGCCGGGAACTTCTGGATCTGGAAGGTGTTCGCGCCGAGCTGGGTCATCCCCTCCTCGATGCTGTTCTTGAGCACCCCCACGGCGGTCATCACGGAGATGATCGAGAAGACCCCGACGACGACTCCCAGCAGGGTGAGCGCCGACCGGAGCTTGCTGGTCCGGATGGCGTTCAGCGCCATCACCAGGCTCTCCCGGATGTTCGCGATCTGGAGGACGAATCTACTCATAGCGGAGGGCCTCCACAGGGTCCATCTTTGCCGCACGGTAGGCGGGCAGGAAGCCCGAGACGATCCCCACCACCAGAGAGATGCCGATGGAGACGAACACCACCGACAGCGGCATGGCCGTCGGCAGGAACTGGTCCACGATAAGGCTCAGCGGGAAGGCGATGCCCAGCCCGATCAGTCCGCCGAACAGACAGAGCGCCGCCGCTTCCACCAGGAACTGCAACAGGATGGTGCGCTGTTTGGCCCCGATCGCCTTGCGGATGCCGATCTCCTTCGTCCGCTCGGTCACCGACACGAACATGATGTTCATGATCCCGATCCCGCCCACGAACAGCGAGAGCCCGGTGATGAACAGCCCGATGGAGGCGATCACCAGGCTGATCGGCCCGAAGGTCTGCGGTGAGGATCTCCTGCTGATTGATGTTGAAGTCGTTCGCCTTGCCCGGGGCCAGGTTCCGCACCTTCCGCATGACCCCCTCGAGTTCCATGCGCGCGTCCTCCATCTGCTTCAGGTCCTGGACGCGCACCTGGATCGTGACGTCGCGCCGGCCGCCGAAGTGGCTCTGGAACGAGAAGAGCGGGATGAACACCCGGTTATCGGAGGTGAACATCCCGAACATCCCCCCCTGCTTCTCCATCACGCCCACCACCGTGTAGGGATAGCCGGCGACCGGATGGTCTTTCCGATCGGGTCCTCCTTGGGGAAGAGGTTCTCCGCGATGTTCGCGCCGATCGCGCAGACCGGCCTTCCGCCCGTCGGATTCTTCGGCGCTGAAGAACCGCCCGTCCGCCAGCACCGTGCCCGAGGCGTTGATGTACTGGTGGTTCGTTCCGCTCACGAAGGCGTCTTCCATCGAGTTGCTGCCGTACGAGACGCGCCGCCGGGTCCCCACGACCGGCGCCACGGCGTCGATCATGGTCGTCTGGCGCTCGATCTTCGCCGCGTACGACACCTCCAGGTTCCGCCGGTTGCGGATGGTCGCCCAATCCTCATTGCCGACCCAGGGGAATTTCTGGACGTACAGGACGTCCGTGCCGAACGCCGCAGCGCTCCGTTCGAACGCCCGGTTCACCCCCTCGATGGCGGTGGCCATCAGGGTGACCGACACGATGCCGATCACGATCCCGAGGGTGGTGAGCACGGAGCGCATCTTGTTGCCGCGCACGGCCCGCATCGAGATGTTCAGGGATTCTTTGAGTTCGGTCAGGAGGTTCATGGGTTCCCGCTGTGATTTCCGGGGCCGTGCCGCAGGCGGCCGGTCACGACGCCGCGTGATATTGCTTCCGTCTCGTCACCGGCCCGTCGGTCTCGACCATCCCGTCCCGCAACCGGATCTCCCGGTGCGCATGTTCGGCGATGTCCGCTTCGTGGGTCACCAGGATGATGGTGTTCCCCTGGCGGTGCAGCTCCTCGAACAGCATCATGATCTCTTCGCCGGTCTTGGAGTCGAGGTTCCCGGTGGGTTCGTCCGCCAGGATGATCGACGGCCGCGTGACCAGGGCCCGGGCGACCGCCACGCGCTGGCGCTGGCCGCCGGAGAGCTCATTGGGCCGGTGATGCGCCCGGTCCGCCAGCTGCACGTGCTCGAGGACCTCCTTGGCCCGCCGCTTCCGTTCCGCGGAGGGGATCCCTCCGTAGATCAGCGGCAATTCGACGTTGTGCAGCGCGTCCGACCGCGCGAGGAGATTGAAGGTCTGGAAGACGAACCCGATCTCCTTGTTCCGGATCTTCGCGAGCTCGTTGTCGTTCATCTCGCTCACGTTCACGCCGTTGAACAGGTACTGTCCGGAGGAGGGCGTGTCCAGGCACCCGATGATGTTCATCAGCGTCGACTTGCCGGAGCCGGACGGGCCCATGATCGCGACATACTCGTTCTTCGCGATGTTCACCGACACCCCCCGGAGGGCCTGGACCTCTTCCGCCCCGCCCATGTCGTACCTCTTGACGATGTTGTGCAGTTCGATGACGTTCATGGTCAGGCACCTTCTCCCTTGGGCTTGTCTCCGGACTTCCGGGGTTCCTCCACCCGGACCTTCGAACCGTCCTCGAGCTCACGGTTGATGGCCCTGTAGCTGCCGGACACCACCGCCACGGAGTCTTTCACCCCATCCGTGATCTCCACGTACGTGTCGTTGCTGATCCCCCGCTTCACCGGCACCGCCTTGACCACGCCGTTGTCGACCACGAACACGATCTCCTTCGGCTTGTTCTCTGCGCGCGTCCTGGCGGCGCTGCCGGTGCTCGCCGGCTGAGGCCGCTGCTCTCCTGCCTCCATCGGCTTCATCTCCATCTTGGGCGCGCGGGTCGTCACGCTCTGGATCGGCACCGTCAGCACGTCGTGCTTGGTCTCCGTCTCGATGTCGGCGGTCATGGACATTCCGGGACGGATGTTGATCCCTTTGTCCACCACCCGCATCTTCACCTCGAAGTTCGTGACCTCTTCCTGCGTCCCCAGTCCCCTGGACTTTCCGGTGTTCGCGATCTCGTAGACCACGGCGTTCACCTTGCGGTCCGGCAGCGCATCGATCGAGATCCGCGCCGTGTCCCCCACGGAGACCAGGATCACGTCCGTCTCGCTCACGTCCACCCGCGCCTCCATCCGGGACGAGGTCGGCGACGGTCATCACGTCCGTCCCCTGGAACTGCGCCGTCCCGAGCACCCGCTCCCCGAGGCGGGAATTCAGCTGGCTGATGGTCCCGTCCATCGGCGACACGACCGTCGTCTTACGCAGATTCTCTTCCGACTGGTTCACCGAGGCCTTCGCCTGCGCATAGGACGCCTTGGCCGACTCGTACTGAGCGCGCGATTGATCGAATTCGGACTGTGAGACCATCCCCTTCTCGTACAGCGACTTGACCCGCTTGTACTCGGGCTCGGCCTTGGTCAGGTTCGCCTGGGCCGAGAGCAGCATCGCCGAGGTCTGGTCGCGCTGGGCGATATAGACGTCCGGCTTGATCTTGAGCAGAACGTCCCCCTTCTTCACCCGCTGCCCCTCCTTCACCGGGAGCGCCGTGATCTCCCCGCTCACCTCCGGCGAGATCTTCACGCTGATCTCCGGCTGGATCTTGCCGGTGGCGGTAACGATCTGCGTGATCGTGCGCTTCGTCACCTTTTCGGTCTGGACCGTCAGCACCGTCTCCTTCTTGCTGCCGATCAGGACCATCAGGGCCACGGCGAGCAGCACCAGCCCGAGGACCGCGAAGATGATGATCTTTTTGCGCGACTTCTTTCCGTTGGTAGCCATGGCTTCTCCCTGTGATGAACTCCGTGCTCCCCGCGGGCCCCGCCCGTCAGGGAGGATACGACCTTAAAACGTCCGCTCGCCCAGCGCGTACTCCACGTTCCGTTTCGCGAAGATGTAGCTGTACGAAGAGTTCACCTTGTTCGCGGCGGCGTTGACGTAGTTGGCATTGGCGACGAGCAGGTCCAGCAGCGTTCCCGCCCCGAGGTTGTAGCGCTCCTCGGCGATCTTCTGGTCCTGACGCGCTGAGACCATGGCCTTTTCGCTCACTTCCATCGACTTGCGGGCGGCATCCAGATCCAGCAGGGCCTTTTTCACCTCGACCGTGATCTCCCGCTCGGTCTGCGAGAGGGTGATCTCGGCGTTCCGTTTGCTCGCCGCGGCGGTCTGCACGGCCTGGTTGGTCCGGAAGCCGTCGAACAGGGTCCAGGAGAGACCGGCCCCCCAGCTGAGGGTGCTGTTGCGCATGGCGAATTCCAGTTCGCTGCCGTAGCGGGAGTAGGCGCCCGAAAGAATCATGGCAGGCCAGTAACCGCTCTTCGCCGATGTCACCGAGGCCTCGGCCGCCGCGAGGTTCTCCGTTGCGCCAACGAAGTCCGGACGCGCGCCGATAGCACGGCGGGAAAGGGACGTCAGATCTTTGTACTTCTCCATGGTCGCGGCCACCCCAGCACTGTCCACCTCCGCCTCGATCGGCACCGGAACCAGCTGAATGTCTTCGAGTGCGTCCAATCCGATGAGCGCCTGGAGGTCGGCCCGTGCCTTATTGTGGTTGTTCTGCGCGTTGATCAGGCCCAGTTCGTCTGCGGCGACCTGCGACTGCTGGCGGTACACGTCGGCCAGCGACAGGGCTCCCACCCGGTTGGATTCGGTGATCCGCTCCAGCTGCCGCTGGTCGCGGCGGACGTTCTCCTCGCTGACCTTCACGAGCTGGTCGGTCCTCAAGACGTCGATGAAGGCGCCGTAGGTCTGAAAGACGATCGTCTGCCGCGCACGCACGGCCGTCATCTGGGAGGCCTTCGACCTCGAGGAGGCCGCGGAATTGTCCGCCTCTCTCCCAAGGCCGTCGAACACTGTCCAGTTCGCGCTCAGGCCCGCACGGAAGCTGTTGGAGTAGTTGACCTCGGCACCAGGTGTCCCGATCACCGGGATCGGAACGCCGTTGATGATCTGGGTCGACACTCCCGACGTCCTGGTTTCCGAACGACTCCTGTTGTAGTTGCTGGAGGCGCTGAGCGAGGGGAGCCATAGCCCCCGGGCCGCCAGAACCTGGCTCTCCGCGGCATCGGCGTTGTTCTGCGCCTGAAGGACGTTGATGTTCCGCTCGAGAGCGATCTGAACGGCCTGCTCCAGGGTCAGGGTCCTGACCTGGGAGAGGGCCACAGTGGCCGCAAGGAGGCAAAGGACAAGGGTGAACACAGCACGCATGGTATTCTCCATGATTGGGACGTTCATGATCTCGCCACGGGGTGGCCATCCACTCGGAAGGCACCGGGTACAGCGGTGCTCGTTCGCCTCGGCCGGATGGCAGCCGGCGCTGCGAGGTCATTACAATTAACGTGGATTATGGTGGAAAGTTTCAGCAAACGAACGGGGAAAGGCCCTATTTCGGGCTCAGATAGGCATCTTTGATCTCCAGGAGATACTGCAGCGCCGCATCATGGTCGTTCGGGATCCGCCCGTCCAGGATCGCCTCTTCGATCGCCGTTTTCAACTCCCCGACCAGTCGTCCGGGACCGATCCCGCAGACGGCCATGATCTCCTCCCCGCGCACGGGAGGCTGCCAATTCCGAAGCCGGTCCTTTTCTTCGACCTCAACGACCTTCCTGGCCACAAGATCGTAGTTCTTCAGCACGCGGGAGACCAGAGCAGGGTTCTTCGAGGTGATGTCCGCGCGGCAAAGGGTCATCAGGTCGTCAATACTCTCCCCCGCTTCGAAAACCAGCCTGCGGACCGCGGAGTCCGTCACCTCTTCGTCCACCAGGGCCATCGGACGGAGGTGCAGCCGGACCAGTTTCTCGACGTAGTGGAGCCTGTCCATCGGAAGCCGCAACCGCTGGAAGAGCTTCTTCATCATCCGGGCCCCCACCTCTTCGTGCCCGTGGAACGTCCAGCCCGTCCCCTCGACGAACGCCTTGGTACGGGGTTTCGCGATGTCGTGGACCAGGGCGGTGAAGCGCAGCCAGAGGTTGTCCGACGCCGCGGCGAGGTTGTCGAGGACTTTCAGGCTGTGCAGGAACACATCCTTGTGGTGGTGATCCTTTCGCTGATCCACCCCCGCCATCGCCGCGAGCTCCGGGAAGACCAGCACCAGCAGCCGGGTCTCGTGGAGGATCTTGAATCCGATGGACGGCACCGGGGCGGCGAGGAGTTTCATCAGCTCTTCCGTCACCCGCTCCTGCGACACGATGGCGATACGCTCCCGCATGGCGGCGATCGCTTCGAGCGACCGCGGATCGACGGAGAACCCGAGCTGGGCGGCGAACCGTGCCGCGCGCATCATCCGGAGGGGATCGTCGGAATAGGTCTGCTCCGGTTCGAGCGGCGTCCGGAGGACACCGCGATCCATGTCCGCGATGCCCCCGAGCGGATCCGACAGCCGGCCGTAGCTCTCCAGGTTCAGAGAGACCGCGAGAGCGTTCACCGTGAAATCCCGGCGGAGCAGATCGTCCTCGAGCGTGCCGCGTTCCACCGCCGGCTTGCGGGAGGCTGGATCGTACTGTTCCTTGCGGGCCGTGACGAACTCCAGCTTCCCCTGACCCACCGGGATCATGGCGGTGCCGAACCGCTCGAACGGCACCACAGGATGGAGACCGAGTTCCCGGGCCACCTCCCGGGCGAACGCCACGCCGTCCCCCATGACCAGAACGTCGATATCGTTGACGGTCTTCCCGAGCAGGAGGTCCCGCACATAGCCCCCCACGACGTAGACCTCCGTCTCCCCCCGGTCAGCGACGGCGCCGATCTCCGCGAGAAGCGGTTGGGTCAACTCGATCCGTGTGGCGGCTCCTGCCATAGAGACGTCCTGTGTCCCTCAGACGTGAAAGACCTGCTGTCCGATCTTTTCCATGATGATGTTCGCCACCTCCAGCGCCCGCCGCCCGTCGTCACCGCTCACCACCGGCCGGCGCCCTTCGCGCACCGCATCCACGAACAGGCCGATCTCGTGCTGGAGGGCGTTCACTTCCTTCACCTCCGGCTGCTCGTACACGATCTTCCGTTTGTGCTTCCCGGACCCGAGCTCACCGAGCATCATGGTCCCTTCCGCCTCCGGATCGTTCTCCCCGACAAGCCGGAACACCTCTGCGAGCCCCTGCGAGAAGTCGATCGAAATGTAGCCGCTCCGTTGAAAGAGCCGCATCTTCCGCATCCGCTTCTGCGAGATGCGGCTGGCGGTGACGTTCGCCACGCACCCGTTCTCGAACTGCAGTCGGGCATTGGCGATGTCCACGCTGTCCGACACCACAGCGACACCGTTCGCCTCGACGTGGCTCACGGGCGAGCCCACAAAACTGAGGATGATGTCGATGTCGTGGATCATCAGGTCCAGCACCACCGCGACGTCCGTTCCACGGGGGTTGAACTGCGACAGCCGGTGGGATTCCACGAACATCGGGTTGATCTCGTAGTGGTCCAGCGCCAGGATCGCGGGGTTGAACCGTTCAATGTGCCCCACCTGGATGATCACCTTTCGAGCCTCCGCCCTGCGGCAGAGGTCCTCTGCCTCCGCCACGGTCTGCGTGATCGGCTTCTCGATCATCACATGCTTCCCGGCGTCCAGCGCTTCGGCGGCGACGGCATGATGGATACTGGTGGGGGTGGCGATCGTCACGGCGTCCACCGCCGCCAGCAGTTCGCCCACCGAGGCGAAAGCCGTGCTCCCATAGGTCGCGGCGACCGTGCGCGCCCGTTCCGCGTTCGCGTCGTAGACGCCGGCCAGGACCGACCGTTCGTTGGTCGACAGCATCTTGGCGTGCAGGGACCCGAGGTGCCCCACGCCGATCACCCCCACGCGCAGTGATGCAGTCACAATTTCCTCCAGATCTTGAACTGTTTTCCGTCATCCGCCGGGGGCAGCTCCGGCGCAGGCCTGTAGACCATCTCGTAGCCGGGGAGATCGTCCGCCGCGCTGACGAGGTACTCCGGCCTCTCGCCGCGGGTGGGTCCGCCGATCTCCCGGTCCAGGACGTAGCTCAGGAACCCGGGGCGCTCCGCAGCGAGGCTCGCTCCTTCGGGGACCCCGGAACGGATCCAGTAGGCGATGGACGTGAGGTCGTCGTTGTCCGCCACCGTCCGCTCCATCATCGGCCTGGTCACGGTCAAGAACTCCGCCTGCGTCACCAGCAGGAGCCCCGCTGCCGCAAGGATCGCAGGGCCATACACGGGCCGGTCCCCCGAGAGGCGCCGCAGCATTCGGGCGAGTCCGGCGAAACCGAGGATCACCACAATGACGAGCGCCAGGTACAGCGCTCCGCCGTCCCACACGAGCCCCAGCACGATGCTCCACCCGGTCGTCCACAACAATCCGTGAAAGCTGCAGCAGCGGGTGTCGGCCCGTGGCCGCACCGGGTTCCCTCAACAGCAGGCCAAGGGCAAGCACCCCGGCACCGACAAGACTGGCCATCGCCGCCGCCGATCCCCCCATCCCGGGCTCCAGCGGTCGCGTGCCGGTCACCACGGGGAGCTCTGCCCATGTCGCATACAGGACCCACGGAAGGATCATCACCAGGAAGACCATCGTCGAGGCGAAGGCCACCATGATCCCGCGGCGCCGGTCGCGGGAGTTGACCAGGACATCCGCGACGACCCCGACCATCAGTCCGGCAGCATACCACGACATCAGCGATGCCGCTGCGATGCAGACGACAGCGAGCAGATACTCGTTCCTCTGCAGGAAGAACAGCGCGGTGATCACAAGGAGGAAGAACAGCCCCATGCCACTCCCCGAGGCCGCCCACCCGAGCAACCACGCCTGGCTGGTGATGACCACCGTGGCGCACAAGGCGAATATCCGGTCCCCGGCCACCTCCACGGCGAGCAGGTAGACCAGCAGGAGCGCGATGGATGACGACAGCAGACTGAACACCTTCGAAACCAGGATCGGGTCCAGTTTCAACGCGCGGCCTGCGGCGGCAAGGAGGACCAACGGAAGCCCTGGCGTGGCGGACGCCGGCGCCTTCCCGGTCGTGAGAACCGTCTGGGTCTCACGGACGGAGGCGAAGGTCCCCTCGGGGGTGTAGGGGAAATGCAGCGCCGCGGTGGCGTAGAAGATCAATACGAGGGCGGGGACGCTGAACCTCGCCAGCAGCCAGCCAGTGGGGGAAGTGGTCAAGCCGGCCGCCGGTCAGTTGATGTGACCCTGGAACCACTTCATGAGTTCATCCACGCGATGAAACACCAGGGCGGTCTCCGCGGCAAGGACCTTTTCGGGTTCGTACGAATCCCACAGGACCGCCGCCATCCTGACCCCCGCCGCCTTCGAAGCGCGAACGTCCGCCATGGAATCGCCCACCATGAGCGCCTGTTCGGGCCGCAGACCGTGGTGGTCGAGGACCTTCCGGATCCCTTCGGGATGGGGCTTGTGATGGACGACGTCGTCGCCCGTCACCACGGGGGAAAATATCCCGTTGAGTCCGAATGCATCGAGCGTGATCCCCGTGGTCCTCCTCCCCTTGCCGGTGAAGAGGGCCAGGTGCACACCGCGTCCCTTCAGGAAGCTGAGGATCTCGTCCATCCCGGTGTGGAGTCGGGCCAGCTCCGCATGCCGGTCCCGATAGAACTCGATCAGTTCGTCCATCGCCCTGGCGATCCGGTCCTCGCCGAAGAGCGCCTTGACGGCGCCGGTCTCCGGAGGACCGAACATGGCGATGATCTCCGGTGGCGTGAACGTCCGTCCGAGGTATTTCGATGCGACGTGATTGAAGCTGGCAAAGATCAGCTCGTTGGTCTGGGTCAGTGTGCCATCCATGTCGAAGATGACACAGGTCAGGGGCTCGTTCATGTCGTTCATGATCCATGAATATAGCCAAAAGGCGAAGGATTATCAACGAACCCGGCTCCCTTGCGATTCGGAGCCCTTCTTGGTATGTTATGGTATGATCACCCCTCCCGCGGTCCATATCCGGCTCAGACCCAAAGAGGACCTGCGCATCCGTACGGGCCATCCGTGGGTTTTCAGCAACGAGATCGCCACGATCAACGGATCGCCCGGGCCTGGCGACGTCGTCCCCGTCCTTTCGTCCAGTGGCGCCCTGCTCGGCGTCGGATTCTACAATCCCCACTCCCTCGTCGCACTTCGGCTGCTCTCGGTCTACGAGGAGCCGGTGGATGCCGAGTTCTTTCGCAAACGCCTCCAGCGCGCGCTGGAGCTCCGGAAGGTTCTGTACCCGGAGTCGACCGTCTATCGCCTGGTCCACGGGGAGTCGGACTTTCTTCCCGGATTGATCATCGACCGATTCAACGACCTGCTGGTGGTACAGACCCTCTCGTCCGGGATGGACATGAGACTCCCCCAGATCGCCGACGTGCTCGAAGAGTTGCTGCACCCGGCAGCGATCTTCGAGCGGAACGAATCCCCATTAAGGGAACTGGAGCACCTCCCGATGCGCAAGGGGGTGATCCGCGGGACGGCCGGCCCAACGGTGATCGACGAGCACGGCCTCAGGTACGGCGTGGATCCGCTGGAAGGCCAGAAGACCGGCTTTTTCCTCGATCAGCGGGAGAACCGGTTCCTTGTGCGAAGATACTGCCGTGGCGCGAGGGTTCTGGACTGTTTCTGCAATGACGGGGGATTCGCCCTGAACGCCGCTGCCGCCGGTGCCGTCTCCGTCCTTGGCATCGACAGCTCCGCCGAGGCGGTTGCCCGGGCAACGGCGAACGCCTCGAGGAACGGCCTGCAACAGGTGCAGTTCTTGGATCGCGACGTGTTCGAGGCGCTCCCGGCCCTGGCCGATAAAGGCGAGCGTTTCGGTGCGATCATCCTGGATCCTCCCTCGTTCACCCGTAGCAAGAAGAACGTCCAGACAGCCCGCCGCGGCTACCGCGAACTTCATGCCGGGGCGCTGAAGGTCCTCGACAAGGGGGGATTCCTGGCCACGGCTTCGTGTTCCCACCACATCCTGCCGGAGGTGTTCCTGGATGAGGTGGTGCAAACAGGGAAAAAGGTGGGCAAAACGCTTCAATTGCTGGAGTGGCGTGGGGCCGCCCCGGATCACCCGACATTGCCCCAGGTTCCGGAAACTCGATACCTCAAGTTCGGTGTTTTCAGGGTACACTAGGAGAGCGGGAGGAGGACATGCTCCATGCACGCGTGAGAAGTGTTGCGGCAGCAATGCTGCTTGCCGCCGCTGCGGGGTTCGCAGCGGACCCGGCGGCGATCACGGGACCGTACCGTGGTGATGCGCCGATCCCTACAAAAGCCGAGCTGGAAAACCTCTACCGGAACACCTGGGGACTCAACCTGATGATCTCCAACGATGGGTTCGGATTCGGAGGCTTCTACCGGAGGGATTTCAGTTCGACCGTGGCAGGGTTCGTCGAAATTTCCGTGGCGGAATCCAAGGACGACCAGGAAGTCGACCAGTACAACCCCTATACCGGCGCCAGCTTCGCTCCCGGTAAGCTGAACAGGTTCATGCTCATCCCCCTGATGTTCGGCGCCCAGTACAGGCTGTTCGAGGACGAGATCGTCGACAACTTCCGTCCGTACATCTGCGGGGCGGTCGGACCGACGATGGTGTACGTCATGCCTTACAGCAACTACACCACCGGCGTCGCGGAGCCCGTCGATTTCTTCCGCGCCATCGGGATGGGGCGGCCCCACTACACGGTGGGGATGTACCTCGGGGCGGGGGCGAACTTCGGGACGGAGCGGGCCAATATGTTCGGTGTGAACTTCCGGTATTTCTTCACCTATCCGTTGTCCGAAGGGGGGATCCCTTCGATGATCGACCTTTACAACGGTTCGGTGATCAGCCGGAAGAGTTCGTTCGGCGGGTTCATGATCACCCTGAACTTCGGGATGAGCTCATGAATTGCGAAAGGCACTGATGACACACTCCGGATCTCCCCTAGGTCCTTCGTGGCACCAGTGCCTTTCTGGTAACGCTGCGGTTTCAAGATACACGAACCGCCTCGAGTGGGCGGTGACCGCCGTCACTCCTGCAGGACACCGCGAAGAAATTTCCCGGTGACCGAGGTTGTCACCCGTGTGACCTCCTCGGGCGTCCCCTGAGCCACCACCGACCCTCCCCGTTCCCCCGCATCAGGCCCCAGATCCACCACGTGGTCCGCGCACTTGATCACATCCAGGTTATGCTCGATGACGATGACCGAGTTCCCTGCCTCGATCAGCGCGTTGAAGCAGGAAAGCAGCGTCGAGATGTCGTCAAAGTGCAGCCCCGTCGTGGGTTCGTCCAGGAGGAACACCGTATGAGTTTCGCGGCGCTGCGCGCGCAGGTGTGAAGCGAGCTTGATGCGCTGGGCCTCGCCCCCCGACAGGGAGGTCGCCGGCTGGCCGAGGCGGATGTAGCCGAGCCCGACGTCCTGCAGCACCTTCAGCTGCTGCGCCGTCTTCCGGCCGGCGGCATCGGCCCCGAAGAAGGCGATCGCCTCGCTGACCGTCATCCCGAGGATATCGTCAACGTTCTTCCCGCGGTACCGGATGTCCAGCACCTCCTGCTTGTACCGCTTCCCCTTGCAGGCCTCGCACGGCAGGAAGAGGTCGGCGAGGAACTGCATCTCCACCTTCACGACGCCATCTCCCTCGCATGCCTCGCATCTTCCGCCGGGGACGTTGAACGAGAAATGGCCCGGTTTCATGCCATGCACGCGTGCGGCCTGCGTCGACGAGAACAGGTTCCGGATGAGGTCGAATACCTGGACATAGGTCACTGGATTCGAGCGCGGCGTGCGGCCGATCGGCGATTGATCCACCATCTCCACTGCGCTGATGTGCTCGACACCGCGGATCTCCCCCACACGCGCATGGGGAACGGAGAAATCCCCCAGCGCGCGTCGCAGGCTGCGGTAGAGCACGTCGTGGATCAGCGAGCTCTTTCCGCTGCCGCTGACCCCCGTCACGCACACCATCATCCCCAGCGGGAAGGACACATCGATCCCCCGCAGGTTGTGCTCGGCAGCCCCGCTGATCGTGATCGCGCGCCCGGTCGGGGCCCGCCGCTGCTTCGGCACGGCGATCCGTTTGCGCCCTGAGAGATAGGCCCCGGTCAGGGACTTCTTGTCCGCCAGGATCTCCGCGGGTGTCCCCTGGAACACCACCTCCCCGCCCGCAGCCCCCGCACCCGGACCCATATCGAGGATCATGTCGCTCTCGCGCATCATGTCGCCGTCGTGTTCCACCACGATCACGGTATTCCCCGCGTCGCGCAGCGCCTTCAGGATCGCAATGAGCTTTGCGTTGTCGCGCGGATGCAGACCTATGCTCGGCTCGTCCAGCACGTACACGGCTCCTGCCAGCGACGACCCCAGAGAGGTGGCCAGGTTGATGCGCTGGGATTCCCCGCCGGACAGGGTGCTGGATAACCGGTCCAGGGTCAGGTACCCGATCCCCACGTCGTCGAGATACGCAAGCCTCTTCTTCAGCTCCGCCACGATTCGCCGGGAGACCTCCTGCTCGAACGGTGTCAGAGCGAGATCGTCCATGAACGCCCGCACTTCCGATACCGTCGTGCCGACCACCTCCGAGATCGCCGCTCCGTTCACCTTCACCTGCAGGGCCTCCGGCCGCAGCCGCGCCCCATTGCAGGAGGGGCAGATCGTATAGCCGCGATACCTGCTGAGCAGGACCCGGTAGTAGATCTTGTAGGCCTTCTTCTCCACCATCGCGAAGAACCCGTCCAGGCCGATGTAGTCGCCGGTCCCCTCGCGGATCCGGCGGAGTTCGTCGGACGACAACTGGCCGAAGGGAACGTCCAACCGGATGCCCGCCTTGGGAGCCACCCGGACCAGGGCACGGAGGTATTCTTTGAACTTCGGCGTGGTCCACGTCTGGATCGCCCCCTGAGCGAAGGGTCTTGGAGGGATCCGGCACGACCAGATCCATGTCGATCCCCACCGCCCGCCCGAACCCCTGGCACTCCGGGCAGGCGCCGAACGGGTTGTTGAAGGAGAAGAGCCGGGGGTCAGGCTCCTCGTAGACGATGTGGCAGTCGCTGCAGGCGAAGTTCCGGTTGAAGTTGAGTGTCCTGGCCGCTTCCAGCAGGACCACCGACGCCCTGCCTGACCCGGAAGCGAACGCCGTCTCGATGGAATCGCTCCATCGCGGGTCCTCCTCCCCGGGACGGAAGACCAGACGGTCCACCAGCACCTGCACCTCTTCCGGGGCACACCGGGGGACCTCGCCCCCCTCCTGCAGGTCCACGATCTCGCCCTTCACCAGCAGCCTGACGAATCCCTCTTTGCGAACGTTCTCGATCGCCCGGGAAAGGGTCTCTTTCGGATGGAGCGGAAGAGGGAACACGACGTAGGCGCGCTCCTGCCGGTCCCCGCATTCTCTGGCCAGCGCCTCCAGAACGGTCCGTGCCGAGTCCCGGGTGACCGGTTTTCCGCACTGGCGGCAGAGGGTCTTGCCGATCCGCGCGTAGAGCAGTCGCAGGTAGTCGTAGATCTCGGTCGATGTGCCGACGGTGGAGCGCGGGTTGCGCGTGTTGGTCTTCTGTTCGATCGCCATCGCCGGGCTGATGCCGAGGATGGCGTCCACGTCGGGCTTGTCCATCCGTTCGAGGAACTGCCGGGCGTATGCCGAAAGGCTTTCGACGTAACGCCGCTGACCTTCTGCATAGATCGTGTCGAACGCCAGGCTGGATTTCCCTGATCCGCTCACGCCGGTGATCACCACCAGCCGGTCGCGGGGGATCTCGACCGTCACATTCTTCAGATTGTGGACCCGCGCACCGCGGATGAGGATGGTTTCGTGCACTTCCAGAACTTTCCTGATGGAGAAGGGAAGGATCGCGCAACAGTGTGTGCTACCGGAGCCGGACCGCCACGGTATCCCGCATCGACGCCAGCCTGGGGTCACCAGGGCGCATCCGCAAGAGGCGGTCGAGCGCCACGGAGGCGTCCTTCCAGAGACCCCTGCGGGCGTACTCCACTGCCTGCCACTCCAGCAGCTGGAGCACCTTCGGGTCGTTGCCTCTGGCCGTCTGGACCGCCAGGAGATTTCCGGCGAACGCGCGAAGCACGCCGGTACTGGAGACGTCCCGTAGACGGCCGAACAGCGCCGTGTCGTAGACCGCAGAGGCCCGCTGGACAGGTGCATAGACCCATATCGCTGGCCCCCGCTGCCCCCGGACAGGTTCGAGCCCGAAGACCAACGACCAGCGTGTCGCGAGCGAATCGTAGTAGTACCGGAGGAACTCCCTGAACCTCACCGGCTCCTGCTGGAATCGCGCGAGATCGAAATTGCTGCCGACCGCCAGGTCGAGATCCTCGTACCATCGGGCGTCGTAGAACGGGGCGAACTCCTCGAACCCCACCGACCGGTACGGGATGGGAAAGGTGACCAATGGCGGTTTGAGAGTCAAGCCCAGGGGCCCCATGGCCGCGACGCCTCCCGGGGGGAGCGTCCGTTCGATCCATTCCCTTGCGATGTCCCTCGTATCGGGCAGGCTGGCTGCGCGGTAATACCGGAGATCGGCCGTCACCGGCTCGCCCAGCAACACAACGCCGAGGACGGCGGCCGACACGATCAGGAACGGCCGCCTGGCCGCCTGCGGCCTCATCCGTTCCCAGAGCCTGACGGCGCCCAGCGAAGCCCAGACCGCGATCACGGGTATCACGGGGAGCAGATACCGGTCGGCCCTCATCGTCCAGCTGAAGAGCACCGCCAGGTAGGTCACCAGCCAGACGGCCAGTGCCGCGTGTGGCGCCCGGGCCTGCCGGCCGAGAGTCGCCAGGCCGGCGATCGCGAACAAAGCCGGGACGATCCCCAGGGCCGCCGGGAGCACCTGGAAGACGTAGAAGCCGACCGTGCTGGTCTCTGTCCGGATGCCGAAGTGGCCTTCGGTCATATGCCGGCGTTCGAATCCGAAGTCCTGAAGGAACTGCGGCAGGTCAAGGAAGATGTACGGGTTCACCAGGGCGAACACCGCCGCAGCAACCGCCCCCGCCAGCGCGATGCGCCGCAGGATCGTCCAGCTGAAGAAAACCCGTCCTTCGCGCACGGCAACAGCGGCCACCAGCGGGAGGGCCAGGAGAGCGCCCGTGTACTTCGCCGACGCGGCAAGGCCGATCGCCGCTCCCGCCAGCACGTACTGGCGGACGGTTCCCTCCTCCTGCAGCCGCACGCACAGATAGAGGGCTGCGGTCGTCAGCAGGGTCAACGGCACGTCGACGTTGACCATCTGCGCCTGCTGGAGATGCAGGGGCGCAGCGGCGACGAGCAGTCCCGCGAGGAACGCCGGTTGCTCCCCGGCGAGCCGCCGGGTCAGCAGAAAGACGAACAGCACCGTCCCCAGGTCCATCGCAGCGTTGGCGAGCCTTGCCAGGATCAGCGCGGTTCCGGGATCCCGCTCGCTCGCGGAGCGGAACTCCTCGAGCGACCCGATCGTCCCGGTGGCCCTGCCGGCGGCATAGTGGGTCGCCTGCACACCGAAGTGGATGTAGAACGAGAGCGCCGGATAGTTGAAGAAGCGGGGATGGAGGTCGAGCCCCGGATTGCCCCAGTTCCAGAAGACCCAGGCTTTGCGGTAGGGCGTGGCTTCCTCGTAGACCTCCGGCAGCCCCCAGCCGATGTGGAACAGCCTGAGCCCGAGGGCCAGCGTGAGGATGCCGAGCAAGGGGAGATGCCGCCGCATAAGGAGTTCCCTGACAAAACAGTGGAGCCTCAGTTCACCGACCCTGAGGCTCCACGCAGATCACCGCGTCACCCCGACCCTATCGGATCGTGCCGCTGAAGGTGTAGACCGCATTCCCGTTCGGGCTGTTGACGGAGATCGTTAGAACCACGCTGGTGGTGATCGTGATGTTGGCGGTTCCGTCGCTCAACGTGAAGGCGAAATCGGTCGTTCCCGGGACCCCGGTTGATCACGTCCGGGAGCGTGAGGGTGCCGTTCAGGCCGAACGCGACGTTGACCTGGTTCACCGGCGTGTCGGGGCTCGGCGGCGGCGGAACCTTCGCCGAAACGCTGATCGTGGTTCCCGCTGAGAGCGGATGGTAGTATTTGTCCGAGACCCGGAAGTTGAACGTCTGGCTGCTGTCGTTGCCGATCGCAAAGGTCGCAGGGGCGTTCCAGATCTGGCTGGTCCCGCTCCAGAGGATCAGGACGCTATCCTGGACCGCGACGCCATTCTGGCCGATCGTGCGGGCCACCACGTAGTGGTACATGCTGTCGGCGATCCCCGGCGCACCGTAGGCTCCGCGCGGGATCGGATTGCCGCTGATCAGGTTCACCGCGCCCTGACCATCCTTGTCCGTGAAGACGGTCGGCTGCACGACGCCCGCCGAGCTGCGGAAGTAGATCGCGGTCCCGACCGCCACGGGGTTGCTGTAGACGTCCCCCGCGAGAACGGAGATGGCGTTCGTCCGGGCAAGCCAGTTGAGAGCCGGGAAATTGTACCGTTCCGCGGCGATGGAGAAGCGCGCCTGGACCGGGAAACCGCCGTTGATGGTGACCTTCGCCGGGCTGGAGGTGATCGTCCGCCCGCCGACCGTGGCGCTGGCCACGACCTGGACGACCCCCGACTTCGTGCCGGCGTTCAGTGTGACATTGGCGCGGCCGGCCGCCGTGGTGGTCATGTTGACGGGAGAGAGGTACTCGCCGCCGCCCGGACCGTTGAGGATCTGGAAGTTCAGGACCACCGAATGGTTCCCGTCGATCGGCTGCCCGAGGGAATCACGCACTTCCCAGTCAAGAACGGAGGTCTCTTTCCCGCCGACCCCGTACACCGAGATCTCCGAGGGGGAAGCGCCCAGGAAGGCGATCGTCTGCGCGAGGCCGCTCCCGCCTCCGCCGCCGGTGAACCCGCGGCTGAGAACCGGGTTGACATCGATGGCGGTGCTGGGCGCCACGCGAACGTAGAACACCGTGTCGCGGTACCCTACCTTGGAGTACGACAGCTGAACGATGGCCGACGTGTCCACCGCAAAGGTGATCTGGTACGCGCCGAGGAGGTCCGACGTGGTGCTGGAGCTCCCCGAACCGCCCTCCGCAACGATCCCCTGGACGGTTGCCGCCGAGATCGGCGCCTTGGTGGAGGCGTCAGAGACCACCCCGCGGATCAGAGCGGCGGTCTTGGGGATCAGCCGGATCTGTGTCTGCGTGACGGTCCCGAACTGGATCGTGGTGCTGACGGTGGTGTCGCGGTAGCCGGCGTTCTTGATCAGAAGCTGGATGTCGGCCGCGGTCCCCTTGAAGTTGCTGTCGACCGGGAACGAGATCTGGAATTTCCCGTTGATATCCGTCGTTGCGTTCTGGGGATCCAGCACGCTGCTGGCGGAGGTCAGCTTCACCCCGGGCAGCACGCTCCCGCTGAGGATGTCCTTGACCTGGCCCGAGAGGACCGCCGGTCCCTGGGGCAGCGACGACCAGAGGCGGTTCTGCAGCGGCCCCAGGGTCACTCCGGACTTCACATTGATATAGAAGATGCTGTCCCGGTAGCCGAGCTTCTGGAGCGTCACGCGGACCGTGGCGCTGCTGTCGAGGGTGAAGGAGAGAGAGTAGCTCCCGTCCGTCCCCGTGGTGGCGACCTTGGTCTCCTGCGGGCTGTCGCCCGTGACGGTGACGCCCGACAGCGTGGAGGTCGTGACCGCGTCACGCACCACGCCGGTCAGCACCCCCGTACCTTTGGTCGGGCCTGTGGTATCCTCGCTTGTGCAGGCGCCGAACGTCAGCGCCAGCACGGCGATCATCAGAACGGCCAATACACGTTGTGTCATTGAAAAGTCCCCCGGTCTGTCCACGATGGTCAATGGTGTCGGTGCGATCTCCCCGATCACTCCTTCACTTTGTCTCTGAATGCCTTTTCTTTCTTCTCCTGATACTCCAGCCACTTCTCGTACATCTGGCCGTCCACCTTTCTCTGGGTGACCCGTTCCTGCAGCGTCGGGATCAGCTCGGCCTTGAGCAGGATGACCAGTTCCTTCTTGTCGACCTGGTCCAGGTTGTAGCCGAACAGGTACCGGAGCCCGAAGATGTACCAGGGAAGGTCCTTGAGGAACGGCACTCCCTGGCGCACGGTGGTCACTTCGTTGTTGTAGAGGCCGCCGATGAGGGTCTCTTCGCCGTCGAGCAGGAGCACGTCGGTGTTCGCCTGCGCCTTGTTGATGATGGTGCTCACCTGGCCGGGCACCACGGAGCTCTGCTCGGCCTGGATCACCAGCCGGATGAAATTCACGCCCTGTTCGGTGACCACCTGGGGCTTCACCTTCACGATGCTGCCGGCGCTGTAGAACCGGTCGATGAGGTTCCCGGCGAAGTCCCGTTCGCGGACCGAGAAGTCCTGGCCCACCTGGATGCGTCCCTCTTCGCCCGACCGGACGATGATCGACGGACTGGAGAGGACCTCGCCGAGCTTGTAGTTCGAGAAGAGCTTGACGAGGAAGCTCATGTTGGCGAAGCTGACCTTGGGGATCACCTCACCCTTGAAGATCTCCGAGGTGACGCTTTCGGCTCCCGAGAAGGCCGCGTCGATCCCCAGGCTGCTGGTCGACTTGATGAAAGACCAGTTGATGCCGACCTCCTCCGATTTCGCGAGGCTGATGGCGAAGAAGGCCGCCGAGATCTTGATCTCCCGGCTCCGGTAGGTGGCCGGTTCCTTCTGAATGTCGGTGATCATCTGGGCCGCAGGCGTGGGTCCGGCGCCGGGTGCGCCGCCGGACACCGGGCCGCTGCCGGTGGTCTGCTGGGAGACGATCTGGATGTAGTTCTCGTACTCGGTGTACCAGAGGTCGTTCTTCCGGCAGATCTGTTCCAGGGCGTCGCGCCACTGCATCCCCTGTACCTCGACGTTGATCGGCAGTGAGCGCCGGTCGGTGTCGACGATGATCTTGCCGATGAACTTCTGGCTGACCTCGCTGATCGCCCCCAGGGCCTTGTCCAGCGGCGTGGAGGGGGAAATGGAGACCAGTTCCTGCGGCGACGTGTATTCGCGGAACGCTCTCCGTTCCGCCGGGGCCTTTTGTGCCCAGACGGTGTGCCCGCCGAGAGCTACGAGGGTCAGTACGACGACGATGGTGTGCCTGTTCATGCGTTCCTCGATGCTATTTTTGCGTTTTGGTCTGGCCGGGCAACCCTGTCAGCGGGCCATATTGGATCTTCAAATCGGTCTTCTCGATGATGCCGCCCTTGTTGAGCGTGCACTCGATGCGTCCTCGCTCGGGATCGATCCTGGTCACGTATCCCAGATAGACCTCATCCCCTTCCCGCAGGGTGCGGATGGTGTTCGTCTGGTCCAGCACGAACGCCTTTCCGGGGATGACGGCCTTCAGGTCCGAGCGCTCGATCTCCACCAGCGACCGTGAGTTCGGGGGGATGCCGCTGGAGATGACGGGAGTGAACGGATCCGTCGTTGAGGGTGTTCGGGCTGATGGAGCGTTCGCCCAGCGAACTGGAAAGCTCGGCGACGGAAGAGAAATACGCGTGCACCTGCATGTCGAACGTCACCAGCACTCCCCCCTCCTCTTTGTCCGTCGGCGCGATCTCCACCCCCTTGAGGCTCACGGTGTTGATCTTGTACAGCTTGCGGTCGTTCTCCAGGTACCAGATGAACCGGTAGTAGTTGTCGAAGGGGGCCTCCCCCTTCAGCTGGTAGACGTTGTAGCCGAAGTTGCCGAAGTTCTGGACCCCCTGGTAGACCATGTCCAGTTTCACCTCGCCGCTCAGGTCGATGAGGCGGCTGAAGTATGCGTAGCTTTGCGACGTGATGTCCACGGGGGGAATGTCCTTGTTCCGGTTCTCCCACCGCTTCTGGGTGTCGTTCAACGTCGCGCTCAGGTCGTTGAACTGGTTGATCAGGTTCGGGGTATCCTGAAGTTCCTCGTCGATCTTCTTGATCTCCGTCTCGATGGTCTTGACCTTCTTCGGGAGATTGAAGGCGCGGATATAGGTCCCGACGCCCAGCACGAGGAACACCATGATCCCGAGGGCGATGCTATTGCGGATTTTATAGGACACAACCCATCTCCTTCAATAGTGACCGTGTTATCTGAGCGTCCCCGGCTGCACGCCCGGCACCTGCGGGGGCACTTCGATCCGGTACCTGTACACTGTCTGCTCCCTGATCGCCTGCACGTTCACCTCCTTGAGGAGGGAGTTGTCGAAAAGCGACGACATGCGCGGGATCCGCGTTCGGTACACGGCGAACCCGTTCATGAGCATGGCCCCGTCGGATCCGCCGTTCATGTCGAGCAGCCAGATCGAGTTCAGGTCCTCCACGCCGTGGCTGACCTGGGTCATCACCTTGCTCCATCGTTCCGCTCCGGGCGTGAGCGAATCGTAGAGGGCCAGCGACGCGCGGTAGCGCGAGAGCTGTTCCTCGAGCGCCTGGATGGAGTTCGAGAGGGTCTGGTTCTCGGCCCGCTGGCTCTCCTTCAGGATCAGCTGTTCGCGCATGTCCTTGATCTGTTTGGACTTCCTGGCGATCTCCGTGGTGAAGAAGAACGTGGACAGGAACAGCAGGGCCATGAGCAGGTAACCGTGCCACGCCAGCTTGAACACCCGCTGCCCCTCCTTGATGGAGGCCGGGAGCAGGTTGACGCTGTAGACCTTCTCCGGCGGCGCTTCCAGTGTGCGCCACGCGGCACCGATGGAGACGGCGAACTCGGAGATGGACTCCTGATCCTCCGCGCTGAGGGCGCTGGTGTCGAGCTGCGGCGCCAGCAGATAATCGATCTCCTGGTCGGGAAGCTGCTGCGACAGGAACTCCTTGAAGTTGATCCGCCGGCACTGTCCGGCGAGCACGATGCGGCTGATCCGCGGGATCGCGAGGTTATCCTGCTCCAGCAGCAACCTGCTGTAGACCGTGTTCTGCAGGTTGGGGGAGTCGTACCCCTCGCCCAGGATCGGGGCGAACTGATAGAAGTGGTCCCCGCGCATGAAGATCAGGCGGGTGAACTCGACCCCGACGTAGACAATGACGGTGACGTCCTCCGGCTGCAGGTCGTAGTTCAGCCGGACCATGTTCATCAGCGAGATGTCGGCGCTGTCGATGACCGGGATGTGCGGGATCCGGTTCCCGATGAACCCCTTCACGTTCTCGAGGGAGTTGATCAGGCTCATGCCGTCTTCGCGCACGACGCAGAGCAGGTTGCCTTCGTCGGTCTTGATCGAGTCCACGGCATCCGCAGCCGGCTGGAAGGCGCGGATATTCCGGAGCTCTTCGAGGATGCGCGACTTCAGCTTCTTCCCCGTGAGGCCGAAATCGCTCTCCATCAGGTGGTAGTAGATGGAGGGTTCGGACAGCGAGTAGACCAGGGAGTACTTGTTTCGGGGATACTGGGCCAGCAGCCCGATCAGCACCGCGTTGTTGTCCTCGGTCTGGGCGTCCGAGCCGATCTCTGCCGCGGGGGCCGGGGCGGAGAGGCTGAAGGCGTCGGTGGAATCGCCGAAGGACGATCCCGTGTCCTCCGCCGTCTTCCGGTCGGCGATCTTGGTGACGAGCGTCGCGGACCGGAGTTCCTCCACCGCGACGCGCTTCTTGCGGATGGTCAGGTGGGCCAGCTTCACATCCAGCCCGTCGACGAACAACCCAAGGACCGTTCTACCGCGTCCTTTGACTGAAGCCATAGGGGAGATCTTTCGTATGTGAAAAGAGGCCGGAGCGTCCCGGCCGCAGCGTCCGCTATTCTGTGATCGTCGCCATGTTCATGATCTGCTGGAACCGGCGCTTGTTGTTCGACGCGATCGTCGCGTTCTCCAGCGAGATCTTCTTCTGTCCGTACAGCCGCTTCAGGTCCTGTTCCAGCGTGGTCATGCCCAGGTCAGCCCCCTCGGCCATCATCTGGTAGATCTCGCCGGTGTTGTTGTTCTTGATCGCCGCCTTGACGGAGGGGGTCATCACCATGAGCTCCTTCGCCAGGAGCAGCTTCCCCTCCAGGCTGGGGACCAGCTTCTGCGACATGATGCAGGTCAGCGTGTCGGCCAGACGGAGGCGGATCCGCTCCTGCTCCCCGACCGGCACCTCGCCGATGATGCGGTCGATCGTTTCAACCGCCGAGGCGGTGTGCAGCGTCGAGAACACCTTGTGACCGCTGTCGGTGATCTCCAGCGCCGTCAGGATCGTGTCCGGATCGCGCATTTCACCGATCACGATGATGTCCGGGTCCTGGCGCAGGGCCTGCACCGCGCCGTCCTTGAACGACAGAACGTCGCGCCCCACCTCGCGATGCCGGATGATGCACCGGTCGGGCTTGTGCACGTACTCCACGGGCGACGAGATCACGATCACGTGGCCGTCCACCGTGTGGTTGTTCGCGTCGATGATGCTGTCCAGCGTCGTGCTCTTGCCGGACCCCGTGATCCCGGTGACGAGCGTCAGCCCCTGGGTGGTGTGCGCGAGGCTCAGCAGGCGGGTCACGTTGGGATGCATGTCGAGGCCCTTGTACGGGCGGACCACCGCGTTGATGGCGCGCATGTTCAGGGCGAGATGGTCCAGGTCGAAGTAGACGTTCGACCGGAACCGGTACATCTTGTCCTCTTCGATGATGCTGTAGGAGAGGTCGAGGCTGCGGTTCTCGTACAGGAACAGCCGCTGACGTTCGATCAGGATGCTCTGGATCAGGATGTTGAACTCGTCCAGGGTGAACTTGCCGAGCTCTTTCGCGGGCTTCTTGTCGCCGTAGACCCGGTACCAGATGTAGTTGGACGAACCGTACCCCCCCATGTCGATGTCGGAGGCGTTGATGTTCGCCATCCGGAGGAGGTAGCTGTCCATGAGCTTGCGGAGCGCGGTGCGTTCGGCGGGCGAAAGCTTGGAGACGAGATCGCCAATGAGCATCTGGCGCTCCATTCCCGGGACCGTGTCCGGGATGGAGACGGCGATCTCCTGCAACATCTTGATTGCGGTTTCAATCATCGCTGCTGACCGGTGCTATTCTGATGCCGCTGCCAGACATCCGATCCACATCCATGTGTGCACGTTCTGCTGGAGCGGGCACAAACAAGATCGCAACCCCCGTGCCAGCAAATCACCGCGACTTCTTGCGAAGTACGCTCACAAGATGGGAATATGAGCACACATAGTCAACACACTGTGCTAATATTAGCCATCATGCTAATGGTAGACACCGGTCAGTTTTCCCACCAGGAGACCAGCCGGTACTTGGTGGAGAACGGGAACGATGGCGGTCCCTGCGTGAGGAACCGCGGGTCATGATAGACGCTATAAAACATTCCGTGGGTGAGCCCGCCTCCGCTGAATACTCCCAGAGCGCCGGCAGTGGCCTGGCAGAGGCTCCCATACAGCATCACCCGCCCCTGGAGCGGGAGGTTCCAGAAATCCTCCGCGGTGAACTCACCCCGGTGGGTGTAGATGGCGGCCTGGATCTCCAGGACCGAAGAGGTGTTCCGCGACATGTCCTTCGTGATGTACCCCATCCGTTCGGCCACCAGTCCCAGCATGTCGGTAGAACTCGGGTTCGTCTGCGGGTTGGTGGCGGCCTTGAGGTTCCCGTCCACCCAGATATTCCCCTTGTTCGTGGACGGCCCGCTGGCACCGCTCAGGGCCATCACGGTGACCTGGCCCTTGTAGGTTCCCTTGACGTGGACATCCCCCCCCTCCACCCCGATGACGCTGGAAGTGGAGAGCGCGCTCATCGAAACGATCGTGTCCAGCGTGGCTCCCGTCGTACCCCAGGCGACGCCGCCGGGGTTCCACGGGACGAGGACGCGAACGGTACCGTCCGACTTGAAATCGAAGCCGACGTCCCTGTCCTGGAAGAGACTTGCCGGGAGCGGTGACCCGGTGTTGAGGTTGCTCCGGAGCGCGATGATGTTGGCCGTGTCCCTGTTCAGCGTCCGGCCCCACTCGTACCCTTCGTTGAACGTAGGGCTGTACACTCCCCCCACGGTCATCGTGCTCGGGCCGTTCGTGGCCGTGACCTTCTTCTGGAAGTACGGCGTGCCGCCCAGGTTGAAGTGCCCGTTGGTGTGGGCGTATCCGAAGACCGAATCGCCCGTGATCTTCCAGTCGCTGGCATTGTAGTACGGTCCGGGCAGGCCATTGGTATCGAGATAGCCGTTGCTCTCCCGGTCCGTGAACCAGCCGTAGCGGGAGAACATGACGTACTCAAAGAGCGCGCGGATGGTGTCCCGGATCAAGGCGTCGCCGCTGAACGTGGTTCCCGCGGCATAGGCGGCAACCACGGTCACGGTCTTCGTCTTCGGCGCCGTGGAGTCGAACCGCACAGAGAACGACCCGCCGGCGAACGAGTCCGAGAACGCGGTCGTGTACGATGCGGCGAAGAGGATCTTGTTGGTGGCGATGTTGGCCCCGGCCAGGGCGATATTGTGCGCCATGGTCCGCCCGAAGTAGGCGGAGTAGGTGTCCATCGACTCGACGCTTGACTGGTTCACATTGTAGAGGGCGATGGAGATCAGGATCGTCAGACCGATGACATAGACGACTGCGGACTTACCCATGGAATGGTCCTCTGGATGCAGACCTACCGGGTCCCCGCGGAGACCCGGTCTCGCAGGTCAGGTTCACTCGGCCGCGAGCAGTCTCAGTTCTCCCACCACGAGACCAGCCGGTATTTGGTCGAAAACGGGAAGGATGGCGGCCCTGAATTCAGGAACCGCGGATCATGCCGGATGCTGTAGTACATGCCGTGGATCAATCCGCTGGAGTTGAACACCCCCAGCGATCCTGCTGCTGTTCTGGGTCAGGCTGCCGAACAGGTCGACCCGTCCGTGAATGCCGATGTTCCAGAAATCCTCGGCGGTGAACTCCCCCGAGTGACAGTAGATCGCGGCCTGGATGTTCAGGACGGACGATGCGTTGCGCGTGTTGTCCTTCGTGATGTAGCCCATGCGTTCGGCGACAAGCCCCATCATATCGAGGGAGTTGGCATTGGTCCGCGGGTTGTCCGACGCCACGATGCTGCCGTCAACCCAGATGTTCCCCTTGTTCGTCGCGGCCCCGCTGGCCCCCTTGAACGCCGCAAGGGTCACCTGCCCCTTGTACGTCCCCTTGACGTGCACGTCCCCGGCGATCACCCCGATCACCTTGCTCGTGCTCAGGTCGTTCACCGGGAGCGTCGTATCCTTCAGGGTGCCGGTGTTGTACGGGACCCGCACGCGGACGGTGCCGTTGCCGAAGAATTCCAGCCCGACGTCGTTGTTCTGAAAGAGCGAAGGATCCAGGGCGCTGCCGGTATTGGAGATTGACCGGAGGACCCCGATGTTGGCGGTATCGCGCTTGATGGTCCGGCCCCATTCGTACCCTTCGTTGTAGATGGGGTCCTGCTTGCCGTTCACCTTCATCAGCGTCGGCGCGTTGGTCGCGGTGACCTTCTTGTCAAAGTACGGCAGGCCGCCGAGATTGAACTTGCCGTTCGTATGGGCGAATCCGAACACCGAGTCTCCGGTGATCTTGTAGTCGCTGGCCCCGGTGAAACGGCCCGTTCGCGCCGGAGGGACTCACGTAGCCATTGTTTTCCTTTTCCGTGAACCATCCGTACCGTGAGAACATGGTGTACATGAACTCGCGCGGATCGTATCCCGGATCTCCTCGCCGCCGGAGTTGAAATTCGCCAGCACGACCATGCTCTTCTGCATCGGAGCCGTTGAATCGTATTGGACCGTGTAATATCCCCCCGCGAACGAATCGGCGAAGGCGGAGCTATACGTCGCCGAGAACAGGATCTTGTTGGTCCCGATGTTCGCCCCCGCAAGGGCGATGTTGTGTGCCATGGTCCGCCCGAAGTACGTGGCGTACGTGTCGAGCGAATCCACCGTCGCCTCGTTGACGTTCATCAGGGTGATCCCGATGATGACCGCCAGACCCACGACGTACACGACCGTTGATTTCCCCATAACTCGCTCCCCCGAGCTGTTCCCCTGGATGTGCCGCTGCTACCCGTGCCGCTTGATGTTGCGCGACGCCAGACGCGTCTGCCGCCAGAACGCCGTCGAGAATCCCCATTTCTCGTAGTCGTCCGGCCTCATCTGATCCATCACCTTGTATGGACTCTCCACCTGCAGCGTCGTTTCGATGATGAAGATGGCGCCCAGGGACGCCGGCACGCCGCCGTCCTGATTCAGGTACCGGAGCCTGAACTTGGTCACGCCGAGCGCCGCCCCGATCGCCTGTCCGCCGTTGACGCGCCGGTAGAGCACCCGCACGCTGTCGTTCTCGAGCTTTCCGATCAGCGGCGCTCCGGTCCACCACTCCACGGTATCCACCACGCCGTCGGGTCCCGCATCGCCGGAGGGGTTCTGGAGGTCGGCCAGGAACTTGATATAGTGGGCGCCGGTGTCCACGATCGCGTGCTGGGTCTCCGGCACGCCGTAGCCGATCTTCCGGAAGTCGTACTCGAGATTGCGGACGATGTCCACCATCGATTCCTGCACGTTGACGTTCGCTTTCGAGGAGTCGGCGTTCCCCGCGATGGTCTCGTTCAGCCGCAGTCCGATCAGGATCACGAACCCGGCGATGATGACCGATCCGATAAGGTCCAGCATGACTGACATGGTCACTTCCCTCCGTAGTTGACGTCTCGCCTCAGTTCCAGAAACTCATGATCGTCGGGTAGACCAGCGTGTCCTTCTTGGTGCCCGGGTTCAGATCCTCCAGCGTCGTGACGTAGACGGTCAGCTTCTTGTGCCATGTCCGCGCTCCCGAAACGCCGTTCAGATTCGCCGGGTCGACGTAACTCACGACGCACCAGACATGGTACGGCGTCCGCAGTCCCGGCACGTTCCAGACCTGCCCGGTCGCGGTGACGGCGGAGGTGTCCTTCACCGTATCCTTGAAGATGAGCTTCAGCCCGTTGAAGTCGTCGAAGTCGTTGTAGTCCAGGGTCCCCGAGCGGTAGGCCTCGGCGTTCTCCTTCCCCAGGACCGAACTGAGCTGGGTAGGGTTCGTCAGGACCGCGGTGGTGGAGTCCGCGATCACCTCGTCGAACATCTTTCCGCTCGCCTCCTCGACGAGGGAGGTCGCCAGCGACACCGCCGCGATGCCGAACTCGCTGGTGTTCTGGACCTCGGTCGTCTCCAGCACGGTCTTGTTCGAGTTCAGCACCAGGATCCCCAGAAGCCCCAGTGCCGCGATGACCATCATCGTTTGTCCCAGATTCATGGTATCATCCCCCTTCGTGCGTCTAGTCTTCCATGGTCGCGGAGGCGATCTCTTCGAGCGTGGTCGTGCCCTTCCTTGATCCGCTCGATCCCCGACCGGCGGAGCGTCCACATCCCGTCCTTCTCGGCCTGCTCCCGGATCAGCTCTTCGTCCACTTCCTCGCCCGACTGCATGATCAGGCTCCGGATCTCGCTTTGAAAAATAGAGGGCCTCGTGGATGGCCGCGCGTCCCTTGTAGCCCGCCGCTGCACTTGTCGCACCCCGCCGCCTTGTAGATCGTGTGGTTCTGCAGGTCCTCTTCGGTGAAGCCGAATTTCGGTAGGTCTCCCGTCGAGCTCGCTCTGCTGGATCGGGCCGTTTGCAGGCGGGCAGAGGGTCCGGATCAGGCGCTGGGCCACGACGATGTTGATCGCGTAGGCGATGAGGAACGGCTCGATCCCCATCTTGTAGAGACGGGAGACGGCGCTCGGCGCGTCGTTGGTGTGAAGGGTCGAGAAGGTCAGGTGCCCCGTGTTCGCGAGCTTGATCGCGATCTCCGCGGTGTCCTTGTCGCGCATCTCGCCGACGAGGACGATGTCGGGGTCGTGGCGCAGGATGCCGCGGATGGCCTGGTCGAAGTCCATCTTCGGCCCGATCCGCAGCTGGCGCGCGCCCCTGATGATGTACTCGACCGGCTCTTCGACCGTCAGCACGTTCACCGTCGGGTCGATCACCTGGTGGAGCGCCGCGACCAGCGTGGTGCTCTTGCCGCTTCCGGTCGGGCCGGTGAGGATGATGATCCCCTGCGGCTTCGCGATCGCCTTGGTGAAGAACGTCCCTCGCCGGGCCCTGCAGCCCGAGCTTGTTCAGGTCGGTGATGACCTTCCGGTCGTCCAGCACGCGGATGACGATGCTCTCGAACTTGTGCCGGAACTCCACGCCGACGATCGGCATGATCGAGACGCGGAAGCGGATCTTGTGGTCGTCGATGACCCGCTGGATGAACCCGTCCTGCGACGCCTCGCGCTCGAACCGGTCGACGTTCTTCGAACGGTCCTTGACGACCGCGGCGACCGCCTCGGGCATCGTCTTCTCCTGGACGTGCCAGAGCTTCAGGTTGCCGTCCATCGCGGAACCAGAATTCGGTCCGGTTCCCCTCCTTCGCGATGATGTGGATGTCGCTCGCGCCCCTGCGCACGGCCTCGACGAGGGCAGCCCTCGACGAGGTTCACCAGCGCGCTCTTGCTGATCTCGGCCTCGAGGGCCTCCTCGTCGACCGCGGACTCCTCTTCCTCCTTGACCTGGATGCCGCCGTCGGAGTTCTCCAGCAGCTTCAGGAACTCGTTCTCCGGCGGCATCACCTGTTCGAGCAGCGTTGGTCAGGTCCTTGAGCCGGCAGTAGGCGACCTCGTACTTCTTCCCGCCAGTTGCGGGCGACGAGCGGGATGCGCCGGTCGGTCGGGTCCGCGGCGATGATGATGAGCTTCTCCGGCTGCTTCTCGTCGTACTTCAGCGGGAGGATCCGCGCCTGGATCAGCATCTCCCGCACGTTCTGGCGGGCAGCCCGTCGACGATGCTTCCTGATGAAATCGACCCGCTCGCTTGTCGACCTTCTCGTCGGCGAGGTAGATCTCGCGGAACGCATAGAGGTCGGCGACCTCCCGGAAGACCGCGTCGTGGTCCGCGTTGAAGTCGTGGACGAGGATCTGGCCGAGGTTGCGGCGGTTCTTCTTGTCCTCGCCCTCCTTGACCTTGAGCGACTTCTCGAGGGTCTCGTAGTCGATCACCCCCTTCTTGAGAAGGGCGAAGCCGATCTTGTCTGTGATGTCGATATGCGCCATAGTTTCCGTCAGCTCCGTGGGGGATGCGAACCAGCGTCAACGCGATACACGTGACTCACCGTCTGGACCTGGCCCATCGCCGGGTTCTTCGGCCGGATCGTCGCGGTTTCCGACGACACGATCGTCAGCGCGGTCAGGACGACCATGATGACCATCGAGATCCAGAGCTGAATGAAGTCGATCGCGTTCCGCATCTTGTACGTCGTTTCCTTCTCGTAGTACTCCGCCAGCTGCAGGGCCGTGTGTCTTGACGGTCCCCGTCTCCGCGCCGGAGTGGAATCGTGCGAGATGCCGTCTTGGTGAACACCCCCGCGGCCTCGAAGGCCTCGGTGATCCCGGCACCCTTCTGGATCATCATGGGGAGCGCGACGGTCTTGATCTGGTCCTCCATGTACCTGTTGCCGCACGCCTCCGCCGCCAGGCGGATGATGTCGATGTTCTCTCCGGAGCCGCTGTAGAGCGCGTAGAAGACGCGGCAGAAGATCTCGATGCTGGTCTTGTGGAGGAGCGGGCCGATCACGGGGACCATCCAGATGTACCGGTCCAGCACGATACCGCCCGCGGTTCCGTGGTGAAGAACCGGATCAGCGAGCACGGTCGGGACCGTCATCGCGATGAAGATGAGCCAGATGTTCGACGTGATGAAATCGCTGAGCGCCAGCGTCGCCTTGGTCATCGGCGGCAGGTCGATCTTGAATTTCAGGAAGAGGCGAGCCGTCGCGGGAAAGATGTAGCCCACGTAGTAGAGGACCGCGCGAACAGGACCACCAGGGTGACGATCGGCGTGATGAGGGCGCTTTTCAGGTTCTTTTTGAAGTCCGCCTGGCGCTCGAGGAACTTGGCGGTGCTTTCGTAGATCTCCGCCATGTTGCCGCTCTTGGAGGCCAGCCCGAGCATGTGGGCCGTGAATCGGCCGAGCACCGCCTCGTGCTTGATGAAGGCTTTTTCGCTGTCCTTCCCCTGCTTCAGCTCGATGTTGATGTCCTTGATCGCCTCGCGCAGCGTGCGGTTCTCGATGTCGTTGACCAGGAGCTGCAGGATCTCGTTGAACGGGAGTTTCTGCCGGATCAGGTCGGCGCTCACGCGGACGAAGGTGACGATCTCCATCGACGGCGGCTTGGCCTTGAAGTCGAGAAACCGCTTCTGGACCCGGATGACCCGGTAGCCCATCTTGACCAGGGCCTCCTCGACCTCGGCGCGGGTGAAGGCCTTCTGTTCGCCGATGCATCGGCTTCTCCGCGCCGCGCTGGACCTTGTACATCCAGGTGGCCCTGGGGATGACGTGCAGCACCTTGAAGTTGCGCTGTTTCCCCATGGCGGCCGCCTTCTGCCGGGCGGCGCGCGTCGATTCCGCTTCGATGACCCCCTGCACCGGCTTGCCGGCGCCGCTCACTCCTTCGATCCTGAATTCGGGCATGTTTCCGTCCTTGGTTTCGTTCCGTCAGCCTGCCATGTGCTCCGACGTCCTGAAGCCGTGAAGGGGCCCTTCCCCCCGCCGTTCCATCCTTCCCCCCTGGATCCCCCACCCAGGAGTTCGTGACGGACGACGGGAGGAAGGTCCCCCCTCCGGCGACCCTTCTCCGCTACGACCCACCTCTCAGTTCGTGTGGGTCACGTCCATCGCCGCACTGTCCGGCCACACTTTCATGACCACTTTGACCGGCGCCGAGCCGTCGTTGCCGGTTTCGACCCCTATGCCCGTCAGTTCGACGAACGCAGGAGTCCCTCCAACCGGATCGGGGCTCAACGAGTAGGTCCCGTTCGGGTTCGAGGTCTTCGTCGTGATCTTCGTCATCGTCAGGCCGGCAAATGAGTGCCCACCGCCCCCGAGCATACGGGGCCGGCGGTAGTACTGCTGCGCGCGTGTCGAGAGGTTCAGCAGATCGTTCGTCACCGCATCGCGGTTCGAAGCGGAGGATTGGGTGTTCATCAGCGTCACCGCGGCCGCGACCGCCAGGCCGACGATGATCACTCCAAGAACGATCAGAAGAAGCTGTTGCTGTCCCATGGTCTCGTCTTCGCGCTGTTAGCCCAAGACGCCGGAGTCCCGCTGAGCGGGACTCCGGCACGCCTCTGGTTCGTGCTAGTTGGTCGCCGTGATGTCTACTTTAGCGCTGTCGGCCCACACGTTCATGACCACCTTCACCGGGGCGGTCCCGTCGTTGCCGGTCTCCGTACCGAGACCCTGGATCTGGACGGTCGTCGCGGACCCCGCGGCGCTGACGCTGTAGGTACCGTTGCCGTTCGTGTAGCCTGTCGCGTTCGTCTTCGTGAGGGACTTCATGTCCGCGATGCCGACGAACGAGCCGCCGCCGCCGCCGAGAGCCTTGGGCCGGCGATAGTACTGCTGCGCGCGGGACGCGAAGTTGATGAGGTCGTTCGTGACCGCATCGCGATTCGCGGAGACCGCACTGTCATTGAACATGGTGACACCGACCGCCACGGCGATGCCGACCACGATGACGCCAAGAATGATGAGAAGAAGTTGCTGCTGTCCCATGAGAGGACTCCTCTATGTTATGGATGGATGAGTAGGGTTGTGGTTCGTCGTGTCTTCATGTGCGTTCAGGTGGATACGTTTCAATCCCCATGCCAGGATCCGTGGCTGCGATTTCACCGCTCATTCGGGGGTCAACCCCCGCAGGCTCTCTCCAGGTGAGTAATTCTGACCCTTAGGAGGTCACAATTACCCACCTCTCAAGGGGGGGGCCCCAAAGGAGAAAAAAAAGACACGAAAACACCCTGAACGGACCGGTGCCTTGCCGACACCCAACGTCCCCCTGTGGTTTCGTGCCTCCTGTGATCTTCCGGTGGCGGAGTCGGGCTTCCCCAGGCCCGGAACCGCTCGCTATGAGAGAACAGGTACCACGTGACGCACCGGCGCCCCGCGCCGGCCGAACCGCCCTTCCCTACTTCGTCCTCGCTGCCCTGGCGGCCATCAGCCCCTTGACGTGTTCCAGAACATTCTCGATCGGGGCTGTCTTGCTGAAAAAGAAATCCAACCGGGGATCCACGACGAGGTTACGTGTCTGTTCGTCGTCGTACCCGGACATAAAAATGAAGGGTACCTCTGGATTCTCGGAAAAGTCCCGCACGTAGCTGTGGAACCGGACGCCATCCAGCGTGGGCATGAACACGTCCGAGATCACCAGGTCCACAGACTCCTGTTCGAGGATTTCCCTGGCCTGTTTGCCATCCCCGGCCTGGAAAACCGTACAACCGAGCTGCTTCAGCAGGTCCCCCATCACCCCAAGGAACCCCGGTTCGTCATCGACAAGCAACACCTTCATGGCACAGGCCTTTGTGATTGCCTTGTGGTTACGACTCTGGTGGGCCCTGTAGGATTTGAACCTACGACCCGCAGATTATGAGTCTGCTGCTCTAACCAACTGAGCTAAGGGCCCAAATCCTCATGATGCGGGGCACGCCTGCTCGTCCACGTGGAAGATACACATTCGTCCCTTCGCTGGCAAGTACCTTGACCTTTGCAGCACCCCTCGGGGGGGAAGAGCAGGGGTGCTTATAGCCGTTATGCGATGGCGCTACCGGGCAGACCATCCGGTTGCCCGGACCTTCATTGACTTCGACCGCCGAATCGGGTATATTGGAAGAGGATATTGATCCCCCCGCGACCGCGACGTCCAAGCCTCGGGTTAACCCGAAGTCTGCACTGTATCGATGGAGGTCCACATGGCAAAGGGTAAAAGCCTGTTGCACTACTGTCCGCATTGCGAGCGGGAGGCGAAGATGGAGGTGATCGGGGCCTCGGAAGCGCAGCCCGACAGGACCTGGTACCGGTGCACCCGATGCCGGCATGCGCTCGTCGTGAACCTGGAGGAGTACCGCAAGGTTCAGGAAGAAGCGAAGAAGAAACCGGACCTGGACCATTGCACGCAGTACAGCCCGGGAAGCACGTATGCGGTCGGCCAGGCGATCTTCCACTCTGAGTGGCAGGACGTCGGCAAGATCATTTCAAAGGAACGGACGTCGGGAGGCGCGCGCTCGATCGTGGTCTCGTTCGAGAAGCTCGGCGAACGCCGCCTTCTGGAAAGCGTCCTTGACACTCTCGATCAACCTGAATGACCCACGGACAAAGGAGGTGAGACTTTTTGGTCGGAATCGTCGTTTCTGAGAACGAGCCCATTGACCGCGCGATCAAGCGCTTCAAAAAGAAGTACGAGCGCTCCGGCGTACTCAAGGAGTTCAAGAAGAGAGCCTACTTCACGAAGCCCTCGGTGAAGAAGCGCATGAAGAAGGTCAAAGCCATCCGCAGAGCCCTGCGGACCATGGCCGAACAGACCTGAGGTCTCCCGCACTACCGCAAGGCCCGCCGCGAGGCGGGCCTTGCGCGTTTCAGACGACCGCTCTTCAGGTCTACGCCGTCGGCGTCGACTCCCCCCCTCGTCCTTGGAATTCGCCTTGATCTCCTGGATCTCCTTCCGGATGTCCTGTGCCTTGCGCTTCAGTTCGTTCATGTGCTTGCGCACCCGGGTCCCTGCGGACTTGTTCCCCTTCTCATAGAACTTCACGAAGTCCTTTTCGAAGGTGGTCAGGAGATCCCTGAGTTCCTGGAGACGGTTCATGGATGGTCCTCCCTGTGTGGATGTGAACAGTTACACGTTACGCTTCTTCGAAGCCTTGTGGTATTCAGCGCGAAGCCGGTCCATCATCGCGCCGCGCCGGTCGTACAGCCTGCGCAACGGCCTGCGCGCATGCCCGGCGAGGGCGTACGAGGTCAGCAGGGGCATGGCCACCGTGCTATCCAGGTACACCACCACCGTGTCGGGCAGTTTGTCGGGGTCGACCTTCCCCCAGCTGACGGCTTCCGACGGCGTGGCGCCGGACAACCCACCCGTGTCCGGCCTGGCGTCGGTGATCTGGAGGAAAAAGTCGTGCCCCTTCTCCTTGATGCCGAGAACTTCCTGGATCTGCGGCTCCGTCTGCAGCATGAAGTTCTTCGGCGATCCTCCACCGAAGATCAGGACTCCGCTCCGGCCTCCGCTGCGCTTCGCGTCCAGCACGATCGCGGCGGTCTCGTTGACGTCCAGCAGCGTATCGATACGGGTCTTGTTCCCCGCCAGCTCCGCCTCAGCGATGTTCATGCCGATGGAGCTGTCGCCCGGCGACGACGTGTAGACAGGCACGCCGCACCGGTACGCCGTGGCGATCACACTCGAGTGCCGGATCTTCAGTACCCGCTCACGCTCCGCCACGTATTTCCCCAGAAGGTGGTGAAGTTCGGCGGTACCCATCTCCTTCTGGAATTCCTCCTTGCGAATCACCGTGCGGAAGAAGCTGTCGGTGTCCAGCAAGACGTCGTAGCTGAACAGGACGTCGTAGATCCGGATGACCCCCTCTTTCCGCAGCTGGCCGTCGTCCACGAAGGGGCTCCCCCTGTGGAGCGTGTGGCCGATGGCGAAATGGGTGTCGTGATACAGATTCGCTCCGGTGCTGACGATCCAGTCCACGAAACCGTGTTCGATCAACGGAACGATGCAGGAGCCCCCCAGCCCGGCAGGGGTCAGCGCCCCGGTCAGGCTCATCCCCACGGTCACATCCGGGTCGAGCATCTTCCTCGTGAACAGGTGGCACGCCTCCCGCAACCTGGCGGCATTGTAGGCCTGAAAATACCCGTCGACGAGCTCTGTGACAGAGACCGCTGGTGGAATCGGGGCGGGCACGATCGGCCGACCCTGCAGGTATTTGCTCTTACGGAGCTTCATTGAACTTATAGATTGAGGATCCGCCGTTAAGATGTTAGGACTAATATAGCCGAAAATAGACGGAATAATCAAGCGAATTCTGCAAAATTCGCCCTAGTGCACAGTGACACACTTACAGAAAGAGATCCGGGCCCGAGATCTATGATCGTGAGAAAGCCCTTCACATCACGGAATTTCGGCGTATTTTCGATCCTGACCCCGTTTGGGCTTGACAAAGGGTCCCGTCTGCAGTATCTTTATTTAGACCAAATCTAAATAGCGCGATGGCTCACGAAGCTGCACACGATATCCTCACCCGGCACCTCCGCTCGAAAGGGAATTCCCGGGTCACCCCCGAACGGTTCGCCATCCTGGACGCCGTCCTCCAGACCCAGGGCCATTTCGATGTGGATGCCCTGTATTATCGACTCCGGTCCGGCGACATGAAGGTCTCCAGGGCGACCGTGTACAACACCCTCGATCTCCTCCAGGAGTGCGGGTTGGTCACGAAATACCGTTTCTCGGAGAAACTGTCCCGATATGAGAAGACCTACGGCAAGCCGCACCACCACCACCTTGTCTGCCTTGAGTGCGGCGATATCACCGAATTCGTGAACGAAAGACTCAACAGGTTGCAGGAAGAAGTGTGCGGAGAACGTCGGTTCTCGGCCAGCGGCTCCAGCATCCAGATCTTCGGCACCTGCGCACGGTGTCGCAAGCAGGGATGACCGGCAATGCCACGAACGACCCTCCATAGCCTGGCGGAGATCCCTCTCGGGGAGGAAGTGCGGATCCGCGCGCTGCACGGCAGCCCGGAACTGTCCCACCGCCTGCGAGAGCTCGGGATCTGCGAAGACGCCGTCCTCCGTTGCCTTTCACGCGTGCACGGCAACCTGATCTGCGAGGTCCTTTCCGCCCGCGTGGGCCTGAATACGTCCATCGCCCGCGACATCCTCGTCACGCGGAGTGTGCCATGAAGGTCGAAGCACCGGCCACGTCAGGGGCGGTCAGAACACGTCGCATCGCCATCGTGGGAACCCCGAATTCGGGGAAGACGACCGTCTTCAATGCGCTTACCGGCCTCCGGCAACGGGTCGGCAACTACGCCGGCGTCACCGTCGAGAAGAAAGAGGGATTCGTCAGCTCCCCCGACGGTGGGCGGTTCACCCTCATCGACCTCCCCGGACTCTACAGTCTGACCCCTGGCTCACCCGACGAGAGGATCACCGCCGATATCCTGGTCCGCCGGAGCGAACATGAGGCGCCTCCGGACGCGATCCTGTGCATACTGGATTCGACGAATCTCGAACGGAACCTCTCCCTCGTGGGGGACATCCTGGAGCACGGATACCCCACCGTCCTCGCGCTGAACATGACCGATGTCGCCGCCGAACGGGGCATCACCGTTGACGTCCCGCTCCTCTCTTCGCGGCTCGGCATCCCCGTCGTGACCACCGTGGCCCACCGCGCTGCCGGACTCGACGAACTCCGCAACCTGCTGGCCGGTCCACTTGCGTCTCCCATCGAGTTCAGCTATGCGCTCCCCGGCCCGCTGCAACGCGAGCGCGAGACCCTGGCGGACCACCTGGTGCGGGGTTTCGGCTTTCCCAAAGCGCGCGCGCGATACGAAGCTGGCATCATGCTCGGGAGCGCTTCCGGCGGCGGTGCTCCGCATCCCAGCCTGAACCCCCTGGCCGAGAGTTCCCGGGAAAAACTCCTCTTCCTGGGGATCGATCCGGCACGAGCCTTGTTCGAGGCCCGACGCTCCTGGTCACATGCCATCGCGACCGAATGCGTACGCGGGACCTCCGCCCGGCGGGTGAGCCGGAGTGACCGCCTCGACCGGGTGCTGACCCATCGTGTGTGGGGACCACTCGTCTTCGCCCTCCTGATGGCGATGATGTTCCAGGCGATCTTCACCTGGGCGGCACTGCCAATGCAGTGGATCGCTATCAGCCTTCGACCAGCTTGGGCACCTGGTGATGTCTCTCCTGCCTCCGGGTGATCTCCGGGCACTCGTTGTCGATGGGGCCATTGCCGGGGTTTCAGCGGTGGTCTCCTTCCTCCCGCAGGTCCTGCTGATGTTCCTGTTCATCGGCCTGCTCGAAGAGACGGGGTACATGGCCCGCGCGGCATTCATCATGAACCGGGTCATGGGGACGTTTCGGGCTCCACGGGAAGTCCTTCATCCCGCTGCTCAGTTCGTTCGCCTGCGCCATCCCCGGGATCATGGCGACCCGTACGATCGAGAGTCCCCGCGACCGCCTGGCCACCATGCTCGTGGCTCCGCTGATGAGCTGCAGCGCCCGTCTTCCGGTCTTTACCCTGATGATCGCGGCCTTTGTCCCGGACATCCGCGTGCTCGGGATCCTGTCGCTCCCCGGCCTGACACTCCTCGGGCTCTATCTTCTCGGCATCACGGCGGCGCTGGCGATGGCCTGGGCTCTTAGACGGACCTGCTCAGGGGTCCTCCTCGGCCTTCATCATGGAGCTGCCCCCGTACGGGCTCCCGGCGCCGTCCACCGATCCTCCACCAGATGTGGGAACCGCGCCTGGTCGTTCCTGCAGAGGGCGGGGACGATCATCCTGGGCGCATCCATTCTGCTCTGGTTCCTCGCAACCTACCCGAAGCTTGACGGGGGGACCGCGCGCGGACCGGCTCAGCACAGTGCCGTCGGCCGCACGGGAAGGCCATCGAACCCCTCATCGCCCCTCTGGGATTCGACTGGAAGATCGGGATGGGTCTCGTCAGCTCCCTGTTCCAGCGGGAGATGTTCGTCAGCACCATGGGCACGATCTACAATGTGCAGGAGGAGTCGGCGGGGACGACGGGCCGCATCTTGCCTGCGCAGACACGACCCCGCAGACGGCGCTCCGGTCTTCACCCCGCTTACCGGGATCTGCTCATGATCTACTATGTCCTTGCCATGCAGTGCCTCTCCACCGTCGCGGTGATGCGCCGGGAGACGGGGGGATGGAGGTGGCCGTTGTTCCAGATCGCCTACATGAGCGGCCTCGCCTACGGCTCACCGCTCGTCGTCTACCGGCGTGGCCCTGGCTCGGGCAGGGGATGACGATGGACCTCAGGAACTGCTCGCGCTCATCGTGGTGGGACTGACCGCGGCCGGTTCTGCTCCTGCTCCGGATGGCGCCGGAGGAAGCGCCCGCGGACCGCGTGCGGGGGATGTGCGTCTGTCCCGGTGCCGGGGAGTGCAGAGCGCGGAGGACCGGGTTCCGCCGCCGTTGAAACTCCCGGCGGAAAGAGGTAGATTCAGGAGAATCGTATCACACGGGAATGGTCATGGACACACAGGCTGGAGACCCACTGACGGAAACAGGTGTATCGACGCCCTTCGGGAGTGTTATGACCCGGAGATCCCGGTGAACCTCGTCGACCTCGGGCTCATCTACGACGTGAAGATCATCGAGAACTGGGTGGGGGTGAAGATGACCCTGACGACCCCGGGTGCGGGATGAGCGGGATGATCTCGCAGCAGGTGCGGAACCGGCTTCCTCCGTCTCCCAGGGATCACGGAAGCCGACGTCCGCATCGTGTGGGAACCGGCCTGGTCGCCCGCACGCCTGTCACCGGAGGCCCGGAAACGTCTCGGCATGCCGGGATAGCCCACCTCAGGAAGGTGGCCTGCCGCTGAGGAGGGCGCGCAGTTCGAGCAGCGGATAGAATTCCGGATCCGCCTCTCGACCAGAGATCTGCAGCCGCCTGGCGATCTCCCGGGTCATCTGGGCATCGCCCCTCTGATGGTAGATCCGTACGAGCGTCAGCAACGCAAAGGGGTTGTTGTTGTTGATCGAAAGGGCCTCCGAGCACGCATCCAGCGCCCGCTCGGTGTCTCCCATCCGCCTCCGGATCTCGGCAAGGATCCTGAAGACCTCGAACCGCTCGATGTAGGCGGTCGATTCCAGCGCCTCGTTGCAGGCGTCCACGGCCTCCGGGTACTTCCCCTCCAGTCCCAGCACGCGGGCCCGCAGCAGATGGAAGCGGCCCATGGCGACGCTCCCCTTCAATCCCCTCCGCTCAAGTTCGCTCCGAAGCCGCTCGATCGTTTCGTTCGCGCCTTTGAACTTCCCCGTCTTCGCCAGGGCATGGGCCAGCTGGAACGCCGCCTCGCCGAGACTCGAATCGATCGCCAGGGCCTCGCGGGCCAGTCGTGCGGTCTCCGCGTAGTTGTTCCGCAGCCCTTCCATCTCCGCGCGGACGAGGAGCAGAGACGCCTCCTTGTTTGACGTCGGAGGCAGCAGGTCGAGCGAGGTCCGGATCTGCTGCTCGGCCTCGCGCAACCGGCCAAGCACGGCGTAGACGCCGCCGATCGACTTGAAGGCATACCAGTAGTCCGGCTTCAACTCCAGCGACTTCTGGTACTGTGCGAGGGCTTCCTGATAGCGGCCGGCGCGCACGAGCAGATCGGCGAGACTCGCCCTCGGGTCCGCGGCATCGGGCTCCAGGCGGATGTAGCGCTGCATCTCGGCGATCGCACGGTCGGATTGCCCCATGTTGGAATAGGCATAGCCGCGCGACATGACCGCGAGCGCGAAGGCCGTGTCCAGCTCGATCGCCTTCGTGAACCACTTCGCCGCCAGCTCCTGGTTCTTGGTCAACCCGGCAAGTTCTCCCAGGAACTGGTAGGCGCAGGCCTCCTTGGGGTAGACGCTGCACGAGAGATTCGGCCGTGGCCCGCGCCGCGTCGAGTCGGTAACGGATCCGGTGATCCCACATCCGAAGCGCGAACCCTTCCCGCGGAGTCGCCCGGCCGGTCAGCGCCAGGGCCCGGCGATATTCTGGCGGGCGTCCGACTCACTCCCCCGGAAGTACCCCACGGTGGCCAGCCCGAGCCATCCCATGGCGAAACCGGAATCGGCCTTGAGCGCCTGCAGAAACTCCCCTTCGCCTCGTTGAAGTAGAACCGGTTCCGCTACTTGACCCCTTCCTGATAGTGGCGGAGAGCCTCCGGGGAGTTTGTCGAGAACCACGGCTCCTTGGCACACCCGGCAACGGCCAGACATCAGGGATACCAGGAGAACGGTTGGAGGAGGAAGCGCCCGGTGAAGGGCGTTCGAGTGTGATGACTATTCTTCATACGGATCCGGCGGTGCGGGTCGTGCTGACCCGGTGCCACTAGATAATACGAGCAGATCGCGCAATCGTTTCAACTGGCCGTCGATCCGGTCCAGACTTTGTGCGATGAGAGCGTAGTAGTGGGTCCTCTTGGCATCGTCCGGATTCGCCGTCTGGAGGTAGTAGGTGGCCATCCGGACCACCCCGAGGGGGTTGGTCACCTCATGCAGAACGGCCCGGATGTCCAGTTTGAGCTGCTCTACGGGGTCTGGGTCTTGGGGAAAACCGGGAATATGCGAGTCCATGGGGGGGCGAGGTTGATACCCGAATATAGCAGAAACCGGGAGAATTTCAACGGGTCCCGACGCCTCCCGGGGAGGCCGTGTCAGTGCGGCCGGGCCTCGATGCTGCCGATCTCCTTGATGAGATCCCCTTTGGTGAAGCGTCGATTTGCTCATCAGTCCCGAGACGTACGCCGAGAGCTGCTGCTGCAGGTCCTCGTCGATCTCCATCGATGTCAGGATGATGATCGGGATGTTCCGGGTCGCCGGGTCCTGCTTCATCTGATAGGCGACGTTGAAGCCTGAGGTATCGGGCATGATGAGGTCCAGGATCACGAGGTCCGGCGCGTTCTCGCGCCGCCATCGCCACCCCCTCCCTGCCGTCGAACGCCTTCAGAACGCTGTAGCCCTCGTTCTCGAGGATCACCTGGACCAGATCGGTGGCGGCCCGGTCATCGTCGATGACCAGAACCGTCGGTTTCCGCGTCCCCTGTCGCCGGCAGCAGGTGCACCTGTTCGAGCGCCTGCACCAGCTCTTCCCTGTTGACCGGCTTGACGAAGTAGTCGACCGCCCCGAGGCTGAACCCGAGGTTCTTCTCGTCGACGATCGAGACGATGATGACGGGGATATGCTTGCAGAGCGGGTGCTGCTTCAGCTCTTTCAGCACCTGCCAGCCGTCCTTCACCGGGAAGCAGCAGGTCCAGCGTGATGACGTGGGGTGGAGCCGTTTCGCCATCTCCAGGGCGTCGGCGCCGTTCCGGGCGATCTCCACGCGGTAGCCGGCGGATTCGATGTAGCAGCTGGAGCAGTTCGGCTGCCTGCGGGGAATCCTCGACCACGAGCGCCAGCGGCCGCTCGCCGCCTTCTGCGCGCGGGTTCTCCCGCCGCAGCGCGTCGAGCAGCATCCCCGCCTGCATGATCTGCTCGCACGTGGCGTCCACCACCATCGGGATGCGGAACGAGATCCGTTGTCCCCTTGCCCCACTCGCTCTCCACGGAGATCGTGCCGCCGTGCAGCTCGACCAGACTTCTTGGTGATCGCCAGCCCGAGCCCGATCCCTTCCCGGTTCTGGACTTGCCGCTCTCCGCCTGCCGGAACGGGCGGAAGAGCCTCGGAGATCTCCTCCGGCTTGATCCCGATGCCCGTGCGTCCTCGACGGTGAACTCGATGTCGTTGCCCACACGCGCCGACCGGACGATCACGACGTCCCGCCGTGCGGCTGAACTTGACCGCGTTCGACACCAGGTTGATGAGGATCTGCTTGAACCGGGTCTGGTCCACCACCAGCTCCTCGATCTCGGGAGCGAGGTCGAACCGCAGCGTCGATCGTCTTCTCCGCGATCGGCCGCCGGCGAGCACCCGCTGGACGGCTTCCTCGAAGTACGAGACCGGGTAGCTCGCCACGTGCAGGTCCATCTTCCCGGCCTCGATCTTCGAGAGGTCCAGGATGTCGTTGATGATCTGCTGGAGGTGCCTCCCGCTGGTGTTGATGTTCTTCATGAACTCCTTGCACCGTCTCGGCGGGAGGTCTCTCGCATGCGTCCGGTCAGGATTTCGGAGAACCCGATGATGGAATTCAGCGGCGACCGGAGTTCGTGGCTGAAGGTCGCGAGGAACTTCTTCAGCGTGTCGCTCGCCTCGATCGGTCTTCTGCGTCTGCGCTTCCAGCTCGAGGTTCTTCATGCGCAGCTCGTCGATCAGCCGGCGCCGGCTCATGCCGAGGGCGAGGTCGTTCGGCAACGACACGAGAGGATCTCCAGTTCGGTGCTCGACATACTCCTCTCCTTGATCGTGAGGACCTCGAGCACGCCCTGGAGTTCCCCCTGGACGATCAGCGGCATCGACGATCGAGCGTGCCCGGAGCGGCAGGCCGTCGGTCTCCGGGAAGAGCTGCCGGCGGTCGAGCTCTCGCGCAGCGCCCGGTCGATGACGAGGGCTCCCGCGTGAAGGCCGCGCGCCGGCAAAGAACGGTGAGTCCGGCGTGACCGGCTGGTGGATCAGCTCCTGCGGGGCGAAAGTCGATATCGAGCAGCGCGGGGCCACCAGCCGGAGCTCGTTCCCGCGGGGATCGTAGAGGTAGATGCAGACGAACTGTCGCGGGGATTTCAAAGAGCGGCGGCGATGCGCTCCGCCGACGGTGAGGCACAGTTCGTCCAGGTAGCGGCGCCCCGTTGATCGCGCCGCGAGATCTCCACCAGCATCTCCTTCTGCCGCTGCTCGCGCTTCTGCTCGGTGATGTCCTGGAAGAAGACCGAGAGGCCGTCTCGGACGGGTAGATCCGGATGTCGTACCAGGCCTCGAACCGCTCGTCCCTGTAGGCGGTCTCGAAGCTCTGGAACGTGCGCGTCTCCATCGCCAGCCGGTACTTCTCGCCGAGCAGCGCGTCCCGCGCGTTCGGGAAACACTTCGAAGACGTTCCTCCCGAGCACTTCGGCTGCCGCGCAATCCCGTCCCCTTCTCCGCCGCCCTGTTCCAGTAGGTGATCCAGTACTCGCTGTTCAGCGCGAAAAATCCGCCGCTGATGCTTTCGAGGATGCTTTCGTAGCGGACATGTGGACATGGTCAGCATCGTGTTCTCCAGCAGGGAGGGAAATAACGGGTTGGACCAATATAGTGAATTTTTCAACGAAATGCAAGAGTACTTTCTAACCGTCACTTTATCCGGGGGCGGATATCGCTGGGAGAGAAGGGTATGAGGAGGGAGTAGCGGGAAAGTTGTCTGCAGAGAAGGGCCGTAGTCCATGTGTTTCAGCGGCCGGCTAGTCGACCTCTGCCCGGTGAGGAGGCCCAGGGCCTCGACGTACTTGTTGCTGGTCGTCGCGATGACCTCAGCGGGAAGACGCGGCGCCGGGGGCGTCTTGTCCCAGCGGAGCGCCAGCAGATAGTCGCGCACGAACTGCTTGTCGAAGCTCGGCTGCGATCCGCCCGGGGCGTACGACGGCACGGCCAGAACCGCGACGAATCCGGGGTGAGCGCTTCGTCGATCACAGATGAGTCTCCCCGTCGCGGTCGAGCCGAACTCGAACTTCGTGTCGGCGATGATGATCCCGCGCGTCGCGGCGTACGCCGCGCCCCTTCGCTGTAGAGCATGATCGGACAGGTCGCGCAGCCGTTCCGCGCACGGCCCGCTCCGACGGTCCGGACCACCTCGTCGAAGGTGATGTTCTCGTCGTGGTGGCCCTGCTCGGCCTTGGTGGTGGGCGTGAAGATCGGTTCCGGGAGCTTGTCCGATTCGCGGAGCCCCGCCGGAAGGGCGATGCCGCAGACCGCGCCGGCTTCCTGGTACTCGCTCCATCCCGAACCGGAGATGTATCCGCGGACGACGCACTCCACCGGCAGAGGCGCGGTCTTCCGCACCAGCATGCTGCGCCCGGCGAAGATCTCCGGGTGCGAACGGAACGGCTCGGGGAAATCCTCGACGTCGACGTACTGATCACGTGGATCGGGACGACGTGCGCGAGGGATGCGAACCAGAATGCGGAGATCTGGGTCAGCACCTTCCCCTTGTTCGGGATGCCGTCGGGGAGCACGACGTCGAACGCGGAGAGCCGGTCCGTGGCGACGATCAGCAGGCGGTCGCCGAGGTCGTAGATATCGCGGACTTTCCCCTGCTTGTCGGGGGTGAACGTTGCCGAAGCGGTCTGGGTAACGACGGGGACCTTCATACGATCCGATGCGTTGGGGGAGTTGTGAGGCCCGGGATTGATGCCGGTCACTGCTCGAACGTCGAGCCGAGGATCTCTTCGATCGTCCCGCGGCGGATGGTCTTCTGCGGCGGCTGGGCCGCCATGGGCTTGCTGATCCCGCCGAGCCGCAGCCCCTTCCACTCCGTCGCGATCTTGCCTTTGACGAGATTCTCCGCCACGCGTCCGACGTCCTTCACCGGGAGCTTGCCGCGCTTCTGCGGGTTCAGGAAGATGTCCACCTTGACCTCGGTGTTCGTGATCCGCGTGGGGACGATCATGTACTCGACGCCGCCGGAGCGCTCCCATCCGTAGGTCCGGTTCGCGGAATCAAACGTGGTGGGGATCTGCGGGACGTGTTTCTCGTCGGTCTGGGGGACCAGTGTAACGGTCACCCGATCATATCGGTGAGTGCCGCGGACGGTGGACACGGGATCCTCCTGGTCGGATACTCGATGGTGGCTCTACAGGAATATAGGGAGCCCCGGCCCGTTCCGCAAGGGATGCCGCAGATTCCTGCCGGCGAACCATGTCCGCTCACCGGTGATGCGGAGTCCGTCAGAACTGCGCGTTCACCCTCAAAGCGCGCCGGAGCACGCGAAGATAGACCTCTCGTGTGATTTCCCTCACGCCGAACTGGACAAGGTGCGGATTCGTGAATTGCGAATCCAGCACCAGGAATCCCCGGGAAACCAGGTGCTGGACGAGGTGGACCAGCGCGACCTTGGACGCCCCGGAGACGCGGCTGAACATGGACTCGCCGAAGAACGCGCCGCCGATGGCGATACCGTAGAGTCCCCCCGCGAGGACCCCCTGCTTCCACGCCTCAACGCTGTGCCCGTATCCGAGCACGCTCAGCGCGACATAGGCCTCCACGATCTCCGGAGAGATCCACGTCTCCTCCCGATCCCCGCACGCGACGATCACGTCGCGGAACGCGGTGTCGGTGCGGATCTCGAAGTCGCCGCGGGTCACCATGCGGCGCAGGCTGCGCGACACGTGGAAGGAGTCCAGGGGGATGATGGCGCGGGGATCGGGCGAATACCACGCGATCGGTCCTGTGCGACCGTCGGCCATGGGAAAGAACCCCCGCCGGTACGCGTTCAGGAGGAGTTCGGGGGTGAGCGTTCTCGAAGAGCCGTCCATGGCCGGTTCTTCTCCCGACGTGTGCGGAGGAGGGATCACGGTTGCTCCATCACGACGACCACCTTCCCGACCGACTTTCTCGTCTGCAGGTATCGATGCGCCTCCACCATCTGAGTCGAACGGGAAGACCTTGCCGATCAGCGGCTTCAGCACACCGGCGGCGTGGAGGTCCAGAAGCTCGTAGACCGCTTCCCGGAAGTATCCCTCCTTCCCGTGCAGTGTCCCCAGGTTGAACCCGAACAACCCGCGGTTCGCGCCGATCAGGAGGGGCGGGAAGATGGGCCGCATGGCGGTGTACGCATACGCCGCCTTGAGACGGTTGAGCGCGCCATCACCGGTGACCGACGAGATGCCGAACAACACGTACCGTCCCATCGGCGCGAGGATCTGCCACCCGCGCTTGAACACGTCGCCGCCGACCGAGTCCATGATCACGTCCGCGCCGTACCCTCCGGTGATCTTCTGGACCTCCTTGTCGAACTCCTGCGTCGCATAGTTGATCACGTGATGGGCGCCGTGCTCCCGGGCCAGCGCCGTCTTCGCGTCCGTTCCCGCGGTGGCGAAGATCTCCGCGCCAAGGTGCTTGCCGAGCTGCACCGCCGCGAGCCCGACACCGCCGGCCGCCGCGTGGATCAGGAGCTTTTCGCCCCGGCGGGTGTTCGCCAGCCGCACTACCCCGTGATACGCGCTCAGGTTCGTGGCAAGGAACGACGCCCCCTCTTCATACGACAGGGAGGCGGGGATGGCGGCGGCGAAGCGTTCGTCCAGCTTCACGTACTCCGCATGGCTTCCGAGCCTGGAGTATCCCATCACCCGCTCCCCCCCTTGAAGAGCCGCACGCGGGGACCGACGGAGGAGACCTCTCCCGAAAACTCGAGTCCGGGAATGAACGGCGGTTTCGGAGTCCCGGGATAGACCCCCAGCCGCCCGAAGATGTCGGCGAAGTTCAGACCGATGGCCCGGACGCGGACCACGATCTCCCCGGGACCCGCCGTCGGGACGGGGGCCTCTCCCGGTTCCATCACCTCGGGGCCGCCGTAGCGGGTGACAAAGAACGCCCTCATCGGCCCCCCCCGGCGTACTTCGCATGCAGGGCGAGCAGTTTCTTGAGGGCGATGTCATCGAGGTCCTCGTCGTCCTTGTCCCGCTTGCGACACACCTCGAAGAACTCCTCGTCGCTCCGCGACATGCGGCTGGTGCGTTCCCTCAGCTCCTCGATCAGGCGGTGCTGTTCTGCATGGGTCATGGGATCCTTTCGGCAGGGTGTCCCGGGCATGGTACAAAAAAACCGGGCGCCCCACAACCCGGCGGGGAGCCTTGCTTTTCAGCGTCCCCTTTTGCATCCTTGGGCATGCTCCCCCCCGGCGAAGCCCTCAGACTGATCCGGCCGAAGCACTGGGTGAAGAACGGCTTTGTCCTGGCCCCGGTGATCTTCGCCCGTGAACTCTTCATCGCGGAGCCGCTGATCCTGGCGGTGCGCGCCTTCTTCGCCTTCTGCCTCTGCGCAAGCATCGTCTACATCACCAACGACCTGCTCGACGCTGAAGCGGACCGGCTGCATCCCGAGAAGCGCCGCAGGCCCATCGCCGCAGGCACGGTCTCCCTCCCCGAGGCGATCCTGCTCGTCATCGCCCTGTTCGCCCTGACGGTGGCCACCGTGCAGGGGATGGACCGCCGGTTCATCGTGGTCCTCTGCACCTACGTCGCGCTCAATCTCGCCTACTCCCTGGGACTGAAAAGGGTCCCGATCCTGGACGTGTTCATCATCGCGGCGGGGTTCATGATGCGGGTCGTGGGGGGAGCGTACGCCATCAACGTGAAGGTGTCGAGCTGGATCGTCCTCTGCTCGCTCTTCATCTCGTTGTTCCTCGGGTTCGCCAAACGGCGGGCGGAGCTGGTCCTGGTGAAGGAGTCGGGCCTGCAGACCGAGCGGAAGGTTCTGGGGATCTACCGGGTGGACTACATCGACCAGCTGCTGACGGTCTCCGCGGCGGGGACGGTGATTTCGTACGCGATGTATTCCGTCGCTCCCCGGACCATTGAGATCTTCGGGACCGACAAGCTGATCTACACGACAGTGTTCGTTCTCTACGGGATCTTTCGCTACCTCTACATCATCCACGCAAGCCCCGCCACCGACAATCCCACCAACATCGTGACCTCCGACCGGGGGATCATCCTGACCACCCTTCTCTGGATCGTCAGCTGCGTCATGATCATCTACTTCGGGAAGTTCGTCCCGAGTCTGGGAGTGTAGGAGTCACCTCCCGGTCAGTCGAGGCCGCATGCTCCCCCGCAGCAGCTCCCGTTCGCGCACGAGGGCGCTTCTGCGGCAGCCGATCCCTTTCCGGACATCGAGAACGATGGTGCGCCGATGAGCCGGGTGTGGTGAACCGAATTGCACGAGGGACAGACAACATCCTCAGCGACCTCGCGCACCTTGTGGAAGATATCGTATGTGGTCCCGCAGTCGTTGCAGCGGTAGTCGTAGATCGGCATGATCGAATGGCTGTTGGTGTGTGGTATGCCCATATGATGCATCGAAAGGGGGGAGAGTCAAGAGGATCGGGATGGCTATATTTAGCCATGGCCTGTTCATTGACTTCCCCTCCCCATTTGGGTATATTGGCGAGGAACCAAGGAATTGGCCCTTCTGTTGTGATATATGACCCCCTGTGGGCTACGGGGGGACCACCAAAGCTCAGGATTCCGGAATGGAAGGCAATTTTTCGAACCGGGTTCAGGATGTCATTCGGCTCAGCCGGGAGGAGGCCCTTCGGTTGGGGCACGACTATATCGGGACCGAACATCTCCTGCTCGGGGTGATCCGCGAAGGGGAAGGGATCGCCGTCAAGATCCTCCGGAATCTCGGAGTGGACCTCTACAAGCTCAAGAAGGCCATCGAGGACACTGTTCGGACCTCGGGCGGGACCCTCACGATCGGCAACATCCCCCTGACCAAGCAGGCCGAAAAGGTCCTCAAGATCACCTATCTGGAGGCGAAGCTCTACAAGTCGGACGTGATCGGCACCGAGCACCTGCTCCTGTCGCTCCTGCGCGACGACGACAACATCGCCGCCCAGATCCTCCACCAGTTCAACATCCACTACGACGTGGTCCGGGCCGAGCTGGACAACATCATCAGCGGCAAGCCCTCTTCCCCTTCGGCCCCGCACGCCCCCTCCGCCGAAAAGAAGGCGGAAAAATCCAAGACCCCCGTGCTGGACAACTTCGGTCATGACCTGACGAAGCTCGCCGGTGAGGACAAGCTGGACCCCATCGTGGGGCGCGAAAAGGAGATCGAGCGGGTCGCCCAGGTCCTGAGCCGCCGGAAGAAGAACAACCCCGTGCTGATCGGAGAGCCCGGCGTGGGGAAGACCGCCATCGCCGAGGGGCTGGCGATGCGGATCGTGCAGAAGAAGGTCTCCCGCGTGCTGCACGGCAAGCGGGTCGTCACCCTGGACCTGGCCGCCCTTGTCGCCGGAACGAAGTACCGGGGCCAGTTCGAGGAACGGATGAAGGCCGTCATGAACGAGCTGGAGAAGGCCAAGGACGTCATCCTCTTCATCGACGAGCTGCACACCATCGTGGGGGCGGGCGGTGCTTCCGGCTCCCTCGACGCCTCCAACATGTTCAAGCCGGCCCTTGCGCGCGGCGATCTCCAGTGCATCGGCGCCACGACGCTGGACGAATACCGGCAGTACATCGAAAAGGACGGGGCCCTTGACCGGCGGTTCCAGAAGATCATGGTGGACCCGACCACGGTCGACGAGACGATCCAGATCCTCAGGAACATCAAGCACAAGTACGAGGAGCACCACGGGGTCCGGTACACCGACAAGGCCATCGACGGGGCCGTCCGGCTGAGCGACCGCTATATCACCGACCGGTACCTCCCCGACAAGGCGATCGACGTCATGGACGAAGCCGGATCGCGGGTCCACCTTGCCAACATCCATGTTCCCAAAGAGATCATGGACATCGAGGGGGAGGTCGAGAAGATCAAGCACTCGAAGAACCAGGTCGTCAAGACCCAGAACTTCGAGGAGGCCGCCCGCCTGCGGGACCTGGAGAAGAAGCTGCTGAGCGACCTGGAGATCGCCAAGCGCGAATGGGAGCTCAAGGCCCAGAACACGGTGCACGAGGTGAACGAGGAGAGCGTCGCCGACGTGGTGGCGATGATGACCGGCATTCCGGTCAACAAGATCGCCCAGTCGGAGTCGGTCAAGCTGCTGGCGATGGAAGAGGTGTTGAAAAGCCAGGTGATCGGGCAGGATGAGGCGATCGAGAAGCTGGCGAAGGCCATCCGCCGCACGCGCGCCGGACTGAAGGACCCCCGGCGTCCGATCGGGTCGTTCATCTTCCTGGGCCCCACCGGCGTCGGCAAGACCGAAATGGCGAAGGCGCTGGCGCGGTACCTCTTCGACACCGAGGAGGCGCTGGTGCGCATCGACATGAGCGAGTACATGGAGAAGTTCGCGGTCTCCAGGCTCGTGGGCGCTCCTCCCGGGTACGTGGGGTACGAGGAGGGCGGCCAGCTGACGGAGAAGGTCCGGCGCAAGCCGTATTCGGTGGTCCTCCTTGACGAGATCGAAAAAGCTCATCCCGACGTGTTCAACATCCTGCTGCAGGTGCTGGACGACGGCATTCTTACCGACAGCCTGGGCAGGAAGGTGGACTTCAAGAACACCATCCTGATCATGACCTCCAACCTCGGAACCCGCGATCTGAAGCGCGGCGGAGGGATGGGGTTCGCTGAACAGTCCTCGAAGAACGAGTACGACCAGATGCGGTCGACGATCGAGGAGGCCCTGAAGCGGGTGTTCAACCCCGAGTTCCTGAACCGGATCGACGACACGATCATCTTCCACTCCCTCGAAAAGGCCCACATCATGAAGATCGTGGGGATCCAGATGAAGGACGTGATGAAGCGGGTCGAGGCGATGGGGATGAAGGTCGAGCTGACGAAGCAGGCCAGGGAGTTTCTGGCCGACCGCGGGTGGGATCCCGCATTCGGCGCCAGGCCGTTGCGGCGGGCGATGCAGAAGCACCTCGAGGACCCGATCGCCGAGGAGTTGTTGCGCGGCAAGTACGTTGAAGGGAGCCGCATCCGGGTGGGGGTCAACAAGAAGAAAGAGGAGCTCCGGTTCTCCGCGATCCCGCCGGCACCCAGGAGGGTGACGTCAAGGAAGAGAAGGAAGCCGGCGTCTCCTGACCCTGTGTGCCACTGGTGAAATTCCTGAAGCCCCGGGAGTCTTTTCCCCGGGGCTTCGGTGTTTATCCCTCGTCCCGAACAGTCCCGTTCTTTCCCCCTACTTCTTTGGACCGTCCGCCAGCTTGAACTTGTAAGGGAGCGTGACCCACGTTCCCACGGGCTTGCCATCCTTGCTGGCGGGCGTGAAGACGCTCTTCCGCGCGGCCGCCAGCGCTGCCGAATCGAGCACGGCCGCGGTCGATTTTTCGACCTTTGCTTCAGTCACTTTTCCGTTGGCGTCCACGAACGCGCTGACGTACACCATCCCTTCGACCCCATCCTTCTTTGCCTTCTCCGGGTATGCGGGTGAGCCCAGCGTGATCGGGACCGGTTCGCGGTCCAGATCTGCCTTTCGAGGGGGCGGATCCTGGGCAAGAACGGCGCCACCGCAAAACGTCATCAGCAGCGCGACTACGGCGAGAGAGGTACGCATTGGCTGGTCTCCTTTGGAAGTGGTGTCATCAGGGAGATGCGATCGGACCCGAAAAGTTGCTCCCGGAAGGGGTCCACCCCCGCAAGCCGGGCACAGGGAGGGGCCCCGGGGGTCCCTCGACGAACTTTCCGGTGTGCGATGCGTATATTGGGGCGAGCATCCCCAACTCTGGAGGACAGGCCATGAAGCACCTCATCACACGCAGGGACTTTCTCAAGGCCTCCGGCTTTGCGTTGGCCGCCGGAGGACTCACCGACCGGCTGATTGCGGCGGGACCTTGCCTCCTCCCCCGATCTGGTCGCGGTCGAGGGGCTGAACTACTATGATTCGACGACACAAGCCGTCGAGGCCCTGGGAGGCATCAGGAGGTTCGTCTCGAACGGCAGCACGCGTGGGACTCCTGGTGAATTCCGTGTTCGACAAGCCTGGCACGTTCGTCAAGCCGCAGATCGCCCTCGCGCTCGTGGCCATGTGTTACGAGGCCGGGGCCAGGGAGATCGTCAGCCTCGAGGATGTCTCCCCGGCGTACTGGAGACGCGCAACGCTGTCGAAGGAACACGCCGAGATGGTGCGGACCATTCGCGGGCCCAGGGCGGGCGTGGCGGTGGACATCAAGGGGGGACGCCGCCTGACCTCCGTCGAGGTCACGCGGGACCTGATGGACTGCGACGTCTACATCAACGTCCCGGTGTTCAAGGATCATGAAGGGACGTCATTCACCGGCAATCTGAAGAATCTCATGGGGGCGACAGCGGGGTCAACCAACCGGTCATGGCACCGCGGAGGGCTGTTGGGCGGATACTATGATGACATTCCGCACCTTTCGGAGTGCATCGCCGATGGGAATCTTGTCCGGCAGCCCACGTTGTGCGTGGGGGACGCCACAGAGGTGATCGTCACGAACGGTCCGGCCGGTCCGGGCAGGCTCATCACCCCGCATGTCGTGGTGGCGGGGACCGACCCTGTCGCGGCGGACGCGTTCGGGGCCACGTTGCTCGGGCTGGATCCACGGAAGATCCTGATGCTCCGGAGCGCGTCGGAGCTGGGCATCGGGTCGTTCGAGAGCGCCTCGTCCGTCCGTTTCATCCGTCCCAGAGGATAGGCCATGGTTCGGACGTACGTGCTCCCCGCGTTGTTGCTGATCATGAACGTCCCGGAGGCCGGGGGATCCTTGGCACGGTCGGGGGACCTCCCCAATTCCGTGCGGGGAGGGGGGTGGACGCTGGAAGACAGTGTGCGAACGTTCGCGGGGGAAGAACTCTTCCAGCTCATCGACGGTGGGGCGCCGTTGTACTTCGAGTACGGGTTCGTTCTCGCCCGATCGGCCCGGTACCGCTGCGCGTCCGGCAGCGTGGTTGCGGCGGAGGTGTACGAAATGAGGACCGAGGCCGGGGCGTTCGGATTGTTCACGTATCTGTCCGCTGGCTCCGGGAAGCCGGTGAAGATCGGGCAGGCTGCCGTTGAGGGGACCGGCTTTCTCCTGGCCTGCCGCGGTCGGCAGGTCTGGTCATTCACCGCTCTTGACGGTGTCGGGATGGACTCGGTGTCCGCGCTTGCCCGGGAATTTGTCGGGCCGCCCATCGTTGTGGAAACGTCACTGCCGGTGGTCCGGCGGTTCGCAGGGTTCTTCCCCGGGGCGCGGGAGTCTGTACTTTTCTTCGGTCCGCTCGGATCTCAGAAGCGGGCCCCGTTCTCCTTCAAACGATCCATGGCGATCGGGAGAGGTATGTCGGCGCTGATACCGGAAGGGGAGGTGGTGGTCCTGGAGTACTCTTCCATCCGCGAGGCGGGGATTCGATACGATTCGCTGGTCTGTTCTCTCGGGTTCCAGGGGGTTCCGGCGTCCGGGCCGGGCGCCTGGAGGTTGCTCACGCATGA
>CAWEHG010000035.1:0-172500 GCA_963808715.1 Ignavibacteriota bacterium | reverse complement strand
CCTCCGCGACACTCTTACCTGAGGCTAGCCCTAAAGCTATTTCGAGGAGTACGAGCTATCTCCCGGTTCGATTAGCTTTTCACTCCTACCCACAACTCATCCAAGTAGTTTTCAACCCACACTGGTTCGGACCTCCATGAGGTTTTACCCTCACTTCATCCTGGTCATGGGTAGATCACCAGGTTTCGCGTCTACCGCACGATACTAAGCGCCCTATTCAGACTCGCTTTCGCTACGGCTCCGTCTCTCAAGAGACTTAACCTTGCATCGTACGAGTAACTCGTAGGCTCATTAAACAAAAGGCACGCAGTCACTCTTCCGGCGATGCAAGCATCACCGGAATCGCTCCTACCGTTTGTAAGCACACGATTTCAGGTACTATTTCACCCCCTTCTAAAGGGTTCTTTTCACCTTTCCCTCACGGTACTTGTTCACTATCGGTCACTGGAGAGTATTTAGCCTTGCGAGATGGTTCTCGCTGATTCCCACAGACTTCCACTTATTCCGTGGTACTTGGGTACGCTCGCCAGGGAGCCAGATCGATTTCGCCTACAGGACTTTCACCTCCTATGGTTCCCCTTTCCAGAAGATTCGGCTATCCATCTGGTTTCTTACTCCCCGACCTCTTTGCGAATTGGTCTGCAAACGCCCCACAACACCACCGGTACAACGGTCGCATCCTTTACTGTACCAAGTGGTTTAGGCTCTTCCCCTTTCGCTCGTCACTACTCAGGGAATCGTTATTACTTTTTCTTCCTAGGGGTACTGAGATATTTCAATTCCCCCCGTTCGCTCTGCTGCGCCTATGAATTCAGCGCAGAGTCACCAAGTATTACCCTGGTGGGGTTGCCCCATTCGGAGATCGCCGGGTCAAAGGTTGTTTCCACCTATCCGGCGCTTATCGCAGGTTGCCGCGTCCTTCATCGCCTTCCAGTGCCAAGGCATCCATCGTGTGCTCTTAGTAACTTAACCAAAAATCGTTCGTGACACCGATGTATATCCAGGTGCATCACTACGATTATGAAGCATCAATTGAGGATGTCAGTCGTCAGTCGCAGCACGTTTACGCGCCCCGCGTCACCGCGGAACCGCTACTTGCGCAGCGTCTGATCGCACTCTTCCTGATTGTCAAAGAACACACGACCTGCTTTCGCAGGTCGCCGGCACGCAGAGCGTACCGTCGTGGAGCTGATCGGGATCGAACCGACTACCTTGACGCCTTCAGGCGCCACGCTCTCCCGCTGAGCTACAGCCCCTGGTCGATCACTGTCGTGGAGCTGACCGGGATCGAACCGGTGACCTTCTGGTTGCAAACCAGACGCTCTCCCAGCTGAGCTACAGCCCCGTGGCGTCACCACGCGTCATCGCCTGAACAATATGTGGGCCTGACTAGAGTTGAACTAGTGACCTCACGCTTATCAGGCGTGCGCTCTAACCACCTGAGCTACAGGCCCAGACAATCGCGAACCGTGGATCCAGGATCCACGATCCACAACTGAAAAAACATAGTGTGCATAGCCGCCGGTACGATCCCGGCACAGTTCCAATGAGGTGTCATTTCCTCCGCCTTGACGGCGAAGGGCAGACTCCTTAGAAAGGAGGTGATCCAGCCGCACCTTCCGATACGGCTACCTTGTTACGACTTAGCCCCAGTCACTGATTTTACCTTAGTCGGCTGCCTCCCTTGCGGGTTAGCACACCGGTTTCGGGTACCCCCAGCTTCCATGGCTTGACGGGCGGTGTGTACAAGGCCCGGGAACGTATTCACCGCGTCGTGCTGATACGCGATTACTAGCAATTCCAGCTTCATGGAGTCGAGTTGCAGACTCCAATCCGAACTGAGACCACTTTTTTGGGATTAGCTTCACCTCGCGGTTCTGCAACCCTCTGTAGTGGCCATTGTAGCACGTGTGTGGCCCCGGGTGTAAGGGCCATGAGGACTTGACGTCATCCCCACCTTCCTCTCTACTTGCGCAGGCAGTCCACTTAGAGTGCCCAGCTTGACCTGATGGCAACTAAGTGCAGGGGTTGCGCTCGTTGCGGGACTTAACCCAACACCTCACGGCACGAGCTGACGACAGCCATGCAGCACCTGTACCAGCGTGTATTGCTACAAGACCGGCTTTCACCGGTTGTCGCTGGCCTTTCAAACCCAGGTAAGGTTCTTCGCGTTGCATCGAATTGAACCACATGCTCCACTGCTTGTGCGGGCCCCCGTCAATTCCTTTGAGTTTCAACCTTGCGATCGTACTCCCCAGGTGGGGTACTTAATGCGTTAGCTTTGGCACTGAACCTTGCGGCCCAGCACCTAGTACCCATCGTTTAAGGCGTGGACTACCAGGGTATCTAATCCTGTTTGCTCCCCACGCTTTCGCGCCTCAGTGTCAGTAACGGACCAGGAGACCGCCTTCGCAACCGGTGTTCTTCATGATATCTACACATTTCACCGCTACACCATGAATTCCATCTCCCTCTGCCGTACTCAAGACCTCCAGTATCGGCGGCAGTTCTGCGGTTAAGCCGCAGGATTTCACCACCGACTTAGAGGTCCACCTACACGCCCTTTACACCCAGTAATTCCGGACAACGCTCGGATCCTACGTATTACCGCGGCTGCTGGCACGTAGTTAGCCGACCCTTATTCGCAGGGTACGGTCAATTCCGCACAAGGCGGAACATTCATCCCCTGCAAAAGAGGTTTACATCCTAACGGACTTCATCCCTCACGCGGCGTCGCTGCGTCAGCCTTTCGGCCATTGCGCAATATTCCTCACTGCTGCCTCCCGTAGGAGTCTGGACCGTGTCTCAGTTCCAGTGTGGCTGATCATCCTCTCAGACCAGCTACCCATCGTCGGCTTGGTGGGCCGTTACCCCGCCAACTACCTAATGGGACGCAGGCTCATCCATAGGCGCCCTTGCGGGCTTTTAACAACATCACCATGCGGTGCCGCTGCATTATCGGGTATTAGCCTCGCTTTCGCGAGGTTATCCCCGTCCTAAAGGTAGATTGCCTACGTGTTACTCACCCGTGCGCCGGTGTACTCAGGATATTGCTACCCCTTTCTCCCTGACTTGCATGTGTTAAGCACGCCGCCAGCGTTCGTCCTGAGCCAGGATCAAACTCTCCGTTGTAATTTCAAGAATTTACACCGTTGAGTCTGACATTTGGCTTCGAATCGATCCCGTTTGCACGGGACGTCTCAGCCAAGGTTGAGAACTCTGCTATGATTGACGTTTGGCTATGCACACTATTTTTCAAAGAACACTAGCCTAATCACAGGCCGCCGTATTTTAACGGGCCTTTAATATACGAACTTTTATCGCGTGATGTCAAGTATCTCGGAGGCAGAATCGACAATTTTTTTCAGCCAGCACTGCTGCCCCTCAAGGATTCGGTGACCCAACTGCAGGAATGCTGACCCAATCGAGGAACAGTATTGTAGCACTATTTCGCCACAAAGTCAACCCGCGAACATGAAAAAAATCACTTCCCCAGCAACCCCTCTACCCCCCAGCCCCGCATCAGCTCCACCTGCCCGGCATCCGTCAGGTCGTACTGGATCGGCGTCACCGAAATGTACCTCTTCCTGCACGGCCACCTGGTCCGTCTCGGGATCCGTGTCCGATCACGTTCATCCGACCCGTCAGCCAGAAGTACTCCCGGTTCGCCGGGTCCCGCCGCACGTCGAAGGTGTCGTCCCACGTGGAGCTGCCCCTGCCTCGTCACCCGCACCCCCGCGATCTCCTCCTCCGGCACCGCCGGGACGTTGACGTTCAGCAGTCGTCCCCGGCGGCAGCCCCTTCTGGTGCACCAGCACCGCCAGCCGCGCGGCGAACCGCGCGGCAGACGCGAAATCCGCCTCGCCGTGCGTGGTCAACGACACCGCGATGGACGGGATCCCCAGGATCGTCCCCTCCGTCGCCGCCGAGACCGTCCCCGAGTAGATGATGTTGATCGCCGTGTTCGACCGTGGTTGATCCCGGAGACCAGCAGGTCCGGCTTTCCGTCACGAGACACTTGCACGCCAAGCTTCACCGCATCCGCCGGCGTCCCGTCCACCGCGTAGCCGAAGAACTCGCCGTCCTTCTGGAACGGAATCGCGCGCAGCGGGTTGTTCATCGTGATCGCGTGCCCGACCGCGCTCTGCTGGCGGTCCGGCGCCACCACCGTCACCGTCGCCACCTTCTTCAGCTCCTGCACCAGGGCGAAGATCCCCGGCGCGTCGATGCCGTCGTCGTTCGAGACCAGAATGTGCATCGGCGCTGCATCAGTAACTCTCCTTCATCGTTGGGGAACTTGCCCGCGCTGACGTCCTTGATGTAGCTCGCGGAAGGCCCCCCGCATCTCGTCCGCCAGCTCGCCGTACCGCCGGACGAACCGCGGCTTGAATTCCTCGGTCAGCCCGAGCATGTCGTACACCACCAGCACCTGCCCGTCGCAGTGCGGCCCCGCGCCGATGCCGATCGTCGGGACCGGTACCAGCATCGCCGTCACCTTCTTCGCCAGCGCTCGCCGGGATCTTCTCCAGCACGATCGCGAAGACCCCCGCCTCCTGCAGCAGCCTTCGCGTCGCGGACGAGCCGGTCCGCCTCCGCTTTCTCCGTCGCGCGCACCTCGTAGGTCCCGAACTTGTTGATCGCCTGCGGGGTCAGACCCAGATGCCCCATCACCGGGATCCCGATCTCCACCAGGTGACGCGACGATCTCCGCAATGTACGCGCCCCCCTCCAGCTTCACCGCCCCCACCCCCACCTCCTTCATCACCCGCCCGCAGTTCCGCACCGCGTCGTCCACGCTCGTCTGGTACGACATGAACGGCATGTCCACGACGATCAGCGCGTTCTTCACCGCCCGCTTCACCGCCTTCGCGTGATAGATCATGTCGTCCACGGTCACCGGCAGCGTCGTCTCGTGCCCCTGCACGACGTTCCCCAGGGAATCGCCCACGAGGATGATGTCGATCCCGACCTGCATCCAGGTACCTCGCGACCAGGAAGTCGTAGGCGGTCAGCATGGCGATCTTCTCGCCGGACTGCTTCATGGTCATGACGGTCCGGGTGGTCACCACCCGCGGGCGGGTTTCGCCCGATGGCCGTGCTCATTGCGACCTCCATCGATCTCGTGTGTTGCACTGCTTTCCGCGACGGTCCGGTCGGGCGTCGGCCCATCGGCCGCAGGCTCGCCGGCCGCCTGGAAAACGATCCCCCACGTCTCGTTCAAATCCCTGCCGGATGCAGACCGCCAGCCGCTCCATCTCCACCGGCCCGCCCGGAGATCTCCGCAAGGTCCACGGTCTTCTCCTGCATGCTCCTTGCGCACGCCGGGCGATCAGCTCCGGATCACGGGCGGACAGGTAGTCCGCCAGCCGCCTGTGCGCGGGCCCGCAGAGGATGGATCCGTGCTGCAGCACCACTCGTGCGTCTCGCCGCTGAACCGCCGCTGCGCGCTCCCCACCAGCTTCCGCCCCCGCCACTCGATCTCGTACCGCGCGGAGCGGTGAAGCAGGGGACGGACGAAGCCTGGCGGTAATGTCTCGGCGAAATTCGGCTGCGACTTCTGGAGGGACACCTCCACGCCGAAGAGCCGCAGTCCCGCCACCAGCGCCTCGCTGATCTCGTTGTACACCTGCAGGACGCTCCTTGCGGCCCGCGTCCATCACCACGCTGTAGGTGAGCTCTTCGGCATGCAGGATGGCGCGTCCGCCGGTGGGGCGCCGCACGACATCGATCCCGTCCGCCGCGACCCGGGCGCGGTCGATGTCGTTCGCCTGCTGGTTGTAGCCGAGGGAGACCGCCCAGGGTCTCCAGCGGAAGAGCCGCAGCAGCGGACCGTCTCTCCGCGCGACATGGCGATGGCATGCGCTTCGTCGAGGCGCATGTTCTCGGACCCCGGGAGGGGCCCGCTGTCAATGAACCGCCAGGAGGAGGTCTGGATCAGCGCCGGTGATGGTGCAGAGGCGGAAGTCCCGGGACCTCGAGGGTCCGCTCGCGGCCGTTCAGCGCTCGTCGGCCTCAGTGCCGAAGCCGCGGCGCCGGGATGATGCCTCGCTTGCTCGACGCGATGAAGTCCACGAGGATCCGGACCTCCTCGACCGCCATCAGGGCTGCGTCTCCCCGGATCCGCTCGAGCGCCTGCGTGATGTTGAGTCCGCTCCGGTAGACGAACAGATAGGCCCGCTCCAGCGCTTCGAGCGCTTCGCGCGAGAACCCGCGCCGCCGCAGGCCGACCGAATTGAGCCCCTCCAACACCGTCGGCCGGTTCGCGACCAGCGAATACGGGGGGACGTCCTTCCCGATCCCGCGTCCCGCCGCCGACCATCGCGTGGCCGCCCGATCCGGACGAACTGGTGGACGGGCGTCAGGCCGCCGATGATCACAAAGTCCTCCACCAGCACGTGTCCGGCCAGCGCGGCGCAGTTGGCCATGATCACCTTGTTCCCCACGCGGCAGTCGTGCGCCACGTGGGAGTAGGCCATGAAGAAGCAGTCGCTGCCGATGATCGTGCGCCCGGTCTCGTGCGTGCCGCGGTGCAGCGTGGCGTATTCGCGGACGGTGGTCCGGTCGCCGAGCTCGCAGGTGGTCGGCTCGTTCGCGTACTTGAGGTCCTGCGGCGCGTTCCCGACCACCGCCCCATGGTGGATCCGGCATTCGGCGCCGATGCCGCGCGCCGTTGGCGATGAAGGCGTTGGCCGCGACGGTGGTCCGGTCGCCGATCACCACGTCCTCTTCGATGACGGCGTAGGGCCCGATGGTCACGTCCCGCGCCCAGCCGGGCCTTGGGGTGAACGATCGCGCGTGGGTCGATCGGTCGTGCTCATGAACGTTTTCCATGGCTCGCCGGCGGTGGTAGGAGTCGCGTTGCGGTCGATGATCGAGGCCATCATTTCCGCCTCTGCCACCAGCGCCCCGTCCACGTACGCCTTCCCCTGCATCTGGCAGATCTTGCTCTTGCGGGTCACCATCGTCAGCTCGAAGACCAGCTGGTCACCCGGGAACGACCGGCTTGCGGAACTTGGCGTTGTTGATGGAGATGAAGAACACCAGCTTGTCGCCGGGATTCTCCACGCCGTTCAGCAGCAGGATGCCCGCCGGTCTGCGCCATCGCCTCCATGATCAGCACGCCGGGCATCACGGGCTGGCCGGGGAAGTGCCCTTCGAAGAACGGCTCGTTGGTGGTGACGTTCTTGACCCCCACCACGCTTCTCGTCCATCTCGAAGTCGATGATCTTGTCGACGAGCAGGAACGGGTAGCGGTGCGGGAGGATCTTCTTGATGGCGTTGATGTCGAAGACCACCCCTTCCTTCCGCTCGTGCTGGTACTTCTTCACCAGCTTCTTCTGCTGGTAGAGCTTCCGGATCTTCCGGGCGAACTCGATGTTGCTGGCGTGGCCGGGACGGGCGGCGAGGATCTGCGCCTTCAGCGGGACGCCGATCAGCGCGAGGTCCCCCATCATGTCCAGCAGCTTGTGCCGGGCGGGCTCGTTCGGGAAGTGCAGCGTGCGGTTGTTCACGCACGCCGTCGCGCGCCCAGGATCACCGATTCGGTGATCCCCAGCTTTGCGGTGATCGCGCTTGATCTCGTCGTCGGGCAGGTCCCGGTCCACGATCACGATCGCGTTGTCCAGGTTCCCCCCCTTGATCAGCCCGGCGCTGTGCAGCATCTCCACCTCGTGCAGGAAGCAGAAGGTGCGGCAGGGGGCGAACTCGGTGACGAACTCCTTCTCCAGGTCGAACAACCCGGTGTGCTGGCTGCCGAGGGCCGGGTTGTGGTAGTCCACCATCACGGTGATGCGGTAGTCGTCGGTGGGGAGGGCGACGATGTCGACCCCCTTCTCCTCGTTCCGGTAGTGGACCGTCTGGTCGATGATCAGGTAGTCCTTGGGGGCGTTCTGCTTCTCGAACCCGGCCTTCAGCAGCGCCTCCACGAACGGCTTGGCGCTCCCGTCGCAGCACCGGCGGCTCGTTGTCGTCGAGGTCGATGATGATGTTGTCGACCTGCAGGCCGACCAGGGCGGCGAGCACGTGCTCGACGGTGTGGACGCGGGCGTCGCCGATGGCGATCGTGGTCCCGCGGGCGATGTCGACCACGTGGTCGACGTTCGCGGGGATCTCCGGCGACCCGCCGAGGTCCACCCGCCGGAAGCGGATGCCGAAGTCCTCCGGCGCCGGCCGGAAGGTCATGGTCGTGATGTTCCCCGGTGTGCAGGCCGACGCCGGACAGGGAGACGGTGTTCTTGATGGTGCGCTGTTGGACGAGCATGGGCAGGGGTGGTTTACGTGATTGTCATGTGGACGGCCGGGCGGATGCCCCGCCTCCCGTTCGAGCTGCTCCAGCTCTGGCCTTCAGGTCCCGCAATTCCGCCGAGTGCGCCCGGGCAGGTGCGACAGGGACGCCATAACGCGCATCGCCTCGCGCTGCGGCATGGCGGGCGAACCGAAATACCCGCCGGGCGGCGGTCGAGCGAGTGGTGGACGCCCGACTGCGCGCCGACCTTGATCCGGTCCGCGACCTCGATGTGTCCCGGTGAATCCGACCTGTCCGCCGACCATGCAGTGGCTGCCGATCTTCGTGCTTCCGGAGATGCCGGCCTGCGCGGCCATCACGGTGTGTTCGCCGACGGTCACGTTATGCGCGATCTGGATCAGGTTGTCGAGCTTCGTCCCCCGCTTGATCCGCGTTTCCCCCATGGTGGCGCGGTCCACGGTGGTGTTGGCGCCGATCTCCACGTCATCCTCCAGGACCACGATGCCGAGCTGGGGGATCTTGTCGAACGCCCCGGACGCAGTCGGGGCGAACCCGAACCCGTCGCTGCCGATCACCGCTCCGGGCTGCAGGATCACGCGCGAACCGAGCACGCAGGCTTCCCGGACCAGCGCTCCGGGATGCAGCAGGCAATCCTCGCCCACCGTCACGCCGTCGCAGAGGATCACGCCGTGCGCCGATCATGGAGCCCCTGCCCACCCTGGCACCGCGGCCCACCACGGCTCCCGCACCCACGCGGACGTCGGGCCCCAGGGTGGCCTCGGGATGGATGACCGCGCTCGGATGGATACCCGGCGGGAGCGCCGGGGCGGGGGGATGGAAGGTCACCAGCGCCTTCAGGAAGGAAGCGTACGGGTCCGTCACCCGGACCAGCACGGGCCTGGACGGCCCGAAGCCGGCTTCGTCCGTGGCGAGGTTCTTCGCCACGATCACGGCCGAGGCGCGGGTTGCCCCCAGGAACTTCGTGTACTTCGGGTTGGCGAGGAACGTGATGTCTCCTTCGCCGGCCTCCTCGATCTTGGCGACGCGGCGGATCTCCGTCGCCTCGTCGCCTTCCACCGTCCCGCCCAGCAGGGCGGCGATCTCCCGGATGGTCATGGGTTCCGCGCTCCCGGTCAGTTACTTGCCGAAGGTCTGCATCCGTTGCAGGACCTTCTGCGTGAGGTCGTGCTTCTCGTTCGCGTAGAGCAGCAGGATCTCGCCGCTCTTGTCGAAGATGTAGTCGTAGCCGTCCTCCTTCGCCAGCGTCTCCAGGATCTGGAAGAGCTTGTTCTGGACCGGCTTCATGACCTCGTTCTGCTTCTGGAACATCTCGCCGTTCTGGCCGAATTTCTTGTTCCGGAAGTCGGCGATCGACGGCGTCCAGGTCCCGCAGCTGCTTCTCGGTCTCGCGCCCGCACCTGGTCGGTCATGATCAGGCGCTTCTTTTCATAGTCGTCGAACTTGCGCTTCCATTCGGCCTGCATCTTCTGCAGGTCCCCCTCCCACTGGGCGACGAGCGCGTCCAGGGACTTCTGCGCGTCGATCGCTTCGGGAAGGGTCTGCATGATCGTCTCGGACGATGATGTACCCGATCTTCATCTGTGCGCGCCGCCGGCAGGGACAGCACCGGGAGCAGCGCCAGGAACAGGAGCAGCCGCGTCGTCATGGTGACCTCTTATTTGCCGCGCTTCAGATTGTCCAGCACACGATTGGTCAGATCGTCCTTCGTGTCGGCGTAGAGCAGGATGTTCACCTGTTCGTTCTTGTCGAACACGTAGTTGTACTTCTCGGCCTTCGCGACCCGTTCGATCGCCTTCAGGATCTTCTCCTTCAGCGGGGTCAGGACCGCCTCGCGGCGCTTCGCCAGCTCCTGGTCCTTCGCCTGGGCGAACTCGCGGGCGCGCAGCTGCATCTCCTGCAGCTCCTGCTGCGCCGCGCGCTTGCCGGCGTCGGTCATCATCGCCTCTTTCTTCTGGTACTCCTCGACCTTCGTTTCCAGCGCCTTCTGCATCATCTGCAGGGAGTCCTGGACCGGCTTGGCGAAGGATTCGAGGCGCTTGGTGGCCTCCTTGGCCTCCGGGAGCTGGTCGAAGATCTCCGCGGAGCTGACGTAGCCGATCTTCTGGGCCTGGCCGAAGGCGGCGGCGCTGAACAGCAGGGTGAGAGCAAGGGTGGACAGCATCGATGTTTTCACTGGAACCTCATGGATTATGAATCGTTGCACTGGTGCGTTGGAACGCTCGTTCACCGGAAGAGGTCAGAACCCCTTGCCGAACACAAAATGGAAATGCCAGCCGTCGGGCTTGCCGTCCGGCGGAAAGACGTCGTCGAACCCGTAGCCGTAGTCGAAACCGATCATGCCGATCGGGTTGATCAACAAACGCGCGCCGATCCCTGCGGACCGCCGGAGGTCGAAGAAGTCCGGCGCGGTCGACCGATTCGAAGACGTTCCCGCCTCCGCGAACGTCAGCAGGTAGATCGGGATCGGGTTCATGGAGAGCGAGAAGCGGAGCTCGAGCGTCCGACTTCGCCATCGCCTTCCCGCTGTAGGCGGCGATGCTGTCGGTCCCCGGCGGCCGGGACCGACCGACTGGTCCTCGTACCCGCGGAGCGGGATGGTGTTGTAGTACCCGATCCCGGCGCCGCCCATGGAGAACATTTCGATCGGCCGGGATGTTGCGTCCTCCCCGTCCGCTGAGCGGGAAGAGTACCCGTACTGCGTCCCGAGGAAGAAGACCAGCTTGGACGATCCGAACAGCGGCAGATACCAATCGGCGGAGAAGACCCACTTGGGGAAGTCGATGTCCCCGGGAAGGAACGGCCCGCCGGAGATCTCGATCGATCAGCGAGATGTGGATCCCGTGGCGGGGAAGATGGGGTTGTCGGATGCTGTTCCGCGAGATCACCTGCGTGATGCTGGACCTGCTTGGATTCCCCCTCCAGGTAGTACCCGCGGCCGTCGCGGACCTTGTTCACGCTGCGCGGCGATGGATCCAGTCGCCGCGGAAGTAGTCGTCGGGCCATTTGAACCGCCGGCCGATCCGGAGCGAGACGCCCTGCGTCTGGATGTCGCAGGTATAGATCTGGCGCGTATCGATAGAGCTCACGCCGAACAGCGTCGAGGTGTTGAACAGCCAGGGTTCGGTGAACCCGATCGAGAACGTCCGGTAGCGCGACGCCTCGCCGAACTGCCATTCGAAGTTCAGGACCTGGCCGGCGCCGCCGGCGAACGGCTGCGCGAGATGAGAAGTTGTTGATGGTGAACCCCAGCGCCCCGGTGAAGCCGAACGCGCCGCTGTAGCCCGACCGAGGCGTTGATGTTGTCGCTCGACTTCTCCTCCACCTCGTAGGTCAGGTCCACGGTCTTGTCGTCGCGCGAGCGCGGTAGTCGGGCTTGAGCTTCTCGGGATTGAAGTAGTTCAGCTGCGAGAGCTGGCGGAGGCTGCGGACGATCGCGGAGCGGCTGAAATAGTCGCCCGGACGCGTGTAGAGCTCCCGGCGGATGACCTTGTCCTGGGTCTTGGTGTTCCCCTTGATGTCGACCTGGCCGATGCGGAACTGGTTCATCTCGTAGACGCGGATGTCGATGTCGACGCTGTCGTCGGCCGAACGCGGGTCTCCCGCGGCTCGAGGTTGAAGCGGCAGGTAGCCGTTGTCGAGGTAGAGCGACGCCACGTCGGTCTGTTCCTCGTTGCCGCGAAGGTTCTGCTCGAACTTCTCGAGGTTGTACATTTCTCCCGGGCTGCACGCCGAGCCGCTCGTTCAGACCCGTCGCCGGATACACGGTGTTCCCCTGTCCAGGCGATGCCTGCGGATCTTGTACTGCGGCCCCTCGTGGACGCGCATGATGGATGTACATCCTCCTTGTCCTCGCTGTACCAGATCGAGTCCGAGAGCACCTGCGGCGTCGCGGTAGCCGTTCTTCCGCGTAGAACTTGACGATCAGGTTCTTGTCCTCCTCGTACTTCTTCCGGTCGAACTTGGCGGAGGACCAGAACTTCCACCAGTGCTTCTCGGTCGTCTCGTCCATGGCGCCGTGACAGGTCGTCGCTTCCGAAAAGGCGGAGTTCCCTTCGAAGTCGATCTTGTCGACCTCGACTTCTCTCCCCTCGTCGATTTCGAGGCCAGAGGATCACGCGGCTCCGCTGGTATCGGACGGCGTGGTCGTGGTGACGGAGACGGTCGCGAGCAGGTATCCCTCTTTTTCGTAGAGCTTCTGGATCTCTTCTCCGATGCGATCCTGTAGGTCTCCTGGGGGGCGAAGACCTGTCCGCGGACGAGGGTGATCTTCTTGAGGATGTCGTCGTTGCTGACCCCGTCGGCCCCCCGAGATCTCCGCCCGTTCGAACCGGGGATACTCCTTGACGCGGATGACCAGGATAGACCCCGTTTCCCATCTTGCGGTCGATGGCCACCTGGATGTCGTCGAAGATGCGGAGCGACCAGAGTTTGCGGACGGCCTGGCTGACCTGGTCGCCCGGGACGGTGATGTCGTCCCCGACCCGCAGCCCTGAGTTGGCGATGATGGCCGCCGGATCAGCGAGGGTGTTCCCTTCGACGGAGATGCCGAGGATCTTGAGACCTCCTGGGGTTGCGGGCTTGCTGGGGCGCTGGGCGTGGAGGGGGGAGAGCGCGAGCAGGCCCAACCACATCGCCACACAGCCCTACCTGGATTCTGCTCATCGGATCATGGTCCCTGTCACACTCCGGAGGATGCAGAAACGGCATGACGGCTTGGCGGGTGTCCCCGGAGCCAAGCTGTTCGCTGACCATGCCGAAACGCCGTTCGCGGTTCTGGTAGTCCCCGATCGCCGCGTACAGATCGTTCGCGCCGGAACGCGGGCCAGAATTTCGGGGTGATGTGCATCTCGGTATAGGCCAGCTGCCAGAGCAGGAAGTTGCTGATCCGGAATTCCCCGCTGGTGCGGACAAGAGGTCCGGGTCCGGGGATGCCGCCGGGTCGAAAGTCGTTCGGCGATCTGTGCGTCGCGTGATCTCTCCGGCAGGCAGCGCCCCCGTTCGCGCGTCGGCGACGAGGGAGGAGACCGCCTGCCGGAGATCCCAACGCCCGCTGTAGCTGAGCGCGAGCACCAACGTCAGGCCGGTGTTGTCCTGGCGTCTTGCACGACGCTCTCGTGCAGGCCGGCCTGGACCTCTTCGGGCAGCGCGCGAGTGTCGCCGATGGTCTGCAGGCGCACGTTGTTCCGGTGCAGCCGGTCCGTCTCGTCGCGCAGGGCCTTCACCAGCAGGCGCATCAGCAGGGAGACCTCCTCGCGGGGCGCTTCCAGTTTTCCGTGGAGAAGGCATAGAGGGTCAGGTAATCGACGCCCAGTTGTCCGCAGGCCTCGACGATATCCCGGACGGATTCGACGCCTTCCTGTGACCTGCGATGCGGGGCAGTCCCCGTCGCTGGGCCCAGCGGCCATTGCCGTCCATGATGACCGCAATGTGCCGGGGAATCTCCCCGACGCTTCTTGAGATCGGACTGGACCTTTTCGTCACGTGAGGCGGCACTCCCTGACCGCTTGGCCACTGCGATTCCCTCTCCAAGAAAGAAGAACCCGCCGTCCGGTGTGCATGGGGTACGGGCACGCCCGGCGAGCGGGACGCCCAAGTGTCCGCGCTGCGAATGGTTCGAAGCGTTAAAGTGTACGCTATTTTCGTCAGAAAGTCAAATAAACCGGCGTGTTTTGAGCGGCGAGAGTCCCCCATAGGTATAGGACAGCGGATGAAGAGGTTCGGTTGACTTTCCTCCCACGAACAGGTATATTTTGAAAAATCCACAATCTCACGAAGGCGACGCATGGCGGGTCTCCCGAATATGTCAGGGATGATGAAACAGATCCAGAAAATGCAGGAGAAGATGGCCCAGGTTCAGGAAGAACTCGAGGCGAAGACCGTGGTCGGGGAGGCCGGCGGCGGGATGGTGAAGGTCACCGCCAACGGCAAGCAGCGGATCATCAGCATCGCAGATCGAAAAGGAAGTGGTCAATCCGGACGATGTGGAGATGCTGGAGGATCTCGTGCTGGCCGCCGCCAACAAGGCCGCTCGAGGAATCGCCAGAGCGGCCCAGGAAGAGATGGCCAGGTGACGCAGCGGCATGATCCCGAATATCCCGGGCATGAACATTCCCGGGCCTCTGAAACCCCTACCCACCCCCCTATGCTGTATACTTCTGAAGCCCTGCAGCATCTCATCGAGGATTTCTGCCCGCCTCCCCGGGATCGGACGGAAGACCGCCCAGCGGCTTGCCCTCCACATCCTCAAGCAGCCCCGGGAGGACGTGGTGCGGATGGCACGCGCGCTGGTCGACGTCAAAGACCGGATCCGCGCCTGCTCGGTCTGCTGCAACATCACCGAACAGGATCCCTGCGCGGTCTGCGCCAGCCCGAAGCGGGACCGGTCGATCGTCTGCGTGGTCGAGGAACCCAACGACGTCATCGCGATCGAAAAGACCAACGATTTCCGCGGCATGTATCATGTCCTGGGGGGCGCCCTCTCCCCTCTGGACGGCATCGGACCGGAGGAGCTGAAGGTCAGAGAGCTCCTCGGCCGGATCACCCCGGAAGTCACCGAGGTGATCCTCGCGATGAATCCCAACGTGGAGGGAGAAGCCACGACGATCTATCTGACCCGGCTGCTGAAGCCGCTCGGCGTGAAGGTGTCGCGGATCGCGCGGGGAATCCCCGTAGGCGGCGATCTCGAGTTCGCCGACGAAGCGACGCTGTCACGGGCGCTGGAGGGCCGGATCGTCCTGTAGACGTACGACGGAGGCAGGCAGCATGCGGACGAGCACGGGAGCGGAGTGCGGGATGGCTGCACGCTGTTCGCCTCCTCTGTGTCTGCTGGTGCGGTCCTGATCGCCGCGGGCTGCTCGCTGTTCGAGCCGCGCGACCCCGAGGAACCGTCGCAGTCCGGCCTGATTTCCGCCCGCCCACCGACCCGTCGATCGTCATCGCCAACCTGCAGACCGCGATCGACCAGAAGAACCTGGCGAACTACACCAGCTGTTTCGCCGACCCTTCCCGCGGCAGCGCCGTTCGTCTTCTTCCCGTCCGCCGAAGCCTGGCCCAGTATCCCGGCGTCCTCGACGAACTGGACCTACACGGAGGAGCAGGCGTACTTCCAGAACCTGATGGCGAAGACCCCCGCCATCCGCTTCACGAACCTGGTCCTGACGCTCGATCCTCGATCGGTGACCGCGGATTCGGTCGTGTACAGTTACGATTATACCCTGATGGTCGAGCATACGGACCCGGCGTTTCCCCGGACCGCGCGGGGGAACCTGCAGTTCGTGCTCGCCCCGGACCGCAGCAACTTCTGGGCGATCTACCGGTGGATCGACTACAAGACCACCGGCGATGTGACCTGGAGCCTTTTCAAGGGGAAGTTCGGCAACTGACATGAACCGGGCACTCATTCCACCGCTTCCCGGGGCATCCCGGCGCTCCTGCCGGCGAGCCTGCTCCTGCTGGCGCTGACCGCCGCCGGCTGCCTGAACCCCTTCGCCCCGGCGTGGGACAACTCCCCTGCGGAGCAGACCTGCGACCCCACGACCATCGAAGGGGTGTTCCGCTGTTTCCGGGCAGCCTACACGTTCCGCGACACCACGCTTGTACGGACAGCTGCTTGACCCCAACTTCGTCTTTGTGTATCGTAACTACGACCTGAGCATCGACGTCACCTGGGGCCGCGACGACGAGATGCGGACCACCTACGGGCTCTTTCAGAACGCCCAGAAGCTCGACCTCATCTGGAACAACATCATCAGCACCGCCGCCGACTCCACGCACGTGAACGTGGTCCGCGGCTTCAACCTGACGCTGATGTTCAATCCCGAGCGACATCGAGCGGATCGACGGATACGCGAATCTGATCTTCGAACGCCAGCGTGTGACCGATCCCTGGAAGATCGTGCGCTGGCGGGATGAATCCAACTACTGACCAGGCTCCCATGAGTCTCAGCGTACACTCATCGCGGAAAGCCTCTCGGGATTCACCCGCACGAAACTCTCCAGCGTCGATGTCCATCATCACGATCGGCATCTCCCTGCTGCTGCTGGGGCTCTTCGCCGTGGCGACCTGCACGCCACGCGGTTCATCGACGCCCTCCGCACCCGGGTGGAAATGGAGGCGTTCCTGCTGGAACCGCTGACGCCCCGAGGTCGACTGACCGGATCCGGCTGGCCATCCGGCAGACCGAAGGGGTGGAGCTCGCTGACGTTCGTCTCGAAGGACGAGGCCGCCCGGATCTTCCAGGAGGAGTTCGGCGACAGATATCCTCGACGTGCTGGAATTCAATCCCCTCCCCCCCTCGTTCAAGATCAGCTTCTTCCGGCCTACAAGACGGCCGACCGGGCCGCGGCCATCCACGACCGGCTGGCCGGCGATCGAGGGGGTGGAGAGCGTCGGCTACCGGCAAGGCCCTGCTGGAGCTGATCGACCGGCGGGCCGACCACGGTCAACAATCGTCACGCTCGGGCTCGGGATCCTCGATCAGCCTTTCGGCCGTCCTGCTGGTCTCCAACACGATCCGGCTCGCGATCTACGCGAAGCGGAAGCTCATCCGGACCATGGAGCTCGTGGGGGCGACCCGGCCTGTTCATCCGCACCCCGTTCCTGCTCGAAGGGATCCTCCAGGGTCTGCTGGGCGGCTGCCTCGCGGCCGGGATCCTGTACCTGCTGCTCGTCCACGTCGTCCGCTGGCTTTCGCAGGAACTCGCAGGGTATCTCGTGGTCAGCAACCTGTTCTATCTGCGCGGTGGTCCTGGGCGGGCGTCGCCCTCGGACTGGTCGGGCAGCGCTGATCTCCGTGGTCCGGTTCATCCGGCCGGAGCGACTGAGCCCGCTTGCGCTTGCAGGAGTCGTTGGTCATTCCGATGCATCGTTGGCGTCCATCATGCTCTCGCTGGTCCACCGTCTCACCGTTCTCCGTCACCCTAGCTCTCGTGGAACCGCTCACTATGAAAGAGTAGCATGCGTTCTATTCGTCCTCCGTCGGCCGGAAGCTGCTGATGGGGCTGACGGGCCTGTTCCTCTGCAGCTTCCTGGTGGTCCACCTCTATATCAACCTCTTCCTGTTCGAAGAGGATCACGGGGCAGACGTTCGACGTCTACGCCGAATTCATGGCGACCTATCCGCTGCATGCGGCCGCTGGAGATCGTGCTCTTTCCCGGTTTCCTCGCTGCACATGATCCTCGGCGATCTGGCTCTGGTGGACCAACCGCACGGCGCGCCCGCAGAGTACGCCGTCACACCGGCCGGCAGAGACGAGCGCGCTCGTCGTCGCGGATCGATGTGGGTCACCGGCGGCGTTCGTGTTCGTCTTTCTGGTCTCCACGTCAACGCGTTCTTCGTCCAGCTCCCGGTTCTTCCCTCGACGGGCGGACGATGTACGAGATCGTCGCGTCGAGCCTTCAGAGATCCCTGGACCGTCGCCTTCTACCTGGTGGCCCTGTCTTCCTGGGGTATCATCTCAAGCACGGATTCCAGTCGGCGTTCCAGACCTTCGGCCTGCGGCACCCCGGTACCAGGTGCTGATCGACGCGCTGGCCATGGTCTTCTGGCTGCTGATCCCCGCTGGCGTTCGCCGCGATCCCGCTCTATTTCTTCTGTCTCATTGAAGGGTCACCACTCATGACAGCTCGACTCCAAGATTCCCGACGGGTCCCATCGAGAAGAAGTGGGACAACCATCGGTTCAACCTGAAGCTGGTGAACGCGGCGAACAAGCGGAAGTACACGATCATCGTGGTCGGGACCGGCCTGGCCGGCGCGTCCGCCGCCGCCTCCCTGGCGGAGCTCGGGTACAACGTCATCTCGCTCTGCTACCACGAATCCCCCCGCCGCGCCCACAGCATCGCGGCGCAGGGGGGCATCAACGCGCCCAAGAACTACGCCAACGACGGCGACAGCATCTACCGGCTCTTCTATGACACGGTCAAGGGCGGCGACTACCGCGCCCGCGAAGCCAACGTCTACCGCCTTGCCCAGGTGAGCGGCAACATCATCGACCAGTGCGTCGCGCAGGGCGTCCCGTTCGCGCGGGAGTACGGCGGCCTGCTCGACAACCGCTCGTTCGGCGGGGCGCAGGTCTCGCGCACGTTCTACGCCCGCGGGCAGACCGGCCAGCAGCTGCTGCTGGGCGCCTACTCCGCGCTGATGCGGCAGATCGACGCCGGGCAAGGTGAAGTTCTACCCCCGGCGCGAGATGCTGGACCTGGTCGTGGCCGACGGCCAGGCGCGCGGCATCGTCGCACGCAACATGGTCACCGGAGAGCTGGAGACCTACGCGGCCACGCCGTGGTCCTCGCCACCGGCGGCTACGGCAACACGTTCTACCTCTCGACGATGGCCAAGGCGAGCAACGCCACCGCCATCTGGCGCGCGCACAAGCGCGGCGCCCTGTTCGCCAACCCCTGCTTCACGCAGATCCATCCCACCTGCATCCCGCAGAGCGGCGTCGTACCAGTCGAAGCTGACGCTGATGAGCGAAAGCCTGCGGAACGACGGCCGGATCTGGGTCCCGAAGCGAAGGCGGCGACAAGCGGAAGCCGCGACGAGATCCCCGAGGAGCGAGCGGGACTACTACCTCGAGCGCCTGTATCCGTCGTTCGGCAACCTGGTCCCCCGCGACGTCGCCTCCCGGCGCGCGAAGGAGATGTGCGACAAGGGCTTCGGCGTCGGCCCGACGGAGCTGGCGGTCTACCTGGACTTCGCCGACGCCATCCAGCGGAACGGCAAGGCGTGGATCGAGGAGAAGTACGGCAACCTCTTCGACATGTACCACGAGATCACGGCGGAGGATCCCGTACAGCGGCGCCGATGCGCATCTACCCGGCCGTGCACTACACGATGGGCGGCCTCTGGGTGGACTACAACCTGATGAGCACGATCCCCGGGCCTCTACGTCATCGGCGAGGCGAACTTCTCCGACCACGGCGCGAACCGGCTCGGCGCGAGCGCGCTGATGCAGGGGCTGGCCGACGGGTACTTCATCCTCCCGTACACGATCGGCGACTACCTGGCCACGGCGAAGTTCCCGGCGGTGAAGCCCGAGGACCCCGCCGTTCACGCGGCGTCAGACCGAGGAGGTACAGCACCGGATCGACACGGCTCATGGGGGTCGGCGGGAAGACGCCCGGCCGACGACTTCCACCAGGCGCTCGGAAAGGTCATGTGGGACAACGTCGGCATGGGCCGGAACAAGAAGGGGCTCGACGGAAGCGCTCGAAGAGATCCCGAAGATCCGCGCGGAGTTCTGGAAGGATGTCAAGGTGGTCGGGTCGGCGAAGGATCTGAACACCGAACTGGAGCGGGCCGGCCGGGTGGCCGACTTCCTCGAGCTGGGCGAGCTGCTCGCGAGGACGCGCTGCACCGCGAGGAATCCTGCGGCGGGCACTTCCGCGAGGAGTACCAGACCGAAGAGGGAGAGGCGAAGCGGGACGACAAGCGAGTTCGCTACGTCGCGGCCTGGGAGTATGCCGGGGAGAAGAAACCCCCGACGCTGCACAAGGAACCGCTCGACGTTCGAATACGTGAAACCTTCCCAGAGGAGCTACAAGTAATGAGACTTCACGCTCAAGGTCTGGCGGCAGAAGAACACGGAATGACCGAGGGACAGCTTCGTCACACTATCCGGTGCGCGACATTTCTCCCGATGCCTCGTTTCTGGAGATGCTTGACGTCCTGAACGCCGACCTCGTCCGGAAGGGGAAGAGCCGGTGGCGTTCGACCACGATTGCCGCGAAGGCATCTGCGGAAGCTGCGGGCTGGTGATCGACGGCCGCGCCCACGGACCGAACCGCGGCGTCGCCACCTGCGAACTCCGCATGCGCAGCTTCCCCGACGGCGACACGATCACGGTCGAACCCTGGCGGGCGAAGCCCTTCCCGGTCATCAAGGACCTGGTCGTGGACCGGACGGCGATGGACCGGATCATGCAGGCCGGCGGGTACGTGTCGGTCAAGACCGGCGGGACCCCCGACGCCAATGCCATCCCGATCCGCAAAGACGGTGGCCGAAGAGGCCATGGACGCGGCGGCGTGCATCGGCTGCGGCGCCTGCGTCGCGGCCTGCAAGAACGGCTCCGCGATGCTGTTCGTCGCGGCGAAGGTCTCGCAGCTCGCCCTGCTTCCGCAGGGACACGCAGAGCGGGCGGAGCGGGTGGAACGGATGATCGCGCAGATGGACGCGGAGGGGTTCGGCGCCTGCTCGAACACGTACGCGTGCGAGGCCGAATGCCCGAAGCAGATCTCCGTCGTCCACATCGCCCGGCTGAACCGAGAGTTCATCAGGGCGAAGCTGGTGTGAGCGGACGTTTTGCTCAGCCTTGAACATACGCTTCTCGTCCTCCCCGGCATCCTCGTGGGCTTCACGGTCCACGAGTTCGCCCATGCCTGGGTCGCCCTGCGTCTTGGCGACGACACCGCGCAGCAGATGGGCAGGTTCTCCCTGAATCCCATCCGCCATATCGACCTGATCGGGTTCATTCTGCTCCTGACCGCGGGCTTCGGGTGGGCGAAACCGGTCATGATCGACCACACAAAGCTGCGCCACCCGCGGCGAGACGATGTCCTGATCGCCGTTGCCGGGCCGTTCTCGAACCTGGCGCTCAGCATCGCGGGGACCGCCCTTCTCGCCCTGCTCATCGCCGTGCTGCCGTACAGGGGGAATCAGCTCCTCACCTGGGGACTGCAGGCGCTGAACGCCGGCATCTTCGTGAACCTGGGCCTGTTCGTGTTCAACCTGATCCCTATTCCCCCTCTCGACGGCTCCCATGTGGCGCTTCAGGCGCTGAATATCCGGAACCCCGTGAATGTGCAGGCGTTCTACAAGTACGGGACCATCCTTCTCCTGGGCATCATCGTCGCGGAGCGGGCGCTGAACGTCGACATCCTCCCCATCGGGTCGGCGGTTCGGTTCCTGGGGAGCGGTCTTCTGGAACTGTTCGGACTCGGCGGTTGACCGGGGGCACTTGACAGAAGCCCCCATTGTCCGCATCTTATGGATGACCCCGCCTCGGACCATGGTCGACCCCCGGCATACCATTTCCCCTGAACCGCGCGGCTTTGCCGGCGCGCGGAAGAGCGCAGCGGCCCTTGTGGAAAACACCGCCCGGCTCGCGGACGTGCTGGCGCGGGCGACCCGGAAGGCCGCCGGGATCTCTGGGCCTCTGGCCAGGGTCCGGGACGATCTCTGGACGCTGCTCCGCCTCCTCAAAGCATATGCAGGACGGCGGTACACCGAAGTGTCCACTGCCACGCTGATCATGGTGATCGCCGCAGTGGTCTACTTCGTCAATCCGTTCGACGCGATACCGGACCTGCTCCCGTTCATAGGATACGTGGACGACGCCTCGGTCATCGCCTTCGTGATCGCCAGGGTCAGAGGCGAGATAGAACGCTTCCGGACGTGGGAGCTCCAGTCGGAGCCACGGCCGTCGCCTCTCCCGTGAGCGGACGCGTCATCGCGTTCAGCAGGCGGTCCATCCCCCGAGCACGGCGCCCTCGCCGGGACTCCGCTCCTGCCGCTTCTCAGGAGATCGGACAGGGGATCTCGCAACCAGGAGATGAAGGTCCAAGGAGAGAAAGAGTATGAACACTCGCTCATTGTTCCGTATTGTGGCGATGCTGTCCGTGGCGGGCGCCACGGCGCTTGCCGGGGCCGGGCGTCCGGTCCACACCTACTCGATCGTGGCGCGGGACAGCGTGACCGGAGATCTCGGCGTCGCGGTCCAGTCGCACTGGTTCTCTGTCGGCTCGCTGGTGACCTGGGCCGAGGCAGGCGTCGGCGCGATCGCGACCCAGTCGTTCGTGGACCCGTCGTACGGGCCGCTCGGGTTGGCCCTCATGCGCGCCGGGAAGACGGCGCCCGAAGCACTGGCCGCTCTGCTCGCCTCCGACGCCGGTCGAGACGTCCGTCAGGTGGCCATGGTGGATGCTCGCGGGAACGTCGCCGTCCATACCGGCGCACGGTGCATCCAGGCCGCCGGGCACCGGACCGGCGCCGGTACTCGGTGCAGGCGAACCTGATGTCGAACGAGGCGGTCTGGCCCGCGATGTCCAGGGCGTTCGAGAAGACCCGGGGACCGCTCGCCGAACGGATGCTCGCCGCACTCGAAGCCGCGGAAGCCGCTGGCGGGGATATCCGGGGGAAACAGTCGGCCGCCATCCTCATCGTCAGGGGGACCGCCACCGGAAGGCCCTGGGCCGACCGGTCGGTGGATCTGCGCATCGAGGATCATGAGGCCCCGCTCGTCGAGCTCAAACGGCTCATGGTCCTGCATCGGGCCTATGAACACATGAACAACGGCGACCTGGCGGTCGAACGGAACGACGCTCCGGGAGCGCTGCGCGAGTATTCCGCAGCGCAGGCGCTGGTGCCCGGGAACCTGGAGATGAAGTTCTGGTATGCGGTCGCTCTGGCGAACATGGGGAGAGTCTCCGAGGCCCAACCGGTGTTCCGGGAGGTGTTCGCCCGGGACCGCAACTGGGCGACACTGGTCCCGCGATTGCCTGCCTCAGGCACGTTGACTTCCGACCCCGCAGTTCTGAAGGCCATCCTCGAGGGAGCCCCGAAGTGAGAGATCGAGCACGCAGCGGACCCGCGAGACATCGCGGACAGGGGGGCATCAACAACTCGAGACCGCAGGACGGGCCCAGGCGCCCGAACACTCCGGGGGTTCCAGACGCCCGAAGCCGCGCAGGGCCCCCCAGCAGTCGACAGCCGCACATCGATGCCCAGCACACGAGGCCGGACGAACCGGCCGTGGTGGTCCCGTTCGAGGGGATCGCGGAGCTCACCCCGAAGGGTTTCGGGTTCGCCAGGGCCAAGTCGCTCACGCTCGCCCCCTCTCCCGACGACACGTATCTTCCCGCACATCTGGTCACCCGGTACCGGATCCGCCCGGGCTCAATGGTCATCGGCCAGGCCCGCAGAGCGAAAGGGAAAAGCCCCGAGGCGCAAACAGTGGAGCTCATCAACGGACTCTCCCCGGACGCCTGGTCCGGAGTGCAGGAGTTCTCCCAGCTCTCCGTCATCTCCCCCTACGAGGCGATCCGCCTGGAGCATCCGCGGTGCGACCGTTCGATGCGCGTGGTGGAGTTGTTCTGCCCGATCGGCCGGGGCCAGCGCGGGCTGATCGTCTCTCCGCCCAAGGCGGGCAAGACCATGCTGCTCCAGCAGCTCGCGCACGCGATCAGCACCAACAACCCCGACGTCGAGCTTGAGGTGCTGCTGATCGACGAACGTCCGGAAGAGGTCACCGACATGCGGCGGACGATCCGCGGGGATGTGTACGCAAGCTCGAGCGACCACGACCGTGCGATGCAGGTGCGTCTCGCCCAGCTGGTGCTGGAGCAGGCCAAGCGCAAGGTGGAGGCCGGCAGACACGTCGTGATGCTCCTGGACTCGCTCACCCGGCTGGGACGGGCGTTCAATGCCCACCAGAAGAGCAGCGGTCGGACCATGTCCGGCGGCGTGGACATTCGCGCCCTCGAGATCCCGAAGCGGATCTTCGGGGCCGCGCGGACGATCGAGAACGGCGGCTCCCTGACGATCATCGCCACCGCCCTGATCGAGACCGGCTCGCGGATGGACGAGCTGATCTTCGAGGAGTTCAAGGGAACCGGCAACATGGAGCTGGTCCTGGACCGCGACCTGGCCAACGAGCGGATCTTTCCCGCCATCAATCTCAAGATGTCCGGCACGCGCCGCGAAGAGCTGCTCTTCGGCGACGCGGTGGCGAACCACCAGCAGCTTCGCCGGTCGGTGGCCCGTCTCTCCCCGAGGGACGCGATGCTCGCGGTGCACAAGCTGCTGGAGCAGTACCCGACGAACGAGCTGCTGTTGTCCAAGATCTGAGACGCGCATCGCATCCCGCCGCACCCCGAGGAGCATCGTCCCCATGGAGCAGACCAGCTTCCGGATGTCCGGAAGGCCGGACTTCGACTTCTGGCGCACCGTGATCAGCCACGGCTGGTACGATCTCGCTCCGTTCGCCTGTGATCCGGTCCAGCGTTCGCTCGGCCGGATCCTCACCACTCCCGCCGGCATGCCGGTCTCCTGCCTGATGCGCGAATCGAAAAACGGCATACGCGTGACAGCGGAATCCCCCGGCCCGCTCTCCGCTGATGATCGGGGGTCCGTCCGCCGCCAGATCGCGACGTGTCTCAGGCTGGAGGAAGACCTGGGTCCGCTGCACGCCCGGGCGCGCCGTCTCCGGGGCTGGCGATGGATCGCCACATCCCGCAGCGGGCGGCTGCTCCGGGCACCGACGGTGTTCGAGGACGCGGTCAAGATGATCTGTACGACCAACTGCACCTGGGCGCTCACCCGGAAAATGGTCGCCGACCTGGTACGGACATTCGGCACAGCGCTCGGGGACGGCAGGCACGCCTTTCCCACCCCTTCGGCCATCGCAGACGCGACCGAGGCGGACCTGCGGCGTCGCTGCACTACCGGATACCGCTCCCCCTATATCCTGGAGCTGAGCCGGAGGGTGGCTTCAGGCGAGCTGGACCTGGAGGCATGGCGCGACCCGGAGATCCCGGAAGAGGAACTCTACTGGCGGATGCGGTCGGTCAAAGGGATCGGCGAGTACGCGGCGGGGAACCTGCTCAAGCTCGCGGGCCGGTACGAGAGGCTGGGGCTGGACTCGTGGGTCCGTCAGCAGTTCTCCCGCCTCCATCACGGCGGGCGGAAAGTCAGCGACCGGACGATCGAGCGGCGCTACAGGGAATTCGGAGTCTGGCGCGGGTTGTTCTTCTGGCTGGAGATGACGCGGCACTGGCATGAGGACAAGTTTCCTGTCTGATCCCGGGGCGACGGTGGATCTCCCCCCCGCAAACGACCGCGGCCCCGGGATGACTCCGGGGCCGCAGAAATTCAACAGGAACTGGAGGAACGTGTCAGTCGCCGAAGCAGCTCCCGACGGCGCGGGCGGCGAAGACCAGCTGGGAATCCGGCGCCACGAGCCGCTGTTTCCCGATCGCATCCTTGAGATCGACGGTGACGACCTGGTTCCGCTGCAGGCTCACCATCCTCCCGAATTCCCCCGCGGAGGCGGACTGCAGCGCAGCGGCGCCGAAGCGGGTCGCCAGGATCCTGTCGTAGGCGGTCGGGCTGCCTCCGCGCTGGACATGGCCGAGCACGGTGACGCGGGTTTCCAGGCCGGTCTCATCCTCGATCCGTTTCGCGACGAGCTCGCCGATGCCGCCCAGACGGACGGGGTCGGTCCGCTTCTTGTCCATCTCCTTGACGCTCACTTCTCCGCCCCGTGGCTTCGCCCCTTCGGCGATGGAGATGATGCTGAACTTCGCACCCTTGCTCCGCTTGAGCACGGCGTCGAAGACCGCATCCCACGAGAAGGGGATCTCGGGGATCAGGATGATATCCGCGCCTCCGGCGACCCCCGCGCCCAGCGCGATCCATCCCGCATACCGGCCCATGGTCTCCATCACCATGACGCGGTGGTGGGCGGAGGCCGTGGTCTGCAGCCTGTCGATCGCATCGGTCGCCACGGCCCGGGCCGAGTCGTGACCGAACGTCATGTCGGTGGCATCCAGATCGTTGTCGATGGTCTTCGGTACGCCGATCACGTTCAGCCCCATCCCCGCAAGCTTGTGGGCGATGATCTGCGTGCCGTCGCCGCCGATGGTGAACAGCACGTCGAGCTTGAGGTTCCGATAGTGGTCGATCACCTGGTCGGACGCGTCGACGATGCGCACGTTGTTCCGCTCACCCATGGGGAAGTGGAACGGGTCCCCCTTGTTGGACGTTCCCAGGATCGTGCCTCCCTGGTTGATGATGCCCAGCACGTCCATGGGCGTAAGTTCGCGCGCGCGGCCCTCGACCATCCCTTCGTAGCCGTCGATGATGCCGACGACCGTCGAACCGAAGTGGGACATCGCCGGCTTGGCGATGCTCCGGATGACCGCGTTGAGGCCGGGGCAATCGCCTCCGCCGGTCAGAATGCCGATCCGTTTCAGTTTCATGGACTATCCCGAGTAAGTGCTCAGAAACAAACGTCTCAATATAGGGAATTCCTCATACAATCCCAACCTCCGCGCCGGCCGCGGCGCTGATCTCATGCCCTACGATTATGCGAAGTCGCTCAAGTCCGGTGCTTCGGACGAGCCGGTCAATACCTACCTGATCAGGCCGGTCGCCGGCTTGCTCGTCCGGGTCATCTACGGAACGCCGATCACCCCGAACCAGGTGACCGTGGCGGCCATCCTGATCGGTTTCGCCGCCGCGCTCCTCTTCCGGTATTCCGGCCCGGGGCCGGCGGTCGCGGCGGCGCTCTGTCTGACCCTGAAGGACATCGTTGATTCCGCCGACGGGCAGCTTGCGCGCGCGCGGGGGACCTCGAGCAGGGCGGGGCGCTTCCTGGATTCCATCGGGGATCTTGCCGTCAACCTCGCGGTCTTTGCGGCGATCGCCGCGTCCCTGGCCGACCGATCCGGAGATCCCCGGTATTTCATCCTGGGTGCCGCGGCGTTCCTGAGCTCCACGCTGCGCATATCCTACCACGTGTTCTACCACACCTCGTACCTTCATCTGCGCTCGCTCTACAGCGTCAACCGGCTGACGGAGGAGGTGCGTCCCGAGGACCGGCGAAGAGTCGCCGGCCACGCTCCGGCTCCAGGGGGTCTTCCAGATGCTTTATGGCTGGCAGGACCGGTGGATGGCGGGGATCGACCGATGGTGTCTGGGAGGCAGAACGGTGGACGGCGATCCCGCCCGGCACTGGTATGCGGACCGCACGGGCCTGGTGTTCACCGGGGTGCTGGGGCTCGGGACGGAACTGTTCCTGCTGACGCTCTTCTCCCTGGCAGGGGCGCTCGAAGTCTATCTCTGGTTCAACGTGGCCGGATTGAACTGCCTCTGGTGGGGGTCGGTGGCGTACCGGCGGTGGGTTCTTGCGCCGCGGCTCGGGAAGCCGCGCGGCCCTGCCTGACGGGAGGGTCCTGCGGGGTCAGTGGTTCCGCTGCTCCATTTCGCGGATGACGCTGGTCTCGATGATCTCGTGTTCTTCGGGGGTGATGCCGTACAGCTCCCGGAGATTCTCCAGGGCGGCTTCGTCGTTGTGCGAGATGAGTCCCGCCTTGCGGGCCGAAAAGAGCGCTTCGGCGTAGACCTCGAGCTGCACTTCCCTCTCGACCAGCGTATGTTCGCTTTCCGCGATGCCGAGGGATTCACGGACGACTTCCAGCATCCCCCGCTCTTCCTTGGTCGGGATCCCGTCCACCCAGGCATGTTTGACCATGCCGCGGTACATGTCTGAGGATTCCCTCCGGAGCGATTCCCGGGTCTCGAGGGCGGCGCGTTCCCTGGCTTCCTCTTCCCGCCGCCAGGCCTCGCCGGCCCGTGTTCGCTGGGCCGAGACCTCTTCCGCCGCGCGCGCGTTCTTGTGCGCGCTGATGATGCTTGCTTCGATCTCCTGCGCCTCCGCGTTGCCGGGATCCATGGCATACACGGTCTCGATCTCCCCGAGCGCCCTGTCGAACTTCCCTTCCCGGAGGTACTCGCGGGTCTTCTGCAGGCAGCCGGCGATCTTCGCCTCGCGGATGGCCCGGTGGGATCGTTCCTCATCCTCCCGTTGCGCCTGTTCGCGCAGGCGCATCTCGATCTCCTCCACCTTGCGGCGCTGTTCTTCCTGGAGCCTGCGGACCTCCTCCTCGCGCCGCACGTGTTCGTCGCGGATCTGGTAGATCCTCTGCTCGAAGTCCCGCGCAGACTGATTCAGCGGATCCAGGCGGAAGATCTTGGTGATCTCTCTGAGGGCGTCCTCGAACTGCGCGCGTGCGACAGATTCCTGGGCTTTCTCCAGGTACCCGCGGATCCGCTTCTCCTGGGCCAGGCGTTTCCCCTCCTCGATCGCCTGGCGGACGGCATCTTCGTACCGGCGGGTTTCCTCTTCCTCGCGGCGCCGTTGGGCTTCCAGTTCCTCCCTGCGCCGGCGATCCTCCTCCTCCGCCTTCAGCTTGTTTTCCTGGGCGCTCCGCTCATCTTCTTCCTGCCGGCGCAGCCGCTCTTCTTCCATCCTGCGCTGTGCTTCCAGCTCGAGGCGTCGGCGCTCTTCTTCGAACTGTTTCTGCTGTTCCACCGCCAGGCGCTCCCGCTCCTCCTGGATGCGCCGTTTGTACTCCTCCTCGATCTGGCGCCGAGCGGTCTCTTCAGCCTTGCGGCGGGCCTCCAGCGCCTCATACTGCTCCCTCCGCCGCTCCTCCTCCAGCCGCCGGCGCTCTTCCTCCAGACGCGCCGCGGTCTCCTTCTCGATCTGTTCCCGTTCGGCGGCCATCCGGGCCCGCTCTTCTTCGAGCTTCCGCTGACCTTCTGCCTCCAGGCGCTTGAGCCGTTCCTCTTCCAGACGGCGTCGTTCGTTCGCCGCCGCTTCTTCCTTGCGCCTCTCCTCTCCGATCCGCTGCTGTTCGGCCTCCGCCTTCCTGCGAAGCTCTTCCTCGATCTTCCGCTGCGCCTCCTCTTCCGCCCTCCGCCGCAGGTCCTGCTCGAGCCGTTTGCGCGCCTCCTCCTCCGCGATCCGCCTGGCCTCCAGCGCATCGCTCTGCTCCTTCTTCAGCTGCTCCTCGAGCCGCCTCTTCTCTCCCTCCAGGCGGGCCCGCTCCTCTTCGAGCTTCCGGTGGACCTCCTCTTCGAGCTTCTTCCGGGCCTCCTCTTCGAGGGACCGGCGGAGCTCCTTCTCCAGCCGCACCCGGGTCTCCTCCTCGATCTGTCGAACCCGTTCCTCCTCTGCGAGACGGCGTTGGGCGGCCTCCTCTGATTCCTGGCGCCTCAGCTCTTCGACGCGCCGCTTCTCTTCGAGCGCGCGCTGCTGCATTTCCGCTTCGAGAAACCGGCGGTCTTCCTCCGCCTTCCGTCGAGATTCCTCCTCCAACTCCCTCAGCCGCTGGTCTTCGGCCCGACGGTTCTTCTCGAGCTCCTCGTGCTCCCGCCGCAGCTGTTCTTCGAAGGCCCGCTTCTCCTGCTCGAACCGCTGGGCCATCTCCTGTTCGAGCCGTAGCTTCTCTGTGGCAAGGCGTTCCTGGGCCTCCTGTTCAAGCCGGCGTCGTTCCTCATCCAGCTGCCGCCTCGACTGTTCTTCGAACTTCAGCCGCTCCCGATCCCCTTCCTGCCGCCGCTGCTCTTCTTCCCTTCGCCGTCGCTCCTCGTCTTCGCGCTTGCGGGTCGCTTCGGCCTCGACGCGCAGGCGGTGTTCTTCCTCGAGCCGTTTGCGTTCCTCTTCCAGCTTGCGGTTCGCCTCCTCCAGCCGCTGCCGGATCTCCGTTTCCGCTTTCCGCTGGGCCTCCTCCTCGAGTTTCTTCCGCTGTTCTTCCTCCGCTTTCCGCTTGGCCTCGGAGATGGCGTTCCTCCGGGCCTCCTCTTCGAGGGCGCGCCGCTGCACTTCGCCGGCTCCCCGCAGCTTCTGTTCCGATTCTTCGGCGGCGCGACGAGCGCGCTCGTTCTCGTCGACCTTCGGACGTGCGGGTGCGGCGCCTGCGGTCGGGGTTGCCGGGGCAGGGGGAGCGACCGCGGGGGCCGGTCGCGCATCCAGCTTCTTGTTGTCGCGCTGGTCGATGGCGACCCGGACCCGCTCCATATACGCAGCCGCATAGGGATTGTCGGGATCCGTGTCCATGGCCATCTTGACAAGCCTCATGGCACCTTCAAAGTCGGTGCCCTTGAAGAGCTTGTCGGCCATCTTCAGGAAATCTCCGGCCTTCCTGCGTCGTTCCTGGCGTTGTGCGTCGTCCAGTTCTGCCACTGACCTTCGTAGAGGGGATGGTTAAGGCGTGAAGTGAGGGGGGGCTAAAAAGTATGCCCACCTCCCCAGATAAGCGAATATATCCAATACCCAAGCGAATGTCAATGAAACCCGGACGGGAGCGCGTCACCTGTGACCTGTGACACGCCGTGGGGTGGCAGGGACAGCAAAAGCGCCGCGGGGGCTACCGGCGAACGGCCTCGACGAACTGTTCGTCCGACCAGAGATTGAAGAAATCCATATCCAGAACCCTTTCAAGCGCGTAGCGGCGTTCCAGGGCCCTGGTCATAGAGGCCAACGCCTGTTCTTTGTTGCGCTGGAGGGAGTACATCCGTGCCGCAGCATACAGGACGTCCGGATCGTCAGGAGCGATCTTCTGCGCGCGGCCGAGGGCGACAGCCGCCTCCTTGAACGCGCCGACACGGGTGTGGACGAGGGCGAGCAGAGCGTGACTCGTCGGATCTTCCGCGGATGCCGGGCCCGCGTTGCGGAGGAGATCCCGCGCCCTTCCGAACGTATTCTGCCACTCTGCCACCGGCTTGCCGGCCGCCTGCTGGGCGCGGCCCAGCCTGTAATACGTCCAGGGATCATCCTTGATCCGGGCGATGTGGTCGATCAGAAAGTCGATCGCCTGTTCATGCCGGTCCAGGTAGACCAGGACGTCGCTGTAGGCCCCGGAAGCGAACTCACTCCGGTCCCGCGCCACCCGGTATCCCTGCTCGTAGCTCTTCAACGCCGCGCGGAGATTGTCTTTCCCTTCGGGCTTGAACAGCTCCCGCGCCTGCTGCACCATGCCGAGCGTCAGCCAGGCCTCTGAATTGTAGGGATCGTCCGTTGCCGCACGCCTCGCGGCCGTCACGGCCTCGTCCACCGCTCCGCGGCCTGCAAGGACCAATGCCAGCCGGCGTTGCGCTGCGGCGTCACTCGGCGCCACCTCCACGGCGGCGCGGAACCTCTCTTCGGCCTTCGCATACTGGTTGCGGGACAGTTCCACCTGACCCCAGACCACAAAGACGTCCGAACTTCGCAGTCCGGCGGACATCGCCTTCTGAACGCAGAAGAGGGCCCGGGTGGCGTACCCGCGGGGGGCGTTCTTATCGACCTCGAACGACCTCATCAGCGCCTTTCCGAGAGCGACCTGCGCTTCGGGATACGAAGAATCCGACGCAAGGGCCTGCGTGAACGCCGACAGGGAAACGCCGGCCGGGAAGGTCTCCGGGTGCCTCTCTATCGTGAGGCCCCGCTGGAATGCCTCATACGCCGCATCGCTGGACGTCGGGCGTTTCCGGATCTCCAGCTGCAGCGTCGGCGGGACCGCCACCTCGAGGGTGCGGAGCAGGTTCGACACGAACTCCATCCGTGCGGCGGGAGCATCGAGAGTGGAGAACGTCTGTTTCCCGGTCCACCGGACCTTGCCGGTGGCGGTGTCGACGAATGTGGCGGTCAGGATGTACTTCTCACCGAGCCGACCCATCGATGACTGGAGAACATAGCTCGTCCCCATCGTCCGGGCAAGGGCCCCCGGCGTGGCGTTGGAACGCCGGACCGCGAACGCCGAGGCCGGGTTCACGACGCGGAGTTCGGGGACATGACTGAGATCGCGGATCAGGGATTCCACGAAACCGTCCGCCGTGGCCACCAGCGTGGAGTCCAACGGATCGGCCACGGCCGGCAGGACCAGCAACGATGGCTTTGGAGGAACGACCGCCGTCACCAGGTTGGTCACGGCCATGTAGATTAAGACCGTCAGCACGATTGCCCCGGCGCCGATCAGGAGCGGCTTGACCGGGACATGGACCCTGGAGGCCCGTTCGACCAACCGATCCATGAGCGGGGGCTTCGGGGGACCCACTGGCCCCTTCTCCTGGGGGGCAAGCTCGAAGGGAAGTTCGGGCTGGGGAGCGCTCTTTGTCCCCCAGAAGTCTTTGTCGGGCTCCGCCGGTTTTGGGGGAGGTTCGGGCCTGGGGGTCGCCTCGCGCTGGGCGGTCTGTTCGGCTTTGTGGCGGGCCTCTTCCTGTCGGATCTTGTCGGCGAACTGCTTCGACTTTTCGATCTGCTCACGCAGCTGGAGGGCCTCTTCGTGTTCGGGCTCCAGATCGAACACCCCCTGCAGGGCCTGGGTGGCTGCTTCGTACTTCTCCTGTTGATAGAGGGAATTGGCCTGGGTGAGGATCGCGTTCAGTTTCTTGCGGCGGGCAGCCCGCTCTTCGCGCTCCCGCGCCGGGTCCGCTTTGGGGGGTTCCGGTTTCGGGGATCTGGACGATTCGGTCATTCGGGTGGACGGCGGCTTCTGCTCGGCGGCTTTCTGGGCCATCGTCGCTCTTGCCGCGGCCTCCTCGGCCGCCTTTTCCACTGCCGCCCTTTCGGCAGCGGCGCTGTCCGTGGCGCCCTTTTCGGCAGCAGCCTTCTCTGCAGCGGCCTTGAGTGCGGCGGCCCTTTCGGCGGCAGCCTTCTCTGCAGCGGCCTTGAGTGCGGCGGCCTTTTCGGCGGCGGCTTTCTCAGCAGCGGCCTTGAGTGCGGCAGCCTTGGCCGCCGCCGCCTTCTCTTCGGCAGCCTTCTTCTCCCTGGCGCGGCGGGCCGCTTCCTCCATCCCCTCGATCCGCGCCCGGAACACGGTCACCTGCGAGTCGCCGGGGGCGAGTGAACCCAGCTCGGCAACAAGCTCTTTTGCCTTCTCCAGCCGGCCGCGGTCCAGTGCGATCTGGATCCGCTCGATCAGGATCGCGACCCTTTGTTCGCGGGCTGCCTGACCACTATCGGCGAGACCGGGCATTTCCGGGACGGGGAACGGGGTCGGCGGAGGGGCTACCGGACCAGCGTCCTCTTCGGGCACGCCGAGGTGCTCTTCCTGCTGGTCCTCTTCCTCAAGGCGTTTCATCTCCGCCTCTTCGGCGCGCCTGCGGATCTCTTCGAGGATCTTGCCCCGTTGCGGAGCGGATTGGTTGTCTTTGTCCTGCGCCATGTCGTGTTCCCGGGTGGGAATATATCCAAAGCTCTCGGGAAAATCAACGTCTTGATTGTCTACTGCGTTCTCTCTACGTTCCATCATACCCATCCCCGTAGAGGAGGCCGTACCCCATGATCCTGATCGTTTTTGGCATCATCGTTGCCGTCCTGGTCTGGGCGGTGTTCCAGTACAACCGCCTGATCGCGCTCCGCAACCAGACGCAGAACGGGTGGAAGCAGATCGACGTCCAGTTGAAGCGCAGGCACGACCTGATCCCCAACCTGGTGAACACGGTCAAGGGAGCGATGGAATTCGAGCAGGATACCCTGCAGAAGGTCATCCAGGCCCGCAATGCCGCGGTCACCGCCACCGGTGTGGCCGACGCCGCCGCGAAGGAGAACGTGCTGACCGGAGCGCTGGGGAAGTTGTTCGCCCTGGCGGAGAGCTACCCGGCCCTCAAGTCGAACGAGAACATCCGCCAGCTGCAGGAGGAGCTGTCCAGTACGGAGAACAAAGTGGGATTCGCGCGGCAGTTCTACAACGACATTGCCACGACCTTCAACACCGCCCAGCAGGTATTCCCGGGGAACATCGTCGCGTCGATGTTCCGGTTCCAGCCGGCTGAACTGTTCGAGATCCAGGAGGCTGCGGAGCGGGCGGTGCCCACCGTGGACCTCTCGCTGAAGAAGTCCTGACCGCGGTCCGGTCATGGCGCCTTCACGGAACATCTACGAGCAGCAATCCGCGAACCGGACGAACACGGTCCTGGTGATGCTCGGGTTCGTCCTCTTCGTTGGACTGCTGGGGCTCGGGTGCGACGTCTTCCTGCTGGGGATGCCTCTGCCCGGAGACGAGGGTGAGGGGCTTTTCCCGATACCGCTGATCTCGTTCGCGGCCGTATTGCTGGGGTCGGTAAGCGCGGTGCAGGGGCTTCAGGGGGGGGACCGGACCGTGCTCCGCTCTGCCGGCGCCATTCCGGTCGATCCGGGGGACCCGCAGTTTCGCCAGCTTTCGAACGTCGTGGACGAGATGGCCATTGCGGCGGGGATCCCCCGTCCAGCCATCTACGTGGTACCGGACCCGGACCCCAACGCGTTCGCGACCGGCCGCGACACGGCGCATGCCTCCATCGCCGTGACCCGCGGGCTGCTCGAGAAGTTGAATCGCGACGAGCTCCAGGGGGTCATCGCGCACGAGACCGGACACATCCGCAATCTGGACATCCGTCTCATGACCGTGGTTGCCGCGCTGATCGGCACGGTCCTGTTGATCTCGGAGTTCGGACTGCGGGCGATGCGGTTCGGGGGCGGAAGAAAGAAGAGTTCGTCCGGCAAGGGTGGCGGAGGTCTCGGAGGGATCGTGTTCGTGGTCTGGCTGGTCGCGATGCTTCTGGCGCCGTTCCTTTCGAGGTTGCTCGCCATGGCGGTGTCGCGGCAGCGGGAGTATCTTGCGGACGCCTCGGCCGCGGAGTTGACGCGCAACCCCGGCGCGCTCGCCTCGGCGCTGGAGAAGATCGACGCGGCGGCGGACCCCACACGCTCGATCAAGAAGGGGAGCGCGCACCTCTGCATCGCCGACCCCCTGGAGAGGCCCGTGAACGAACGGGAGGGAACATTCGCGGACCTCTTCGCCACTCACCCGCCGATCCGCAAGCGGATCACCTACCTCCGTGCCATGGCCTACACCGAAAAGTCCCGGATAGTCCCTAGTCCCGGCGGGGGGCGAGGATCTCCAGCATGTCCTGCTCAAGCGATGTTTTCGGCGATTCCACGATCCGGCCGACCTCCCCCCCTCCCGCAGGAAGATGAATGTGGGCACGAACTGGATGCCGAACTGCTCGGTCAACCCGTCGGGACTCTTCTTCGTCCGGTCGAGCGAATACAGCCTGATGGAGCCGGCCGGAAACCCCGCCCGGTCCGCGATCTTCAGGAAGTGAGGCACATCCCGCTTGCTGTCAGAACACCATCCTCCGAAGAACACCAGCACCTCGGAACCCTCGTGCACCCGCCCGATGAACTCCGTCAGGTCCTCCTGCACCCGGATCGTGTCGTACCTGGCCTGGAAGGCGTGGAACTGCGGCGTCCCCAACAGGGAGCGTTCCACATACCCCACGGGCCACGACTCGGACGCGGCTCCCGGTCCTGCACTGCAGCCGGAATACGCCAGCGCAGCCACCACCAGGAACACCGTTGACAGGCACTTCTTCACGGGAACCTCCTCATGGAATTTTCACCGCGACTTCGTATATTGGCCACACGATGAAACGACGAACAGCAAAGACCTTCACCCCTCTTGACCGGCGCTACGACGTCGAGCCACTCTCCTCGGTGGACACCGGGGTCCTGGAGACCTTCCCCTACGAGTACCCGGGGAAGGAGATCATCATCAACATCACCACCGACGAATTCACCGCCGTCTGTCCCTGGTCGGGACTGCCGGACTTCGCGACCATCCGGGTCGACTACACGCCGGGGAAGGTGATCCTGGAGCTCCGCTCCTTCAAGTACTACCTGCTCTCCTACCGGAACGTCGGGATCTACCAGGAACACCTGGTCAACAGGATCCTCGAGGACCTCGCCAGCACGGTCAGGCCGAAATGGATCAGGGTCTCGGCGGACTACAAGGTCCGGGGAGGGATCCACACTGTGGCGTCCCGCGAATACCGCGCCCGGCGCGCGCGGTAGCATGATCGGCCGCCCATCCCCGGTCATTGCGATGCGATCATGTTGACCACGTTCATCATCGTGCTGTATGTCGCGTGCGATCTGATCGCGAACATCGCCGCCAACAAACCGGTCTCGGTGGCCGGGGTCACCGCCCCGGGGGGCGTCTTCATCTACGCCCTGACCTTCACGCTGATCGACCTGATCAACGAACGCCTCGGGAAGCGGGGCGCACGCCAGGTGGTGCTTGCCGCCTTCGCCGCCAACTGCCTCCTCGCCGGCTATCTCCAGTTGATCGTCGCCCTGCCGGCGCCGGACTTCTACGCCGGACAGGCCGCGTTCTCCTCCGTACTGGGTGCGACCCCGCGCATCGTCGGCGCCAGCCTGATCGCGTTCATCGTCAGCACGATGCTCGACGTGGAGATCTTCGCCTACTGGCGCGAGCGGGTCCGGGGCCCGGGATGGGCTCGCGTGCTGGCCAGCAACGCGGTTTCGACGGCGGTCGACAGCGCGGTCTTCGTGGTCGTCGCCTTCGCCGGGATCCTGCCGCTCATGGAGCTGATCGTCGGGCAATACGTCATCAAGATGGCGATGACCGTGGTGAGCCTGCCGCTGATCGGTCTCGTGCAGCGCGGCACGAAGGCGATCGAGCCGGGGAACCCCGCCGGCTGATCCTGTCCTACCTCCGCTTCCCCGCGAGCCTGCGGAGCAGGACCGCCTCCTCCAGGTTACGATGCAGTCTCCGGGCGAAGGCGATCCGTCCAAGGTCGATCCCGACCGTGTGGTGTGGAACCTCGGGATCCCCGGTGGTCGACAGCAGCTCTTCGCCCGAGGGATCGAAGACGTACGAGTTCCCCCCTCCTCGCCGACAGCATTACACCCCACCACGAAGATCTGGTTCTCGATCGCGCGGGCCTTCAGCAACGTCCGCCACGCATCGTCCCGCTTCCGCGGCCAGCGGGCCGGCACGAAGAGGATCACCATCCCCTGCAGGGCCATCATCCGCGCCAGTTCGGGGAATCGGAGGTCGAAGCAGATCTCCACGCCGGCGCGGACCCGGGTTCCGTCCGCGGTGCGGAAGACGAACGTTCCGGCGGTGCGGCCGGCGGTGAAGTAGACGTGGTCATTGCAGGGCCTGAAGAGGTGGATCTTGTCGTAGCGGTGGATCCTGCGCCCGCGCGAGAAGACCAGAGAGCTGTTGGTCATCGTTTCCTTCCCGCCGGGCAGGGCGAGACTCCCTGCCACGACCGTGCCACCGAAGGCGGCCGAGAGCCGCCGGAAGGACGTGATCTGGACCGCAGCCTCCGACAGCGTGACCGGTCCCTGTGCGAGCCGGGCGTAGCCCGTGGTGGCGAGTTCGGGAAAGACCAGCAGATCGGCACCGGCGAACTGCTCGGGCCGGTCGAGACCGCGCGTGTCACCCGCAAGGGTGACGGTGAAGTGTGGAGCCATGGACGGATCCGGGAGTGATCGTGTGGACCAAAAAAAAGCCCCGGCATTTCTGCCGGGGCTGATATGCCCTACGCCGGGCGTTACACCTTGGACACGTTGGAAGCCTGAAGGCCCTTGGGGCCCCGCTCCACGTCGAACTGCACCTTGTCACCTTCATTCAAGGTACGGTAGCCTTCGCCAATGATCGATTTGTAATGGACGAAGACATCTTCGCCGGACTCGCGCTTGATGAAGCCGTAGCCCTTGGCGCCGTTGAACCACTTTACCACTCCCGTCTCCATGGGGCACTCCTTTGTGGGACATAACTATGCTGTTCGGCAAAGCCGCCGATTGCCGGGCACCTGATCAACGCCTCTTAATGCCAACAGGCCGGTGAGCGGGTTCAGCCACGACTTGCACCGCCTTCGGAGCGTTTGCTGCAACAGCCGGGGAGAGCCCCTGGACAGCAACGAAACCATTAAAAGAGCATGATACAGATGTGCTGCAACGCGGGTAAGATAGGAGACGGCTCAGAAAATTGCAAGAAAAAATTACTGGAGCCCGATGAGGGTCTCGGCCCCGAGCAGCCCGCTCCAGGCGACTGCGTACCATGTCTGTAACTCCACCTCTTCCGCCAGAACCGCTTCGAGGAATTGGCGTTCAGACCGCGAGAGATGCGTAAAAGCGTAGCGTTTTCTCATGTTCTTGCTGATTCTCCTGTTCCTGCACATCATTCCTCTAATACCATGCCACCGGCATGACGGGGCGGAATCCCTCCGGAAGCGGGACTCGGCCTCACCGAGGAACGCTGCGCCTGCAGTTTTTACAGGAGGATGGTACACATGGGTGGGCGGGAACGGCGGTGTAGAGAGATCGGTGTCACTCTTCCACGAGCCGGTTCCGAACGATCATCAGGACCGCCGACTGCGAGACGATCAAGTACTTGTTCTCTTCGAACTCCACTTCGATCGCCTGCTCGCGCATGAAGATGGCATAGTCGCCCTCTCTGGCCTGCAGAGGAATGTATCGCATCGGATCCTTCGGTGGAGACCAGGGCTCGTCTTCCGTGTAGTTCGGATTGGGGATCGGATATCCGGGACCCACCTTCACCACTTTGCCCATCGCCACCTTTTCCTTCTCGCGCACCGATGGGGGAAGATAGAGGCCGGATTTGGTCTTGTCCAGCGTTTCGTCAAGCTGCAGGAGGATCCTGTCGCCGACGACGATCATCTCTTTCCGGACCTGCATAACGCCTCCTCTGTCGATGTTCCAGTATACGGTTTTCCGAAAGGAACCTCAACGGGACCACCCATACCGCGCGGCCTTGATTCTCCCCCCTCTCTCTGTATATTTTCCCTGTGAACGATCCGCCCCGGAGGCGGCATCGGCGTTCCTTCCGTCACAACTCCCACGCAACCATGTCCATTGCAGTGCGTAATCTCGCCAAGGCGTACGGCGAGCAGATGGCGGTCGACGACATCTCGTTCGACGTCAAGACCGGCGAGATCCTGGGCTTCCTGGGCCCCAACGGGGCCGGCAAGACCACGACCATGAAGATCCTCACCTGCTACATGCCCCCCACAGCGGGGACGGTGCACGTGGACGGCCTCGATATCCGCGAGCATTCCCTGGAGGTCCGGAGGAAGATCGGGTACCTGCCCGAGATGAATCCGCTCTACATGGACATGAACGTCCCGGACTACCTCGAATACTCCGCGCAGCTCCACGGGATGAAGGGCGCTCAGGTCTCCCACCGCACCAGGGAGATGCTTCGCGTCTGCGGACTGGAGGAGGTCAGGCACAAGGATATCGGAGAGCTCTCCAAAGGCTTCCGCCAGCGGGTCGGACTGGCCCAGGCCATGATCCACGAACCGGAAGTGCTGATCCTGGACGAACCGACCAGCGGGCTGGACCCGAACCAGATCGTGGAGATCCGGAACCTGATCAAAGAGCTGGGCCGGGCCAAGACCGTCATCCTCTCCACCCACATCCTGTCGGAGGTCCAGGCCACCTGCGACCGGGTGCTGATCATCAACGAGGGGAAGATCGTGGCCGACGGCTCGCCCGCCGATCTGCAACGGCAGTTCCACGGTGCCGAAGCGATCACGGTCGAACTGAAGACCGGGGCCGCCGACCCGGTCGAGGAGATCCTGCCGCGGTGGAAGATGCTCGCCTACCTCACCAACGCGACACTGCTCTCCCACGACGGCCCGATCAGCCGTTACGAGCTCCAGGTGGACAAGGGGATGGACATCCGGGAAGCCATCTTCCGGCTGGCGGTGTCCGAGGGCTGGGTGGTCCTGGAGATGCACCGGAGGGTCACCACGCTCGAAGAAGTGTTCCACAAACTGACGACCGCATGACCATGCACAACATTCTGCCCATCTATCGACGGGAGATCCGTTCGTACTTCAACTCCCCGGTCGCCTACGTGGTCATCGTGGTCTTCCTGGCGATCGTGGGGTGGTTCTTCTCGTCGAACATCTTCCTGATGAACATCGCCTCGCTCCGGATCCTGTTCGACATCGTTCCGCTCGTCTTCCTGTTCTTCGTTCCGGCGATCACCATGCGGCTGCTCGCCGAAGAGAAGAAGGCCGGGACGCTGGAGCTGCTCACCACGCGCCCGGTGCGCGACGTCGAGATCGTCCTGGGAAAGTTCCTGGCCGCCTGGACCCTTCTGGCCGCCGCGCTGCTGCCGACCCTGCTGTACGTGGTGACCCTGCTGGCGCTCGGCAGCCCGGACCTCGGACCGATCCTGACCGCGTATCTCGGCCTGATGCTCATGGGCGGAGCCTACATCGCGATCGGCCTGTTCGCCTCGGGCCTCACCGAGAACCAGATCGTGGCGTTCATCCTCAGCTTCCTCTTCGTGGTCGCCCTGTTCCTGATGGACAAGGTCCTGATGTACGTCCCGGAGGCCTTCGCCACCCCGATGGAGTTCCTTTCCATCGACTACCACTTCTCGAACATCGCCCGGGGAGTGATCGACACCCGGGACCTGATCTATTTCGGTTCGCTGCTGGGCTTCGGCCTCTACCTGGCGACCGTGACCCTTGAACGACGCAAATGGTGACCGCGCCATGAAACGACTTACCGCACGCACACAGACGCTTCTCACGATCGGCTTCGTCCTGGCCAGCCTGATCCTGCTGAACATCGTTTCCATCCGGCTGTTCGGCCGCCTGGACATGACCCGGAACCGGCTCTTCACCCTCTCGGAGGCCAGCAAGACGATCGTGGGCCAGCTGGACGACAAGGTCACCGTCAAGGCCTATTTCACCGAGGACCTCCCGTCGCCCTACAACAACCACCGCCGCCAGCTCCTGGACCAGCTGAACGAATACCGGGCCTACGCTCGCGGCAACCTGGCCTTCGAGTTCGTGGACCCCACCGGCGAGAAGGCGGAGCAGGACGCACAGCAGCAGGGGATCGCACCCGTCCAGGTGCAGGTGGTCAAGGAGGACAAGTTCGAGGTGAAGCGGGCCTACATGGGACTGGTGATCCAGTACGAGGACCGGCGGGAAGTGATCCCGGTCATCCAGAACCCGTCCACCCTCGAGTATGAGATCAGCAGCACCATCAAGCGGCTCACCACGAAGGGGCAGCGCAAGATCGGGTTCCTCACGGGCCACGGGGAACCGGCCATGCAGGAGCTGGGTCGGATCCAGGAGACTGCTTCGGCGGCAGTACGAGCTGACGACCGTCGACGTCTCGAAAGGCCGGGAGGTGCCGGCCGACATTGCGGCGCTGATCGTGATGGCGCCGACCTCGGCGATCCCGGAACCGGACAAGTTCCAGATCGACCAGTACCTGATGCGCGGCGGCAAGGTCGCCTTCCTGCTGAACCGCGTCGAGCCGACGCTGCAGAACCGGTTCGGCCGTGACGGTCGCGCTGAACCTCGACGACCTGCTGGAGGCCTACGGCCTCCGGATCGACCCCGGACGCTGTGCGCGACGTGCAGTGCGCCAACATCAGCATCATGCAGCAGCAGTACGGGTTCAACATCCAGTCCCAGGTCCCCTTCCCGTATCTCCCGCTGGCCAGCACATTCAGCAAGGGGAACATGATCGTCAAGGACCTGCAGGGGATCGTCTTGTTCTTCGTGAGCTCGGTCGACACGGTCAACCTCGCGTCCCAGGGGCTCTCCGGCGGAGATCCTGGTCCGTACGTCCAAGCAGAGCGGCCGGCAGACCGGGGTGTTCATCTATCGATCCGCTCCAGCACTACGTCACGGAGGACTTCCCCGAGCAGGCGATCCCGCTCGCGGCCCTCGGTGCAGGGAAAATTCGCGAGTGCCTATGCCGGCAAGCCCGTCCCGGCGGATACCGCGCCGGATCCGCGCCCCCGCCGGCGAGTCCCGCTCACCGAAGGGACCGAGTCGCGCGTGCTCCTGTCGGCGACGGCGATTTCGCGCGGGACCAGTATCTGGGGAACAGGGACAACCTGACCTTCTTCGCCAACATGGTGGACTACCTGGTGGACGACGCCGGCCTGATCACGATCCGGTCCAAGGAGGTCTCGCAGCCCCCGCTGGACCAGGTGTCGGACGGGACGAAGAAGGTCGTCAAATACGCCAACATTGCATCCTGCCGCCGCTCCTGGTGATCGGCCTACGGGCTGTTCCGCTGGCGCATGCGCGCGGCGCGGAGCAAAGCGATGGAGGTCCAATGAAACGGTCGACGCTGATCCTGGCGGGAGTGCTGGTCCTGCTCGCCATCGCCGCCTTCTTCGCGCTGCGCAAACAGGGCGAGTCCAGCAGCGAAGGTCTGCCCGGAGAGAGGCTGATCGCGTACGATTCCGCGGCGGTCGACCGGATCACGATCCGCACCGCCGCCGCGAACGTGGTGCTCCAGAAGGAAGCTGGACGGTGGATGGTCACGTCGCCGTTCCGGTATGCCGCCGACGAGGGCATGGTCCTTCAGGCGGTGAGCAAAGGGAACGCGCTCCTGTCCAAGGGGGTGGTCTCGACCAACCCGCAGAAGCAGCAGCTCTTCCAGGTGGACTCCAGCGGGACGCTGGTGACGGTCTTTGAGAAGGGGGTGGAGAAGGCAGCGTTCCGCGTGGGCAAGCCGGGCCCATCGTACAACGAAACGTATGTACGCAGGGAGGGGTCCAACGAGGTCCATCTGGGGGATGGGCTCTTCACCTACTATTTCAACCGCCAGCCGAAGGAGTGGCGCGACCGGACGATCCAGAAGGTGGACCGGCTGACGGTGCGTGAGGTGATCATGCGCTACGGTGACACGACGACCGTACTCGCCATGCGCGACAGCGTCTGGCGGATCGACACCACCCGGGCGGCCGACGGGGCCGTGCAGTCATACCTTTCCGCACTCAGCACCCTGCAGGCCGACGACTTCGTCGACAGCACGGTGTCGAAGATGCCGACCGCTGAGCTACACGATCAGCGTCGGCGGGGCCGACATCCGTTTCTTCTTCAACCCGGCCGCGAACAAGTATTACGTGCTATCGTCCGCGACGCCGCAGGTGTTCGAGATCCAGGAGTGGCGGGCCCAGCAGATCCTGAAACGCAAGAAGGATTTCCTCCAGTAACGCGTGCGCAGCTTTGAGAACGCCGACGCCCTCCAGGCAGAATCCCCGGAGGGCGTTTCGTTGTCCTGGGATAAGGGTTACGTCCTTACTTCCCTTCCCGCTTCCCTTCCCGAACGTTTCCTCTCTGCGGGCTTTCGCGCGGAGGCTTCACCTCTTTCGTGTCGCCCTGCTTCGGGCGTTCCCCCTCCAGGCGCCGGGAAGTGGGCCTGTCAAATCTCCATTCGGTTCTCCCCTCGCCTTCGCGCCCCGGGGTCCCCATCCGGTGCATCTCCGGCCGGGCGGGGCGGTTGCCCCCTTCCCGGAGAGTCGGCGCAAAACCTTCCATGCCTCTGGGGTCCAGGCGAATGGCCTGACGATCGCGAAGAACGTTCCCGGGTCCCCTCCCCTCGCGCGCCGATTGCGAACGGTCGATCGACGGACGATAGACCTGGATCCTCGCCCTGCCGCCGGCATCGGCAAGCTTCTGGTCCTTTTCGGAGGCCGCGTCCACGATCTCGGCGTTCTCCAGCCGCACATTGGTCCGCTGCTCGATGAACACCCGGTCCGGTCCCCCCGTCACCACGCGCCCGCCCGGATAGCGGACGCTCCCGATCGTCCTCGTTCCGTACAGGTGCCGTTCGTTCAGATCCACGGGTTCGACGTGACGCCAGAGTTCATGGTGGGTGAACATCCCGCAGCCAACGAACGACCACCAGCGGGCCGGCGTGATCCAGTAGCGGTTGTAGCGGATCCCGACCGGCGCGGAATAGATGGCATACGGGCCCAGCGGCGCCCATCCGACGTAGTCTCCGCCGTATCTCCACTCGACCCACGCGGGCGCCCAGTCGTAGCCCGGGATCCATACCCAGCCGTACTCTTCGTCAAAGTACCAGCGTCCGTAATGGTAGGTCGCCCACGCCCACGGTTCGGGAGACCACCAGTACCATCCCTGTTCGCTCCAGAGCCAGTGTCCGTTCCAGTATGGACGCCAGTCACGCGCGACCTCGCGCGGTCGCCATGCGTAGGACGCCCCCTCGACCGCGATCCAGTCGCCGTGAGGACTCAACGACGAATAGAACACATCGAAGGTCTGTCCATCGCCGTCCCAGTGGGGCGCGGTGACGGCGGTCCCGGGAAGACAGAGGATCAGCACCGCTGCATAGAGGATCGTTCTCATGGCCTTACTCCCTGCGAGGTTCAACCTGCTCGCTTCACCCATCTTTGCACCAATTCGTATGCCATGGTGGAAGTGGCGAATTCGGTGAAATGGGGCCGAGATCGGGGAGATCGCTGTCCAGTAAAGTGGCCGGTGCCCAGCGGAGTAGGCATCTCACGCTGAGGGAGGTGAAGGGCTCTTCCTGGAGAAGATGAACGCGTGATTCTCGAACTGGGTCGAGTCGAGGAAGCGACCGTGGTTCCTATGGTATTCCCACTGCTCCTTGAAGAGTGGACCCGTTGGAGTCGGCGTGGCAGGCGGCGTTGAAGGCCCCGAATGGCTACCGCATCAGTGTCGAGAGGATCGCCTTGTGGACATGGAGCCGATTGGCCGCCTCTTCCATCGCCAGCGAGCGCCGCCCATCGAGGATCTCGCCGGTGATCTCCTCCCCCCGCTTTGCAGGGAGCCGGTGCATCACGAGACACTCCGGGTGGGCCAGTTTGAGGAGCTCTTTGCTGACCTGGTAGGGGCGGAAGGTGTTCGACCTGCTCGCCGGAGGACCGTCGACAGCCGGCCACACGTCGGTATAGACGACGTCGGCGCCGGTCACGGCGGACTGCGGGTCCGGCGCGAGCGCGATGGTGCTGATCCCCGCAGCCTGCGACTGTGCGAAGAGCTGCGGATGGGGATCGAAGCCCGGAGGGCAGGCGAACGTGATGTTCAGCGGGAGTTTTTCGGCCAGCTCGAGCCACGAATTGGCCATGTTGTTCCCATCGCCGATGTAGGCGAACTTGACCGACGGCCCGAACCGTCCGGCTTCCTGAAGCGTCATCGCGTCCGCCAGGACCTGGCAGGGGTGGACCAGATCGGTCATCGCGTTGACCACCGGCACGCCGGCGCTCTCGGCCAGCTGTACGCATGTTTGATGTTTCGTGGTGCGGGCAACGATCGCCGCACAGTATCCGGAAAGGACCCTGCCGATGTCGTTGACCGACTCGCGAGTGGCGAGCCCGATCGTCTCCTGCTGCAGGAAGATCGGGTGGCCCCCGAGCTGGGCGATCCCCACCTCGAACGCCACGCGGGTCCGAAGCGACTCGCGCTCAAAGATCAGGGCGATCGACCGCCCTGCGAGCGGGCCCGGGAGTGAGGGCGACTCGGCTTTCAAGCGTGCGGCGAGATTCAGGAGGTCCATCAGCTCCTGCGAACTCCAGAGGGCAAGGGAGATCAGGTCACGTTTCATAGCGGTGTGAGAGATCCTTGGGTCACCGCGCCTGGAGCGTGGCTCCCTCAGAATGATCATTGAGGATAATGTGGCGACTTCCGGGGGCGAGTCTGGTTTCGACGGCCTGAGCTCTATGCCGTTGAGGCTGCCTGGTCCTGGGGCCGGAGTGTCGTGAACAGGTATACGTGCTCGCATTCGGAACAGAGCCGGCGCGCCGGATCGTCGTCCAGCAGCTGCTGCAGAAGCGGTTTCTTGCAGGTCATGCAGGTCCCGTAGCTCCCCTCTTCGAGGCGGCCCAGGGCGCTGCGCAACTCGTCGATCAGCGGGTCCGACTTGAAAGCCAGAAGCGCATCGATCTGATGCATCCCGAACGAACCGCCGAGGAACGTCTCCCTGCTCACCTCGATGCCGTAGATATCCACGAGGTGCTCGTACAACCTCGACAGGATCGCCCGACGCATGGCGCGTTTGCTTTTTACCATGATTCCCTCCGCTCGGCTCATGGGCTCCCGGTCCGGGAGCGTGCGGGATCAAAGAACGGGCCACCGCGAGTTGCCGATCAACGGGCGGGGCCCGTCCCCCCGGCCGAGAGAACGGGCTGCCTTCGTGCGACTGGACCCCCCAACCTACAGGTAAGCTACAAAACACCTCTAAAAAGTCAATACGGCCCAAAGCGTATTTCCGGAACTTTCGGGGCCTCTCAGGGCGTTCTTAAGTGAACAATGCATACCAACGGGAGTTCGCAATGATCATCACGATCCTGGCAAGTCTGACCGCTCTGGGGGTCTTCCTCAAAGGTTCTCCGGAAACCCCCGAACCCGGGGCCACGTCGGTCCTGGAGTTCACGATGAAGAACATCGACGGCAAGGAGGTCCCGCTCTCCACCTACAAAGGCAAAGTGCTCCTGATCGTCAACGTGGCGTCAAAATGCGGCAATACGCCCCAGTATGCCGGGCTCGAGGAGTTGTACAAGAAGTACGCCGACCGGGGGTTCGCCATCCTCGGCTTCCCGGCGAACAACTTCCTCTGGCAGGAGCCGGGGACCGACGAGGAGATCAAGGAGTTCTGCACCACGAAGTACAATGTCACGTTCGACATGTTCTCCAAGATCTCGGTAAAGGGGTCGGACCAGCACCCCCTCTACAAGTTCCTGACCTCAAAGGACTCGAACCCGGAATTCGCCGGCGACGTGAAGTGGAACTTCCAGAAGTATCTGGTCGACAGGAACGGGAAGGTGATCGGCAAGTTCGCTCCCGGGCTGAACCCGAAGTCCGAGGAGCTGACGGGAGCGATCGAAGCGGCACTGCAGGAGAAGAAGTGAACGGGAACCCGCCCACGAGGGCGTGCCTCCCTCAGGCCAGGGGTCTACTCCCTGGCCTTTTTTCGTCCGATGGCATGCGTGGCGGTGCCGTAGAACAGCTCGGCCGCCTCGACAAGGGTTTCTGACAGCGTCGGATGCGGGTGGACCGCGAGGGCAAGGTCCTTGGCGGTCGCCCCCATCTCCATGGCCACCACCGCCTCGCTGATCATCTCCCCGGCGTTCGCCCCCACGATCCCCACCCCCAGCAGACGTTCAGATTCCGGATCCACGATCAGTTTGGTCATCCCGTCGACGCGGTCGAAGCTGAGCGCCCGGCCTGAGGCCGACCAGGGGAACCGGACGATCTCCACGGGCCTCGACTGCTCGCGCGCCTCCGCTTCCGTGAGACCGCACCAGGCGATCTCCGGATCGGTGAACACCACGGCCGGGATCATGATGTCGGCGAACGCGCTCGCCTCGCCGGTGATCACCTCCACCGCGATACGCGCTTCGCGGCTGGCCTTGTGCGCCAGGAGCACTCCTCCCGCGACGTCCCCGATCGCCATGATCTTGGGGTCCAGCGTCTCCTGCCGCTCGTTCACCACGACGAACCCCTTCTCGTCGCGCGTCACCTTCGTGTTTTCCAGTCCCAGATCGTCACAGTTCGGCGTGCGGCCTACCGAGACCAGCACGCTGTCATACATCTCCTCCCGCGGTTCGCCGTTGATCTCCATGGAAACCTTGATCTGCTTCCCGCTCGTGGCCATCTTCGCCACCTTCACCGACGTGCGGATCTCCCGGAAGATCGACTGGACACGTTTCAGGACCGGCCGCACCAGGTCCTGGTCCGCTCCGGAGAGGATCGTCGGCGCGGCCTCGACCATCACGATGCTGCTGCCGAGGGCCGCATAGACGGTCCCCAGCTCCATCCCGATGTACCCGGCCCCGACGATCAGCAGCGTCTCGGGGATCTCGCGGATATCCAGCGCCTCCGTGGAGGTCATGATCCGCGGATTCCCCAGGTCGAACGCGGCGGGGACGGCCGGCTTGGACCCGGTGGCCACGATGGCCCGGTCGAAGGTCAGATACCGCTGACCTTCTGCGGTCTCGACGCGCAGCGTTTCGGAGTTCTCGAAGTGGGCGCGGCCTTTGACGACCTCCACCTTTCTCCCCTTCGCGAGCACTCCCACGCCGTCCGAGAGCTTCTGGAGGATCCCGTCCTTCCAGGTACGCATAGCGTCGAGATCCAGCCGCGGCTTGTCGAAGTGGATCCCGCGGTGACCCGAGTCCGCCGCCTCCGCGATCAGTTTGGCGGCGTGCAGCAGGGTCTTGGAGGGGATACATCCCACGTTCAGGCAGGTCCCTCCCAGCCGGTCCTGTTCCACGAGAACGACGCTTTTCCCGAGGTCCGCCGCGTAGAATGCGGCCGTATAGCCGCCGGGACCGGCGCCGATCACCACGATGTCGGTATGCTGTGTCTTCACATGATCCTCTGATTGCTCAACGTGTCGTTCAGATCTTGAGGTCGGATTCCGTGATCCCCTCGAATGCTTTCACAAGGTCCACCATGAACCGCGCCGCGTCGGCGCCGTCGATGATCCGGTGGTCGTACGAGAGGGTGAGCGGCAGCATCGTCCGAGGCTCGATCCTCTTCTCGTGCACCGCGGCCTTCACCGCCCCACGGCCGATCCCCAGGATGGCGACCTCCGGCTTGTTGATGATGGGGGTGAAATGCCCGCTGCCGATCCCTCCCTGGTTCGATATGGAGAAGGTCCCTCCCTGCATCTCGTCCAGCGTCAGCTTCCTTGTGCGCGCCCGCTCCGCCAGCGTCTCGATCCCCCGGGCCATCTCCAGCAGGCTCTTCTTGTCTGCGTCGCGCAGGACCGGAACGATGAGTCCGTGTTCCGTGTCGACCGCGATCCCGAAGTGATAGTACTTCTTGAAGACGATCTCGCCGGAGACCTCGTCGATGCTCGAATTGAAGAGGGGGTGCTTCTTCAGGCTCGGGACCAGCGCGGCGATGGCGAACGCCGTCAGGGTCAGGCGCGCTCCCTGCTTCTGATACTTCGCGTCGTACTTCTTCTTGAGCGCAAGGAGGCCGGTGATGTCGACCTCGTCGAACTGGTTGATGTGGGGGATGGAGACCCACGACTGCACCATCCGGTCGCTGATGGTCCGGCGCAGGGTGGTCATCTTCTTCCGTTCCACGGACCCCCACTTGCCGAAGTCGACCGGTGCCTGCATCGCGACGGGCGCCGCGGCCTGGCCAGGCGACGGCCCACCCGCGGGCGGCGCGGCGGCGATGGCCTGGAGTCGTTGGATGTAGGCTTTCAGGTCCGCCAGCACCACGCGGCCTCCCCGTTCGCTTCCGCGGACGAGCCGCAGGTCGATCCCCAGATCGTGAGCGAGTTTTCGGACGGTCGGCGATGCACCTGGTTGCGGACCGGTCGGCGGACCGATGGCGACAGTCATGGCGGCCGCCTGTGCCGCGGGCATTGCCGGAACCGCGGCAGGGCGCCGGCAGGGCCGCCGGCGGCGGCGCCAATGGCGGCGCTGCTCGACGTGCCCGGCCGGGCCTGGGCCGCCTGCGGACGGCGGGGACCGCCGGAACGGCGGGGACCGCCGCGACCGCTCCCTCACCAGCGAGCGACATCAGCAGGTGGCCCACTTTGATCACGTCCCCTTCCTTGACGAAGATCTTCGTCACGGTTCCCGCCGCCGGGGAAGGGATCGATGCCACCGCCTTCTCGCTTTCCAGTTCCAGGATGGGCTGGTCCTTCCTGACCGTGTCCCCTTCCTTCACAAAGATACCGGCGACGGTGCCGGTATCGGCCCCTTCGCCAAGCCGGGGTAGACGGACATCCATAACACCTCTCCTTAGGTAATGACCGACACGTTTCGCCTCAGGACATCCCGCCGCATGGGAGTCTCAGAAGAACTCCGGATACTTTTTCGCCGGATCGATCCCCAGATCCTTGATCGCACGCGCCACCACGGCGTTCCCCACAGCCCCCTTTCGGGCCAGAGCGTACAGCGTCGCGATCACCACCGACTCGGCGTCGATCTCGAAGAACCGGCGCAACTTGGGGCGCGTATCGCTGCGGCCGAAGCCATCCGTCCCGAGGGTTACCATGCCTCCCGGCACCCAGGGGGCGATCTGGTCGGGAACGGCGCGCATCGAATCCGAAACCGCCACGAAGGCCCCCCTCTCGGGGGAGAGGACCTCCTCGAGGTACGACCGCCTCGGGGTCTCTTCGGGATGCAGCATGTTCCAGCGTTGGGCGTTCAGCGCCTCGTTCCGGAGCCGCTTGTAGCTTGTGGCGCTCCAGACGTCCGCCGACACGCCGTAGTGTTCCGCCAGGATCTGCTGCGCCTTCAGCGCCTGCCGGACCAGGGGTCCGCTTCCCAGGATGTGGGCCCGCAGCGTTCCACCCGGATCGGCCGCGCGGAACTTGTAGAGCCCCTGCAGGATCCCCTGCTCCACCCCCTGCGGCATGGCAGGCATCGTGTAGTTCTCGTTGTAGAGCGTCAGGTAGTAGAAGACGTCCTCGCCGTCAGCGTACATCCGCTTCAGGCCGTCCCACACGATCACGGCGGTCTCGTACGCGAAGGCGGGATCGTACGCGAGAAGCGTCGGCACGGTGCTCGCGAGCAGATGGCTGTGGCCGTCCTCGTGCTGCAGCCCTTCACCGTTCAGCGTCGTCCGGCCGTAGGTCGCCCCGAGCAGGAACCCGCGCACCTTCATGTCGGCACCCGCCCAGATCAGGTCGGCGATCCGCTGGAATCCGAACATGGAATAGTAGACGTAGAACGGGATCATCGCCTGGCCGAGGCTGGAGTACGCTGTTCCCGCCGAGATCCAGGACGAGGTCGCTCCCGCCTCGGTGATCCCCTCCTCGAGGATCTGCCCGTCCTTCGCTTCGTGATAGTACAGGAGCGATTCTGCTGTCGACCGGGTCGTAGAGCTGTCCCTTCGACGAATAGATCCCGATCTCGCGGAAGAGCGGGTCCATGCCGAACGTCCGCGCTTCGTCCGGGATGATCGGGACGATCCGCTTGCCGATGTTCTTGTTCCGCAGCAGGCTCCCCAGCAGCCGGACGAACGCCATGGTGGTCGACACCTCGAACCGCTCGGAGCCGCGGAGGAACTCGGCGAACTGCTCAAGCGAAGGGACCTCCAGGGGCAGCGCGGAAACGGTGCGCCGCGGGACCGGGCCGCCGAGCTCTCGCCGGCGCTCCTGGAGGTACACCATCTCCGGGCTGTCGGGGGCCGGGCGGTAGAAGGGCGTTTCCGCGATCTCCTCGTCGCTGATCGGGATCTCGAACCGGGCGCGGAATTCGCGCAGCTCTTTTTCGTTCAGCTTTTTCTGCTGGTGGGTCACGTTCCGTCCCTCGCCCGCTTCGCCGAGTCCGTAGCCCTTGACGGTCTTGGCGAGGATCACCGTCGGCGCCCCTTTGTGCTCGGTGGCGGCCTTGTATGCGGCGTAGACCTTCCGCGGGTCGTGCCCGCCCCGTTTCAGCTTCTGCAGCTGCTCGTCGGTGAAGCGGTTGGCCATCTCGGCCAGCTCCGGGTACTTGCCGAAGAAGTGGCGGCGCGTGTAGCTGCCTGGCTCGACGGAGTACTTCTGATAGTCGCCGTCGACGGTCTCCTCCATCCGTTTCACCAGGAGGCCTTTTGTGTCCTGTGCCAGGAGCGGGTCCCAGTCGGATCCCCAGATCACCTTGATCACGTTCCAGCCGGCGCCGCGGAACATCCCCTCGAGGTCCTGGATGATCTTGCCGTTCCCGCGGACGGGCCCGTCGAGCCGCTGGAGGTTGCAGTTGATCACCCAGAGAAGGTTGTCGAGCCGTTCACGGGAGGCGAGCGAGATCGCGCCGAGCGTTTCGGGTTCGTCCGTTTCACCGTCGCCGAGGAAGGCCCAGACCCTGGGTTCGTCACCGGTCACGAAGCCTCGGGCCGCCATGTACCGGTTGAACCGGGCCTGGTAGATCGACATGATGGGGGCCAGTCCCATCGAGACGGTCGGGAATTGCCAGAAGCCGGGCATCAGGTACGGATGGGGATACGAGGAGAGTCCCCCTTCCTCAGCCAGCTCCTGGCGGAAGTTGTGGAGCTGGGCAGCTTCCAGCCGTCCTTCGAGGAACGCCCGGGAGTAGATCCCCGGGGAGGCATGCCCCTGGAAGTAGATCATATCCGCGTTGCGGCCGTCGCCGCCACGGAAGAAGTGGTTGAAGGCCACCTCGTAGAGCGTCGCGGCGGATGCATAGGTGGAGATATGCCCGCCGAGTCCTCCCTGGAGCCGGTTGGCTTTCACCACCATCGCCATCGCGTTCCAGCGGATGTAGCTCTTGATGCGCCGTTCGATCTCCCGGTCGCCGGGATACTCCGGCTCCTGATCCGCCGGGATCGTGTTGACGTACGGCGTGCCGACCAGTCGGGGAACGTTGATGCCTGCCCGGCGAAGCCGCGCGGCAAGCTGCTCAAGGAGCATGGAAACGTTTTCCGCCGGCCGGTCCTTCAGGATCGACTGGAGCACGAATTCGGCGGATTCGAGCCATTTATCGGGGCCCTGGGTCTCGTTCTGCATCGGAGGTCTTGATGATGTGCTCGTTTCTGGGTAGCGTTGAATGTACGTCTTTCTGCATTTACTTCAAAGAGCGCGGAATGAAGGTCCTCGACCTGGGGCGGCTTTCCCCCGCGGCGGATCTCGCGGTGGACGAGGTCCTGCTCGACCTGTGTGAAGAGGGAGCCGGAGACGAGGTCCTGCGGTTCTGGGAACCCTCCTCCCCATTCGTGGTCCTGGGACACTCCTGCAGGATCGAAGAGGATGTCCTTGCCGGGGCGTGCGAGGCCCGGGGATCCCCATCCTGCGACGGCACAGCGGCGGCGGAACGGTCCTGCAGATGACCGGGTGCCTGAACTATTCGCTCGTCCTCCGCATCGACCGGCACGGAGACCTGGGGACCATCACCGGCACCAATGCGTTCGTGATGTCACGGGTTTGCCGGGCCTTGCAGAAGATCGCGACAGAGGAGGTCCGCGTGGACGGGCAGACCGATCTCGTGCTGGGTGGGCGGAAATTCAGCGGCAATGCTCAGCGGCGGCGGCTCAGGTCGGTGCTCTTTCACGGCGTGCTCCTTCTGAGCGCCGACATTGCCCTGGTCGCGGCGACCCTCAAGATGCCCCCGCGCCAACCCCTCTATAGACGCAACCGGACGCACGAGGAGTTCCTGGTGAACGCGGGGTGGACGGCCGAACAGGTCAGGCGGGAGTTATGCGGTGAATGGAACGCCGGGGAGCCACTGGCGAGTCTCCCCGGGAGCGGGTGGAGGAGCTGGTCAGAACGAAGTACGCGACGCGGGAGTGGACTCACCTGCGATGAGCGGATAGATTCCGCAAAGACGCGAAGTGAGCAAAGTCCCGAGAAGAATCCCTACAACCTTCGCGTCCCTGGTGCTTTGCGAGAGGTTTTCGTCTAGATGCGTTCGAGGGATGAGCTTTCGACCCAGCCCACTTTCCCGTCCGCGATGCGGACCTTCAGCCATCCGGCGACCGCATCCACGATCCGCACCTTCACGCCGCTGTGCAGGACGAACGCGTCGGTCCCCTTGACGTCGGGAGAGTTCTTGACGCTGACCACCTGCGCCATCAGCACCCCCTCATCGGTGCGGGTCGCATCGGTCCATTTCGCAGCAAAGACCACCGCACTGATCACCAGGAAGCACGCCCGCGACCACCGAGGCGATCAGCGCCGCCTTGCGCACCACGTAGCGCCTGTCCAGGATCGTCCCCGCCACCATCACGACCGTCAGGACGAGCAGCCCGAAGGCCAGCCAGGTGATCCCCCGAAGCGAGAACGCCCCGGTCAGCGCATCCCAGTAGTCCCACACGAACAGCCGGGGGATAGGCTCGATCCGGTCGGTGATCATGAGGTTCATCAGCTGCAGGTTGTGCTCCAGGTCCTCGTCGCCGGGGATGTACTTGCGGGCCCGTTCGTAGTTCAGGATCGCCCGGGAGATGTTTCCCGTCCGGTACCAGGCGTTGCCGAGGTTGAAGTGGAGCTCGCCGCTGACATACCCGCTCTTCAGTATGTTCTCGTAGACGTCCCGCGCCTCGGCGATCTTCCCCTGCTGGAAGAGGACGTTGGCGGACAGGAATTGTTGTTCGGGGGTCTGGCCCGCCGCGGCCGCCACGCAGAGGACCAGCAGCGACATGCAGGCGATGGATGACGTCTTCATTTGAGTACCCGTTCCAGTTCGACGATGACACGGCGGGCCTCGTCATAGGTCCGCTGCATCTGGGGAACCTCAAGGCTCGAGGGGGCGAACCGCGCCATATCACAGGTCTCCACCAGCGCCTTGAACGCACTGAGCAGTCCCTTCTCCACCCCACGCCGCTGGAGCTCCGCCGTCGCCGTCTCGACGGAAAGGCCCGCGGGCGCCATGGAGAGTTTGTCGCCGAGATACTTCCAGAGCGCCTTCGACACCTCCGAGTAGAACCGGAGCCGCTGGTTGACCACCGGGCCGTCCTTCGCTCCCCCTTTGAGGTTGAGCAGGTACTCGGCCACCTTCAGCCCTTTGCGCGCGAGCTTCATGGCCTGGCGGTGGCGGTATCCGGCCTCGTCGGCGAGGACCGCGCGGCGCCGTCCCGCGAAGACGATCGCCCCACCCAGTCCCGCCAGGGGGAGGATCAGAAGGACGATGAACACCGGGCTCGTATGCAGATGCTCTCCGGCGCGCGTGAACGACGGTGTACCGACCTTGATGAACCGGATATCCTGGCTGAGCAGCCGCACATCCTCGCGCGCCCCGCCGGCAACGATCGGGCTCTGGGTCGCCGCCCCCTGCTCCACGTTCAGCTCCATCTGCGGGGAGCGGAGGCGCGCGTACTCCCGTTTCGACGGATCGTAGTAGACGAAGGTGAGCGGGGAGATGGTCTTCATGCCGGGGTAGCGGGGCATGACCAGGAATTCGAAGGATTTGCTCCCGGAGATCTTCTCCCCCTTCGTGATGCTCTCCGTCACCTTGGGTGGATACTGTTCGAAATCGGGCGGGAACTCCACCGACGGGGCTTCCAGCAGCTTGATGTTCCCCGTCCCGGAGATGGTGACCTTGATGCTGACCGGCTCGTTGGTCCGCGTGGTCTTCTTGTCGATGGAGCTGCTCATGCCGAACCGTCCCACCGCGCCGCGGAACTCCGCCGGCGCTCCGGCGGGAAGCGGGTCCACGGTGATCTTCAGCGGCTCGCTCTTGACCGCCGCGGTCACGGTCCGGCCGAAGGGATCCCGGAAGAACGAATCGAAAGGATCGGAAGACCGGTTCTGGATCTGCACGCCGACCTTCAGCTCCATCGGACCGATCTCCAGCGTCCCCGACTGGGTCGGGAACAGGGCCATCTTCTTCACCACGCCGACCTGATACTGCTTCCCGTTGTAGGTCTCGCGGGGAGAGGTGTTCTGCGGAACGTCCACATCCTCTCCCCAGAAGCCGGTCAGCGTGGGGTTCTTCACCAGTTCCGGCCTGAGGATCGCGCACGCGGGTATAGATCTTGAATTCCAGATTGATCTGCTCCCCCTGCGTGACCCGCGTTCGGTCGACGGTGGCCTTCAGGAAGAGGTTGTCGCCGATCTGCACCTGCGGGTCGGCCTGCTGGGCGGCCTGGGGCTTGGGGCGGGTGGCGGTCTTCACCACCTCGATCGATCAGCTTTTCGCTCCGGTAGACCTTTCCCCCGACCTCGATGGCCCCGGGACCGATCTCGAACTTTCCGACGTCCTTCGGCTGCAGGACGTACTCGTAGGAGACGGTGGACGACACCGCGCCGTTCATGATCTGCATGCTGCTCGACTGGCTCGGCCCCGCCATGATATGGAACTTGGAGAGGTCGGGCAGCTGCAGGTTCTTCCCTCCTCCCATCGTCGCGCTGGTCAGCACGAACGAGAGGGTGAACTGCTCCCCGACGCCCACGGGATTCCGGTCCACGACGGCCACGAAGGTGGCCTCCTGGGCCAGGAGGGTCGTGCCGCAGAGGATCGCGGCCAGAACGAGCCAGAGAGATCGGTGTCCCATCTTACCAGTCCTTGTCCGTCTTGGGGCGGACGGCCTGACGCGCGCGGAGTCTCTTCTGCACGTCGCGCTCGCTGTTCTTCAGCACGTCCAGGATGCGGGCGGCCTCTTCCTTGGACATCGTCTTCTGTTGCTTCTGGGCCGCCGACTGCTGCTGGTCCTGTTGCTGCTTCTGTTGCTGCTGTTGCTTCTGCTGATCTTGCTGCTGTTGCTTCTGCTGGTCCTGCTGCTTGTTCTTGTCCTGCTGGTTCTTCGGCTGCTGCTGTTGTTGTTGCTGCTTCTGCTTGAGCCGTTCCAGCGCGTAGGAGAGATTGTACTTCGCCTCGTCGTCCCTGGGATTCAGCTTCAGCGACTCGACGTACGAGTTCACCGCCTCCTGGAACTTCTGTCCCTGCAGGAAGGAATTGCCGATGTTGTAGTGGGCGTAGGCGCGAGTGTCGCGCTGCGTGGCGCCTCCCAGCGCATTCTGGTACTCCCGGATGGCGTCCTCGGCCTTCCCCTGCCTGGCAAGGGCGTTGCCGAGATTGAAATGTCCCTGCACGAGTCCGGGCTCCTTCTCCAGCGCCTTCCGGTAGTTCACCTCGGCATCGGTGTACTTCTGGTCATGGTAGAGATCGTTCCCCCCGTTGACCAGCGAGCGGACCGATTGTCCCGGGGCGAGACCCGCCCCGATGGCGGCACAGGCCGCCAGCAGTGCGATCCGTTTCATCCCTTCTCCTCCCTCTTCAGCACATTCCATCGTGAGAGCCAGCCGACCCGGTGTCTCCGAGGCGACGGCATCGAGCAGCAGGAGCAGGAGCGCCGGCAGCAGGAACCACTGGAACCGGTCCTCGTAGTCGGTGAACTGCTTGACGCCGAACTCCTTCTTCTGCAGAGCGCTGATGTTCTTGTAGATCTCGTTCAGCTCGTCCTGCGCGGTGGTGCCGCGGAAGTACTTGCCGTTGCCGATCGCCGCGATCTTCTCGAGAGACACCTCGTCGAGCTTGGACACCACCACCTGTCCCAGCTTGTCGCGCTTGAAGTCCGTCTGCCGGCCGGAGGCGTCGTAGACGGGAATGGGCGCCCCGTCCGGCGATCCCATGCCGATGGTGTAGAGCAGCACCCCCTTGCGGGCCGCCTCCTCCGCGGCCTCGATGGCGTCCCCCTCGGTGTTCTCGCCGTCGGTGATGATCACGAGCACCTTCGTCGTCTGCTCCTTCGGGTCGAACGACTCCATCGCGCGTTCGATCGCCGCGCCGATATTGGTCCCGGGAGCGGGACCGGCATCGACATCGACCACATCCAGGAAGAGATTCGCCGCGCTGTAGTCGGTGGTCAGGGGGAACTGCGTGTAGGCCTCCCCCGCGAAGACGATGAGTCCGATCCGGTCGCCGCGCGAGACGGGCGATGAGGTTCCGGATCTCCAGCTTCGCCTTCTCGAGGCGGTTCGGCTTGATGTCCTCCGCCTTCATGCTGAGCGAGACGTCGAGGGCGATGAAGAGATCCACCCCCTCCTGCTTCACCTCCTCCATCCGCGTGCCGATCTGCGGATTCGCCAGGCCCAGCACCAGGAAGACCAGCACGGCGAGCAGGGAAGCGGACCCGGAGGATCCGTCTTGGCCGGGCTGGCGTCCTCCGAGCAGCTTCCGAGCATGGCCGGCGTTCCCGAACCTCTCAGAGGCGCTTCCGTCTGCGCAGGGCGACGAACCAGAAGAAGGCCGCGAGCGCACGGGACCAGCAGCGAGCAGGTAGAGGTATTCGGGATGGGCGAACCGGATCATCGGGTCCTTCTCACGGCAGCTTCCTCAGGATCGTCCCGAAGCCAGGAGTTCAGCAAGCATCGCCAGCAGTCCCAGCCACGCCCAGGCGTAGAAGAGCTCGGTGTACGACCGGTAGGCCTTCACCTCGATGCGGGTCTTTTCCAGCTTGTCGATCTCCGCGTAGATCTGCTTGAGCGCCCGGTTGTTCGTCGCGCGGAAGTACTTCCCGTCCGGTGATGGACGGCGATCTTCTCGAGCGACTTCTCGTCGATGTCCACCGGCATGTTCTGGTACCGGATGCCGAACGGGGTCTGGACCGGGTAGGGGCCTCGCCGACCGGTGCCGACGCCCACGGTGTAGATCCGGATGCCGAACGTCTGGGCGATCTGCGCCGCGGTGATCGGGTCGATCTCCCCCCGGTTGTTCACCCCGTCGGTCAGCAGGATCATCACCCTGCTCTTGGCCTTGCTCTCCTTCAGGCGGTTCACCCCCTGGGCGATCGCCATCCCGATCGCGGTCCCGTCCTCCACCATCCCGGGCTTCACCTGCCGCAGGAGATTCTTCAGGACGCGGTAGTCGAGGGTCATCGGGCACTGCGTGAAGCTCTGTCCGGCGAAGATGACCAGCCCGATCCGGTCGTTCCGGCGCGCCGTCGACGAAACTCTGGGCGACCTCCTTCGCCGCCTGGATCCGGTTGGGCTGGAAATCCTCCGCGAGCATGCTGCGTGGAGATGTCCAGCAGCAGGGCGATGTCGATCCCCTCGGTGTAGATGTTCTCCCCCTGCGACGTGGTCTGGGGCCGGGCCAGGGCAACGACAGAGCGCGGCGACCGCCACCACGCGGAGCGCGAACGGCAGGTGGCGGAGGCGCTCCTTGATGGTCGGCTGCACCGATGCGAAGGCCTTCAGCGTGGAGTACCGGATCTCGCTGGTCTGCCGGTGCGCGCGCCGGATGTACCAGTACGACGAGCAGCCGGGACGAGGAGCAGCCCGTAGAGGAAGATCGGCTGGGCGAAGGTGACGTTAGCCGGCCACACGGTGACCTCCCTGCGCTTCGCCGGCCGGCACCGGGGTCATGGAGACGATCTTGGTCTTGTCCACCACGTCATAGACCACCGCCATCGAATCTCCTCATGTTCCGTGATCCGCGGCGGCGCTGTTTCGCGAACTTCACCAGGTCCGCCCGCCGCAGAAGCGTCTCCGACCCGTTGCAGCATCTCCGCCGGGAAACGCAGCCTCCGCAGTCCTGCGAGGATCTCGTCGGTGGTCTCCTCCAGCGCGGGCATGGCGAGTATCGGTTTTCGACGTAGCGCCGGAGGATCTCCGTCAGTTCCGAGTAGTACTCCTTGATCAGTCCCTGCTGCCAGAGCTTCTTCTCCTTCAGCGTGGCCAGCTCCTCGAGCGCGATCGTCGTGGGCCGGGCGCGGCCGGCGGCCGGGATTCCTCCCCGGACCGTTTGGCCTGACGTTTCTTCCAGTACCGGTAGGCCAGCCAGACGAGCGGCCGCGAGGGCCAGGGCGCCGCCGCCGTAGAGTAGCGACCTCCTGCCAGGTGATCGGGACGGAGAGCGGCGGCTTGAGATCCTTGATCTCGCTGAGAGGTGTCGACCTGCACCGTCCGGACCGAGACCAGCAGCTGGTTCGTCGTCGCGGTCCGGGTGGCCGTATCACCGGGGAGGGAATACCAGAACGTGCACCGGCGGAATGACCGCCTGCACCGAATCGTACCTGGCGATCGACGTATTCGCCGCGGGTCAGCGTCGGTCCGGGCGTGCCGAGCGGGTGCGGCCTGCAGCACGGCGAAGCCCGCCGACGTGATCGCAGGCGGCGCGCTGGAAGACGGTCCCTTCCGGGTGCGTGCAGGTCGATGTGGACGCGTGATCCGGTCCCCGACCAGGAATTCGGTCGAGTCGACCGCGCGCGCGCGCCGAGCACCTGCGCTGTCGGCGGAGGACCGTCAGGCAGCAGGCAGACCGCCAGGCCGATGCGCAGCGAACGGTCACAGTCTGCTTCTCCCGCATCTTGAAGAAGTCCACGATCGGTTTGATGTACGGCCGGTCGATCCGGACCCGGATCGATGTCCACCTTGCACCGGATGAAGGTCGTCTTCCGTGCCTGCCGCTGTTTCCGCCAGTAGCGCTGGAACTCCTCGCGGACGCGCCGGTCGCCGGTATCCACCCACCGGCGGGCGCCGCTTTCCGCGTCGCGCATCTTGATCAGCCCCGCATCGGGCATCGTCTCCTCACGCGGGTCGGAGAGCTCCACGGCGATGAGGTCGTGCTTCCGGCTGACGATCCGGAGGATCCGGTCGTACCCGTCGTCGAGGAAGTCGGAGATGACGAAGGCGATGCTCCGTTTCTTGGTGACGTGGTTCAAGTACTCGAGCGCCTGCGCGGATGCTGGTGCCGTGTCGCCGTTCGGCTCGAAGCGAGACCAGCTCGCGGATGATGCGCAGGATGTGCGCCCGCCCCTTCTTCGGCGGGACGAACTTCTCGATCCGGTCGGTGAAGAGGATCAGCCCGACCTTGTCGTTGTTCTTGATGGCGGAGAAGGCCAGCACGGCGCAGATCTCCGCGGCGATCTCGTTCTTCATCGCCTGCCACGGTGCCGAACTGCCCGGAGCGGCTGAAGTCCACGACGAGCATGACGGTCAGCTCCCGCTCCTCCTCGAAGACCTTGACGAAGGGGTGGTTGAAGCGGGCGGAGACGTTCCAGTCGATCGTCCGGATGTCGTCGCCGTACTGGTACTCCCGCACCTCGGAGAACTCCATCCCGCGCCCCTTGAAGACGCTGTGGTATTCCCCGGAGAAGACCTGGTTGACGATGCCCCGGGTCTTGATCTCGATCTGCCGGACCTTCTTCAGCAGCTCTCGAGTGTCCACTCAGGTGGTCTCAGATGCGCGATGCCGTCGGCGCGGATGCTCACGGGACTTCGATCTTGTTCAGGATCTCCTGCGACGATCTGCTCGGAGGTGACCTCTTCGGCTTCGGCCTCGTAGGTGACGGCCACGCGGTGCCGCAGCACGTCGAGGCAGATCGCCCGCACGTCCTCGGGGATCACGTACCCGCGCCGCTTGATGAACGCGATAGGCCTTCGCGCCGAGCGCGAGGTTGATCGAGGCGCGCGGCGAGGCGCCGTAGCTGATCAGCTGCGGCGAGGTTCGTCAGGTTGTACTGCTTCGGGATTCCGCGTCGCGAAGACGATGTCGAGGATGTACTTCTCGATCTTCTCGTCCATGTAGATCTCCCCCACCACCCCGCGGGCCCGGACGATGTCCTCGGGCGATGACCACGGTCGTTGACCGTCCCGGACGTGCCGTCGACGTTCGCGCGCATGATCAGCAGCTCCTCCTCCTTGGACGGGTAGCCGATCTTCACCTTCAGCATGAACCGGTCCACCTGCGCCTCGGGCAGCGGGTAGGTCCCCTCCTGCTCGATCGGGTTCTGCGTCGCCAGGACCAGGAACGGTTCGGGGAGCTTGAACGTCTGTTCGCCGATCGTCACCTGGCGCTCCTGCATCGCCTCCAGCAGCGCGCTCTGGACCTTGGCGGGCGAGCGGTTGATCTCGTCCGCGAGGATGAAGTTGGCGAAAATCGGGCCCCTTCTTCGTCTGGAACGATGCCGTCCTTCTGATTGTAGATCATCGTCCCGACGAGGTCGGCCGGGAGCAGGTCGGGCGTGAACTGGATCCGCTGGAACTTCGCCTGGATGGCCGAGGCCAGGGTCTTGACGCGCGAGGGTCTTCGCGAGGCCGGGCACCCCTTCCAGCAGGATGTGGCCGTTGGCCAGGAGCCCGACCAGCAGCCGTTCGACCATGGCTTCTGGCCGACGATCACCTTGCCCATCTCCAGTCTGCAGGGAGTCGACGAACGCGCTCTCGCGCTGGATCTTCTCGTTGATGGCCTTGATATCGAATGACATGCTGCCTCCTCCAGGGATGTACCGACGGAACTCCAACGCGTGGTCAGCTACTAGGGTATAAAAAAGGGGGTGGAAAATCAACGAAGGCGGCTGATGAGGAGCCGGGGGGTGAGAAACCACTCCAGAGAGGCACATTTCCCGTACCGGAGATCGTTCACGGCCAATTTGCAGAGCCCCCCCTTCTTGAGCGGAACGGCGGCGGCGCTGCTTCCGGTCAGCAAGACGGACACGATCTGGCTCAGCATCGGTTCGTGGCCGACGATCATCATTTTCCCCTGTTCTTCCCCCCAGGGTGCGGAGCCCGTCGATCACCCGGCGGGGGTCGCCGTTCGGGCGAAGGTGGGTCACCACGGTCACCGGGGCCCCCAGCTCCTTCCGGACGATCGACGCAGTCCTCCGGGCGCGTTCATAGGGGCTCGTGAGGATCCTTTCGACCCGCACACCCACGGCGTACAGGGCGGCGGCGATCTTCCGCATGCGCCGTACACCCCGGGGCGTCAGCTTCCTCCCCCGATCGGGCACACCCGCCTTCCGCTCCTCCGCGATCCCATGTCTCAGCACGTACAGGTCCATCGGTCAGGCCTGCTCCTCCGGGATGGTGGTGGGTTCCCAGAATCCGTAGAGATCGTCCGCCGACTGCCGGAACTGCCGCAGAAGCTCCGCGCGCCGGTTGGCAAGCATGCGGAACACCGGCAGCAGCGACCCTCCTCCTTCGGCTTTGCCGACCCGGCGACGCCGTGCATAGGCACGGAGATCCGCTGCGAGCACCTCGACATCCTGGATCTCCCCCAGGACGGTCTGGTACCGGTTCATCGCCTTGTGCAGCCCTTCGTCCACCCAGGGGAACGCCGGACCCAGCATTTCGATGGTGTATCGGAACTTCTTGAAAGCCACCCGGAACCGGTGCAGGGTTTCGGGACGGTCCTGGCGGATCGAACGCCGGCGCTCCACCGCCCTGCCGAACGACGCCGCGGCGGTCCCGGTCATCAGATGCCAGCCGGACCTCCGTAGCGCCGGGCCGTCGAACACCCGCTGCACGTCGGCATCCAGTCTGCCGACTGCAGCCTCCATCTGCTGGAGCGGGAAGGCTTTGAATCCCCTGGATGCCTCCTCCCCCAGCGATCGTTCCCGCCGGCGGAGGGAGACGTCATACAGCCGCAGAACGGGGAAGGTCGCCCAGAGCCCCTTCACCCCCAGCCGCTGGACCTGCACGTCGCGCAATGCGTTGAGGGCTTTGAGCAGCACACGTGCCTGGCGCCGAAGCTTGTGCACTGCTGCGGGTGTAACGAACGCGGAAACAAGGTCCAGGAAGGCGATCAGGCGCCGGGTCGCAACACGAACGTCGTGCACCGCTTCTTCGGTCCCCTTCCGCCGGACCCTGAGGAGTTCACGCGCGAAGGTGTGCCACCGATCCTCCAGCATCTGGCGGAGCAACTCGTCCACGGTCGGCCGGACACCTTCCGGGACGCCGGCGTCCACATTCTCAGTCATCGTCGACCGTCACTTTGACACTGAAGACCTGTTCGAACATCTCGGCTTTCTTCAGCAGCGCCCACTTCTCCAACAGGAGGTCCCCCTCGCCGCGGAGCCGCACATGAAGCTTCGGCTTCTTCGAGTCCAGCTCGACGGCCTCCACGCGGGAAGCATGTTCGGTGTCCAGTGCGTCCGCCAGCCGGAGCAGCGATGCAAGTTTCGTCACCGAGGTGCGGTCTTTGGACGAGAGGGCACGGTAGGCTTCGTGCTGAGGCTTCGGCATCGACTTCCGATGGTAGCGGGCGATGTTCGCCACGACCGCCATCTGCTGTTCCGTCAGCCCCACCAGGGGAGAAGCAGAGAGGAGATAGTGGGAGTGCTTGTGGTGGTCCGACACGCTGATGAACTGTCCGATATCGTGCGTCAGCGCCGCGACCTCCAGAAGCAGGCGCTGTTCGAGGTCCATCCCGTGCAGCGGCCGTGTCTGATCGAACACGCTCCCCGCCAGGCGCAACACCGTTTGCGCGTGCTGCTCGTCGAACCCGTATTTCCTCCCGAGCTGCAGAGCCGCAGCGATCACCTGGTCCCGGTGCAGACGCTTCGACGTGCCGAAGAGCTCCTCCGCCATGTCGATCAGCAGACCGTCCTTCAGTCCCACGTGGGGGATGTGCACCTCCTCCACCCCCGCCAGCCTCACGATCCTCTGCAGGACGATCGCGGCCGGGACGATCACATCGGCCCGGTCAGGGCGGAGCTTGAACTCCTTGATCCGGTCCTCGACGGAGCAGGCCTGCAGGCGCCGGACGAGCTGGTCGAGGTCATCCGCGGAGAGGACGGTATTCCGTTCCTTCCCCAGGTGTTCCTTCCGCAGATCACCGAGAGTTTCGATGTTGCCGCCCGTTCCCACCAGAAGATCGATCTTCTTTCCGCCGATCTCCCGCCTGATCCGAAGCTGGGTCGCGTCGACATATTCGCGGACGAGCTGATGGAACCGACGCTCGCCGCGGGCTTTCCCATCCATCACCTGCAACATCCGCACCGCACCCATCTTGAAGCTCTGGGTGGAAACGATCTTGCTGTCCTCGGCAATGGTCACTTCCGTGCTTCCGCCGCCGATATCCAGCAGGATGGCCACCCGCCGGTCGAGCTTGACGGCCGCCGCCACCGCGAGGTGGATGAGGCGAGCCTCCTCCTCCGGGCTGATGACGTCGATCTCGATCCCCGAAGAGCGCAGGATCCTGTCTGCGCACAACTCGGCGTTCTGCGCCTCGCGCATGGCGCTGGTGGCAACGGCGCGGGTCACGCGCACACCGTGGCGGGCGATGGCATCACGAAACCGCGCGAATGCGGCCTCGGCCCGCTCCAGGGTCTCCTCCGTGATGACTTCGTGCGTGAACACATCCTGGCCGAGCCTGACCGGTTCGCGAAGGACGTCGAGAATGGTCGGGGGTTTGCCGGCTTCCACGTTCGCGATCACCAGGCGGAACGCGTTGGAGCCGACGTCGATCGCTGCAAGTGCGGGCATAGGAGGAGGATCCCGGGCCGGTCGTTCGTTGGGACCGTCCCATCAACACGTGGTCAGAGGTGAAGCTCTTGAGCAGCTTCCCGGTCCACAAACCAGCTGAGGTCGCCGGAACCGGGACTGACAAAATGCGCCGGGAGGTTCGGCAGGGGCCCTTCCAGGACCTCTCGCAGAATGCGGGCCTTTTCCCGCCCGGTCACCAGGCACATCACCGCGCGCGCGCTGTTGATTGCCGGGAGCGTCAGGGTCAGGCAGGTCGACTGGAGGGCGGGCACCTCCTCGACCACGACCAGCCGCTTCTTCTCGTGGAACGCGCGGCTCCCGGGAAGAATCGACGCGACCTCGCCGCCGGTCCCCAGCCCGAGCAGGACGAGCGACCAGCGGGGCATCTCGTTCCTTTTGAGGTCCATCGTCTTCACGATCTCCTGCTCGTAGAGCGCGGCCCCTTCCAGGGGGGGCTTCTCACCGGGCATCCGGTGGATATTGCCCGGCGGCACGGGAAGCCGGCTCAGGAGGACCTCCTGCGCCATCCGGTAGTTGCTCCCCGGGCGGGTCGGGGGGATGCAGCGCTCGTCGCCCCAGTAGAGATGGACCTTGCGCCAGTCGACCCGGCTGACGATGTCATGGGACACGAGGGACTCAAAGACCCGGCGGGGGGTCTTCCCTCCCGGCAGGACCAGGCTTGCCTTCCCGAACGAGCCCACCCCTTCGTCCAGGTACGTGAACATCTTCACCGCCCCGGCTTCTGCCAGCTCGTCGAGCGTATCGAAGACAAAGACATTCCCTCTCACGATCGATCCTCGTGATGGTCGGTCGGACCGGTGATCTGTATCCGGAATATACGCACTCACCGGGGAAGAAGCCACGTTCCGCGGGGCTCAGAGCTCGCCGCGCAGGGTCCGGGCGATCAATTCCGCCTTACCGTGGACATGCAGCTTATGATAGATGCTCTTGATGTGGGACCGGACGGTCTCCACGGTAATGTGCATCCGGTCGGCGATCTGCTTGTAGCTGAGCCCGTCCACGAGTCCTGAGACGATCTCCCGCTCCCTCGGCGTGAGAGCGCGGGTCGGGTCGGCCCCCCGGTGATGGAAGAACTCGATCACCTTCCGGGCGATCTGCGGTGACATCGGGGCGCCCCCCTCCGCCACCTGGCGCACGGCATCGCAGAGTCCCGATGGCAGACGTACCGCGAAGCAGGTATCCGGACGCCCCGGCACAGAGCAGGTCGAAGATGCAGTGGAAATCCCCGTCGTCGGAGATCACCACAACGCTGGTGGCGGGGAAACGTTCCCTGAGCTCCCGGAGGGCGGGGCCCGACTGTGTCCACGGAGCCCTGTACTCCCATCAGGAGGACATCGGCGGGCGGAAAAGTGGCGGACGAAGCGAGAAGGGACTGCGGTTTGTCGACGGCATACACACAACGAATGTCCGGGCGTTCCCGCAAGGCGGCGGCAATGGCCTCGCGCTGGTGCGGATCATGTTCAACAATGCCGACGCTGATCATGGCGACCGTACTCCGGTGCCCAATCGTTGGCCCTGCCTGCGAACGAGTCCGGCAGGTGCCCGCAACGTACCCCTGCCCGGCGAGAAAAGCAAGCGAACGGTTGAGCGTTCTCGATTGTTCTAGGTTCAAACACCATGAGCCACCGAAAAGGAAGAACAACCAATGGGAAAACGGACCGTGCTGGAGACAACGGAGATCGAGGGAGCTCTCCGGTCACTCCCCGCCTGGAGGGTCGAAGCGGGAAAGCTCCGACGGAGCCTGGTGTTCCCCTCGTTTCGCGAGGCGTTCTCCTTCATGACGGGGGTGGCACTGATCGCCGAGAAGATGAACCACCATCCCGAATGGTCGAACGTGTACAACAGGGTGACCATCGACCTGACGACGCATGACGCGGGGGGGATCACGACGCTGGATCTGGAGTTGGCAGAACACGCGGAGAAGATCGCCCAGGGGCTGGGAGCGGGGAGCGTCTGATCCCAGCCCCTGGATCGTCAGGCTACTTCGTGAGGGAACCGATCAGCGCGTCGAAATCCTGCTCGGCGGCGGCGATGGTGGAGGCCGGGCCGGTCAGCTTGAAGAAGACCGATCCCTGCGGCCCTTCGACGATCGCACCGAGGAGCCGGAAGTTCTCCTTCTTGCCGGTCGGAGCCATCATTGGCCCGGCGGGGGCCAGATAGGCGCCCGCGATCTGCACGAGGGTGACCTTCATCCCGCTCACCTCTTTCGTGGACCGCCCGGGGGCTGTCGTCGGCTCGAACTGGGAGATCCAGCGGTCGATGTTCATGTCGATCGCCCCCCCTGGTCAGCCCCGAAATAGGAAACCCCGCATTCCGCGGGCTCGGCATCCCCCTGCGCCGCCGGAACAGCATACGTGGCGACCCGGAATGGGCGTTCGCCCTTGGAGACCCAGCGAGCGGGAACGGTCCACTGCACGCCGGCCACTCCGGCTTTGGGACCGGCAGCGGGGGTGTCTTTCTTGCATCCGGGGAGTAACAGAAGAAGTACAGCAACAAGGGTGATCCAGCGAGCGGTCATGTATCCGGCCTCGGGCAATGTTGTGGGGAATGGAGGATGAACGTCTCCAAGGTAACATTGACCGGGGATGGAATCAAGCGAACGTGACCGCCGCTCAGAAGGTGAAGGTCATGCCCACGCGGAACCCTTCGCCGGTGAGCGGCTTCTCCGACCGGAAGGGCCAGTACTGGGCGTCGCGCAGCAGCACGGCGAAACCGTAGATCACGGCGCCACGCAGGATGGTGTAGATCATCGGACCCAGCGTGGGGCTCCCTTCAACGATGTCGTCCCCGAAGCTCGAGACCAGCTCCGTGCCGATCGAACCGATCAGGTAGCTGCCGAGCCAGGGCCAGAAGACCCAGCGCGGGTTCATCACCCAGTTCTCATAGCCGGCGCGGACGGCCACGACATCTCCGATGCCGTACGCCATCCCGATCTCCGCCATGCTGCCGAACCGGAAGTCCCCCTGGAAGCGATCCAGGATCGCGGCATCCCCGGGCGAGAGGCCTGCGGGCCGGGTGGTTGACAGCTTTGTCAGGCTGAACGCGGTCTGCGTGTAGGGGTAAAGGTACGAGGATTTGAAATCGTAGGCGTACCCTTCCCGGCGCCCGAACCCGAAACGGATCAGTTCCGAATTCACCGACGACACCGCGGAGCTGCTGCCGAAGAGATCGCTGGCGGAGTAGTCGAAAAAGGCGAACTTGTCGTCCAGCTCGCCGACGTTGGGAAACTTCGGTTTCGCCCGGAAGTACCCCAGCTTGACCCCCACCGTCCGGAGATCGGATAACTCCCCGGTGAACAGTTTATGCTGCATCACGGACTGGCCGTAGCCGATGTCCACCATCGGTTTCCGGGGGCCGCCCCAGTACCGTTCCAGCTTCCAGAACTTTTCGGCCGCTATCGGCATCGGGGAGGCTTGTTGCCGCGAAGAGCAGGAGGATCGCACCGTATCGCTTGAGCATCTTCTGTTCCTTCCGTAGGGGCACAACGGTGGTCAGGTCGTTCTCTCTAGGTGTACGCGCGCCGGGATGCGAAGTTACGCGGCCCGGGGGACGCCGGTTGACATCGCTCCGGAATTTTCCTATCGTCCGGTCAACCCTTTGACCCTCCTGTGCAGCCGGCACCGGGTCGACCGGGAATCCCGGATCCTTCGCATGGTGCAGCGACCGCACGTCTCATTGGCTATTGAAGGTCACGTCGCCCGCGTTGTCCTTGAACGCCCCCCCGTCAACGCCCTGAATCAGACCCTGGTCGCCTCCCTGACCGCGATCGCCCGTGACCTGCGCAGGGACCGTGCTGTCTGGTTGATCGCCGTCACTTCGGGTTGTAGCGCCTTCTGTGCGGGGGCCGATCTCAAGGAACGGGCCGGGCTAACGGACGGTCGCGTTGCGGTGGTGGTCGGGAAGATCCGGCAAATGATCCGGGCCTGGTACGACCTCCCCCAGCCGGTGCTCGTCGGGATCGACGGACCCGCCCTCGGGGGGGGCCTGGAATTCGCCCTTGCGGCCGACCTGGTGATCGCTTCGGAGCGCGCAACGTTCGGTTTCCCGGAGGTGCGTCTCGGCATCATCCCCGGAGCGGGAGGGACGCAACTGCTTGCCCGGCGGACCGGACCGGCGGCTGCAGGGAAGTGGATCCTGACCTCGCGACGGTTCACGGCAGCGGAGGCGTTTGCCGACGGGGTGGTCGATTTCCTCCTTCCGGCCGAGGGATTCGCCGGTGGATTCGCAGGCCTCGCGGCCGAGGTCGGAGCGAACGCACCAGTCGCTCTCCGGCAGGCGAAGCGGGCGATCCGGGCGAGCACGGCCGCCGGCCTCTCCCGCGGACTGGCCATCGAGCGGTCATGCTACGCGCCGCTCATACGCACGAAGGACCGAAAGGAAGCGTTGCAGGCGTTTCTTGAACGGCGCGAGCCGCGCTGGACCGGACGCTGACCGGCCCACAGGCGAGATCTGCTGAACCAGACAGACGAGGAGAGACATGGAAGGACCGGAGGAGCAGGCGCTGGTGCGGCAAACCGCGCGCGAGTTCGCCGAACGGGTCATACGGCCCGTGGTGATGAAGTACGACGAGAGCCAGGAGTTCCCCGCCGACGTGATGCGGCAGCTGGGGAGCCTCGGGTTCATGGGGGCGATGGTCGCGGAAGAGTACGGTGGCGCCGGGCTGTCGCCGCTGGACTTCACCGCGATGGTGGAGGAGATCTCGAGGGTCGACCCCTCCGTCGGGCTCGGCGTCTGCGCTCACAACGGCCTCTGCGTGGCGCACCTCGCGCTCTTCGGCAGCGAGGAACAGAAGCGGCGATTTCTGCCACCCCTCTGCTCCGGCGAGGCGCTTGGAGGATGGGGACTCACCGAGCCGGGTTCCGGGAGCGACTCCGCCGGCATGTCGACCACGGCGCGACGCGAGAAGGGCGACTGGATCCTCAACGGCTCCAAGGCGTTCATCACGCACGCTTCCGTCGGATCCACCTTCGTGGTCCTCGCCGTCACCGGCGCCGACGGAGATCGGCCGCGGATCTCCGCGTTCATCGTCGAGCGAGGGACCCCCGGGTTCGGCGCCGGGAAGAAAGAGAACAAGCTCGGCATGCGGGCCAGCGACACCGCCTCCCTCGTTCTGGACAACGTCCGGGTCCCCGGCGGCCACCTCATCGGCGAGGAAGGGATGGGCTTCCAGCAGGCCATGGCCGTGCTGGACGGGGGGCGGATCGGCATCGCCGCCCTCTCTGTCGGCCTGGCGCAGGGAGCTCTCGACGCCTCCCTCCGTTATGCCCGGGAACGCCGGCAGTTCGGCAAGGCCCTGGCGCGAGTTCCAGGCGATCCAGTGGAAGATCGCCGACATGGCCACGCAGATCTCGGCGGCGCGCCTGCTGACGCAGCATGCCGCGATTCTCCGAATGCAGGGGAAGGAATTCAGCCTGGCCGCGTCGCAGGCCAAGCTGTTCGCGAGCGAGGTCGCGGTCCGCGCCGCGGAGGAGGCGGTCCAGATCCACGGGGGGTACGGCTACACGAAGGAGTACCCGGTCGAAAAACTCTACCGCGACGCGAAGCTGCTGACCATCGGGGAGGGGACCTCCGAGGTCCAGCGCATCGTGATCGCCAAACATCTCTTGAGGTGACCCTGTATGGCACGCATCGGATCACCGGCCATCCGCGACGCGCTGTTCGAGAAGAACGACGCTTCACTCCGCGCCCTTCTCCGCAGGGTGAACGACGCCGCGGCGCGCGTCCGGGAGGGCGGCGGGGCCGATGCCGTCGCGAAGCACCACCTCCGAAACAAGCTCACCGCCCGTGAACGGATCGCCCGCCTCGTGGACCCCGGCACCGAGCCGCTGGAGATCGGCCTCTTCGCCGCCTACGGCATGTACGACGACGAGGCCCCGTCGTCCGGAACGATCGTCACGATCGGCAGCGTCGCCGGACGCCAGACGGTCATCGTCGCGAACGACGCCACCGTCAAGGCCGGGGCCTGGTTCCCGATCACCTGCAAGAAGAACCTCCGCGCGCAGGAGATCGCCATGGAGAACTTCCTGCCGATCGTCTATCTGGTCGATTCCGCCGGCGTCTACCTCCCCCTCCAGTCCGAGATCTTCCCCGACAGGGATCACTTCGGCCGGATCTTCAGGAACAACGCCCTGATGTCGTCCATGGGGATCTCCCAGATCGCCGCCATCATGGGCCCCTGTGTTGCAGGCGGAGCCTACCTTCCGATCATGAGTGACGAGTCGCTCATTGTGGAGGGGACCGGGAGCGTCTTCCTGGCCGGCGCGCATCTGGTCAAGGCGGCGATCGGCGAGGTGACCGACAACGAGTCCCTCGGCGGAGCCTGGGTCCACTCGGCGGTCAGCGGGGTGACCGACCATCGGGTGGCCGACGATCCGGCGTGCCTCGACAAGATCCGGAGCATTCTGGGAAAGATCGGGCCGGCCCCTGCAGCTCCCTTCGACCGCACGGCGGCCGTTCCTCCCGCGTTCGACCCCGGGGAGCTCTACGGGCTCTTTTCTGCGGACCGGACGAAGCCCTACGACACCTACCAGATCCTCGCCCGGATCCTGGACGGGAGCGAGCTGGATGAATACAAAGCGGACTACGGGAAGTCCGTGATCACCGGCTACGGACGGATCGACGGATGGGCGGTCGGGATCGTCGCCAACCAACGCTCGATCGTCCGCACCGCCAAGGGCGAGATGCAGGTGGGGGGCGTGCTCTACAGCGATAGCGCCGACAAGGCGGCGCGGTTCATCCTGAACTGCAATCAGAAGAAGATCCCGCTGGTGTTCGTGCAGGACGTCACCGGCTTCATGGTGGGGTCCCGGGCGGAGCACGGCGGCATCATCAAGGACGGCGCCAAGATGGTCAACGCTGTCGCCAACTCCGTCGTCCCCAAGTTCACGGTCATCATCGGCAACAGCTACGGCGCGGGGAACTACGCCATGTGCGGCAAGGCGTACGACCCCCGACTGATCGTCGCGTGGCCGAGCGCCCAGATCGCGGTGATGGGGGGCAAGCAGGCCAGCGAGACGCTGCTGGCGATCAAGGTCCAGGCGATGGCCAAGGGGGGCGCGCAGCTGTCCGCCGCCGAACAGCAGAACCTTCTGGAGGAGATCCAGCAACGCTACACTTCCGAGCTGGACCCGCTCTTCGCGGCCGCGCGGCTGTGGGTCGACGACATCATCGATCCGGCGCGGACGAGGGATCTGCTCGCCCGGGGACTCGCCATGGCGGCGTGCAACCCCGCGATCCCCCGGTTCTCCACCGGGGTCATTCAGGTTTGAGGGCGATCGCCCTCCGGACATTCAGACGGGAACATGAAAAGCACCATTCGTATCGCCAGCGGCCAGGGGTTCTGGGGAGATCTGGGATCCGCCCCCAGGGATCAGGTTCGGCGCGGCCCGATCGACTACCTCGTGATGGACTACCTTGCCGAGGTCACGATGTCGATCATGCAGAAGCAGCGGTTGCGTGACCCCGCGCTCGGCTATGCCACCGACTTCATCGCGTTGATGGACGACCTTCTGCCGGACATCGTGGACCGCGGGATCCGGGTCATCACGAACGGCGGCGGGGCGAACCCCCTCGCCTGCCGGGAGGCGATCTTCGCGGCGGCCCGGAAGGCGCGGATCACCGGACTTCGCGTGGGGGTCGTGCTGGGCGACGACATCCTGGACCGGATCCCCGAGCTGAGCGCCGCAGGGCTCCGCTTCACGAACATGGAGAACGGCGAGGAGTTCGACATGGTGCGCGACCGGCTCACCAGCGCGAACGTCTACTTCGGCGCCGCGCCCATCGCCGAGGCACTGCGGGGCGGCGCCCAGATCGTCGTGACCGGCCGGACCACCGACACCGGCCTGACCCTCGCGCCGATGATCCACGAGTTCGGATGGGCCGCGGACGACTGGGACCGCCTGGCGGCTGGAACGGTGGCGGGCCACATCCTCGAATGCGGGGCGCAGGCCAGCGGCGGGAATTTCTCGGCCGACTGGCGCTCCGTGCCGGACATGGCGCACATCGGTTTTCCCATCGCGGAGGCGGGCGCCGACGGCACGATCGTGATCACCAAACACGCGGGGAGCGGCGGACTGGTCTCGGAAGCCACCGTCAAGGAACAGCTCCTGTATGAGATCGGCGACCCGCGCGCCTACATCACTCCCGACTGCATCGCCGATTTCACCACGATCCGCCTCCGGCAGGTGGGGGACCACCGGGTGGAGGTTTTTGGGATCCAGGGACGGCCGGCCACGGAGTACTTCAAAGTGTCGATGTCGTACCGCGACGGCTACACGGCCTTCGGCACGCTGACCTACGCCTGGCCTGACGCACTGGAGAAAGCCCGCGCGGCGGACCGGATCCTGCGCGCCCGCCTCGACGATCTGCGCGTGCGGTTCGAAGAGGTCCGGACCGAGTTCCTCGGCGTCGATTCCTGCTTCGGCCCGACGGCCCGGATCGCCGCCGACCCGGACGAGGTGGTCCTGCGCGTCGGCGTGCGCGCGCACGAACGCGCCGCGGTGGAGCGCTTTTCGCGGGAGATCGCCCCGCTCATCCTGACCGGACCGCCAGGGGTCACCGGCTTCGCCGGCGGCCGCCCGAAACCCAGCGAGATCATCGCCTACTGGCCTGCACTCATCCCCAAGTCGGTCGTGCGGCCACAGGTGATCGTCGAGGAGTTGCGATGAAGATCCAGCTGCTTCAACTCGCCCACGCACGGTCGGGCGACAAGGGGGACACGGCCAACGTGGGGGTCATCGCCCGGAAGCCCGAATACTACCCGCTGCTTGTCCGCCTTCTCACGGTGGAAAGGGTGCGGGAGCATTTTGCCGGGATCTGCCTCGGAAAGATCGAACGCTTCGAGCTGCCGAATCTCGGGGCGTTGAACTTCCTGCTCCACGAGTCGCTCGGAGGAGGGGGGACGAGATCGCTGAAGAACGACGCTCAGGGGAAGACGCTGAGCAACGTGATGTTGAGGATGGAATTGGAGGTGGACCCGAACGAGACCCCGTGAGGGCCGGCCTACCGCCGCAACAACCGTTTCCCTACAAGGCGATCGATCAGCACCACCCCCGTGAACGCAATGCCCACGGCGAACAGGGTCGCCGCAAGCTGCTGCGCCCCGATGCCGCCGACGTCAGTGAACCAAAGAAGGTGCCGATCCCTCCCCTGGCCAGATCCATCCACGCGGAGAGCTGGTGCGCGGCGGTGGAAAGCGGACCCGGAGGAATACTGGGCTTCCACGTGGTCCCAAGCCAGAATATCATGGCCAGCACACCGAGCGTCGCGACCCCCGGGAGGGCGACAGAAAGCACTGCGGCGATGCGGGTGGTCGCCGCGAACTGCCGCGACAGTCTCGCTTCCCGCATCACGGCTTCCCGCAGGCGTTCCGGTGCGACACGAGGGACCGCCACGCGCAACGCCGCATCCAGACTTTCCTGACCACGAACGGCCTGCCTGCACCGGGCGCATTCATCGAGGTGAAGGAGGATCTCGCTCCGCTTCTCCCTCGCAACGGTCCCATCCACATACCGCTGAACGGTCTCCTCCGAAAGATGTGCCTGATCCGTCATGTCCGTTCCTCCCCGACCGTTTGGTGCGCGAGTTTCTTCATCCTGCTTCTGGCCCTGAACAGGTGGGTCTTGACCGTGCCGAGCGGCACTCCCAGGATCTCCGCGATCTCTTCGTACCGCAATTCGTCAATATAGTAGAGCGTCACCACCGACCGCCATTGCGGGGGGAGTTTTCCCAGGATCTGGTCGATCAGCTCCGCCATCTCCCGGGTTTCCATCTGTTCGTCCGCCGCCGGCTCGTCCGAGACCGGCTCCTCGCTCTCCGCCTCTTCCAGCGAGATCCTGGCGGGGGCGATCCTGCGGGTACGCGTGAGACAGCAGTTGTAGACGATCCGGTAGAACCAGGTCCCGAACGCGGCATCGCCCCGGAACGTAGAGATCCCGCGATACGCCTTCAGAAATGCGTCCTGCACAGCCTCTTCGGCCGAGGCCGGATCACCCAGGATCCTGGAGGCGAGCGTATAGGCCCGGTCCCGGTAGCGGTCCACGAGGATGGAAAAGTCCCTCATGTTCCCGCGCCGGACCCCTCCGACCAGGTCAGCGTCGTGCCGTCCGAGTGATGTTCCAGGTGTTTCGCCCATGCATCCTTTTGGACTACGGTGCGGCCGGTTTTGTTTCGTCCCTGCGGGTGAAACAACATACCGAAACGTGTAGTCTAAACCAACAGAACACCAACACACTGGAGGGTACCGTGGAACCTGAATTGGCACCGATCATTATCAGCGTCGTCTTCTTCCTCTCCATCGCCGCGGTCTGGGGGGCGTTCCTGTTCACCCGGCATCGCGAGCGGATGGCGATCATCGAGAAGGGGCTTGCCCCTGAAGAGATCCGGTCGCTCTACAAGAGAGAGCGGACATCGGCGTACCCACTGGCCTCTCTGAAATGGGGATTGGTTCTGGCCTTTGTCGGGCTTGCCGCCGGGCATTCGGGGCATACCTGAGCCATTTGGGAGCATTTCCCGACGGCGTGGTCGTTGCGATCGCCTCCTGCGCCGGCGGCCTCGGACTCATCGTCTTCTACCTCATCGCCCGCAAGCAGGTTTCCTGAGGTCATTGTTCGGCCTCCCCGCCCGGCTGCGGTCGCGCGGGGAGGCTGTGCCATATCATGGCTCGGCCACTTCGTGGTGTCGGCCACTTCGTGGTCGGTACCACTTGCTTGAGTGAGCATCCTTCCGTAGTTTCCTCCCACCGCACCGGCGGCTGCCGCGTCGGCCGTCCGGTCCGCACATCGTTCCCCCCTTCCTCTCACGGAGCTTAGCGATGCTACGGAAGAAATCCCGATCCGGCCGGGCCCGACGCCCGGCAGAGCCGCGGGGCGCGTTGATCGCCCTCCGCCCGGAATTCGAGGAACGCTACATCATCCTCCACCGGAACACCTTCCCCGGCGTCCTGCGGCAGATCCGCAGGTCCAACGTCCGCGACTACTCCATCTTTCTCCTGGATGGGCTGCTCTTCTCCCATTTCGAATACCGGGGCAGAGACTTCGACAGCGACATGAAGGCCATGGCCGCGGATCCGACCACCGTGGACTGGTGGAAGCTCACCGACCCGATGCAGCAGCCGCTTCAGGACGTGCCGGCGGGACAGTGGTGGACGCCGATGGAGCTCCTGGCGCGCCTCTGCCCGGCGAGCCGGGCTGGCGGACGGTACACGAGGGTCGCGCTGAAAGGGCGACTGCTGCCGGACACGGAAGGGAGTCTCCGCGAGGTTTTGTCCCGGATCCCTCCCGCGGTTCCCCGGGCGATCGCCTGGGCCGGCTTTCGGAACGTCCATCTCTACCTGCGCGGAAGCGAGCTCTATCTCTACGCCGATTTCGCGGGGAAGGGGATGGACAGGGACGCGCTGGCGCTGCACCGCTCAGCCCCATTCTCCTCCTGGAGGGGAGAGATCGAAAGACTGCTGGACCCCGCGGACAACTGGCGGGTGATGCGTGAGGTCTTCCACACCGCCTGAGCATCACAGGGATCAGAAGGAATGGCGAAGAAAGTCTTTGTCTCGGGATGTTTTGACATGCTCCACAGCGGCCACGTCGCATTTCTGACCGAGGCGGCGGAGTACGGCGACCTGCATGTCTGTCTGGGGTCCGACGAAAACGTGAAGTTTCTCAAAGGACAGTATCCCGTCTGCACGCAGGACGAGCGGAGGTACATGATCGAGGCGCTGGCCTGCGTCACGGAATGCCGGGTCAGCACCGGATGGGGGATGATGGATTTTCAGAAGGATCTGGAGCAGATCCGCCCGGAAGTTTTTGTGGTGAACGAGGACGGGAACACTCCCGCAAAGGCCGAGTTGTGCGCGAAGCTGGGGATCTCGTACGTGGTCCTCCGGAGGATACCGCATGCGAATCTCCCCGCGAGGTCGACGACCGCGCTGCGCACGGAGTGCAGCATCCCCTTCCGCATCGACCTTGCCGGGGGGTGGCTGGACCAGCCGTTCGTCTCCATCCTGCACCCCGGGGCGGTGCTCACCATCGCCCTGGAGCCCACGGTGGAGTTCAACGACCGGAGCGGCATGGCTTCCAGCACCCGGAAGAAAGCCATTGAGCTCTGGCGGACCTCCATCCCGCACGGCGACCGGGAACATCTCGCAAAGGTGCTCTTCAGTTACGAGAACCCCCCGGGGACAAGGGTGATCTCCGGATCGCAGGATGCGCTCGGGATCGTCCTCCCGGGATTGAACAGGCTGCAGTATCGTGAAGGCTACTGGCCCTATCAAGATCGATTCGGTCCACAACGAGGAGATCCTCTCCTGGCTCCAGAGTCACCTGAGCCTGGTGACGCTCGGGCCGCGGGAGAAGGAGTTCGACGTGCTGGAGGGGACGGATATCACGCGGGATGGAGCGGCCGCGCTGGCGCAGGCGGCCGACGATTGCTGGCGGGCGATCCTCGCGAAAGACCTCCCCGCCTTCGGCGACGCGTTCCGCCGGTCATTCGAGGCGCAGACGCGGATGTTCCCCCACATGCTTGACGGCGGGATCCACGCGGCGATCGAGGCGCACCGCCATCACGCGCACGGGTGGAAACTCTCGGGAGCCGGGGGCGGAGGATACCTGATCCTGGTGACCGAGAAGGAGATCCCGGGGGCGATGAGGATCGTCATTCGCCGTCCGGGCGGCGACTAGCCAGAACAGTCATCAAACCCTCTCATCCGTACTTCGCGTCTTCGCGAGAGACATCGCGTGTAGTCATGAACAACGGGATCATCGTCAGCCAGTTCCGCGTCTCGTTGATGATCCCCACCAGGAACACCGCCCCGATCATGCAGACCAGGAGCGCCGCCAGCGCGCGCTCGCGCGGGCCGGCGCTCTTCCATGTCCGGTAGATCCACCAGAGCACCATGACCACGAACAGATCCGCCACGACGTCGAAGTGGAGCCGGAGGATGTTGTCCAAGAAGTCGAACAGGTTGCGCGGGAGCGTGAAGAAATTCCCGAACGTCCGGTGCGCTTCGTCAACGCCGATGTTCTCATAGGGCGACCAGACGAACATCGTGTCGCGCACCACCTTGATCACCACAGCTCCCGCCGCCAGCGCGACGGCGGCGACCGCGATCTGACTGCGCCAGTTCTTTCCCCGTTCGAATACCGCCGTCAGAATGAACCAGAGCGGGAAAAAGAGCGCGGTCTCCCGCGTGAAGAGCGCGGGGAGATATATGGCGAGGAAGTAGGGCCAGCGCCGGTCGGAGGCGATCCCGTAGGCGAAGGCCGTGAACCAGAGAAGATCCAGGAAATCCCACCCCATGATCCACCGGCCGTCCTGGAGCAGGACGAACAGGGCCGCTCCGTAGCCGACGAACTCCAGTGCCCGCCGGCGGTCGGCCGCCAGCCGGAGAGCCGTCGCGTAGGCAATAACGTTCACCGCCGCGAGCGCCACGACGCCGAAGATGATGAACGCCATCCTGTCCGAGACGTGGAGCAGCCCGGCGATCCCGCGGGTGAGCAGACCTGAGAGGAGCTTGTTCTGGAACGCCCGCCAGTAGGCTGTTCCCTCTACCGGCCCAAGGGAGACCCGGACGACGTCGTCGAAGTTCCACTGGTGGATGAAGGCGACGATCCGGAACTCCAGGAACCCCAGCACGACGCAGAAGAGTATGGACCGGTAGTGTTCCTTCAGCAGTTTCATGGCGCCTTCAGAGGATCGTGCCCGAAAGGACCAGCGATGCGACGGTGAAGTAGATCACGAGCCCCGTGACGTCCACCAGCGTCGCCACGAATGGTGCCGACGATGTTGCAGGGTCCGCCCCCAGCCGCTTGAGGACCAGCGGCAGCATCGATCCCGAGAGGGTCCCCCACATCACCACTCCCACAAGACTGAACCCGACCGTCAGCGCGATCAACAGCCAGTGGGGGCCGTAGATCGGGGTGAAGCAGACTCCAGAGAGCGATCCGCAGAAAGCCAAGCGTCCCCAGGATGCCCCCCAGCAAAAGCCCCGAAAAGATCTCCCGCCGCATCACCATGAACCAGTCGCGCAGCGTCAATTCCCCCAGTGCCATCGCGCGGATGATCAGGGTCGCCGCCTGCGAGCCGGAGTTCCCTCCGCTGGAGATGATCAGCGGAACGAACAGCGCGAGCACGACGGCACGGGCGATCTCGGCCTCGAAGAACCCCATCGCCGTGGCCGTCAGCATCTCGCTGAGGAAGAGCAGCACCAGCCATCCCGCCCGCTTGCGCACCATCGCGGTGAGCGGGGTGGTCGTGTACGGAGCGTCCAGGGCCTCCAGACCGCCGAACTTCTGGATGTCCTCGGTGTGCTCCTGTTCTGCGACGGCCAGGACGTCATCGATGGTCACGATCCCCAGCAGGATCCCCTCCGAATCCACGACCGGCAGAGCAACCCGGCTGTACCGGTTGAACATACGAACGGCGGTCTCCTGGTCATCCGTGGCCGAGAGGGCCACGAACGTTCCGTCGGAGATCCCCCTGATCTTCGCGTCCAGGGGTGCCAGCAGGAGCTCCCGGATCCGAAGATCGTCCACGAGGTGTCCTTTCTGATCCACCACGTAGATCACGTTGAGCGTTTCGCTGTCCTTCCCGTGCGTGCGAATGGTGTCCAGCACCTCCTGGATCGTACGCTCCTGGTCGACCGCGACGTAGTCGAGCGTCATCAAACGCCCGATGCTCTCCTCGGGATACCCGAGCAGCGCCTGGGCAACGCGCCGCTCTTCGGGCGACAGCCGCTGGATCAGGTCACGGGCCACCGGCGCGGGCAGCTCCTCGAGCAGGGCCGTGCGGTCGTCCGGCCGCATATCGTTGAGGATGGCGTTGACCTGGTCTCCGGCCAGCTCGTCCAGCAGCGAACGCTGGGCCTCCAGATCGAGGTATTCGAAGGTCTCCGTTGCACGCTGCTTCTGCAGCATCCGGAATACCACCGCCCGGTCCCCCCGGGGAAGGTCTTCGATCACTTCAGCGACATCGGGCGAGGGAGATCCTCGAGCGCGGCACGGAGGGTCGTAAAATCCCTCTGGCCGATCAACGCCTCGATCTCCGGCTGTATGGTCTTGCCGATCATCGGGACCACCCTTTCAGTGAGTCACGTAGTGCGCATCCATCTCCCCGGCCGGGATCCGGACCGGGAGGTGATTCTCCTCCGGAGGGACCGGACAGTTGTAATGCGGCGAGAATGCGCAGGCCGGATTGTAGGCCTTGTTGAAATCCAGGGAGAACCGCCCGTCCGGCAGCTCTTCGGCCTCCACGTACCTCCCCATCGCATAGCTCTCTTCCCCGCACGTCCTGTCGCGGAAGAAAATGCTATGGTCCTTCTCTCCCACGCCGGGCTCCAACAGCCGGGTCACCGCCAGCCGGAGGGCCTTCCCCCCGGCGGAGAACTCGAACCATCCGACCCGCAAGCCTTTACGCATGTTGCCACGCGAGGAGAGAATGAGCACCGTGTCGACCCTGAGGTTCTTCTTGAGCGGCACGACAAAACGATACTCCGGGTTCACGGGGAAGTACTTGAGCCCCTTGTATTCGTTGAACCTCGGGCTTTCCGGATCGAAAGCGATCAGCGCCGGATACCGTTGATGCGAGAGCCGCAGGAGGTATCTCCCGATGCTGATCGCCGAGGGAGGGAGGGTTGCCGCTCTCGATCTGGACTTCCTGACCAGGAATGACGCTCCGGGATCGACCGCTTCCACCCTGAAGGAGTCCCCCGCGACGGTCACCCGGAGATGACGCGGCTGGATCTCCGGGTCGTCGATCCGCAGGTCGTTCTCCTCGCTGCGCCCGACGGTCAGGCTTGTCCGGCCGGCAAAATCCACCCGGTTGATCGTGGCCAGGTACGACGTGGGACTGGACTTGAGCCAGACTTCGGTGTCAAGGCGGTCCTTCAAGATCGCCTCCACCGATGAATCGGGGCGAACCGCGTCCTGGCCTGTTCCGGAAGGCAGTGCCACCGGGGGGACCTGACCCCCGCCGGGCAGGGCCGTCCAGCACAGAAGGCTTATCAGGCTGCACACAACGCTGCGCATCGAGTCCCTCTCCTTGATCAGTTGGACATTGGTGGCCACAGCCCCCCCGACGCCCCGGGCGGTCCGAAAGCATTTGCCCTGAACGTATGGATTCTGGTCATGAGAATCCACCGGCACGCTTTTTGAGCCCGACCAGACGACCAGGACCTCCCGGCCGAGCGGCCGGGGCGGGGACCTCTATGTTCAGCGGCTCGCTTCGGGAACCAACAGCTCGGGGATACGGTGAGATCGAAAGAGGCCATCGGAAAAATGCTGGAGGTGGCGGACCTCCTGGTACGGGAGCGGCGATACCGTGAGGCCTTCACCCTCTATGACGAGTTGCACCGCCAGCTGTGGGGGCTCTTCGGAACCGTCCAGTCGGAGCTCGCGGTGAACGGCGGCCTCCCCCAGAGGCGTCCGTGGGAACTCTCCGGCATTCAGTCCTGGCACGTGGAGTCCACCGCGAACATCTTCTGCGCCCGGGCGTACGGCATGAGCCTCTCGTCGACGCTCGAGGCTCTCGCCGGCGTCCTCCGCGGGCACCTGCTCTGCCTCTGCTCGTCACGGGAGGTTTCGGCCGGGGTCACGAGAGACCAGGTGCTCCTGGAGTTCGGCCTGTCGTATCTCCTTCTCGAAACGGAGCTCCGGCGGCGGAGGGTGGCGCCGCTCTTTGCCTTGGTCACGGCGGTCGTGGACCGCGATCACCACCTGCGGTGGATCCGGCTGAACCAGCCGCGGTCCACCCTCGAACAGTTCATCGTGGAACGCGTGCGGACGGAGAGGTGTCGCGAAGGGAGATCCCTGGCGTGTCTGCTTGCCGACTATCTCCGGAACGCCGGCGAAACGCAGACGGAGTTTTCGAGGGCGGTCCTTCGGGAATCCGGATCGAACTCACGGCACTCCGCCCACGGGCGCCGGGAGGCGCACGGACGGCAGGGTGGGACCTGGAGCGATGCGCCGCCGTTCGACCCGGCCGGAGCGACCGAGGCCGAAAAGAAGGCCCACTATGGCCGGCTCTTCGGGCTGAAAGGGACCATCTCCAGGTCGGAGATCCGCTCGAAGTACCTGCAGTCGGTCGCCCTGTATCACCCGGACAAGGTACAGCATCTCGGGCCGGAGTTGCGGGAATTGGCCGAACGGAAGACCAAAGAGATCAACGCCGCCTACGACTGGTTCAAGCGGGCCTACGATCTCTAGCGGCCGTACCGGGATCACGCCGCCGGGACAGAAATGCGACGACCCAGAGCAGCACACCGGCCACCAACGTGAAGAACAACGCCCGCCGGACGAAGTAGGTGTGCTCCCCCTCCGTCGGGTAGAACGAATAGGCCAGCTGGGGCTTGAAGAGGTAGCGTTCGAGGTTCCCCACCAGGAACGTCCGATCCTTGATGAATCCGTCGTAGATCTCCCGCACGTCCTCCACGTTCGGCGGCCGGCGGTACTTCAGGATGGAATGGGGGGTGAATTCCCCCTCCACAGCGACGTTGCAGAGAACGAAGGGCAGCGTCGCCACCGTATCGTTCGCGGGGAAACCCGGGCGACCCCGCCACTCCCAATCAACGTTCACCCGTGCCGAAACGCTGTCAAAAGCGTTCAACACGTTCAGGTGCAGGAGCTCCGCGGTGTTCAGCACCTGTCCCCGCCGTTCCGTCACGTAGAGCGTGCCGTGCGAGAGATCCACGAACGCCCACCTCCCCTGCTCCCGGATGAACGACTCCGCGAACGCGTGGCCGGTGTAGACGATCGTGTTGTTCTCGGTCCGCGCGTTGAAGACGAACCTGGTGGGGATTGCCGCGCGGTTGGCCCAGAAGACCCACACCTGGGCGTTCTGCGTGCACCACCCCTTGCCGGTCCCCTTGACCATTTCGTTGTAGAGGGTCCACGGATCCATCCAGCGCTCGTCATCTTTGGGTACGCCGCCGGATCCCTTCAGTTTTCCCCGGAGATAGCGCCCGAGCTTCTCCATCCTGGTGAACGTCGGGTCCCCTTCTCGAAGACCCACCGGGCCGGCCAGAATGCTGTCGGCGGCGGCAAGCCCCTCTTTTCCGACGTACTCGTAGCTGTCGGTCCAGTCGGCGACGGAGAACTGCGGGAACTCCCCGCAGGCCACGCTGGAGCGGACGATGTAAACGTCGTTGTGCCGCATCCCCAGCCCGCCGTAGAATTCCTTGGAGTAGAAGCGGAACGAGAGGTCGATCGGTACGCAGGCGTTCTCCGGAACGGGGATCAGCCGGTAGGGGTGGAGGAGGCTGAAGGTCGTATCGATCCGGAACGTGGGTTGCATTCCCTCCGCTCGCTGCTCTTTTCCATCGGCCGAGATAACGCGCCATTCCTTCACCGGGGCGGAGCAGACCAGCTCCAGTCGGATCCTGTCCCTGTCGACCACATGCCAGGCGCGGATCGTCGGGACGTCCAGCGGGTAGTACAGGGTCGCATACGACGCGGGGGAGAACGAAGATTCCCACTCGCGCGTCAGGAAGACGTATACATTGAGAGCCAGCAGGATCAGAACCAACAGTCCTGCAGAGCGGAGCAACCATCGGCGACGGAGCATCGGGTGACCTTGTCTGATCGTGGGGGATCGGTGACCTGAACGGGGCTACTTCATCAACACCATCTTGGCGGAGCTCGAGAACGCACCGGCGGTCATCCGGCAGATATAGACCCCGCTCGGAAGCCCTGAGGCATCCCACGGCACGGCATACCGCCCGGCCTCTCTTCTTTCGTTCACCAGCACAACGACCTCCTGCCCCAGGAGATCGTACACCGCAAGCTTGACCGGGCCGGGTGCCATAGCCGAACCGCCCGCCACTGTGTACTCGATGGTCGTGGCGGGATTGAACGGGTTGGGGTAGTTCTGGAACAGGGCAAAGCGTTCCGGTTGGTCCGACGCTGCGCCTCCGACCGTTGTCACCCCTTGCCCCGTCGACAGGTCGTCGAAGTAGACGGTACCGCCGGTTCGCCCCCCCGGCACCTGGCTTATGACAAATCCGGCGAACTGGCGCTGCGACGTTGTCGGCACGCCGGCGATGGATGTGGCGACCAGCTTCCAGCCGGTCCAGTTCAGCGTGTCCACCCGTAGGCCGGTGAAGGACGACCCCGCGGCTCCGGGATAAAACCAGTACTCGAGGGCGTTGCCGCTGTTGTCCCCGAACACCCAGGCCGCCACCACGGGGCCGGGGTCCACGGAGGGCTTGCCGCTGTTATACTCGCGCACGCGGCCCCCTGCGGGGCCGGAGAACTGATACGACACTTTTCCGCTTCCGGACCCCGACCGTTTGACATCGGTCGCGATCGAGAACGAGGTGGTGGTCGTGCCGGTGGTGCTGCCGCTGGTCCCGGGCTGCCACCAGCTCCCGACGTCGTCGAGCGCGTTGATCACGGTGCCCGCAAAGCCCCGCACCGGACCGGTGGTGAACGGGACCGTCCAGGCCGAACCGAGGCCGTTCCCTCCGTAGTCCGCCACCGAAGGGAGCACGGTCAGCGTATACGGCGCTGATGCCTGGAGCTCCGTCTGCGGCCGGAACGTGACACGCACACCGCTCCCGGTCTGTTGGACCGCGGGCGAGGTAAGGGTGACCGTGGATCCGTTCGAGGCGCGCAGTTGGAACGCACCGGGCAACGTGGAAGGATCGACCGGCTCGCTCAGGTCGACCTCGAACAGAAGCGACGGGCTGAGACCGGCCTGGTCGGTCGAGGGATAGGTCCTGGAAGAACCGGCGGGACCGTATCGCGGACCACGGTCCGCACGGTGAAGGTGTAGACCTCCTTCCCCATGCCGTCGCCGTTCACGTCCAGTCCCGCGCCGAGGTAGTTGTGCGCTCCCGTGTCGATCGTCAGGGTGTACTCCGTGTCGAAGAGCAGGGGTGACGAGGGGGCGAACTCCAGCGTCCGGTACTTCGTGGACGAGCTGAGGGTGCCGGGGATGTTCGGGGAGATCCGGAAGCTCTGCTCGGTCGCGACACGGTCCATCCGCTGGTCGAACGTGACCGTAAGCGGTTGAAAGACCGCGATCCTCCCGGCCGGCGGCGTGGAACTGACGCGGGGCGGCACGGGATCCCGCTTGATGAGTTGCATGAAGAACTGCCAGTCCCAGTTGGTGCCGGGATCGGTGTGGTTGTTGCACGTGCCGAATTCCGCCGGATATCCGTTCGTCCCCGCCCAGCTGACCCAGTCGCTGTTCTGGTATTCGTTGTGCCCGATGATGTGGTTCCGGTCTTTCGGGATCGCGAACTTGTCGCACATGTGGCGGACCAGGTTCGCCGACGCAATGTACATCTCGGGGGTCCACCAGACGGGATTGGACACGAACCCTTCGTGCTCGATCCCCAGGGAGTACCTGTTGAGACAGACGGCATGCCAGGCCCAGTACTGCTCCTCAACCTGCTGGGTGATGTCCCCTGCGGGTGCGTCGGAGGGAGAATCCTGCATGCCGTTGACGTCGTAGTGGACGCTGGCGTTCGTCGTGGACATCTGGAAGTACGAGATGACGCTCAGGTAGTAGCCTTCCATGTCGTGGATCACCACGAAGTCCTTGCTGACGCCGGAAGTGTACCAGTGGCCCGGGTACGCCTGTGCCCAGTGGGCCTGCGGGTAGTCGGGCTGCCCGGCCGTTTTCTGTGGCGGGTGAGCCGCGGCGACTTCCATGTAGACCTTCGAGGCGTTCGAACGAACCGTTGCCAGGTCGAGCGAGCGGGCCGGCATACGGATACCGTGGTCATCGTACCCTTTGTTCAACCGCGCCAGCGCCTCATAGGCGTGTTGCGCTGCAAGCTCCGGCTGTGGAATGCCACAGTACCGGGCGATGGCGGTCTGCCAGCTTTCCAGCGACCCCGGCGTCGTCCCCGGGGGAAGGGGAGCCTCTCTATAGAGAGACCTCAGGTACGCGGCGGCGGCCCGCATGTTCTGCAGGGGATCGCGGCGGACCGTTTCCGGCGATTCCCCGATCAGTTCGGCGCCGGCGGCCAGGCTGCGGCCGAAGAAGGGGTCGTTCCTGAGGGCCATGATGCCGTAGACCCGGGGGAGCCCCGTGCAGCTTGCCGTGTCTCCTTCGGCCCATTCCAGGTGTTGCCAGCGAGTCTCGGCGAAGGCGACGGCCCGGAGAATGTCGGGAGGAACCCCGAATTCCCGCCCGGCGGATTCGAACGCCCCGGGATTTCCTGGGTGGACAGCTGCTGGCCGAAGGCGGTGGCCGAGAACAACACAACACAGAGAATGTGTTTCATGCTCTTTCGGGAATACGTGACGGAACAGCGGCGGCAGAGGGAGGAGTGGCGCCGGTGACCTCGCTGTCGTACTGCGGCAGGCGACATCAACCATCAAAGCTATGGATTCAGGCGTTGAGAATCAATTACCGTTAATTAACCTCCCGTAAACCGTTATTATCTTGCAAGATAGCGGAGAGGGGGGTACATTGCACCATCTTCCTTGGTACACGTGGGTCGACTCACCCCTTTCCCCCCGGAGGCATGGAGGTATGATGAGACTGCGGTTCTCAATACTGCCGGGCAGCATGTGCATGCTGCTCTCCATGATGGCGGTTGCAGGCACCACCGGCAAGATCGCCGGGACCGTCCAAAGACCTGAACACCCAGCAGCCGCTGGTCGGCGTGAACGTTGATCATCGAAGGGACGCGGTTGGGCGGCGTCACCGACGTGGACGGGCATTACTTCATTCTGAACGTGCCGCCGGGGGAATACCGGGTCTCGGGTTGCCTCCTGGGGTATCGCAAGATCACGCAAACCGGCGTGCGAGTGCGCATCGATCAGACAACCACGCTGAACTTTGCATTGCCGGAGCAGACCATCGAGGCGGACGCCGTGATCGTCACGGCCGAGAGGCCCAAGGTCGAGCTCGACCTGACCGCCAGCAAGGAGTCCATGTCGCGCGACGACATCAGCAAGAGCTGGGGTACGGACATCAGCGAAGTGGTCTCCGACATCCCTGCGGCGAATATCAACGGAGGGATCCGCGGAACCTTCGGCCTGGACGTCACCTACAGGCTTGACGGCCTGGACCTCCGGGACATCGGGTCGAACACGAATTTCTCGTCGGTGAATCTCTCCACGAGATCCAGGAGGTGGAGGTGCTGACTGGTGGCTGGAATGCGGAATTTGGCCAGGCGAACGGTTCCATCGTCAACATCGTCACCCGGAAGGCCGAGGACAGGATCCGTGCCATCATGACCTACCGCATGCGTCCGTCGGGCAAGTATCACTGGGGGAACAACATCTACGCGTCGGACGACGTCTTCCACACCGTCCATGACAACGCCGGACTTCTGGGATCCGACCAAGACCTGGCAGACCCCGTGGATGACCGCGCCACTCGCAGGCTACGACGGAGGGAGCACCTACTTCAAGGCCATGACCCCGCAGCAGCGGGCGGACTGGTGGAAGAACTTCGTCAACGACAGGAGCCGCTTCCCGCAATACGACTATGAAGAGCGGATGCAGTGGGAGAACGAGATCACTGTCTACGGCCCGCTCCTCCCGGGCCTGGGGTTCATGGTCTCCGGACGGTACCTCGAAGGAGTGGGGCTCTATCCCGGCTCGCTGAAATACAACCCTGACATGACCGTTCAGGGCTCGCTCGACTGGTCCATGCTGGAGAGGACACGCCTCAGCATCAGCGGGATGTTCACGAGATTCGAGAACTCCGGCACGCCGCGCACGAACTACCAGTCATCCGAAACCAGCGCGGGAGGGGCCAATGGTCCCACGGACCAGAACCTGCCGGACGTCCGGAATCCCTATTCCGACTTCAAGTACTGGTTGCTGGGGAACGTTGGTGGCACGGACGTCTTTACCGTCCGCCCTCCCGAGAAGGCACAACTGCTGAACGTCCAGGCGAAGCTGACGCATGTCTTTGACGATCGGACGTTCCTCGAAGTCGCCCTTCAGCACAGCCAGATGCAGTACAGTCTCGATTACCGGGATATCGCCCAGACCGCAAATTACCGGGACTACGGCCTACCCCCTCCCCACCGACAGCCTGAACGGCGTCCCGAACTTCGGCCAGTTTCCCCGAAGCTTCTTCAGCAACAGCCGGTGGGGATATCCCCGGAGACATCTGGAAGAACTGGTCCGACACGCGCAGCTTCAGCTTCAAGGCCGACCTGACGAGCCAGATCCTCAGGAACCACCTGATCAAGGCCGGGGTCCTCTTTTCCTACCAGCAGATGGAAAAGGTCTCCCACGAGGGAGGGCTGTTCGGCTCCAGCGTCTACGCCCAGGTGAACGACATCATCTCGATCAAGGACCATCCGTATGAAGGGGCGGCGTACGTCCAGGACAAGATCGAAGTGGGCGGCATGGTCGTGAACGCCGGTCTCCGACTGGACTTCTTCAACGCCAACAAGAACGTTTCTTCCGACATCTACGACCCGCTGATGATCTCCGCGTTGACCCCGGGCAACTCCGGCGCGATCGGCCTCGTGGGATACCGCCCGGACGGGTCAGGCGCCGGCTACACGCGCACCCCCACCCGGTACGCGATCTCCCCACGCCTGGGGATCTCGCACCCGATCACCGAAACGACGGTCCTGCACTTCATGTTCGGCATCTTCAACCAGCGCCCAGCGTGGCAGAAGCTCCTGGCGAATTCCGTTGTGTGGACCGACACCCGGGGGTTCGACCCCAAGAAGATGAACTCCGAATGGAATCTCCCGGAATCGACGCTGGTCACCTACCGGTATTTCGGACAGAAGACCGGAAATCCGGCACTGACGTGGGAGAAGATGACCCAGTACGAGATCGGCTTCGAGCAGAACATCGCCGACATGCTCTCGCTCGACGTGACGATGTACTACAAGGACGCCCATGACCTGACCTCGCTCGGGATCAGCCAGGGCCCCCCCAGTACCAATATCTCGGAATCGGGCGGGAACGTCGACGTCCGCCTCTACGGCGAACCCGACGGGGGGAACGTGGACAACCGCGTTTCCGGTCAGACCATCGGAAATTTCACCACCACCGTCAACGGCGCTTGGGCCGACGTTCGCGGGATCGAGGTGAAGCTCGGGTCGCGGTTCACCTGGGTCAATTTCGACCTCGCCTACACCCTCTCGTACCTCTCCACCGGGCAGCTACCACCTCAACCGGATGTACAAGACGTTCACCGACGCGAACGGGAACCCGTACAAGAACGGGACCGACACCTACCAGGGAGCGTCGAACTCGGACGGCGGCGGCGTCGGGACCGACGACGCGAGCTGGAACCCGCACCACTCCGTCCTGCTGAAGATCAACCTCGCCAGCCCGTCGGAATTCGGGCCGGCGCTCGGGGATTTTTACCTCCTGGGCGACTGGTCCTTGAGCACGTCGACCCGATGGGTGGACGGCGACGTCTACACCTACTATCCTTCGGACTACGTGGGGGCGCAGATCCCCAACAACCAGACGTGGGAAGCCCGGTGGAACACCAACCTGAACCTCACCCGGAGCCTCCGTCTGTTCGGCGCCCTGAACATGAAGCTCTTCGTCCAGGTCACCAACCTCTTCAACCAGCAGCACCTCCGGCTGTTCGGTTCCTCGGACATGCGGGTGTATCAGGAGGAAGGGAAACTCCCGTTCCAGGCGACGACGAAGGAGCCGATGGAGTGGGACTGGTACAGCAACCAGCCCCGGCAGATCATCCTCGGGACCACACTTGAATTCTGATCTCCTATGACCACTCCTCACAGAGGTGTTTGCATGAGCGTTCATCCGGGTTCGGCACTGTTCCTTGCCCTCGTCGTCTGCGGAAGCCTGGTCTCGCCGTCGGTCGGATCTGCCCAGACGGTCACTCCTGCGACCATGACGCGGGCGAAGATGTGGATCAAGGCGAACCCCAACGGATCGCTGGAGCGGGAGAACACGCTCGGCCGGTCCAGCAACGACTGGGAGGTCGCCTACCCCGGATACTACGACAACCGCAACGAGGCCAGCGGAGGATGGGACAACAACGCCATCTACCACGGCGCGCAGGTAGCCGGCGAGGACGTGGCCTGGATGTACCGCAACAACTTCAACGCGTCGAACATCTACGCGGTCGCCCAGACTTCGCTCGTGAAGAACTACAACCTGGTGAACCCCAACGCCCCCGAAGAAATGGTCACGGGGACCATCGGCTCGAACACCCTCGACGGCAACGGGAAGCGGCACATGGGATACAAGATCGAGGGGCGGATCATGGGATGGAGCCAGCCCGCGTACGACGACTTCATCATCATCAAGTGCAAGCTGACAAGCACCGACACCGACACGCTCAAGAATTTCTACTACGCGCGGTACGTCACCCCGAACGGCCCCGTACCGCCCGCTCATCCGTTTCATCGGGAGTGGGACCAAGAATACCTGTGGGATACCGGCGGTCAGCGACACCCTCGGGCTTCATCTTCTACGACGACACATCGCTCCCTCCCACGGTCCCGGCCCCGGTCTACACGATCCCTCCGGGGGATTCCACGGGCAATGCCGGCGATCCCGGCAACATCGGAACGCAGGGGTCCCGCGACTTCAGCTCATTCCCCCAGCCTGTACGCGTACGCGTTCCTCCCCTACACCCTGACGCCGAACAAGAGCGGGGAGCGCAAGGTCTGGCTAACGATCGTGTCGTCCTCGAGCAGCGCCCCGCCGGAAGAACCATGCCGGCGTGGAACTCCGCGATGACCGAATACGCGACGATGGTCGATTTCATCACCAAGCGTGAACAGCCGAAGATGAATTGGCGCGACGCACACGCGGCCAATCCGCCCGTCGCGAACGCCGGGAGTCTCTGGGAACGGAACCCCCGGTACGTGTACGGCATCGGCCCTTATGATATCGCTCCGGGCCAGTCGATCGAATGGACCGAGATCTTCCTCTGCGGGCAGATGTCCCGCGACACCACCATGATCGGGGGACTGGCCGCTACCCGGCGCTTCGTCTCCGAGGGATTGAAGAACCTCAAAGAAAACTGGCGCGCCGCCCGGACATTGATCGCCAACAACTACCGCTTCCCCGCCGGACACATCCCCCCGCCGACGCCGGGAGACGCCCCTCGGGTGGGGAACACGAACGAAGTGTCTGTGACTCCGGGCGACCAGATTGTCGGCGGGAAACGGGTTGCCGGGATCAACCTCTCGTGGAAGGCCGTCCATGTGGGGTACGTCGACCCGCAGTCGCGCAAGCCGGACTTTGCGTCCTACAAGATCTATCGTTCGGACAATTCGGTGGAAGGGCCCTGGACGCTCATCGATTCCGTCGGCAAGGCCCGCGCGGATACCCTGGTGAGCGGCGGGAAGGTGACCTACTTCCTGCCGACTCCGCCAGGGGTCCCGTACAGGTTCTGCGTCACCAGCGTCGACTCCGGCGGCAACGAAAGCGCGCGAACGGGATACTCCTACTATCCCCTTGCGTCGGGTCCGGACCCTAGCAACGACCAGCAGAAGATCGTGGTCGTCCCCAACCCGTTCCGCCAGGTGAGCGGCTACGCAGACCAGTCGGAGAACAAGCGCCTCTCCTTCATGAACATCCCCTCCCGATGCACGATCCGGATCTACACCGTGTCGCTGGACCTGGTCCGGACCCTCGAGCACACGGGGCGGGGCCGCAGTCATGGGGGAGCCAGGCCAACCAGGACTACATGCTCACCGATTTCGCGCAGAATGTGATGCCCGGGATCTACATCTACCACGTTGAGTCCCACGTTTCCGGACACGAGGGCGAACTTCGGTCGGAAAGTTCGCGATCATCCGATGAAGACATTTAGCGGAACGACCGTTCTGGAGGATAAGAAGAGTGATTCGATCCCGCATGTTCCCGGCGCTCTGCCTGCTGCTGTTCCTGGGACAGCACGGCGCCGCCCAGATCGACTACAACACCGCCGGGTACGGCGTCGACCCGATGGACTACAGCCGCGTGGGGACCTCCGGCTGGCAGTTCCTGAAGCTCCCCACCAACGCACGATCCACCGCGATGGGCGGGATCAGGGCCGCGGCCGGGTACGGCGACGCCAGTGCGGCGTTCACCAATCCCGCGTCCGCCGCGGACGTGAAGGGCACCGACGTCCAGTTCTCCTCGATGAAGTGGGTCGCCGACATCCAGTACAGCGGCCTCTCCGCGGTCACGAACCTAGGCGAATGGGTTTGCGTGGGGTTGAACCTTGCCTATCTCAACTACGGCGACATGGTGCGGACGGAGATCGGTGAGTTCAACGGACAGCCTGGCATCGTGGCCGTCACGGAAGGGCTGGGGACCTTTTCGGCGCACGACCTGGCGATCGGCCTCCTCTATTCGCGACAGATCACCTCCCAGCTGCAGCTGGGCGGGACGATCCGGTACATCCAGGAGAAACTGGACGACGCCACGATGCGTCCGGAGCGTGGATATCGGCACACTTTACTGGACGGGGCTGGGAAGCCTGCGGATCTCGATGCTGGGCAGAAACTTCGGGCCGGACTTGGAATTCCCCGAGCTTCGAAGATCGTATCGCCCAGGCGCCCGCGAAGGTCCGCATGCCGATGCTCTTCGTACTTGGCGCGGCCTATGACCTCATGGAATCGACCCCCGATAGTCTTCACGGCTCGACCCCCGGCTGAATACGTCGAGCCGAACGATGGGCTGGAGAAGGTTAACGTTGGCGCGGAATATTTCTTCTTCTACAATTTCTATCTGCGCGGCGGATACAGGTTCAACTACGACGAAGAGACCTTCAGTTTCGGCTTCGGGGTGGAATACTCGGTCGCCGACGACGTTCGCCTGAAGGCGGATTACGCCTTCGCGGACGTCGGGAGGTTCAAGAGCGTGCACATGTTCACCATCGGCTTCGGGTTCTGAGGCCGGATCACCAGTCTCCACTCACCAACAACCAGAGGGTCCTTCTATGAAATCCTTGGTCATGGTCTGCCTTTTCGCCGGGGTGGTCCTGGCGTTCCTGCTCCCCGCAGCCGCCTCCGCCCAGACGACCGTCACCGCGTCGGACGACGGCTATGTCCGCGGCGGCGTCCTGTCAGGCAACACCTATAACGCCTCCGACAAGGAAGCGCTGCGCGTCCGCTATGCTACGGCGGACACGAACAAGCGGCGCACTTTTCTGAAGTTCGACCTTTTGTTGTTCTCGGGTCCAGTCGGAATGGCCCGGCTGACCATCTGGGTCAGCCGGGCGGTTTCCAGCACCTACAACACCATCACGAATCCGAACCTGTTCGCCGATTCCGTGTATGTGTATGCGACCGGCGACAGCTGGACCGAGGCCGCTCTCACCTGGAGCAACGCTCCGGCGATAGGCCAGTTCCTCTTTCTGCAGGCCGTGAAGCGTAAGGCCTCCGCCGACCCCGACACCATGTACTCGTGGGACGTCACGAACTACGTGAAGGCCGAGTTCGCGGGGGACAAGAAGGTTTCGTTTGTCATGGCCGACACGGTCGTGGGACACGGGACGGATCTCCGGATGTATTCCAAGGAGACCTTCGGGTACGAACCCGCCCTGGTCATCTCCTCCACAACCGCGGTAGATGCCCCCGGCGGTGGCGTGCCCGACCGCTTCGCTCTGTAACAGAATTACCCGAACCCGTTCAATCCCTCGACGTCTATCGCCTACCAGCTCCCCATCGGCGGCATGGTCCGGCTCGTGGTGCATGACCTGCTCGGTCGTGAGGTCGCTGTGCTGGTGAACGAGAATCGGAATGCCGGTTCGTATTCGGTCTCCTTCGACGCTTCTGGCCTGGGGTCGGGGACCTACCTGTACACGCTATCGGCCGGGACGTTCCGGGAGACGAAGCGGATGGTGATCGTAAAGTAGAGATCTCAGACGAGGAGCGGTTCGATGGATCCAGGATCGAGAGCACAGGTCCGCGCGGCGGCCGGAAAGGCGCGGCGAAACGCATCGTAGGCATATTGTGTGCTTTCCTTGCGCTCGCCGTTGCGGACCTGCGGGGACAGAGCTTCTACGTGGACGCCGTCGCCGGGAGCGATTCCGCCGACGGCAGGACCACCGCCACGGCATGGAGGTCCATCGAGCGGGTGAACGCCGCCACGTTCGTGCCGGGGGACACGATCCGGCTCAGGAAGGGCTCCGTCTGGAATAATGTCTCTCATCCGCAGGCTCTGGTGCTCTGGCCGACCGATCGTCGTAGCGGCGTACGGTTCCGGCAGCGCGCCGGCCATCCATGCCGCGGGGGCGTTCTCCGCTACTGTTCTTCTCCAGAACCAGAGCTACTGGCAGGTTGGCGATCTCGAGATCACCAACCGGGATCCCTCGAACCCTCTCGCGACCAGGTACGGCGTGTACGTCCTCGCGAGCAACGCGGGGGCCGTCCGCAACATCGTGCTGCGGAACCTCTCGGTGCACGACGTCAACGGGGATCCGGCCGTGAAGACCTGCGGGGGGATCTTCGCCGAGATCACCGGTAGCACCACCCCCACCTGGTTCGACAGCCTCGTCATCGAGGGCTGCACGATCACCGATGTGAGCCCGGTCGGCATCGCCAACACCTCCTCGTGGGCGACCCGCACGCTGACGGGCAACACCACCTGGACCCCGAGCCTCAACGTCCTCGTTCGCAACAACACGGTGAAGGGACCGTCCGGAATGGCATTATCATCCGGGTCTCCCACCGTCCACTCATCGAGCGGAACGTGCTGCAGGAATGCGCCAAGGATAGTTCGGGGAATGCCCTGTTCGTCTTCAACTGCGACAGCGCCATCATCCAGTACAACGAGGCGTTCCTGACCAGGTACAACCCGGGCGACGAGGATGCCGGCGGCATCGACGCCGACTACCGCTGCAAGAGCACGATCATCCAGTACAACTACTGCCACGACAACGAGTACGGCGGCATCGTCGTGGTCTCGGACGGGGGCGGCGCAACGACCTTCAACGACGGCACGGTCGTCCGGTACAACATCCTGAAGGACAATCGGAACCACGTGATCCGCACCTCCGGCAACGTCACCAACACCACGTTCCACAACAACACGATCCTCTCCAGCGCCGGTCGCCGGCCCCGTGATCGTCGTGTGGCACAAGAGCTGGGGCGGATACGCCAGCGGGACGAAGTACCAGAACAACATCTTCGAGCTTCAACGCTCCGGAAGTTCGTTCCAGCTGGGCAGCAGCACGAACAACCTTTTCGACTACAACATTTTCCATGGCGTCCGCGCGGCCGGAGAACCGGCGGATGCACACAAGCTCACGGGCGACCCCCTCTTCGCGGACACCGCCTCGGTCGGCATGGGATGGGCATCCGCCGCCGGCCTGGCCCTCACCGCCGCCTCTCCCGCGATCAATGCCGGGACCACCGTGACAGGCCATCCTGCGCGTGACTACGCGGGGCAACTGGTGCCGTACGGCGGCCTCGTCGACCGCGGAGCATTCGAATTCCAGGGAGCGCCGACCGGTGTGCGGGACCGGTCGGACGACGAGCAGCAGCCGTCACTGGGCCCGGCGTATCCGAATCCTTCGAACCCCGTTGCCACCATCGGGTTCCACGTGGCCCGGACGGAGAGCGTGCAGCTCACGGTGCACGATCTCCTTGGCGCCCGGGTGGCTGTCATTGCAGACGGGAACTACTCTCAGGGAACCTACACGGCAACATTCGACGGCAGCGGCCTGCCGAGCGGCGTCTACTTCTATACGCTGCGGGCCGGCCAATACGCCGAGACCAGGCGTCTGCTGTTGTTGAAGTGACCGGCTCGCAGGCGCGGCGACACCGCCCCCCACAGACCACTCTTCATGAGAGACAGAGAATCCTAATCACGGAACAGCATGATATTCCATGACACACGGTCCGGCCGTTTGGGCCTCCGCGCAGCCTCGCTCCTGGCGGCTCTCACGGTTCCCGCAGCGCTTCTCGGACAGGAACCCCGGCGCTATGAGAGCGAGGTCTTTCCGAGCTACGACCTGAAGAGCAATGTTACGTACGGCCAGGCGGTCAAGGCCAGCGGTTCGCCGATGACGCTGACCCTGGATGTATGCACCCCCCCGCCGCCGACACTGCGTCGAACCGCCCTCTGGTCGTCTTCATTCATGGCGGCGGCTTCAAAGACGGCGACAAGGTCAGCAACTTCGGGACCCTCGTCTGCGGGGGCCTGGCCCGTCGCGGGTATGTTGCGGCCTCCATCAATTACCGGCTGGGATCGTCGTCAACCTGACCTCGGACAGCGCCTACTTCGAGGCCCTGTATCGCGGGGTGCAGGACGGCAAGGCGGCGGTCCGGTTCTTTCGGCGCTATGCGGCAACCTATGGCATCGATCCACACCTGGTGTTCGTCACAGGCAGTTCCGCCGGTTCCAAGATCGGGCTGCATATGGCCTTCCTGGAGCAGCGGGAGGTGCCGGCGTTCGTCGACACGACTCGGATGGGAATGCTCGAGGGATCGAGCGGAAACCCGGGCTATCCATCCGGCGTGCAGGGGGTGATCGGCAACTGGGGGGCCCTGTGGGACTACCGGTGGATCAACGCCGGCGACGTCCCGGTGTTCTGCGTCCACGGCATGACGGACGACACCGTCCCCTATGATTCCTCCTTCTCGTATCACGGCTTCTCGTACGGGAGTGCGATCATCTACCAGCGCGCACGCGACGTCCAGATCCCGGCGGGATTGCTGCTCTTCCCCGCGACGGGACATACACTCGACAACAGCGCAGCAAAGCAGGACAGCGCCCTGCGAACCTTCTCCCGCTGGCTGGCAGATCTGCTCCCCCGGCCGCAGACATCGGTGCAACCGGGGACCGGCATGCCGGGCGGATCCCACACGCTCGGACAGAACTACCCCAACCCATTCAATCCCTTTTCCACGATCGAGTACTCGGTCGCCGAAACCGGGCGACGTGTCCCGGCGGCTCGAGGCGTCAGTGCCGGAGCCAGCCGCCTCAGACTTGCTGTCTATGACCTGCTCGGACGCGAGGTCTCTGTCCTTGTCGATGATTGGAAGACGCCCGGACACTATTCTGCAACATTCGACGGCAGCAGGTTGGCCAGCGGAGTCTATGTGTGCCGCCTGAGTACCGATGGATTTCTGGCGTCGAGGAGGATGGTGCTGTCGAAGTAGTGTGAGGCAAAACCGTTCACTGTCCATGAAGGATCCCTGTGTCTCCTGCCATCGTTGTGACGTCGATCCAGACATCCGCTTTCGCGATCCTGGCCCTCTGCATCCCTTCCTCTTCCACTGTTCATGATGACCCTGCACCTGTTCGCAGCGCGATCTACCATGACGGGTGGATCGATCTCAACAAGAACGGCGCCAGGGATCCGTACGAAGACCCGACGCTCGACACCGACGCCCGCGTTCGCGATCTGCTGGCCCGGATGACGCTCGACGAGAAGACCTGCCAGATGGCCACCCTCTACGGGTATGGGAGGGTGCTCAAGGACGAGCTTCCCACGGCGAAATGGAAGCAGGCGATCTGGAAGGACGGTATCGCGAACATCGATGAACACCTGAACGGGCTGGATCGGCCGTCAACGCGTACCGCCTATTCGTGGCCCCCGTCGAAGCACACCCGCGCGATCGCGGAGGTGCAGAGGTTCTTTGTCGAGGAGACCCGCCTGGGCATTCCGGTGGATTTCAGCAACGAGGGAAACCGCGGCGTCTGCCAGCACGGGGCGACCTCCTTTCCCTCCCAGCTCGGCGTGGGTGCCACATGGGACGTGCCCCTGGTTTCTGAGATCGGGGCAGTGACGGGTAAGGAAGCGCGGATCCTCGGGTACACGAACGTCTATTCGCCCATCCTGGACCTGGCGCGAGACCCCCGTTGGGGCCGGGTCGTGGAATGCTACGGCGAGGACCCCTATCACGTCGCCCGCCTTGGAGTGGCCCAGATCCTCGCCATCCAGGCGGAGGGGGTCGTCGCGACGCCGAAACACTTCGCCGTCTACAGCGTGCCAAAGGGGGGGCGCGACGGCGAGGCAAGGACGGACCCCCACGTCGCTCCCCGCGAGGTGGAAACACTGCACCTTGTTCCCTTCAAGGCGGCATTTGTCGAAGGGAAGGCCCTCGGCACCATGAGTTCGTACAACGACTACGACGGGATCCCGATCACCGGTAGCGCCGACTTCCTGATCGGCAAGCTCCGCCGGGAATGGGGTTTCAAGGGGTATGTGGTCTCCGACAGTAAGGCGGTCGAATACCTTCACACGAAACACCATGTGGCCGCGGACCAGAAGGACGCCGTCCGCCAATCGGTGGAGGCCGGACTGAACGTCCGGACGGAATTCTCCCCGCCCGAGGATTTCATTCTCCCGTTGCGTGAGCTCGTCCGGGAGGGGACCATCTCCATGCAGATGCTCGATGAGCGTGTTGGCGACGTCCTTCGGGTGAAGTTTCTGCTGGGCCTCTTCGATCACCCTTATGTCGAGCTTCCCGCGTTGGCCGATTCGCTGGTGGGGTGCACCCGCCACCAGCAGGTCTCCCTCAGGGCCGCACGGGAATCGATCGTCCTGCTGAAGAACGAAGGCCGAACGCTGCCGTTGAAGAAGACGGTCCGCTCGATACTCGTGACGGGGCCGAACGCCGCGGCAACCAGCTCATCCATCAGCCGCTACGGCCCGTCGCACGTCGCCGTCGTGTCGGTTCTCGACGGCATACGGGCCGCCGCGCCCGCGGCACCACCGTGCGGTATACCCGGGGATGCGATCTGACGGACGCCCGCTGGCCGGAAAACGAACTGCCGGAGCTGCCGTCGGAACACGAGCTGGCGGAGATCCACACCGCCCGCCGGATGGCCAAAGAGGCGGACGTCGCGATCGTGGTGGTCGGCGACGACGAACGTCTCGTCGGCGAGTCGAAGTCGCGCACCAGCCTGGATCTCCCGGGCTATCAGCTGGCCTGGTCAGGAGGTCGTCTCGACGGGCACCCCTACGGTGGTGGTTCTCGTGAACGGCCGGCCGATGACCATCAACTGGATCGACCGCAACGTCCCGGCGATCCTTGAGGACATGGTTCCCGGGAAATGGGGAGGGCAGGCTCTTGCGGAGGTGCTCTTCGGCACGTATACTCCAGGAGGGAAGCTCCCGGTGACGTTCCCGAGGACGGTGGGACAACTCCCCGCTGGACTTCCCGCATAAGCCGGGCTCGGACCTCGGGGATCCCACCGGGATCCGGGGGTGCTCTATCCGTTCGGACACGGCCTGAGCTACACGGAGTTCCGCTACAGTGGACTCAGGATCGAACCGGCGGAGGCGGGGCCAACCGATTCCCTCCGCGTCACCTGCGAGATCCAGAACGCCGGGAAGGTCGACGGAGACGAGGTGTACAGCTCTATGTGCGCGACGACGTCAGCAGTGTGACCACCTACGTCAGAATCTGCGCGGGTTCCGAAGGATCGGCCTGGCACCGGCGAGCGGAGAACGGTATCCTTCATCCTGAAACCGGACGACCTCTCCTTGCTGAACCGCAGGATGGAACGGGTGGTGGAGCCGGGCACGTTTCAGGTGATGGTGGGAAGTTCTTCGGCCGACATCCGGCTGAACGGGAGCTTCACCATTCGACAGTGACCACACTCGTGGAAGGCCCATGAACGGACGGATCTTTTCCCTTGCACCTGCCGTCGCGGTCGCAGTCGGACTTCTCGTGCTTTCCACCACCGAAGCCTCACCGCAATCCAGAGGGAAGATCGCCGGGTTCGGCTCCTCCGTCTGCAACGGATCCGGCGACGAACTGGCCGCGGGGGGTACTTTGGCCGCTTCAGCGATCTCCTGACACCGCGCGGCTGGAACTCGTGAACGTCTCCCGCGGCGGCGACAACACCGTGAGCATCCAGGACCGCTGGAAGCAGACGGGAATACCTCCTGTACGTCCGGTCAAGGAAGGACAGTATCTCCTCCCGCACGCACCCGATATGTGCTCATCGGCCTTTCACTGGCGAACGAAGGGATCAGGAAGAACGACGCCCGCGCGCGCGACAGTGTCGCGGCACAATTCCGCAGCGGGCTCCGCGGGTTCTCGACCGCTGCAGGAACGAAAGGATGGTTGTGGCCGTGGCGAACTGTTATCCGCATGCCGCGTTCACCCGGGAGCAGTACCAGGCCGTCAAGCAGATGAACCTGGACCTCAACGGGTGGGATGTGCCGAGCGTGAACCTCCTGGGGGCCATCGAGGACGGTGAGGGGCACTGGACGCGCGGGTTCTTCCATGACGAGGGTCATCCCAACGCCGGCGGACACCGGGAGATGTCCTTTGCGACGTCCCACCCTCTTCGACGCGTTGAAGGAGGGGGTCCCGCCCCGTCAATCCCGCCCGGCAAAGCCTGTGCGATCGCCGAGAGGGGTACGGGATCCGGGTTCACCTATGTCGCGGACGATACGATCCACTCCTTTGCGATCTCCTTCAGTGTACGGACCGACTCAGACGTCGTGGCACTACGGTTGTCGGGCCTGGCCGCCGTGCTGGACTCGTTCCTGGCGTCCACCGACAAGGGAACGTTCACCGTCCACACCATCGGCTCTGCACCACAAGCCGTCTTCGCCGAGGTCCGGTTGGCGGCCGGGACGCTCTCCTACCGGTCCGCCGACGGACCACCACCAGTGTCCAACTGCCGCAGCCGGGCACCTGGCACAGACTGACGCTGTCCCACCGCTGCGCGAAGGGAGAAACCTGGATCTACGTCGACGGGCGGTGCGTGGCCGTGACCGGCGAACGCCTGCTCCTGCAACGCGTCGAGATCCTTCCGGAAGAGCCGCCGAATGCGACGACATCATGGTCTACCGTTCCGCCCTGACCCCCGAAGAGATTGCCGGCCTCTCCGCGGGACGCCTGCTTCAGTCAAGCCTTGAGGTCTACGCACCGCTGGACGACAAGCGCTTTGCGCCGGGATCAGCGGTGGAGAACAGGGCCCAGAGTCTCTCACGGCTCGTTGTGCGAGAACATGTTCGGCCTCTGCCCGATGGGCGATGAGCCGTCAGTGTCGCCTGGAGTGAATCGGGCAGGGGGTCAGCGAAGAAGGTGCTGTCCAGTGGCACGGCGCGCCGAGGGGAGATCCCCCGACGACACGCTCGAACCATCGGGGGACGGTCTTGAAGTTGGTCTGGTTCAGCCCTTCCGTCTCGAGAACGAGGCGAAAGTGCAGCGGGTCCGGAAGGTCCACTTCCGGTGTCCCCCCCACGAGACTCGCGAGCAGTGTGCGATCCATGACCGCCCGGAACCGGCGATCACACCGGCGTCCCCCTGGCCCACGATCAGCAGTACGGCGCCCCCCTCAGGCGCGGGCGCCTTGACGACCACAACGAAGTCTCTCTCATAGTTCCTCCTTTGAACTCCCGCGAGGAAAACGTTATGAGCGAATCCTTCCCCGGAGCACGGAGCAGGAACGTACTGGTCTGGACGCTGTAGGTGAGGCCGTAGAGGTGCAGGAGCTTGTCGAGACTGTAGAAGGATTTGGCGGAGCCGACGAAGATCACATTATGTGTCTTCAGATCGTCGGCCGAAAGCTGCGACGCGAGTTTGAGGGAAACGGGATTCGGGGATTCATGGAAGGCCGGCAGGAGTTCGGCAAGCCCCCAGACGGCGCTCGGGCGAAGAAACGAGATGTCGCTGGGCACGTACCGTTTCGCGAACTCCGGCCTGGACCGGATGACCTGGCGGTACTCCGTAAGCGAGTTGATGCTGGTCTTCCGGACGAAGTCGCCTCCCCGGGTGCTGTCGGAGTGCTCGAACAGGAAGAAGAGATCCCCGACGACGAACAGCGTCGGGCGGCCGCCGGGAACAAGGAACTCCTTCAGAATGGGACTGGAGACCGGAGGAAGATCCCGGACCGGACGAAGATACAGGGTGATCGCCCCCGCGATCGCGAGGACCAGTGCCACCGAAAGGTAGATGACCGCCCGGCTCTTCGCCGGGGTGGGAGGAGCAGGAGACGGCGGAGGTTCCGGAACGGCCTCTGAAGCGATGGGCTCGAATTCGACCTTGTAGTGGCCGACGGGGATCGTGAGCCGATATGCCTGTCCCTTCGCCGCCGTCAGGTAGAAATGCTCGAGCTTCTTCCTCAGGTTGTTCATGTAGCGGCATATCGTGGCATCGTCGCGAGGATCGAACTCCTTGTCCTTGCCAAGGACCTGGACCCCGATCGTCATCTCTTTCGGAACGTTTCCGGCCAGGCTCTCGCGCACCAGATAGGAAAGCAGCTCCTGGTATCGCTTGGAGTCCTTAAAGTCCGAACTCGCCAGGATCTGCGCGAGGATCTGGAGCTTCGTGTCGTCCGTCAGCTCTGGCTGCATCTCGGCCGCGTGTTAATTAACTTCGAGTTACGGTTAATGTGGTGAATGTGTGAAGGTAGACCGAAACGGGGAAAGAAACAAGCCGACGAAATCTCTCAGGAGGTGGAGAATGGTCCCAGCGGGACTATGTCTCATCTGTCTGGCCGCCGGCGGCGGTGGCGCCATGGACGACAGTGTCACCGTCAGGACCCAGGTAAAGCCCGACAGGCCCTGGAAAGAGGTCCAAGCGATGACTCTTGAAGGCATGCGGGGATTTCCACGGGATCCCGAAGATCCGGTCGGCAACGTCGATGGGTCCCATGCCGGCCAACGTGCCGATTCGACGGGCTTCTTCCATGTAACCCGTTCCGGAAACCGGTGGTGGATGGTCGATCCGGAAGGCTACAGGACCATCCACCGGGGGGTCGTCAGCGTCACTCCGCCCCGATCGGGGGTCGGCGTGTCCGCGCTTCCGGAGATCTTCGGTGACCGGACCCAGTGGGCCGAATCGACGACCGCCCTGCTCAGGTCGAACGGTTTCAACGTCACCGGGGCATGGTCGGAGACCGAGACCATGAGGTCAGTGGCTTCCCCGCTGCTGAACACGCGGAGATCTCAACTTCATGAGTTCATACGGCCGGAAGCGAGGCGGGACGTTCCAGCAGCCCGGCCATACCGGGTTCCCGAACGATTGCATCTTCGTGTTCGACAACGCCTTCGCGCAGTTTTGCGATAGCGTAGGGCAAACTTTAGTCGGCCTTGCCCGTGATCCGTTCCTTGTCGGGTATTTCACCGACAATGAGCTCCCGTTCCCTGCCGATGCACTGAAGCGGTTCCTCCGGCTCTCCCCCGGTGACCCGGGCCGGCGCGCGGCGGAGCGCTGGCTGCGGGACCGCGGGATTGTCCCGGACACTTCCCAATTGCCGGACAGTCTGCAGGCACAGTTCCTGGAAACGAGGCCGGCGAGTACTTCCGTATCACCACTTCCGCGATCCGTCGATCCGACCCGAATCAGATGGTCCTCGGGGCCCGGTTCTACGGAAGTCGCTGAGAGTGCGCGGTCTTCACGACGGCAGGCAGATACTGCGACATCGTCTCGGTGAATTACTATGACCGCTGGACCCCTGGACGACGCCGAGATGCAGCGCTGGACGCAGTACTCTGGACGGCCGTTCCTGATCACTGAGTGGTACGTGAAGGGCGCAGATGCAGGCCTGCCGAACCGGTCCGGAGCCGGGTGGATCGTTCCCACGCAGCACGACCGCGGGGTGTTCATTTCAGCATTTCGCGCTCGGGATTCTCCGGTCGGGGAATTGTGTGGGCTGGCACTGGTTCAAGTATATCGACAATGATCCCACGGACACGACCGCTGATCCATCCAACAATGATTCCAACAAAGGGATCGTCACAACCCTTTATCATCAGTACAACGACCTGCTCGTGATGATGAACGCGCTGAACCGGAGGGTGTTCCGTCTGATCGAGTACTTCGATGCGGTGCCCCGGAAAGCTCCATGAAGAGTACCTTCGCCACCACTCGCCGCATCGCCGCGATCTACGGCAAGACCGCCGCGCTGATCCTCGCCATCGTCGCCGGGATCTCGTCCCCCAGGCCCACGGCCTGGTCTTCCTGGTCCCCTATTTTGTCGCCACGATGCTCTTCCTCTCGTTCCTCGACCTCCACATCGGACCACACTCGTTCGAGCGGGGGATCTGGTCGGTCCTGGCCGCCAATGTTGCGATCGCCTTCCTGGGCTACTTTCTGCTCCTCCCGGTGAGCCTTGACCTGGCGCTTGTGGCCTTCTTCGCAGGGATCAGCCCGACCGCGATCTCGGCCCCCGCCATCATCTTCCTGCTCAGAGGACGGGTCGACTACGTGGTGGCCTCCGTGATCGCCACGAACCTCTTCATGGCCATGCTGCTCCCGCCCGTCCTCCCGCTGGTGGCAGGAACCGGGGCGCAAGTCTCGGTGTGGGCGGTCGCGCAGGTCGTCCTGCTCATCGTGATCCTGCCGATGGCTCTGGCCCGTATCGTCGACCGCCCGCCCTTCGGTCCCCTCGTCCGGAAGGGAAAACCGTACACGTTCTACTTTCTCCCCCCCTGCATCTTCCTGACCACCTCGAAGGCCACACACTTCATCACCCGGGAAGTTGTTGTCCCGACGTCGACCCTCGTCGCCATCGCGTTGGTTTCCCTCGCGGTGTGCGCCGCAAGTTTTTCCGTCGGCGCGCTCCTGGGGGGGCCCGACAGACGGCGGGAGGCGAGCCAATCGCTGGGTCAGAAGAACAACTCGTTCACCATCTGGCTGGCTCTGACGTTCGTGAGTCCGCTGGCGGCGCTCGGACCCACGTTCTACGTGGTCTATCACAACGTCTACAACTCCCTGCAGCTGTACGCCCTCGAACGGCGCCGGGGGAGGATCCCCGCGGAGTGATCCTCAAGACCTCACGGCCGACCCCCGCCTTGAAACCGGCCTGTCAAACAAGTATCTTCTCTTCATCGACTTCAGCCCGGAATCCAGTCTCCGGAGAGGATCCACCATTCACCGAGGACCCACTATGAGCGTGTTCGGCGCGATCGCGAGGTCGTTCACACTCCCGCGGTTCCCGGACGAGGACACCGACCGCAACGCGCGGATCATCTATGCGGTTGCCCTCGCGATACTCGTCGGCATGTGCATCCTGGTCGTCCATCGACTTGCTTCAGGTAATCCCCGCCTGCTGCCGGTCATGGCCTCAATGGCCGGGGGACTGCTGGTCGTCGTGATCCTTGCACGGAAAGGCCACACGTCGTGGGCTGGGAGCTTGCTGCTCTGGACCATCCTCGCATTCCTGAATTTCCTGGCCTGGACGAACGACGGGTTGCATGACACCGCATTGTTCGCCGTACCCGGTCTGCTCGTGGTAGCGGGATTGATCCTGCGCACAACGTACTTCTACCTGTTCACTCTCGCGACGCTCACCAGCGTGGTCCTGATCGGCGCCTTCGAGTTATCCGGACGGCTCGAGAACCCGTACAGCGTGGGGACGCGGGTGACTGACGTGGTGGACGTCGTGGTGATCATCGGATTGACAGCGCTTACCGTCCGCCTCATGACCAAACACCTCCTCGCAAGCCTGCAGCGCGTGCGGATCAGCGAGCGTGAAGCCCGGGATCATGCTGAGCGCTCGGCGCTCTCTGAAACTCGCTACCGGCTCCTCTTCAACAGCGGCAACGATGCCGTCATGGTGCACGGATTCGATGACCGCGGTATGCCGGGCAGGTTCGTGGAGGTGAACGACATCGCCTGCAAGAGGCTCGGCTATTCGCGCGAAGAACTGCTCCGCATGTCCCCCCTCGACATCGACGACCCGGAGACGATCCCGGCCGTAGCACCGATCATGGATCGTCTGCGTGCACAGAAATCCGCCGTCTGGGAGGGGATCCACCGGGCGCGCGACGGCCGCAGGATCCCCGTCGAGATCAGCAACCACCTCTTCGACCTCAACGGGCGACCGACCATCATCGCCACCGTGCGGGATATCACGGAGAGAAGGCGCACCGATGAGCAGCTCAAGGCCTCGCTGCGCGAAAAAGAGGTGCTGCTCCGGGAGGTCCACCACCGGGTGAAGAACAACATGCAGGTGATCACCAGCCTGCTGAGTCTGGCGTCGGCCAAGGTCACGGAACCATCCACGAAACAGCATTTCGTGGACAGCATGCACCGGATACACTCCATGGCCCTGGTGCACGAGAAGCTCTACCGGTCGGGAAACCTGGCAACGATCGATTTCGGCGACTATCTCGCGACGGTAACGAACCAGCTGATGCGGTCCTCCGGGAAACCCGGCATCATCTGCAATGTTGAGGCGGAGAAGATCAGCCTGGCGGTGGATACGGCGGTCCCGTGCGGGCTCATCGTGAACGAGCTGGTCTCCAACGCGTTGAAACACGCCTTTGGCGGGCGGGAAGAGGGGCGGGTCACGGTGAGATTGAGGAGGAACGATCCGAAGACCGTGGAGCTGTCCGTTCAGGACGACGGCACGGGATTCCCCGCGGGGTTGGACTTCCGGAGCGTGCAGTCGATGGGGATGAACCTGCTGGTTTCCCTGACCGATCAGATCAGCGGGACGGTGGAGCTGCGACGGGACGGCGGGACCGCCTTTCTCATCCGGTTCCCCGGGTAACGCAACCCTACCGCCCTACCGGGGAGATCCCAGGGCGCTCCTGACCTGCCCCAGGAATGCCGGAACCTTGAGCCGCGGATCGCCCGGGCCGAGGGTCTCGATCGGCAGGTATCCCCGGTACCCGGCGGCGCGAATGATCTCGGCAAGCCTCCGAAGGTCCACCGGCACCTGATCTCCGTTCACGAACACATGCTCCTTGATCTGCCAGTTGATGGCATGCGGCGCAACTTTGGCGATCTCCGCATACGGATCACCCGAGCGAAAACTCCCCGTGTCCACGATCAGCCCGCACCAGGGGGAGTCGACCATCTCCAGGATCTTGATCGCTTGGTCCGCGGTCTTGATATGGTCGTTGTGGTTCTGGATCCCGATCATGACGCCGTGTTCGGCGCCGCAAGCCGCACACTCTTTCAGGTCGGCAGCGATCCACGCGGCCACCTGTTCCCGGGTGTACCCGGCAGTATCCTGCTTGCCTGCGAAGACCCGGAGAACCGGTGCTCCCAGCTTCGCCGCCACACCGATCCAGCGCTTGACCAGGAGAAGATCTTCTTCCCGCCGGGAGACATCGGGATAAGTGAAATCGTTGCGCACGCCGGTCCCACTGATGTCCAGCCCCAGCAAGAATGCTTTCCGCTTGACGGCGTGGATCTCCTCATCGGAAGGGATGGAGGGATAGCCGCGAAAGTAGTATCCGGTGAGGTCCACCGCATCGAAGCCTTCGGCGGCGCAATATTCGAGAAGAGCCTCCAGGGACATGCTCCCCTCCCTGAGGAGCGCATCGAAGGAATACGCGTTCAGGCTGAGCTTGAAGCGGAACCCCGGGATACGCTTCACGGACTCCTGTCCGATGCTGAGGACCGATCCCGCGACCGGCCACAACAGCGAGCCGAGGGGAACCGCGGCCATCGCCTTCAGCAATCGTCGTCGCTTCTCCGTTCCTGCCGATCGGATGATCATACGGTCAGTTCCCACCCCGGCTCATACTCGCGGCGCCACAACGCGGCCGCCGGCGGATCACCGGCGATGTGGCCATTCGCAGGGTCCAGGGAGAGCGTCCGGCCCAGTTTCCACGCGATGTTCGAGAGCTGGAGCATGGTCACGCTGACGTTCCCCTCGGCGATGGGCGAATGCAGCGGCTCACCGTCGCGGATGCCGTTGATGAGATTCCGGAAGTGCAGGTCCGTCATGGTGTCCATGCTCAGCAGATCCCCCGTGGTGGTCTTCGACTCGACCCTGAATCTGTCGAGGAGCTTATCGTCCAGGCTGTACACTTCGTAGCCGTCCCGGTCCAACAGCACCGTCCCCTCCGTCCCGTGGATGGTCACCCCCCTCCCGCGGCCGTAGTACTGCTTCCCCTGGCAGCTCATCCCCTCCCAGGTGATCATCTTCCCGTCGTATTCGAAATTCGTCACGAGGGTGTCGTAGAACTCCCAGTCATCCTTGAAGTGATACCGTCCGCCGGACGCCGTCACCCTTGACGGGTGGTCAACCCCCAGCGCCCATCGGCACAGATCCACCTCGTGCGTGCCGTTGTTCAGGGTCTCCCCGGTCCCCCAGTGCCAGAACCAGTGCCAGTTGTACGGGTGGATGTTGTCCTTGTACGGACGGCGGGGCGCCGGGCCCTGCCAGAGATCCCAGTCGAGGTATTCCGGGACCGGAACGGCCTTCCCGGTGCCGATCCCCTTGCGCGTGTTGCTGTACCAGCCTTTGCCGAAATACGGTCGGCCGATCAGCCCTTCCCGGATCTTTCCGATGATCCGGATGGTGTGCGGCGACGACCGCTGCTGGTTGCCGAGCTGGACCAACCGGTTGTACTTCTTCTGCGCCGCGACCAGCAGCTCGCCTTCGTACGGGTTGTGGCTCGAGGGCTTTTCGACGTACACATGTTTGCCCGCCTGCAGCCCCATCACCGCCATATGGGCATGCCAGTGCTCGGGAGTGGCGATCGTGATGACGTCCACGTCTTTGCTCTCGAGCAGCGAGCGGAAGTCCTTGACGGCGACGGGAGCATGCCCGAACGTCTCCTTCGTGCGCGCTGCGAACTTGTCGAGTTCCCGGCGGTCAACGTCGCACACGTGGGAGACGTCCGTATTGGCGCCGGCCCGGATGCTTGCGAGGTGCGCATAGGCCCTGCCGTGCAGGCCGATGATCGCGAACGTCACCCGGTCGTTCGCCCCCAGGATGCGCGAGTAGCTGCGGGCGCCCACTGCCAGGCCGGCGGCTCCGACCGCGAGGTTCTTCAGGACTGTCCGACGTGACGGCATTGGATCTCCCCGCTACTCTTGATCGTTCATTGTTGAGAGTACGCCGCGGACGTACCCCACAGACTCCGCCATCCCCGGCAAGGGATCCTTCTCGTCCTTTTCGAACTCGAAATGCATCGTGCGGGAGTACTTCAAACGCACCATGGTGGCAAGGAACCGGGGGATGTCGATCACTCCCCGGCCGATCTCCACCGTCTTCCCCTGCGCGTCCGCCGAGCTGACATCCTTGATGTGGACATCCAGCACTCTGTCGAAGAACCGCTCAGCCTCGCGCGCCGGATCGAGCCCCATCCTCATGGTATGGCCCATGTCGAGGCAGAGGCCCATGCGTCTATCCATGTTCTTGATCAGTGCGTACGCACTCTCCGGACTCGGGAACCGTTTGTCCGTCGGGCCATGGTTGTGGATCGCCAGTGAGATATCCGTCTCCTTCACCAACTGCTCGGTCAGGCCGAGCAGGGAAGCGTCGGGCACGCCGACGAGGTACTTCAGCCCGGCACGTTTCGCGTAGGCGAAGGCACGCCGGACCTCCTCCTCGGTCTGCATGTAGATGACCCCGCAGGAGACGAGCTCCATCCCCGCAGCCCGGATCTTCTCCAGCGCGGCCTGTATCTCCTGCTCCGTCAACGTGAGCGGCAGGTGCATCTCCTTGAGTGTGAGCCGCCGGATGCCCAGCCTTCTGGTCATGTCTATGGCCGCGTCGAGCGGGAATGCCCGGAGGGAATAGGATGCCACGCCGAATCCAAAGAGGGGCTTCCTGGATCCCTGACTTCCTGCGGACAGTCCGAGCGGAAGTGAAACCCCGGCAGCCACCGCGGCGCCGGTTTTCAGGAAATCACGTCTGGAGTTGCGGATCATTGTGCGACGCTTGATGTGTGTGTATGGGCGACCGGTTCACGGCTGCAATGGAAGGATCTTGACGTTCCGGAAGAACACCTGATTCCCGTGGTCCTGCAAGAGGATGTGTCCGCGCTCGGCCTCCCCGAACCCGTCGAGATCCTTGAATTTGCTCTCGGCTTTGTGGCGAAGGAACTCCTCTCCGCCCCGTTCAAACTCCAGGACCTTCCGTCCGTTCAACCAGTGTTCCACGTGCCTTCCCCTGACCAGGATCCGGGCGGTGTTCCACTGCCCGACCGGCCGGGTCTTCCTTTCCGTGGCGGGGATGAGGTCGTACAACGACGCGAGGGTCCGGTTTCCGCTGATGCCAAGTTTCGCATCCGGGTGTTTCGCGTCATCCAGGAGCTGATACTCCAGCCCTTTTGCGGAACCGGGGGTTCTCGGCTGCCGTTCGGTGACGAAATACTTGATGCCGCTGTTGGCACCCTCGGTGAGACGGAAATCCACACTGAGGTCGAAGCTCCCGTATTCCTCTTCGGTCACGATATCGCCGCCAAAGGCCGCTTCGCCCCCACCGGAGGCCTGGACGATCACCATGCCGTCCCGCACTTCCCATCCGCGCGCCGGCAGGGAGTCCATGTACGCCCCGCGCCAGCCCTTCAGCGTCCGCCCGTCAAAGAGCAGCTTCCACCCTGCCTTCTGCTCCCCGGCCGTGAGGGTGTTCGGGGCGGGGGAATGCTGGCCGAGGGCCGCCGGGAGGAACACCATCCAGAGCGCGATCACTACCATGGACCGGACGGCATTCCGTGGACGACCGCTCAGAACCATAATCTCACCTCTTCATCATGTTGGTCTTCGATGACGGAGCTACGGGGGCGTGTGTCTACGGGGAATATACGACGAAAAACCATTAGAATCGATCAGTTGAAAGCCGCGGACCCGAGCACCTCGGACCCGCGGACGTCAGGAAGCGGAGTCTATGGGATCAGCCCGAGCTTTCGTTCCGCGTCACGCCCGGCCTCCTCCACGCTGATGTGCTTCCGGTCCAGCCGGGCATATGGAGCGGTCGGCACCTTCCCGACAGGGTTGTGGCGGAATCGGTCCACCCCACGGCAGAGGTACGTCGTGAAGTACGGATTCACCGAAAGGTCGCACTTCACTTCGGTCGTGGAATAGCGTATGGTGAGTCCCGCCCTGCGGCGGTCGGATCGGTTCGCCGGAGATCCATGGACCAGCTTGTCGTTGTGCAACGACACCTGCCCCGCCTTCAGTACCAGAGAGACCGCTTCGTCCTCCCGGAACTGCCCGCCTTCACACTCGAGAGTGAGCACCGAGTCGGTGTCCGACGACCTCGAATGCTTCAGCAGCCCGGCGCTATGCGAACGGGGGATCACCTTCATCGCTCCGTTCTCCTCGTCCGCGTCCTCGAACGCCATCCAGACCGTGGTGGAGATCTTGGGCTCCAGGGGCCAGTAGTAAGTATCCTGGTGCCAGCCGACCGTGCTCTTGCTGTGAGGGGGCTTGATGAAGAAATTGGATCCCCAGAGGTAGAAATCGGGACCGAGAACGTCCTCGACGAAGTCCAGGACCATCGGATTCATGCAGAGATCATAGAGGAAGCGGCTGCTCTCGTGCCACTCGCGGATCTCCTTGGCGTCCTCCCCGGGGCGGAGCAGTGCGAGCAACTCGTTCAGCCCGCTGTTCATCTCCTTGACCTGTTCCGGACCGAAGACGGTGGGAAGACCGATCAGGTAGCCGTTCTTGTGGTAGGATTCCTGCTGCTGTTCCGTCAACCGCTTTCCCACGATGCGCCTCCTCTGTCTGTGTGGATCGCACAACCCGTCAGACCAGCAGCCGGTGTTCGCCTTCGAGGTCCAGGCTGAAGACCGAGCCGCCGGCCAGCGGCCCCGCGACGAACATCTCCCCGTCGAGCCGGAGGCCCCCCGCATGATCGCCTGCGAGAACCACCTCCACTCTCCCCAACGCACGGAAGAGCACCTCGGTTCCTGACGGGCCCTGCGTCACATCCAGGACCTCTGCATTCGTTAGCTCGGCGAAGGGGGCAGAAAGCCTTTCCGCCCCGTACCGGAGCTCGATCAGATGCCTTCCGCCGTCGTGATACCGCGCGGGGACCTTCAGACACCCCCGGATCTCCCGCCCGTCCACGGTGAAGGACCGCAGGTAGCGGACCCCCGTGTTCGACCGCGAGGTCCCACGTGGTCCCGTGGCTCCGGATGCCGGACAGGGCCACCCGGCCCAGCGGCAGGTCGAGCGGGAGAACGGTGATCCCCCCGGGGTCGATCTCCAGACCGCAGAGCCCCACCAGGAGGGCGCGGTACCAGCCGGTGGCGCAGTTCAGGTTCGATGCCGCCCCGTGCCGGGTCCAGGCTTCCTGCTCCTCCGGCAATCCCTCCAGCATCAGGAACTCCGGCGCATATCCGAGCCGGCCGAGCACCTCATTCATAGCCCCGAGCCACCGGACGATCTCCGCGCTGCGTCCGGCCCGCCGGAGTACCGTAAGGGCATACACGTCCCAGTGCGGGTACCACGACCCGGACACCGTTTCGGCCTCTGCATTTCGGTCCCATTCCGGCAGCAATCTCATGCCGAACCGCGCGCAGAGGTGGCGCGAGATGAACTCCCCCGCCTCCTGCAACCTGCCCCGGATCAGTGGGAGCCCGAGCGGCGAGTGGAGGAAGAGGAGAGTGAAGACGGGGAAGCTCGCGTTCCGTTCGCCCGTTTCGAGGTCGACCGAATCGATCCAGAAGTTCTTCCCGGCATCGTAGAACGTCTCATCGAAGGTCGACTCCAGGGTGGCGGCCGCTGCGGCGGCCCGGGACGCCGTCGGGGCGTCGCCGAGAAGCCGGGCAACATTCTCAAGGATGCGGCAGAATGTGCAGAACCCCGCCACCTCCATCGCCACCGCGCTGGCCATCGTGCGGTGGAACCGGAGGGGGAGGTCCGGGTAGAACCCGATGTTGGGAAAGAGCCCCCGGGGATCGGCTCGCGAGAGGATACGGTCCAGGAACGACGTCATCCGGGGGTAGATCCGCCGCAGGTCCGTAAGGTCGCGGTGCTCGAGGTATGTTGAGTAGACCAGGGCGTACAGGAGCGCATCGAGTGAGCCGGGATCCTGCGTGTCCAGAGGCAGCAGGTCGCGCGTCCATTGCATCGGCATCCTGCCGTCGCGCGTCACGATGGGCATCGACGAACTCCCCGGTCTTTCGGGCCAGGTCCGTATCTCCCCAGAGCAATCCCGCGTGGGCGGTAACCATGGCATCCCACGACCAGATCCAGTAGTACCGTCCCGGCGTCGCCCGCGGGATCCCGAGGTCCTGGACCACCGCCGAATCGACCAGCCCCGGAACTGTCTGAAAGAACCTCGCGAGAACCTCGTGGCCTGCCACCTGAAGCGCCGGGGCGGTGGCAAGGCGCCGCTCCTGCCGCGCGACCAGATCCGCGACCCCCGCGAGGGTCGCCGGCCGGGCTTCCGGATGGACGCCTGCTTCGTCGAACGATATGCAGAACGGTGGGATGACACCGTCTTTGCTTTGGTCGGCCGCCGTGAAGAACAGCGCTCCGACCTGCTCCGTGACGCTATACCCCTCGCCCCCGATCCGCACGCGGAATTCGCCGTCGTACACCGGAACATGGGCGTCGCGGTATTCCGGCAGAAGGTCCTCCTTCGTGGCGAAGCCGGACCTGCACCGGCGGCGGAAGACGATCCGCCTCATCGGTTCGGGGATCAGGAAGTCTCCGGCGTACGGCCCCTCCCGCTCCATCCATTCATCCAGGTGGATCGTGTCGCGGCAGCGGTAGGTGACCGAGCTGCTGTCGCGCTCCACCATCTCCCAGGTCCGTTTCCCGTGGACCGCGGTGAACAGCGCATCCAGCTTGAACGTCACGGCAAATAGGCCCGGGCACCTGCCCGTCACGAGGAGACGCCTGCCTGAGGCGGTGATCCTCAGCTCAGCCTCTCCTCCGCCGACGCCGCACTGGACTCCGACGGACCCCGGCAGCCAGTCGAATTCGCGGAGGTGAGATCCGGGTGCGCCGAATCCAAGCACGCCGTTCGCGCCGGCGAAGATGCGGGAGTTCCTGCTGACCGGCTGGCTCCCATGATACCCCACCTCGCCGATCCCGCCGGTACCGACGAACGCGTAGACGCGGTCGTCCGAGATCCAGGTTCCGCCGTCGACGGTGAACTCCGGCCGGATCTTCACGGCGCTCCCCCCGTTCGGAACCGCTCCCCGTCGAACTCCAGTGCAGGTCCGCCAACGAAGCGGAAGCGCAGCGGCGGACCGGCAACGATCGCCGGCGCCTCACGGCCGTCGAGCAGGTAGCACCAGACGAAACGTGCTTCGCGGCCAAACACGGTTGCGCGGAGCTGGTGGTCGCATTTCCCGGGATTCGGATAGGCGGGAACGAATTCGGTCATCCCTGTTTCACACAACACGTCCGCCGGTTCCAGGATCACGAGCCGGACACCGGGCGCGAACTCGAACTGCGGTCCACCCGGAAGACGCGTGAAGGGCTTCCACGAGTGGGCGTTCCATTCGACGGAGGCGGTCTCGCGGCATCGGATGATGTCCACCCCGAGAACGAACGAGCCGCCCCGGAGGCAGAGGGAGCGCCTGCACTGTTCCACTCCAAGATGCGGAAGATACGCACTGGCAAGATCCACGGAGATGAACGTGAGATCGTGGTCGATGCGCACTTCGGGCCGCTTCGCCAGAACCTCAGGCGGGAGGAAGTCCGGCATCCAGACGGCCGAATCCCCGATCTGTCCCTGTCCGTTGACGGTCACGACGTTGTGCAGCGAGGTGTCGCGTCGGTAGACCGGTCCCGGCCCGCTCGCGACGAAGGTCTGGTCCTTGACAAGCAGGAACGCCCCGTTGCAGGGATCGCTGTGTCCATATCCGCCGTATTCACCGGAACCATAGCGCCGGCTGCCGAGGGGTGGACCGGAACGGAAGGTGAAGAGGGTCTCCTCTTCGCGCACGCAGACCTGTCCGCCGTCCGCGAAGTGCACGGTGGCCGGAGGAGGGACCTGCCCGATCGCTGGTTCATAGTAGAGGAACTCATAGACCCTGCGTCGGGCGGGAACGTTGCGCACGTCCACACCGGCGTGCGGAAGGTCCAGCAGCCGCTCTCCCAGCCACTGCGCGGTGCCCGAGCCCGTCCGCGATGCGATCAGGAAATGGCACCAGCTGTCGCCGCCCACCCTGAACTGCGGGTCGCCCATCGTGACGCCGTGGAGGGAGTCCGGCGAGAGGGTCGCTCCCCTGAACTCCGAGGCCCTGGACAGTCCCGGCGCGGTGGACCAGAGGTCCTCCCCGGCGCAGGTCCGAAAGAGCTCCAGCCACCGGAGCAGCTGACCGAATTCGTAGATCCAGAGATTGATCCCGTGCGGGTAGAAACCGTCGGTGGGGAGAAGCCTGAGCGTGCATGCGAATGCTCCTCGCAGCCGCGTTGCCCACTCCGCCGCACGCGGGTGTTCCTCCCAGAAGAGGAACGAAAAGGCCAGCAGTCCGAGTCCGCATCCGAGGTAGTGTGCCTGGGCGTAGTCGCGGCGTTCCTCCCCCAGGTGCCGCGAGCAGATCTCCGCAACTTCGTAGAGCCGCTCCCTTGCCGCCTCCTTCTGCGGCGCCGTCATCGACCCGGCCAGGAGATCGTAGCCGACGGAGAGGATGAACAGGACCTCGCCGGACTGTGTGTCGATGAGCAACGGTTCGAACCCCGGCACCATGGTCAGCTGCCGGTAGTCGTCGTAGGCCCTGAGCGCGAACCCGACGGTGTCCCTGCCGGGTTCGATCAAGGCGACCCATGCAGAGAGCAGAACCAGGTCTTCGGCCGAGAGCCTTTGCGGCCCGTCCACCGCCTTGGATTCCGGGGTCTGCTCGTAGGGGAGATCCCGGTGCCCCAGTACCGCGAGGATCTTGGCCCAGTGGGCCTGGTGCGAACCACCCGCCTTTTTCCGCTGGGAGGCGATCTGGTCCGGCGTGATCAGCAGTCGGGGATGAACCCCGCTCAGCTCCGGCCGGAGCCGCACCGGGATCTTCTCCGCGAACACGGTGTGGGTCTTGTAGAGGAGCACACGGCGGGGAACGATCCGCTGGTCGGGCGTGGTAACGGTGAGCGGCCCCTCCATCGCCTGAACGGAGAACGCAAACGGCCCGGAGGAGTCTTCGTGACAGCTCGTCTCCCCAGAACATCATCTTCAGCTCGTGCCGTCGGCCGCCCGCGAAGGCCACGAGCACAGGCATCTCCGGGATCCCCCTCCACCCCGGCCAGGGACCCACCCTGAGCCCGGGAGGTTTTTCGCGGAATTCCATCGAGGCGAACGTGTACGGCCCCCCCGGGGTCTTCTGCCGCACGAACCGGCAGTACTGTTCGAACGGGAACTCCGGGGCATCGCACTCGACAAGAAGCGTCACCTCGTCCGGGTTTTCGATCGGAACCGACGATCGAAAGACTCCGGATTCGCCCTCGACCGGAACGAGGTCCAGCGTGCCGGCGGGCACCGGAGCATGTGGAGCGTCATATGGAGTGTCCGGGAGAGGCATTGGCGCTACCGGTATCCTCGCAAGAAATCCTTCTCCGCGGCGAAAAGCTCGAGCGCCATGGCCTTGATCTCCGCGGGGCTGCAGACCGCTGAGGTGAGCGGGTCCAGCATCAGCGCGTGGATGGCGGCCTCCTTGCTCCGTTCGATCGCCGCTGTCGCCGCCAGTCCGAACATCCGCATGTTGGCGTCGCAGAGCGCGGCCATCTGCGGCGGCAGAGTGTCCGAACCGGACCGGCCGGACGCCGTGGCGGTCCACCATGCAGGCCACTTCCACGCAGCCGTCGGCAGGCAGATTCCCGATCAGCGGTCCCGTCCCCTGCCGGCTGTTCATCACGTTCCCGTGGATCCGGACCGGGACGGTCCGTTTCGTGCGCCTCGATGATCCAGCTCGCATACTCCAGACCGCGCTCCCAGTCGATGGAGACCTTTCCCTTCAGCATGTCGCGCCGTTCCGCGTCGGCCGCCGCCCGCCAGCCGGGCCAGTCCGGGCGTAGAACCCCGAGCCGCCTTCGTAACCCTCGCGGCAGTAACGCGCCCGGAGGTCGGACCGCTTCCGATAGTACGGAAGGTATTCGGAAAGGTGGCCGCTGGATTCGGTGACGAACGCCCCGAAGTGGAGCATGACGTCCTTCCGCACCAGGTCCCCGGCATCCTCCGGATCGTCCGGTCTGCCTGCAAGATCCCGCTTCGCCTTTTCCATGAGCATGGGGTAGAGGTCGCGCCCCCGGTGCTTCAGCGTAGTGAACCAGGCGAGGTGGTTGATCCCGGCACAATCCCACTCCATCTCCTCGTACGGAACCCCGGCACGGTGTGCGAGCAGACGGCTGGTCCCCTGCACCGAGTGGCAGAGCCCCACCACCCGCATCGTGCTGGTCCGGCCGGCGGCCAGGCACATCATGTTCATCGGGTTGGTGTAGTTCAGGACCAGCGCGTCCGGGCAGAGCTCCTGCGCGTCCTTCAGCACGTCGAGCCAGACCGGCATCGTGCGGAGTCCCTTGAACAACCCGCCGGGCCCGATCGTGTCGCCGATGCACTGGTCGATCCCGTACTTCAGGGGGATGTCGTTGTCCCACCGCACGCACTGCGTCCCGCTCACCTCGATGCAGTTGACGATGTAGTCGCTCCCCTTCAGCACGTCGCGGCGGTCCTTCGCTGCGATCACCCGCCACGAATCCTTCCCCAGGAAGGAGATCAGCTTCCGTGATCAGCTGCTGCATCGTCCGGAGTCGCTCCCCGTCGATGTCCACGAGCCGGATGGTCCCTCCCCGCTCTCCCGGGATCCGCAGGATATCGTTGGTCAGGCGCGGCGTGAACATGCTGCCGGCGCCGAGGATCGTGACGTGGATCGGGCGGGAAAACTCCCCGGCGGGAGGCGACGGCATCCGCCGCTTTCGTGGTGTGGTTCTGAGGGCCATAGTTCTTCCTGGTCAGTCCGGGATCGTTCCGAGAACCGGTGCCGCGCCGTCAACGAACGTTACGCGGCTGAGTCCGCCCGATTCCGGGAGTTCTGCAAAGACACCTTCGAGGCCGAGAGGTCCGCCGTAGCGCAGGCCGTGCCGCGAGGGGACGGCGGTCACCACCTGGCCCCGGGCGAGGCGCGTCAGCGTGACCCAGCAATCGGCCGGTGCGTGGACCGGGCGGAGACCCTGAACACCCTCGAGCCACCGCAATGCGGCCGGGATATCCGGAACCAGGGAGGCGCCGGCCGCCGCAACGGTCCGGCCCCGCGAGGCCGGCCGCTCGCCGATGCAGAGGACCCGGTCACCCCCCCGCCGAAGCACGGGGAGCAGATCCGGCGCGATCACCCCCGCATAGGGGAACACCACCGCACCGTACCGTTCTCCCGCCAGGAGGAATTTTCCCCCCGACCAACTGCCCGCCGCGCAGACAGAGGAGGCCTGGATGTCCACGAGATAGTGCGCATCGAGCAGCGCGAGCGCGAGCGAGAAGATCTCGCGGGCGACCGCGTCGGCCGCCGGTCCGGCAAGGGCGTACAGCGTCTCCACCGGAAAGACGACCAGCAGACGCGCTTCGGGAAGCCGGTGCTCCACAGCGTCGAGATGATCCTTCAGCCTCCGGTTCCATTTGGGGTAGTGCTGCCAGGTGCTGTGGTCGGGATATCCCGGGAGCGGCGGCGAGCCGAGGAACGACCGCTCCTCGCCGATCGTCCCGACAGGCCCGTACGCGTGGGCCATCCAGCCGGTCCCGAAGAGCGCCATCACGTTGACGCAGTGGTCCATCACGGTCGATTGCCAGCCGGCCCCGTCGTCGTCGCCAACGGTCCAGAGGTTGTTGTAGGCATACCTCCCCGGAGTGAGCTTCGCGAGCGACGGGCAGATCACGACTCATCGCCGCGAGGTTCGCATACCAGGGCAGACGTGGATCGCGCAGCTGGTCGATCCCCCCCAGGTCCACGAAACCTCCAGTCTTCGCCTGCGCCGCCTTCCAGAGGTCCAGACTGCCGTGGTTCATGTCGCACATATCCGCCGACTCGAAATGCCAGGTATCGTGCACCCCGGATGCGAGTTCCCGGCCCCAGAGCTTTTTCGCATGCCGTGCGGCGGAGAGGTTCGATGCATTCAGCGTGCGCTGGATCGCCTCGTAGTAGGCGATCCGGACGGCCGTCATGGCTCCCGTCCTTCGCCGGCAGTGCAAGCTTCCAGAGGTTTTCGCCGATCTCGTTCCCCGTCTTTCGAGAGAACTCGCGCCGTATCCCCGGCGCATAGGGGAGCGTGCCGTAGGTGCAGGTGTACCCCGGTTCGTCCCACATCAGTCCGTCCGGTTTCAGCCCCTCGGCGCAAAGTCCCGAAAGCATGTGCAGGTACCGGCGCATCTGTTCCCTGTCGGAGAAGTCCACGTGGTTCGTCACCGCGCGGAAGAAGGCCAGGACCTTCCACCCCTCCCCCTTCAGCTCCCCGACCTGTCCGAAGGCCTCGACGTACCGTTCGCGGGCGTTGTAGAAGAAGCGCGCGCGGCGGGTGATATCGACCACCCGATCCGGGATCTCCCCGGCGAACCGGACCGCATACACCGCGGCGATCCCGCGCGGGGCCAATTCCACGGCGACCTCGTTCAACGTGTGGACGTGCCGCGGCGAGAGGTCGCAGCGGACGCTGAAAGCTCCCGGACACCAGTTCGGCATAATGCGGAAAGACATCCGCCCTCGCCTTGTTGCCGAAGAGGAGCAGCTCCAGTCCTGGTCCCTCCCCGATGAGCTCGCGCGAGACGAAACGGGGGTCGGCGCCGAGCCAGAACTCCATGCCGTGACGCCTGCAGAGCCTGTCGATGGCCCGAAAGGCTTTGCGCGCAGGCGGATCGTTCCAGTGATAACGGCTGCAGCGGACGTACGGGGCCACGCCGCCGAAACCGGCCAGGCGCAGCTCTTCGAACTGGGAGGCCAGGATCTCCGGCCGCTCGATCACCTCGTCGTTGATCGTCCACACCATCAATGTCGGCGTTCGCGTCATGTTTCCACCGTCAGTTGAACGTTGTCGAACCAGCAGGTGCCCGAGCCCCGGAGCTCCAGCAGGATATGGAGGCGATCGGGGGCCGGCGAGACGGGCGGGGTCAGGAGGACGAGCCGCGTCCAATCGGACTTCCCCGCGACCTCGCCCGTCGACCGGTGAATTTCGTAGCTCCCCGGATCGAACAACTCCGGCTTCCCTTCGCGGTGCAGGCGAACGGCCAGGTTCGCTGCCCCGGCGGTGAGTGCCGTTCGCACGCAGGCTTCGAGCCTGTAGCGCGCCCCATCGGGGAACGGGGGCTTTCGATATGCCGGTCCGAGCGTCGTAGCCATCCAGCGCGCGCGGACCGGTGAAGAGGCTTCGATCCGCAGGGAGTGGTCATCGTCGTACCCGGTCACCCGGTCGAGGGCGAACCTGACCGCGCAGGGATCCCCCTCCAGAAGAGCGGTCTCCCACGGCCACGCCTCCGGCACGTCGCTGCACATCACCGTAAATGTGTGCAGGCCGTCGACGACCGCGGGGACCGCCGAAGCGGCGGGAACGGCCGAAGGCTCGGGCGAGGAGAGCTGCCCGGCCGAATCCGCAAGCCGGCGGGCCTCCTCTCTGCCGATGGACGAGATCCTGAATGCGGCGGAGAACGCCGTCCCGCCCGGGAGTGCCACCGTCCGGCCGACATGACACACTTTGTAGGCGAGATGCGCGTCCCACATGTATGCGCAGATCCCCGCCGTCACCTGCGGTTCGGACAGGACCGTGATGCACGGGTTCTCATCCTCGAGGAACCACGCCATCCTGTCCGCCTTGCCGAGAACGATGTTGTGCTTGTCGGAAGATTCGACGTGGTGATGCGGGATCTTCAAGACGCGGTCTCCCCTGAGGATGAAGGAGCCCTGGTACCGCAGCGGCCGCCCGGGATCGGGCGAAAATACCCCATCCGCCCAGAAGTTGCAGAACTCGATCTCGCCGTGGCTGGGATTCGGCGTGACCGTCCAGGTATGGCCCGTGGCCACCGTGAGTTCTGCGGTCACGTCGTACACATATCGGGGCGGATCGCCTTCGCTGCGGACCGTCAGGAGGTACCTGCTCAAAACCGATCCGGATCCGGTCGTGCCGCCGCATTCGATCTCCAGGCGCTCGGGGCCGGACGCCAGGATGCGGAGAGAACCGTTGCTCCCTGCGTTCCGTTCGGGGTCCTCGTGGTCGGCATACTGCATCCAGTAGAGCGGCAGCGGCACCTCTTCGCCGATCAGATCCCTCCCTCCCGGGCGGAACCGCGCGTTGCAGAGGCGCAGGCCGCGGATCTCGGCAAAGATCTCAGGACCATCACGAAGGATGGCCGAGGCCGGGCCGGTCTGTTCAGCGCTGAGCGCCACGTTCGAGATCCGCCAGCTGGTGTTCGATCTGCTTCCTGAACTCGGGGCGAATGGTCTGCTGCTTCAGGAGATCTTTCAGGTCCTCCCGCACCCGTGCGTTGATCCCGGGAAGCGCCGCGAGCAGTTCTTCGACGGTCTGGTCCCGCGCCCAGAGGCGGTCCAGCTGCGGCTGGAGCCGCTCGAGGATCGACGCGGAGGTCCAGCTCGAATAGCGGACGAAGAACCTCGGATCGGCGCTTTCGTATCGCAGGCTCCGGTCCCACACGTCGCGGAATCCGCTCCCGACCAGCTGCGGATAGCGGTGCTCCCAGCCTCCGGCGAAGTCCACGTCGTTCAGCACCGGATTGGGCTGGTAGATCTTCGCTCCGGACACGATCCACTTCAGAACGGTCCAGGCTGCCGCCGGATCGCGCCGTGGAGCTGCTGATCGAAAGTCCGCCGCTTCCGCTCCGGAAGTACCGCGGCGATCTTCCCCGCGAAGCGCGGGAGAGGGGCGACCCCCCAGCGGATCCGGAGCGTTTCGATCAGCATCTGGTGGGGGACCGCCTCCACGAGCATCGCCGTCTTTCCGCCGTCAAGCAGCTGCGCCGGCTGCATCCCCATCGCCTGGATCCGCCGGAGGTCGGGCATGACCCCTTCCCGCATCAGCGCAAGATACTTCCGGAAGGCCTCCGCGGATGCCGGCGAGATCTCCGCCGTGAGGGAATTCGCCAGAACCTCCGCACCGTTCATCAGCTCGATCGCTTCGACGAAATGGCTCCCGATGAAGATCCCGTAGGTGTCCGGCGCCCCGTCGCCGTCGGTGTCGCGGTGTCAGCCTCCGCGCCATGGAGAGCATCGTCTCCCAGGTCCAGGCGGAGTCGGGGTACGGGAGCCCGGCCGCGTCGAACAGGTCCCGGTTGTAGTAGACCCCGAGGGTGAAGCTCCAGTTGTCCAGGCTGTACCATCCGCCATCCACCGAGCGGCCGTTCTTGACGACGGAGGGCCAGAGCCGGCCCACGAAGCTGTCTCCGGCGCTGACCGTCCGCAGGTCCAGCAGCCGCCCTTCCGCCGCCAGCCGGTCCCGCATGGTGGTGTTCGTGTAGAAGATGTCCGGCGCCTGCCCCGCCGCCATCATGGCGTAGAGCTTGTCCTGGCCGGTGAACGGATTGAGCCGGATGTTCACGCCGGAGGTTTTCGCGAACTCCGGGATCTCCCTCTGCAGCGCGGCGACGTCCGCGGCGTTCGCCGCGCAGTTGTAGACCACCTCGCGCGCGGGCGTCCCGCGCCCGCACCGCCGGGAGGGCCGCCGAAGCGGCGGCGAGCACAGACCATCCAGCAGTACCCTCATCAGCGGAGCCCTCCGACGGCGATCCCCTTGACGAAATGCTTCTGGGCGAGGAGGAAGACCACGATGTTCGGCAGCATCACCAGGACCGCCCCCGCCATCAGGAGGTTCCACTGCGTGGCGCCCGTCCCCACGACCTGCGACTTCAGCATGTTCAGCCCCAGCGTCAGCGTCGCCATGTCCGGGGAGTTGAGGTAGATCAACGGGCCGAAGAAGTCGTTCCAGGTTCCCGACGAAGGTCAAGAGCGCCACCGTGGCCATGGCCGGACGGGCCAGCGGCAGAATGATGCTCCAGTAGATGCGCAGCCGGCTGGCCCCGTCCAGCATCGCGGCCTCGTCGTATTCCCTGGGGATCGTCAGGAAGAACTGGCGGAGGAGGAAGATGTAGAACGGCGACCCGAAGAATGCCGGGACCATCAGCGGCAGGTACGTGTCGACCCACCCGAGCCTGGCGAAGAGCATGTAGAGCGGGATCATCGTGACCTGGCCGGGGAGCATCATCGTGGCGAGGCAGAGGGCGAACAGCGGTCTCCCGTCCCGCGGAAGCGGATGCCGGGAAAACCCGTACGCGGCCAGGGAGCAGGACAGCAGGGTGCCGACGAGCACCAGCACGGTGACCAGTGACCGTGTTGACGGCGTAGCGCCAGAAGGGGAGCAGCGAGGTGACCTCCGCGTAGTTCTCCCACCGATACCCGCTCCGGAATCCAGCGGAACGGCTGGGCGAACACTCCCCGGACGTCCTGCACCGACACCGACAGCATCCAGGCGAAGGGGGCGAGGAAGAGCAGCGCCCAGAGCCGTCAGGGCATACAGGATCCGTAGCAGCAGGACCGACCGCAGGATCGTCCGCGAGGAGTGGGCCGGGTCACCATCGCTCCCCCGCCTCGTAGTAGACCCATTTGCGCGCGAAGCTTCTTCTGGAGGAGGGTGAAGAGCAGGATGAGGAAGAAGAGGATCCAGGCCAGCGCCGAGGCGTACCCCATCCGGAAATCCTGGAATGCCTTCTTGTAGAGGTAGAGGACCATGAAGAGCGTCGCGTTGTTCGGCCCCCCTTCGGTCCCCGGCTGGGCGGTCCCGGTCATGACGAACGCCTGCGTGAAGACCTGGAAGCCCCCGATCAGATTGATGACCACGCTGAAGAACAGTGCGGGCGAGATCATCGGCAGCGTGATCGAGAAGAACCTGCGCCCGGGCCCGGCCCCGTCGAGCTGAGCGGCCTCGTACAGCTCCGGCGGCACCCCCTGCAGCGCGGCCAGGAAGATGATCATCGGGCCGCCCACGCCCCAGAGCGACATCAGCACGAGCGCCGGCTTGGCCCAGGCCTCGCTCTGGAGCCAGAGCGGCCCTTCCAGCCCGACGGCCTTCAGGGCGCCGTTCAGCAGGCCGCTCTCCGGATTGAACACCCAGATCCAGAGGATCGAGACCGCCACCATGTTGGTGATCGACGGGAGGAAGAAGATCGACCGGAACAGCTTCATCCCGGGGAGCTTCTGGTCGAGCAGGAGGGCAAGCAGAAGGCCGACCAGCGTAAGGAGCGGAACCGACAGGAGCGCATAGTAGGCGGTGTTCCAGAGCGATCGGACGAAGAGCGGGTCCTCGGCGAAGATCCGCTCGTAGTTCTCCAGCCCCACCCAGGAGGGAGGCGACAGCATGGTCCACGACGAAAAACTCGCCGCCGCCGAAACGATCATCGGGCCCAGGGTGAAGGCAATGAACCCGATCAGCCACGGGGCGATGAAGAGCAATCCCGGGGAGGGAAGCAGGCGTTTCATGGGATGGCCTCGGCTCCGAACAGCGTCGTCGGACAGAACGGGCCGTAGGTCTCCCCCGCCGCGATGACCGTGAAGTGGTCCTCCTCGTCGGGCGCCCCGTTCCAGCTCCGGCTCAGGATCGCCTCCCTGAACGGATCATAGACCAGCGCCATCGTGTCGTCGCCCGAACGGTAGCGGACCGCACGGAGTGACCCGTCCTCAACCGAGTCCTCGACACGCGCCGTCGCCGCATGGTCGACGAACGCCTGCCATGAGCTTTCGGACGCGGCCGCCAGCTCCAGCGCGAATCCTGAGCGCCACCGGTTGATCTCGTGACGGGTGAAGTCCGCCGCGGGACCGTCATAGTTGTAGACGGAGATCACCAGGAATTCGCCGCACCGCCAGAGGAGCACCGGCTGGTCTGAAGCGGCCGGGACCGGCACGAACGGGAGGACCGACCCGAACGTCCTGAAATCCCTGAAGCAGATCGGGACTCCCGCCGCGCAGCGCATGGGAAATGCTTTCGGCGGTTCGCCGCCCACAAGCAGCTCGTCGAACGGAGCGCTGTAGCTGAAGATCAGGTCCGTCCGAAAACTCCGGACGCCGAGGTGTCCGGCGCGCTTCGGGTGGTAGCAGACGAGCAGGCGGTGCCGGTTCTGATAGGTGACCGGCCGCCCCTCCTCGTAGAGATAACTCTCGTCGATCTGCGTGCGCGGCACGTGAGCGGCATTCCGCTCACCGGGCCTTCCCCCGTTGTAGACGCCGCGGGTCCAGGCGGACCGGAAGTCGGCAAGCTGCGTGATCTCCCCGCTCCTCCGGACCCTGAGCATGACGCTGTCGGAATGCCCGCCGTTCACGTACGGCGTGGCCGCGGAGCCGAGGGCGTATTCCTCCGTCATGAAGGTGGTCAGGTCGCTCCAGCCGCCGGGGTACACCTCGTCGTCAAAGGCGAACGGCCCCTGGCCGGCGGCAGCCGTCGCCGGGAGGCCGCCGGCTGTTTTCGTGGTACGATTCGCCGTATGTGGTTTTCCGGAAGACGTAGGGAAAGGGCTTGCGCCAGGCGAGGACGCGCGCCTGCTCCGGGACATGGAACGGGAGGATCGCCACCAGGGCGTTCTGGACCAGCGTGGAGGGATGGTTGTACCGCTCGCAGAGGTCCGGTTCGATGAACAGCGGCTCGTCGAATGCAGCGAGCATCGTGAAGTGGAGCGCAGAGCAGCCGCCGAACGAATCGTCGGCGTACGAGCGGGAATGGGGACCGGCGAACTGCTGGCTTGGAGCGTGAAAGTGCATCGCGACGTCGACCCAGAGCCGTTCTTCGAGGAACGCCGCGACGGTCCTGGCCGAACCGGTGACCGCGTGCTCGGCGATGAGCGCCAGGAACCAGAGGTCCAGGGCGGTGTAGGTGAGGCTGTTGTACTCCGACATCTCGGCCTGCCGGCGCGCCAGGCTCCTGTGTTCACCGATGCGAAGCGCGGAAGTCGCGAAGCCGCCGCTCGCCGAGGTCCACCGCCCAGGCCTCGCCGAACCGTTCGCCCCCCAGAACGAGCGCCGCATACGCGGCCAGGGGATGGTTCACGTTCCCATCGTGCATCTCGCACGCGGCCGCACCGGGCAGAGCGTTCCGCACGAGCCCATCCAGGCGCTCGCGGACCCCCGGCTCGAGCTTCTCCGGGATCTGCAGGAGCATCGCCAGAAGCGTGGCAGGCGTGTGGGTGGCGTCCTCAGCCGGAACGGTAAGCAGGAGCCTGTCGGCCTCCGCCTTCCGTTCCGGGGAATCGTCGAACAGCAGGGCGATGGCGTACCAGAACGTATCGCGCGAGATGAGACATCGGTCGGTGGCGCGGTCAAAGCGTTTGTCGCCCGCCTCCCGGGCAAGCTCGAGCAGCCAGCGGCGACGTCCGTTGAGTGGGATCACGGGCCTTCGGTGTTTGGACAGGAGTTGTCCTCAGAATGTGGAGAATCCATGCCGTATTATCAAGCATCCCCTTGTTTCAGGGGGATTATCGAACGATATTTGCGTCCGGACAGATCTCCAGGGTAAAATGCCATGACCCGACACCTGCTTCCCCTCATCATTGCGGTATGCTTTGCCGCCGAGGCCGGATCTTCGTCCGACACCCGTCCGGCGCCCGCTTCCGGCAACCTCCGCCTCACGAGTCTCCCAACCCTCTGGGACGAAGGGCTCCCCCTGGGGAACGGCATGCTGGGGGCACTCGTCTGGGAAAAGAGCGGACGCCTCCGCATCGCTCTCGACCGGGCGGACCTCTGGGATCTGAGACCGGTCCCGGAGCTGAGCCGTCCCGAGTTCTCCTTCCGCTGGGTCCTGGGGCAGGTCGAACGCGGAGACTATCGTCCGGTCCAGGAGATGTTCGACGTGCCTTACGACCGCGAGGCGACCCCCACGAAGCTCCCGGGAGCGGCGCTGGAGTTCCCGCTCCCTGCCGGAGCAGAGGTGCGGTCGGCCGTCCTGGACCTGGAGACCGCCACGGCGGCCGTCGAGTGGAAGAACGGCATGCGGGTAGAAACGTTCGTCCACGCCAGCGAACCGTCGGGGTGGTTCCGGATCGAAAAGACTCCGCAGGGACTCAGGCCTTCCATCGATCCGCCCCCCTACGCCTCCACGAAGGCGGCCGAAGGGATCAGTGGAGCCGAGGGGAACGACCTGCGAAGACTCGGCTACCCGGCCCCGGTGATCGAAGAAGGAAGCGACAGCGTCTCCTATTCCCAGCAGTGCGCCGGGGGGATGAGCTATCGCGTGCTCGTCCGCTGGAAAGTCCTGCGGAGATCCACGCTCATCGGTTGCTGGACGATCACCACCACGGCCCCCTATGCTCTTGCTCCACCGGAGCCACGGCTGCCGGTGCCGGACGAAGCTCAGTATACCGCTGCCAGACAGACGCATCTGGCCTGGTGGCGGCAGTTCTGGTCGGCCTCCTCGCTTCAGGTCCCTGACACGGTGCTGCAGCGGCAGTGGTATCTCGAACAGTACAAGTTCGGCAGCTGCGCGCGGCGTCACGCTCCCCCTATCAGCCTGCAGGCCGTCTGGACCGCCGATAACGGCCGGCTCCCACCCTGGAAAGGGGATTTTCATAACGATCTGAACACGCAGCTGAGCTACTGGCCGGCGTACGGCGCGAACCATCTCGAGGAGGCGGCGGGGTTCCTCGAGTGGCTCTGGCAATGCAAGCCGGTCTTCGAGCGGTACACCCGGACGTTCTTCGGCACCACCGGACTGAACGCCCCGGGCGTCGCCACCCTCACCGGAGAACCGATGGGAGGCTGGATCCAATACTCCTTTTCGCCGACCGTCTCCGCCTGGCTCGCGCAGCACTTCTACCTCCAGTGGCGCTACGGTCTCGACACCGCATTCCTCCGAACCCGGGCCTACCCGTGGCTGCGAGGGGTGGCGGTGCACCTCGACGAGCTCGCGGTCAGGGACTCGATCGGTCAACGCCGCCTCCCGCTCAGCTCATCGCCGGAGATCAACGACAACCGGCTGGAAGCCTGGTTCCGTCAGACGACGAACTACGATCTCGCACTCATTCGCTGGCTGTATGAGAAGGCCGGTGAGCTTGCGGTCGCTCTCGGGGAGAAGGCTGACGCCCAACGCTGGAAGCGCACCCTTGCCGAATGGCCGCAGCTGGCCGTGGCGGCAGACTCAGGCCTGCTGGTGGCGCCCGGGATCCCGTTGCGGGAATCCCACCGGCATTTTTCGCACCTGATGGCGATCCACCCCTTCGGCCTGCTGGAGTGGACGAGGTCGGACGCGGACAGACGGATCATCGCAGGGTCCCTCAGGCAACTCGAGCAGACCGGACCCTCGCTCTGGTGCGGTTACTCCTACAGCTGGCTCGGGAACATGTGGGCGCGCGCCCACAACGGAGAAAAGGCGGCGGAGGCGCTCAAGATCTTCGCCACCTGCTTCTGCCTCTCCAACTCGTTCCACGCCAACGGCGACCAGTCGGGTACCGGGAAGTCCTCATTCACCTACCGCCCGTTCACGCTCGAGGGGAACTTCGCCTTCGCCTCCGGCCTCCAGGAGATGTTGCTGCAGAGCCAGAACGGCCTGCTCCAGCTCTTTCCGGCGGTCCCTGCCGCGTGGTCGAACGCTTCCTTCGCCGGCCTTCGGGCCGAGGGAGCCTTTCTCGTTTCCGCCACGCGGATCGGCGGCGAGGTCGATTCTCTGCGGATCGTCTCCGAGCGCGGAGGGAGGCTCCGGGTGGAAAATCCGTTCCGCGGTGCGGTGCCGGCGGTCACCGGGACGATCATCCCGCGTGAGGCCTTCCTGCAACCGGTGGTCGAACTCGACACGACCCCGGGGTCGGTGATCACCTTCGCGAGGAAACGGCCATGACGTTCCTGCGCGTCGGTCTTCTGCTCTTCGTCGCCATCCAGCCGGCGGCACTCTCCGCCGTCCCGTACACGGTCGCCAGGGAACCGTGGCCGGAATGGCTGGGGAGCCAGAGGGCGGTGATCTCTGTCGCCTCTGCCGCCGAAGCGGTGCGAATACAGCTCCCATGGAGGCGGCACGATCCCCGCCCTGAGGCGCATCGTTTCATTCTGATCAACGCCGCAACCGGCGACACGGTCGCCAATATCCAGAGGATCCTGGTCGACCGCGAAGTGTGCGACATCGCCGCCGGGCCGATCAGCAGGTCCGGCCAATACTTCCTCTACTATGTGCCGTATGAAGTGCTGCCAGGATGGGGGTACTACTCTCGCGACTACCTCCCGCAGGAGGGGCCTCCTTCGCAGGACTGGCTTGCCCGTCTCAACGGCGCTTCAGGTCCGCGCCTCACCGCGCTTCCCACCGCGCGCGTCCTCGAGATCCAGGCGCGGACAGGCTTCGACTCCTTCTTCCCCATGGAGGTGATCCCCACCCGCGTGGAAAAGGAGGCATTCCTCAAGAGGTATGGCAGGGACTTTCTCCTGTTTCCGGAAGATCGTTCGTTCCCCATCCGCATGACGGACGAGATCCCATTGAGGTGGACGGAACACGAGCCGGCGAAGAGGTTCCATGGGACCGCCGCGCGGAACGAATACTATGTCTTTCAGATCGGCGTCTACGCTCTGCGGAAGGAGCTGGAGAGGATCAACGTCACCTTTTCCGATCTTCGGAGCACCGGAGGGATCATCCTTGCCTCGTCCCGGATGACCTGCTTCAACACCGGTGGCACCGACGGTCTCGGAAGAATTTTCTCGAAGAACGTCACCGTCGGAAAGGGGAAGGTCCAGCCGCTCTGGATGGGGATCGACATCCCCCCCGACGCGGCCCCCGGGCTCTACACGGGGACGGTCACGATCGCCCCGGCGAATGCACCTCCCCGCTCCGTGACGGTCGGTCTCACGATCGCCGACACGCTGCTCGCTGACAGGGGCGACGGGGAGCTCTGGAGACACTCGCGGCTTCGCTGGCTCAATTCCACGCTCGGCATCGACAGCTCGGCCGTGGCTCCCTACGCGCCGATCTCCTCCGCCGGCGACGGGCGGTATACGCTGACGGGCCACGACGTGCGTCTGGCGGCGGACGGCCTCCCTTCGAGCATCACCTCCCGGGGAGAGAACGTCCTGGCCGCCCCGATGCAGTTCGTGGTGGAAACGTCGGAGGGGACGCTCCGCGGAACCGACGCCCGCGTCCTGAGCGAACGGAACACCGGCGGCATGCTGCTGCGAACCGCTCTGCTCCAGAAGGGCGATCTCCGGCTGGAGATCTCTTCCACGCTCGAATCGGACGGTTACAGCCTCCACACCTATCGGCTCACGGCGGAGCGTGACCTGCGGCTCAAGGACGTCCGGCTGGAGATCCCGCTTGCCGGCAGGATCGCCACGCACATGATGGGGATGGGACGGATGGGGAGCGCCGTCCCGGAACGGCACTACGGGATCTGGGAGGGATCGCACGACAGCTTCTGGATGGGAGACCACCGGGGCGGGATCTACTGCGAGCTGCGCGGGGCGTCGTATACCGGTCCCCTGCTCGATCTGTTCAGGCCGGGCCACCCGCAGAGCTGGTGGAACGACCGCAAAGGGGGCTTCAGCATCCGCAGGGACAGCTCACGCGCCCTGGCGACGGTCTTCTCCGGCTCCCGGCCGCTCGAGGCGGGTCGTCCGATCGAGTTCTCATTCGCCCTGATCGCCACCCCCGTGAAGCGGCTCGACTTCCCGCGTCATTTCACCGACCGCTACTATCACGGCGGCGGGCTGCTCCCCGCTCCGGACGACGTCGCGTGCGGGGGTGCGGGTCGTCAACCTGCACCACGCCAACCAGGCCAACCCGTATCTGAACTACCCGTTCCTGGCCACGCCGATGCTCCGGCGGTTCGTGGACAGCGCGCATGCCATGGGACTGAAGCTGAAGCTCTACTATACCATCCGCGAGCTGACCAACCATCGTCGCCGAGCTCTGGGCCCTGCGGAGCCTCGGAGACGAGGTCCTCGCCGACGGCCCGGGCGGGGGTTTCCCGTGGCTGCGCGAACACCTCGTCACGCGGATATCTCCCGCAGTGGTACCAGCACTTCGACGACCCGCAGCTCGGGGTGGACGCGGCGATGCTTTCGGCCACCGGCCCTTCCCGCTGGTACAACTACTATATCGAGGGACTGGCGTGGCTGCTCCGGGAGACGGGGATCGACGGACTGTATCTCGATGACGTTTCCTACGACCGGCAGACGGTGAAGCGGATCCGGAAGGTCATGGAAGCCGTGCGGCCGGGCTGCCTGATCGATCTGCACTCCAACACCTTCTTCTCCAAGGGACCGGCGACGCAGTACACGGAGTTCTTCCCGTACATCGACCGGCTCTGGTTCGGCGAGGGGTTCCAGTACGACCGGATGCCGCCGGAGAACTGGTTCGTGGAGGTTTCGGGGATCCCCTTCGGGCTGACCGGCGACATGCTGGAGGGAGGAGGCAATCCCTGGCGCGGGATGGTCTACGGCATGACCGTCCGCTATCCGTGGCAGACCGACGACGTCACCTGCGATCCGCGTTCGATCTGGAAGGTCTGGGATCGCCTTCGGGATCGCGGGCGCGACGGTGAGCGGGTACTGGGAGGATTCTCCGGTGGTGACGACCGATCACCCTGACGTCCTCGCCACCACCTACCTGAAACCGCGACGAGCCCTCGTGGCCATCGCCAGCTGGGCTTCAGAGAGAGCCATGGTGCATCTGCGCATCGATTGGCAGCGCCTCGGATTGGATCCGCGCACCGACAGTACTGAAGGCCGAGCCGATCGACCGGTTCCAGCCTGCGCGGCGATTCGCCGTGGGGGAGGAGATCCCCGTGGAGCCGGGGCGTGGGTGGCTGCTGGTGCTGGAAGAAGAGCGAGAGTGAGAATCCCTGACTGCTATGTCTTTATGCCCACCACCTGCACGACGTGCGCCAGCCCCGTGTGCAGCTCTCCTTCCACGATCGAATCTTCCTTCTCGACGGCGTGCAGCAGCCGCAGTCCGGCCAGGTCATCGCGCAATTCCTCAAGCGTGACCAGCAGGTCCGTGGACTTCGGCCCTCCCGTCCCGTACTCCAGCTGCCGAGGCGTGTAGGCTTCGAGGATGAACACGCCGCCAGGCTTGAGCCCTGCGACCACCGCCGCGTGGAGCCTCTTCCGGGCGACCGCTGGCAGGTGGCAGAAGATGGACACGATCCCGTCCCAGGCCGAAGGCTCGATCGTGAGATCCGTCAGATCCCTGGCCAGCGTGGTGATCCGCAGACCGCGCGAGGCCGCGAGCTTCTGCGCCTTGGCCAGACCCACGTCCGAACTGTCGACACCCGTCACGTCGTGCCCCAGCGACGCGAGATAGGCGGCGTTCCGTCCCTCACCCTCGCCGAGCGAAAGGACGCGTCCCCGCGGGATGTGGTGCGCGGCCGAAACGAGGAATCTGTTCGGCTCGGTGCCGTAGACGTACGTCGGAGTATCGTATCGCTGGTTCCACATGGTGTCCCCTCTATTCAGTGTACGCGAATCAGCAGCATTATGCAACGTTCTGCCCGATCGGACAGTTCAAGGCCGCCGAATGCTGGGGCATTTGACTTCCATGGAACATCGGCGTAGATTGGGGCACTTTCCTTCCCCGTGGACATCATGCTGATGAATCCTGGCCAGATCGTTGGCCATTTCAAGATCGTTGAGTTCCTGGGCGAGCACGGACCGGGTACGGTCTACAAGGGTCTGGATCTCTCGCTTGACCGCTTTGTGGTGATGAAGTTCCTCCCTCCGGAGTTCGGCAGCAACATTGAGGCCTGGCAGGACTACGTCCGCGAAGCCCGGGCCGTTTCAGTCCTCGAACATCCGAACATCGGAACGACCGCCGACGTCGTCCGGACGGAGCAGGGGGAGGCGTTCATCGTTTGGCCGTGGCGCGAGGGAGAAAGCCTCAGAAGGGCGATGACGCGCGGTCCGCTCGGGATCGACCGGGCGCTGGAGATCGCCATCTGCGCTGCCGAGGGACTCGCCCGCGCTCACGAGTCCGGGATCCTCCACCTGGGCCTTTCACCGTCCTGTATCACGCTGGTGAAGGGCGACACGGTCAGGATCATCGACTTCGGGTTGGCCCGGCTGGCCGCCCGGTCCGGCTGGACCGCCTCGGGATCCTCGGCCGAGACGGCCGCGTACCGGTCGCCGGAACAGCTCAGGGGCGAACCGGCGGACGCGCGCTCCGACACCTGGTCCCTCGGCGTCGTGCTGTTCGAGATGATCGCAGGGAGGCATCCGTTCGAAAGCGACAATGGACGGGAGACTGTTCCGGCCGCTTTGCGCGGCGAGCCCGCCCCGCTCAGGGCCCTGCGGCCTGAAGTCCCGGAGGCGATCGTACAGGTCGTAGAGAAGGCGCTTTCCAGGGACCGGAAGGATCGGTATCTGACCGCGCGGGAATTCCTGGCGGACCTCAAACTCGCCCGTGAGACCGACCATGGTGTCAGGACCAGCGCCGAGCTCGAGACCGCGCAGCGGAGCAGGAACCGCCGCCTTTTCCGCCGCTCACTGATCGCCGGAGGATCCCTGCTTCTGCTTCTGGCGATCCTCTACGCAGTTCCTCCCATCGGGAGGGAAGAGCAGTTCGCCACCCATCCGAAGACGATCCTCATCACAGGCTTCCAGAACCTCACCGGGATCGACTCGCTCGATTACTTCCAGTTCGCTCTCCAGCATCAGCTGATCACCAGCCTCGAACAGTCCGTCTATTTCCGTCCGACGTCATGGGCCCGGCTGGGGGACCTCAAAAAGCTGGCGGGACGTCCAGACTCCGGCCTCATCGACGAAGCTCTCGGCCTTGAGCTCTGCAAGCTGGACAAGGCGGAAGCGCTTCTGGCCGCGAGTTTCTCGCGCACCGGCGACCGGTTCACGATCACGACACGCCTCGTGGACGTCGCAACGCAACAGACGCTGATGACCCCCGTGTCCAGCGGACGCGGCATCGAAAGCTTCTTCGACCAGGTCGACCAGCTGAGCCACAAGATCTCCACGGGCCTGGGCGTCTCGGCGGCCCGCACCCGGGAGACGATCCGCCCGATCGAAGAGATCTCCACCCGGTCCCAGCTGGCGTATCAGTTGACCCTCACGGGTTGGGAACTGGTACGGTCGGGCAAGCGGCTCGAAGCGCTACAGAACTTCGAGCTGGCCGTCAAAGAGGATTCCCTCTACGTCTATCCGTGGATCGGCCTCAGGACCGTATATCTCGACCTGGGGTACCTGACCAAAGGCCGGCATGCCGCCGACAAGGCCATTTCGCTTTTCGCCAAGGGCTCGGAGCGGGACAAGCTCATGATCGCGATGATCGACACTTCGCTCCGTACGGTCGTGATGGGCCATGCCGGTGCAAGTGCGCTCGATTTCCTCCGCTACCGGGTGTCGAGATTCCCGGATGACAAGACCTATCTCTATGCGCTCGGGCTCGAGCTCCAGACCACCCACGGTCGTGTGGACGAAGCCATCGAGGTCTTTCGGCAGATCCTGGATCTCGACCCGCAATTCGGGTTCGCCATGAGTACCCTGGCGCTGGCCTACGCCCAGAAGCAGGAGTATGACAGGGCGATCGAGGTCCTGAACCGGTACGCGGCCATCTCACCCACGAACTCCTTCGCATACCACACGAGGGGCGACGTCTACATCATGGCGGACCGCTACGACGACGCCGTCGCGAGCTACACCCGGGCCAGCGCCATTGAACCGACCTTCATCGAGCACATGATGAAGATCGCGCGCGTCTGCTTCTGGCGAGAGCAGTACGACGACGCCCTGCGCTGGAACGACAGCGCCATGGCCCACGCCCCCTCGCCCGGCAAGAAAGCGGACCTCCTCTGGAACCGCGCGTACTGGTCGTACTGGCTGGGGAGGCTGGGCGACGCGGAAGTTTCGCTTCGCGCCCGCGAGGTCCTGTTGAACTCCATCGGCAACAAGGGAAGCGGATATTTCAACGCATGGATCGCCCTGGAACGCGGGAAGTTCGGCGAAGCCCGCATTTCCCTCGCATCCTGGATCGCCAGCTACCTGCGGTCGGTCGGCGAGGCCCTTCTGGCCCCGCGCTTGCACATCCAGTACCAGCTCTGTCTTGGTTTTGTGGACCTCAGGGAAGGGAAACTGGATTCCGCGGATCTCCGGCTGAACACGATCGAGAGGATCCGGGCGGGGTATTCCCGGTCCGACACCTCATTCGTGACCCGCCAGACCGTCCTTGCAGCCGAACAGGCGCGCCGGCTCCTGGCGGGTGAACTGCTTCTCGCCCGCAAGCGTCCTGCGGAGGTGCCGGGGCTTTATCCGTCGGGGATGAGCGACATGCACTGGGATCCCCTGCTCTCGGTCAACGGCCCGGGATGGAGGGGGATCTGGCGATCGTACGCCGACATCCCGGTCGAGACCGACGGCCTGGCCCGGGCCTACGAGGCGCTTGGTCAGCCCGATCCTGCGATCGCGCTATATGAGACCGGCATGGCTCTCGGAGGGAGGACCTGGGGGATCTCCCCGCGGCACCACTACCGTCTGGCGAGACTGTACGAGCAGAAGAAGTTGAACGGAATGGCGATCCTCGAATACGAGCGGTTCCTCAAGATCTGGGGGAAAGCCGATCCGATCTATCCGGAGCCGAAGGATGCGAAGGAACGGCTGGCCAGGCTGAAGCTGAAGTGATCTCGGCCGAACGAGGAGGAGCATGAGGAGTGAGGGACCATTGGCGCGGGAGGTTAGAAGCACCGCGGGGTATGCGATGGTGCTCGTGGGGATCGCACGGATATCGCCTCTTCGTGATATCAAGCCGGCCTGGCTAGCGCCCTCCGGAAGACATCCTGCTCGCACGCCCGTTCCAATCCGGCACGGCTCCATCGCCGGCGGCTACGAGACTCGCCGGCTGGGCGGTCGTGATTCTTGTACAGCGGCGCCAGCCAGAAACCGGGCGAAACCATCTGGTTGCAACTGCTGGTACGCAACCTGGACGTCTTCGAAGAGGTCACCTCAAACGTCCTGGGCACACTCCGGGATTCATTCTGCTCGATCGCTCGAACCCGCGTGTATGCCATGACCACGGTGGATCTCCGCCTGGATGACGACTACCGCAGCCCGCGTGATCGGTTCCGGCACCATCCGGGACACCGCGCGATTCCGGGCGCTTCTCGGAGAGACCCTCGGGATCTCCCCACACTCCGTCCACGCTCTCGTCCTGGGTGACCACTGCTATTCTTACGTCCTGGTCTGGTCGAGCGCGGATCTCGGCGGGGTGCCGCTGGAGGAGGTCGCGACGAGGATGGGTGCTCGGCTCACCGCCGAAGCGAATCCGACGGATCGATGAACGTGTCCGGCGGGCCGCCTATATGATCATCGATGGCAAAGGGGCGACCTGGTACGGGATACTACGCGGCACTGAGCCTCAGTCTCGTCCAGGCGGTCCGCGACGAGGAACCTCTTCTACGGTGTTCACGCTTTCCAGCTACTCGGGACTCCACGGCTAAGAACGTCAACGATCTCTCTCCGCCCGCGTGTCGGGCGCCGACCGGATCTCGCCATGCTCCCGCCGCCACCTCCGCCGAAGAACGCTGCTCTGGACCGGAGCGCGGAGCTCCTCCGTGTGGGCTTCGGATTTCGCTGAGCCTCAGGTTCTCCTTCCGACTGCGCCCTCCCCTTGCGCCGCCCGGACGCGGACGTCCCCCGGCCCTTCCCCCTCCACGCGACGGACCGGAGTGCCTCTTCTTGGGCTCGACCGTCCCTTCGGCAAGCGGCGGCAGCTCCGCAAGCAGTGCAGGCTCGGGATGTAGCGCTTTCAGATCGCGGCCGATGAACTTCTCGACCTCGGGGAGCTGGTACGCCTCCGTCTCCGTCGCAAAACTGACCGACGTCCCGCTCGCACCTGCACGACCCGTGCGGCCGATCCGGTGGACGTAGTCCTGCGGATCCATCGGGAGCGAGTAGTTCACCACGTGGCTCACCCCTTCGATGTGCAGCCCGCGCGCCGCCACGTCGGTGGCCGCGAGGATCTGCAGCTTCCCGCTCCGGAACGCTTCCAGCGTCTTCACCCGCTGGTCCTGCGACACGTCGCCCGACAGCAGTCCGCAACGGATCCCGCGCGCGGTGAGGCGGTCCTTGAGGAACTGCGTCTCGTCGCGCCGGTTGGCGAAGATCATCACCCGCTCCCACTTCATCAGCGTGATCAGGTTGTAGAGCAGCGTGAACTTCTCCTGGTCCGTCGTGATGTAGACCAACTGGTCGATCGCGGAGAGGGTCATCTCCTGCGGAGGCGTCACGTCCACCTCCACGGCGTCGCGGGTCCACGATGCGGCCAGGCGGTTCACCTCGGGGGTCAGGGTGGCGCTGAAGAAGAGGGTCTGCCGCTTCGCCTTCACCGGGGTGCTCTCGATGATCCGGCGGACGTCGGGGATGAAGCCCATGTCGAGCATCCGGTCCGCCTCGTCGATCACCAGGATCTCCACCTTGCCGAGGTGGATGTCCCCTTTGCGCTTGAAGTCCAGCAGCCGTCCGGGCGTGGCCGCCACGATGTCGATGGTCCCCTCCTTGAGCCGGCGCTGCTGCTTCTGGTAGTCCATCCCGCCGAACACCGCCAGCGAGCTGACCTCCGTGTACTTCGAGAGGCCCCGTGCGTCCTTCTCGATCTGCAGCACGAGCTCGCGCGTCGGGGCGAGGATCAGCGCCCGCGGGGTCCCCGGAGACCGCGGGGTCGGCGCCGGGTTCTTGCTGAAGTGGTTCAGGATCGTGATCAGGAACGCGGCGGTCTTGCCGGTCCCGGTCTGCGCCCGTCCCGTGGCGTCGGCTCCCGAAAGGGTCTTCGACAGGATGCCGGCCTGGATCGGCGTGCAGTAGCGGAACCCGAGGTCGTAGATCGCGTGCATCACATCGGGGGGGAGGTCCAGGTCGTGGAACCGGACCTTTCCGTCCTCGAGCGGGATGTCGAACTCGGAAGGGTTCCAGGGGGTCCGGCGGAGCTCCTGTTTCGGAGCCCGCTCGTGCGGGGGACGCGGTTCGGCGGGCTGGCGCTCGGGCCGCGGTCCGCGCGGCTCCTGCTGCTGTTTCCCCTGGCGCTCGCCGCGCTGGCGACGTTCCGGTCGTGGGGATTCCGGCCTCTCGCCGCGCGGACGCCGCTCACGGCGTCCGGCCTCTGCCGGTCCGGCCCCTGCCGGTCCGGCCCCTGTCGGTCCGACGACGGCCGGTCCTGACGCAGACCGCGCGGAGTGCGCTCCTGAGGCTGGCCGCTTCGGCGGGGTTTGTGCCAGGGTTCTTCGCCCCTGCGGGGCGGTCCGACCGGGATCTCCGGCGGCTTGGGCTGGGCGCCGGTGACCTTCGCGAAAAGGTCTTTGACTTTCTTGAAAATGGAAACTGCCATACGACACTCGGTAGAATAGTGGAGCGGTGAAAGGAATGAGGAAGGAGTTCTCCTAGAGTAATGTAACTGAATACCCCTTCTCCTTCAACCCCTTCAACAATCCACCGAACGAACGGGAGGACGAGGGTTGTCTCATATGCAAAATCTACCCCCTTTTCGCCCAATTTGTGGAGGGGGGGGCGAAGAAAGTATTGAGAAACATCGTTAGCTGTAAGTATATTCACTCACCACACTCCGGAGACCACTGTGCATCGCTTCCCCGATGGATTCATCTGGGGCACAGCCACCTCGAGCCACCAGATCGAAGGGGCTTGGCTCGACGGAGGCAAAGGGCTCTCCATCTGGGACGCCTTCGCCCACACCCCCGGCAAGATCGCCCACGGGGCGACCGCCGACGTGGCCTGCGACCACTACCATCGATACCGGGAGGACGTCGCGCTGATGGCGGCCCTGGGACTACAAGCGTATCGGTTCTCGATCGCCTGGCCACGGATCCAGCCTGCGGGATCCGGGAAACCCGAACCCCGAAGGGATCCGGTTCTATTCCGATCTTATCGACGAGCTTCTGAAGCAACGGGATCACGCCGTGGGTCACACTCTATCACTGGGACCTCCCCCTTCCGCTCGCACCTCGAAATCGGACGGCTGGCTCAACCCTCGCATGCGCCGACCGTGTTCCGCGGAGTACGCCGGCATCTGCTTCGAAGCACTTCGGCGACCAGGGTCAAACACTGGATCACGCTGAACGAACCCTGGGTCGTCTCCATCCTCGGGTACGGGCAGGGAGTGCTTCGCCCCGGGCCGGTCTCCGAACGAAGAACCCTACCGGGCCGCCATAACGCTTCTGCGAGCACACGGGCTGGCGGTCGAACTGTACCGCGAGCCGGTTCCAGCCGCACCAGCACGGCGATGATCGGCATGGCGAACAACTGCGACTGGCGCGAGCCGCTCACCGACTCGCCCGAAGACCGGGCGGCCGCTCAACGCGTCGCTCGAGTTTTTCCTCGGCTGGTTCGCCGACCCGCTCTATTTCGGCGATTACCCCGCAGTCATGCGCGCAGCGCGTGCGGAGACCGGCTCCCGCGTTCGACGCCCGACGATGCCGACACGCATCCGAGGCTCCACCGACTTCTTCGGCCTCAATCACTACACCACGATGTACGCCGTCCGAGGCCGGCCCGGCACGGACGTCGGCCCAAGTCCCGCCCTTCGGCAACGGCGGGATCGCTGAAGACCAGGATGTCCGAGCTGAGCGCCGACCCGTCCTGGAAACAGACCGAAATGGGCTGGGCCATCGTCCCCTGGGGATGCCGAAAACTGCTCCTCTGGATCCACCGACCGCTACAGACAACCCGCACATCGTCCTCACGGAGAACGGGTGCGCCTTGGACGACCAGACCGCGTGGACGGCGAGGATCGACGACCTGGAGCGGATCGAGTTCTCTCCGGAGTATCTCGCGGAGTGCCACCAGGCGATCCAGGTCCGGCGTCGGACCTGCGGGGGTACTTCCTCTGGTCATTCCTGGACAACTTCGAGTGGACCTCCGGCTACACCCGCCGGTTCGGCATCCACTACGTCGACTTCGACGACCGGCCGCAGGATCCCGAAAGCTTCCGCGGAGTGGTACGGCATGGCGGCGAGAAATAATCGGATTCTCGCCACGATCCCCGGCCCGCGCAGCGGGGCCTCCCTGTTCAGGAAAAGATCGGCTACGCCCTCGGCGACACGGCCACGAACCTCGTCTGGCGTACGCTGATGGTCTTCCTGCCGATCTTCTATACCGGATGTCTTCGGCCTCTCCGTCCGCCGCCGTCGGCACGCTGCTGCTCGTCTGCCGCTACTGGGACGGCATCACCGATCTCGTGATGGGTATCGTCGCCGACCGTACGGAGACGCGGTGGGGGCGGTATCCGCCCGTGGATCCTCTGGACCGCCCTCCCGTTCGGCCTGCTGCACCGTCCTCACGTTCACCACGTTCGATCTCTCGTACACGGGGAAGCTGCTCTACGCGTACGCCACCTACAGCGGGCTGATCCTGGTCTTCACCGCCAGCAACATCCCCTACTGCGCGCTCACCGGCGCGATGACCGCCGACCCGGCGGAACGGACACTTCTCTCCTCCTACCGGTTCGTGTTCGCGTTCCTCGGCGGGCTGCTCACGCAGGGTCTCAATGTCACCCTCGTGGGATACTTCGGACGGGGAACGACGTCGAGGGGTACAGGATTACGATGATCATCTTCTCCGCGGCCGCCGTGCTCCTCCTGCTCGTGACCTTCCTGACGACCAGGGAGCGGGTGAAGGCGGATCCGCCAGCCACACGCTCCGTGCGCCAGGACCTGCTGGACCTGGCGCGCAACCGTCCGTGGAGTGATCCTCTTCGCCGTCGGGATCCTTTTCGTTACGCTCACGACGCTCAGGCAGGGAAGCACCATGTACTATTTCAAGTACTACGCCGGCGACGCGTCGCTCGCCACCTGCGTTCATGGTGACCGGGCTCCTCGCCGCGATGGCCGGTGCCGCGCTCACCGCCCCCCTCGCTCGATGGCTCGGACAGCGGCGGGTGATCCTCTTCTCCTTTGCCGTCGCGGGGATCACCAGCGCGATGCTCTACCTTCCCGGCCCCACTGACACGCTCCCGATGATGGTGCTCGGAGCCCTCGCCGAATTCTCCACCGGCCCTATCGTCGCCCTCTTCTTTGCGATGCTCGCCGATGCGGCGGACTATTCCGCCTGGAAGACCGGACGCAGAGCGACCGGGCTGGTCTTCTCCGCCGGGACCGTGTCGTTCAAGTTCGGCACGGGGATCGCCGGGGCGATGACCGGGTGGCTGCTCTCGGCGTTCGGCTACGTGCCGCACGCCGCGCAGACGGCGGAAGCGCTGCTGGGGATCCGACTCGTGATCAGCGTCTTCCCCGCCGCCGCCGCGGTTCTGGCGATCCTCGCCTTCTCCTTCTACCCGATCGACGCCGCGACGCTGCGGCGGATCGAAACCGATCTCAGGGCACGATCATGATCCACACGCGATCGCTCCGCATCCTTGCGCTCGTCCTCCTCGCCGTATGCTCCCCGACCGAGGGATCGGGCCAGAAGATCCTCCGCAATGTCGTCGTCTATGAAGAGGCCGGACAGTACATGGCCTGGCCGTCCATCGTCAGGACCGGCCCGAAGGAGCTCGTGGTCTTCTTCTGCCGCTCCGAAGAACACCTCGGCCCCGACGGCGCGATCCTTTCGGTTCGCTCGACGGACAATGGATCGCGGTGGCTCCTCCCGGGACTGGTGGCCGATACGCCTCTCGACGACCGGGAATGCGGCGTGACCAACCTGTCCGACGGACGTCTCCTGCTCCATCTCTGGTCCACCTCCTTCACCCAGGCGGCGTACGATGCGCTTCCCCCGGAGTCGTACGAGGCCGAGGTCCTCAGACGCTGGAAGGTCCATGTCGTCAGCACGCGCTATCGCGAGGCCGCCGGCCTGCAGGGGGCATGGGGACGCGTATCCACCGACGGCGGAAGATCGTGGTCCGACCGGATCGCCGCCACCGACGCCGTTCATGGCGGCCTGCAGCTCCGCGACGGCTCGCTCCTCTGCGCCTCCTACCGGACGTTCCGCGACAGCATCGGGATCTTCCACTCGGCGGGACTCCCCGGAAAGTGGAAACTCCGCTCGATCGTTCCGAGCCCACGACCGCGACAGCATCGCCTTCGGCGAGCCACACATGCTCCAGCTTCGCAGCGGCAGGATCGTGATGATGATCCGGGCGACGGCGAAACCCTACAACGACAGGGATCCGCGGTGCGTCCTGTGGGAGACCACTTCGGACGACGGCGGGCGGACGTGGGTCCAGCCCTTTCCCACTCCACTCTGGGGATACCCGCCCCACCTGCTGCTCCTTGCCGACGGCCGCGTCCTCTGTACCTACGGCTACCGGCGCCCCCCGTTCGGTCAGCGCGCCTGCATCAGCGAGGACGGGATACGCTGGGACCTGCGGAACGAGGTGATCCTCCGGAACGACGCCCCGAACGGCGACATCGGCTATCCGGCGTCGGTGGAACTCGCCCCCGACACGATCCTGACCGTCTACTACCAGCCGAACGTTCCCCCCGGCACGTTCCAGCGGATGAAGCCGCCCGATCCGCGCCGCACCAAACCCGCCATCCTCGGCACCGTCTGGACCGTACACTAGGGGGTCCCTTTGGCTCTTTGCGGCGATTGTCGTATATTTTCCGCATGCTTCGTCGTACCGGCATACTGCTGCTGTTCCTTCTGATCGGCTGCGCCGACGCCCCGAGGGACAATCCCCTCGATCCGCTCTCCCCCGGCTACGTCTCACCCGAGGGCTCGCTTACCGGCACGGTCGTCGTGAAGAACCAGGGGACCCCGATCCCCTCAGCCCGCATACAGCTCCCGTCCGCGGGGATCTTCGTTCTGTCGGATTCCTCGGGCAGGTTCACCTTCTCGCGCCTCTCTCCCGGACAGATCACCGTGGTCTGCACCAAAGACAATTATTCGCCCGATTCCCAGAAGGTGACCCTCAGCGGCGGCCAGACCGCGGTGACCTTCTCCCTCAACGGAGCCCCGGTCGTCCTCTCGCAACAGATCCTGACCCGCAAGATCGACCAGTACTATCCAAGCCCGCAGTATTATGTGGACGTCTGGGCGGACATGTCCGACCCCAACGGCATCACCGACCTCGACTCCGTCTATTTCTGCGCCGGCTCGCTCTGGTTCCCGATGACCTACGTCCCTTCGTCGAAGATGTTCGAGACCCGGGTCTTCAAGTACGACCTTCCCACGAACACGATCCAGTGGCTGGTGGGCAAGCCGCTGACGATCGTGTCCATGGACCGCCAGCGGGCAGTGAACACCGGCGAGCCGTTCTACGTCCTCCGGGTGATCGAAACAGCGCCGACCCCGGTCTCCCCCTCTTCGGTGCGCAACGACACCACCGACGGAACGCCGCTCTTCACATGGCAGGCGCCGGCGGTCAGCTACACGTACACCAACACGGTCACCATCTCCCGCGTCGACCAGGGAACGCAGACGGTCGTCTGGGAGGCGGCGGGCCTCAGCCCGGTCTCCGAGACGTATCAGTATCCCCAGACCGGGACACCTTCGCCCCTCACGACCGGCAACTACGTCTGGGCCGTCACGCTCGTGGACGAGTTCGGGAATTCCTGCCGGTCCAAAGAATCTTCCTTCGCCGTCCGATGAACGCCGACCGGCCCAACAGCTTCGAAGCCCTCTACGAGATCACCCGCTCGATCAACTCGATCCTGGCGCCGGAAGAGCTTCTCCAGAACATCCTGAGCGCCGCCATGGAACACCTGAACGCGGAGCGGGGGTTCGTGCTGCTCGCGGGCAGGGACGGTCCGCGGGGATTCTCGGTGGCCGCGGCGAAGAACTTCGGCACCCCGCAAACGAGCGAGACCTTCGCGGCCTCCTCCTCGGTGGTCCGCTCCGTCCTGGAAACGGGCACCCCGGTGCTGACCTACGACGCGCAGGCCGACGAACGGTTCGAAGACTCCCGGAGCATCGTCGCGCAGAAGATCCTCTCCATCATCTGCGTCCCCTTGCGCTCCACCGACCGGACCACCGGGGCGGTGTACCTCGACAGCAGCGTCTCCCGCAAGGCCTTCACCGAAGAGTCGATGAAGTTCCTGGCCGTCTTCGGACATCTCGCCGCCGTGGCGCTGGAGAACGCCCAGCGGTACGCCCAGCTCCAGTCCGAGAACCGGCGCCTGAAAGAAGCGGTGGAGGTGACCCGGAAGTTCACCCATCTCGTGGGGACGAGCCCGGCATGGACCCGCGCGCTGGAACGGATGGAACGGGTGCTGGACGTGGACGTCGCCGTGCTCGTCACCGGCGAGAGCGGCACAGGCAAGGAGATCATCGCCCGCACGATCCACGAGCACGGTCCGCGGCGCAACAAGCCGTTCGTCGCCGTCAACTGTTCGGCCATCCCCGAGCAGCTGATCGAAAGCGAGTTCTTCGGCTACATGCGCGGGGCGTTCACCGGCGCGAACGCCGACAAGAAGGGGCTGGTCGAAGCCGCCGAAGGGGGGACGCTCTTCCTTGACGAAGTGACCGAACTGCCCCTGCTCCTGCAGTCGAAACTCCTCCGCCTGCTCCAGGAGAAGGAATACCGGCGGGTCGGCGACACGAAGAGCCGGATCGCCGACATCCGGGTGATCGCCGCCACCAACCGGAAACCCGCCGAAGAGGTGAAAGCGGGGCGTCTGCGGGAGGACCTCTACTTCCGGCTCAACGTCGTGGGGCTCCAGCTCCCTCCGCTGCGCGACAGGAAAGAGGACATCCCGCCGCTCGCGCTGCACTTCCTGCGCCGGGCGGCGGAACAGCACCGCCGACCCGTGGAAGGGATCCGCCCCGAGGCCATGCAGGTGCTGCTTTCCAGCGAGTGGACGGGGAACGTCCGCGAGCTGCAGAACGCGCTGGAACGGGCGGTGGTCCTCTGCGACGGCAAGGAGCTGACCAGAAGAGACTTCGTGATGGACGACTCCGCCGGAACGGCGGGATCCGCGGGAACCGCCGGATCGGCGGGTGCCGCCGGATCGGCGGGTGCCGCCGACGATCGCCGGACGCAGAACCTCCACCACTACGCTGGCCGAACTGGAGCGGCAGGTCATCGAAACGACACTCGCGGAAAACGGGGGGAACCGGACCCGCACGGCGGAGATCCTGGGGGTCTCCCTGCGCTGGCTGCAATACCGCCTCAAGGAATGGAAGCAGTAGATGGCCTTCACCCTCCGCGAAAAGATCAGCGAAAGCGCCACCACAAGCGTCTACCGCGCGTATCACGAGACGCTGGGGCGCGAAGTGCTCCTCAAGGTGCTCCACCGCCACATCGCGAGCGACGAACAGGCGCGCCAGCGGTTCGTCCGGGAGGCGCATGCCTGCGCCGCCCTCAGGTCGGAACATATCGTCCAGGTCTACGACCTCAGGGAACACGACGGCTCCCCGGCCATCGTCATGGAGTTCGTGGACGGCAGGTCGCTGAAGGACGTGATCGCCGACGGGGACCTCCGTACATTCGCCTTCACCGAGAAGGTGGCGGTGCACGTTCTGCGCGGACTCGCCGCCGCCCACGCCCGCGGCATCTTCCACCGCGACATCAAACCGGGGAACATCCTGCTCTCCCCGGAAGGCGTGGTCAAGATCACCGACTTCGGCCTGGCCCAGATCTCCGTGGCCCCCACGCTCACCGCCGAGGGAGTGGTGGTTGGGACCCCGGCCTATCTCGCCCCGGAGATCGTCCGTGGCGAACAGGCCGACGGCCGGACGGACCTCTTCTCCCTGGGGGCGACGCTTGTCGAGACGCTGACCGGGGAACGGCTCTTCGAAGGCGAGACCTACGCCGACTGTCTGAACCGGATCGCGCAGTTCCGTCCGGAAACGCTGGACAGGCTTGCCCCTCTCTGCTCGCCGGAGTTCGTCGCCATCCTGAAGCGGCTGATGGACCCCGACCGCAAGCGCCGGTTCGTCTCGCCCGAAGAGGCGCTCGCGGAGCTGAAGACCACCGGCTCCAGCCGCCGGATGGTCATCCCCCACCCTTCCCGCAAGCGGCACGCGGGCCGCTGGGTCGCAGCCGCCGTGGTTGTCCTGTCCGGCGGCCTCTACGTCCTGTTCCGGCCTGTCGACCCGCCGACTTCCGCGCTGCAGGACGGCGGACCGCGCGATACCGGTGCCGCGCTCGCATCACGCGGCGCGGACACGGCCAATGCCGTCCCCGGCGAACAACCCCGTCAACAGGAGACGGCCCTTCCCGTCCGGGAGAAGAAGACCGACCCCGTTCCCGGGCAGATCGCCGCCGCGCCGCAACTCCCCGACTCTGGAAGGATCCTCTTTGCGGGTGACGCAGGTACACGAGTGAGCCTCGACGGGCGGACGCTCGGAGAGCTTCCGCTGAACTCCCCCGTCCGCATTGCTGCGGGGATCCATGCCGTGGTTTTCACCCGACAGTTCTTCGAGCCGAGCGTCCGGACGATCACGGTGGGAGGCGGAGAAGAGCTACGGGTCACAGCGGACTTCCTGGCGACGGCCGGCCACATCAGGTGCACCGCGGTCCCATGGGCGGAGATCTCGGTGGACGACGTCTATCGAGAGACCACACCCATCGACCGCCCGATCATGGTCTCCCCCGGCACGCGCCGCCTGAGGTTCCATCATCCGAGCTTCAGGGATACCACAAGAACCGTGGTGGTCGCTCCGCGGGAAACTCTTTCAGTCTCGGTGGACTTCACGCGATGACACCAACCTTCCGAACGGCCGCGCTTCTGGCAACGATACTCCTCCTCTCCGCCGGGGCCAGGGCGCAGGTTTCACCCGACTCCACGCTGCAGCTGGTCGGAACACTCTATGCCGCCGGCTCGTATGCGCAGGCTGAGCTGGAGGCCCGCAGGCTTCTCGAGCACGACCTGCCGGGGGACTCCGTGAAAAACCTCGCCGAACAGTGGGTGGCGTTCGCGCTCGTGGCGCAGGGACGCACAGCCTCCGCGAAGGACCACTTCGTCAGCATCCTCCGCCGGCAGCCGGCATACGACCTCGATCCGGTCCTCACATCCCCCAAGATCCTGTCGGTCTTCAACGAGGCCAGGGCCGCGATCCGGACCGTCGAAACCCCCGACGTCGTCAACACCAGGCGAACACTTCGGGGGAATCACCTACCGTACGCTCCTCTTCCCCGGATGGGAGCAGCTCTATCAGGGAAGGAGCACCTCCGGGGCGATCTTCCTCGGGGCGGGGATCGCGACGCTCGGGACCGGCATCGTGCTGGAGTTCGTGCGGGCGGACGCCCACGACAAGTACCTTGCCGCCACGTCGCCGGACGAGATCGAAAAGAAGTACGACAACCTACGACCGCGTTCGCACCGCCGAGATGTGGGCCTTCGCCGCATTCGCAGCGGTCTACCTCGCCTCCGAGATCGATGTCTTCACCAACAGCCCGCCGGTTTCCGTAGCCCTCCGGTCGACCGGCCCCCGGTCGCAGGGAGGGGGACTCCTCCTGACCCTCTCCATCCGCCGGTAGTCCTCCAGCGATACTCCTTGTCCGCCAGCAGACCCCAGGCGTACTCCCTATCCGCGGGTAGACCTTTCGCGGCACGCAATCTATTCGCCCGGTATGCACGGTTTGCGCGGTCCAGGGTGATCGTTGGCCCATTTGCCTCGAATTCCCCAAAATTCCCGTGGCACCGGAATTGCGCGTTCTGGGAGGCATGAAGCCTGTCCAACCGCACGATCCCTTCATTGTCGCACAATCACCAGCCGAGGCCACTATGAAAGCTCTCTACTGTGTATCCATCGTACTGCTGCTCGCGGCGATGGCCGTGCAGCCGGTCTCCGCGCAGGGAGGCCCCCATCAGAACATGGGGCTGAAGTTCATCTCCCAGCCGCCGCTGTTCGGGCGCGTCGGGGTCGCGTACCAGTACACGGCAAAGGCGGTCTCTCCCGACCCGACCGCTGTGATCCGGTATTTCCAGGATAACATGACCATGGGACCGATGCCTTACCCCCCTGGCTTCAAGATCGATTCTGTGACCGGTGTCGTCACCTGGACGCCGCAGGCACACGGCTGGTACCCGATCGGGATCATGGCCCGCTCGAGCAAAGGAGAGATCGGTTTCCAGCGGTTCACCGTGACCGTCACGATCGGGAACGGTATCGTCCAGGGGAAGGTCTCTGACACCACGGGCGCCCCGATCCCCGGCGTGGTCATCGAGGTCGTGCAGGCGAACAACCTTGAGCCGACGGTCGCCGGCTGCTACCGGTTCGTGGGAAAGACCGATCAGAATGGAAACTACCGGATCCGCAACATCGAGCCGGGCATCTACAAGCTCCATGCGATCTCTCCGACGCCGCTGTACGCCAGCCAGTGGTACGACGGCAAAGCGACCGCTACAGAGGCGAACCGGGTGACGATCCCCGATTCTCCTGCAGTGACGATCGCGAACTTCACGTTGCGCGCCGGCACCGCCCGGCTGCCGCTGGTGAAGGTGACGGGAGAGGTGACCGACACTCTCGGTCAGCCGGTCAAGGGGGCGCAGGTCTATTTCGCACGCCAGGGTTTCGCGCTCAACACCAACTCCGAAGTGGAGGATTTCCGGCAGATGTTCGACCAGGATGGTCAGAACGGTCCGTTCGGCCAGAATGGCCAGTACGGTCCGTCGCTGGACTTCCGCCTGGACGGGATTTCCCCCCATGTCTTCCGTGCCGTCGTTGACACGCTCGGACGCTACAAGATCGCCGTACCTCCCGGGACCTACATCGCGTATGCTCGCGCGCCGGGCTACGCGGTACAGTTCCATCTGACCACGAACAGCATGCTCGCCGCGCGGTATCTGAAGCTGTACCGCGACACGACCGGCATCGACTTTGTCCTGACCAAGCTGCCGCCGATCCCGCTCGGCACGATCAAGGGATCGGTCATCGACACGGCAAAGGAGATCGGCGTCCGCTCCCGCATCGTCGCGCTGCGTGACCGGTGGCTGGCGACGGATCCGTACCGTATCGTGCGCGCGTACTGGGTCGACACCGATTCCCTCGGCAACTACGTGCTCGAGAACCTGCTCCCCGGGGCCTACATCGTCTTCGCGCTGCCGATGGGCAACTACGCGCCGGCCTTCTACTGCAACGATTCGCTCAGCACCAACTGGCGCCGGGCCACCCGGATCCCCGTCAACGGCAACACGGTCACCGGTATCGACATCTATGTGAAGGAGATCCCGGTTTCCACCCGCGGGTATGCTGCGATCACGGGACGGATCCTCCTGAATGCGGGCACGGCCTCGGACGCGGCGGGAACCCTTGTGGTGGCTGCGCGGAACGGCGTTGTGGCGGGGTACGGCTTCGCCGATGCAACCGGGGCGTATTCGATCAACGGTCTCGCACCGGGCACCTACGCTGTCGCGGCCGATCTGCCGGGCACATCCCTTGCCCAGGCGAAGGTGGTGTCCCTCTCGTACAACGTCACCGGCGCGCCGGTCGGCGCGGTGGTGGACCTGAACCTCTCCCTGGTCACGGATGTGCAGGAGCGCCCGGACGATCAGCCGTTGAGCTTCGGGCTCGCACAGAACTACCCCAACCCCTTCAACCCCACCACCACGATCGGCTATCAGCTCTCGACGGCCGGACAGGTGGAGCTGAAGGTGTACAACCTGATAGGACAGGAAGTGGCGACGCTGGTGAACGCCTACCGGGCTCCCGGCGCCTACACGGCCACGCTGGACGCGGCGACGCTGCCGAGCGGGGTCTATCTGTACCGGCTGAGCGTCGGATCGTCGACCTCGACCCGGAAGATGGTCCTGATGAAGTGATGTTCCCCCATTCATAACAAGGAAGAACGACATGAACGCGACATGGCAGAGACTGGCAGCAGGGATGGCAGATGGCGCTGGCGCTGATGGGATGCGCGGAATCGACCGGACCCCGGGCATCGCAGGCCGACGCGACGCTCGCGAGCACGGTGTCCACGGTAAGCCAGGACCGCGCCCAGCTGGCGGTGGCCGGAGTGACCAGCTCGGCCTCAAGAGGGATCTTCTCGATCGGGTGGAAGAAGTTCGTGGGACCGAATATCGCCGAGGGGACCACGATCGGAGAGGCCTATGCCGTGGTTCAGTCGGAGACCAGCACCACCATGATGCGCCGGGGCGGCATCGACATCGGCACGGTCACGCTCAACTTCCCCGGTGGGAGCGTGGACGTGACCAAGCGGACGACCCCCGACGGTAGGGTGCTCTACGAGACCTTCGGGAAGGGGCGGCATCATGGATCCGCAACGCCCGTGAACATCCCGTTCGTTGCCGGCGGGGCCTACACGTTCGCCGTGACCGGCTCTGCCGGCTTCACCGGCGGGGTGTTCCAGGTCAACGCGCCGACGTCGCTCCTGACGGTCAAGGGGCACGCCAACGGTGACACGGTCTCGAAATCCGCGGACCTCAACATCAGCTGGACCGGCGGCTCATCGACCGACAGCGTTCTCATCCGGGTCGTTCCCCATCTCCGGCGTGAGCAGATGGAGCCCCGGGAACAGCACGATATGGATGGCGGGCGCGACGGCCATATGGGCGGTGAAGGGCCGAAGGGGCACCGCGAAGGACCCTTCATGGTAGGTGGGCCGATGGAGGGAATGGGGCCGGAGTTTCAGAGGGGGTTGGTCGTGATGGTGGCGAATACCGGTTCCTATACTGTCAGCGCCGCCGACCTCGGAACGCTGCTGAACGGCACCGAGGCGGCGGAACTGATGGTAGGCGTGGCCCAGGTGGAGAAGCAGGCCGTGACGCACGACGGGAAGGAGTTGACGATCCTCCTGCGGAACGGCGACCGGCTGGTCCTGCACGCGAAATAGGACCGGCGGCGGAAGAGCAGAGTACCAGAAGGGGCGCCCGGGAGGCGCCCCTTCTGTTTAGAAGAGCACGCGGAATCCCGCCGTGATCGGCACGAACATCATCGTCTGGTCCATCCCACCCAGCGAGTTCAGGGCTCCGGGAAAGAGCAGGAACGAACCGCGCAGCGTGCAGGCGAACTTCTTGCTCAACAGGTGCTGGTACTCCAGCCCGAGGATCCCCCCGAACGCATAGTCCGGCAGGTCTTCATACGAATACTCGCTCGAGGCGAACGTCTCGCTCCCGCCCGCGAACACCGCCGCCACACCGAGCTCCACCTTCAGCAGATCGTCCGCCCCCAGCTCGATGTGCGGACGGATCACCAGTTCCGCATGGGCCGCCCACGCGGAGACGCTGATCACGTCCCCCTGCCCGCGGACGTAGTCTTCCCACGCGCTCCCGTTCAAAGCCACGTATCCGCCCCCGATACCCAGCGTCCAGAGGGGTGCGATGCGAAATTCGAGATCCCCTTCGTACGTGAATCCCGCGCCGTACAGCTTGACGGAGGGAACCATGGGACTGTTGCTCCACTCGCCCGGCGTGGCGGCGTACCCCACCCGTAACCCGAGGGAATTGCGGGCGACCACGACGGAATCCTGCGCCATGGCCGCATGCTGTACCAGGAGTCCCAGCGCGGCGATCGTGCAAAGTCTGCCGAAGGCGCTCATCTGCCCCTCCCGCCGACGTAGAGTCCAGGTCGGCCGGAACAACGCTCCACGTGATCGGGGTGCAGGTGGTGGTCGACGTCGTGGTGCCGGTCGAGGAGGTCTCGCCACAGTCCGGCGACGACTGGTTGCAGTCGGTGCTCGTGGTCCCCGTCGTACTGGTGACCGTCCTGCACTGGGATTCGATGACGCGGCTTCTGGAGGCGTGTATCCCCTGCCCGGGGGAGTAGCGGACGTCCGCGACGACGACCCCGTAGGCCGCGACGTCCATGGCCATGCTCCCTCCCGGCGGGAGGTACGCCAGCGAACGGTTGTTCAGCACCGCGTGCAGATAGTGCGGGGTGCGGTTCACCAGCGTGAAGGTCCAGGTCACTTCGTCGGACCCGAACGTCATCGTGTGCCTGAGCACCAGGAACACCGCCAGCCCGGCCGCGATCCGCCGCCAGCCGCTCCTCCTTCTGACCGTCGCCTTCATGGGTCCTCCTGAGATGTGCACGCCGCCCGGGCGGCTCTTCACGAACATCCTCATCTTCACAAACAATATCAATGATCCGCCCGCGCCGGTTGTCATGAAAATGTCGGAAAGAACCCCATCCCCTTGCGTGAGGCCCCCCCATTGGGTATTTTGAAAGATTCAATCCGGAGGTCCTTTCATGCGGTCCCTTTTCTGTCTGCTCCTGGCCGCCGTCGCGACGGCTTCGGCCCAGTTCGCACCCTTCACAGGGCTGCACGACAATACGCCCGCGGTCCATGCCTTCACCAACGCACGCATCGTCCTGGCGCCCGGGCGCGTGATCGCCCGCGGGACGCTGGTCGTCCGTGACGGCGTGGTCGAGGCCGCCGGTGAAAAGGTCTCTCCCCCGCCCGACGCGCGGATATGGGATATGGCCGGGCTGACGCTCTACCCCGGGTTCATCGACCTCTCGTCCGACTACGGCCTGCCGAAGGCCGCCGCGATCGGCGGAGAGGAAGGCCCCGCCCAGACCGCGCCGGCCGAAAAGCCGAAAGGGGCCGAACACTGGACCCGGAAGATGCGTGCCGACCTCGATGTCTCCGCAGCCTTCCAGCCTGACCAGAACGCGGCGGAAAAGCTGCGCTCGCAGGGCTTTGCGGCCGTGCTCTGTACCCCGCAGTCCGGCATATTCCGCGGACAGAATGCGCTGGTCAGTCTCGCGGATGCCCCGGGCCCGCAGCTGGTCCTGAAACGCCAGGCCGCGCAGACGATCTCCTTCGAACAGCGCGACGACTTCTTCGGCGGGTATCCGAACTCCCTGATGGGGGTCATCGCCTTCACACGGCAGACATTCAATGACGCCGACTGGTACCGGCGCGCGTGGCAAGCCTACGCACAACATCCCGACCAGCCGCGTCCCGAAACCAGCACCGGACTCGCCGCACTGGCGGACGCCATCGCCCGGAAGAGTCCCATCGTCGGCGAGGCTTCCGACGACCAGAACGTCCTGCGGCTGCTGAAGATCTCTGCGGAATTCTCCCTCAACCTCTGGATCCGCGGCTGCGGGGAGGAGTACCGGCGACTCGCGCAGCTGAAGGAGAGCCGCCCGAAGATGATCCTGCCACTCAACTTCCCCGAGCCGCCGAACGTCGATGCGCCGGAAGAAGCCCTGGCGGTCACGCTGGAGGATCTCCAGCACTGGGACGCGGCCCCGGAGAATGCGGGCCGGCTCGAGAAGGCGGGCATCCCTCTGGCCCTGACCGCCTCGCAGCTCAAAGACCCCGGCACGTTCCTCGGACAGCTGCGCAAGGCCGTACAGCGCGGCCTCTCACCCGACGGCGCGCTCGCCGCGCTGACCGTCACCCCCGCGGCGTGGCTCGGGCTCGACAAACAGCTCGGCTCCCTCGAGACCGGCCGCGCGGCCAACATCGTCGTGACCGACGGCGACCTCTTCGCCACGAAGACGAAGATCCGGGAGGTCTGGATCGACGGGAAGAGATACGAAGTGAAGGTTCCTCCCACGGTGGAAGCCCGCGGGACATGGTCCTTTTCCGGCGGCAAGGAGTTCTCGGGCGATCTGGTGCTGAAGGGTGACCCCGACAAGCCGACCGGCTCGCTCCGGGTGAAGGGGAAGGATCTGCCGCTTTCTGGTCTGACCTACGCCGCCGGACGGATGACGTGGAGTGTGTCGGCTGATTCCGTCCGCCTTGCGGACTCTACCGGCCGCGCTCGGACTCCGCCGGCATCGCGGACTCTCGCCGGCATCGCCGGGATGCGGGGTTCGGTCAGGATCTCCGGCACCGTGCGCGGGAGCAGCATGAACGGCGTCGGGGAGAAGCCCGATGGAACAACATTTGCGTGGAGCGCTGCCCTGCGGGAGCCGTTCGTCCCCCCGGCCGACACTGCGAAGCCGAAGCCACCGGAGATGGCCTCGTTCGTTGACAAACTTCCGCCCGGCGAATTCGGCCGCGAGAAGCCGCCGGACCAGCCCAAAGTGGTCCTGGTGAAGAACGCCACCATCTGGACCGAAGGGAAACCGGGGAAGATCGAAAAGGGGGACATGCTGATCCGCTCCGGGAAGATCGAACGGATCGGGGAGAACCTCACTGCGCCGGCCGGAGCGGTGGTGATCGACGCGGCCGGCAAGCACGTCACGCCGGGGATCATCGACTGCCACTCGCACACCGCCTCCGCGAGCGTCAACGAAGGAGGCAAGGCGGTCACCTGCGAGACCCGCATCGCTGACGTGCTGGACCCCGACGACATCTGGATCTACCGGCAGCTGGCGGGCGGGACCACGATGGCCAACGTCCTGCACGGCTCGGCCAACCCGATCGGCGGGCAGAACGCCGGTCGTCAAGTGGCGCTGGGGCTCGCCGGCCGAGGGGCTGGTCTTCGCCGAGGCGCCCCCTGGAGTGAAGTTCGCGCTGGGCGAGAACGTGAAGCAGAGCAACTTCAGCCCGGCGGACGACCCACGGGCCGGTATCCCGCCACGCGCATGGGGGTGGAGCAGATCATCCGGGACCGGTTCTCCGCGGCGCGCAACTATTCCGCGTGAATGGAAGGAATGGGAGAAGGACAAGACCCGGATCCCTCCCCGCAAAGACCTGGAACTTGAGGCGCTGGTGGAGATGCTGAACGGCAAACGCGAGATCCACGCCCACTGCTACCGCCAGGACGAGATCCTGATGCTGCTGCGCGTGTGCGAAGACTTCGGCATCAAACTCGCGACACTTCAGCATGTGCTGGAGGGATACAAGGTGGCCGACGCCCTCGCGAAACACGGGGTCGGGGCCTCCTCCTTCAGCGACTGGTGGGCCTACAAGATCGAGGCGTGGGATGCCATCCCCGGCAACGGTCCGCTGATGCAGAGCCAGGGAGTGGTGGTTTCGTACAACTCCGACGACAGCCAGCTGGCCAGCCGCCTGAACTGGGAGGCGGCGAAGGCGGTGAAGTTCGGCGCTCTCCGAAGAAGAAGCGCTGAAGTTCGTCACGATCAACCCGGCGAAACAGTTGAAGATCGACTCGTACGTCGGTTCGCTGGAACCGGGGAAGGACGCCGACTTCGTGATCTGGAGCGGCCCTCCCCTCTCCACCTACACCCGCTGCGAGCAGACCTGGATCGAGGGACGCAGGTACTTTGACCGGGAAGAGGACCGGCAGATGCAGGAGGCCATCCACACCCAGAGGGCGGCGCTGATACAGAAGGTCCTGCGGACAAAGCAGGAGACCCCTGCCGGCGCAGCGCCCGCCGATGGCTCCCCGCGAAGGCCGAGACGCCCCCAGGAGGAGAACCCCTATTCATGCAGTCACGAGGACGGAGGTGCCCGATGAAGACGACCCGCTTCCTGTTGTCCGTGCTGTTCGCGGTCTCGGTCGCAACCGCCTCCGATCCGGTCCCCGCGCCGAAGCAGCAGCGCCCCGTAGCGCTCATCGGCGGCACCGTGCATACGGTGAGCGGTGCGACGCTCCCAGGCGCGACACTCGTGTTCGATAAAGGGGTCATCACCGCCATCGGGGCCAGCGTTGACGTCGTCATCCCGCCCGACGCGGAGCGGATCGACCTATCCGGCAAACACGTTTTCCCCGGGCTGATCGACGCCAACTCGTCGATGGGCCTGACCGAGATCGGGAGCGTCGCCGGCTCCAACGACCTGCAGGAGACCGGACGGATCAATCCCAACATCCGCGCGGAGGTGGGGGTCAATCCCGAGAGCGAGCTGATCCCCGTGGCCCGCTCCGGCGGCGTGGCGATCACCGCGACTTCGGCTTCCGGAGGACTCATCTCCGGTACCGCCGCGGCCATGATGACCGACGGCTGGACCTGGGAGGAGATGACGCTGAAGGCGCCGATCGGGCTGGTGGTCAACTGGCCCTCCATGACCTACCGGCGTCCGCGGTTCGGACGACAGACCAGGGAGGAATGGCAGAAGCAGAGGGACGACGAGCTGAAGGTTCTGGCCGAGACCTTCGCCTCAGCACGGGCGTACATGAAGGCGAGGGAAGCGGACAGGGCAAAACACGACCCGGACCTCCGCTGGGAGGCGATGGTCCCGGTGCTGCAGAAGAAAGTCCCCGTCTGGGTGAACGCCGACGAGGTGGCACAGATCCAGTCGGCGGTCAGCTGGGCGGAGCAGGAAGGGGTGAACCTCGTGATCGTCGGGGGAAGCGACGCCTGGCGCGTGGCGGGACTGCTCAAGGAGAAGAAGATCCCGGTGATCTACACGAACGTCCTCAGCTCTCCCGCGCGGCGGTTCGAGGCCTATGATCTGGTCTACTCGACCCCGGCGAAGCTGGCGGAGGCGGGGGTTGCCTTCTGCATCGCCGGCGAGAGGTCCCCGTCGTTCTCCCGCAACGTGAACCACCAGGCCGCCACCGCCGCGGCGTTCGGCCTCCCGAAGGACGAGGCGCTGAAGGCGGTGACACTGTACGCGGCGCAGATCCTGGGGATCGTGGACCGCGTGGGTTCGCTGGAGAAGGGGAAGGACGCGACGCTGATGATCACGGACGGGGACCCGCTGGAGCTTTCGACATCGGTCCTGCAGGTCTACATCCAGGGACGGAAGGCCGACATGCGCGACAAGCACAAACAGCTGTACGGCAAGTACCAGGAGAAATACAGGCAGCTGAAATAGCTGCCTACCGCATTTTGAACGTGAACGGCACGGTGACCCACACGGTCACCGGCCCGCCGTTCATCACCGCCGGGACGAAGAGCCATCCTCGGGCCGCATCGATCGCGGCCTCGGAGAAGATGTCCGCGTCGCTCTTTACCACCAGCACCTTCCGGACCTTCCCCTCCCGGTCCACCAGCATCTTGAGCCACACTTTCCCGGTCAGTCCGGCCTTTACCGCCAGCTCCGGGTAGACCGGTTCCGTCCGGCGGATGACCACCGGTAGTTTCTCGACGGGAATGAACGCCTCGGGCGACGGCTCATCGACGATTCCCATCCCTTCGTCACCGTTACCGCCATCGCCTCCACTCCCCTCAATGCCCGATCCCCCCCGGCTCCAATTCTGTCCCGGCACCTGGCAGCGTCGGATCGTCCGTGTGCGCGGGCGGATCCTGGACCGGCTCGAACGTGCCGACCCTCGGAACGGATCTCCCCGCGTGTCCGCGCGGAAGTGTCGGTGTCAACGAAGGGACCACTCCGCCGCCGGCGACGGAGATGAACTGCGGCGTGGTCAGCGTGAAGAGCGGCGTGTGGAGATCGCGGTACGAACTGAGGTGAACTCCGAGGAGCATCGCACAATGGAGCCCCATGGAGATCACGAACCCCCAGATCCAGTAGCGGTGCGCGGCCATGCGCAGTTCGGCCGCACCGTATGCGAGCGCATCTGTTCTCATGGCTGGACTCCTTCTGAAGTGGGTTCCAATGAACCCGGGTACAAGGAGGGTGCCACTCCGGAACCGTCCGCAACTGCCCGATCGCACTCAAATCCTGTGGTTTTCTTGTCCGGAGGGGAAGGCACAACCGCGGCGGGTTGCATAATGCAGTCGCCCCGCAGGAGGATCTCCGCGGGGCGGCTGCAGCGCATTGTCCCGAATGGAATTCGGGAGGGATTGCATATTGCAGTGAGGACTCTTGCATTGTGCAGGCCTCCGTCCCATGACCGGGCCGCCCGTGCAGGCGCACGTGTGCGGGCCTCGCGGGAGGACTACGGCCCGGTGATCTCCAGCTTCTCCCTGAGCCGGATGTCCTCCGACGACGCGCCGACCATCACCTCCACGATCCCCGGCTCCACGACGGTCTTCATCGCCGCGTCGAGGAAGGAGAGCTCTTCGGGCGAGAGGGTGAACTGGACCGTCGTCGTCTCCCCGGGGGCCAGGGTGATCCGCGCAAAACCCTTCAGCTCCTTCACCGGCCGCGTCACCGATGCCACCGGACGGCGGATGTAGAGCTGCACCACTTCGTCACCCACGACCGGTCCGCTGTTCCGCACGGACAAAGAAACCCGGCAGCTTCCGTCGGGAGCCATCTTTCCCGGAGCGAGGCGCAGGTCGCTGTAGGCGAACGTGGTGTAGCTCAGCCCGTGGCCGAACGGGAACTGCGGCTTCCCGCTCATGTCGACGTACCCGTCGGCCCGCCCGGTCGGCTTCGAGTTGTAGAACAACGGCACCTGCCCCACGACCTGGGGGAATGTGATGGGGAGCTTCCCGCCGGGGTTCCTCGCGCCGAACAGCACGTCGGCGACCGCGTTCCCCGCTTCCTCCCCGCCGTACCAGCACTCCAGCACCGACGGCACGCCGGCGATCCACTTTCCCATCGTGACCGCGCTGCCGTTGACGAGGACCACGACGGTGGGAGTTCCCGTCGCCGCCACCGCGCTGATCAGACGCTCCTGCTCGCCGGGCAGGTCCAGCGAAGACCGGTCATACCCTTCTCCCTCCGCGATGCCGACCACGACCACCGCCGCCTGCGCCTTCCGGGCGGCCTCCTCGGCAGCCTTGATCCGATCGTCCACTCCCGTGTCGCGCCACCAGACGAGTCCCGCGTAGCTCCAGCCGACGTTCTCGTAGAACTCCATCTTCAGATCGTACGTCCTCCCCGCCTCCAGCTTGAGGGTGACGCGATCGAGCGTGGTACCGCGGTCCATCCAGCTGTCGATCAGCAGCTTGCCGTCGAGCCACAGCCGCACGCCGTCGTCGGTGGCGGCTCCCAGCAGGTATTGGCCGGTGACGGTTGGGACGAGCTTCCCCGTCCAGCGCACGGAGAACCCGTCTTCGGGAAGCCCGGGGGCAGGCGATCCCGCTCCCCAGGTGAAGTGGACCTGCCTGTCGACCCGCACCAGGGCCGGGGCGCCGTGAAGATCCTTGTTGGCGAAATACTCGCCGCGGAGGCCGTGCTCCCCCGGCTTCGCATCCGGCGGAACGAGATACTCTTCTGGAAGCGGCGGGATCGCGGTGATCCCGACATCGCATCCCCGCTCGTACGTCACGCGTACATCAGGCCCGGCAGCCCTGCGGATCCCCTGCAAGATCGTTACGCTCTCCATGCCCGAACCGCTGTAGCCGCCCAGAGCCGACGGAATCCGCCATCGGACCGATGACGGCGATGGTGCGCAGCTCCTTCTTGAGCGGGAGGAGACCCCCCTCGTTCTTCAGCAGAACGATAGCTTTGTATCCCGCCTCGCGCGCCAGGGCGCGATGGTCCCGCGAGTTGGTCAGCGCCGCAGCCGCCTCGGGTTTCACGTACGGATCGTCGAACAGGCCGAGGGCGAACTTGGCCCTGAGCACCCGCCGCGCCGCCTCGTCGACGGCGGCCGCGGTCGCCGGACTTTCCGTCGCCGCCTCCAGGAGCGGCCTGCCGAAGTAGAAGATGTCGGGCAGCTCCACATCCAGCCCCGCCTCTACTGCTTTGCGTGCGGTCTCCTTTTCTGTCGCAGCCACGGCATGTTTGTCCTTGATCCCCCCCACGGAACCGTAATCCGAAACCACGAACCCCTGGAATCCCCACTCCTTCCGGAGGAGCTGCGTCAGGAGCCAGGGATGTGCCGAGCAGGGGAGTCCGTCGAGGGAGTTGTAGGAGGCCATGACCGAGCTCGCGCCGGCCTCCTGGATCGCCGCCTTGAACGGCGGCAGATACACTTCGCGCAGTTCACGTTCGGTGAGCGCGCACGGGATAGCTGTCGCGGCCGCCGTCGCCGTAGTTCGCGATAAAATGCTTCGGGGTGGTCAGCACCCCCTCCTTCTCGATCGTTTTGCAGTAGGCCACCGCCATGCGCGACTGAAGGTACGGGTCCTCGCCGTAGGTCTCCTCCACCCTGCCCCACCGGACGTCGCGGGCGATGTTGATGACCGGCGCGAGGACCTGCCGGATCCCCCTGCTTCGGGTCTCCTTGCCGATGGCGGTACCGATCCGCTGCATCAGGCGTGGGTCCCAGGTGGCCGCGAGGGCGATGGATTGCGGAAAGCTGGTCGCTCCGTTCCCGATCAGTCCGTGCAGGGCCTCATCGTGCAGCAGGATCGGGATACCCAGGCGCGTCTTCTCCAGCGCCATCTTCTGGTATTCGTTCGCTTTGCGTGCCGCGTCGGCGGCGTTGAACGGCCGCAGCAGCGGTCCGATCCCCCCGAGCCCGTTCTCGGTGATGTTCTTCCCCCATTCGATCTGCCGGAGCGTGGACTGGAGCTGGGCGACCTTTTCTGCAAGCGTCATGCGTGAGAGCAGGTCGTTCACGCGGGCTTCGACCGGCTGCTTCGGGTCCTTGTAGAGGGGCTTTTCCTGGGCAAGCAGGCCCTGGGCGACACACAGTACGCCCAGCGCAACGACGGCGGATCGGGCAAGGGACGGCAGAGGGGAGATCATGGCTGGAGCCTCCAGGTGAACGCTCGGTGATATCGAGGGGAAGCTACGGCGGAATTTCGCGAAAGACAAATTTCCTCGGGTCAATTCCCCCGTGACGTGACTTTTCGCAAAGAAAGTCGGACATTGGGCCATCCCATAGGAGCACGACCATGGCCATTCCTCGCTGGATACGCATCACCTCGGCAGCCCTCTGCTGGCTGGGGCTCTTTGTCGGCGGATCGTTGTACGTCTCTCCCGGGAGATTCATCCCTGACATCGACTTCGCGGCTCCGGGCCCTCATTACCTTGTGCTGATGTGGGCCGCGCGGCAGGTGGCGCTGGCATGCATCATCGGGTACGCGGTGCTTCGCGGGTCAGTACCGATGCTGCAGGTGGCGCTGATCGCCTACTGTCTGATGAACGTCCAGGATGTGGGGATCGGCATCTGGAGGAGCGACGTGCCGCTGATCATCGGGGCGGCCTTCTTCACCCTGCTCTCCGCGGCGATGATCGCGGCATTGCACAGACAGAAGGCAGGGGAGTCTGCTTCATGAAAAGAGTCTCGGCGAAACGGGAGCGGCGCCGGGGTTTCGCCCTGGTGCTGGGCGGAGGCGGAGCCCGGGGGCTGGCGCACATCGGGGTGTTGAAGGCGCTGGAACGCGAGGGGCTTATCCCTGAGGTGATCGTCGGCACGAGCATGGGGGCGGTCGTCGGCGGGATGTACGCGCAGTCCGGATCGGCCAAGCTTGTGGAGTTGATGATGAAGGAGTTGCTGCACAGCGAGGAATTCCGGGAGGTGGGGATCGGGGCGCTTGCCCGCGGGAAAAAGACGGCCGGGCGTCCGACCATGGCGACGATGTACCGGAGGATGAAGCGGGGGTATGTGCTGCTCCGGTCCGGCTGGTCGACCGGACTCGTGGAGAATTCCCTCCTGCTGAGGTCACTGACGCGTCTGCTGGAGGACGGGAGGATCCAGGACTGCATCATCCCCTTCGCATCGGTGGCGTGCGATCTGATGACCGGGAAGCAGGTCGTTCTGCGCAGCGGGCCGATCCTGAAGGCGGTCGCTGCGAGCGCGGCGATCCCGGGGATCGTGAGGCCCGTGAGGCTGAACGGAAGGCTGCTGGTGGACGGCGGGGTGACGAGCCTGGTGCCGGTGGAGGCGTGCCGCTCGCTCACGGGCCTTCCGGTGGTCGCGGTCCCCGTGACCCGGAGCCTGCGGGATCTCGAACCGATGAAGAACGTGATCGACGTGGTGCTGCGGTCGAAGATGATCTCCGAGCTGGCGCTGACCGACCATGCGCTGGGCGGCGCGGACGTGGTGATCCGTCCGAACGTTTCGTCGTACGGCTGGGCCGACTTTGCGCCGCTGGCGGCTCTGATCGCGAGGGGGAGAAGGCGGCGGAGAAAGCCCTGCCCGAGATCGCTCGTAGAACGCGTCGGGGATAGGCCTTATGACTCTGAGGAATCTCCTCTCCACCTACCGGAAGAGCATCCTGCTTGCCCTCTCCTTCGTCGCGGTCGAGAAGACTCGCCTGGATCGTCGAGCCGACGATCTTCGGGCAGGTCATCGATGCGATGATCGCGCGCCTGGGCACCCCCCCCGGCCCCTCTCCCGCCCTGCCGATCGTCATCTGGAGTCAGCATCTTCGCGCTCAATTCCCTCGCCGGGACGGTCCGCCGGGTCCTGGGGAGAGGATCTTCCTCCGGATCTACACCGAACTTGCATCCGGGCTGGCGCAAAAGGTGCAGAAGGACGCGATCAACCCGGGCCACGCGGCCGCGCGCGCCGAGCTGTCGCGCGAGGTGGTCAGCTTCTACCAGTACCGCATTCCCGATCTCATCGAGCAGGCGGTCGACATCGGAGGGGCTGCCATTGCGCTGACCCTGTTCGACTGGCGCCTCGGCGCTACCTGCGTCAGCATCCTGATCCCTGTCTCCCTGCTGGGGCGCCTCTACAACAGGAAGGTTTCAGGTTTTCAAAAGGAGATCCATGACCAGCAGGAGGACGTCTACAGGGTCTTCGCGACGCACGACGCGCCGCAGGTGAACGCGTACTACACCGCCATGGCGGGCTGGAAGCAGAGGATCGCGAACTGGGGGGCCTGGAACTTCGGAGTGCTGCGGATCTGTCTGCTCGCGATCTTCCTGGTGATCCTCTACGTCGCCATCGACCTGGACGATTTCTCGACCGGGAACATCTACGCCATCGCCGCCTACGTCTGGACCTTCGTCACCTCGTCGGAATACCTCCCCGAGCAGCTGGAGAGCATCACGTCGGTCAAGGACATCAGCGAAAGGCTCCGCGCGGAGCAGCCGGGTCAGGCGTAGGGGCCCAGAGAGGTCTGATCGTATGGGACGACTTTCCGGGGCGCAGAAAGTCTTGCCGGACGTACCCCCTCCGCCAGCACCCAGACCTGCGGATGACCAGGCACGGGAAGTGCATCCAGCGCCGGGATTGTTACCCTCATCCCCTCGTTTCTTCTCCGGCCCGGCTGCATTCCGTGCTTGGCTCGAAAAGAACCACGCCAGAGCGACGGAACTGTTCGTCGGCTACTACAAGGTGGGTACCGGCAAACCGAGCATGACCTGGTCGGAATCGGTGGACCAGGCCCTCTGCTTCGGATGGATCGACGGGGTGCGCCGGTCCGTCGACAGGGAGAGCTACTGCATCCGCTTCACCCCCCGCAAGCCCACCAGCACCTGGAGCGCGATCAACATACGGAAGGTGAAAGAGCTGACGAAGCAGGGACTGATGCGGCCGGCAGGCATCGCGGCTTTCGAAAAGCGCAAAACGCAGAAGTCAGGGATCTACACGCTACGAGAACCGGCCGAACGACTTTCCCGTCCCGTTGGCGAGGCGATTTCGCGCGAACAAAGAGGCGTGGGCGTTCTTCTCCCGACAGGCACCGTCGTATCGCCGCATGGTCGTCTACTGGGTGGTCTCGGCCAAGAAGGAAGAGACACAGACTGTCCCGCCTGGCAAAGGCGATCGACGCCAGTGCCGGCGGGAAACGCTTGGTCTGAAACCCCCGTCAGCTGACCGCGAAATCCCTCCCCAGCTCGTACGCCCGCTCCAGATACTTCCGCCTGGTTTCCACCGCGTCCGCCACGGCAGCCCGGTAGAAATAGACGTGCTCAACCTTCTTGATCCCGGGAAACCGCAATCCCCAATCGTCAATGATCCGCGACATGGGGGTCTCCCAATACCCCTTGTAGTTCTCCTCGCTGAAAAGAGTGGTGCTGATGACCAGCGCCTTTTCGTGGCGCATAAGAGGAATTCGCCCATTCATCTCCCCCCGCCACCCTTCGCGCTTCAGCGCATACGCGTCACCGTAAGCGAAGACCCGCTCAAACCACCCCTTCAGGATCGCAGGGAAATGAAGCCAGAACACCGGCGCGATGAACGCAAGCCCCTCGGCCTTCTCGATCTTCTTCCACTGCTCGACGACGTCCTTGGGCCGATGGTTGTGGATGAACCTCGCCACGGTCAGGGTATCCTTGTTCTGAATCCAGCGTTTCGCGATGAACCGCCGTACCGGCCCTCCCGCGGCATCCATCACGCGCTCCTTGAGATCCATCTCTTCCAGGATCTCCAGGGGGATGCTCTCATGCACGTAGCTCGCGAAGTCCTGCATCCGGAAGACCGGGTCGAACTTGATCGCGTAGAGGTCGACGATGTCATTGGTGTGACCGGCCTCCTGAAGACCCTTGCTGAATTGCTCCAGGATCGCATGGCAAAATGATTTGGGATTCGGATGAGCATACACTGTCAGGATATTCATCGGGAATTCCTCCTTATGATGGCCGGCCGCTGCCGGCAAGAATCCGATCAGGCCCTTGCTGCAGGCCATGAGTCCCGCCATTGAACAGGCCGATACACAACCGGCTGATCCGCTTGGCCAGCGCGACGATGGTCAGGATCGGCGGATTGCCGAGCGAATTCGGGAAAAAGCGTCGCATCGGCCACGTAGAGGTTTTCCGGCAGCCTGGCGGAATGCAGTGAAGCCGACTCCTTTGCAGTCAGCGGGAGCATGCCGCCCGGATGGCCGGCGTTCATCGTCCCGAGGAACATCTCCTTTTCCGGGACACCAAAGCGTCGCAGGATCTCCTTGCAGAGTTCGACCCCCTCGGCGATCCTTGTCCTGTCGAGCGGAGTGAGGGGTGTGGATATGGTCTTCCCTGTAACATCCCCCCCCGGCGTGTCGGCGAGCTTGATCATGAGGGAGACGATGTCGTCGAGCGGATGCCGCCACGCGCGATTGAAGAAGAAGCTGAGATAGTCGAGGTACGGCGACAGGATGTACCGATCACGTTGAACGATGAACGGCATCGAGATCTCGTTGTGCGGAAATGCCCCCTTGCGCGGGGCCGCCACGCACAACACGGGATCCACAAAGAGCCGTTGCTCGCAGTCGATGCCCGACTCCCGCAAGATCTTCGGCGTCCCGAACCCTCCCGCCGCAAGCACAACAAGATCAGCCGGAAAGAACTCCCGGTGCCGTCCGACCCGTGCCGCCACCCCGACCGCCGCCCCGTCACGGATCACGACCTGCTCGGCGACACACTTCTCGACAAGTCTGGCGCCGTTGTCGAGCGCCCGGGCAAGGAACTGCCGGGCATCCCATTTGGCCCCCTGAGGACATCCGAATACGCAGCGGCCGCATCGTGTGCAGAGGTCGTAACGTCCCATCTTCGGCGTCGGCCTGGGATCCAGCCCCATCTCGCCGCAGATCGCGAAGAGCTGCCTGGTGACCGGATGCCATCGGCGTTGATGCTCGGTCGTTATGGGGATCTCGCGAAAGATCTCAGCGAACTCTTCGTCAAGGTCGATGCCAAGGGCCCGGAGGTCCGCGTCCATCCTTACCCCGTTCCCGGCCGACATCGTCGTCGTACCCCCCCGTCCGACTCCGTTGACGAGAACCATCCCCTGATCCGACTTTCTCACCCTCATCGAGGGGAACAACAGCCGGATCTCGCGTTCGTCGAAGAACAGGCCCGTCCTCCGCAGCGCGCTCAGTCTCTTCAGGTCCCCCGAGAACGGCCTGAAATCCCGGCCGGCCTCAAGAACGGTCACGTCGAAGGATCCCTGGAGCTCCTTCGCCGCGGTGGAACCGCCCGCCCCCGTGCCGATGACCACAGCGCGTCTCATCCCGCACCTCCGCTGAGGTCCAATGCCGCTTCACATGTGGGTTTCCCCTCGGTGATCCTCTGCGAAAACGTGAGCTTCCCTCCCCCCGACAGACCGGCGGCAATGCCCTCATCCAGCGACGACATAACGCTGCAGACCCCGGCATCATAGTACCCGCTGAAGTAACACGTACGTATCCGGACGGAGCCGGACACGCTTCCCTCGAAATCGATCCCGATGGCCCGATAGAGCGCCCTCCCCACCGAAAGGACCTCTTCCGGTTTCTTTATACGTAGCTGTCGCCTGAGCTCGCCACCAAGTCGGTATGCATGCCGGTAGAGCGTGTCCTTGAGCTCCCGCAGATCCTCGCCGGCCCTGATCTTCCTTCCGATCTCGTCTCTCGTGTAGAGGGCATACCGTTCCAGGCACTCTTCCGCCGACAACCCGTCGAGATCCGGCATGGCGGTGCCGCAGGCCGCCGCGGTGGCCTCGAACAGATCGAGCAGTTTCCGCCGCTTGAGCCGCGCAGGGACGTACACATTCAGCGCCTGGACGAGCAGGTTCACGCCCCCCTCCTCTGCCGCAGATACAGGAAGAGAACTCCGGCCCCGATCAGCCCGTCCACGATGCCGTTCACAAGAAATATGAGCGCCCCGTGCACCGCAAAGAAGAAGAGGAATGAGAGCAGGGAGCTCGCCAGCTTCGCGTTGACCAGCAGGACCGGGGCAAGACGGTTGGCGGGAGTCCGGTACATGAACCAGGCAAGCAGCGTCACGACATACATGTAGCCGACGGCGAGGACACGGTAGAATTCGGCACCCTCGGCGGACAAGGGTTCAAAGCCGACCGGGAGGGAGATGCCATTGAAGAACACGATCACCTCCCCGGGGAGCAGGAGAAAGAGCATTCCCACGACGGCGAAGGCGATCGCGAGAAACAGTCCCGCCATCCGGTATGCCACCGTCCACCGGTGTGTCGACCGAAGTGTCGCGTGCGTCCGTGACGGATCCAGGGGTCATTGTGCCCGCCGGTTGCCGTAATGAAGCTCGAAGAACTTCGCGTACGGTGCAAAACGATAGTCCGCCATCAGCTTTCTGGTGCGCCTGCAGACCGAGCGGTTCGTTCTCCGCGGAAACTTCTGTATGTCCCGGTAGTTGTGGTTGATGAAGCAACGCTCTTCCGTCGGGAAGTGCGACCTCATCTCCCGCACGATCTCCTCGATCGCTCTTTCCCGGACGTTCCCGTACGACATCGGCGTAAAGACGCACGGGCTGACGGAGCCAAACGCGTCGACATACAGCATCTTGTGGCCGGCGCAACACCCGAAGTGCTCCCGGCCTTCGAAATGGCCGAGGTAGTTCACCGTCATCTCCCCCCATCCGTTGTAGCGGTCCTGCAGCGCCACGAGCTCCCTTCGTTCCTCCTCCGTGATGATCCCGGCGGAGTCCCAGAGCGCCGGCACCGACGGTTTCGTTTCACTCAGCCACGCTTCGTGGATCTCCAGGGATCTGAGGAATGCCAGAAAATCCCTGGTGCCGCCGTTGCGGATCATCTCCGTGGAGAGGACGGCGGAGACGCCGACGTCAACACCCCCGATCTCCTGGAAGATCCGTATCGCCTTCAGGGCGGTCTGGTATGCTCCTGTGTATCCCCTCGACCGGTCGTGGACCTCCTCCTCCCAGTGGTCCAGACTCACAGAGACCGAATAGAGTCCCGCCCGCTTCAGATCCAGCGCGCGTTCTCTGGTGAGCGTACAGCCCGTGGTGAACAACTTGACCGCGCATCCATCGCCCACGCTCTCGGTGATCTCGACGATGTCCTTGTTCAGCAGGGGCTCTCCTCCCGTGAATCCCAGCCAGAAGACACCCATCTTCTTGAGCTGCTGAATGAGCTTCTTGATCGTCGGGGTGTCCATCAAGACGCCCGACCGGCTCTTGTTGTAGCAGTAGGTGCAGTTCTGGGGGCAGGCGTTGGTCAGGCCGATCTGCGCGTGTGAGGGGCCCGCGTCCGTTCTGAGCAGGTGTTCGCTAATGAACCGGCCGTATGCCGCGCTGTTCAGCGGGGGGAGATGCGAATGAAGGATGAGGTTTCCCTCCACCTTCCGCACCTTGAACTTTCTGAGATACCGGCAAAGGAACCAGGCCACCGAGGGTTTTACGGTGAAGATCCGCGGATTGGCGAGGAGGGCTTCTGCGATGTCGAACGTCGAGGCGTGCTGGTTCATCGTGACATACCTGGTCTACGGATGAACCAGCACCCTGGTTGCGCGGATCCGGCAGCACGGACTCACCGCACCACCACCATCCTCTTCGCCATCGTGAAGGCCCCGCCTTTTCCCGCTTCCAGCGGCAGTGCATGCAGCCTGTAGATGTACACGCCGGTGGAGAGATCCCTGTTGCCGAATACCACGTGCCGGCTCCCGGCGTCGACGACCCCGTCCACCAGCGTCGCCACCTGCCGCCCGAGGAGATCGTAGACCGCCAGCGTGACGTGCGAAGCGGCCGGCAGCTCATACGGGATCACCGTCGAAGGATTGAACGGGTTCGGATAGTTCTGGCCGAGCCGGAATTCCCCCGGCATCGGCGGCGGCGGTTCTTCCTCCACCTCCGTGGTGAAGCTCGAGCGGAACGACACGAACCCCTTGTTGTTGTCTTCGTGGATCTCCGGGATCGCATTGTCGGGATCCACGACCGCGTAGATCCTGGCCGACGGAGGACAATCCGCCCGGCACGACCCAGTCCGTGGACACCGTGGCCCGCTCCCGCGCGGGGATCGCCTGCGTCGGTGGTCAGGTTGACGTTTCCCGGAATACCGACGATGGGACTCCCCCCGGCGTCCGGATCGCCCAGGTACAGCCGCACGGTGACCGGACCGGTCGTGTTCTTGAGGCTGAAGTTGTGGACGGTCACGGAGATGTGCGCGGTATCGCCCGGGGCCGGGGCGATCGGCGAGACATGAAGGCTCTTGCAGTAGTGGCGGATGTTCTCCGTGCCGAAGATCCCCTTCAGGGAATCCAGCCGCCACGGGAGGATCAGGGCGGGGTCGGCCTTCGTCAGGTAGTTCTTGTCCCAGAACGTCCCCAGCACCGGATCGCCCAGCGACGACGGATCCACGCCGTAGTCGATCACCAGCGCCCCGTTCGGACCCCAGCGGATGTACGGCGTGATCTTGTAGTCCGTGTCGCCGAACGCCTTGTCGGTCTCCGACACCTTCACGTCGATGTTGACGTTCTTCGTCGCGGTGAGCGAGTGCGTCGAGCCGGCCTCGTATCCGTATTTCCCCGTGATCTTGGCTTCGCACCCCCAGTTCTTGACCGTGACCCCCACTTCGGTCTCGACCTTGTGGTTGAGCTTGCTCTGGTCGATCGACTGGCTGGCCAGGTTGAGGGTCCAGCTCCCGGCGCTGGCGATGGAGATGTACTGCCCGTTGAATGTCGTCAGCAAGTTCTGCCCCGCCCAGGAATTCAGCTTCTGGCTGGGGAGATAGGAGAAGATGTTGCCGACCTCCCGGTCGGCGATCCAGTCGCGCGCAAGAACGCTCCTGCTGGGGATCCAGTCCGTCCCGCGGAGGTGAGGGATCTGGACGAGGAACGTCCCGATCACCCTTCCCACGGCGTGGATCGGGTATTCCCAGAAATCGAGATCGGAGATCGTCGCCAGGATCCAGTCGTCGCCGGTCGACTCCTTCATCTGGGTCGTGGTGAAGGTCGTGTCGACGGTGTGGGTCTTGTAGTACCCGCCGTCATAGGCGGCCTTGGCGTAGGCCTCCACCTTGAATCCGAAGAAGCTGAACCCGCCGCTGATCTCCGCAGAGGCCCCCCAGGTGTGGTTGACCTCCGACTGGAAGTGCGTTGCCGTCCCCTGCGTTTCCGTGTATGTGACCTTGAACTGGCTCGGCGAGGCGCCGTAGACCTTGCAGACGTCGCACACCCGTCCGTCCAGGTAGTCGAAGTGGGTCGGCGGGACGCTCATCATCACGATCGGCTGGTAGAAGTTCTGCACGGTGACCAGCCTGGGAGCGCCGAACCGGAGGGCGTCTCCGTCGAGGTCGCCGACGCACATTTCACTCTTCACCGATTTCGTCGGCGGCGTGACCGCCCATTTCTGGCTCAGACCGGTGATCGTATTGGCGCCGTCCAGGGTGGCCTGCAGGACGCGGAAGACGGTGGTCGAATCCGGTTTGTGCTCGGCGACGATGATCTCATTGATCCAGGCTCTGCTGCTCGTGTCCGGGTCCATGTCGCCGACCGCAACGAACCGCCGGCGCGGCGTAGGTTTCCACGGCATTCGGGGTGGGATAGACCATCTTCGCCAGGAAGTACGGCTGGAGCGACCCGTTGAATTTCAGGATGCCGATCTCCCCCGGACCCGCCATGACCAGCTCGTCGCCGTCCCCTTTCAGGGGGTTCATGTCGACCGCGATGGCGTCGGATTCCCATCCGTTGCCCCAGGAATAGCCGGACGGCGATGCGCCGGGGATCGATCCCTGGCTGAACGGCCAGTACACCGTCATGTCGGCATAGAGGAACACCGGCCTGGAGCTGTTGCCGCTCGTGACCGTCATCGCGATCACCGCTTCGTCGCGGCCTATGTGGCGGAAGTCGCCGGTGATGATCTTCAGCCGTTTCCATGTCGACCAGCCTGGGACCACGAAGCCCATGTCCTTGTCCCAGTTGAAGTGCTTTGTTGTGGCATTGTAGTAGTAGGTGCCGTAGTAGAGGCGGTTGTACGTCCCGTCGTTTCCGAACCCCACCCGGATGAGGTCGTCGATCCCGTCGCCGTTGAAATCGCCGAAAGCGAGATCGGAGAACTCCGCGGTGTCGAACATCTGGTACATCACCTGAGTGAGCCGTCCCGTTCCCGAATAGACGGTGAGCGTGGTGATCGGGCCGTCGGTGCTGGCGACGACGAGTTTCTTTGGCGAGAAGTCCAGCCGCGCGGCCATGAGCCGGATCGGACCGTTGGAGGTAGTACGTGGCGAGCGTTTCCCGTTCCGTCCATTGCCATGTGTATCCCGGGTTTTTGCCTCGCCGGCCGCAGGCGTTCGATGACCACCGTACCTGCGTCTCCGGGGATCGAACGGGTAGATCCGTGCCACAACGATCTCCGCGAAGCCGTCGCCGTCGAAGTCCTCCGAAATACAATCGGAGATCATGCTGGTGCTGAAGGGGGCCGACGGGAATCCATGCCTGCCGTCCGCCACAAGTTGACCGGCGCCATTGACGTCGAGGACCCGCAGGGCCGGGATCTTCGACGAGGCCCCCGTGGCGGTATCTGTCAGAGAGATGATCTCGACGGAATTCGCGAGAACCGGGTGTCCGCCGTAGACATCGCGGAGGGGATCATGTTTGGTCGTGTCCTGGGCGATCGCTGCGAGGGAAACCAGCGGGACAAGCACAATAATGCCCATTGAGGAGTTCATATGTTACTCCATGAGCAGATGGATGAGAAGGGAGAACAGTTACCGCAGAGCCGGGAAGAGTCGGCGCCGGGCCCTGGGTGATACGGAGCCCGGACTGCACGACCGCAATGTATGGATGGATGATTACAATGTCAACGAGACGTCAGGGGCTGTCCGTTCGGGAACTTTTTCGCAGCAGCGCCGTTATTGAGTCTATACCCTTTGTCGCGGGTTCTCACTGGTTCCTGGAGGATCTCATGAAACGGTTTCTCGTCATCGTAGGCGTATTGGGTATTAAATAGGGATGGCATAGATGGATCGCATGGCGAGTTCGTGTTGGAGCGGAAGCGATAACGGGCGAGGCCGGGGACGACTTAGCAGGATGAAACGCTCGACCCGATCTGCTCTTTCTCTGGGGATTTTGCTGATCCCCTTTCTCCTCAACGGCGGACAGCAGCTCCGGCACTCCGGGAAACCCGTCTTTTCTCCTCAGACCGACATTGACAGAGACAGCGTGGTCAACGTCATCGTCGAGTTTCGGGAGCCCCCTTCGCTCCTCGCCGCAGCGGAACACCGCCCGCTCTATGCCGGCTATGCGAACAGGTTCGCAGGCTTCTCCCAGGACCTGGCCACGGCCGGGGTCGCGCTCGGTGCCGCGCGCGTTGGCCGTACCTATAGCCGCGTCTTCTTCGGGCTCAGCATCTCCCTACCGGGGCGTCAGCTTCACCTTGTCGAGCAACTGGGCTACGTGAAACGGGTTCACCGCGCCAAGATCTTCTCCGCCGATCTTATGGGGGCCCTTGCCCAGATCCGCGTACCGGAGGTCCGGACGACCTTCGGCGTCAACGGAGATGGGGTTCGCGTCGGGATCCTGGACAGCGGCATCGACTACAGTCATCCCGCCCTCGGCGGCGGGTTCGGGCCGGGTTTCAAGGTCGCAGGCGGGTACGACTTTGTGAACGGCGACCCCGACCCGATGGATGACTACGGCCACGGGACCCATGTCGCCGGCATCGTCGCCGCCGACGGCGGCGGGGTTAAGGGCGTAGCGCCGAAGGCCCGTCTGTACGCCTTCAAGGTGCTCGATCAGTTTGGCCGCGGGAAGGAAGAGGACATCATCGCGGCGATCGAACAGTGCGTCGACCCGAACCAGGACGGGGACCTCTCGGACAGGCTCCAGGTCGTCAATATGAGTCTCGGCGCGTCGTTCGGAAGCCCCGACGACGCGATCTCCACGGCGGTCGACAACGCCACTGCGCTGGGCATCACCTTCTGCGTGGCGGCGGGAAACAACGGCCGCTACACGCCGGTCCAGGGGAAGGAGACGAACTACTACTTCACGGGGATGGAGACCGTGGGGAGCCCGGGGCTGGCGCGCCGGGCGATCACGGTCGGCGCGGTCGATTCGCTCGATCAACGCGCCTCGTTCTCCTCGCAGGGACCGTCCAGCCACACATTCGCCGTTAAGCCGGACGTGCTGGCCCCAGGGGTCGACATCGTCTCGCTCCAACGGGGCGGCGGAACGATCCCGCTCTCGGGAACATCCATGGCCACTCCCATGGTCTCCGGGATCGCGGCGCTGCTCCTCGAACAGTACCCGTGCTCTGACGCCGGCGGATGTAAAGTCCTTGATCAGCACCACCGCGCAGGATCTTGATCTGCGCGTCATGGCCCAGGGATCGGGCCGGGTCGACGCGATGCGCGCCTTCAACACCGCCACCCTCGTGCGGCCAACGACCCTGGATCTCGGCCTCGACGACCCGGCGGTGGGGACATGGGAACGCGCGGAGACCCTTCTGGTGAGCAACCGGCGCGGGGTTTCCCAGGCGTACACCGTCTCGCTGACGGGTTCCAGGCCGGGAGTATCGCTCACAGCTTCCCCGCCGGCTTTTCTCATCCCCGCCGGCGGGACGGGCGAGGTGATCGTCCGCGTCCAGGTCTCAAACGCCCAGGTGCCGATCGTGGACGAGGACATTCTGGTATTCGACGGCATGGCGACGATCACCGGTACGGCCGACACGGTGCATGTTCCCTGGGCGTTCGTCCGGACGTCACGGCTGAAGATCGTCTTCAGCGATCCGGATCCGCGTGTCGTGGGAATGAGCGGGTCGTACTACTTCACCCATGCGTATGCGAGGAACTACTCGAAAACCTTCTGGACCGACTCGAGACACCTTGAGGTGATCGGGGCCTTCAATGGCGTCTACGACATTGTCGCCTTCTTCCCGGGCTGGGGAAAATCGTATTTCGGGAACAGTTCAACTTCCAGGGGAACGGCAGTCTTGAGCTCAACACTGCGGACGCCGTCCATGAGATCCGTTTCGACGCCCGCGACGAAACCGGACAGCCCTTCCCGCTGACCCCGGAAGCCCGCCGATCGCTTCACATCGAGCTCCCGCTCGGCGGGCCGCATTACGTCACGCTTCAGCCGGGATCGTCCACTCTGCTGTCATCACCCGTCTCGGCCCGGTTCACGTTCCACCCTCTCGAATCGCTGATAAGCCTTCGGGAGGGAGGGCGGATCGTCCTTCCCCAGTATCATCCGTTCGCCGGGGTTTCACGGGCCGAGGGTCCTGCAGCCGGGACAGGCCGGATATGTTCGGCGGACGCTGAGGTTTCGCGCAGATCCGGGGACCCGGGAGGCGAAGCTGTATTCCGACATCATCGCCATCCTGACGCAATCCGGCGAGGAATACTACAACACCGTGCAGTTCAGCTTCGATACGCTGAAGGTGGCGGACGGCGAAGCATCGGTCAACCTGTTTCTCATGCCGCCGGTCGATCCGATCTTCTCTACCTCCATCGCATTCCATCTCAACTACAGCAATTTCACGGCGGACAACCTTGATCTCTCGACCCGGTACCTGACCGCGGCGGGCGACAGCATCTACGCCGCTCTCCCGTCGGACCGATCGATCGCAACGTATGCCTCGCCGTCCGGAGGCACGATGACGTTCGGCGGATCTCCCGTCTCCATTATGCTTCTGTCGTACAACAACTCCTTCGGCACATCGCTCCATTTTGATCCGCGGTTCCGCGGGGGACTGTCGGAAGACCGGTGGAATGACGGGATCCACGGTAGTACGAGATCTTCGGACCTGCAGGAGACCGCCTGACCGGCGGGCCGCTGGCAGCCACTCGCGCACCGTATCCGGTCTCTCCGGACGTCTACACAATCAAGGTCCGTTCTTCGAACCATTACGTGCGTCTCGCGAAAGGGCGCGTGGAGGCGACGCTCCGGGTCGACATCACCAGGCCGGTCCCGGACCCTCCTTACATCACCTCCTTCACGCTGCTGAATGCTGCCCGGACGCCCGCGGATGTCTTCGCACAGGGGGAGAACGCCACGCTGGATTGTCCTCCAAGACCTATGCCTTCCCCGACCGGCTGCCGATCGCCGATTCCACACGCGCCTGGTATCGCCTGAACGGGACGCCGTGGCTCCCCT
>CAWEHG010000034.1:0-415930 GCA_963808715.1 Ignavibacteriota bacterium | reverse complement strand
AGCATCTCCTGTACCAGCACGTCGCCGTTGAACGTTGAGTGTGTTTCCTGGGCCACTTCGTTGGCGCTGAGCACGTTGAGCATCAACATGCCCCCGATGAGCACCGAATTCACATAATCCATGATCTCAGCCACGGTCGGCCTCCCTTCAATCGAAATGATAGTAGCCCATGACATACGACATCCGCAGGGTATCGACCTGCGAGTTGCCGGCCGTGGGTGCGATCCTCCACATCTGCATATCCAGACGCTTGCAGAAGGTCCGGGTGGAGGACGTGCCGGCGAGATTCGCCGGATCCACATAGACCACGCTGAACTTCGTCCGGTACTTCCGGCCTGAACCGCCTACTTCGCGGTCATTGACAAACCCCTTGAAATCATCGATGTCATCGAACAGTTGAAGGCTATCCTCGCCGGCTTCATGGCCCAGCAGCGAAGGCGCGGTCAACTGGGAAAGGGTCGCGCCGGTCACGTGCATGGAGTCGGTGACCTCGTCGAATGCCAGGTCCTGGGCGATCTCGATGTATGAGGTGGCAAGACTCGTCAGCAGGATCCCGTCCTGTCCGCTCTGGATATCGCTCCCAACACTTCCCGCGAGATCGATAGAAATTCGTCAGGAAGGTGCTGAGGAGGAGCAGTGCGGCGATCGAGAATATGGATTGTCCGGTGGTCATGTCCTGCTGCGTCCCTTTGTTGACCGTGAGGGGTCTCTGGGGGAAAAAACTTCACAATTCGTGCCAGAGCCAATCTCGTGCCGTCGCCGGAGCGAACTGTTCCCGGGTGACGCCCGTCACCCGCATAAGTTGTTTGAGGTCAAGCCGGGGATAGGAAGCGATCCCCGCGCTCTTTGCGCGGAAGGCCGGTTCCGGAGAATCTTCAGGGAGAAGTGGAGGGGTAACGTGAAGAAAGTTCCGCGCGGCAATGACAGGGGTGAGCCTCACCCATGTGTGGGAACTGCCCGGGTGAGGAGGGGAACAGGGGGGCGGGGTCACCCCCCGAGGATCATGAAGATCCCTTCGATCCTGCCGAGAGGAGCGGAGAGCTGCACTCCTGCCACGCCGCCCTTGACGCGGTCGTAGGTCTCCCGTGCGATCTTCACCCCCTCCAGGAATCCCTCTTCCTTGGTGGTGGTCTTGCGCATCCTCTCCAGGATCTCCGCGGGCACGGTCGCGCCCGGGACCTCATTGTTCATGAACTCGGCGTTCCGGTAAGAGACGAGGGGCCAGATGCCGCAGATCAGCGGGATCGTGATGTGGGAAATGCGGGCCAGGAACTTCTCGAGGATACGGATATCGAATACCGGCTGCGTGATCATGTACTCCGCCCCGGCCTCGATCTTCCAGTCCAGGCGGCGGAGCTCTTCGTCGAGATTGATCGCCCCGGGATTCACCCCGACGCCGATGCTGAAGCCGGTCGGCTCGCCGATCGGGTTCCCCGCGAGGTCGAGTCCATGGTTGAGGCGATTGATGAGGTTGGTGAGACCGATCGCGTCGACGTCGAAGACGGCGGTGGCATCCGGGTAGTTCCCCAGCTTCGGGGGGTCCCCGGTGATCGCCAGGATGTTCCGCAGCCCCAGGGCCCAGCCTCCCAGGAGGTCCGACTGCATCCCGATGACATTCCGGTCGCGGCAGGCGAAATGGAGGACCGTCTCGATCCCGGTCTCCCGCTGGAGGATCGCGGCGAGGGCGAGGGCCGACATTCGCGCTGATGCGCGCGGGCCGTCGGGGATGTTGATGGCGTCGATCCCGAAGGTGTGGAGCTGGCGGGCCTTGCCGACCTGCGCCTGGGGAGAGACCCCCTTGGGAGAGACGAGCTCCACCAGGGTCACGAATTGTCCCTTTGACAGCCTGTGGGAGATCCGTGACTTCTCTTCGCGCGGAACGACCCTGATCGTTTCGGGGGCGCTGATGCGAAGTTCCCCCGGTTTCACATCCATCCGTGTGGCCGGCTGGAGCGCCTGCACGGCCCGGCGGATCGCCCGGATGTGGTCCGGGCGCGTGCCGCAGCATCCCCCGACGACGGCCGCCCCGGTCTGGATGAACCGCTTCGCGTATTCGGCCATGTATTCGGGGGAGGTCATGTAGATGTTGCGCCCTCCCACGTTCATCGGAACGCCGGCGTTCGGCTGAACCGAAAGCGGGCTGGCCGTGAGGGCACGGAGCGCCTCGAGGGCGTCCAGCATCGACTTCGGGCCGACCGAGCAGTTGAGGCCGACCACGTCCACCGCGAGTCCGGCGAGCGATTGCACCAGCGTCTCCAGCGACGCCCCGCTGAGCAGGTTCCCCTCGTCGTTCACGGAGACCTGGACCATGAGGGGGATATCCGTGCTCACCTCGCGCGTGGCCCGGATGGCCTGGACGAGTTCCGGGATCAGGACGAACGTCTCCAGAACCACGAGATCCACTCCGCCGTCCACCAGCGCCTGGATCTGTTCGCGGAAGGCCTCCCGGGCCTCGTCGAAGGAGAGCTTCCCGAGCGGCTCGATCTGGACGCCCAGCGGGCCCACAGATCCCGCCACGAGGGCCGCGTCCTTGACCGCGGACCGTGGCGAGCTGGACCCCCTTCGTATTGATCTCCCGGATCTTCCCTTCGAGGCCGTGCGTGGCCAGCTTGAAGCGATTGGCGCCGAAGGTGTTCGTTTCGACGACGTCCGCCCCGGCGGTCAGATACTCCCGGTGGATCCCGGCCACCAGGTCCGGATTGGAGAGGTTCAACTCGTCGTAGCACGTGTTGATGAACACCCCCTTCTCGTACAGATAGGTACCCATCCCGCCATCGAACACGATGACGCCACGCTGCAACCGCTCCCTGAATGCGTGCATATCGATCCGGTCCATAGTGTCGGCTCAGTATACCATTTTCCGGGCTGGATGTCCAGCGGCCGCTTCCTTGCTTCTCCCGCACGAAATCGGTATCATACCCCGCAATGAGCACCTCCGCCGCCATACGCCGCGAACAGACGCAGTGGTTCAGCCCGGCGCTGCACCGCGAGATGGAGATCCTTGTCTTCGGCCACGCCGGCACCCCGGTCCTCGTGTTCCCGACCTCGAAAGGACGTCTCCACGAATTCGAGGAACACGGCATGGTCGACGCGGTGGCGTCGTCACTCGAGAAAGGGCGGTACCGGCTGGTGTGCGTGGACAGCGTCGATGCCGAAAGCTGGCTGAACCACGAACTCTCCCCCCGTGAACGGGTGGTGCGGCATTCGGCCTACGAGAAGTACGTGCTGGAGGAGGCGCTCCCGTTCGTCCGCTCGCTCAACGGCACGGGGAAGCTCTGGGTGGCAGGGTGCGGCTTCGGCGGCTACCACGCCGTCAATTTCACGCTGCGGCATCCGGATTGCGTGGATGGGTGCCTGAGCATCAGCGGCTCGTTCGATGTCCGCTCGTTGATGCCCGGATTCTCCGATGTGGAGCTGTACTATCATAATCCGATGGAGTACCTCCCGAATCTGACCGACGAATGGTTCCTGCAACCTCTACCGGACCAAGGTCGAATTCATCCTGGCCACCGGCGAGTGGGACTTCTGCCTGGATGCCAACCTCGCCCTCTCGAAGATCTTCGACAGCAAAGGAGTGCGCCACTGGTTGGACGTGTGGGGTGACCACACCCGGCACGACTGGCCCTGGTGGCAGCGGATGATCCACAAGTTCCTGGCCTGACCGCCGGGATCCCCTCCGATCGACCGATGTTCTCAACGTGTGGTCACGACACCCTGGAGTCTCCCATGTCATCCTGTTTCCTTCTGCCGGCGACCGCCGGCGCAACCGGCGCGGGCCCAGCGGATCATGGTCCGCTGGACGTTCGCGTACCGCTGGAACCTGAGCGACCTGTATCCTGATGATGCAGCCTGGCGTGCAGCACAGAGCTCGTTGGTCGCCGAGATCCCTTCAGTGACCCGGTTCAAGGGCCGGCTGGGGAGTTCCGCGGCGACATTGCAGGCATGTCTCACGCTGATCGCGCGTCTGTCGAAGGATCACCTCCGGCTTTCGACGTACGCACAACTTGGCTCGGACGCGGACACCCGGGTGGCGGAACGGCTCGCGATGGCGCAGGAGATGGGCCAGATCGGCACCGATCTCGGCGTGGCCGCATCGTTCGTCGACCCGGAGCTGCTGGCCCTGGGCCGTCCGGCGCTCGAAAGGTTCCTGGAAGAAGAGCCGGGTCTTTCGATCTTCCGTCATGGGATCGACAACATCCTCAGGCGCGAGGAACACACGGGGACGGCAGGGGAGGAAAAGATCCTGGCCGACGCCTCCCTGATGGCCGACGGTCCGGACAGCATGTTCAACGTCTTCACGAACGCGGACTTCCCGTACCCATCGCAGGTCCTCGCCGACGGTTCCATCGTGCGCCTCGACAAAGCGGGATTCAGTCTGCACCGGCAGACCCGGCACCGCCCGGACCGGGAGAAGATCTTTGCGGCCTATTTCGGCGCGCTGGCGGGGTATCCAGCGGACCTTCGGGGCGCAGCTGTACAGTGCAGTGAAGCGCGACATGTTCTACGCTCGCGCTCGGAACTACCCGTCGTGCCTTGCCGCCGCACTGGACGGCAACAGCGTGCCGGTCGAGGTCTACACCGGTCTGGTGCGCAATGTGCGTGAGAACCTCGCGACCTTTCACCGGTACCTGCGCCTGCGGGCCCGGATGCTCGGGGTCGATCAGTTGCACTACTATGATCTCTACGCGCCCGCCGTGGCGGACGTGGATCCGCGGTATTCCTTCGAGGAGGGGCGGGATCTGGTGCTGGCGTCGCTCGCCCCGCTGGGGGAGGAGTACGCCGCGGTCGCGCGGAGAGCGTTCGCGGAACGCTGGTTCGACGTCTATCCGGCGCCGGGCAAGGTCTCGGGGGCGTATTCGAACGGGTCGGCCTACGACGTACATCCGTACATGCTGTTGAACTTCAACGGCAAGTACGACGATGTCAGCACGCTGACGCACGAGCTGGGGCATACGATGCACAGCCACCTGTCCAATACCACCCAGCCCTATCCCACCTCGCAATACGCGATCTTCGTGGCGGAGGTCGCCTCCACGTTCAACGAGGCGCTGCTGATGGAGCACATGCTCCGGTCGGAGGACCGCGAGGCGGTCCGGCTGTCACTGCTGATGCATTACCTGGATGAGATCCGGGGGACGTTGTACCGGCAGACGCAGTTCGCCGAGTTCGAGCTGCGCATCCACGAGTCGGCCGAGCGGGGGGAGACGCTCACCGGGGAATCGTTGTCGGCGCTCTACGGGACGATCACGCGGGAGTACTACGGACACGACGCGGGAGTGTGCCTGTGGACGAGGGGGTCGAACACGAGTGGATGAACGTGCCCCACTTCTACTACAACTTCTACGTGTTCCAGTACGCCACGTCGCTGACGGCATCGGCGGCGCTCTCCGAACAGGTCCTGAAGGGGGGGCTCGAGGACCGCGACAGGTATCTCGGGCTACTGAAGGCGGGCGGGTCGGATTACCCGGTGTCGCTCCTCCGCGGGGCGGGGGTGGACATGGCCGGTCCAGGGCCCTTTGAGGAGATGATGTCGAAGATGAACCGCCTGATGGACGCGATCGAACGGATCCTGGAGGGGGGCATCGGGAACGGCCGCCGGTCACCGGGGGTAGCGTCCCAGCAGTTTCCAGAAGAACCGGTGGACCCTGTGGACGGAAGCCACGGGTTCGAGGAACATCAGCACACAGTGTCCGTGGACCACGGTCATCCCGGCCTGCTTCGCCTTGCGGACCGCCTCGTCCGACGATGATCCCTGCTGCATCCATATCGCCCTGATCCCGCGGGCGATGCACTCATCTACGATCCTCTCGGTGACCGGAGGAGGAACGACGGTCACCACCGCGGTGACCTCCGGAGGAAGCGAAGCCACGGACGGGTAGCAGCGGTCCCCGTCGACGGATCCCCGCGTTGGGTGCACCGGTACCACCTTCCGGCCGCGGCTCTTGAGTTCGCGGTAGACCACGGAACCGAACTTCTTCGGGTCGGCGGAAACCCCCACGACCGCGATCGCGGGAGAAGCCAGCACGGTTTCGACGGCGTTCAGCGACGGGCGTGCCATTCAGTCCTCGTTGGTGTGTGGATCGACATGGATGACCACGTGGGCGTTGGGCAGGGCCCGGAGGATCTGCTGTTCCAGGTCGACCGAGATGCGGTGGGCCTCTTCGAGCAATGTCTCGCCGCCGAGGACGATGTGCATGTCCACGTGCCGCTCGCTCCCCGACTTCCGGGTCCGCAGCCGGTGCCACGAGAGGAGCCGGGGTTGAGCGCGAAGGACCGCTTCGATCGCCGCGATCTCCCCGGGGGGCAGGCTGGAATCCATCAGGTGCTCCATCGCCTGGCGGGTCAGCTTCCAGCCGATGGTGGTGATCAACACGGCCACGGCGATGGCGGCTACGGGATCGAGCCAGTGCCATCCCGTGAACCAGACGATCAGCAGCCCGACCCCCACTCCGACGGAGGTATACACGTCGGTCGTCAGATGTTGCGCATCGGCCTCCAGCGCCAGCGAATCCTCCCGGCGTGCCACCGTCCGGAGATGGCGTGAGACGATGATGTTGACCAGTGCCGACACCCCCATCACCGCCGCGCCGAGCTCCAGATGTTCGACCTCGCCTCCGGACATCATCTTGCGCAGCGCTTCCACGAAGATCCAGAGAGCCGCAAGCATGATCAGCGCCGCTTCCACCGCTCCTGAAATGCTCTCCGCCTTGCCGTGGCCGTACGTGTGCTGATCGTCAGGGGGTTTGTCGGCCACCCGCACCGACATGAACGCGATGAGGGCGGCAAGCAGATCGTTGGCGGAATGGATCGCTTCGGAAATGATGCTGACGGATCCCGAGAGGACCCCCGCCACCAGTTTCAGAATGACGAGGGTGGTGTTGGAGGCGACCGAAACGGCCGCGGCCCGTGTCTTCGCGGAAGCCAGGGAGGGTTCTCCTAGTCGAAGACCTTTTCCAGCGCCTGATACGCGACGTGCAGGACGTTCATGGCGTCCGTGATCTTCTTGCGATCCCTGGTCTCGACGGCCGCGCCGAACTCGCCGACCGCCTTCGATAACGCGAGACGCGAGGAGGTGAAGAGCTCCTGTTTCGCCTGCAGGCGGGTCGGGAGGACCGCGGCGTCGAGTGCGGTCATCCGCTCTTTGAGCTCCCGGGTCGAGGTCACGATGCTGTCCATGGCGAACGCCGGGACGTGGTAGTGGTAGAGGACGTAGAGAACCTCGTGGAACGCCCCCACCTCCTTCAGCACCGGCCGGATGGTGCGCACGAGCGCCTCGTACTGGCTGTGGAGTTTCTCGGCAGCGGCGAGCAGGGCAGCGCTGTCTCCGGCGGCGGCAGCGGCTGAATACCCGCGGACGCACTCCTGCAGCTTGACGATCCCCGACTTCCAGGCGGTTTCTTTCTCGCGCAGGATGCCGGGGAGCGTGACCGCTGCAACGGAGGCCGCGCCGCGTTCAACCTCCGGCAGCAGCGCGGTGAGCATCGCGACATCCTTGTTCGGCCAGGCGGTATGCCAGATCTTGTAGATGGTCGTGTGGAACTTGTCGAGTTCGGGGACCCGGGCTTCGGTCTCGTGAGGGGCGGGTGTTTGTGCGCGGCCCGGGACACCGAACACGAGGAGCGCGCAAAAGGCAACGGCAAACGTACGGATCATGGTGTCCTCCGGAGTGGGAAACGCGGAAGACGCCCCGGATGAGGCGTCTCCCTGTCGATGCTGACCGCGGGCGGGTCAGCGGTAGCTCTGCAGCGCCTTCATGTAGTTCGCGCGCTCGAAGGCGGCCGGTTCGGCGACCGATTTGCTGGCTCATGCTCCCCTTCATCTGCGCCACGGAGTCGTACTCGTGCTCCTGCATCCACTGCTGCAGGTCCTCCAGGACGGTCCCGACATGCGTCGGGCCGTGCTGCAGCAGGGCGGAGCACATCATCGTCACGTCCGCGCCCGCCATGAGCATCTTCAGCGACGTCCTCTGCGCGTGTGCATCGCCGCTGGTGGCCGCCAGGCAGGCCTTCACCCGGCCGTACAGGATGGCGACCCAGCGCAGCGGGAGGCGGATGGCCTGCGGCGTGCTCAGGATGACGGTGGGGCCCACCTCCAGCTTCTCGAGGTCGAAGTCCGGCTGGTAGAACCGGTTGAACAGCACCAGCCCGTCGGCGCCCGCCGCATCCAGCCGCGCGGCCATGTTGGCCATCGAGCTGAAGAAGGGGCTCAGCTTCATCGCGACGGGGATCTGGACGCTGGTCTTGACCGCCTTCAGGACCTCGATGTACGATCTTCTCGACCTCGGCCGCGGTCAGCTTCGGGTCGGTCGGGATGTAGTAGACGTTCAGCTCGAGCGCATCGGCGCCGGCCTCCTCGATCTTCTTCGCGTAGTCGATCCAGCCGCCGGTCGACATGCCGTTCAGGCTGCCGATGACGGGGATGTCCAGCGAGCTTCCTTCGCCTTGCGGACGTGCTCGAGATATTCGTCCGGGCCGAGATTGTACTCGCCGATGTCCGGGAAGTAGGTGAGCGCCTCGGCAAAGCTCTCGGTGCCGTGGCGAGGTAGTGGTCGAGTTCCGCCGCCTCGTGGGCGATCTGCTCTTCGAAGAGGGAGTACATGACGATGGCCGACGCGCCGGCATCCTCCAGCCGCTTCATCCCGTCGAGGGTATGGGAGAGCGGGCTGGCCGACGGCACGATCGGGTTCTTCAGGTTAAGGCCCAGGTACGTGGTTGTCAGATCCATGGCTATCTCGTGTCGTTAGGTGATGATCAGTGGGTTCGTGCGCACTCAGGATTCTGCACCGTCTCGCCGGCCAGGTGCTTCGTAGCGCGGCCCAGCGGCGCTTCACGTCCTCCTCGGCGAGCTCCATGAGGCGCTTCGCCGCCTCGGGGTTGCTCTTGGTCAGCATCTTGTACCGGGTCTCCATGTACGCGTAGTCCTGGAACCGGATCTTCGGCTCCTTGGAGTCCAGCTTGAACGGGTTCTTCCCTTCCTCCGCGAGCGCCGGGTTGAACCGGTAGAGCGGCCAGTGGCCGCTTTCCACCGCGGCCTTCTGGTTGACCATGCCCTTCGCCATGTCGATGCCGTGCGCGATGCAGTGGCTGTAGGCGATGATCAGCGACGGACCGTCGTAGGCCTCGGCCTCGAGGAACGCCTTGATCGTCTGCATGTCGTTGTAGCCCATGGCCACCTTGGCCACGTACACGTTGCCGTAGGTCATGGCCATCAGGCCGAGGTCCTTCTTGGCGAGCGGCTTGCCGCCCGCGGCGAACTTCGCCACCGCGGAGCGCGGCGTGGACTTCGACATCTGCCCGCCGGTGTTGGAGTACACCTCGGTGTCCAGCACCAGGATGTTGACGTTGCGGCCGGAGGCGAGCACGTGGTCGAGCCCGCCGTAGCCGATGTCGTACGCCCAGCCGTCGCCGCCCATGATCCAGACGCTCTTGCGGACCAGGTAGTCGGCGAGGCTCTCCAGGTTCCGGGCCTCGTTGGTCTGCTGCTTCGCCAGGACGGCGCGGAGCTGTTCCACGCGCTGGCGCTGCTCGTGGATCCCGGCCTCGGTGGTCTGGTTGGCTTCCAGGAGCGCGGTGACCAGATCATCGCCGATGACGCCGGACATGGACTGGATCAGCTCCCGGGCCATCTCGGCGTGCTTGTCGACGGTGAGGCGCATGCCGAGCCCGAACTCCGCGTTGTCCTCGAACAAGGAGTTGGACCACGCCGGTCCGCGCCCGTCGGCGTTCTTGGCCCAGGGCGTGGTGGGCAGGTTGCCGCCGTAGATCGACGAGCACCCGGTGGCGTTCGCCACGATCATCCGGTCGCCGAACAGCTGGGTCGCGAGCTTGACGTACGGCGTCTCGCCGCAGCCGGAGCAGGCGCCGGAGAACTCGAACAGCGGCTGGAAGAACTGCGACCCCTTCACGGAATCGGCCTTGATGCGCCGTCCGGTCGGCTTCCGGCAGGTTCAGGAAGAAGTCGTAGTTGGCGACCTCCTGTTCGCGGATGGGCTGCTGCGGCATCATGTTGATGGCCTTCAGCCGCGTTTCGCTCTTGTTCTTTGCCGGACAGACGTCGACGCACAGGGCGCACCCGGTGCAGTCCTCGGGGGCCACCTGGACGACGTACTTCATCCCCTTGTACTCGGGTCCGCGATAGTCGACCGCCTTGAAGTTCTTCGGGGCGTCCTTCATCAGCGCGGAATCGAACACCTTCACCCGGATGGTGGCGTGCGGGCAGACGATCGCGCACTTGTTGCACTGGATGCAGGTGACCTCGTCCCACACCGGGATCTCGAGGGCGATGTTCCGCTTCTCCCACTGCGCGGTATCCGTCGGGAACGTGCCGTCCATCGGCATGGCGCTCACGGGCAGCGCGTCGCCGAACCCGGCCATGATCTGCGGCGGTAGTGCGTTTCACGAACTCCGGCGCCTTGTCGGAGACCGCCGGCGGCATCTCGATCGTGCTGGTGACCTGTGCGGGAACCTTCACCTCGTGCAGGTTCTCCAGGGTCTGGTCGACGGCGGCGTAGTTCTGCTTGACGATCTGGTCGCCCTTCTTGCCGTAGGTCTTCTTGATCGATTCCTTGATCGCTTCGATGGCCTCGTCGCGCGGCAGCACGCCGGAGATCGCGAAGAAGCAGGTCTGCATGATCGTGTTCACGCGCCCGCCCATGCCCGTGGCCTGGGCAACCTTGTAGCCGTCGATCACGTAGAACTTGATCTTCTTGTCGATGATCTGCTTCTGAATGTGCCGCGGCAGCTTGTCCCATACCTCGTCCGGACCGTAGATGCTGTTGAGCAGGAAGGTCGTTCCCGGGACCGCCGTTCGCAACACGTCGAACTTCTCCAGGAAGAACCACTGATGGCAGGCGACGAAGTTGGCCTGGTCCACGAGATACGTGGAGTGGATCGGGCGCGGGCCGAACCGGAGATGCGAGACCGTCGTGGAACCGGACTTCTTCGAGTCGTACACGAAGTAGCCCTGCGCGTAGATTCGGGTATCCTCGCCGATGATCTTGATGGAGTTCTTGTTCGCGCCGACGGTGCCGTCGGCGCCCAGGCCGTAGAACATCGCCCGGACCACCTCCGGGCCTTCCGTGGTGAACGACGCGTCGTACTCGAGGCTCGTGTGGGTGACGTCGTCGTTGATGCCGACGGTGAAGTGGTTCTTCGGCTGGGGCTTCTTGAGCTCGTCGAACACCGCCTTGACCATGGCCGGGGTGAACTCCTTGGAGGACAGGCCGTACCGGCCGCCGATGACCTTCGGCAGGGTCTTGAACGGCTGGCGCCGCTCCCGTAGGCCTTCGACGATCGCCGTGATGACGTCCTGGTAGAGCGGTTCGCCCGCGCTGCCGGGCTCTTTCGTCCGGTCGAGCACGGCGATGGCCTTTGACGGTGGCGGGGAGCGCCTTCGACGAACAGGTCGGACGGCGAACGGCCGGAACAGACGGACCTTCAGGATGCCGACCTTCTCGCCCCGGGCGTTCAGGAATTCCACGGTCTCCTGCGCCGCCTCGGCGCCCGAGCCCATCAGCACGATCACCCGGTCCGCGTCCGGCGCGCCGTAGTACTCGAAGAGCTTGTACTGGCGGCCGACGACCTTCGCGAACTTGTCCATCGCCTTCTGGACGATCGCCGGGCGTGGCGATGTAGGAGGAGTTCACTGCCTCGCGCCCCTGGAAGTAGACGTCCGGATTCTGAGGCGGTCCCGCGCATCACGGGTTTGTCCGGCGTGAGGGCGCGAGAGCGGTGCTGACGCACCAGCTCGTCGTCGATCATCGCGCGCATGTCCTCGGCGGTCAGCTGCTCGATCTTCATGACCTCGTGCGAGGTCCGGAAACCGTCGAAGAAATGGATGAACGGCACGCGAGCCTCGAGCGTCGCGGCCTGCGCGATCAGGGCGAAGTCCATCACCTCCTGCACGGAGTTGGAGGCGAGCATCCCCCAGCCCGTCGAACGGGTGGCCATCACGTCGCTGTGATCGCCGAAGATGGAGAGGGCGGAGGCCGCGATCGCGCGGGCGGAGACGTGGAACACCGTCGAGGTCAGCTCGCCGGCGATCTTGAACATGTTGGGGATCATCAGCAGAAGGCCCTGCGACGCCGTGAAGGTCGTCGACAGCGCTCCGGTCTGCAGGGCGCCGTGGACGGCGCCTGCAGCGCCCCCCTCACTCTGCATCTCGCTGACGGAGGGGACGGTCCCCCAGAGGTTCTTGCGTCCCTGGGAGGACCATTCATCAGCCCACTCCCCCATGTTGGAGGACGGGGTGATGGGGTAGATGGCGATCACCTCGTTGGTCATGTGCGCCACGTATGCGGTGGCTTCGTTGCCATCGATCGTTACCATGTTACGCTTCATTGCGAGTACCTATCGGGATGTGAAGTCAGAAGAACACTGTGCCTGGGTCCGAATGAACGGGAAAGGGAAGGGCTGCGGGGGCCGGTCCGGTGGAGCGCAGGCATGCGGGCGCGAAAGCGCTCCATAGGATGTACGGAATCGTTACGACTTTTTCCAACCCCCCCCGCACCACATGTGAAACGATCTCCTCCCGCGGGTGGGCCGGAGCATAGGAAGTTCCGGCCGTGGGACTAAAAGCGAATTGCATGCCAGAAAACAGGGCCAATTCCGCCATTTCTGAACTCTCAGGAGGCGAAAACGAGGGAAAACAACGGAGGGATTCCGAGAATTGGGAAGAATGAGGCAAATCGTGGAACGGCTCTATGCGGCCGGCTGCTCGTGCGTCAGACAGTGCAGCGTTCCCAGTCCCCATACCAGATCGACGGCGTGGATCCCCACCACGGGCCGGCCGGGGAAGCATTCCGACAGGATCCCGAGCGCCTTCCGGTCGTTCGGATCGTTGAACGTGGGGACGATGACCGCACCGTTGCCGATGTAGAAGTTGGCGTAGCTCGCCGGAAGCCGCTGGCCGTCGAATACCACCGGAGACGGCATGGGGAGAAGGATCACCTCGATCCGTGATCCGTCTTCGAGGCGCATTCCTTCGAGGCGCTCCCGGTTTTCCTCCAGCAGGCGATGGTTGGCGTCCCCCGCATGGGATTCGTGACACAGGACCACCGTACTCGGGTTGACGAAGCGGCACAGGTCGTCCACGTGTCCGTGCGTGTCGTCTCCGGCGATCCCCTTCCCAAGCCAGAGCACGTTCGTGGCGCCCAGATACTCCTTGAACATGCTCTCAAGGTCATCGCGGAGGAGTCCCGGATTGCGGACCTGGATCTTCTGATCGAGCAGGCACTCCTCCGTGGTCAGCAACGTTCCCCTGCCGTTCACGTCGATGGATCCTCCCTCCAGGACGACGTGACGGTCTCCGGAGGTCGGGGTGAACATTCGGAGCTTCAGGGCGCGCGCGACGAGGCTATGGATCCGGGCATCCTTGTGCCAGTCAGGATACTTCGCCCAGGCGTTGAACCGGAAATTCGTCACCGCAACTTCTGGGGTGGGTGCGTCGCGTTTGACGAACGCCGGTCCGAGGTCCCGGGTCCAGCCGCGATCGGTGGCGAAGCGGAAAAATTCGATCTGACGAAGGTCGGCACCCGCCTTCGCGAGGATCCTCCGCGCTCCCGCTTCGTGCTGCCGGGAATTGACGAGGACTCGCACCTTCTCCGCCGGAGCAAGTTTCCTGACGATCTCGCCGTACACCCAGGGGATCGGCGAGAATTTTCCAGGCCAGTCCGATATGTTATGGGGCCAGCCGAGCCACGTGGCCTCGTGTTTCTCCCACTCGGCGGGCATCCGGAAGCCGAGCGAGTGCGGGGTCATATCGGCAGACGCGGCCATCACTCGGTCCCGTCGAGGAAACGGCGCGTGATCCCCCCGTACGCATCGATCCGCCGGTCCCTCAGGAACGGCCAGTTGCGCCGGACGTCCTCGATCCGCTCGAGGTCCACTTCCGCGAGGAGGATCTGCTCGCGGTCGGTGGAAGCCTCCGCCACGATCTGACCCTGGGGATCGGCGATGAACGACGAACCCCAGAACTGGATCCCCGCCCCGCCACCCGGAGGGACCTCGTGTCCGATCCGGTTCGCCGCGGCCACGTAGCAGCCGTTGGCCACAGCATGTCCCCGCTGGATGGTCTGCCAGGCGTCGCGCTGCGCGGCTCCAACCTGCTCCTTCTCGTGTGGATGCCAGCCGATGGCGGTCGGGAAGAAGAGGACCGATGCGCCCTGAAGGGCGGTCAGCCGTGCCCCCTCCGGATACCACTGGTCCCAGCAGATGAGTGTTCCGATGCGGCCGAACTTCGTATCGAACGCCCTGAAGCCCGTGTCTCCGGGGGTGAAGTAGAATTTTTCGTAGTAGGCCGGGTCGTCCGGGATGTGCATCTTCCTGTAGAGGCCGACAGTTTCGCCGGAAGCGTCGATGATCACCGCGCTGTTATGATAGAGACCGGCGGCACGTTTTTCGAAGAGCGGGACGATGATGACGACCCCCAGCTCGCGGGCGAGGGGTGCGAACGCCTGGGTGGACGGTCCGGGGACGGTTTCGGCCAGGTCAAAGAGCGCGGCATCCTCCCGCTGGCAGAAATACTCCGAGCGGTACAGTTCGGGGAGGCAGATCACCTCCGCCCCGGCCTTCGCCGCAGCGCGAACCTGTCCCTGGGCTGCCCGGGTGTTTGCCGCGGGGTCGGGCCCGACGGCCGTTTGCACCACTGCGATCGTGAAGCTGTCCATACCGCCCTCTCCTCAAGATATCGAAGAATATATCCGCGCTCAGGGTGAGATGCAACCCTTGACAATGCTGCCAATTTCGGGTAAGTTGACAACCACCAACCGGCAATGCGCACTCCCCGGACCATCTATACCCTGATCCTCGCCTCCACCATGCTCTGGTGCGGGGCCATCCTGCTGGCGCCGCTGCTCGCCGAGCGCGCGGCGCCGGTCAGCGGAGCGCTCTATGCGTTCTTCCACCGCATCTGCCATCAATTCGATGGGCGTTCGCTGCACCTGGCCGGCCACCCGCTCGCCGTGTGCTCCCGTTGCACCGCGATCTACGTCGCCTTCCTGGCGGGAGTGATGGTGTTTCCGTTCGTCCGAACCAGGGTGGCCGGTCCGACCCGCCGCCTGCTGTTTGCCGCGGCTCTTCCGATGGTGCTGGACGTGGCGGGCGGGGTGCTGGGGATCTATGAACCGTCGAATGGTCTGCGGGTGGCTACGGGCGCGGTGTTCGGGCTGGTGGCCGCGCTGATCGTCATGCCGGACGCGATCGAAGGGACGCAAGCGTTGTTCAGAGTCAGACCCACGGAGAACATCCACCAACAGGGAGGTACCGATGCCTCAGAAACCCGGTAAACTGATGCCGGCGTTGTACGGCGGCGTGATCATGGCCGTCATCTCGGCGGTTCCGTTCCTCAACATCGTGAATTGCCTCTGCTGTGCCGGCGTGATGCTCGGCGGGTTCATGGCGGTCTTCTTCTACAAGAACGACGTGAAAGAGGGGATGCCCCCGTTGGAAAGCTCCGACGGCCTTGCGCTGGGCGCGCTTGCCGGAGTGTTCGGCGCGGTGATCGGAACCCTTCTGTCCGCGGGGATCATGGCCGTCGTTGGAAATGTCGCCGGCGAGGCGATCGTGAACATGGTGGAGGGGATGTTCGGGAGCCAGATGCCTCCCGAGGCGCTGGAAGGGATGCGGAAAGGTCTGGAAGAGCAGGGTATCTCGGCGATGAACTTCGTCTTTGCCCTCATCATCGATCCACTGTTCGGGCTGCTGGGAGGGTTGATCGGCTACCAGGTCTTCAAGCCGAAGACCGTGGTGATGCCGCCCCCGCCACCCGTCCCGCAGGGATAACCATCGCTCTCGCTGTCGATGGCCGCAGAGACGCAAAGACGCAGAGTCTGTTCTGTATGTGATCTGCGTCCCGCCGACTCTGCGGCTATCCTTGTCCCGCCAGGGAACGGGCGGTGGTGGTGATCAGCTCCCACGCTTCGTCCACGTGCCGCTGCCCGACGTTCGTCTGCCCGATCACCATCCTCAGTGCGACCGCGGTATTCAGCTTCGTGTGTGTGAGATAGATCTTCCCCGTCCTGTTCAGCCGCTCCATCAGCTCCATGTTCAACGCGTTGAGCGACGTCTCCGGGATCCCACCTGGTGCGTAGCGGAAGCACAGGAGATTCAGCGGGACGGGAGCCATCAGCTGGAACCCGCCGGTCCCGAGGATCCTCTGCTCGAGCTCCCGGGCCATCCGGAGGTGTTCGCGCAGCGTTTCCTGCAGTCCCGTGATGCCGTAGCTCCGGATGACGAACCAGAGCTTGAGGGCACGGAACCGCCTCCCGAGCTGAACTCCCCAGTCCCGGTAATTGTTCACCCGTTCCGCTTCAGAGGTCTTGAGATACTCGGGCAGGATCTCGAATGTCCGGACCAGCGCGGACGCGTCTTTCACGAAATAGGCGGAACAGTCGAAGTTGGTGAGCAGCCACTTGTGCGGGTTGAACACGAACGAATCCGCCCCTTCCACTCCTTCGATCATCCAGCGGAATTCCGGGAGGATCAGCGCCGAGCCGGCGTACGCCGCGTCCACGTGGAGCCAGAGGCCGAACCGCCGGGCAATAGCGGCGATCTCGGCCAGCGGATCGACGGCGGTGGAACCGGTGGTTCCCAGCGTCGCCACAACCGCCAGCGGCACATGCCCCGCCGCGAGGTCGTCCCGTATCGCCTGCTCCAGGGCCCCGGGACGCAGGGCGTATGCCGCGTCCACCTCCACCTTCCTCAGGTGTTCCCGCCCGACGCCGGCGATCTTGACCGCCTTCTCGATGGACGAGTGGGTTTCTGTGGAACAGTACACCGTGTAGGTCGTGTTCGCTGGAAAGCCCGATGTGTTGATGGCGAAACCCGAGCGGAGCTCGCGGGCCGTCAGGATCGCGCACAGCGTGGAGGTTGAGGCGGTATCCTGGATCACCCCGGTGAAACTCCCCGGCAGCCCGATCATCTCCCGCAGCCAGAGCATCACCCGTTCCTCCAGTTCGGTGGCGGCGGGTGACGTCACCCAGCTCATGCACTGCGAGCCGAGTGCGGCGGTCAGCATCTCGGCGAGCACGGACGGCGGACTGCTGTTGGCGGGAAAATAGGCGAAGAACGACGGATGCTGCCAGTGGGTCATTCCCGGCAGGATGATCTCATTGAAATCCCGGAAGATCCTGTCGAAGGGTTCCCCTTCCGCGGGCGGATGTTCGGGGAGTCGGCGGAACACCTCCCGGGGCCGCACCTGCGCGCGAACGGGTAACGTTTCGACGGAGCGGTAGTAGTCCGCGATCCAGTCGACCAGTTCGTGGCCGTGGCGCCGGAAGGACTCGGTATCCAACACTAGACCTCCGCCTTCCTGGTGTGCTTCGCGTACGAGGCCAGCCGTTGGTCCACGCGGGCGTTGACGCTTTTCGCGGGGAATCTTCCGGCAGCCGAACGTTGTCCCGCGGAAGTCCCGGTCAGGATCTCGATCCCGTCGTCGATCGTGGAGACCGCATAGATATGGAACGTTCCCTTGCGGACGGCGTCCACGACGTCGTGCCGCAGCATCAGCTCCTTGACGTTCTGTGCCGGGATCATGACTCCCTGGTTGCCGGTCAGTCCGCGAGCCTTGCAGACGTCGTAGAACCCCTCGATCTTCAGGTTCACCCCGCCGATCGGCTGGATCTCCCCGTGCTGGTTCACGGATCCGGTGACGGCGATGTCCTGACGCAGAGGGATGCCGGAGAGGGCCGAGAGGAGCGCATAGACCTCCGTGGAGGAGGCGCTGTCGCCGTCCACGCCCGAATAGGACTGCTCGAACGCAATGCTGGCGCTCAGGTCCAGCGGTTTGTTCTGCGCGTAGCGGTCGCGCAGGAAGCCCGCGATGATCAGGACCCCCTTGTTATGGGTGGGCCCGCTCATGGAGGCCTCCCGTTCGATGTTGATGATGCCGGCCTTTCCCACGGCGGTCTTGGCCGTGATCCGGCTCGGCTTTCCGAAGGCGTTCTCACCCAGCTGGTAGATGGAGAGGCCGTTGACCTGTCCGACCTTCGCCCCGTCCGTGTCGATCATGATGGAACCGTCCAGGATCATCTCCTGGACCTTCTCCTCGATCATCTTGACCCGGTCGATCCGTTCGTCGATGGCCTTGCGGACGTGTCCGCCGTCGATCACCGATGCCCCGGCTTTGCGGGCCCAGTAGTCCGCTTCGCGGAGGACGTCGGCCAGCGTGCTGAACCGGGTGCTGAGTTTTTGCTGCTGGCCGGAGAGCCGGGCGCCGTACTCGATCACCTCGGCCATGCCGGTCACGTCGAACGGGGTCAACTTTTCCGTCTCGCAGAGGCTCCGGATGAACGAGACGTAGCTGGAGATGGTCTTGTCGTTGTTGGGCATCTCGCTGTCGAAATCCGCCCGTACCTTGAAGATCTCCCGGAAGTCGTCGTCCAGCTGGTAGAGCATCTGATAGATGGTCGCGTCGCCGATCATGATGACCTTGACGTTCAGATCGATCGGCTCGGGTTTGAGGGCCGAGCTGGCGCCGAGCAGTCCCGACTCGGGGGGCTGGATCTCGATCTGCCGGTTACGCAGCACCCGTTTCAGTGTCTGCCACACGCCGGGTTCTGACATCGCATCCCAGGCGTGCATCACGAGGAATCCCCCGTCCGCCTTGGCGATGGCTCCGGCTTTGATCCTTGTGAAGTCGGTCTTCCAGACGCCGTTGCGGTCCACGACCCGTTCGATCGTGCCGAAGAGGTTCTTGTACCGCGGATTCTGCTCGATCACCACCGGTGCCCCTTTCACGCCGGAGTTGTCGACCAGGACGTTCACCTGATATTCGACGAAGGCATCCTCCTCTTTTGGCAGTTGGATGCCCAGCACATTCTGGGTGTGTTCCTCCTTCTGATGGAAGCGGGGAAGGGTGTCGAGGATGTCCTTCTTGAGGTTCACGAGGTAGTCCTGGACCTTGTCCGCGGTGTAGCGTTCCTCGAGGTCCGCCAGAAGCTCCTCGACCATCGGGACCACGATCTTGTGGTTGAGTTCCTCGAGCGACTTCTTGGCCTTCCGCTCGATATTGCGCATCTCGCGCATGACGATGTCCATCTGGGACTCGAGTTCCGCCTGCTGGGCGACGATGCGGTCGAATTCCTCGCGGGTGATACCGCCCGCGTCGGCCCTGGCGTGCACCTGTTCGATGCTGACCGGTGCGCCGTCGAGGACCGGGGCGATCTCCGGGCGGGAGGAGGTGCCCCCCTGGACCTGCACCACCTCGAAACCGCGGTCCTTCACTTTGCGCTCGAAATCCTTCAGAACGCTGCGCTGTCTGCTCTGGAAGTGCTCCAGGATCGCCTTGCGCTGCTCCACGTACCGGCGGCTTTCGAATACTGCAGGGACGCTTTTCAGCAGCTCCGCGAGAAAATTGCCGACGTCGCGTTTGAACTCCGCCCCCTTGCCGGCCGGGAGCGTCAGCACCATCGGAGCATCGGGATCGCGGAAGTTGTGTACGTAGCACTTGTCGGTGAGCGGGATGTCGCGCCCTTCGAATTCGTGCAGCAGGCGCCTGATGGTGGTGGTCCGGCCCGTGCCAGGGTGTCCGGTGACGAAAATGTTGTAGCCGTAATGGGTCATCTCCAGTCCCATGGTCAGGGCCCGGAGAGCGCGGTCCTGTCCGATGATCTCCTGCAGCGGCTTCACCTCGTCGATGGTGCGGACGCCCAGAGACCCGGGCAGGCACCGCCAGCGCAATTGTTCGGCGGGGACCTCGTAACGGCGCAGCGACGTGCGAGTAGTGGTCTTCATGATGCCCTAGTATTCCTTGCGGTTGAAGTAAATGTTGAGCAGCAGGCCCGTCATCATCAGGGACGCCATCAGGAACGATCCCCCGTAGCTGAGGAACGGGAGCGGCACCCCCACCACCGGCAGCAGACCCAGGGCCATGCCGACATTGATGAACAGGTGCGTCGCGAAGACGCCGGAAACCCCGACCGCGACAACGGTTGCGAAGCTGCTTTTCACGATGGTGGCCAGCGCGAGGCTGCGGTAGAGCAGGAGCAGGAACAGGAGCAGGACACCGGCGGCTCCGAGGAACCCGAACTCCTCCGCCGGAACGCAGAAGATGAAATCGGTCCACTGTTCGGGGATGAAATTGAGTTGCGTCTGGGTCCCCCGGAGGTATCCCTTCCCCAGCAGCCCGCCGGAGCCGATCGCCACTTTTGACTGGGAGATGTTGTAGCCTGCACCGAGGGGGTCCGCCCCGGGGTCCAGGAATGTGGCGATCCGTTTCTGCTGGTACGGCTTGAGTCCGTCGTAGATCGCCTGCACGGAGATCCCGACCGTGACCATCAGGGAGAAGACCACGACCGCGACGATCCGGTGTTCCATCGTCAGGTAGAGCAGGACGGCGAACAGGAGCACGGCGATGAGGAACGCGGTGGTCCCGAAGAGTGCCGCGATGCCGACGGCCCCCGGGGCGATGATCGCCACCATGGTGAAGCGCGTGGCGCCTCCCCAGTAGAGAACGGGCAGGAGGATCCCACCGTAGATGAGCACCGTGCCGAAATCGGGCTGGGCCATGATCAGTCCCGCAGGCAGGGCGACGATCCCTGTTGCGACCGCGAGGTTCCGGAAGCTTTTGAGCGAGACATCGCTGCGCGACAGGTACGCCGCCAGGGCGAGGATGGTGGCGATCTTGGCGAACTCCGACGGCTGCAATCTGGCCACGCCGAGATTGAACCAGCTGGTGGATCCGGACACCGTTCTTCCGAGCAGCAGCACACCCACCAGCATGGCGATCGCGGCGACGTACACCGGAAGGGCGATCATCTGCAGCGTGCGGAACGGGACCAGAGCGATGATCGCGGCGACGAAGATCCCGGCGGCCAGGAACGAAAGCTGACGCGAGAAGATCTGACCGACGTGTGCGTCGAGCGTGGCGCTATAGACCGACACGACGCCGATGGCGGAGAGCGCCAGCGCGGCGAAGACGATCCGCAGGTCCACGCGTTCTTTGAGGTAGGTGAACATGGGTCCGGTCCCTGTCGGTCAGCGTCCGGCGTCCGCCGGCAGCGGTTCGGCGTTCACGATGGATTGCGGGGCCGGGGTCGGAGGCGGCGTCCGAGCACCCTGGAGGTAGCGCCCCATACAGGCGCCGGCGATCGGCGCCGCGAACGACCCGCCGAATCCGGCGTTCTCGATGACGACGGCAATGGCAATGCGGGGCGCCTCGTACGGAGCCCACCCGACGAACCATGCATGGTCCGGTCCGTGCGGGTTCTGAGCGGTCCCGGTCTTTCCCGCGACGACCATTCCCCGGATCCGCGCCATCCCGCCCGTCCCGCCCGGCTCTTCCACCGCGCGGCGCATTCCCTCGCGGATGACGTCCCAGGTCGTCGGGGCCAGGGAGATCGACCGGGACGACACGATCAACGTGTCGTCGATGCCGCGCGAACGGTCCCGGATCGCCAGGACCGCATGGGGCTGGTACATGTGGCCGCGGTTAGCGAGGGACATGGCGAAGCAGGCCATCTGCAACGGCGTCACGCCGAGTTCCCCCTGCCCGATCCCGAGGCTTGGCAGGAAGCCCCTGGTCCAACCGGAGGGGCCGTAGCGCCGGTTCATGTACTCGGTCGTGGGGAGCAGACCCGGGGTCTCTTCGAAGATGTCGATCCCGGTCATCTGCCCGAACCCGAACTCGCGGGAGTAGCGGCTCCAGGAGTCCAGCCCCGTTTTGAGCATCAGCTGATAGAAGTAGACGTTGCACGACCTCTGGATGGCAGCGACCATATCCACCGAGCCGTGCACATGCAGGTCCTTGAAGACCTTGTTTCCGAACCGGAAGGCACCGCTGCAGGAAACGCGCCACGATGGGGTGACCACGCCGGTTTCGAGTGCGGCGGCCGCCAGCACCATCTTGAAGGTGGATCCGGGGGGATACTTCGTGAGGGTTGCCCGGTTGAACATGGGCGTCGATGGGTCGGAGTTCAGCGCCAGCCAGAGATTGGGTGGAGTGACGCCGCTGAAGCGTGAGAGGTCGTAGTCCGGGGTGCTGACGAGGGCGAGGATGCCGCCGTCGTTCGGGTCGAGGGCGACCAGCGCCCCTCGCCGGCCGACCATCAACGACTCCGCAAGCTGCTGCAATCCGAAGTCGAGGGTCAGCAGCAGATCATTTCCTTCGCGGGCAGCCAGGTCGGTCTTTCCCCCTTCGTAGCGGCCGATCACCTGGCCCCGGACGTTCACAACGCTGAATTCCGCCCCCTTCTCACCTCGCAGGCGTCTCTCGTAGCCGGCTTCCAATCCGATGGCTCCAGCCACGTCGCCCGACGTGTACCCCTCGCCCAGCTGTTTGAGCTGATTTTCGGAGATCTCCTTCGTGTACCCCAGCAGGTGCGATGCGCGCGCGGGGGTGGTGTAGAAACGTTTTGATTCCACCTGGTAATCGACACCCGGCAGACGGTCGCGGTTCTCCTCCAGCGCCGCCAGCGTGCGGAAATCAATGTCGCGCTTGATCTTCACCGGCGCGAACCGTGAATACGCCTCGCCTTTGCGAAGCCGGTCGGCGATGAACGTGGTGTCAAGCGAGAGCAGCGTCGCGAGACGGGGGATGGTGGCGCGGCGGAACTCGAACGGCATGATCGTGACCGTGAACGCCGGCCGGTTGTCGACGACCAGCGTGCCGTTCCGGTCGATCATGGTCCCGCGCACCGGTTCGGTCGGGAGGGTGCGGATGCTGTTCTCCTCCGACTTCCTGCCGTACTCCACGCTGTAGATCAGCTGGAGCTGGTACAGGCGCGCGAAGAAGAGCAGGAAGACCAGCCCGAGGACGACGGTCAGGACGCGTCGTTTCGCGTATGCCTGGATGTCGTCCTGGAGGGCCATGGTCAGGTGCGGTAGTGACGGGCGAAGAAGAACATCGGGAGCAGGGCCGCCACCGTGGTATAGACGGCGGTCGGCAGCCCGTAGCGGAGAAACGTCTGCGTGACCGTGATGTCGGTTCCCTGGAGCAAGATAAGGAAATAGAGGGCGTGATGCACCAGCGAGACGATGAACACGGCCGTCAGCAATCCGTACCCGCTCAACGTCTGCCGCATCCTGGTCTCGTTGAAGAAGAACCCGGCGATGAATCCGCCGGCGGTCTTCACCAGGGCGTTCAGGCCGAGCAAACCGTCGGCGCCGCTCAGCAGGTCCAGCAGGAGCCCGATGAGGAATCCGGCGATGGTCGCCGGGATCTGGCCGCGGCGGATGCCCAGGTAGACGATCCAGAGCAGCGGGAGATCGGGGACGATGTCCGCGACGCCGATGAACCGGACGAGGATGGTCTGGAGCAGGACGCAGAGGAGGGAGACGAGCGTGTCGATGACGATCGGGGGCATGATCTCAGCGTGCGGGGAGTGTGCGTTCGAGAGCGACGCGGGAGGAATCCTCCGGGGTGGCGATCACCGCCACCTGTTCCAGCCGCTGGAAATCCACGGACGGGACGACCGCGATGCTCTGGAACAGGGACCCCGGCACGTTCCTGGACGATTCGACGACGCCGATGCGGATCCCGGCAGGGAAGATCCCGCTGTATTCGGAGGTGATGACCACGTCGCCGGGCTGCACGTCGAGGGTCTTTGCGACGTTGTAGAGTCCGAGCGTGCGGCCGCCCTCCCAGCGAACGATACCGTCCACCCGGTTGCGCTGGATCTTGGCGCTCACACGGACGTCGCGATTGAGCAGCAACTGGGCGACGGCGTATCCGGGAGCGGTGCTGACGACCTTGCCGGCGAGCCCCGCCTCGGTGACGACCGGCATCTGGGGCGCGACCCCGTCGCGTTCGCCCGCGTCGATGGTGATGGTATTGCGGAGCAGCTGGAGGTTCTTTCCGACGACGTTCGCGGCGATGAAGCGGGGGGAGGGCCGGTGTTTGAGTTCCAGCATCTGCCGCAGCCGGATGTTCTCAAGCCGGGCCTCGCGCAGACGGCTCACCTCGTCGGAAAGCCGCAGGTTCATGGCGCGGAGCAGGTCGTTCTCCCGCTTGAGCCCGAAGTACTCCGGGAGGAATGAAGCCGCATCCTGAAGGGTCCCGACCAGTCCCACGGCGAGGGATCGGATGCTCTGGATCTGCCGCGAGTCGTTGGTCGCCAGGAGCAGGAGCGACACGGCGATGCAGGCGGCCGCCACGGCATAGGACCGGAAGTCGTACAGGATGTCGTAGGCGCGTTTGAACATGGTCGCGGCCGGTGGGCGGCGGGCTCAGTACCGCCGGCTCTTGATGAGGACCTTCGAGTATTTCGCGAGGTTCTCGAGGATCTTGCCCGTGCCGCGGACGACGGCGGTCAGGGGATCCTCCGAGACGTGAACGGGCAGACTGGTTTCCTGCCGGAGGCGTTCGTCGAGCCCGCGCAGCAGGGCCCCGCCGCCGCTCAACATCACCCCGCGGTCCAGGATGTCGGCGGCCAGCTCGGGCGGCGTCCGCTCCAGCGTGAGCTTGACCGCCTCGACGATCTGGGACACGGGTTCGCTCAGGGCTTCGCGGATCTCGACGGAGCTGGCGTCGGTGGTCTTGGGGATGCCGTTGACCAGGTCCCGCCCCTTCACGCGGATGGTGACCTCCTCCTTCAGCGGCATGGCCGAGCCGACCTCGCACTTGATCGCTTCCGCGGTCCGCTCGCCGATGAGGATGTTGTGGTTCTTCTTGAAGAACTGGACGATGGCGTTGTTCATCTCGTCGCCGGCGATCCGGACCGATTCCTCGGTCACGATGCCGGAGAGGGCGATCACGGCGATCTCGGTGGTGCCGCCGCCGATGTCCACGATCATGTTGCCGACCGGCGCGTCGACGTCCAGCCCCACGCCGATGGCGGCCGCCATGGGTTCGGCCACCAGGTGGACCTCCTTGGCGCCCGCGTGTTCGGCGGCGTCGCGCACCGCCCGTTTCTCCACTTCGGTCACGCCGCTCGGGACGCAGATCACGATGCGCCGGCTGGGCATCCAGTTGGCGTTGATCTTCTTGATGAACTCGCGGACCATCCCCTCGGCCATCTCGAAATCCGCGATCACGCCGTCCTTCATCGGGCGGATCGTGCGGATGTCGCGGTGGGTCCGCCCCAGCATCTGCTGGGCCTCCTTCCCCAGGGCCACGATCTTCTTGCTGTTCCGGTCGAAGGCCACGATGGAAGGTTCGTTCAGAACGATCCCCCGGCCCTTCATGAAGATGAGTGTGTTCGCCGTGCCGAGATCGATGGCGAGATCAGCGGAGAAAACCGAGAAGAGTCCCATGGGGTGTCAGGTTCCTGGTCAAGCCGTGATTAGTGCCGAAAATGCCTGGTCCCTGTGAAGACCATGGCGATATCGTGTTCATTCGCGGCGGCGATCACCTCGTCGTCGCGCACCGAGCCGCCCGGCTGAATGACGGCGGTCGCGCCGGCGCGGACCGTTTCCAGCAGACCGTCGGGGAACGGGAAGAACGCGTCAGAGCCCACGGCGCATCCGTCGAGGTGCAGCCCTGCCTCCTCCGCCTTGGCGGCGGCGATCTTCGCCGCGTCCACGCGCGACATCTGTCCCGCCCCGACCCCGAGCGTGCGGTCGGGCCGCGCGTAGACGATGGCGTTGGACTTCACGTGTTTGGCCACCCGCCAGGCGAAAGACATCGCGCGCTGCTCTTCGGCCGTGGGAGCGCGGCGCGTGACCACCCGGAACTGCTCGGACGAGATGTTCTGCGGGCGGTCCGGGTCCTGCAACAGGAACCCTCCCGGCACGCTGCGCACATCGTACCGGAGGCTCCCCCGGAGATCGCCGGCGAGCCGGACCAGCCGGCGGTCCTTCTTCTTCCTCAGCATCTCGAGGACGGCCTCGGGGTACGCCGGAGCGACGATCACTTCGGTGAAGATCTGGTTGATCCGCTCGGCGGCCGATGCGTCCAGGGGCCGGTTCACCGCAACGATCCCGCCGAACGGCGACTTGGTGTCGGTGGCGAAGGCCTTCTCGTAGGCCTCGGCGAGGGTCGGGGCCGACCCCACGCCGCAGGGATTCGTGTGCTTGACGATGACCACCGTCGGCTCGTCGAACTCCGCAACGAGCAACGCCGCCGCGCTCATGTCGACGATGTTGTTGAACGAGAGTTCCTTGCCGTGCACCTTGACGAACAGCTCCGAGAACCCGCCGTACAGCGCGGCACGCTGGTGGGGATTCTCGCCGTACCGCAGGTCGTAGTCCTTCGCCGCGTGCACGTGCAGGGCCGGGGGCAGGCTCCCGGCGCCCGTCAGGTACTCCGCGATCGCGGCATCGTAGGCGCTGGTGGTGCGGAACACCTCCTGGGCCAGCGAGGCGCAGGTATCGGTGGAGAGCGCGCCGCCGTTCGCTCGCATTTCCTCGAGGATCGCGGCGTACCGGTCGGGGTTCACCACGACGGCTTTGAATGCGTGGTTCTTCGCCGCCGAACGGAGCATGGAGGGACCGCCGATGTCGATGTTCTCGATGGCCTCTTCGCGACGGACCCCGGGCTTCGTCACGGTGCGTTCGAACGGATAGAGATTCACCACCACGAGGTCGATCGGTTCGATCCCGTGCTCCTGCATCTGGCGCACGTGCTCCGGCAGGTCCGGACGCCCCAGCAGTCCTCCGTGGATCTTCGGGTGCAGGGTCTTCACCCGCCCGTCCAGGATCTCCGGGAAACCGATGACGTCAGAGACGGGGCGCGCCTCGATGCCGGCCTCCCGCAGGGCGGACAACGTCCCGCCGGTGGAAAGGATCTCCACGCCCATGCCGCGCAGAGCGGCAACGAAGTCGATCAGGCCACGTTTGTCGGACACGCTGACCAGCGCCCGGCGGATCTGCGGCACAGGACCTCCCTATGGATGATGGACCATCGCTTCGACGAAGCGGCGGAGCGCTTCGGGGTACACCTGGTGTTCTGCCTCCAGCACGCGGGCGGCCAGGGTCTCCGGCGTGTCCCCGGGCAGCACCGGCACGCGCCGCTGGAGCAGGATGACCCCCCGGTCATACTCCTCGTCGACCAGGTGCACGGTGGCGCCGGATTCCCGCTCTCCGGACGCGAGCACCGCTTCATGCACGCGCATGCCGTACATGCCCTGTCCCCCGAACCGCGGCAGCAGGGCCGGATGGATGTTCAGGATCCGTCCCCTGTAGGCCGCGATGATGCCGGGCGGGACCTTCTTCATGTAGCCCGCCAGCGCGATGGCTTCGGCGTCGCGCGACCGGAGGGATTCCAGCAGGGCCGACTCGAACGCCGCGTCCTCGGAGAACGCCTTCCGGCTGCAGTGCAACGCCGGGATCCCGTGCGTGCGCGCGATCGCCAGGATGCCGGCGTCGGAGTTGTTGCTGACGACGAGCGCGAAGGAGACCCCCGGCAGGTCGCCCCTGTGTGCCGCGTCGAGGATCGCCTGGAAGTTGGATCCCCGGCCGGAGCCGAACACCGCGATCGGGATCTTGCCGGACTGGGTCATGGGCGATCGGACGCCGTTCAGCGGACGGCGGGTTCGAGGAACTCGAGCGTGCCCGCAGTGGCGTCGATCCTTCCGCGGATCCCCACCGGGATCGTCAGCTTGACGTCGTCGTGGCCGAAGGGAAGTCGTCCCAGCACCGGCACCCCGGCGTAGGCGGCCGCCTCTTCGATCACGCGATCGAGCGACAGCGAGGGCTTGGACGGGTCTTTCGGTTCGCAGTCGGTGAACTGACCGATCATGAGGCCGCTCACCTTGGCAAACACCCCGGCATTCAACAAATGGACAAGCATCCGGTCGACCCGGTACGGCTCTTCGCCGAGATCCTCAAGATAGAGGAGCGCGCCGTCCAGATCGGGAAGGTACCGGCTTCCCATGATCGCCTGCAGCAACGCGAGGTTCCCTCCGAGCATCCTGCCGGTGGCCCGGCCCGGCGCAAGGGTCAGCGGACCCGGTGCGGGGAGCGGAATGCGTCCGGCACGTGTCGCCGAGGTGAGCACCTGCCAGAGGCGCTCCTCGGAGTACGGCTCCATCTGTCCGGCCATGTCCACGCCCAGCATCGGCCCGTGGAACGTCACCAGTCCGGTGCGGCGGAAGATCGCCATCTGGAGCGTGGTGATGTCGCTGTAGCCGACAAAGATCTTCGGGTTCTGACGGAGCAGACGGTAATCGAGATGGCGGAGGATCCTGGGGGTGCCATAGCCGCCGCGGATGCACCAGACGGCCTTGACCTCCTTGTTTCCGAACATCCGGTGCAGGTCTTCGACCCGCTCGGCATCGGTTCCGGCGAGGTAGCCGTTCACCTTCAGGACGTGTTGCCCGATGATGACGCGGTAGCCGAGGCGCTCCAGGTAGGAAACGCCCCTGTCGATGCGTGTGGGATCGGCGATGGTGCTAGCGGGGGAGACGAGGCCGATCAAGTCTCCTTTTTTCAGGCGAGGAGGTTTGACGATGGTCATTTCAGAAGATAGTGCAAACGGCATAGAAAATCCATCTTCGGCGCCCTTGACTTTTTGTGGCCTGCGGGCGTATGTTGGGGTCCATGAACCGTCCTCCCGAGCAGTCTACCCGCAGCCGCCTCCGGTACAATGTCCTTCTGGAACCGCTCAGCGACGCGGAATTTGCGGCCGTGGAACACAAGCTTTCCCGCAGGGAATTCCGTCCCGGCGAACCGATCATCCTGGATGAATCCTACGGGGAAGAGGTCTTTTTCCTTGTGCAGGGGAGGGTCCGGATCGTCAAAACCACGACGGCAGGGGACAACCAGATGCTCGCGATGCTGCATCCCGGCGATTGTTTCGGGGAGATGGAGGTGATCGCCGGGCGCCCCAGGGCGGCGAGCGTGATCGCCGTGGATCCGTGCGAGACCTACTCGCTGGCCAAGGCTGATTTCGAGGAACTCCTTCACGGGTCCCCGGGATTCGCCTACCGCCTGCTCCAGGTCCTGAGCATCCGCGTCCGTTCCCTCAACTATCATTTCATCCGGGAGACCAATCGGAAGCTTCAGCAGACCGCCGTCGAGTTCCACAAACTGGAACAGTTGATCGAGGCGACGCGAAAGGTCAACTCCACCCTCGACCTGAACGAGCTGCTCGACATCATCCTGGACATGTCGCTGGAGATCGTGGAATGCGAGCGCGGGACGGTGTATCTCGTGGATGAGCAGGCGAACGAGCTCTGGACCAAGGTGTCCAGGGAATTCCAGGGAACCGGCCGCGTGGAGATCCGCCTGCCGGTCGGCAAGGGGATCGCGGGATACGTGGCGGCGACGGGCGACCTGATCACCATCCCTGACGCGTACATGGATCCACGTTTCAACCCGGAATTCGACAAGCGGACCGGATTCCGCACGCGCTCGATCCTCTGCATGCCGATGCGGAACAAGGACGGGAAGATCATCGGGGTGTTCCAGCTCTTCAACAAACGCACCGGGGAGTTCAGCGACGACGACGGCAAGATCATCGACGCGTTGTCGGTCCACGCGTCGCTCGCGATCGAGAACGCCCGGCTCTACGCACAGGAGCGGGAGAAGATCCGCATGGAGGGGGAACTCAAGGCGGCCCGCGAAGTGCAGATGAGCCTGCTTCCGAAGACCCTCCCGCACGTCGCCGGATACGACTTCGCGGCGGCCATGCTGCCGGCGGAGCAGGTGGCCGGGGATCTCCACGATTTCATCGAGCTGGACGACGCGCGGCTCGGACTCTGTCTCGGCGATGTGTCCGGCAAAGGCCTGCCGGCGTCATTGCTGATGGCCCATGTGCAGGCGACGATGCGGGATCAGGCCCACACCGCCGCGGGGGCCGGGGACTGTGTCGGCCGCGCCAATGCCCTGCTGTACCGGTCGACCGGCGCCGAGAAATTCGTCACGCTGTTCTATGGCATCCTCGACCGTCAGCGCCACCTCTTCACGTACAGCAATGCGGGGCACGAGCAGCCGTTCCTCGTCAGCCGGAGTGGCGAGGTGCGCCGGCTGGCTGCCGGCGGCGTGGTGCTTGGCATCATGGAGAGCTTTCCGTTCGAAGAGGAGAGCGTCGCACTGGAACCCGGCGACACGCTCGTGGTGTTCTCTGACGGGGTGACGGATTCCGCCGATCCGCAGAGCGAACGATTCGGCGAACACCGCCTGAAGGAGGTCCTGCAGGCGCATACCGAGCTGGATGCGGGGGCGATCAGGGACGCCATCATGCGTGCCGCCGTCCGGCATGCCGGGTCCGCCGCGCAGGCGGACGACATGACCCTGATGGTGGTCAAACGGCTGTCGTTGTAGGATCAGACGCTGCATTCATACGCTTTCACACACTTCCCAGGAGGTTCCATGCTGTTCTTGTTCTCTGTCATCGTCGCGGTGGTCTCGGTTGTCGTCTGGCGGGTCGCCGCCGGAAAGGTCCGGCAGAACAACGCCGCCTTCAAGACACTGGCGAACCTATCCCTGCTGGCGTTCCTGTTCTTCGTGGCCCTCGCCCTCTTCCAGTGCTTCACGGTCATTCCGGCCGGACACGTGGGCGTGGTGGACTTCTTCGGTATCGTCTCCGACAATACCATGCCCGCCGGCATCAACTTCATCAATCCGCTCGCCAAGGTGGTGAAATATTCCATCCAGACCACCGAAGAAAAGGAGACGATGCAGGTCCTCTCCCGCGAAGGGCTGACCATCGGACTCGAGATCAGCGTGTTGTACCGCCTCAACCCGGATTCGGCGGCCCGGGTCTACAAGACGGTGAGCGGGGGCGACTACCTGACCATCCTGCTCGTCCCGCAGTTCCGTTCGATCAGCCGCGCCGTGACCGCGAGCTTTCAGGCCAGCGCGCTGTACTCGTCGGAGCGGGAGGCCCTCGGCGAAGCGATCAACAAGGAGCTCTCCGCGATCGTGCGGAAGCGAGGGATCACCATCGAATCGACCCCCCTCCGGAACGTCATGCTGCCGGGCCAGCTCACCGAGGCGATCGAGCAGAAGCAGCGGGCAGAACAGGAAAGCCAGCGGATGGAGTTCATCCTGACCAAGGAACGTCAGGAAGCTGACCGGAAACGGATCGAGGCGAAGGGCATCGCGGACTTCCAGAACATCGTGGCACAGGGGATCAGCGAGCAGCTGCTGCGGTGGAAGGGGGTCGAGGCCACCGAGAAGCTGGCGAACTCCCCGAACACGAAGGTCATCATCGTCGGGTCGGGCAAAGACGGGCTGCCGGTCATCCTCGACACGAAGTAGCCGCTGTCCATCAGAAAGCGGTTGCGGTCGGATTTCGGATTGTGGTTTTCGGATCGGGGCTGCGCGGGAACCGCCGTCCCGGAGATCCGGATTCCACAATCCGGGATTCGAGACACCCCCGGGCCTGTCTCCTTCCGCTGATCAGTGCCCTCTCCCCGCCAGCTGCTGGAGATGATGATGCCGGCGTGGCGGCGTCACGGTGGTCCACCATTTCGGCGAAGCAAGACGCGGAACGTTCAGCGACACGAACGGCTGCCAGGGGACCCAGCCCCTGATCGGAAGCCCGGTCTGCGGGATCGTGATCGCGTGCAGCGCTCCACTCGCGAACCTTTCGGCTGCATCGCGCACGCTGATCGCGGGGGCCCGCGAGCATTCGAAGCCGAACGCCCGGCAGCTGGCCATCAACCGCGGACCCGGGTGTCCCACCACCACACGCTTCGCACCGGCTTCGTGTGCCCACCGGAAGATCGATCCGATATCACGGCTGCGGCACAAGGCCGTCCAGGCGAACGAATCCGAGTCGACGAGAAAGTACCAGGCGGCGTTTCCGAATCGCCGAGCTACCAGGCTGTCAGGCGAGTCACCGTCTGCGGGGATCAGGAGCTTCATGGCGCACCTCCATCGTTGTTCTGCGGGCCGTGCGGATGCTCTGAGGCTTCTGCCGGAAATGTACGAAACGGCGCACGAAAAGCAATTGCCCTTGTGCGGCGAGGAAATCCGGAGTATCTTCACGTCAGACCCCTTCTGCAGCACACCTTCATCTGGAGGACCCGACGATGACCGCTTGCCGATCGGCTGTGATGCTGTGTCTTCTGTCCGGTGCCGTACTTTCTGTTCCGGCACAGGACAAGAAAGCCGGAGACGAAGCACTCGGAACCCGGAAATACGAAGAGTACCAGAAACCGGAGGTCTGCGGCACCGCCTGCCACAAGGACTTCTACCAGCAGTGGAAGCAGGCGATGATGTCGCAGTGCTACACGCATGACTGGGACGAGATCGAGTACTTCAAACTCGCGGTCCCGCATGCGGAGAAGGATCCGAAGGTCGCGGGAGTGAAGGCCGGATGTAACGGCTGCCATGCTCCGCTCTCGTTCCTGGCCGGTGATGTCCCGCCGCCGAAGCCCGAAGCCGAGGAGCCGGGCCAACGAGTCCGTCTCGTGCGACGTGTGCCACACGATCACCGGGTTCAAAGGGGACACGCCGTTCAACTTCAACTGGGTCTCCGAGCCCGGCAAGGTGAAGTTCGGCCCGCGCGCCGGGCTGGTCTCGCCCGTCCACGAAACGCGACAGTCGACGTTCCTCACCTCGGGAGACTTCTGCGGTACATGCCACAACGAAAAGGACCCGTACGGCGTCTGGGTGAAGTCCACCCACCTGGAGTGGAAGGAGGGTCCCTACGCCAAAGAGGGGGTCCGGTGCCAGGATTGCCATATGACGAAGGCGCCCGGCGTTGTCGCCTCGCTCGCGAAGCCGGTCCCGGACGCGTGGCAGCATCTGTTCCACGGCGCGCATGATCCCGGGAAGGTCCGCGGTACGATCGAGGTGCGGATCCATCCGGACCAGCGGGAGCTGGAACCCGGTGAGCGGATCCGGTTCACCGTCGCGCTCTTCAATCAGAAGACCGGGCACAAGTTCCCCACCGGCTCCGCCGAAGAACGGCTGGTGTGGCTGCATGTCGAGGCGACCGATGCGAAGGGAACGGTGTATCACCTGCCGGTCGACAAGAAGGGGTTCCCGGGCGAGGAGTATACGATCGCCGCCAACACGCTGGCCTATCAGGACATGGGTATCCCGCTGAACCTTCCCGACTTCAAAGGCATCCAGCGCGACGGCGTGCCCGAAGGGGACCGGATCTTCCGCCTGCCGTATCTCGACCCGCAGGGGCGCATGACCATCATGCAGTGGAACACCGCCTCGCAGTCGACCGACTACCGGATCGGGCCGCGGGAGACGAAGATCGAGAACTTCACCTGGACCCTCCCGGCGACCGTCGCCCCCGGGCCGATGAACGTCAAGGCCGTCGCTGAACTACCAGAAACTCCCGCTCCCGCTCGCGGAATTCCTGGGCGTGCCGAAGGAGGAAGCCGAGATCATCGAAGTGAACTCGCACACGACGACCGTGACGGTGTTGCCATAAGAATCCGTCACACAGCAACCGAGGACGATCATGAAACCGATCTTTGCCGGTGCCCTTCCTGTGTTCTGTCGTCCTGATCCTCGCGCAACAGGCCGCGCGATCCCTGCCTTCGCGCGCAAGTACGACATGTCGTGCAATACCTGCCATGCGCCGTCTCCCAGGCTGAAAGCCGTTCGGCAGACGAATTCGCCGGGAACGGCTTCCAGCTGGAGGGGAAAGAGCCCCCGCGGTTCCACAAAGACACGGGCGACGAGTGGTTGCAGCTCATGCGCGAACTCCCGCTGGCGTTCCGCCTGGAGGGTTACGCCGCGCTGGCACCCCAGACCACCGGGAAGACCGACTTCCAGGCTCCCTGGATCCTCAAACTTCTCCGGAGGCGTGATGGCGCGAGAATGTTTCCTACTACTTCTATTTCTTCCTCGCCGAAAGGGGGAGGTGGCGGGTGTGGAGGATGCATTCCTGATGTTCAACAACTTCTTCGAGATCGATCTCGACCTGTCGTCGGGCAGTTCCAGGTCTCCGACCCCCTGTTCAAGCGGGAGCTCCGCCTGACGCGGGAGGACTACATTATCTACGGCCTGCGGCCCGGGACTCCCGCATCGACCTGAAGTATGACCGGGGTGATCGTCATCACCCTCGGCCTGCCGACGGGGACCGACCTGGTGCTCGAGGTGCTGAACGGCAACGGCATCGGTGCCCTGGAGAACGGATGCGTTCGACCGTGACAAGTACAAGAACCTCGATGCTCCGGGTCTCCCAGGATGTGGGCAGCGTCCTCCGGATCGGCGGGCTTCGGTTACCTGGGAAAGGAGGGGAGGGGTCAGCGACGGGGTGAACGGCCTCTGGATGGCCGGGCCCGATGTCACGCTGTCGCTCGGGCCACGCTCGAGCTGAACCTGCAGTATGTCGAGCGCCGCGACGATAATCCGTCTTCGCCGCGACGGCCGCGACGAAGGCGGCGACCCGCGGGGCGTTCGCGGAACTCCTCTATTCACCCGACTGGCGACAGAGCCGCTGGTACGGCGTACTCCTCTGGAACTGGGGAGAATCCGACGTGCAGCTCCAGGATCTCGGGCGGAAGTACCAGACCGGCACGGGACACGTGGGCTACCTGCTCGCCCGGAACCTGCGGCTGACCGCGGAGTACACGTACGACTTCATCGGAAAGGCGAACACCGTCAGCCTCGGGTTTGTGAGCGCGTTCTAATTTCGTATATTTACCCTCCACGAATGTCTCTGGAGGATCTCTGGACCAGCGCATGCCCGGTTCTTCCCGGAAAACGGTCGCCGTCATCTTCGGGACCCGTCCCGACACCATCAAGCTCGCTCCGGTGATCATCCGCCTCAGGGCGGAAGAGAGGTTCTTTCGCGTGGTGACGATCGCGACCGCGCAGCACCGGCAGATGCTGGATCAGGTCCTGAACGTCTTCAAGATCGCGCCGGACCACGATCTGAACATCATGCGCCCCCGGCAGACCCTGGCCGAGATCACGAAGAACACCATCGAGGCACTGGACCATGTCCTCGGCGAGGTCCGCCCGGACATGGTGCTCGTCCAGGGGGACACGACCACGACGTTCGTCGGCAGCCTCGCGGCCTTCTACCGCCAGATCCCCGTCGGGCACGTCGAAGCGGGGCTGCGCACCCACGACAGAGCGAATCCGTTCCCGGAGGAGATCAACCGCCGTCTGACCAGCGCGATCGCGGATCTCCATTTCGCCCCGACACACAACCGCGCGGAAAGCGCTTCTCAAGGAGAACCACCCCCGCCGCTCGGTGTTCGTCACGGGAAACACGGTCATCGACGCGCTGAAGGTCTCGGTCCGCAAGGACCACCGCTTCTCCGTGCCGCACCTCAACGACCTCTTCGCCCGGAAGCAGCGGGTGGTCCTGATCACCATGCATCGCCGCGAGAACTGGGGCGAGCCAATGGCCGCGGCCGCGCGTGCGATCCGGCGTATCGCCGAACGGTATACGGACCACCTGATCCTGTTTCCCGTGCACCTCAACCCCGTGGTCCGCGAGACGGTCTACCCGATCCTCGGTGACCTTGCCAACGTGGCGCTCACGGAACCGCTGGACTACCTGGACTTCGTCAATGCGATGGCGCGGTCCTACCTGGTCATCACCGATTCCGGCGGGGTGCAGGAGGAAGGCCCTTCGCTCGCCAAACCGATCCTCGTCCTGCGCGAAGTGACGGAGCGCCCGGAGGCGGTGGCCTACGGTACCGTCCGGCTCGTCGGGCTGGACGAAACGCGCATCCTCGCGAGCGCCCGCAAGCTGCTGGACGACCGGCGGGCCTATCAGGCGATGGCCTCCGCCACGAACCCGTACGGCGACGGGAACGCCGCAAGGCGGACCGTGGGGATCATCAAACACTATTTCGGTTTCAGCAAACACCTGCCGGCGGAGTTCGTTCCGTGAATCGCCCTGCTGTCCGAGCGGTCGGCATCGCGTTCCTGCTCTGCGCCACAGCCGCCGGCCTGCGCGGACAGGATCCGCCCGAGAAGAGGGTCCTGATCGTGGTCGAAGGGGCCACGAGCCTGAAGAACAGGGCCATGGGCGACGGGCGGCAGATCGCCGCGCTGCTCGGCCACTTCCGGGCCTCATACACGATCATCGGGGATCACGACTACCTTCCCCGCTCCGTCGAGACGCACGATCTCACCTTCTACGTCGGTTTCTCCGTTTCCCATGCGGTGCCCCAGAAGTTCCTCGACGACATCGTCGCCACGAAGAAACCGATCGTCTGGTTGAACACCGGCTTCCGGGAAGCCTGCCGGCACGAACGCTTCCGATCGCGCTGGGGATTCGTGGTGGATCGGTTCGATTCCGTCAGCGGATTCCTGAACGTCCGGCACGCCGGGACGGTCTTCGCCAAAGGTGAACCGAACCTCAACGTCATCGAGATCGGCAACCGGAAAAGGGTCGCGGTCGTGGCCACGGCCTTCTCCGGAAAGACCCGGCGCGAACTCCCCTACATCGTCCACGCGGACAACCTGATCTACATCGCGGACTCTCCCCTTGCCTCGGCGGGGGATGGCGACCGGTATCTGCTCTTCGCGGACATGCTGCACGACATCCTCGGGGAACAGCACGACGAGAACGGCCGTTCGGCGATCATCCGGATCGAGGACATCAATCCGATGGACAACCCGAACCGGCTCCGGGAGATCGCGGATATCCTGTCGGCGCGCGACATCCCGTTCCTCGTCGGGGTGAGCCCGTTCTACGTCAACCCGGGCGAGGGGGTGCGGGTGAGCCTGACCGACAAGCCGGAACTGGTGGACGCGCTCCGGTACATGGTGCAGAACGGCGGGACGATCGTCATGCACGGCGTCACCCACCAGTACAAAGGGGTGACGGGAGCAGACTACGAGTTCTGGGACGAAAGCACGAACGGGCCCATCAAGGATGAGACCGTCGAGGGGATCAGCCGGAAGCTCGAGCTGGGGATCCAGGAATTCACCCGGAACGGGCTGTACCCCCTCGTGTGGGAGACCCCGCACTACACCGCGTCGTTCAAGCTCTACCAGACGGTCGCCCGGTACTTCAGCACCGCCATGGAACAGCGGCTGTCGATCGAGGACTTCGATTTCAGTCAGTTCTTCCCCTACGTCATCCACCGCGACCTGTTCGGCCAACAGGTGCTCCCGGAAAACCTGGGCTACGTTCCTCTGGAGGAGACGCCGGAAAAAAGCCGTCCGTACGTCCAGCGGATCATTCAGGGAGCCAGATCGGCTCTGGCTGTGCGCGACGGCTTCGCGTCCTGTTTCTTCCACGCCTTCCTCGACAACGGCCTCCTGGAAGAGCTTGTCGACGGTGTGCGCGACCTGGGGTACACCTACATTGACGTCCGCGACCACACCAACTGGGTCCATGGACGCGACCGGGTGATCCTGTCCGGCAGCCAGTCGTGGAGCGTGACCCTGCAGGATCAGTACCTGCTCGAGACGACCTACGACCGGAACGGCGAAGTGGTCAGCAGCACGATCTCCGAGACCCGCCTGAAAGGTGAGCAGAAGAGGACCGTCACACTGGAGCCCGGCCAGTGGTTCAAAGCGGAACCGGTCGAGTTCCGCGAGCGGAAGGAGAGTTTCGTAGGTGGCCTCGTGCGCAAGGCAGAGGAGGTCTATCGGTCGATGGTATCGGACGACGAGCACTGGAAGGAAGCTGCGCCCGGCGGTGGTCTGGAACCAATACGCCCGGGGGGGGGCCTACTTCGACCAGGCGTCGTTCGTGTCCGCGCTGCGCAGCGTGAACATCGCCGTCGACACGCTCTTCGTGGGTGAACGGTGGGATCTGAAACGATACAATCTCGTGGTGGTCCCGTACGGGGCTGTGGATTCCCTCTCGCTCCCCAACTTTGACGACCTGACGCGGTTCGTTGCGGAGGGAGGTCATCTGATCACCGACGGGCGGAACGACCTGGTGGAGAACTTCGGCATCACGCTCCGGGAGACCCGCCTGAAGGTGATCGCGGCCCGCGACCGGTTGTTCCCGCAGGAACGGATCCGTTGGCGGTACGGCGAGCTGGCGGTGAAGTTCGACGCGCAGGATGTTGAAGAGGTGTTCTGCGTGGACGATGCGACCGACGCGCCCCTGGTGATCGGAAAGGCGTGGGGGAAAGGGAAGGTGCTCTACTTCGCGACGCGCTTCGACCCGTATTCCGCCCTGGGCGTGAGCATGTATCCGTATCTCCTGGAATACCTCCGTCTCTACTTCCGGATGGGTCCTGTGGTGAGGCGCGAGAAGCTGGAGGTGTTCTTCGACCCCGGCTTCCGACGGCAACTCAGCACGGAGCAGCTGGTGCGGCAATGGGTCCGGCAGGGGATCCGGATCGTTCACGTGGCCGGCTGGCATCAGTACCCGAAGTACACCTACGACTATCCGAGGCTGATCCGGCTGGCCCATGCCAACGGTATCCTGGTGTACGCGTGGATCGAGCCGCCGCAGGTCAGCCAGAAGTTCTGGCTCCTGCACCCGGAATGGCGCGAGCGGAACTTCAAAGGTGAGGACGTACGCCCGTCCTGGCGCTATCCGATGGCCATGACCGACCCGGCCTGCCTGAGGGCGATGGCAGAAGAATACCGCCAGCTGCTGCAACAGTACGACTGGGATGGCGTGAACCTTGCCGAGGTCTATTTCGAGGCTGGGAGGGGATTCGTCGATCCGCAATACTACACCCCGATGCATCATTCTGCGCGTACAGAGTTGCGGCGCCGTACGGGGATCGACCTTGCCGGGATCTTCGATCCGGCCTCGGAGTTCTTCTGGAAGGACCATCCGGCCGTGGTGGAGACGCTGACGGACTACCGTGTCAGTGTGCTCCGGCGGGTCTATGAGACGCTCCTCCCCGTGATGCGCGAGGCGGGCCGCGAGAAGGAGGGATTCGAGGTGATCGTGACCGCCATGGACAGCTTCGGCTCGCCGGAACTTCGCGAGAACAACGGCGTGGACATGCGGCAGATCCTTGCGCTCCAGAAGCGCTACGGATTCGTGCTGAACGTGGAAGACCCCGAGCACCTGTGGTCCACGGATCCCCAGCGCTACGCGGCCATGGGGAAGCGCTACGAGGAGTTGCTCAACGGACGCGACAAGCTCATGCTCGACCTGAACATCCTCACCTTCAGAAAGCCGACCGTGATCACTCCGTTCCCGACCCTGATCCAGACCGGCACTGAGAGCTTTCACCTGGTGAACTCCGCCTCCATCGGCGCACCGCGTATGGTGATCTACTCGGAGGCGAGCATCAATGCGCAGGACCTCCTGTTCTTCCCGTACGCGCTGGCCAGCGGAGTGACGTACACCCGCGAGGAGGGCGGCTACCGGTTGCAGTCGCCGCACTCCGTCATGCTGAAACTCCCGACCGAGGTCACGGGAACTGCTGGTGGATGGCACGGCGGTGACCCCGATCCGCGAGAACCTGTTCCTGATCCCCGCCGGCGACCACGAGGTGCTGGTCGCGGCGGCTCCGGCGCGGGCCTTCTCGGCCCACGAACTCGAAACGCGGGTCCTCTCCTTCACGGGGAACATCCGCTCGCTGGATTACGGGCTGCGGAGCGTCAGCATGACCTACGAGGCGGGCACCCGGGCCCTGCTGTCGCTGAACCGGGAACCGACGCTGGTCCAGGTGGACGGAGAGGGGACGGCGTTCACGCCGATGAAAGGGAACGACTGCTTCACGGTCTATCTCCCCCCGGGGAAGCACACGGTGGAGATCGTGGCCGGGGACGTCTTCGCCTACGGGGTCAATTTCACCAGCTTCTGGTATACGACCGCCGTCGCCGTCTTCGGGACGATCGCCGTGAGCCTGCTGATCGTGATGTACCTCAGCGTGAAGTTCGTCCGCCGCCGGACCGGCGCCGCCGCGGAGGCCGCATGACCGTCCTGGAATTGGACCTCAGTTTCCTGTTCGTGGTGGCGGTCATCCTGATCTGGTTCATGATCGGATACCAGTTCGTGCTGACCGCGTTCGGATATCTGAACTTCATTCGTTCCCTGCGCGAGCGGCGGGACGCCGACGCGGCGAAGATCGACCATCCCTCGTGCACCATCCTCATCCCGGCGCACAACGAGGAGCAGGTCATCGACGCGACGCTGCGGGCCATGCGGGCACTGGTGTATCCCGCGGACCGGCTGACCATCATGGTCATCAACGACGGGTCGAAGGACGGCACGAAGGAGATCATCGAACGGCATGCCCGCGAAGATCGGCGCGTGGTGCCGTTCGACGTGCCGGCAGGCGAGGGGGGAAAGGGAAAATCGCGCGCCCTGAACCTCGCGATGCGCCTGGTAACCTCGGACGTGGTGGCCGTGTACGACGCCGACAACACTCCGGATCCGCACGCGCTCCGCTACCTGGTGACCCAGCTGGTGCAACATCCGGAGCTGGGAGCGGTACTGGGGAAGTTCCGGACGATCAACAAGGACGCCACCCTGCTGACCAGGTTCATCAACATCGAAACGCTGAGCTTCCAGTCCATGCTGCAGGCGGGCCGGTGGCAGATGCACAACATCGCCACGCTCCCCGGGACCAATTTCGTCGTGTGGACGCGCCTTCTGCGGGAGCTGGAGGGGTGGGACGAGCAGGCGCTGACCGAGGATTCGGAGTTCAGCATCCGTCTGATCCAGCATGGCTACAAGATCAAGTTCATCCCCTACGCGATCACCTACGAGCAGGAACCGCAGGAATGGCGGGTCTGGATCCGGCAGCGGATGCGCTGGGTGCGGGGGAACAATTACGTGTTGGGGAAATTCTTCAAGGAACTTCCGGGGTTCACCAACAAGCGCCTGGCGTTCGACGTCCTGTACACGCTGTCGCTGTACTACATCTTCTTCGTGGCGATCCTGGTGTCGGACATCCTGTTCGTCCTGAGCGTGACGAACGTGGTCAGCATGGCGCTGCCCGGCCCGTACACGTTCGTCTGGATCATGGCGTTCGTCCTGTTCCTGCTCGAGATCCTGCTCGCGATCTCCTACGACCGGGAGGATCGCCCCCGGCAGCTGGGCCTGATCGCCCTGATGTACTTCACCTACTGCCAGTTCTGGATCTACGTCGTGATCCGGGCTATGTGGGTCGAATACGTCCAGCGCAAAGGACGGGTCTGGGACAAGACCGAGCGATGGTCCCCCACCCGGAACGCCTGATCCCGTTCAGACCGCAGCAACGACCCGTTCCAGCCTGGCGCGGACCTCGCCGGCGATGGGCAGGATAGCCGCGTTCTCGACCACGGCCCCCATCGCCATCGGGTCGAACGCCGAAACGTGTGTTGTCCCCTCGTGGCGGTAGACGATCACGTTGCAGGGCAGGAGCAGGCCCAGGTCACGTTCCGCCAGAAGCGACTTGTGGGCGAACGGCGGGTTGCAGGCGCCCAGGATGATGTAGTCCTCGAAGTCCACGTTCAACTTCTTCTTCAGCGTCTCTTTCACGTCGATGGTGGTGAGGACGCCGAACCCTTCCTTCTTGAGCTCCTCCGTCACCCTCTCGATCGCCTGCAAATAGCTCAACGGGGTCGTCTTCGAAATGCCGTAGGTCATGGGTTTCCTCCGTATGGTCGTTCGACCGGCCGCAGCCGGCTATCGTTTCGATCCCGCGAGATGCGAGAAATTCCACTCGGCCATTCCACCTTTGAGGTTTCCGACGGTGTGGCCCAGGCGCTTCAGCACGAGTGCGGCGGAGGTGCTGCGGCTGCCGGTCTGGCAATAGCAGATGATCTCGCGGTCCCTGTGCTTCGCCAGTTCGTCCGCCCGCCGTCGAAGTTCCTGCACGGGAATGTGGAACGAGCCCTTGAGGGCACCGGACCGGTGCTCCGCATCCGTGCGGACGTCCAGCAGGACCGGCGGCGGAGGCGATTGCAGCCGGTCATGCAATTGCGCCGGGGTGTACTGGTGGATCGAGCGTGACTGGATGGCGCGTCGGATGTAGAAGGCAAGGATCAGCGCCGCCATGCCGTAGATGAGCAACTGCGAGATGGTCATAGGGGGTCCAGGGTTGATGGATGCCGTCGGCCGGTGCTCAGCGCTGGGGCTTTTCGATCCTGTATGAATGCGTGATCGGGACGCCTGGCGTGAGCATGGCGGTAACGGCGCAGTACTTCGTCAGCGACAGCTCGATCGCCCGCTCAATGTCGGCGGGGTTGATGCCCTCACCCGTGATCACGTATTCCAGGTGGATCGACGTGAACACCTGCGGGTGCTGCTCGCGGGTCTCCGCGGTGATCCGGACCTCGTAGGCCTCCACGGGAACCCTCTTCTTCTTCAGGATCGGGACGACGTCGCTGGATGTGCACCCTCCGAGGGCGAACAGCAGGAGCTCCTTGGGGCGGGATGCAGCGTTGCTCCCCTCGAACTCGGGTGGTCCGTCCATGGTGACCCAGTGATCGCTATCCCCTTTTGCGGCGAAGGAGATGCCTTTGATCTGGCGTATCGTCGCGGTTTTTGTTGCCATGCGTGTCGTCTTTCGTCGTGGAACTCGCGGCGCCGAGGCGCGGGCGTCGTTCCGATGAGATGCAGCGAACCCCCGAACGGGGCATGATCTCTTCAGGCGGCCGGGGATCCGGGCCGGCGGCGGTCAAGCAGCTTGAGCAGTTCCCGCGTCAGAGACTCCCGGTCCGTCTCGCGAACGTCCCACGTGCGCACGGGAGAGAGGGGCCAGCGCTCCGTCAGGCGGCCGAGCAGGCTGGGACGCACCACGAGCAACAGCGACCCGTGGTGGGTCTCCAGAAGACGTTCGAGTCCCGCTGCCCATCCTCTTCCGTCGAATTCGAGCGGCCCGACCTCGTCGAGAATGACCAGGTCCGCCCCCGAGGCGGCGGCCTGTTCCAGCGCGGCGTTCCCGAAACGGATCGCTTCGGCATCGAAACGAAACGGACCGGTCGATCCCCCCGTCGGTTCGATGTCGCGTCGGCAGAGAGGAACCTGGCGCCCGCTCTGCAGATCCAGCACGTCATAGCCGAGGCGCGAATCCTGCGACTGCACGACCGGCGAGAGGATCCCGCCCACTTTTTTCCCCGACATCAACAACGTCTCGGCGATGGCGGTCAGCAGCCGGGTCTTCCCGCTGCCGCGGTCGCCGGAGAGAATGTACACACAGTGTCTTTGTCGCTGGCAGGAGTCCCGCAGCCAGTCCCTGCCAGCGCCGATGAGGCGCACAACGGACCCGAGCGGCTCGCGGAGGAACCTGCGCTGCTCGCCCAGGGTCTTGATCATGAACGGGAGGGCCTCGAAGGCCACCTCGACGGCGGCCGCGAGCTTCCCCATGCCATGGTGGAGGAACCAGTTCATCACGGCCGGATTTTTCAATTCCACACTGATGGCGTTAAATGCGCTCACCACCAGTGCGGCTCTCAGAGCCATCTGCAGTCCCGCGATGGCACCGCTGAGACGCCCGCCGCTTTCCCCGCCGGGCAGATCTCCCAGCACCACGCCGGCCAGCGCGGCGACAACAACGATCTCGACCCAGAGGCGCCACCGGCTCAGGCGAGTCCGCACGACGGGGTAGAGGGTCCAGACCGCACCGCCGTATGCCAGCGTGATCGCCGCCGCGAGCCAGAGCGGAATAGCGCTCATGGCGGCGAGGGTGCCGCCGATCGCGACGATGTTGACCGCGAGGAGGACGAGGGAATATCGCTGGTGGAGCGGCTCGTCCGAACGGATCGGTGCACCGGGAGCAACACCCGGGACCACCCCCGCTGGCAGGACCAGGGCACGCCGGCCGGCGACGTATCCCGTCACCGCCGCCGCTATCCCGATGAACCCGTGAAGGGCCGCGAAGATGAACAGGACATCCACTGGCCCCAGGGCAGTGATACCAAGGTACCGGGCCCCCGCGTCGAACGCGCTGACGTATACCCGGGCCATGTCCCAGCCATAGACGACCACGAGACTGACCAGTTTCTGCAGGAGCGGTGTCGTCACGGCGAGCATTCCGCCCAGGACGTAGGCGACGGGGTTCCGACCCAGGAGCCGCACCGCCGCCTCGAGGAATCCCGCCTCCAGCATGATGCCTATCATAGGACCCAGGATCACCGCGCTGGGAGAGACCGATTTCATCAAAGCGCAGACGAGGCCGCTCCGCCAGAGCAGTCCCCTGTCTCCCCAGACCTCCGAACCCGCTACGGCAAGAGCTGTCCCGATCGCGGCAAGCACTGTGCCTGTGAAGGGGATCCCCACGTTGTGGAGAAAGCTTCCGAGGATGATCTCCGTGGAGGCCCAGATGCTGCCGAGCAGCGCCGCCCTCATCCAGCGCGGATCCAGGTCCCGGTGTGCGGGGGAGGTCATGACCGGTCTGCCGGCGGTGACGCTGCGCATTTCCGCCTGGTCGTTGATGTTCGCCAGCAGGTGAGGGGTGAAGAACGGGAGATCGGGAGTGAGGGTGACGGTCCGCGCCTCCAGAAGATCCAGCAGATACTGCGGGCTATGGCGGCTCGCCTGGATCTCGGGCTCGATGATCGGGAGAATACGGCGGTGGTAGAGGCCACAGAGCGGGTTCCGTATGCCTCCCGCCTCGAGCACGCAGGCATCGCCGGGGTCGGGGAAGCACATGATGTGTCGGAGAAGCTCTTCGGAGAGATACGGCATATCGCAGGGGACAATGAGCACCCGGTCTGTGGAAGCATGCAGCAGGGCGCTGTGGATGCCCGCCGCCGGACCGCGATCCTTGATCACATCCGGGTGGACCGGAACGCCGAGAAAGCCGTATTCACCCGTCCGATCACTGATCACGACCGAACGGGGGACCACCCGCTGAAGCGTCCCGAGGATCCGCTGGATCATCGGGATCCCGTCGATCGGGATCAGGGCCTTGTCCCGACCCATCCTGGTGCTGCCGCCACCAGCCAGGATCGCGGCAGAGACCCCGTCCGCTGCGAAGGTCACTAGCACCCCTCTTTCTTCTTTTTTCCGGCGACGGGCCCGCCCGCCGGTGGCGCTGCAGGGGCCGGAAGCTGCGGGAGCGGTGCGTTCACCGACGGGCGCTGTTGTTCGCTTTGTCCCTGCGGAGTTCCGCCAAAGAACCTGCTGACCTCCTTCATCTTCGCGAACGCAGCGGCCTGCCCGGGAGTGGGATTCGGCTCCGGTCGCGGAAAGAGGATCTTCTCCTTCCATTCGTCGAGCCCACCGCGAAGGATGTAGACCCCCTTGTACTCGCGGGCCTTGAGCAGGAACCAGGCCTGCGCGGAATGGATGCCGCCTTCGGAGTACAGGACGATCGTCTCGTTCCTGAGCAGGGGATGATCGGTCAGGGATGCCACGGGAACATTCTCGGCCCTGGGGATGTGATACGCCGCGAACTCCTGCGGCGACCGGAGGTCCACCAGACGGAAATCCTCCCTGCCCGCGATGATCCATCCGGCAAGATCCTCCACGCTCACATGGTCCACCTCGCGCTCTACGATGCGCGCGAGTTCGGCCGTGTCCATCGTGACCTGCGATCCGCGGGAAGGTGTACCGATCAGCAGCGCAATGAAGCCCAGGACCCCGAGGACGGCGCCCAGGATCCGGTTCAGCGTCCAGAATGAGCTGTTCATGGTGTCAGTGCTCCCGTTGTCCGGCGAAACGTTTCTCGACCCAGGTGGCGCCTGCGAAGCCGCCGATGGCCATTGCGGCGACGAGGAAGACCGCCAGGCCCTGGGAGATGCCGAGGATCCCGGGAAGGGTGATCGACCCCATCGGTGTGCTCGAATAGAATCCCTTGAGCAGGGGATAGAGCTCGCCAAAGGCAAAGATCCCCGCGACAATGCCGGCCAGGAACACGATCCCGTCCAGGCGTCCGGTGGCCGCAGCAACGCAGGAGGTTCCCGGACAGTATCCGCCGATCACGAAGCCGACGCCCAGCAGCAGTCCGCCCGCAGCCTGGGGAAGCAGGTACGTCGGCGACACGTAGACCAGTGAAAGGTCCACCAGGCCGATCCAGGCGAGATAGAAGAGCCCCAGCATTGCCGTCACGATCGCCGTGAACATCACCTTGAAGACCGCCATGTCCGTCAGGTAGAACTGCGCGGTCAGCTTCTTCGCGCTGCCGAATCCCGCTCGCTCGAGGAAGAACCCGAAGCCGATACCGATCACGAAGGCGACGATCAGGCTGACGTTGTCGCCGAAGAGTCCGTATTTGAAGAATGGTGCATTCATCGCCATTGTCTCCTTACGAAATAGGCGAACGCGTAGGCGCCGCCGAAGACCCCCATCATGACCACCCAGCTGCCGACCCCCAGCACCGCACCCCCCGAAAGCGCCTGCCCGCTTGTGCAACCGCGCGCGAGCTTCGCGCCGAATCCCATGATGCCGCCTCCCAGGAACGCCAGCAGCAGACGGGTCCGGTTCGTCGTCCGGGGCCCGCGTTCCACGGAGAGCTGGAGACGGCCGGCGAGGGCGCCCGAGATGTACCCGCCGACGAGCGCGCCGAGGACCTCGAACACCAGCCAGTCCATCAGCGGATGCTTCGTTCCGTCGCCGAGATACTCTGCGTAGAACTCGTTCGCTTTCGCATGTGCGGGGGCCACGGTCTGGGTCCCGGCCGCCACCAGGGAACTGAAGGCACCGGAGGCGCCGAGCCCGCGGCCCATGATGACGAAGGCGGCAAGCAGGACCAGCCCGAGGCCGATCCCCGCAAGGTACGGATTCGAGTACGGCTGTGGTGCGCGGCGGGCTCCCGCAGCGCCTCCGGCCGTCATCGCGTCACTGGTCATCGTTTGCTCCTGAGTAATGAATACGAACGTGCGTTGACTGTTTCGCCCCTATCGCAGCCAGTGGCTGACCTGCCCTGCCCCCACAAGCACGAACCGCAAGACCAGCCCCCCGCCGATCACCAGCAGCGGTGGGATGGGGGAGTGCGGGATGCGGTGCCGTACGGCGAGCGTCTGCATGGCCAGCGGGAGGACAATGCCCATCCCCACCACGAAGATCCAGAAGGCGGGAGCAAAAGGACCGGAGAGCAGCAGGTCCGCGGCGCGGATGTGGGCCTCGGTGGAACTCAGCAGTCCGATCAGGAAGAGGCCGATCAACACCAGTTCGCCTGTGAGGAAGCCGTTGTCCGCCCGCGCAAGCAGCAGGCTCTCCTCCCGGTCACGCGATGCCATGTGCACCAGGGCTGCGGCCGTGGAGAGGCCCGACACCAGAAAGAGCAGGCCGAGGATGGCGCTGTTCCAGAGCGGACGTGCGCCGAAGGCGCTCAGCAGGATGCCGGTATAGACCCCCAGCATTACCCCGAGCACCATGTTCGCGATGCCGACGAACCTGACCGTCTGCGGTCGGACGTACAGGGCCGACGACACCCGGCCGAGCCAGGGAGCGATCTTCAGGAGCGGGGCGGGGACCCGGACCAGCATGTTCGCGAAGATCGCCGGATAGACCAGCAGGAGGATCCACGAGCCCCAGGACATCGGCGAACCGACCTGGAACGTGACGTACATCCTCCAGAAATACCAGCGGTGCTCCAGATCGATGAACAGCGCGAGCATGCCCACCGACAGGGCGACGAGGGCCGCGAACGGGAGCCTCACGCACGAACAGTTCATCTGCAGATGCCTGCCGCGATAGAGAAAATATCCGGAGATGATCATCATCCCGGCGACCAGGCCGCCGAGAAAGAGATAGACCGGGATCTCCCATCCCCAGATGGCAAGGGAAGGATCGATCAGATGATTGTGCCGTGTGATCTCCAGTTCATGCATGACGGTTCCTGTGATCGATGGAGGTGTGCCGGACCGTGGGCTTCCTCATTCCAGATAGAAGATCTGCGGCCGGGTCCCCGCAGCAGGGAGCAGCGCGTGATGTTTCCTCGAGCGGAGCAGGCGGGAAACCTCGCTCTGCGGGTCCTCGAGGTCGCCGAAGTGCATGCAGTGCGTCGGACAGACGGCCACGCACGCCGGATCGAGCCCCTTCTCCACGCGGTGGATGCAGAAAGTGCACTTGTCCGCGTAGCCTTCGGGATGGATGAACCGCGCATCGTACGGACAGGCGGCGATGCAGGCCTTGCAGCCGCTGCACTTCTCGTGATACACCAGCACCACGCCGCCGCGTTCGTGGACGTGGCTCGCTCCGCACGGACAGCACGAGACGCACGGCGGGCTGTCGCAATGGTTGCACCGTTCGCTCCGGATCTCCATGTGGATCGACGGGAGAGAGCCGTGCGATTCGTAGGCGATCCAGTCCCGGTCGTATCCCTCGGGGACGCGGTTCTCGGTCTTGCAGACTGCAACGCAGTCCATGCAGCCGACGCACCTGACCGTATCGATGACCATGCCGTATCGTGCCATGCTCAGGCCTCCCCCGCGAGGAGCGTGACGAAGTTGACGTTCATCGCAGTGCCTCCCATCAGCGGGTCGATGGCATACCGGGTGATCAACCCGGCATCGCTTGCCCCCTTGCCGAATGCGTGTCGCATGCCTCGGGCCGTGTGGCCGAAGCCGTGAACCATGTACACGCAATCAGGACGGATCCTCTCCGTCACCCGGACCTTGATCCTGTTGCTCACCACGCCGTCCTGGTTCTTCAGCCGGACGTAACTGCCGTGGTCCACGCCGAACCGGCGCGCGACCGCGGGATTCACCCAGAGGTCGTTTTCGTCCATCATGTCGGAGAGGATCCTGTTGGTGTGGGTCCGGCTGAAAGAATGGACCGGCGCCCGGCCGTACAGCAGGCGGAGATATCCCGGGGGTCCATCCGCCGGACGCGAATAGACAGGAACCGGGTCGAATCCGGCCTTCTGGAGCTGGGTCGAGTAGAACTCGATCTTGCCGGAAGGGGTGTTGAATGTCGCCGGCACCCCTTCGGCAAAGTAGACAGGCTGCTTCGGCCCCCTGATAACGCCGTTGGACCGGAGCTCTTCATAGTTGAGGCCGGCGGCGGTCACACGGTGGCGCAGATACTCCTCGATGTCGTTCCACGGGAAGTATGCGCCCAGGCCCAGACGCGAGGCCAGTGTCTTCGCGATCCACCAGTTGGGCTTCTGGTCGTGCGGCGGGTCGATCACGGGCTGGCGCAGAGCCACGAACGGTTCGCGGAACCACTCGACGTTCAGGTCGTCGTGGCGTTCGAGGTAGACCGACTCGGGAAGGACCACGTCGGCCCAGCCGGCGATCTCGCTCGGAATGACGTCGATGACCACCATGAGGTCCAGGTTCTGGATCGCCCGGATCGTCTCCTGCTCGTTCGGGAGTGCGTGGAGCAGGTTGGTCGCGTAGGTGATCCACCCTTTCACCGGATACGGTTTCCCGGTGAGTGTCGCCTCGCGGATGCCGGTCGTGATGGTCTCGTGGGCGAAAGGATACCGGTGGTCGGGGTTGTCCACCTTCGGCTTCGCCGGGGCCGGATACGGGGGGTACGGATAGCCCGGGACGTCCATGCTGACCGGATAGTAGAACCCCCCTTTCACACCCCAGTTCCCGAGCAGCGCATTGAGCAGCGCGATCGCCCTGCTGCGCTGCGCGTCGTCGCCATACCAGGTGACGTGGCGCCCGGGATGGACCAGCGTGGCGGGGCGGTATCGTGCCATCTCGCGTGCCGTGGCCCGGATCAGGTCCGGCTCGATGCCGGTCTCCGGATATGCCCACTCGGGGGTGCACGTGTCGATCAGGACGGCGAACTGGTCGAAGCCGTAGCCATGAGCGGCCACGTAGTCGCGGTCATAGAGTCCTTCGCGCACCAGCACGTTCATCCAGGCGAGGATCAGCGCAAGGTCGGTCCCGGGCCTGATCGGCAGGTAATACTTGGCCTTGCCGGCCGCGATCGAAAAGCGCGGGTCCACCACGATCACCGAGGCGCCGTTCCCCACCGCGTCGGCGAATTCCTGCACCTGGGTGTTGTGCATGTTCTCCCCGAGGTGGCTGCCGATCAGCACGAGGCACTGAGCGTTGCGGATGTCGGTCCGCTCGGGCGAGCTGACGTCCTCGCCGAAGGTCAGGCGGAACCCGACGTCCCGCGGTCCGCGGCACTGGGCAAATGACGGGGCGGCGATGTTCGGTGAGCCGAAGGCCTTCATGGTATGCTTCAGGAAGTTCCCGCCGATCCCGTGACTGAAGAGGGCAACGGCCTCGGGTCCATACGTGGCCTTGATCGCGTTCATCTTTCCCGCGATGAACTCGAACGCCTCGTCCCAGGTGACCTCGGTCCACACCTCCTCACCGCGGTGCTGTTTCCTCATCAGCGGGGCGCGCAGGCGGTCGGGGTCGGAGTGGGCTCCGACGCCTCCGGTGCCACGCGGGCAGAGGCGTCCGCGACTGAGGGGATCGAGCGGGTTCCCTTCCACCTTCCAGAGTTCGCCGTCCTGCACATAGGCGATGGCCCCGCACTTCCAGAAACAGATGTCACAGTATGTTGGGATCTTTCGGAGCCCGTCGGCCCCTGCGCCGCCGCCGGCGAGGGCCTTCGCACCGGTGGCAAGCCCGCGGGCGGCTGCGGCCATCCCCACGGCCGCTCCCGTGAGCTTGAGAAATCTTCGCCGCGACAGATCGTTGTTCATGGTGTCGTCGTGAGTGTCATGAGGAGCGTCTTGAGCGCGCCGCAATCCGCAGCCATCGCGTAGACGGCGCAGGACCGGCAATCGGCGTCCGTGCATTCGGCAGGCCTGTTCGCCAGGGACCAGCAGGGCGTATCATGGGACCTGCTCGCCGGGCACGCCGCCCGGGAAGCAGTGGAACATCCTTTGAGGGCCCAGCAGGGGATCAGGGAGAGCACCCTGCGCATCCCCGCGATCCCGATCTTCTCCTGGGTGATGGACCGGCGGATGCAGTGGAGCCGCTGGACATCGGTGTCGGCATACAGCCGATGCCCGGAATCTCTGCGCATCGGGAGAATGAGTCCCTCACGCTCGTAGAGTCGGAGCGTAGGGACGGAGACCCCCAGAAGGTCGGCGACCTGGCCGATCGTGTAGGTTCTGGCCCCTTCTTTTTCCGGTGAGCGCATTGGACGGTGGGTCAAGAAAAACTGTATCCACGAATACAGATTTCGTGCCACAGGAACACAGGTTTTTCGGAGAGGAAAACGCGCTTCTGAGCCGGGAATTCCTAATTCTGGGAAACCGGTGCCCGGTAAGGAATGTGGTATTGCAGAAGCCCTGGAGGCGCCTACCAGTTGAGGAACACGTTGATGATGAGAGCGTTCACGAAGTCGATGAAGAACGCTCCTACGATCGGCACCACCAGAAATGCGCGAGGGGCTGGCCCGAACCGGTCGGTCATGGTACGCATGTTTGACACTGCATTGGCGGTCGTGCCGAGGACGAATCCGATGAACCCGCTGGCCATCACCGCGGATTCATAGTCTCTTCCCATGACGCGGAAGAGCACCATGAGGGCGAACGCCGCGGCGGCAAGGACCTGCGCCGCCAGGATCACCGCCAGCGGCAGAGCCAGATGCGCCAGCTCCCACAGCCGGAGGTTCATCAGGGCGACCACCAGGAAGATGTTGAGGGCGAGCGTACCGACGAAGTCCACCGCTTTCCGGTCGAGCTTCAGCCACCCCGTAGCGTCATCGAGGTTACGGATGATCGATGCGACCAGCATCGCGCCGATATACGCGGGAAGGGTGATCCCCGATGCCTGGATCGCGGTGCTGACGACGCTCCCCAGTCCCATCGCCACCGCCATGTACAGAAGGCCGGCATAAAACGTCGAGGATTCGCTTTCGGTGTCGATCTCGAGCGATGCGGGAGCTTCCGGGATGGAGGCGGCCGGGCCGTGGGCCTGAGACGTGTTGCGGTGAAGCCGTTTGACGAGCCACGTCCCCGCGGGACCTCCCAGCAGCCCCCCGCAGACGATCCCGAACGTCGCGGAGGCGATGGCGATGACACCGGCGCTTTCCACCCCGGCGCGCTCGAACAGGGGAGCGAAGGCCATTCCGGTGGCGGGACCTCCGACGAGCGTCACGGATCCAGCGATAACGCCGACAAGCGGATGGAGCCCGAAACGTCCGGCGATCTCCATGCCGATGAAGTTCTGGATGAGGCAGAAGACCCCGCTCAGCGCCAGGAAGAGGACGACCTGGGCGCCCCCCTTCTTGAGCAACGACAGGCCTGCGCCCATGCCGATGGAGGTGAAGAAGGCCACCATGAACAACGGCTGGGCGGTGGTGTCGAGCGAGAAGTTGACGAACCGGTCCCGGAGGAAGAGAGCGATCAGGGCGAAGCCGAGTCCGCCGACCACCGCCGAGGGGACGTTCAGGCGGCCGAGGATGGGGATCATGCGCCTGAGGGCGACCCCGCAGGCGAACACCACCGCCCCGGTCGCAAGTGTCTGAAGGAGATCCAGCTGGACGGTCATGGCTCGGAATTCTTTCGGATGCCATCAAGAAACGATTGTCCCTGAGAGAAGCAACCCGAAAATGACCGCCGGCACCTGCTGGTCTCTGACGATCGAAATCCCTACTTTGACGCACATCCACGGCGAAACGGGAAAGGAGTCCGATGTCCATCACGCCTAAGCTCAACAGGTTCGACGCGACGGTGATCGTCGTGAGTCTGGTCGTCGGCATCGGGATCTTCAGGACCCCTGCGATCGTGGCCTCGCACACAGGGAGCGCCACGCTGTTCTTCGGTGCCTGGATCCTCGGCGGGGTCATCAGCGTCCTCGGTGCGCTGACCTTTGCGGAGATCGGATCCCGGTATCCGTACCCCGGCGCATTCTACAAGGTGGTGGCGGACTGCTACAGCCCTTCGATCGCCTTCATGCTGAACTGGACCAATGTGGTCATCGTGAACGGTGCCGGGGCGGCTGCCGTGGCAACGATCGGCGCGGAGTATCTCCTCCCGATGGTATCCCCTGCGGCCTCAAGCGACCCGCGCAACACGCAACTGGCCGCCGCGGCCCTGGTTCTGCTGTTGCTCGGGATCAACTACCTCGGGGTCAAGACCGGCGCATGGGCGCAGAACGTCCTCACCATCTTCAAGATCCTGGTGATGCTCACGGTGGTCGTGGCGGCAATGAGCATCGGCCGTGCATCACAGTGCGGGGTGCCGCTCTCCGCCCCGGGCGCAGGGTCGGCGTGGCAGGCGCTCGGGTTGGGGTTGATCTCCGTGTTCTATTCGTACGGCGGTTACCAGAGCGCGCTGAACTTCGGAGGGGATTTCCGGGCGGCAGGCCGGACGATGCCGCGTGCGATCCTCGCGGGAATCGCGGTCGTCATCGTGGTCTATCTGCTGGTCAACCTGGCCTACTACCGGGTGCTCGGGTTGGAGGGGATCGCGGGGGCCAAACTGGTGGCGGCGGAGATCGCCGGAGCGCTGGCGGGCCCGTCAGGATCCACGATCGTTTCGGCGGTGATCGTCCTTTCGGCCATGGGGTTCCTGAACGTGACCCTGATGCAGATCCCGCGGACCTACGTGGCGATGGCGGAGCAGCGGACGCTCCCGGCGGTCTTCGCGAGGGTCCATCCGCGGACCCAGGTGCAGACGTTCGGGCTGGCGTTCTTCGGGGCGATGATCTTCCTGGCGATCGCTTTTCTCGGCACGTTCGAGAAACTGCTCAACTATGTGATGCTGTTCGACACTCTCAACAACGCGCTGGTGGCATCGACGGTATTCATTCTCCGGCGGAGAAGGGTGACGGCCGAGGGGGTGGAACCCTACACGGTGCCGTGGTACCCGGTGGTGCCGGCGGTCTTCGTTCTGTTCCTCGTGTTCATTACGGCGAATGTCGTACTGGACCAGGGTGTTGAGACCCTCGCCGGTGTGGCGATGATGCTGGCCGGGTATCCGGCCTACAGACTTCTCCGGGCGGCGGTGGAGAGGACGTAGGGCCGCCCCGGCCGTGCGCCGGGGCGGGTGCAGAGGGCAACGGAAGGCGCGTTACTTGCTCTTGTCCGGATACGGCGGCGGCTGCGGAATGCGCACCGGATGCCTGGCCATCTCCTCCTTGATCACCTCGATGGCCCTGTTGAGCTGGTCGTCGGTTCCCGCGAACTCCCTGGCGGGGTCGTTGTCGACGGTCTCGTCAGGCTCCACTCCGGTCCCCTCGATGATCCACTGCCTGCCCTCAAGATCATACCGGGAGAACTCCGGCCGGTTCAGGAACCCGCCGTCGAGCAGCGGGAGCGAACCGCGTATACCGACCACCCCTCCCCAGGTGCGCTTGCCGATGGTCCTCCCGAGACCGTACTTCTTGAAGCGGTAGGCCACCAGGTCGCCGTCGGACATCGAGAACTCGTTGATCAGCATGACCTTGGGGCCGAGCATCATGCCGCTCGGGTCCAGCCCCACCGCCCCGTTCCGCGCCTTCAGGAACATCGCGGGCTCCCGGCGCAGTCGTTCAATGATCATCGGCGATACGTTCCCGCCGCCGTTGCCGCGGACGTCCACGATCAGCGCCTGCTTTCTGAGTTGAGGATAGTAGTACTTCGCGAACTGGTTCAGTCCCTGCACGCCCATGTCGGGGATGTGCACGTAGCCCACCGTGCCGTCCGGTGGCCCGGGACACCTTCTCGATGTTCTCCTGGACCCAGGGTGGTAGTAGAGCGGACGCTCGTCGGCGATCGGGACCACGACGCTGGTACGGGCTCCCGCCTCCTTCGGTTCGGAGTTGACCTTCAGCGACACCTGCCTGCCGGCTGTGTTCACCAGCGCCTCATAGATGTCGCTGAGGTCCCCTCGTGGACCGCCCGTTCAGTTCAAGGATGTAGTCCCCTTCACGTACGTCCACGCCGATCTCGGTCAGCGGCGACCGGAGGTTCTTGTCCCAGTTCTGTCCCTTCAGGATCCGGTCGATCCGGAAGTACTTCGACGCGGGGTCGCGGGAGATCCTGGCCCCGAGAAGTCCGGTCTGGACCCGGTCGATCTTCGGCAGGTCGCCGCCTCCCACGTAGGCGTGCCCGATGTTCAGTTCGCCGATCATCTCGCCGATGACGTAGGTCAGGTCCGCCCGGTGGTTGACGAACGGCAGCAATTGCGCGTAGCGATCACGCATCCCTTTCCAGTCCACGCCGTGCAGGTTCGGGTCGAACATGAAATCCCGCATCTGGCGCCAGCACTCGGCGAAGATCTGCGTCCATTCCGCCCGGCGGTCGAGCTGCACCTTCATATCGGACAGCACGAGACGGTCCTTGACGCTCGATCCGGGAGGAGGGGAGATCGATGATGGCATACGCTTCGCCTGCTTGCACGAGCATCTTCTTCCCGTCGGCCGAGATCTCGAACCCGTCCGCCTCGCCGAGATCCGTCTCCTTCTGCTTGTCCAGTTCGTAGAGGAACAGTTTCTGCTTCTCGTCTTTGCTCGTGGTCCGGACGTAGTAGAGCTTCTCGCCGACCGATTGGATCCCCTGGTAGTTGCCGGCGGGGACCGGGATCGCGGTGATGCGCTGCCGGATGCCGTCGAGGTCCACCACCGTGAGCGCCTTCTCGTCCTTCTTCTCGTCCTTCTTTTTGTCGGATTCTTTCGCTGGCGGCGTCACCTCCCGGGGGCTTCACCTCGTCGCTCTTCGGGGCGAAGGGGGAACGGGTCGCCTTCGCCAGCGTGATCAGGTACGGCATCGCCATGTCGAGGTAGGCGTGGTCCCACTCCGTGCGGCTGTAGACGGGAGCAAATGTCCGGTCGGAGATGAGCTGCAGGTATTTCCCGTCGCTGCTGAACGACGGGGCATAGGAGTCGAACCATCCGTCGGTGACGGGTGCGGTTTCCCGCTTGTCCACGGAGTAGAGTTGTACGGTGGTCACACCGGTTTCCTCCGGCTGGGCGAAGGCGATCCAACGGCTGTCCGGTGACCAGGCGTACTGCCCGATCTCCCAGGCGGTCGCCTGGGCCACGGGCCGGACCTCGCGGGAACCCACGTCCACGTACTGGAGGCGCTGCTTCTTGTCGGACCAGAGCAACTTCTTGCTGTCGGGCGACCAGAGGGGCTGATACTTGTACGTGTCGCTGCCGCTGGTGAGTTGTACCGGAGTTCCGGTGCCGTCCTGCGGGCGGATGTAGATCTCGTCCTCACCCGAGGCATCGGAGACATAGGAGACCCACTTTCCGTCGGGGGACCATTTGGCGTTCCGCTCGTGAACGCCCGGGGTGGCGGTGATGTTCCTGGTGTTACCATATTTCGCGGGGACCGTGAACACGTCGCCCCGCGCACCGAAGAGCGCACGGTTTCCGTCCGGGGAGATCTCGTAGTTGGCCACGCTCCCGCTGACGTTGACCCAGCTCCCACGGCCGCCATCCAGGTCGTCCAGGACCCGGACGGGGATCCTGACCGGCTTCTCGTCCGCGAGATCCATCCGGTACAGGAACCCGCCATTCTCGAAAGCGATGGCCCGGTCTCCGAGCGACGGGAACTTCACGTCGAACTCGGTGAAGGAGGTGAGGGGACGGGTCTGGCGGGTGGCTGTGTCGTAGACGAACAGGTTCAAGCGTTTCCGATCTCCGCGGTCGGACAGGAAGTAGATCTTCGTGCCGCTCCACATCGGGAAGATGTCCTGCGCAGGGTCGTTGGTGATGTTGGTGACGGTCTTCTTCTCGAAATCGTAGATCCAGAGATCATCGGCCTGCCCCCCACGATACCGCTTCCAGGTTCGGAACTCCCGGAAGACGCGGTTGTATGCCAGCTGTCGGCCGTCGGGAGAGAATGAGCAGAAACCCCCGCGGGGGAGGGGGATCTGATCGGACAGTCCACCGTCGATGGAGACGACGAACAGCTGGCCGTTCATGTCGTTGGGTTCCTGCCGCGTGAACGATAGACCACGTGGCTGTTGTCCTTCCAGGTCATCACGATGTTGTTCGGGCCCATCCGGTCCGACACGTCGTCGCGCCCCAGCGTAGCGGTAAACGTCAGCCGGCGGGGGATGCCGCCCTCTGACGGCATCAGGTAGACCTCCGTGTTCCCGTCGTACTGTCCGGTGAACGCGATCCATGTCCGTCGGGCGAGAACCGCGGGAAGGATTCGTAGCCGGCGTCCGTGGTGAGCTTCCGCGCCGTGCCGCCGGTCGTGGCGACGGCGTACAGGTCTCCGGCATACGTGAACACGACGCGGTCGCCGTGAATGGTCGGGAAGCGCAGGAGGCGGGTTTCTTCGGCCGCGGTGGCGATAAAGGACACGCTGAGCAGCAACGTCAGAAGATGGCGCATACGTTCGGCCCTTGAAGTGATGAGCGGAAGAACATCGTACGGGTGATCTGGACTATACGCCGCCGGAGCCCCCCGGGTTGCAGTCGGGAGGACCTGCCGGTCGTTCAGCGATCCTGACATCGGCATCCTATTCGCTGACGTGCCAGAGGCGGATGCGCCATTGCTGCTCTCTCCCGCGGGTGAAGGTGACCGTGTGATATCGTTTCGCCTTCCCTTCGGTGATCACGAACAGCGTGGCCGTCTGGACCGGCTCCTCGGCGTAGAGGTGTTTGTACACCGGCCGCATCCCCGCATCCCGCAGGGATGATCCCGTGATCAGCTCGGTGCGCAGGTTGGCCAGTCTGTTCTGCAGGATCACGGTCGCGGCGGGGTCGACGGCAGCGAGCGCCGACGAGTCCGCTGGACCTTTGAGCAGCTTCTCGACCAGGTCCAGCAGCGCGTAGAGCTCCGCAGGTGGCGGTTCTTTGTCCCCGCTGGAGAGCCTGAACTGGAACGGGATCACCACCCTGGCGGCGACCGGTGACTTGTCCTTCATGGCGGGCGCGAACTTGAACTTGCGGGCGGCATCCAGTGCCGCCTGGTTGAGCACATCCGCGTCGGACTTCAGCACGAGCACGTCAGCGACGCTGCCGTCGCGCTCCACCAGCACCTGCACGTAGACCTTCCCTTCGGTCCCCTGCCGCAGGGCCTCCCGCGGATAGACCGGCTCCGCCCGGGAGAGAAGCTTCGGCATCGCATCAACGGATATGGACTCCTGGGGAAGGGTCTTGTCCTGGGTGATGTCGGACGCGAGTGCGACCGCATGGCCGGGGAGAGTCACCCATACAGTAGATGAGGCCGGCAGCGCGGTCAGAAGGAGGATCGTGCAGATCAGGGAGGATCTCATGCGGACACTCCTTTCAAAGATGAACATCGTTCGGGGCGTCAGAACTGCTTCTGGTCCTGACGGAGATGCGCCGGCTCGCCTCGGACTTCGACCGGCTCCAGGGTGAGGATGTACTCGGACCGGGACGAACGCGCATCGGAAGGCGGGGCAGAGATCGCGCGAAGGAGCAGCGCGGACATCGCGAGGACGACCACCACCGCTCCGGCGACCGCGGGAAGCGGCAGCGGAAGCCGGGTGTCCCACCAATCGCGCAGCAACGCGAGTGCGGCAACGCGGGAACGGCGCCTCCGCAATCCCTGGATACGCCTGTCGAGCCGTTCCGGCACCCGGGGTGTCGTGTCGGCCTGCAGTCCGGCGCGGATGGCCATGGACGACCGGAGGAATCCCCGGCATTCGGAGCAGGTCGCGGCATGTTCGAAGACCGCCGATTCCATCGAGGCGGGCAGCTCTCCGTCCACGTACCTGCTGATGGCTTCCTGGATCTCCTCACACGTGCGCATCGTTGAGTCTCCTCTGTGACAATTTCGAGGCAAGAGCCTTCCGGGCCTTGAACAGCCTGGACTTGACCGAACTTTCCGAGTCGCCGGTGATGCGGGCGATCTCCGCATAGGACAGGTGATCGTACTCCCTCAGGACGAGAACCTCGCGATACACGGGCGTGAGCCGTCCGAGCAGCCCGACGACAAGCGCGTTCCGCTCCTTCGCCTCCAACAAGCTCTGGGGGGTGTCGTCGTCCGCGAGAGTCTCTTCGTCCAGCGATCCCTCGCGATTCTCCTTGCGGAACCGGAGGTACAGTGCGTTTCGGACCACGGCGAACAGCCACGGGCGGACCCCGCCCGGCGAGGTGATACTCTCCGGATGTTCGGAGAGTTTCATGAAGGCATCATGGATGGCGTCTTCCGCCGTTGAGGTCTCGCCCGCAACACGCAACGCAAACCGGTACAGTGCACCCTTGTGGCGGTGATAGAGTTCTGCCAGGGCGGAGGAGTCTCCTCCCCGCAGCGCGCGCAACAGGTCGTCGTCCGTGGTGGGCATGGTCCCGGCCTCGACCGTAAGATGCATAAAGTTACCGGAAGTTGCTCTGTCCCTTGCGGGGACGGTGGCGGCTGCGTATCTTTTCGGGGTTCCTGCAGGAGGAGGCAATGAAACGCGCCGGATTGCTCATATTCAGGGTGGTGGTGCTCGCTGCGGGCATGGTGGTCGTGGGAGCGCTGTACTACACACACCGGGACTACGGAGTGCTCTTCCAGGAGCGGCGCGGGAGTCTGACGGGGGTGGAGGTGGTTCAGCGGGGAACGGATTCCCTGGGGGAGCGCTCCTGGATCACGTTGCGAAGCACGTCAGGCCTGGAAGTGGCGTGTGGTGCACGGTGTCCCGCGCCGGGCCGCCCCGGACGCCGGTACCCGGCCGTGATCGTGCTGGGGGGGAAGGCCACCGGGAAGGACGCCGCGGACTACGCGTTGGGGGTGAAGGAGGTGGTCGTGGTGGCGGTAGACTACCCGTATGAGGCCCGGCCGTCGTACACAGTTGCGACCTTCCTGCGGGACGTCCCCGCCCTGCGAACGGCCCTGTTCGAGATGTTCCCCTCGGTCATGCTGGTCATGGACTACCTGCGAACGAGACCGGACGTGGACACCTCGAGGATCGTCATGCTGGGGTACAGTTTTGGTGCGCCGTTCGTTCCGTGTGTGACGGCGCACGAGCGGCGTTTTGCGGCGGCGGCGATGGTATACGGAGGCGGGGACCTCCGGTCGCTGATCGCCCACAACGTGGGCCGGTACCAGGGAGAGACGGTGAGCGCGGCGGCGGGAATGCTGGCGGGATTTCTGCTGGGGCCGGTCGAACCGATGAAGTATGCCGCAAAGATCTCGCCGATCCCGCTCGTGATGATCAACGGAACCGAGGACGAGCAGATCCCGCGGGAGAACGCCGAGCGGTTCTACGCGGCAGCCGTGGAACCCAAGGTTCTCCGCTGGATCGAATCCCGCCACGTGCATCCGCGGAACCCGGAGCTGACCCGCACGATCCTGTCGACTCTTTCCACAGAGCTGCGCCGCCTGGGGGTGCTGCCGGATCCCCCGGGCCCCGCCTCACTTCGTGAGGTAGTAGTCCTTCGTGTACTCCTGCACCATCCGGTCCGTGTTGTAGACCGGCGATCAGCGTCGCGATGGAATGGCGGACCATCTTCAGCCAGTGGTGGGGCAGTCCGTCCTTCCCCCGATCGTAGAACAGGGGGATCACCTTGTTCTCCACGACGCTGCGGAGCGACGCCGCGTCGAGGTCGTCCTGAAGCTGTTCGGAACTCGCCGTCGTGTCTTCGCCGATCTTCCAGCCGTTGTTCCCGTCGTATCCCTCGCGCCACCATCCGTCCATCGTGCTGAGCTGGAGGCTGCCGTGGATGATGGACTTCATGCCGCTGGTGCCGCAGGCCTCCATGGGGCGCCGCGGGGTATTCAGCCAGACATCGGCGCCCGGCCACCATGTGGCGCGCGACGTTGATGTCGTAGTCCTCGAGGAACACCACCTTGCCGAAGCAGGTCGACCCGTTTGGTGATGTTGACGATCTGCTGAATGAACTGCTTCCCGGCGTCGTCCTTCGGGTGCGCCTTGCCGGCGAAGATCGAGCTGGACGGGGAACTCCTTGTTCATCAGGGTCCTCAGCGCCCAGTCGAGGTCCCGGAAGAACAGCGGTGCGCGCTTGTAGGTGGCGAAGCGCCGGGCGAACCCGATGGTGAGCACGTCGGGCGAGAGCACGTTGTCGTACAGCGTGACGTCAGCCTGGGTGTAGCCGGAGGTTCTGCTCGCGAAGCCGTTTGCGGGCGAACTCGACCAGTTCACGCCGGAGGATGGTCCGCAGCCGCCAGAGGTCCATGTCGGAGATCTTGTTGGACTCCAGCATCGTCTTGCCAGTACTTCGCGTCGGGGAGCCGTTCGATCCACCGCGGGCCCAGGATCCGCGTCCAGAACTCCATGGCGGTGTGGGAGGTCCAGCCGGTGATATGCACGCCGTTGGTCACCCGCGCCGATCGGCACCTTGGAAACCGGGGCGTCCGGGTACAGGTCCTTCCACATCTCCTGGCTGGTCTTCCGTGCAGTTCGCTGACGCCGTTCGCGGCCCGGCTCATCCGCAGGGCGAGGACCGTCATGGTGAACAGCTCATTCTTGTCCTGGGGGTGAACGCGACCCAGTTCCATGACCTGGTCGATGCTCATCTTGAGGGCCCGCGGCGTAGGTCCCGAGCGCGGCATTGATCAGGCCCTGGTCGAAGCGGTCGTGGCCGGCGGGGACGGGGGTGTGGGTCGTGAAGACGCAGTGTTTCTTCACGAAAGTCCTTCGCGCGGTCGCAGCGGCACGTCGGCCGCGCAGCTGTTCGCGGAGGAGCTCGAGGGTCAGGAAGGCCGAGTGGCCTTCGTTCATATGGAACACGGAAGGCTTGATGCCGAGGGCGCGCAGGAAGCGGACGCCGCCGATGCCCAGGACGATCTCCTGGCAGATCCGGGTCCACTGGTCGCCGCCGTAGACGTGGGCGGTCAGGTTGCGGACCTGCTGGTCGTTCTCCGGCAGATCCGTGTCCAGCAGGATACACCTTCACCCGTCCGACCTCGACGGCCCACCCCTGGAACTTGATCGTGTCGTTGCCCGAGCTGGAGGTCGAGGATGATCGGGTTCCCCTTCGCGTCGAGTGACCGGGAGATGGCGAGCTTTGCCGGCTCGAGCTCGGGTAGCGCTCCTGCTGCCACCCGTCGTGCGGAGAGCTGCTGGGGGAAATATCCCTGGCGGTAGAAGAGGGTGATCCCGAAGAAGGGGAGGCCGAGGTCGCTGGCGGATTTCGAGTGGTCGCCGGACGACATGCCGAGGCCGCCGGAGTAGATGCGCAGGCTCTCGTGCAGTCCGAATTCCGCGCAGAAATAGGCGACCGGGCCCCGTTTCAGGGAGGGGGCGTGTTTGGCCGCCCAGGTGTTCTTTGCGCCCATGTAGGCGTTGAAGCTCTTGCAGACCCTGCTGACGCGGTCGAAGTACTCAGGCTGCTGCAGCCTCCCGCGAAGTTCCTGGCCGCTGATCCAGTTGACCACCTCTACGGCGTTGTGGTTGCTGTGCTCCCAGAAGAACGGGGAGAGCTCGTGGAAGAGCCGCTGGGCGTCGGGGTTCCACGACCACCAGAGATTGTTCGCGACCGCGCGGAGGTCCTTGACCAGTACGTCGATCTGTTTCTCGGAGATCCTTCTTGCTGCCACAGGTCTGCTCCTTCTCTTGCCGACAGGGGTTATGGCTGTGCCCCGGGTTCCGCCAGGGTCTCGGCCCTTCGTTTCGCCATCCGGTTCCGCTCGTTCGCGTCCAGGTGGCGCTTGCGCAGACGGATGCTGCGCGGTGTCACCTCCACCAGTTCGTCGTCGCCGATCCACTCGATCGCCTGCTCCAGGGTCATCAGGTGCGGGGGTTCCAGGCGGATCGCCTCGTCGGCGCCGGAAGCGCGCATGTTCGTCAGGTGTTTCGTCTTGCAGACGTTCACGGTCATGTCCTGTTCGCGCGAGTTCTCGCCCACGACCATCCCCTGGTAGACCCGGGTCCCGGGCTCGATGAAGAACGACGAGCGCTCCTGGAGCTTCCACATGCCGTAGGCGACCGCCTCGCCCGCCTCCATCGCGACCAGGGCGCCCTTCGTCCGGTGGGCCATCTCCCCCTTGTGCGGCTCGTAGCCGTGGAAATTGTGGTGGAGGATGCCGGTCCCCTTCGTCTGGGTCATGAACTCGGAGCGGAAGCCGAGGAGGCCGCGGGCCGGGACGAAGAACTCCAGCCGGGTATTGCTGTTGTTGGAGATCATGTTCCGCATCTCCCCGCGCCGCCGCCCGAGGTTCTCGATCACCGTCCCGACGAACTCGTCCGGGACGTCGATGATCACGTGCTCCATGGGTTCGCAGAGGACGTCGTCGATCCGCTTGTAGATCACCTCGGGGCGGGAGACCTGGAACTCGTACCCCTCGCGCCGCATCGTCTCGATCAGGATGGCGAGATGGAGCTCGCCGCGGCCGCTCACCCTGAAGACGTCGGGCGTGTCGGTCAGTTCGATCTGGAGGCTCACGTTGGAGCGAAGCTCGCGCGAGAGCCGCTCGCTGAGGTGGCGCGTGGTGACGTACTTCCCGTCCAGTCCGGCGAAGGGGGAGTTGTTCACCATGAAATTCATCGAGAGCGTCGGTTCCTCGATCGCCACGAAGGGAAGCGGCGTCGGGTCCTCGGCGGATCGGCGATCGTCTCACCGATGTCCACGTCCTCCATCCCCGCGAGCGCGATGATGTCGCCGGCGCCGGCCTCCTCCACCTCGACGCGCTTGAGTCCCTCGAACGTGTAGATCTTGGTCACGCGCGCGTCTTCGAGACTCCCGTCGCGGCGGATCACCTTGAGCGGACCGCCGAGGCGGATGGTCCCCCGGTGGATCCGGCCGATGCCGAGCCGGCCCAGGTAGTCGTTGTAGTCGATCGTCGTCACGAGCATCTGGAACGGTCCCTGCATGTCTGAGGCAGGCGGCGGGACCTTGCGGACGATCGTGTCGAAGAGCGGCTCGAGGGATGTGGATGTCTGGTCGAGTTCCAGCTGCGCGATCCCCTGCTTGGCGATGCAGTAGATCGTCGGGAAATCGAGCTGCTCGTTGGTGGCGCCCGAGCGAGAGGAAGAGCTCGAAGACCTCGTCCAGCACCTCGTGCGCGCGCGCGTCCTTGCGGTCGATCTTTGTTGATGACGACGATCGGGGTGAGATGCAGATCGAGCGACTTCTTCAGGACGAACTTCGTTCCGGGCAGCGGGCCCTCGGCGGCGTCCACGAGCAGGAGAACGCCGTTCACCATCGTGAGCGTACGCTCCACCTCGCCGCCGAAATCGGAGTGCCCGGGGGTGTCGACGATGTTGATCTTGACGTCACCGTAGCGGACGGCGGTGTTCTTGGCGAGAATGGTGATGCCCCGCTCCCGCTCGAGGTCGTTGGAGTCCATCACCCGCGTGACGAGCTGCTGGTTCTGGCGGAACGTGCCCGTCTGCCGCAGCATATGGTCCACGAGGGTGGTCTTCCCGTGATCCACGTGCGCGATGATGGCAATATTCCGTATGTCTTCGGTTTTCTGCATTCGTCCCAGTGTTCAAACGAACACAAAATATAGCGAATCGGCGGGGGAAATCCAACGGAAGAAGCGCCACGAAACCACGGGCAAGAAGGGGAGGGCTACATCAGATTCGCTGTTGCGAGAGTGAAACGAATACCCGTGGGACCAGTGAGGCGCCAGGTGAGATCCGCCCGCAGGAGCTCGAAGAGGCGGCTGACGCCAAAACCCGCCTCGTAGTAGACCCCGGGGGTGGTCGGCAGGGTGACACCCGCGCGGGACCAGGTCCGGGCGGCGCCGCCGTGGACGATGAATTCGATGTTGTTCTCGTACAGGAACGGGAGATCCAACGCCAGGAACGGCAGACTCCGGAAATTGTGCTCCACGTTGAGCGCCCAGTATCCGACCCCCGCATAGGTCTTCGGGTCCAGGCCCCGCATAACCCCGAACGGCCCGTACCCCGCAAGCCCGGATTCGATGTGGAAGTAGCGCTGCCGAGGCGGCTCCGCTCCGGACATCCCTCCCGCGCCCGCGCGGATCAGGAATCCGGGCCGCAGAAAGAAGGCGGAACCCGTGGGAACGGAAAGCGAACCGACGACATCCACCCTGGCGAAATCGTAATCGCTCCGGGCGAACGACGGCGAGGAGTACTCGATCGCGACGTCGATGCCGTTCCGGAAAAGGAAATCCAGCGGGACCCGCTCCTCCCCGATCCGCCCCTCGAGCTTCAGGCTGCGGAGCCGCCCTTCGGCGACGGGGGGGTTCTCCCGGAACTCGCGTGACGGGAAGAGGATGCTGAAATCGGTCCGGACCTCGAGTGACCGGTGCTGCTCGTCGAGGAATGACAAGCTCCATCCGGAATGTGCGCCAGGGGCGGGCCGCGACCAGAGCTCTCCATCCGGTGGCGAGGTAGTAGTCCGGGTAGTCTTGTTTCGCGAAAAGTGCCGCGAGGGAGTTGATCAGCGAACCGTAGTAGCCGTGGTCGGGAACGGACTCGGTCCGCCGGTAGACGTCTCCCCCGAAACCCAGCGTCCGGTCGCTTCCGGTGAAGACGGTGGCCCCGGCGGAGTAGACCGAGCGTTTGGAGCTGAACCCGTAACTGAAGCCGCCGCGCACCGCAACGACCGGGAACAGTTTTTCCAGATCGACGCGTGCTCCCAGACGGAACCCTTCCACCCTGTTGTAGGCGGCATCCAGGTATTGCAGCAACGAACCGGCGGTCCCTGCGTCTCCACCGAGGGACATCATCATCCCTCCCGGACGAAACTGGACATCAAGCGATTGCGTGCTGTCGAGCGTCCGGTAGGCGCCGGCTTCCTCGGGGTTCAGCGGGAGGATCTGGTGGGCGGCCCAGTAGCTGCTGTCGATCCGGGTGGCGGAAGAATCCACCGTCAGCCGGGGTTTCCGGAAGATGCTGTCGGGGATGACGGTGTTGACGCGATACCCCGAAATGACGGAGGTCTGGGAGAAGTCGATCGCCGGAATGCTGAAGCCCGGAACGCTGATGCGTACCCGGGCGTCGATGCGGATGTCGGCCGGAAGCCAGAACGTCTGCTCGTGCAGGTCGAACTGCTGGCGGTACCGGATCTTCCTGTCGCGGACGAACGGCAGCTGGAACGCCTCGTTCGGTTCCACGTCGATGCCTGCGAGGGCATACGAGCCCCCTTCGATGTGGACGGTGCCGGTGAACAACGGCGTCGTGCGGGAGCGCGGCGTCATACGGATCTCGTACACCTCGCGGTCGTACGAGATCCTTGTGCGGAGGAGCTTGTAGAAGTAGTGGTCGAGCGCGTCCAGCGCGGTCGGCCCGACGAACGAATATCCGACGAAGCGGACCCGCTCGTCGTTGAAGTTCAGGATCTGGCCGACGGACGCGAAGTTGAACCCGGCCTGGATGTTCCGGGTCTGCCGCTTCTGCAGGACCACCTCTCGCAGCGTGTCCCCCTGCTGCCAGTAGCCGCGGGTGTAGGCCTCGGTGATGCTGGCGACGCTGGTGTCGCGCCGGAGCACCTGGCGTGTGAACGCGTCCATCTGGTAATTGAGGAGGCGGTCCACCCACCGGCGTTTGTTCGCGATGGCCCGGCGAATGATCTCGACTGCGGGATCTTCCGAGGTGACCACCACTTCGGGGAGAACGATGGCCGAAGGCTGCAACAGAAGCATCAGCTCATCGTCGCGCGGCACCGTGGTGCGCACCGTGTCGGGCGCGTAGCCGAGCATGCTGAACCGCAGCTCATAGGTCCCGGCGGGCAGTGCGAGGGAGAACCGCCCCTGGGCATTGGTGATGGTCCCGCGGGAGGTCCCGAGGACGCGGATGTTCGCCGCCGCAAGCGGCTCGCGACTCACGCGGTCGCGGACAACGCCGGATATCATGGCGGCGTCGATCTGCGCGCATGCCTGCGGCAGGACGAACGTCAGCACGAGACAGACCGCTGCTATGGTGCGGATTTGGGGAGGCATGCGTTCCGGGGACGGATCGTTACGGAAGGTACGAAAAACCGGGGACTGGTGTTGCGGGGATCAGCCACCCTTCAGCCAGCGCAACAGGCCCGGGCGGTCGTATTTGTCGAGGTCGCGGAGACGAGGAGGTGCCGGCCTCGGCGGCGGAGCGGCTTTGCCCTTGTCGGACGGAGAAGCCATGTTCTTCGGAGCCTGGGAAGCATTGCGCCAGATCGTCTGCTCATGGTCCTTGCGCTGCTGCGCCAGCTGCCGCTTGCGCTCCTCGAGGCGCGCCTCGGGATCCGGCGCAACGGGCGCTGCTGGCTGCGGCTGAGCCGCGATCGGCAGTGGCGCCTGTCGGGACCTTCGTGGCGGCGACGTACTGCTGAGGCGAGTATCCCGGGAACCCGGTCTTGCGGAGGGTATTCCAGACAGGCATCATCTGCTTTTCGCAGGCGACCACCAGCGGGTTGCCGGGATCGAGTAAGTAGGCTTTCATCAGCGACTCGAAGGCCGCGTCGAATGCACCGCGATCGAACAGCCTGCTGGCCACCATCGTGAGCCGGCGGACGCGCGCGTCGACATCGACCGGCGACTCGGCGGGCTCCGTGCCGCACGCCCGAGGGGTGCCGGCTGTCGACGGTGACCGTAAGCGGTTTCAGGTGCGGGCCACGTTGCGATCGCCCGGGCGTTCCGCGCATCTTCTCCGCGCGCTGGATGACGGCGGTGATGTAGAGATTCTCCGGCTGCCGCGTGAGGGCTTCGTGCAGACACTCGAGCGCCTGAGCGACATCCCCCTGCTCGATCAGCTTTTCGGCGAAACGCACCAGCTCTCCAGCGGGATTGAAGGGACCGTCGCCGGAGCCGGGTGCGGATTCGATATGGTCGTGTTCGGTCATGGTTGCTTTGACCCTACCTTACATAACGGAATGGGGGGGTAGGAAGGTGTGATACAGCTAACAGGGTGAGACGGGGGACATGCCGGAACACAAAAGCCGCGAATCCGACGGAAGTGGTGGAAGAGTCTTCCTTCCGTTTGCGGCGTTCACGGCTACGATGTGTGTTCAGATGCCTGCAGACTTACGGAATGAGCCCCTTCTTGCGGAGCCTGGAGAAAATCCCGTGCTCGTCGGCAGGCCCGGTGTCGTTGCCGGCTTCGGGGGCTTGCGCCGGTTTCTCTGCATCCATGGTCTTCGGGGGATTCGAGGCTTCGCGCCAGAGGGTCCGCTCGCGTTCACGCCGCTCCTGGTCCTTCTGCTCGCGCAGCTGCTGTAAGCGCTGAATGCTCACCGGATCCAGCTGGATCGTGGGGGAATCCTGCACAGGCGGCGCGGGACGCGGGGAAACCGGTTCCATCTTCGCCGTCCTCTTCCGCAGAAGCTCCCAGGCGGGGAGGACGTTCTTTTCGGCGGAGAGCCACGTGAGGGCTGGTGGGATCCATCAGATACGCCTTCATCAGCGCGTTGAACGCGGACTCCAGCTGTCCGTCCTTCTGGAAGCGGACGGCGGTCTCCGTCAGCTCCTTCACGACGCCCTGGAGATCGCTCGGCACGGGATCCGAATTCTTGTCGATGGTGACCCCGAGCGGATGCTGTGTGGTCGTGCCCTTCTTCGACTGCAGAGCGACGACCCGTTCCATGATCGCCCGGATGTACTGGTTGTCCGGATCGAGCTGCTGCGCAACGATCAACTGGTCCATCGCCGACGAGAATTTTTCTTCGGCGAGCAGACGCTCGGCATTCCTGATGAACTGCGAGACGCCGGTGGTGCTGTGAAATCCCGGCTTCGACTGGATCGCGTTCAGCTGGCGGTCCAATTGCGACGAGTTCATGGCGCTTCCCTCCCTCCGGGTGTATACCTCAAAGATAATACATTTTTCCCGCCGCGCAAGACGTTCTCTGCGGGAAAATCCCGTGCAATTCGCCGTGTCATTCCGTACTTTCCAATCATGCAGGGGGTGAAACACGACGTGATGGTGGTCGGTGCCGGTGCCGCGGGGTTGGTCGCGGCCTGGAGCGCGGCAGTCACAGGGGCATCGGTGCTGCTCCTGGAGCGGAATCAGCGCCTGGGAGCGAAGATCTTGATCTCCGGAGGAGGCAAATGCAATATCACGCACGGTGGATCCATCAACGACGTCTTGAACGGATTCCCCGCACCTCAGGCCAGATTTCTGAGACCCTCGCTTTACCGCTTTCCGAACTCTGAAGTTATCCGGCTCATCGAAAGTAACGGATTAGTCACCCATGTCCGTAACGACGGAAGGGTCTTCCCCCGCAACGGAAACGCAAAAGATGTTCTCGGGATCTTCGAACGTCTGCTCGACGTGGCCGGCGTTGTGGTCCTCCGGGGCGCGCCGGTGGGCGACCTCCTCGCCGCAGACGGGGCGGTCTTCGGCGTCCAGACCGGGAGCGTGGAACACTTCGCACGGACCGTGGTGCTCACGACCGGTGGGGTGTCGTACCCCAGAACGGGGACGACAGGCGACGGGCACGGTTGGGCCGCCAGGCTGGGGCATACGATCATTCCCCTGCGGCCGGCGCTTGCACCCATCGCCGTCCGCCCCCAAACCCCGGTAGAGTGGCGGGGGGTCGCGCTCCGTGGTGGGGCCCTCTGTCTCCTGTCGAATGGGCAAGAGCGCACGCGCTGGGAAGGGGACCTGCTCTTTTCGCACGAGGGGGTAACGGGCCCCGCAGCGCTGGAGTTGAGCACTGCCGCTGCCGAAGCGATGGCCCTGGGCGGCGCCAGGCTTGCCTACGATTTCGCCCCCTCCATGGACCCGGAAGGGGTCGACGAGGATCTGCAGGCGGAGATCCAGCGGCACCGGGGCAAGAACCTGCAGAGCATCCTGGATCTGCGCCTCCCCGACAGGGTCGTCCCTGCAGTTCTTGCCGCGGCCGGGGTCGATGGCTCCACGAAAGGGTACATCCTCACGCGTGCGCAACGCCGTGCGCTGGCGGCGACGCTGAAGCGCTGGGACCTCGGAGCGGTCGCCGGTGTGGACATTGCCAGGGGGGAGGTCACCGCGGGGGGTGTTGCGCTCAGCGAGGTGGACCCGCACACCATGCGGTCCAGGAAGGTCCGCGGCCTCTATCTTGCGGGGGAGATCCTCGATGTGGACGGCCGCGTCGGGGGCTACAACCTCCAGGCCGCCTTTTCGACCGGGTTCGTTGCGGGGGAAGCCGCGGCCCGTGAAGCCGGGGCGGACCCCGGGACATCCCGTTCGGCGTCTTCCGACGCCGGCCGGACGACACGTGACAAAGGACGGACGTTCGATGCCTAAAGGGAAGATCGTGGTGATCACCGGCGCTTCGTCGGGGATCGGTGAAGCGCTGGCGTTCCGCGTGGCACGAGCCGGCGGCACTCCGGTCCTCGCTGCGCGGAGGCACGCGCAGCTCGAAGCGATCGCCGCACGGATCCGCGGAGACGGGGGCGCCGTGAGGGCGGTGAAGTGCGACGTCACGGTCCGCGCCGAAGCGGAAGCGCTCATCGAAGAAACCGTGCGGGAATATGGGAAGCTCGATGTGCTCGTGAACAACGCCGGACGGGGGAACTTCGCCTCCGTCGAGGAGACCACCGACGAGATGCTGCAGAACATCTTCGCGGTCAACGTCTTCGCCCTCTGGTTCACCACACGGCCCGCGCTCCTCCATATGCGGCGGCGTGGGACTGGCCACATCATCACGGTGTCAAGCATGGCGGGGAAGCTGGGGTTTCCCTTCAACAGCGCCTACGTTGCAGCGAAACATGCCGCGGTGGGATTCACCCACGCACTGCGGGCGGAACTGGCGGAAACCGGGATCCACGCTTCGGTGGTCTGTCCCGGCGGCGTGAACACCGATTTCGCGTCGGTCACCGAAGGAGGACCGCTCCAGGAACTCTTCGCGGCGGCGGGTCCGGCGATCCGGCGTTTCGCGGAGGAGCGGGACCTTCCGCTGGCGCCGGTGGAGGGGGTGCTCCCGGCCGACGAGGTGGCGGCGAAGATCGTGGAATGCATCGAACACCCGGTGGCGGAGGTGTATACCCACCGCGGTTCCGCGGAATTCTCCGCACTTGCGGCGCGTGATCGGGAAGAGGCCGAACGATTCCAGCGTGCGGCGGTGCTGGCGGAAACGCTGGCGTACCGGCAGATCAGGGAGAAGGGCCGCTAGCGCGTTGGCACCCTCGACTTCTCCGGACGGTCCCCAGCAGTCGCGGCGCTTGCCGGTCCCATGGACCGCGGCATGCCTGCTCGTCCTTGTCCTCTCCACCCACTTCGCCTTCGCGCAGGGAACCGGCGGGCTCCGCGGGTTCGTCTCCGACTCGATCAAAGGGGAAGCCGTTTCGTTTGCCACGGTCTTTGTGCGGGGAACCGCGATCGGCACCGTCACGAACGCCCGTGGATACTATTATCTTCCGTCGATCCCCGCGGGACAACAGGAGTTGATCGTCTCATTCGTTGGGTACCGGAGCGTCCGGATCCCCGTGGAAATCCGCGACCAGGTGATCACCCAGCGGGACGTCGCGCTCCCCCCCTCCGACATCGAGATCGATGAAGTGGTGGTAACGAAGGAACTCACCCGGGAGCCGGACCGCCAGGTCGGCCTGCAGGCCCTCTCCCCCCGTGACATCGCGCTGACCCCCCGTGGCGTCGAGGCCGACGTCCTCCGCGTTATCCAGCAGAGCGCCGGGGTCAGCAGCACCGGCGACGCCACCACCCGCTACTACGTCCGCGGCGGTGGGAGCGACCAGAACCTGATCCTGCTGAACGGTGCCACCCTCTACAATCCGTACCACGCCCTTGGCGTCTTCAGCGTCATCGACCCTGAGATGATCTCCTCGGCCGAGTTCTACCGCGGCGGTTTCGGTCCTCAATACGGCGGCCGCCTCTCCTCCATCCTCTCCGTGGCGACCCGCCGGGGGAACCGCAACAGGATCTCCGCGGTCGCCGAAGCGAGCATGATCGCCGGCAAGGCCGCCGTGGAAGGCCCGCTTCCCCACGGCTCGTTCCTGGTCACGGGCCGCAAGAGCTACTACAGCGACGTGCTGGGTCGATACCTTGGGGGAAGACAGTATCCCTTCGATTTCTACGATGCGTCGTTCGCCCTGACCTACAGCAACCCGGTGCTGGACGAAAATGGAAGGGTGACGATCCACGGGTTCGCCAGCGGGGACCGGGTCGCCTACAACGATCCTCTGAAAGAGGACTACGATACGCGGAACACGATCCTCGGGCTCCAGTGGAACAAGGTCTGGAGCGCGCCGCTCTACTCCACGCTGACCCTGGCCTACAGCGGCTCCTACGCCGTGGTGCAGCCGAATCTGAGCGGCGCCAAAGGGCGCGAGAACCGCGTCACCGACGTCACGTTCGGACTCGACTTCGGATACGTGTACGACAGCAGGGACGAGCTGGGCTTCGGCCTGAACGTCAAGAGCCTGCAGACCGGCCTCAGCACGATGAACCTGTACGGCGTTCCGGCGGAGTACGCGGCGCGGGGATGGGACGCGGACGTCTATGTCGACTACCGGTTCAACCGCTGGGAATCCCTGCTGATGAATCTCGGGCTCAGGGCGAGATTCATCGCGATGGCAGAGAAGTGGCCGATGTTCTTCGAGCCCCGGCTCGGAGTGGGATACCGCTTCGGTCCCCTGCTCACGCTGAAGGCGTCCGCGGGCTGGTATTCGCAGCAGGTCGTGACGCTGGTGGAAGAGAACGAGCTCATCTCGGTTTTCGAGCCCTGGGTCATCGTCCCGCCGTACCTCTCCCCCCCGCAGGCCGCGAGCTATGGCTTCGGCGTGGTGTCCCATCTCACGGACGCGCTGCGGGTGGAGGCGGAGATCTACTACAAGTCGATGCTGAACATGGTCGAGACCAACCCCGGGAAGTACACCGCCTCTGCCCGCGACTACACGCAATTCGACGGCGAGGCCTACGGGTTGGAGATCACCGCGGCGCAGCAGTCGCGCCCGCTGAGCGTGCAAGCATCCTACACCCTCAGCCGGGCGTCGAAGTTCGAGGGAGACCGGCGGGTCGCCACCCGGTACGACGTCCGGCATGCGGGACTCCTCGTGACCTCGGTGGAGTTCCGCGACGGATGGCACGCCTCACTCTCCTGGGCGGTTCGAACGGGACTCCCGTTCGCGCCGATCGCGGGTTTCTACGAGCGCCTGGATTACGTGCCGGCACAGGGATCCGTCACGGCGAACCCGTACGTCCCGGTGGTCTACTGGGGGCCTCGCAACTCCGCGAGACTGCCTCTCTACCACCGCCTCGACGCGAGTCTCGGCAGGAAGTTCACGGCCGGTCCCCTTGTCATCACCGTGGAGGCGAGTGTCATCAACCTCTACGACCGGAAGAACATCTACTACTTCGACCGCGACACGGGCGAGGCGGTCACGATGATGCGGTTCTCCCCGTTCCTCTCCATACGGGTGGAACTATGAAACGCGCGACGATCCTCGCCGGCGCCGCGATCGCTGTCGCGGCAATGGGCTGCGAGGATTCTTTCAGCCCGAAGATCCCGTTCGAGGAGATCCCCGTGGTCTTCTGCGTGCTGAAGGCCTCCTACACCCGGCTCCCTTCGGGCCAGGAGGCCGTCGTGAGCCGGACGTATGACGTGGAGGGGGTGGATCCAGCCGCCCCGCATGCCGACCCAGCCCTGTCGGGGGTGAAGCTCACCGTGAGGGCGAACTCGCGGGAGTACCTGTTCATCGGAGCGGATGGTCCCCGGCGAGGATTCCTCGAAGTTCGCTGATCCGGGCACCTATGCTCACCCGAGGGTGGTGCTCTATCCGTTCGACTCCCTCTCGTTGAAGGCGGTGCTTCCCGACGGAAGAACACTGACGGCACGGACCTTCGTCCCGAGCCTCGTAGGACTGGAGAGTGCGCCGCTCTACGCGCACGGCTTCACGACGCGGGTGAACCGGTTCACGGAAGGGGACACGTTCTCCTTCGACTGGGACGACGGGAATCAGGAGGAGCACCTCTTCTTCCCGAAGCTGGCGCTGGTCTACACGGAAAGGGTCGGGACAAGGGAGGTCGGGCGCACGCTCGAGGTGCCGTTCCAGTACGTCAGCCAGAACGGGGGGCTGACGCCGGTCTATCCGTCGTATCAGACGGCGAAGAGCTGCGCATTTCCGTTCGACGTCATCGACGAGGCCATGCGCCAGATCGGTGCGGGGAAGCCGGACAGCACGGTGATCACGGTCATGAACATCGTGTTCGACCTGACCGAATTCGACTTCGCACTGTCACGGTACTACGCCAGCGTGAACGGCTACCTCGACCGGTACTCCGTGCGGACGGACGAGAGCGTCTACTGCAACATCAGCGGCGGGATCGGGATCTTCGGTTCGCGCATGGACAGCAAGTACTCGTACCCCATGGACAGGAAGTACGTGGAGTCGTTCGGATACCGGTATGCCGGGCCCAACTAGGGAGTGAGGATCGTGAACGAAGGCCCGACGATCCCGGACGCCAGCCTCCCCGCATCGAACCGCACAACATAGGTCCCCGCTGATCTCGGCTCGTTCACCGGCACCGCGACCTCCCCCCTGAGGAGATCCAAGGCAATGGAGATGCCCTTGCGAAGCATCCGGATGGCCACGGCCTGGATCGGTTTCTGGGTCACGACGTCCGTCACGCGACCGACGATCGATCCCCCGGTCGATAGCCTGTCTGCAGGAAAATCCCGCAGTCTCCCGCAAGTTTCGACACCATGAACAGAGATGGGTGACATGGAGATTCTTCAATCCTTCGCCGTCCGGGGGGGGATCGCCGTGGGAACGTGCCGTGAGGGGATGCCGGAGGAGGCCCCGGTACGGTGAATGGCCCTCTACGGAGACGGTCTCTGCCTCTTCGCTCGTCCGGGCCGGGCGTCCTGGAGCGTGGTATACTCCTTGTCCACAAAGAGGTCATCGAGAGCCGCAGGTGCGGCTCCATTGTGTCCACACGTACGACATGACCGACCATGACACCGGCACGCATCGTAATCGTCGAAGATGAGTTCATCGTTGCGGCAGACCTGCGCCAGCGGGTTCAGCGGCTTGGGTACCACGTGGTGGGGGTCGCCACCTCCGGCGAGGAGGCCGTCCGCAAGATCCGGGAGGTCCGGCCGGACCTGGTCCTTCTGGACATCCAGCTGGGGACCGGCATCGATGGCGTGACGGTCGCCCACCGTGTGCTCGAGGAGCAGCATCTTCCGATCGTCTTCATGACGGCGTATTCGGACAATGAAACGTTGCAGCGGGCGAAGCTCGTTGGACCGTGCGGCTACGTGCTGAAGCCCTTCGAAGAGCGGGAGCTGCGCACCACACTGGAAATGGCGTTGTACAAGCACCAGACGGACCGCCGCCTGAGGGAGAGCGAGGAACGTTACCGGGCGCTGGTCGAACAGACCGGCGAGGGGATCGCCTACCTCACCCGCGAAGCCCGGTTCGAGTTTGCCAATGCTGCCGCTGAGGGGATCTTCGGCGTGGCAGGGGAGGGGCTCTCCGGACGTTCGCTGGCCGACTTCACCCAGCCCGACGAATTCTCACGCCTCCTGGGCGAGGTTCATGCGGATCCTCATGTGGTGAAGAAGACCTCGCCTCTGACGATCGATCGTCCCGACGGTGCGCGGAGAGATATCCTGGTGACCACCACCGCCGCCCGTGATGCGCAGGGATCCGTGGTCGGAGTCTTCGTGGTCTTTCGCGACATGACGGGGCGGTCGGATCCCGGGAAGGTATACTGTGCCAACGGCAGGATGTTGCCTGAGTTCTCGATCCTGGACGAAGCCCCGTCGGACGGCAGGACCTGTCCGCTGGCGGCCATGCGCCCCGCGGTGGAGGGGTCGCTGATGGAAATGCAGTCGGCCCTGGGAGACCTGCTCGCCACCCCGCTGTCGGTCGACCAGAAGACCCGGCTCGACACGCTGCAACACTCGGTGGAACAGATGCGGCAGTCGATCGAGAAGGGACTGATGCACCTGCACCTCGGAGCGCGGTTCATACGCCTGTCGCATGCGGGCAGACCGGCCGCCGAACAGGTCCCGCGCACCTGAGCTTTCGCACGGTTCAGGGACACTCAGGATCGTTCGTCTGAAAATACCGCGTGCCGTTCAGATGCAATGTGTTCTGCGGCGTCGTCAGAGCATACTGCTTCGTTGAGCCGTTCTCGAAACGGAGTTCGAGTACGGGGTTCCCCGCCTGTGCCACGACCGTCCAGATCCCACGGCCTCCATCCTGACCGGAGGAACTTCCGCTTGCCCCCGGCACATCGACCGACACCGAACTGGAACTCTCCATCGAGAATGTCCCGGCGGGACAGAGATGGATAATCGTCTGCGCGCTGTAGCCGCCCGACGAACCGCTGGTGTATGACGACAGATAGGTCAGCTTCGATCCGGAGAGTTTCTTCCGCCACTGCTCCACGACCGGGCCCGTCGAGGGCTTCCTGAAACTGACGCTCTTCGCCACCGATTCGGCGAGCCGGGGATAGGCCGGACCGAACGATGCCTCCTGAACTCCGACGAGGACCGTCACGCCCCCTCCCTGGGGCGCGAGCAGCGCGATGGCAACCGCGCGGGCGGCCGTTCCCTCCAGCGTCCCGGCGTACTCGACCTTGAGCCCGTTCCCGCCGAAAGTCACCGCGCCGCCGACGGCCGACAGGTCCGTGCCGTTCTGATCCTGAACGCCGCGAGAGGATTCGGACCGGAGTTCCTGCATGGAGCGGTACTGGTGAGGGGTGAGGAGGATGAACCCGGGTTGGGTTTCCGAGCCGATGAGGTAGCCGGCGTCGATCTTGCGCGCGAGCCAGCCGTTGGGAATGGTGAACGAGATGCCCCAGGCCGGATCATCGACCCTGCCGGTGAGCTGGGCCGAGGCGGGAAACGTGGCGAGAAACAGCAACGGAGCGAACAGCGATCGGCCGGTCATCGGGCATCCTCTTCTTTGAAAGAACGGAGCCCCAATGTACACGGCCGCAGAAAAAGAGTCAAGGGACGGACATTCCTGCTCCGCGGTCGCCGGCCCGCCGGGCCGGACGGCGATCATCACCCAAAGGTCCACTTCCAGGAGGCCGGCGTGACATAGATGCCGGGAGGTGCATCCCCCCCGTCGCAGGCCTTCAGAACGGCCGTCCTGTCGAAGATCGTCCCCTCGTTGCCGCGCTTGCCATAGATGAGCAGGGTATCGGGATGAAGGACAGACAGGACGAAATAGCTTCGCCGGGTCCTCCCGTCGCCGGTCAGCAGCGATTGCAGGACGGGCTCGCCGATCGAGATCTGCGACAGGGAGATCGGCGGCGTGGTCGAATCCCCCGCCCATGCTGTGAGAGTGTCGGCCGACCGGTGATACGCGGCCTGGGCCTTCAGCGCCATCATCTGCATGTCGGCAGAGAGTACGGTCCGGTCGTACAGGCGGTCGAAACGGCTCTGTGTCGTGTAGGCATCGATCAGCGTTCTGGGCACGGCGATGAGAGGTCCGAACAGGGCGAAGAAGCTGAACCCGCTTCCCGCCGCGATGCCGAGGCCGGTCAGCCAGCGGGATCCCGGAGACGTATGGTCCGTGGACAGCAGTCTCCGGATGCTCGCTGACAGAAGGAGGGGTCCGGCGACGTAGAACAGGACGATCAGGAGCAGGGTGACCGAGTGGTGGCGGTGCCACGTGCCCGGGGAGGCTGCCTCGAGGCGTCCGGTGATCTCCACGAGCCATGTCGGGAGCAGGAATCGCAGGGCAAGGGAAGGGGGACGGAGCGGGAAGAGCGCGTTGATGCCGATGACGAGGAGAAGACCGACGATCAGCATTCCCACCCCGACGAAGATCGCAACGCCTGTACGGGAGAGGGGGTCATCCGGGAATCCGTCCCCGTCATCGATCGATGACATACCGTCCTCCCTGTGCTGTGAGGATCAACCTTCCCACCGCATCGACGCTGTCCCCCCTCGCTCCGAATTCGTGGGGTACCGGCATCGTTGCGCGGATCACCAGTTCGCTGTCTGCCGAGGGGAGGATCTCACACCGGCGCTTCCCGTCCGCGGTTGTGTCGAATTGGTGCCTGTTCGGGCCCCGCTGAATGATCGCCCGTGCCGCCGTACCGAACGGCTGCCGCAGCGCTGCGGGTGTCGCGTAGTACTTCTGCATCAACAGCTGAGCGTCCGCTGCGTACAGGGCGAGGCTCTGGAGCGTCGCGTGGGTCATGAGTCGGTAGGAGCGGGGATCGGGCCGGAGTATGCCGGAACGGCCGAGTTCCGTGATCCCCCACTGAGCGGCGATCAGGACGAAGAACAGGAGTGACAGGATCCTTGCGGCCCGTCGCGTCCGTGGCCCGGGGAGTTTCCGAAAGGTCTTCAGGGTGATGATGCCGGATCCGCACAGGGCGACGACGGATGCGGCGATGGCCGCCGGCCGTGCGTGGCCGGTCAGAAGGAACAGTGCGGCGAAGAGGAGTACGACCGCACTCAGGAGGATCAGGGCGGTGCGCATGGAAAGGGTCCTTACTGGTCGTCCACGACCCAGGTGTCCAGGAGATGTTCCGGCATGTTGGCGATGAACCGCGAGGGTTTGGAGAGGACCATCCCGGATTCGCGGTCATAGACGTTGATCGGATAGGTGATGTAGAGGTGTTCTTTGGCGCGCGTGCAGGCGACATACATCAGTCGCCGTTCCTCCTCCATCGCCTCCTCGCTGATCGCTGCGCGGGTGGAGGGGAACCGCCCCTCGAGCGCGTACATCACGAACACCGCGTTCCACTCCAGCCCTTTGGCGCTGTGGATGGTGGAGAGGACCAGTTTCTCGTCGTCGGTTCCGGGCGGAGTGATGTCCGTGACGCTCTCCGCGGCCGGTTCCAGCGAAAGGTCGGTCAGGAGGGAATTCAGCGAGCGGTAGCGCTCCGAGATCTGCTGGAACATCTCGAGGTCCTTGGCCCGCTTGTGGTAGTCATCGTAGCGCCTGGAGAAGATGGGCTCGTAGTATTCGATGAGGCGTTGGACCTTCTCGGCCGGCGAGAAGCGCTCCGGGGCGACGTCGCGGAGTGTGGAGAAGAGCAGGCGGATCTTCTCGGGATAGCCGGTCGGATCGGACCAGACCGCGGGGAGGCGGCTCTGCCCCGCGCCGGAGGGAGGTTCGTTCGCCTTTCCCGGCGAGGAGGTCGCCGATCACCTTCTCGGCGGTGCGCGGCCCGACGCCGTCCACCAGCAGGAGGATCCGGTTCCAGGCAACGGCGTCGCGGGGATTGTCCAGCACCCGGAGATGCGCCACCAGGTCCTTGACGTGGGCCGTCTCGACGAACTTGAACCCGCCGAACTTCGCGAAGGGGATGTTGGCCTTGTTCAGTTCGATCTCGAGATCGAACGAGAGGAACCCGGAGCGGAAGAGAATGGCGATCTCGTTCAGGGGGATCCCCTGCTCGCGCAGTTCAAGGGTCTTCTGGACGATGAACTTGGACTGCAGGTTCTCGGTCGCTGCCACGACGATGCCGGGAGGCTCGCCCCCGGTCCGGTGTGTGAACAGCTCCTTGGAGAACTTGTGGCGCATGGGGATCGGCGTCACCGCCTCGCGTTCTCGCGGGGTCCGGCGGGTTCCTGTGTCCGGGCGGCCAGCGTGTCGTACAGGGCGCGAATGTGCTCCGGGGTGGTGCCGCAGCATCCGCCGATGATGGAGGCCCCGTCCTCCAGCCATTGGCGGGCGTGGTGCGCGTAGGTGGCCGGGTCCGTATCGCAGACGAGCGCGCTCGCACCCTCGTGGCCCGGGATGCCGACGTTCGCGTAGACGGCCAGTGGCAGGGAGGTCGCGGCACGCACGGTCCGCAGGGCGCTGGTCAGCTGGGGGGGAGGGACGCAGTTCAACGAAAAGGCGGCCGGTCGCAGAGGGGTCAGGGCGGCGACGGCATCCGCGAGCGGCTCCCCGCCGTAGAGGTTGCCGATGCGGTCACATACAAAACTGACCACCACCTCCTTGCCCGTGGCGCAGGCGGCGGCGCAGGCCGCGTAGGCCTCGCGGATCGTGGTCATGGTCTCCACCAGCAGGAAGTCCACTCCCGCGGCAGCGAGACGCTCGGCGTGCTGCCAGTGCTCGGCGCGCAGGACATTGTCCGGTGGCACGAGGTCCGGGCGGTAGCAGTCCTCCAGCGGCGCCATGGATCCCGCGATGAGGATCGTGCGCTCAGGATGCTGCGACCGGGCCTGGTGTGCCAGGAGGACGGCGATGGAGGTCAACGCCGGCGACTGGTCGGGGATCCCGGCGCGGTGGAACGTCCGCGGCGTGGTCCTGAAGGTGTTGGTGGTGAGGATGTCGGCGCCTGCCTCCAGGTAGTCGGCGTGGATCTCCACGACCAGTTCGGGGGCGAGGAGCAGCGCGTGGGCGGACCAGAGGGGGAGGGTCACCGTGCAGCCGCGGCGCTGCAGTTCCGTTCCCATGGCACCGTCCAGGATCAGGAAGCGGCGGTGTTCCAGAAGGTGTGCCAGTGGCATGTCCATGGTTCACTCCCGGGCGCGGCGGAGGATCTCGTTCGTGAGATTCAGGATCGGCTGGGTGCTGCGATAGTTCTCTTCGAGTTTGATCACCGCGCATCCCTCGAACTCCTCGGGGAAGTCGAGGATATTGCGCACGGTGGCTCCGCGGAACGAATAGATGGACTGCGAGTCATCGCCGACCACCATGACGTTGCGATGCTCCGACGCCAGAAGACGGACGATCTCCGCCTGGATGCGGTTCGTGTCCTGGTACTCGTCCACCATGATGTACCGGTAACGTCCCGAGATCACCCTGCGTACCGTGTCGTTCTCGCGCAGCAGCTTGCGCAACATCAGGAGCAGGTCGTCGTAATCCATCAGATTGTGCGAGGCTTTGTATCGCTCGTAGGCCTGCTGGAGCTTGAGGATGTCCTCCAGGTGGTCCTCAAAGTGCGGGTATTCGTCGTGCAGCGTCTCGCGAAGGCTGCGCACGGTGTTGACCGACTTGGAGATGATGTCGAGCAGCGTCTGTTTGCGCGGGAACCGGCGTTCGCGGGTATCCAGCCGCATCTGGGTCCGCAGGAGGTTCAGCACGTCCTCAGCGTCGCTCTGGTCGAGGATGGAGAAGGACGATTCGAATCCGAGCAGGGGGGCGTACTGGCGCAGGACGAGGTTGGCGAAGGAATGGAACGTTCCGCCGGAGACCTTTTCGCAGCGCGCGTCGAGCAGTCCGGCCGCGCGGCGCAGCATCTCCTGGGCGGCGCGCCGGGTGAAGGTCAGCAGCAGGATCGATTCGGGAGGGACGCCGAGTTCGACCAGATACGCCACGCGGTAGGTGATCGTGCGGGTCTTGCCGGTCCCCGCCCCCGCGATGATGAGATGCGGACCGGCCACGGAGGTGGCCGCCTCGTATTGCGCCGGGTTGAGCCGTGCGCGGTAGTCGATGACGAACCGCTGCTGTCCCGGCGCCGGGGACGGGAAGAGCTCCTTCTTGAGAGTGTAGGTCTTCACCGTCCGGCTGCGGGTGGCAGGAATTCCATCGTGGTCTTGCTCCATTCGGCGATCTTCCGGAGGCTGGCCTCGACGTTCGCTCGGGCGTCCTCCAGGATGCCGGAACTCTCCGCCTTTGCGCGGGCCTTCTTGCGGAGTTCGTTGACCGCATTTTGCCGGTCCTGTCCCGAGATCTTGTTCCACCAGCCGCTCTCGTCGCGCACCACCAGGAACGTATCCATCTGGACCGACAGGACCTTCGGCGGCGGCAACGCGGCCGTGACGTGCAGCGGCTTGGGGATCACGGTCAACACGAACTCGTCCTGCAGGTCGAACCCCGCCTTCACGGTGAAAGCGCCGGTCAGCTGCAGCTCCTTGGTGCTCCCCACCCAGGTGTGCTTCCAGGAGTAGTCGACGTAGACCGAACGGGACACCGTCGCCAGCTCGGTGATGGGAGTCTGCTGTTCGATCACCACGTTCTCGCGGACCATCGTGCGGGGCGTGAAGTTAAAGACCTGCTTCACGCCGGCGGCGATGTCGTTCGCGAGGTCGGTGGGGACCTTCACCGTGATGATGTAGAAAGAGATCGCGGCGCTGACGAGGAAGATGCCCACGACGATCGCGACGATGAGGGCGGTAAGGGAGACGATGCGGCTGCGCTGGGTGGACATGGCGTCCCTGCAGTGAATGGTTGGTCAGAGCTTTTCGGCCGGGTACCGGTCCAGCGCGTCGAGGATCCCCTCGATGGTCTTCGGGGAGTTCCCCTCGGCGCGGTTGTTGACGTACGCGTACAGCTGGCGCCCGTCGGCGATGCACCTCCGCACCGCCTCGACGAGCCCGATCCGCAGCTCCGGATTCTCTTCCCGGATCTCACGGTATGGCTGGAACATCTCCACCGCCTGCTGGTATGTTCTTCCGGGTCGCAGCAGGGCCCGGACGGCGGAGAACTTTGCGGTGAAGACCCCCGCGACCTTCAGCTGCTCTACGACCGGCGGCATGCGCGTCCAGCTGTTGAGCACGTGCGCCACACCGTGGCGGGCGAGCATGGCCAGGTAGTCGGCGGTCAGGAATTCGCTGTTCCGTATCTCCACCGCGTAGCTGTTCCCCGCGGGGAGTCCCTCCAGGAACCGCTCGATCCGCTCCATGAACCTCTCCCGGTCCAGCCCGGAAGAGGGAAAGAACGTGGAGAATTCGAAGATGATCACCCCCTGCCTGCTCCCGAGCCTGCGGACCGGTCCCAGGAAGGCCTCGACGAACAGGTCGCGGTTCAGAAAATCGGGGTTCTCCTTCCCCGCGTTCTTTCCGTGCCGCGGCAGGTCCGGATAGCGCCGGATGGTGATCCGATCCGTCACCTTCAACGCGAGACGGAATCCTTCCGGCGTCTGGTCCCGGAGCAGTTCCATCTGCGCGGGGTCGGGGAAGTTGTAGAGCGCGAAGTCGGCGCAGACGGTCGGGAAGAGCTCCGCGTACTCCCGCAGACATTCCCGCTCGAACTCCTTGTGCGACGGATACTTCCGGTTGTAGACGAGCCCGTTCCAGCCCGGGTATTTCCACGAGGAGGTGCCGAAAAAGATCCCCCGCTCCGCCCAGCGCCGCAGGCGGTCCCGGTTGCGATCGGTGAAGTCCGGCTCCCCGCGGGGCCCTGCTTCCGGGGCCGCCTCCGGTGTGCGGGGCGATCCGTCCTCCGGGAAGAGCGGAAGCGTCCCGCGGGAGATCCGTTTCTTCGTCACGTCACCCGGCCCTTCCGGATGGTCATCCCAGCTTGATCCCCGCCAGGACCGTCGCCACGGACCAGAGGAACCACAGAGCGAACACGAGGACCAGCACCTTCGGCAGGTCCCGCTGGAACAGGCGCGACAGGCCGATGCTGACCACCGAGAGATCCCAGAAGGTGAACACGTTCAGTTTGGCGAGGGCAAGGTGCAGCTTGTCCTCGGGATTGAACTGCGCCAGCACCGCCAGCGCCGCGCTGGGCGTGGCGTGGATGTTGTCCATGATGACCATCAGCAGCGTTGTCACGACCTGTTCCACGATGCCGATGAAGAAGGTCAGGCCGATCACCTCCACAACCTTGCCGTACGGTGCCTGTGCGTTCATGGCGGTCTTTCCGATCAGCCAGTAGAGCAGGCTGATGGCCAGGAGCGCGATGGGGGTCATGATCGCGATCCCGCCGATCTGCGAGATCGTGAACCACATCGACCCGGGTTTCATGAACGACTCATAGGCGTTACGGGCCTGTTCGACCTGCTCGGGGGGCATGTTCTGGACGCTCTCTTCGAACTTCTTGCTCATCATCGAGTTCAGCTGGTCGTTCAGGGAGGCGTTGTTGAGGACCAGCTGCGACAGGCCGATCGCCACGACGATGAACAGGATCATCGGGATGACCCAGTTGCTCGGCGTCTTGCCGGTGAGGCGGACGTTCTCGAACAGATCGCCGGGCGCGGAGTAGACGTTGATCATCTTGTCGGTGAAGGACATCGGCTGCACGGCTGGTTCTCCGGCGTCGTGGTGTTCTTCCATGGAGATCCTCGTTTTGGTGTGGTGGGGAGGTGGTCGAAGTATAGAAAAAAGGTCCATGAGAAGCAAAATCACGAAACGACAAATTTGTGTCTTGTGGTCTTGACAACACGACAAAAATGTCGTATGCTGCGCGAGGGGGGGATGTCCATGGAACATGATGCGGCGGTGAAAGGTCCGGCACAAGAGCGGTGCGCGGACGGGGGTGGGTGGCTGCGCGATGGGTGGCATGCTGCGAGGGTCCGCGCATGGGAGCGGCACGGGGTGTACCTCGGTGCGGCATGGTGTCCGGCGTCGCTGGACGCGCCGCTGTCGGCTGCCCGTGTCCGCCGGATCCGGGAACGTTCCGGAGGGCGCGTGGTGCTGGCCGTCGAAGGGGATCTTCTCGTCTACCGGTTCCCGTACAGCCATCGGGACCGCGTGAAACGCGGGCAGGTGAACCCCGGATTCCTGGACCCCGGGGCGACGAGGATGCGGCTCGCAGAACTGCTGGCTCCGGTCGGCGATGCCGTCGATGTCGTGGTGCTGCGCCTCCAGAGGATCTCCCCGAACGAGGGGATGCGCTGGGAACGGCTGGTGGAACTGCTGTGTCCGTGGCTGGACGCCCTTCCGCCCGGCATCGTGCTCGAGAGCGCGGACCCTTCGTACGTGGTCCCCGGCTACCTGGAGTGCCTGCGCCGGCGGAACGTCGGGCACCTGATGCGCCACGACGCCGGGGGGTCGCTGCTGGAGGCCGCGCAGGTGCCGGGGATCCTGACCGGGAGAGCCGCGGTGATCCGGAAGGGGAACGAGGACGACGGCCTGTGGCCGGCATATCAGGGAGGAGACGAAGAATGGGCGCTGGGTGTGCTCGCAACGGTGCGTCAGTGCGTCGAACGGGGAGTGCGGGCCTACGTCAGCGTCCCGCCGCCGGATCTGCGGTTGCTGGGGGAGACGGCGGCGCTGATGGACGGGGACCTCGCGAAGCTCTCGCCGTTCAAACGGCGCATGGCGGCCTGACCGTCGGCTACGGCGACCTCTGCCGGCAGTTCCGCGGGGCGCCGGCGGGAAAGCTCTATTGCCTGCACGGCGACGAAAGCGTCTTCCGCCTGTCGCTGACCGCGGCGGCGAACGTCCTGTTCAACGGCGTCCCGCTCGTGGTCGTGGACGGCACCAATCGCTTTGACCTCTATTATATCACCGAGTTCGCGCGCCGCTGGGGAAAGGGGGTCACTCCGCCCGGCGTGCTCGAGCGGATCTTCATCTCCCGGGCGTTCACCTGCTATCAGATGGAGGCGGTGGTGACGGAGCGCCTGGGGGTCTTTATGCGGAAGGTCGGCGCGCCGGTGGCGTTGATCTTCGGGCTGCTGGACACGTTCTACGACGACCAGGCGCCCCTGTTCGAGGTCCGGGGATGTCTGGAGCGCGTGGTGGGAGCGCTCCAGGAGTTGAAGCAGGCCAACGTGTCGGTCCTGCTCGCGTCGCGCGACTGGAACCCGGCCTCCGCGGGACGGAGCATGCTCTTCCCGCGCCTGGCCGCTTCGATGGACCGGATCTATGCCCTGCGCCGGGACGACCAGGGGCTCCGGATCACCGCACAGGACCCATCACCACTGACGGGAGGAAGCCATGGGACGCACGGTCCCCACGTTCACGATGGTCCTGCAGCAGGAAATGGAAAGCTGGGGCAAGTTCCGGCGCGCGCTGCGCAAAGAGGACCAGGACGCTCTCGATGAACTGTTCCGCGCCGCGCGGCGGCAGCTGGCCGGCTGCGCCTACGCCGCCCGCCCGATCCCGTTCGAAAGCATCGCTATGGCGATGATGCTGACCCAGCAACGGGTGATCGGCGACCTGCAACGCCGGCTGGCCTCGCTGGAGCAACAGAGGGAATGATCGCAACGAGTCGACAGAGGCAGAGAGGGATGGCGACATGGCTGACCGGATCATCAGCGGGTGGCTGTTCGACCTGTATCCGGCGCCGGGTGGCATCACGCTCTGGCTGGCGGACGCCGGTGGTGCCCGCCACCGGTGCAGCATGCCGTTCGCCCCCTGGTTCTTCATGCACGTTCGCGAACAGGAGGCCGAACGGGTGGCCGCGGCCGTCCGCTCCCTCCCCGTGCGCGTGACCCTCTCCTGGGACCGGCAGCGGGAGATCTACCGCGACGAGGAGTGGAACGTCCTGCGGGTGACCGTCCACGACCCGCGCGCCCTGCGCAGCGTGGTGGGCCGACTCGAACGCCAGTTCCCCCACTTCGTCTTCTTCAATTCCGATATCCCCGCGCAACAGCTCTTCCTCTATGCCACGGGACTCTTCCCGCTGGCGCAGGGAGAATTCCACCTTGACACGGCCGGGAATCTGACCACATGGACCCTGGCGGACCGGCTCGACACCGCGGAGTACCGGATCCCCGACCTGACGACGATGACCATCAAGAACCGCCCGGACTTCGTCTCGCCGAAGTACCGCCGGAACGTGCAACTGGAGATCAGCTACGACGGCACCACCTACAGCCTCGAACACCACGAACCGCTGGAGGTCCTCGAAGCCCTCAACTTCCACCTGCGCCGCTGCGACCCCGATATCCTCTTCACCGAATACGGCGACGCCATCCTGATGCCGATGCTCGCCGGCCTGGCGGCCGACCGGCGCCGCCCTCTGGCGTTCAACCGGGACGAGGCGGCGGGGTACTTCACCACCGGCGCCAGCAGCTACTTCTCCTACGGGAAGATCGTGCACAAGGACGGGGCCTTCGAACTGGCGGGACGGTGGCACCTCGACACCGAGAACTCCTTTATGATGGGCGAAGCAAGCCTGGACGGCGTCGTGGAGATCGCCCGCCTGACCCAGCTCCCCGTCCAGCACCAGTCCCGCTCCAGCATCGGCTCAGCCCTCTCCTCGATGCAGCTGTCGTGGGCCTTCCGGCACGGCTACCTGATCCCCGCCAAGAAACGGGAGCCGGAGGAGTTCAAATCCGCCGCCACGCTGCTGCTGGCCGACCGGGGCGGCGTGATCTTCCAGCCGATCCAGGGATACCACGAGCAGATCGCCGAGCTGGACTTCGTCTCGATGTACCCCACGATCATGGTGGAACACAACGTTTCCCCGGAGACCGTCAACTGCCATTGCTGCAGCAACACCGCCGTCCCGGAGCTGGGCTACACCATCTGCGAACGGCGGGAGGGGATCGTCCCGGCGACGCTGCGGACGGTGGTCCGCAAACGGGCCTACTATAAGAAAGAGAAGCGCCGGCTGAAGAAGCTGGGCGACGACCGGTGGCACCTGTACGACCGCCGGCAGACCGCCCTGAAGTGGATGCTGGTGACCTGCTTCGGCTACCTGGGCTACAAGAACGCCCGGTTCGGCCGCATCGAGGCGCACGAGTCGGTGAACGCCTTTTCGCGCGACGCCATCCTGCGCGCGAAAGAGATGGCCGAGGCCCAGGGGTACTCCTTCCTCCACGCGATCGTGGATTGTATGTGGATCACCAAAGCGGGGGCGACCGAGGAGGACTACGAACGCCTGGCGCAGGAGGTGGGACGGGAGGCCTCCATCGACCTGTCGCTCGAAGGGATCTATTCCTGGATCCTCTTCCCCTCGTCCAAGATGGATCCCCTGCTTCCCACCGCCAACCGGTACGTGGGATGGTATACGAACAACGAGATCAAGATCCGCGGGGTGGAGATCCGCCGCCGCGACACGCCGGTCTTCATCAAAAGAATGCAGGGGGAACTGCTCCAGATGATGGGACAGGCCCGCTCGATCGCCGGGATCGAACAGATGGTCCCGGAGCTCCTGGTCAAAGCCCGGGAGTGGCTGACCGTCCTGCGGTCAGGGGCGGCGGACCCCCGGGAGCTGGTCATCCGCCGGCGGCTGATGCGGGAGGCGGCGGAATACACCACGCGGACCCAGAACGCCGTGGCCGCCCGGGCGTTGGAAGAAGCGGGGGTCCACCTGGCGGCCGGAGAGATGGTCGAATACGTCATCCTCGATGCCTCGGGGAAAAAGACCCCCGACAAGGCGAAACCCCTCGCCCTGTACGCCCTCGAGGACGGCTACGACATCGAACGGTACACGGAGATGGCGCTGGATGCAGTGGCGACGCTCCTGCAGCCGTTCGGCTACACCGTGGAACGACTGCAGGAACTCCTGGGGGGCACGCGGGCGCGCCAGACCCGCAGCACGGCGCGGCAAGCGCATCCGTCGCAGCTGAACCTGTTCGTTGACTTTCCCCCGGAAGAATGATATCATGTCCGCCATCCGTTCTTTGGACAAGACTGCCGCATGAACCAGCTCCGCCGCCCTTGGCCGGCAGGCCAGTACTGCATCCACTCCCCGGGTCCCCCGTCGCCCCGCGCAAGGGGAGTCGGTTCCGATCCAGCCCGACACTACACCTCTACCATCAACCAACCTACCATCCACAAGGAGGATACCATGAAGTACGTCCGTCTGTTCTGCTCGACCGTCGTCGTGGCGTGCAGTCTGCACGTTGCCGCCATAGCCCAGGAAGGAAAGGACAAGCCCGCGATGTCGCCCGCCGAGGAAGAAATGATGAAGAAATGGCAGGCCTTCATGACCCCTGGAGAAGGACACAAGGTTCTCCAGGCGCTGGCAGGGAACTGGGAGATCACCTCCCGGATGTGGATGGACCCCTCGAAGCCCCCCTCGGAATCGAAAGGGAGCGAGACCGCGGAATGGATCCTGGGCGGACGCTATCTCCAGTCCACCTTCAAAACCACGATGATGGGGATGCCGATGGAAGGGCGGGGGACGATGGGGTACGACAACAATCGCCAGAAATACTTCCTGACGTGGATCGACAACTTCGGCACCGGCGTCGCTACGGCCGAAGGGGTCCTCGACCGGAGCGGCAAGATCCTCACGCTGTACGGAAAGATGGACGAGCCGACGACCGGCGAACGGGACAAGCCGGTGAAGTACGTCTACCGCTTCGAAGGACCGGACAAACACGTCTTCGAGATCCACGACTTGGTGATCGGCGAGCCGAACACCAAGGTCATGGAAGCCGTCTACACCCGCAAGAAGTAGTCCCGGCAGCCGCGTGCGCGGCCCGTGGTCAGTTCAGCGCAGAGGGGAGCATCGGCGTGGAGAGGAGTTTTGCGAAGACCTCCCAGCGCTTTTCGGGGGCCGCATCGGCCCCCGATTCTTTTCGCTACGTACGCGCGCACCAGGTCGAGGCCGAGATTGTAGTTGATGACGTAGCTGCGGTACTGGTCGAAGAAGCGGGTCCGCTGGAGGGCCCGCTCGGGTGACATGAGGGCGTACTCCACCAGCCACCGCGCGGCTTCCTCCCTGGTGATGGCGCCGTCCAGGTACCGGCGCGCGGCCTCGTTCCCCGCGTACCCGAGACGATTGAAGACCGCGTGTGCGCGGTAGTATATCTCGGCCCGCTCCGGCGGAAGCCCGGCCAGCGGGAAAAGAGCCTCGCGCTCAAAGGCGACCCGTTCCTCGCCCGGGAAAACCATGTCGATCCCGAAGTTGGCGGTCCCCTCGGCGATCAGCGACTGCGGGCTGAAGAGGGCATATACGGTGAACTCGACCCAGCCCCGTCCCCTCGCCAGCGCGCTCTCCAGCATCGCGTTGTAGACGTGGTGTCCGGGGTATCCCTCGTGGCTCGCGAGGTCGACCGCCCGGTCGATGGTGATGGGGAAATCAGTGTTGACCTGGATCAGGCTGGTGTTCCCCCCCTTGTACCAGTTGTAGCCGCTCCACGACTTCCCCGTCACGTACTCCACCGTGAAGGACTCCTGCTCCGGCAGGACCATGTGTTGCCGTGTCCGGCGCCGGCTTTCCTGGATGGCCGCCGAAAACACCTCGTCCACGCGGTCGACAGGGATCACGAACCCCTTCCTGAAGGCCTCGAAGCGGACGTGCACAGGCTCCGGCCCGGGAGGGAGGAGTGCGTCCATCTCCTCGAGCACCGACCGGAAATACTCTTCGGGAAACGACGGCGGCTCCGCGTCGTACAATGCGACCGCCTCCTCGTCGAAGGAGAGCCGCGCTCCCTGGAGCATGCCGACGCGTGCCACGAGGGACTCCAGCTGCCGGATAAGATACCTCCTCCGGAGACGGACGAGCTGGTCGGCGCCGGCGGCAAGGGGGGACCTCATCGTTGCCAGGAGCCCCGCCGCCTGTCGTTGGATCTCTTCGAGGCTCATCGCGTCGGTCCCGTCGCGCAGATCCGGCGGGCCGTAGTAGGCATCGACGTAATCGGTGTCGTGTGAGCCCACCGCCAGCACCAGCCGCACGTAGCGTGTGGCGAGGAGATCGAGGTCCTGCGGTTGATCGGTCATGCAGACACCTGTGTCAGTTCCTGGGGAAGGCTACAACATACCGACCGGGTCGACGTCCACCGTACACCGGACGGAACGCGGAATGGCCGCGTCTCGGAGCGCCTGCCGCGCGGCGTCGCGCGAGCGGGCACCCACCGGATCCTCGCCCCGAGGCGCCTTCAGGATCAGGTGCCAGCGGAACTGGTTCTGGATCCTGGCGAGGACCGCGGGCGCCGGGCCGAGCACCCTCTCCTCCGGGAGCATGACCCGGAGGCGTTCGGCGATCGCCTCCGCTGCACGGCGGACCTCTTCTTCCCGCTCCCCCCGGGTTTCGATCAGCACGAATCGCGCATAGGGAGGATAACCAAGCTCCTGCCGGGAAGCAACCTCCTCGTCGAAGAACGAGCGATAGTCGTGGCGCACGACGTGGCGCAGGACGTAGTGGTCGCTCTGGTGGGTCTGGATGACCACCTCCCCGCCGAGCATCCCGCGTCCAGCCCTTCCCGAGACCTGCGTCAGGAGCTGGAACGTCCGCTCCGCGGAGCGGAAATCGGGCAGCAGCATCTGCGTGTCGGCCGAGATCACGCCGACCAGCGTCACGTGGGGGAAATCCAGCCCCTTCGCCACCATTTGCGTGCCGAGCAGAATGTCCGCTTCCCGCCGGGCGAATCCGTCCAGGATCCTCTGGTGGGCTCCCTTGCGCGCGGTGGTGTCGAGGTCCATCCGTACCACCCGGGCCTCCGGGAAGGTCTGGAGGACCTCTTCCTCGACACGCTGCGTTCCAACGCCCTGGAGTCTGATGGCCGAGCCACCGCACGAAGGACAGAGCAGGGGAGGCCGGCGAACATTGCCGCAGTAGTGGCACCGGAGGTGTTTCTGCGTGAGGTGATACGTCATCGTGACGCTGCACCGGTCGCATTCCTCACTGTGCCCGCACTCCTCGCAGATCACGAACGGGGCGAACCCCCTGCGGTTCTGCAGAAGGATGATCCCCTCGTGTCTGGAGAGCCGATCGCGGATCTTCTCTGCGAGGGCGGCGGACAGTACCGGCTGCTGGAAGCGCTTGAGAACGCCCCGCTGTTCCATCGGCGTTCGCTCTTTCGCCTCGGCGTACAGGCGTTTGCGTTCGGCTGCCATGTCGATCACTGCAACGGGCGGCATCGGGATCGCGTCGATCCGCTCGGGGAGCTCCAGCAGTTCGTACTTGCCGGCGAGGGCGTTGTGATACGACTCCACCGACGGGGTCGCAGAACCGAGCACCACCACGGCGTTTCCGGCGAACCCGCGCATCAGGGCAACATCGCGCGCATGGTACCGCGGAGAGGAGTCGAACTGCTTGTAGGACGATTCGTGCTCCTCGTCCACAACGATGAGGCCCAGGTCCGGGAGCGGCGCGAAGATCGCTGACCGAGGACCGATCACCACGCGGCATTCCCCGGAGAGCGCCTTTCGCCAGACCGCGATCCGGTCGCCGGCCGACATCCGGCTGTGGACCACCAGCGCGCGTGCCCCGAAATGGGACTTGAACCTCCTGACGATCTGCGGGGTCAGGCTGATCTCGGGGACGAGAACGATCGCCGTACGGCCTGCGTCAAGAGCCTTCCGGATCACCTCGATGTACACCTGGGTCTTCCCGCTGCCGGTCACCCCGTGCAGGAGGAACGCACGGGATTGCTGGGAGGCCAGGGCGCCACCGATCCGGTCCACCACCCCCTGCTGACGGGCGTTGAGCTCGATGTCCAGGGTCTGCTGCTCCGTCCCGTAACTCTCCTGTTCCGTCACCTCCCGGAACGTGATCCGGAGCGTCCCCTCACGAGCCAGGTCGCGGACGACGCGTGAGCTCACGCCGGCCGATCGAAGCAGATCGGCGACGCCGAGCACGCCGCCGGGGACGGGACCGCGGGTGAGGAGCTCCTCGAGCACCTTCCGGGCCGAAGCCCGCCGCGCCGGCAACGCGGCAAGGACCTCCCGCCAGCCGGGAATCCCTGCCGGATCCATGTCCACCATCTGGGCCATCCGCGGACCGCGGCGGGTGGTGGGGAGGATCTCTTCGGTCCGGACAACACCGGCAGCGGCGAGCGCGTGGACCAGCGCGGACAGGCCCCGGGTCCCCAGTCGCCGGGCGAGATCCCTGTCGACGTCGGGCCGTGTTGCTCGAGATGGTCGACCAGCTGACGCTGCTTGCGCGAAGAAGGTGCCGCGGTGTTCAGCGCGGAGGCGTTCACGAGCGATACCACGGTCTTGCTCACCGTCGAGAACGCATGAGGAAGCGCGGCTTTCACGACTTCGCCCAGCGGGGCCTGGTAATAGTCGGCCACCCAGTGGCAAAGCCGCATCAGATCAGGCGTGACCACGGGCGCGGCGTCGACCACGTCGGTCACCGTGCGGACGGAAGCCAGCGACGAAGTGGGAGAACAACCGACGATCAGGCCGGTGACGGTCTTCCGGCCGAATGGAACCAGCACGCGCTTGCCGGTATCGGCCTGGGCATCGAACTCCTGCGGGACGAGATAGGTGAAAACCTTGTCGACGGCGACGGGGATCGCGACGTCGGCGTAGAGAGCCATACGGGTGTTCTTCCTGATACGAAAAAGGGGCGAGGCTCAGGCCACGTCCGGACCATCCCTGTGGACCGCGCCGGGCGAGAACGCCGGGAGGCAGACCGCAACATACTCGGCGCCGCCCGGATCCGGAGTGCTGTACCGGATCCATTCGCCGCGGCCAGCCAGCACTGCCTGCCCGGCGCGGACGTCCAGATATCCGCCGTCGAACGAAACGCGCACCATCCCCCGCAGGACCACCGTATATTCGTCGAATTCGGGGCGTTGGCCGGGTTCGACCCACCCCTCCGGGCTCCGCATCACCGCGATGCTAATGCCCTCGGTGCCGGTGTTCACGCGACCCACGAATTCCTGGATGAGCTTCGGCTTCGTGCCTGCAGCTTCGATGATCTTGGGGGCGGGGATCAAGTGGGGCATGGTCGTTGCTCCTTGTGGATCATGGCGCGTGTTGAGACGACGAAACGGCCGGCGATCACCAGGTGACTCCAAGGCGCTTCAATGCGTCGGCGACCTCACCGTGGTTGGTGTAACGGATCGCCGACATACCCAGCGCGGCCGCAGCAGTGACGTTCTCCGGCAGGTCGTCGATGTAGGCGCAGGCTGAGGGCGGGAGGTCCAGCTTCCTCAGTGCGTCGTCGTAGATCGCCCGGGCGGGCTTCATGGCGCCCACTTCGTACGAGAGCGTCACGGTCTCGAAGAGGGGAAAGACCTCCACCGGCTTGATCCCGTACTCGAAGTGCCACTCGCTGGTGTTGGAGAGGAGGGCAAGCCGATATCGCGGTTTGAGCGCGCGGATCAACTCCAGGGTCGAGGCGATCGGGGTAAAGATATCACAATACGCACGGGTGAACTCGTCCACGGGCATGTCGAGCCCGGCGATCGCGGAGACCCGCCGGTGGAACTCCCGCGATTCGATGAGGCCGGTTTCATAGAGACGTGCCCTGTTCGGCCGCGGCCGGGAGCACGCGCGACTTTCAGCCCGGAGAAGCTCATCGGGCCGAACGGCTCTATCCGGCGCAAGAAGATGTCGATGTCGAAGGCGGAAATGACCCCTCCGAAGTCGAAGATCACGGCCCGGATATCGGCTGCGGCCATTGTGCTACTCCAGAATGACGGGTTCCATGTCGAGGCGGATGGCGAAGCGCGCGAAAACGGCGTCGCGGATCTCCCCGGCCAGCGCCAGAAGCTCGTGGGCCGTCCCGCCGTAGTTGACCAGTGCGAGGGCATGATGCGCGGAAACGCCGACCCCTCCACGACGTGTGCCGCGGGGAAACCCCGCATGTTCAACCAGCCACGCCGCCGGCACCTTCGTTCCACCCTCCGCCGGAAAGGCCGGTGGGACGGCTCCCATGGCCTGCGCGGCCTCCTGGAATTTCGCGAATGCCGGGGGGTCGAGTACGGGATTCACAAAAAAGGAACCTGCTGAACGGCTGTGCGGATCCGCGGGGTCCACCACCATCGACTTGTGACGCCGGAGGCCGAGCACGACGCCGCGTACGGCTTCAAGAGCGGCGGCGCCGCCCCGGAGTTTCTCCGGATCGAAACGCTCCGTCACGGCACGCTGGAGTTCGGGATAGCGGATCGACGGCACGCCATCCACGCGGAGGAGGAAGCGAACGGACGTGACGACGTATTTCCCGGCGTCTTCGCCTTTGAACCGGCTCTGCCGGTATCCGAAGCCGCAGTCGCGAGCGGCGATGGTCTTCCGGTTGCCGCTCTCCCTCTCGATCACCTCCACGGAATGGATCGTCTCCTGGACGTCCTGTCCGTATGCTCCCACGTTCTGAATGGGGGTGGCTCCCACGCTGCCGGGGATGCCGGAAAGGCATTCGATGCCGGCGTATCCGTGCTCGGCCGCGAACTTGACCAGGCCGTCCCAGGACTCGCCCGCTCCAACGGTGAGCAGAACGCCATCGCCCGTCCTCTCGACCTCGATCCCGGGGATGGCCGGGCGGAGGACCGCCCCGTCGACCCCCCCGTCAGAGATCACCAGGTTGCTCCCCCCGCCGAGGATGAAGAGTCGCAACCTCTCCCTGCGTGCGAAGGAAAGTCCTTCGTCGACCGCTTCGGCGGAATCGCCGGTGAGGAGATACCGGGCCGGACCCCCCAAACCGAGGGTGGTGAAAGGCGCGAGCGGAATGTTTTGCTGGATCCGGAGAGGCATGGGCCGATCACAGCGTCACGCCGTACGCTTCGTCGAACGCCTCTTTGGCGTACGCATTCGATGCATAGCCGAAGCCCTTATCGCCCCAGGCGGAGGTCCCCCAGCTGTTGCGCACGATGAATCCCGATTCCGTGTACCCCACCAGAGACACGGCGTGCCCGCCACGCACCGTGGCAGGGTGGTAGACGTCCAACTTCCCCTTCGTCTTCTGGCGCATTGTCCCAGGTATCGTCGACTTCGAGCCGCGTGAGGATCGGCCCGGCCGTGGCCAGCCAGGTGCGCCATTGTTCGGGGTTCTTCCCGAGGTTGAAGTAGCTGGCGATCTTGAGTTTCGCTGCCACAGCATAGAACGTGGGTGCTTCGTCCTGGTACAGCTTCCCGGAGCGAAAGGGGAGCACGTCGTCCGTGACCGCGCCGAACTTCCGGGCGATGTCGAGCGCGGCCTTCAGGCTGGTCCCTTCGGTCTCGATGAACGTCGTCGGCTGGGTCTCGAACTGATCGGTCTCTTTCGCCGCCATCCAGATGAACCTGGGGGAGAGCAGCTCTTTCCGGTCGAGCTTCCCGGCGCCGGTGAAGTGCCAGCGGAGGACGGAATCGGCGAGCGCCCAGCCGACGCACGATCCGGTGGCCAGTTGATCGCCCACCTTCCACCACGGGGCGCGGAGATCCACCGAGCGGGGGAGGGCTGCCCGTGCGGCCAGCCACGCCCGCGCTCCTGGCGTGGGCAAAGGTCCAGTCGCGGTGGGTGTCCCGCGAGGGCTTGCAGTTCAGGATCCTGTTCATCGTCCCCTCCTGTGCGAGTGTGGGATGAGATCCGTGACCACCTGGGCCGGGCGGCATGGTCCGGTCCACGGGGGCCGGCACGAATGTACCCCCGCCCGCGGGGAAAATCAAGGTCGCCGGTGGACGTGGAAGACCGACGCCTGGTCGGTGGGCATCAGAACGACCTGGGCGATATCCACGTGGGGTGGCTGGAGGGCGCAGTAGACGACGACGTTCGCCACATCCTCACCGGTGAGCGGCCGTGTGCCGGCGTACACCTTCGCCGCGCGTTCCTTGTCACCCCTGAAGCGCACCTCGCTGAACTCGGTCTCCACCAGGCCCGGTTCGACCGAGGAGACCCTCACGCCTGTCCCCAGCACGTCCATCCGGATGCCGTGGCTGAGCATGTTGACGGCGGCCTTGCTGGCGCAGTAGACGTTCCCCCCGGGATAGACCTGGTGCCCGGCGATCGAACCGATGTTGATCACGTGTCCGCCGTTCCTCCGGACCATGCCGGGGAGCACCTGCCGGGTGACGTAGAGAAGTCCCTTGACGTTGGTGTCGATCATCTCCTCCCAGTCCTGCAGCGATCCGTCCTGCACGCCGCTCGAGTCCGCGGCGAGAGCCCCGCGTTGTTGACCAGGATGTCGATCTCGCGCCACTCCGGGGCGAGCCCCGAGAAGACGGCCTCCACATCGCCGGGTCTGGTGACATCCAGGGCGGCGGTCAGGTCCGGATGCCGTGCTGTTCCGCGCAGGCGGGCGGCCAGCGCATCGACGCGGGCCTTCCGCCTGGCGGAGAGGAAGAGGGCGCAGCCTTCGCGCGCGAATGCCCCGGCGCACGCCTCACCGATGCCGGCGCTCGCGCCGGTGATGCAGACGATCTTGTCCCTGAGAGATCCCATTGGTCAGCACCCTCCATGAGGGAGGCCCCAGGCATGCCTGGACCGGCCTCCGTGGCTATCCTGTTACTCTTTCAGCGGAAACACCGGCACGATATCCACCGGGATGTCGGTCAGCCGCGAAAGCGCCTTCTGCATGGCGGGGTGCATCACGGCATACTTGTCCAGGATCGCATTCGCCGCCGCGTAGTCCCCCTTCGCCTGGATGGTCATGATCTCGCGCGTCAGCGCGAGAACGGCCTGCTTCATTCGTTCCGGGACGACGGCGAAGGTGCCGGAGGCCCCGTCGTGGCGGATCGCCCCTTCCTGCATCAGGAAACTGAACTGCAGGGCCATGCCGCGTCCGTGCGCCTCCTTGATCCCGAACCGCATCGAGCGGAAGATCCCCGCCAGGAACGTGACGTACATCTGCCGTTCCATCGAACGGTCCACGGTTCCCCGGTCGATCAGGTACTGGAGCATGAACAGTCCGGAGATGTCCGCCTTGGCTTCCTCGATCGCGGAGCTGAGCTCTTTCATCGCCTGCCGGACCGTGGTGGGCTTTCCATTCGACCATGATCGCGTGAGGCCCGAGGCCGTGCATCAGTTCGTGCGCCAGGATATGGGTGAAGAACGGGTTCGAAGGCGACGTCGGACCGCTGGGCCGGATCGATGAGCGATCCGCGATCGGCGTGAGGATCGTGCGGAATTTCGCCTCCTGCACGTTCTTGAGCATCACCCTCTTGCTTCCCTTCTCCTGCGTCACCCGCTCGTCGTTGGGGAGGTTGAATGCTGCGGTCTGGACGCCGGCCCGGGCCTCGCCGCCCAGGGCGACCTCGTCCACGACGCGTATGGGCGCCATCGCGCCGAGCCGCGGGTTCCTGTAGCCGGGTTCGATGGGGAGATGGTTCTCGACGCCCTGCAGTTCCGCAGAGAAGCGGGCGAGTTTCGCGGTCTCCTCGTCGTTCCGCAGGGTGATGAACGCTTCGAATGCCGCCTTGTAATTGAAGAGCTGGTCGAGATACACCTCGTACGGGCCGATGGTGGGTTCGACAGGGCTGTCCAGGTCCATCCAGGCGACGTCGCTCTGGTAGTAATCGTTGGAAAGGAACGCGTCAGCGCGCAGGGTGAGGAAGCGCTTGAGCGAGACGTTGTCGGTGGAGGCCGCCGCATCCCGGAGCAACGCCGCCGCTCTCTCGAGCAGGTCCCGGTATTCCGTGCTGTACGGGACCGCGGTCAGTTTCCCCGCCGGGTCCCGGCGAATGACGGTGAAGAACCCGGTCGCAGCGCGCTGCTGGTCGTCCGGAAGAGAAGCCACCCAGGTCGTGAATTCGCCGGAGGTCATGTCCGCCGGATAGTAGTTCGCCTGTGGAGGCTTCGGCGGAACCCCGTCGATGAAGGGGGCCTCGTGGTCCAGCCCGGACCAGGGGGACATGTTGATGTCGAAGTACCGCAGCCGCAGCGCCCCATCCGGGGTGGTGTCGGCCGCGAGGCGCTCGCGCAGTGCCGTGGCGCCGGACCACACCTGCCGCAGATAGAGCGTGTCCATCACGCGCGCCGCCTCGACCAGCTTCTGCAGGGCTTTCCGATCGCCAGGCGAGAGCCGGGTGGTGTCGCCGGTGAGGGTCACGGGGGCAAAACGCTCGATCTGGGCTTTCACGGGGGATTCCTCTTTCCGGGATGGCGTACAGGAGAGGGCGCTCAGCATGGCGCAGCACAGCAGTGCACATCCGGCGATACGATGGATCATGGTGGTGCTCCTTGCGATGATGGCTCGTCCGTCGGGCGGATTCAGGCCGGGGACCGGCCCGACAGCTCCGCCTCCAGCTGTTTCATGACCTCGTTCACCGGAAGCTTCCGCTCATCGGCGATCCGGCGGCATTCCTCGAATTCAGCGTTCCACAGCTCCCGGCCGTTTCGCAGGACGACCTTCACCCGGACAGGACCAAAAGAGGTCGGGACCTCCGCGCTGCGCCGCGGGAGCTTCTTTCGACCGATCCGCTGCACGCGGAGGCCGATGGTGGTCGTCTCGCGGTAGATCAGGGCCACGATATCGTCCAGGCGGGACCGCTCCACCATGGCGGAGAGGAGGACGCCGGGCCGTCCCTTCTTCATGATGATCGGGACGAGGTACGCGTCGTGGGCGCCTGCGGCAAGCAGCCGCTCGATGACCACCGGATAGAGCTGCGGGTTCATGTCGTCGATGTTCGTCTCCACCACCAGCAGCTCGTCGCGGTCGGTCTCGGCCGGGATCTCCCCGATCATCAGCCGGAGGAAATTCGGAAGCCCTTCGATCACCCTGGTCCCGGCTCCATACCCCACCGCTTCGACGGTGATCACCTCTTCATCCAGCACGCCGGCAGGAGAGGGTCCGAACGATCGCCGCGCCCGTGGGCGTCGTCAGTTCGTCGGGGAACGAGGTCAGCTGCACCGGATAGCCGCGGAGCACCTCGATCGCGGCGGGAGCCGGGATGGGCAGGATGCCATGCTGGGTCTTGACCGTGCCGCTCGCCCCCAACCGGACGGGCGAGGTATAGACCCGCTCGATCCCCGAGAGGTGGAAACAGAGGGCGGCGCCGACCACGTCCACGATCGAGTCCAGGGCTCCCACTTCGTGAAAGTGGACCTGCTCGACCGTTGTGCCGTGCAGCTTCGCTTCGGCGCGGGCGAGCGTCAGGAAGATGTTCCTGGCCGTCTCTTTGACCTTCGGGTCCAGGTCGCTGGCGTCGATGATCCCCTGGATCCCCGCAAGGGTACGGTGCAGGTGCGGTTCCACGGGAATGACGACGTCGATGTGGACCGCGCTGATCGCGTTTCGGCGTGACGTGGGAGGCGATCAGTTCGAACCCGTCAACGTGAAGTTTTCTCAGTTCGTCGCGGAGCTGTTCGAAGGGGAGCCCGGCGCTGACGAACGCGGCCATGGTCATGTCGCCGGCGATCCCGGCGACGGTGTCAAGATAGGCGATCTTCATGGATCGGTACTCCGTTGCAGTTGGCGACGGCTTCACGCAACCGCCGTGTTATCCCGTCCCGAGATAGGGCTCGAGGTGTCCCAGGACCCGCCCGGTCGCTCCCAGATGAGAGCGGACGAACTCCGCCGCCCGGTTGCCCGCGCTTTCTCGCGAGGGGTCGTGGGTCAGCAGATGGTGTACGGTCCGGTGGAAGTCGTCGGTCGACGCGACGACGAACGCCCCGCCGCGGTCCACAAGCATGAGCGGCTCGTGCGAATTCCGGTGCCGGGGGCCGAACAGGACGGGGATCCCGTAGACGGCCGCTTCGAGGACGTTGTGGACCCCCTGCCGGAAACTCCCGCCGACGTATGCCAGGTCGGCGTAGCCGTAGAGCGTGAGCAGGATGCCGATGCTGTCGACGATGATCACCCGTTCACCCGCGTAGCTCTGGAGGGCCGAGAACCGGATGGCGCTGCAGTGCCCGGCGAGCTCGTCTTCGAGCTCCTCGAGGTGTTCCACCGTCGGCTCGTGCTGGGCGATGATGCAGAGCAGTTCCGGGATCTCCTCCTGCAGCCGGAAGAGCGCGGGGAGGATCACCTGTTCGTCCTCCGGCCAGCTGGAGCCGATCACCAGAACCTTTTTTCCCGCCGTCAGCGCCGGGGCAAGGATGGCCCGCCGCTTCGCCTCGGCGCTGCGGACGTGCACCTGATCATACCGGGTATCGCCGACGATCTCCATCAGCGGGTGCGTGAGGCGGAAGAACCCGAACCCCTCGATGTCCGCCTTCGAGACCGCCAGGATCCTGTCGATGCAATTGTAGACGTGATGGTGGAAGCTGAGGGCAACGGGGAAGCGCCGCTGCGTCTGGCGCCGCATCGTGGCGTTGGCGATCATCATCGGGATGCCGCGCCGGCGCAGCTCCCAGACGTGGTTGGGCCAGATATCGTACCGGATCATCACCGCCACATCCGGACGGACCAGGTCCAGGAACCTTCGGGCGTTGCGGTGGGTGTCGGTCGGCAGATAGCTGATCGCGTGCGCCATCTGGTATTTTCGGGAGTGTTCGTAGCCCGAGGGGGAGAAGAATGTGACGATGATGGCGATCGACGGCCACCTCTTTCGCAGCTCGGCAATGATGGGTTTGGCCTGCTCGAACTCGCCGAGGGAGGAGGAATGGAACCAGACCCTCTTTCCCGCCGGCAGGGCCCTGACCTGCCGCTCAAGGTCCTGGAACAGCGTCCTGCGCCCGACGAGGCCCCGCCGGACCTTCCGGTTGAACCGTCCGTACAGCCAGAAGATGGACCAGAGCGGAGGGAGAACGAACCAGCGGTAGACGATCTGCCAGAGTCTCAGCATATCCTAACTCCTCAGGAGCGTTGAGGCGGCGGCCACCACCTGGTCGTCGCTGATGTCGAGCATGCAGCGGAAATGCCCTTGCGGACACCGCGCACGGCCGATCCCGGTGCAGGGGCGGCAGAGGACCTCGGGCCGTTCGACCACGATGCTCCGGCCCCCGTACGGGGCGAATCCAAACTGGCGGACCGTCGAGCCGAAGACCGCAACGAGCGGTCGCTTGCGGGCAGAGGCGACGTGCATGAGGCCGGAATCATTCGTCAGCACCACCGCGCAACGGTCCAGCAGAGCGGCGCTCTGCAGCAGGGTCAGTTTCCCGGCAGCGTTCACCACCGGTATACCCGGAGAGCCGGCGCGGATGATCGCCTCGACCGCACCACACCGCACAACGTCATCGGGCCCACCGAGCAGGACGACACCGAATCCGCGGTCCCGGGCCAGGGACGCCGCCGCGGAGGCGAATCGCTCCGGCGGCCAGATCTTGGTCTTGTGGCGGGCGGAAGGGGAGACCCCCACCCAGCCGGCGGCTGCATCGTGCAGGAGTGCCCCCGCCGCGGCGAAATCGCCGGGAGAGGGGAAGAGCTCCGGACCCTCCCCGTCGTCCCTGACCCCAAGGTGATGGACGGTCTCCAGGTATCTCTCGATCACTCCGGGGGACCCGCCGAACAGGTGATAGACATCGCGCTGCCAGCGCACCAGCACGGCCCTGGCGAGTTTCCGTTTCCGGTAGCGGCGGACGCCGCGTCGCCCCGCGCAGATGTACCGGCTGCGCAGGCTGTCGTGCAGGTCCAGGATCAGGTCATAGCCCTCGCCGCGGATCTCTTCCCGGAGCCGCCGCAGCCCGCCGACCCCTTCGTTCCCGTCGAAAGCGATCACCCGGGACAGATGGGGATTCCCGTGCAGCAGATCTGCGTAGGCGGATTTCACCAGGAAATCGATGCGGCACTCGGGGAACGCGCGGCGCAGGCTCCGGACGAGAGGGGTGGTCAGGATGATGTCACCGACGGAACTAAATCGGATGATGAGTGTTCTGGTAATAGGCTCCCTCACGCCGATTCTGTATCATAGTACGGGTTTTCAGCAGGAATTGCAATGAACGACAGACCGGACAGGCCGACACCATGAACCATCCTTCCACCCTCGGCGAACTGCGCGCCAGCGGCTACCGGGTCCTCCCGGTCAAGGACGAACTGCGCGAGGAACCTGATCGCAAAGATCGAAAAGGGAGAGCGCCTCTTTCCGGGGATCATCGGATACGACGAGACGGTCGTTCCGGCCCTGGTCAACGCGATCCTGGCGAAACACGACATCATTCTCCTGGGGCTTCGCGGGCAGGCGAAGACCCGCATCGTCCGGCAGCTGGTCTCTCTGCTCGACGAGTTCATCCCGATCGTCCAGGGGAGCGAGATCAACGACGATCCCCTGCAGCCGGTGAGCCGGTACGCGGTGGACCTTGTACGCGAGAAGGGGGACGGAACCCCCATCGAGTGGATCCCCCGGGCCCGGCGGTACGGCGAGAAGCTCGCCACGCCGGACGTGACGATCGCCGATCTCATCGGGGACATCGATCCGATCAAGGCCGCGACCCAGCGTCTGCATTACGCTCACGAAGGGGCGATCCATTTCGGGATCATCCCGCGGACCAACCGCGGCATCTTCGCCATCAACGAGCTGCCCGACCTCCAGCCGCGCATCCAGGTCGGCCTCTTCAACATCCTCGAGGAGAAGGACATCCAGATCCGGGGCTTCAACATCCGGATCCCGCTGGATCTGGTCCTGGTCTTCACCGCGAACCCGGAGGACTACACCAACCGGGGAAACATCATCACGCCGCTCAAGGACCGCATCGATTCGCAGATCCTGACCCACTATCCCGAAGACCCTGGAGGAAGCGATCCGTATCACCGCCCAGGAGGCGCACGTCGAGCGGGAGGGGCGGACGGTGGCGATCCCCCAGTTCTTCCGCGAGATCGTCGAGATGATCGCCTTCGAGGCCCGCAAGAGCGAGTTCGTCGACCAGAAATCGGGGGTCAGTGCCCGCCTCACCATCACGGCGATGGAGAACCTCGTCAGCAACGCCGAGCGGCGCGCGGTCATGACCGGCGAGAAGGTCCTGGCCCCGCGGATGTGCGACCTGCCACACGTCCTTCCCGGGTTGACCGGCAAGGTGGAGCTGGTGTTCGAGGGCGAACAGGAAGGATCGGTGAAGGTGGGGAAGGCGCTCATCGCGAAGGCGGTGCGGGAAACCTTCCGCCGGCACTTCCCCGATCCCCTGCGCAAGCAACGCCGGCCCCAGGCGGCCCGTGCAACGGAGCCGCCTCAGAAAGAGCACCCCGGCTATGCGCGGATCGTCGAATGGTTCGAAGGGGGAAACGCGGTGGAGGTGTCGGACAGCATGCCCCTCGGCGCATACGCGCAGGAGCTCTCCAGGGTCCCCGGACTGCGGGACCTCGTCAAGCGCCATATCCCCGCGTTGACCGCGGAACACGAGATCGCGGCGGGAATGGAGTTCGTGCTGGACGGCCTCCACCAGAACTCGCGGATCGGCAAGGACGAAGTGGACCACAGGACTTCGTACAAGGACCTCGTGGGGACCATCCTCGGTGTGGGAGGACCGGCCGAGGAGGAGGAGGCCTAGTGCGCATCCGCTATTCCCGGTGGCGGCCGGACGATGCCACGGACGACCGGCGCCTCGAAAAGATGGTCTCGCTCTTCAGCCATCTGCTCATCCAGACCAACGGCGACGCGAACGAGGCGCTGCGAGTGGTTGAAGATGATCGCGGAGGAGTACGGGCTCTTCGAAGAGGGAATGACGATCGACGACATCGTCCAGAAACTGCGCGAGATGGGGCTGATCGAGGATGCCGGGACGGGCGTCCAATTGACCCAGCGCGGCGTCCAGCGCATCCGGCAGGATGCTCTGCGCGAGGTGTTCACCTCCCTGAAAAAGGGGACGCCGGGAGTGCACGAGACCCCCTTCACCGGCCTCGGGGCCGAGCGTACGAGCGAGACGAAACCGTACCAGTTCGGGGACCAGCCGACGAACATCGACCTGACCGCCACGCTGACCAACGCGTTCCGCCGCGGGGGGATCGGGGACATCACGCTCAAGGAGGAGGACCTGGAGGTCTACGAGACCGAGTACCAGGCGGGGTGCGCGACCGTGCTGATGATCGACATCAGCCACAGCATGGTGCTCTACGGCGAGGACCGGATCACCCCGGCCAAGCAGGTGGCTCTGGCGCTGGCCGAACTCATCCAGACCCGCTATCCCAGGGACTTCCTGGCGCTGGTCACCTTCGGCGACGACGCCCGGCTGGTCAGCCTCAACGAGCTGCCGTTCCTCGGGGCCGGGCCGTACCACACGAACACGCGTGCCGGGCTTCAGCTGGCGCGGGACCTGCTGCGGCGCACCGGCGCGGCAAACAAGCAGATCTTCATGGTCACCGACGGGAAACCCTCGGCCATCTTCGAGCCGAGCGGCCGGCTCTACAAGAATTCCTGGGGACTGGATCCCAAGATCGTGAACAAGACGCTTGACGAGGCGGTGGCGTGCCGGCGGGAGAAGATCCCGATCACCACGTTCATGGTGGCGCAGGACCCGTACCTGGTGAGCTTCGTGGAGGAGCTCACCAGGTCGAACCACGGCCGGGCGTACTTCTCGTCGCTGGGAAAGCTCGGCGAGACCGTGTTCGTGGACTACATCCGCAATCGGAGAAAGAAGTTCGCGGGGTAGAGGACGGAACGCGAGGTCTGCGGAGAAGCGCGGATCACCGCGAGGGGTGCTCGCGATCGCTTCGGAAAGCACCCGCCCCTCCCGTGCCGGCGGGAATTCGACCCCCAGCAATGCGGACAGGGTCGGTCCGATGTCCACCGGACTGACCTCCCTCATGTACCGTCCGGGTGTGACCCCCGGACCCATGATCATCAGCGGCACGTGCGAATCGTATTCGTACGGTTCACCGTGTGATGCCCCGGTATTCCCCTCGTCCTCGACGAAATAGGGCCGCAGCGCAAAGACCACGTCCCCGACCCTCCCCGGAAAACAACTCTTTCGCAGGCGCCGCTCGAGCGTGGTCGTGCCTCCCGAGCGGAAAAGGTCCTCCGTGGCTGCTGCAGGGCCGATCCCTCTGATCGACGGAAGTATTCGGGCAAGTTCCCGGGCGGCGGAGGGAGGATCGATCCCGTGTTTCTTCAGGAGCGACCCATCGAGATAGACCGATCCTCCCTCGATCCTGATGTTCCAATCTTTTGCCCCCGCGGGAGCGCCGTACAGCTGCACAAGGGCGCTGTCCACGCCGTTGTGGATAGTGTGCCCGGAGATGCGGCCCGCGTCGAGCTGCGGACGGTACCGGAGCAGGTACTCGGGAGCCGGAGAGGCGCCGTGATCGCTCGTCAGGACCACGACGTACTTCCCCCTGCCGATGCGGGCATCGAGGAATGTGAGGAAGTCCGCCAGAAGCGCGTCCATCCGCACGATCATGTCCGCAACCTCGAGGCTGTACGGTCCGTACGCATGTCCGGCGTAATCGGTCCCCGAGAAGCTCACACACAGCAGATCGGTCACCCCCCGCCGCCCGAGGGATTCTGCGCGCACCGCTTCTTTGGCGAGCGTCGGCGAGGATCTCGTTGCCGTAAGGGCTCGTCAGCAGCGCAGTGAAGAACGATTTCGTGATGTGCGACGTGCCGGTTCCCGTGATGGGATGGGGGAACGTGCGTCCCAGGCCTTCACCACCGTCTCTCCCACGGGACGTCGTCCGGGAACATCTGCGCGAAGCGAGCCGCGGCGGGAGAGAGTTGTCCAGGACTTCCGAACATACCGCGCGAACCTGCGGGAACGGTTGAACCGCTCCACCCAGGAGGGGAGTGCCGGACGGTAGTAGGTCGAGGTGACGAAAACGGAATCCCGGAACCAGAGAGCGAGGTCCGCGAGCTTTCCCCCCATCAGGACGGCCGCGCGGTCCTTGTGGGAGAGAGACACGACCTTCGAACGTGAATCCGGAAAAAATCTTCAGTTCGTCACCCAGCGTGAAAGTAGCGAGGTTTCGGGGCGAAGCGCCATTACCCTTTCCTCCCACCACCCGGGCGGAATCGTCCTCGACGCAGTAGACCATCCGTTTGTTCGTCGGATCAAACCAGTGGTTCGTGACGATGCCGTTCACGTCGCCGTATGAGCCGGTCAACATCACTGCATGCCCCGGACCGGTGCTGGTGCGTGCATGGCCGAGGGAAGCGTTCACGAACGAAGCTCCGGAGGCCCGGAGCCGCTCGAACCCCCCGGTCCCGAAAGCTGGGGCGGAAGCGTTCGAGGAAGTCCTGCCTGCACTGGTCCACGGAGATCAGGACGACGAGGCGGGGGTGTTGTTGTGCCGCGGCCGTGCATGCGGCGACTGCGAAAAGAAGGCAGGAGACGTATCGTCGGAGCATGTGCAGGTGTTGGGCTGTACGAGAAAATGGTCCACCAACATACGAATTCTCAGGGGGCGCGGCAACCCACCCCCGTGTTCGCCTTGAATCCTATACGGAATTTCTGCACTTTGAGAACATATGCTGGTGATCCCCGCCATACAGATCCGCAACGGCCGCTGCGTCCAGATGGTCCAGGGCATCGAAGGTCACGACCATTCCGATGACCCGGTGGAGATGGCACGCCTGTGGCGGATCGAGAATGCAAAGACCCTGCAGGTCACCGATATGGACGGGCTGGCCGAGGGGAGGGTCGTGAACGAAGAGGTGATCCGGCGGATGGTTCGGAGCGTCGATATCCCCATCGAACTGGGGGGCGGGCTCTGGACGTTCGACGCGGTCGCTCACGCGCTCGACCTGGGGCTCTACCGGGTCGTGGTCGGCGCGATGATCGTCGAGAAACCCGACGAGGCCCAGCGGGCCATTGACCGGTTCGGCCCAAGCAAGACCGTGCTCGGCATCGACGCTGTGGACGGCATTGTGGCTGAGCGGGGCAGGCCGCGTTCCACCCACCTCACCGCCATGACCGTGGCCCTGAACGCCAAGCTGATGGGATTCCGGCGGATCGAATACACGGAACTGCGGTCGGACGGCTCGCTCCGGGGGGTGAACCTGAAGGTTCTGCGGGAACTGGGCGAGAAGACCGGCATGCGGATCACGGCCTCCGGCGGGATCACGAGCCTGGAAGAGCTGCTGCAGATCCAGGAGTTGCTCTCCGTGGGGGTCGATTCGGTGGTGATCGGCCGTGCGTTGTACGAGAACCGGTTCTCGTGCCAGCAGCTCTGGCGGCAGTGCGAGGCCCGCAACTATCCATATACCGCAAAGGTGTGACGTATGTCGAAAGTGGCGATCCTGATCGGCAGCAGGTCCGACGAGGCGACCATGCAGGGTTGCGCCGACTATCTGGCGAAGTTCGGCATCCCGTATGAACTCCGGGTCTCCTCCGCCCACCGGAACCCCGACGAGACGGCGGCCTTCGTGAAGCAGGCGGCGGGGAACGGGTTCTCCGTCATCATTGCCGCCGCCGGCATGGCGGCGCACCTCGCAGGGGCCTGCGCGGCCCATACGATCCTGCCGGTGATCGGCGTCCCCCTGGAAGGGTCGGCCCTGAACGGCGTGGATGCGCTGTACTCCACCGTCCAGATGCCCGCGGGCATCCCCGTCGCGACCGTGGCCATCGGCCCGGCCGGAGCGAAGAACGCCGCGGTGCTGGCCGCGGAGATCCTGGCACTGCACGACGCGGGCCTTCGCGAGAAACTGGTCCAATTCCGGAAGAACGGCGCGAAGTTCTGACGCCGCTTCCCGGCCACGAACACATCGTTCGGTCCTCCATGAACATCCTTCTCATCGGCCACTGTGCCATCGACGCATACTTCCTCGCGCCGGGCAAGACCGAAGAGCGATTCGGCGGCGTTATGAACGGCGTGCTGGCGCTTGCCGGCAGGCTCGAGCCGAAGGACCGGGTGATCCCGGTCTGCGGCGTCGGGGCGGCCGACCACGAACGTCTGCTTTCCGTGCTCGCGGAGGCCCCCGGGGTGGACAGTTCGGGGATCTTCAGGACCGCGGGCGCCGACCAACCGGGTGGAGTACTACCCCGCCGGTGCGGACGCGGTCGCCGCATGCGCGAGATCCATCGCTCCGCCGATCCCCTTCGAACGTATCAAGCCCTTCCTGAACACGGGCGGGGTGCTGGTGAACATGGCTTCGGGGAACGACCTTGCGCTGGAGACCCTTGACCAGATCCGCATCGCCGTGCGCGACGATGAGATCCCCCTGCATCTCGACCTGCACAACCTCACGAGCGGAGTGAACGAACGCCACGAGCGCGTGCGGCGTCCCGTCGAACAGTGGAGGCGCTGGGCATTCATGGCCGACATTCTTCAGTGCAACCAGGAGGAGCTCGCCGGGCTGACGGTCGAAGCAATGAACGAAGAGCAGACGGTGGGCCATCTGTTCACGCTCGGCGTGAAGGGGGTCATGGTGACCCGCGGCGCGGGCGGCGTCTCCCTCTACCGCAGCGAGAACAAGACGGTGCTCCACCGGAGCTATCCGGCGATGAACGGCATCCGTCCGCGGGTCAGCGTCGGAGCAGGGTGACGTCTTCGGAGCCGCGGCGTTCTATCGCTTCCTGAAGACGCGGAACATGGAAGAGGCGGTGACCGACGGGATCGAAGCTGCATCGGCATTCCTGCGCACGCGGGGGGAAGCATGACCGCCGAACGGGTGCTGATCGTCGGATCCAACGGCCTGCTCGGACAGAAGGTGGTGGAGTTGCTGGTCCGCGGCTCGGCCTACAGCCTGGTCCTCGCGTCGATGGAACCGAAACCGCTGCGAGAACTGGTCTCGGTCGAATACCACCAGCTGGACATCGCCTCGAAGAAAGACGTGCGCGACCTGGCCGGGCGGACCGACCCGCGGGTGATCATCAACTGCGCCGCCATGACGAACGTGGACGCGTGCGAGACCGAGCGCGAAACGGCCTGGAAGATCAACGTGGGCGGCGTCGAAAACCTGGCCGAAGCGGCGCGGCGGACCGGCGCGCGCCTGTACCACGTGTCGACCGATTACGTGTTCGACGGGAAGAACGGGCCGTACGCCGAAGACGACCGGCCGGATCCGCTGAGTTACTACGGCAAGACCAAGCTGGCAAGCGAGAACGCCCTGCGCACCTCCGGCCTCGAGTACTTCATCGCGCGCACGATGGTCCTCTACGGCTACGCTGCCGGGGTCAAGCCGAACTTCGCCCTCTGGCTGATCCAGAGCCTCGGACAGAAGACGGCGGTCCGGGTCGTGGACGACCAGCGGGGGAACCCCACGCTGGTGGACGACCTCGCCTACGGCATCGTCCGGGCGGTGGAACTGGGCAAGACCGGCGTCTATCATATCGCGGGGCGCGACATCGTCAGCCGTTACGAGTTCGCGGTCCGGCTCGCCCGCTTCTTCGGGTACAACCCGGCGTTGATCAAGCCGGTCAAGACCGCGGACCTGGCCCAGCCGGCCCCGCGGCCGCTCCGTTCCGGGCTGGTCACGCTGAAGGCGGAGACGGAGCTCGGCATCACCCCCGCCACCATCGAACAGGGACTCGCGGTGCTCAAGAGCCAGCTGAGCAGGACGGCCAGCTGGGAGAACGACAGCCGCCCGGTTCCGCTGCAGAATTCACGCAAACCGACCAGGTCATGACCCATGCTTGATATCCGATTCCTCCGTGACAACACCGCGCTTGCCCGCACCGGGGTCCTTGCCAAGGGCGAGGACCCGGCCCGGATCGACGAGGCGCTTACGTCTCGACGAGAAACGGCGCCATCTCCTCCAGCACGCCGAATCGCTGAAGAGCAAGAAGAACCAGGTCTCCAACGAGGTTGCCCGCCGGAAGTCGAAAGGGGAAGATGCCGCCGCGCTGATCACGGAAATGCGCGCGGTGGCGGACGAGATCAAGGGGCTCGACGAGCAGCTCAAGACCGTGGAGGAGGAGCTCCGCACGGTCATCCTGCAGATCCCCAACATCCCGCACCCCTCCGTCCCCCCGGGCGGACACCCGCGGACAACGTGCCCGTGGCCACGTAGGGCGAACCGCCCGTGATCGATTTCCCGGCGAAGCCCCACTGGGAGCTGATCGAGAAGCTCCAGATCATCGACTTCCCGCGCGGCACGAAGATCACCGGCGCCGGCTTCCCGGTCTACGTCGGGAAGGGCGCCATGCTGGAGCGCGCACTGATCAATTTCTTCCTTGATGAGGCGGCGGCGGCGGGATACACGGAGCTGATGCCGCCACTGATGGTGAATGCGGCCAGCGCCACCGGTACCGGGCAACTGCCGGACAAAGAGGATCAGATGTACGTGGTGGAGCGCGACGGCTTCTATCTCGTGCCGACCGCGGAGGTCCCGGTCACCAACTTCTGCGCGACGAGATCCTCCGCGAGGATCAGCTGCCGTTGAAGTTCTGCGCATACACCCCCTGCTTCCGCCGGGAGGCCGGCTCGTACGGCAAGGACGTGCGGGGACTGAATCGGGTGCACCAGTTCAACAAGGTGGAACTCGTCCGCCTCGTCCACCCCGCCACGTCGTATGACGCGCTCGAGGAACTCCGGGCGGACGCGGAGCGCTCTGCTCCGGAAGCTGGGGCTGCACTACCGGGTCCTGCACATGTGCGCCGGCGACCTGGGCTTCACGCAGACGAAGAAGTACGACCTCGAGGTCTGGTCCGCCGGACAGCAGAAATGGCTGGAGGTCTCGTCGGTCAGCAACTTCGAGGCCTACCAGGCGCGGCGGATGAACATCCGGTTCCGCCCCGCGGACGGGAAGCCGGAGATCGTCCATACGCTGAACGGTTCCGCGCTCGCCCTCCCGCGGGTGGTCGCGGCGCTGCTCGAGCACTACCAGACGCCCGAGGGCAAAGTGGTGGTCCCCCGCGCTCTCCACCGGTACACCGGATTCGAAGTGATAGGATGAGAACGTGAAGGCCCTGCTCCGCCTCAGTCCCTACCTGGCCCGGTATACGAAGATCCTCGCGATCGGCATCGCCGCCGTGGTCCTGAGCAACCTCTTCACCGTGGCCCTCCCGCTCTTCGTGGGACGCGCGGTGGACGCGCCTCAAGGTCGGGCTGGAACAGCACAGCCTGAAAGCGGACGATCTGCTGGGGTACTCCGCGCTGATCGTCGGCTTCTCGCTGGTGGCGGGGGTCTTCTCCTTCCTGACGCGACAGACCATCATCGTGGTCTCGCGCCACCTGGAATACGACCTGCGCAACGATTTCCTGAAGCACCTCCAGAAGCTCCCCCTCTCGTTCTATCAGAACACGCCGACGGGCGATCTGATGGCGCTACGCCACGAACGACATCGGCGCGGTCCGGAACGCCCTGGGGCCGGGCATCATGTACCCGGCCGACACGCTGATAACCTTCGTGATGGTGCTCGCGGTCATGATCGCTCATGGACTGGGAGCTGACCCTGCTCGCGCTGATCCCGCTCCCGTTCGTCTCGTTCGCCGTCTACCGCCTGGGGAAGCTCGTGCACAAGAACTTCGAGGAGCGGCAGGAACAGTACGCCGACCTGACGACCCGGGCACAGGAAAACCTCTCGGGCATCCGGGTCGTGAAAGCGTACGTGCGCGAGGCCTACGAAACCGGCCTGTTCCATGCTCTCAGCTGGGAATACCTGAAGAAGAACCTCGTCCTCGCCCGGGTCCAGTCGATCATGTGGCCGCTGATGTTCCTGCTCGTGGGGCTTTCCCTGATCATCACCCTCTACGGCGGCGGGATGAGGGTCATCGACGGACGGCTGACGGTCGGCGGCCTGACCGCCTTCTTCGGCTATCTGGTCATGCTGATCTGGCCCATGATCGCCTTCGGCTGGGTGATCAACATCCTCCAGCAGGGGGCGGCGTCGATGGGGCGGCTGGGGAAGATCCTGGACACGGAGCCGGAGATCCGTGACACGGCCGAGACCGACCACAGCGTGAAGGGATCTGAGGGGACGATCGAATTCCGCAACGTCACCTTCACGCACCGTGGCGCCGCGCGCCCGTCGCTGGAGGAGATCTCGCTGACGATCCCGGCGGGCAGCACCGCCGCGATCGTCGGGTACACCGGATCGGGCAAGAGCACCCTGGTCAATCTGATCCCGCGCCTGTATGACGTGACCTCCGGCAGCGTGCTGATCGACGGCGTGGACGTCCGGCGGATCCCGCTGGAGGTCCTGCGCCGGCACATCGGCTACGTTCCCCAGGAGACCTTCCTCTTCTCCGAAACGATCTCGGAGAACATCCGCTACGGGGTGGATGACGCGGGCGAGGAGCGGGTCCGCGAGGCGGCGGAGATCTCGCAGATCGGCCGCGACATCGCCGAGTTCCCGAAAGGCTTCGAGACCATGGTCGGGGAGCGCGGCATCACTCTTTCCGGCGGGCAGAAGCAGCGGACCAGCATCGCGCGGGCGGTGATGCGCAACCCGGGGATCCTCATTCTGGACGACGCCCTCTCGGCGGTGGACACGTACACCGAGGAAGAGATCCTGAAGCGCCTGCGGCAGGTGATGAAGGGGCGGACCAGCATCCTGATCAGCCACCGCATCTCGACCGTGAAGGAGGCCGACCAGATCGTGGTGCTGGACGGCGGGCGGATCAAGGAGCGGGGAACGCACGACCAGCTCGTCGCCGCCGGAGGGATCTACGCCGAACTCTACCGGAAGCAGCTGCTCGAGGAAGAGCTGGAGCACCTTGCATGAGCATCCAGGAAGACGAAATCCTCGGGAAGGCCTATGACAGCTCGCTGATGAAGCGGCTGCTCACGCTACCTCCGTCCCTACCGGCGGCATGTGCTGGCGGGGGTGCTCCTGAGCATCGTGGTCGCCGCCCTGGAGGCCGTCCGGCCCTACTTCATCAAGGTGGCGGTGGACGAGAACATCGCTCACGGCGACGCCCACGGACTCCTGGTCACCACCCTGGTCTTCTTCGGGGTCATGCTCTTCCGCGGGTTCCTGCAGTATGCCAACGCCTATCTCACCCAGTGGATCGGCCAGCGAACGATCTTCGACCTGCGGATGGAGATCTTCCGGCACCTCCAGCGGCTCGGCCTCGCATTCTACGACCGCAACCCGATCGGCCGCCTGATCACCCGGGTCACGAACGACGTGGAGGTCCTGAACGAGATGTTCTCGTCCGGGATCGTCATGGTCTTCAGCGACGTGTTCACGATCATCGGCATCCTCTACTTCATGTTCACGATGAACTGGAAGCTGGCGCTCATCTCGCTCAGCGTTCTCCCCCTCCTCTTCTACGGGACCTTCCTGTTCCGCCGCAAGGCGCGCGAGGCCTACCGGGAGGTCCGCATCCAGATCGCCCGGATCAACACCTTCATGCAGGAGCACATCACCGGCATGCTGGTGGACCAGGTCTTCAACCGCGAACCCAAGGCCTTCCGCAGTTTCACGGGGATCAACGGCGCCCACCGCGACGCCAACATCCGCTCGATCTTCTACTATGCCGTGTTCTATCCCGGGCGTGGACCTCATCGGGGCGCACTCGCCGTGGGCCTCATCATCTGGTACGCCGGCGTGGAATCGCTCGACGGGACGGTCACGCTCGGCACGGTCATGGCGTTCCTGCAGTTCAACGAGATGTTCTGGCGGCCGATCCGGGACCTCTCGGAAAAGTACAATATCATGCAGACGGCGATGGCGTCGTCGGAGCGGGTCTTCAAGCTCCTGGACGACCGGACGTTCATCCCGGAGCCGGACGATCCCGTGCCGCTCCGGTCCGATCCGCGGCGACATCGAGTTCCGGAACGTCTGGTTCGCCTACAACGCGGGGATCGGGTCCGGGGAGCCTGACTGGGTGCTGAGGAACGTCTCGTTCGCGATCCGGGCCGGCGAGACCGCCGCCATCGTCGGGCATACCGGGGCAGGCAAGACCACCATCATCAGCCTGCTGGCCAGGTTCTACGACGTCCAGCGGGGAGAGATCCTGGTCGACGGGGTGGACATCCGGCGCTTCCGCTCCGCCGACCTCCGCAAGCATCTGGCGGTGGTCCTCCAGGACGTCTTCCTCTTTTCCGGCGACATCCGCTCCAACATCGGCCTCGGGGACCCCGACATCTCCGACGACCGGATCCGTGCGGCCGCCCGGGTCGTGGGAGCGAACCGGTTCATCGAGCAGCTCCCGGGTCAGTATGCGGAGGAGGTGAAGGAACGGGGCGCCACGCTGTCGGTCGGACAGAAACAGCTCATCTCCTTCGCGCGTGCCCTGGCCTATCATCCGCGGATCCTCGTGCTGGACGAGGCCACTTCCAGCGTGGACACGGAGACGGAACAGCTCATCCAGGAAGCGATCAAGAAACTGCTCCACGGCCGCACCTCGATCGTCATCGCCCACCGGCTCTCCACCATCCAGTCGGCGAATACGATCATCGTGATGCACAGCGGAGAGATCCGCGAGCAGGGAACGCACCAGGAACTGCTCGCCGCCGGCGGGATCTACCGCCGTCTGTACCAGTTGCAGTACAAGGAGCAGGAGACCGGCACGACTCGGTGATCGGCCTCCCCCCTCGCGCGGGGAACGACAGCCACCCGGAGGATCAGCACATGTCCCAGACCCCTTATCCCCAGAAGTTCATGACCCTCGAGCGCCACATCATCGAGGGGCAACGACTGCACCCCGACGCCACCGGGGAGTTCTCGGGCATCCTGCACGGCCTGTCGCTCGCCGCAAAACTGGTCTGGCGCGAGGTCACCAAGGCGGGCCTCGTGAACATCCTCGGGAAGACGGACCGGATGAATATCAGCGGCGACGTGGTGAAGAAACTGGACGAGTTCGCCGACCAGACCATCTACAAGGCCATGGACCACACGGGACACACCTGTGTCATGGCCTCAGAGGAGAACGAGGATCTTCTGCATATTCCCGAGGGCTATCCGAACGGCCGGTACGTGCTCCTCTACGATCCGCTGGACGGATCGGGGAATATCGACGCGAACATCACCGTGGGATCGATCTTCGCGATCTACCACCGGGTCACCCCCTCCGGTCCGGGGACACTGAAGGACGTGTTGCAGCCGGGCGTGAAGCTGGATGCCGCAGGATACGTCCTGTACGGTTCGAGCATGATGTTCGTCTACTGCACCGGCCACGGCGTGCACGGCTTCACGCTCGATCCGACCGTAGGAGAGTTCCTGCTCTCCCATGAGAACATCCGCATCCCCTCGAAAGGGAGCATCTTCAGCATGAATCTCGGGAACCTCAACAGGTGGTCGCCGGGAATGCAGAACTACGTCCGGTATATGCAGCAGGAAGACCCGGCGACCGAGCGCCCCTACGCGCTCCGTTACGTCGGGTCGCTGGTGGCCGACGTACACCGGACGATGCTCTACGGCGGGATCTACTGCTACCCCGGGGACTCGAAGAACGCGCAGGGGAAGCTGAGGCTGATGTACGAGAACAACCCGCTGGCGTTCATCGTGGAGAATGCGGGCGGCGCCGCGTCGGACGGCAGAACGAGGACGCTGGAGATCGTTCCGGACATCGCTGCATCAGCGGTCGCCCCTCTACATCGGAAGCAGGGAGGATGTGCGGCTTGCGGAGGAGTTCCTGGCCGGAACGCGATGAGAAAGAAAGGGGTCTGGAACACACGCAGCCCCGACCGTCCGGCCGGGGCTGCGTCGTCTCAGGAGAGGGGCACAAAAACCTACTTGATCGATGCGGAGCGGGCCTTGGCCTTTTCGGTCATGGAGCTGGTCGGATAGTCGGACACGACCTTGTCGAACGCCGCCTTGGCGCCTTCTTTGTCGCCTTTCGCAAGCTTTGCGTTGCCGATCATGAACTGGGCGTACGATTTCTTGCCCGATCCCTTGTAGTCGAAGACCGTCTCGAAATGCTGGATGGCTTCGTCGTATTGTTTCATCGCGTAGTACGATTCCCCGATCCAGTAGTGGCAGTTGGGCGCGAGCTGGTCTCCGATCCCTCCGCCCAGCAGGCCCTGGAACTGGGACACCGCATCGCTGTACCTTCGCTGGTTGAACTGGTCGAGCGCGGCCTGATACGCGGCGTTCATGTCACTGCCCGCCGGAATCGTGGCGGCCAGCGCGGGAGCGGGGGCGGTGGTCTGCTGGCCTTGCGCGGGAGCTTCGGTCAGCTTGGTCTCGAGCTCCGCATTCCGCGCGTTCAGACGGCGGCTTTCAGCGACCGCGGCATCCGATTCCTCCTTCAGACGCCGGTTCTCGTTCATCAGGCTGTCGATGCGATACTCGAGCCGAGCTGAGGGAGAGACCGTCGGTGTGGCTTCCCATTCTTCCTGTACCGCTTCTTCCGATTCACCGCACCCCAGCACAACAAGAGACAACGCAACGGCAGCGTATGGCAGCGTGCGCAGGAAATGCATAGCCCTTCCTCCTGGTGAGTTCGTAAAAGTCTGGGGATAATGTATCAAACCACCCGGCGAATGTCAAGTTGACCCGTGACCTGCGCGACCAACTGCAAAGGATTATCTTGCGTCGGCTCACACCGGCAGGGAGGAAAACTCGGCTAAACATGAAACGGCAAGGGGTTAACCCCGGGGCGATGACGGGACCCCTCGCGGCGGAATGCTTGTTATTCAGAGGGGTTCTGGGTATATTTTTTTCTCTGAGACCGGGGGGGATCTGTGACGAAACCGCATGTAGGGCTCCTTTTTGCCGCCTTGGCGGGGATGCTTCTTGCCGCCGGGTGCGGAGGGAGCGGACAGGCGCAACAGGAAACGGGGTCCGGGACCACGGAGGCCGAGGACGCCGCTGCGCGGCAGAAGGCCACCCGCCATGCCATCGATGCCTCCGCCTACGAGGTGAAAGGGGAGTACGCCGACGCGATCCTCGAATGGCAGGACGCCCTCCGCTACAGCAACGACCCGGGGATCGCCTTCGCCCTGGCGCGGGACTACGCGATCCTGAAGAAGTACCCCCAGGCCATCGAATGGGCGCGCAAGGCGGTGGAGAGCGAACCCACGCGGGCGCAATTCCGCAGACTCCTGGCCGACGTGCTGGTCGCGGCCTACCGCTACGATGAAGCCGTCCACGAGTACCGCGAGGTCATCCGCTGCGACTCGACGGACGCCGATGCCTGGTTCAACCTCGCCCGTCTGCTGCAGGCGCGCGACCCCGCCGCGGCCCTGGCCGCCTACGAGGTCATCATCGACCGGTTCGGGCCTCAGTGGGAGGTGCTCACGCAGGCGGCGGACCTCTACAACCGCACGGGACGCTTCGACAAAGCCTCGTCGTGCCTGCAGAAGCTCATCGAACTGGATCCGTCCAACCAGGGATTGCGCATCTCTCTGGCGCAGACCCTCGTTCGCGCAGGACTGTACGACGACGCGCTCAAGGCCTACGCTGACGTGGTGGTGATGACCGGACCTTCGCTGGAACTGGAGATCGACGTCGCCGGCGTCTACCTCTTCAAGAAGGACTATGCCGAGGCCCACCGGCGGTTCGAGCAGATCCAGGCGCGCGATTCGGTGGGAATGGACGACCGGCTCCGGATCGGCGACATGCACTACGGCATGCTGGAACGGGATTCGACCATCGGTCCCGAGGCCATCCGGATCTTCTCGCGGATCCAGCAGCGCTACCCGGCGGAATGGCAATCCTACTGGTTCCTCGGACTGATCGGCGCGGCGCTCCACAACGACTCGCTGGCGCTCACCAACTTCCGCGGGATGACGGAACGCGCCCCCAACAATCCCGACGGCTGGGTCTCGCTCGCCTCCGTGTATCTGGGGAAGAACGACTTTGCGGAGATCGCCCGGATCCTGGAACCGGTGCACCTGAAGATCGACAACGACTTCCGGATCCCGTTCCTGCTCGGCATCGCGTACTCGCGCCTGGAACGCCAGGAGGACGCCACCATCGTGCTCGAACGGGCGCGCGCCCTCAACCCCCGCAGCGTTGACGTCATCACCCAGCTCGCCCTGGTGTACGACGGCCTGCGGCGCTTCGGCGAGAGCGACAGCCTCTATGAGATGGCGCTCGTGCTGGACCCCGACAACCATCTTGCGCTGAACAACTTCGCCTACAGCCTGGCCGAACGGGACACGCAACTGGAACGCGCGCTCGCGATGTCGACCAGAGCGGTCGCCGCCCAGCCGGAGAACGCCTCGTACCTCGACACCATCGGGTGGATCTACTACCGCCTGGGAAATTACCGGCGGGCCCTCGAGGAGGTCTCCAAAGCGGTGACGAAGGGTGAGGCCAGCGCGGTGGTCATCGAGCACCTGGGCGACATCCACTTCAAACTGGGCGACCGGGCTAAGGCGCTCGAGTACTGGAAGCGGGCGCTTGGACTGGACTCGAACAACACCGCGCTGCGCGGCAAAGTGGACCGCGGAGAATTATGACCGCCCCCCGCTGCATCGCTCTGGTGTTCTGTCTGGCGCTGGCCTCCTGCGCACCGCGTCAGCCCGGTGTCGCCCTGGATACCGGGAGTCTTCCATCCGACCGTCTCGCCCGACTGGTGGCCGAACGGGCCGAACGGGTTCGGACGCTGACCGGCCGAGGCTCATTGATGGTGGACGCGCCCGAGTTCGCGGGAACCGCCCGTTTCGAACTGGCCCTGCGCCGCGCGGATTCAGCGCTGATCCGGATCGAGGGGCCCTTCGGACTCGATCTCGCGACCGTGTTCGTCACGCGCCGCGGCTTCATCGCCTACACGAGCATGAACAACACCGTGACCACCGGGTCGATGGACGGCCGCGGCCTGGAGGCCGTCTTTCCGGTGAAGATCCCGATGGACCGTTTGCTGGAGGCCCTGTCCGGGGCCATCGCCCTCCCCGCCGAACCTCCCGCGCAGTACGTCATCGAGAACGACCGGTTCCTGCTCGTCTACAGGACTCCGGCAGGCACCGCGAGCTACCGTGTGGATCCTGCGGAGCTGCTGGTCACCGGATTCACTGCCGCGGACACGGCCGGCGCCATCGTGCTGGAGATGAACTGCTCGAAGCTCGCCGCCTACGACGGATTCACCCTTCCGCGGCGAGTCGACCTGCGTATGCCCGAAAAGGAGAGCGACGTGGTCGTGTCGTTCACTTCGTTGCACCCGAATGACCCCGCACCGTCGTTCGCCTATTCCATCCCCCGCAACGCGCGCCGCGTGGAGCGGTAACCCGCCGTGACGACCCTCCTGCGCGCCGGCCTGATCCTCCTCCTCCTGCTCCCCGCCGGATCGAGGGCACAGGACGAGCTCAAACGGCGCCAGACCGAACTGAACACGCTCCGTGAGCAGATCCGCGAGTTCGAGACGCGGATCAAGGACCAACAGCGCGACGAGAACGCCACCCTGGAGGTGCTCGACAGCTATGATCAACAGGGGACCCTGCTCCGGAAACTGATCTCCAGGATGCGACGGGAGACGCAGGACCTCCAGAAGCGGATCGAGGCGACCCGGGGGGAACTCACGGTCATGGAGGAAGACCTCTCCTTCCTGAAACAGCACTACGCGGCGTACGTACGTGCGGTCTACAAGGCCGGGCGCACCCACGACGTGGAACTCCTGCTCTCCTCCGCGTCGCTCAACCAGTTCTATGTCCGCAATGAGTACCTCCAGCGGTTCGCCTCACAACGGAAGAACGACACGCGCAAGATCGCGGCGAAGAAGCTGGAGATCGAAAGACTCCAGGCCCGAGCCCAGTCGGAGCTGACGGAAGAACGCCGGGCCATCGCGGCCAAAGCGGCTGAGGAGGACCGGCTCGGCGTGCTGGCAGAGGAGCGCCGCACCGTCCTGCAACGCATCCGGAAGGACAAGACCACGTTGCAGCGCGAACTCACGCGCAAGACCCGTGCCGCCAAGGAGATGGAACAGCTGATCACGCAGCTGATCGAGGCCGATCGGATCAAACGGGAACGCGAAGAGGCGGAGGCGCTGAAGCGCGAAACGGTGCCCCCACCCCAACCTGTCGGCGATTTCGGCCAGCGCAAGGGAAAACTCCCGTGGCCGGTGAGCGAAGGGACCGTTGTCGCGCACTTCGGCAACCAGCGACATCCCACCCTGAAGACGATCACGCAGAACATCGGCGTCGACATCGCCGTCAAGCCGGGGAGCGATGTCCGGTCCGTGGCGGGAGGCGAGGTGGCGACGATCTGGTGGCTGCCGTCGTTCGGCAACCTCATCATCGTGCACCACTACGGGGGCTACCGGACGATCTATTCCCATCTGGCCGAGATCCTTGTGGCCGAAGGACAAAAGGTGGCGGAAGGGGAGGTGCTGGGTGTGAGCGGCGAATCCATCGACGGCCCGCGCCTGCATTTCGAGATCTGGAAGGACCGGGAGAAGTTGAACCCCGAACACTGGCTGGGCAGACCATGAAGACGCGAACGATGCTCTGGGCTGCGGGCTGCGGGATCGTCTCGGTGCTTGTGGTGATGCTCCTGAGCGGCCCGATCACCTCGGCGGAACGGGCGTTCACCGGCATGAAATACCGTCTCCGGGGAGAGGTGCGGCCGGACACGAACATTGTGCTGGTCTACGTCGACGACCGCGCCGTGTCGACCCTGGGCTGGCCCGTCCATCGCAACTTCTACGCGCTGCTCGTCAGCGCGCTGGCCGACCTGAAAGCCGCGGCAGTGGGGATCGATGTCATGTTCGAGGACCGCGTGGCCGAGTACCCCGAATACGACGAACTGCTCGCGGCGGTCTCGGCCACCGCGGGAAACGTGGTCGTGGGATCGTATTTCGGCGCGGTCGGATGGGACTCGCCACAGGAACCGCCCGATACGGCCGGGTCCACCTTCTTCACTTTCGACCGGGTACGCGGCGTGCCGCAGCACGGGGCAGGGCTGCATCTTCCGTTCGCGCAACTGCGATCCGCGGCCGCCGGCATAGGCCATCTGAACATCGAAGACGGGGGAGACCTGCCGATGTTCATCACCCGCGGGGGAAAGTCCGTCCATGCGTTCGCGGGGGAGGTGCTGCGGGTTTCCCTCGGCGCGGGGAGAATGGGTGTGGCCTTCAACGGCGGCAGGTATAGCGTCGAGCGTGGTGAACGGTTCGTTGAGGCCGAGACCGGCCCGCAAGGCGAGGTGCACCTGCTGTTCCCTGGAACATTTTCGGCCTTCCGGGCATACCCGCTGCTGGAGGTCCTCCGGTCCTATGACGCGGTCCGCGCGGACCGCCCGCCATCCGTTCCGGTCCTGACGTTCAAGGGGAAGACCATCCTCGTCGGCGTCGTGGCCGAAGGGAGAAGCCGGTTCGTCGACACCCCTGTGGATCCCCGCTTCCCCGCCCTCGGACTGCACGCCGTGTTCATCGACAATGCGCTCCGGTCGGGATTTCTTCGGCGCCCCTCGACCGGGATCGTGCTGGGCTGCACGTTCCTGATCGCCCTGCTCTGCGCCGCCGGCACGCTCCTGCTTCGACGGCCGTGGACCACCGCCTTCGGACTTCCCCTGGCCCTGCTCCTGCTCTCGTTCCTCCTGTTCGCGTTCGGAGGGATCGACCTGCCGCTTCTCCCGATCGGCGGCATGGGACTCCTGGTCGGAGCGGCGACGCTTATCCTCCGGCAACGGCAGGCCGGGACGGCATACCACGAGCTGGAAACGGAAAAGCTGGCCATCCAGAAGCAACTGGCCGACCGCGAGTCGCGCGTGGCCGCGCTCGAAACTGAACTGGCCCGCCACGCCGGGTCGGCGTCAGCGGACAGGACGGCGGAGCTGACCGAGGAACTGCGGCGCTACAAGTCGGAGATCCGCGAACTTTCCTCGCGTGCCGGCGACATGGAACCCTACGGGCCCGACGAACCGTCCGCTCCGCCGGCCGAGTTCGAAGGGATCGTCCACGATCCCCGGGGAAAGATGCGCGGTGTCGTGGAGTTCATCCGGAAGATCGCCGAGAGCACGGCCCCCGTGCTGGTCCTGGGCGAGAGCGGCACCGGCAAGGAGCTGGTGGCGCGGGCCATCCACCGCCGGAGCAAGCGAAGCGCAGGGGCGTTCATTGCGGTGAACTGCGGGGCGCTGGCCGAGAACCTGCTCGAGAGCGAACTGTTCGGACACGAAAAAGGCGCGTTCACCGGAGCGGTCAAAGACAGGGCCGGCCGCTTTGAGCTGGCGGACGGAGGAACGATCTTCCTGGACGAGATCGGAGAGGTTTCGGAGGCGTTCCAGCTCAAACTGCTGCGCGTGCTGCAGGAAGGGGAATTCGAACGGGTGGGAGGGACCTCAACCATCAGGGTCGACGTCCGGGTCGTGGCGGCCACCAACAAAGATCTCAAGAGCGAGGTCCGAGGGAAACGATTCCGCGAGGACCTCTATTATAGACTGAACGTCCTGACGGTGGCACTCCCCCCCCTGCGCGAACGAAAAGAAGACGTGCCGATCCTCATCGGCCATTTTGTGCGGCGCGAGGGGCCGGAAATGCGCCTCTCCAGGAACGTGATGGAAGCCCTCACCGCCTATCCGTGGCCGGGAAATATCCGCGAGCTCGAAAGCACCCTGATGCGGGCAGTGCTGCTGGCACGTGCCGAACGGCGGTCGATGGTGACGATCAAGGACATCGGTGAAGAGGTCCGATCGGCCGCACGTCCCTCCGCCGCGGTGGAGGAGCAGGTGCTCGACCTCGTCCGCGAGAGGATGTTCTCCCGGAGCTCGATCACCGAGACCGCCGATGAACTCGGTGGCTTGAACCGGGGAACCGTCGCGGAGTACCTCCGGGGCGAGTTCCTGCGGATCTTCAAGGAGTGCGGGTTCGATGCCACCGCCGCTGTGCCGCGGATCTCACTCTCGGCCGACCCTGCCGTCAACGAGCGGGTCCGGAAACGTCTGGCGGAGTATCTCGAGAACATCGCCGAAGCGGTGGACCGCTCACGTCCCTGGGAAGGGTCTCTTCCGGCACTGAAACCAAAAACCAAGAACCTGCCCCAGCGCTATCACGGGATCCTCGAGGAGGTGGGCGAGGCGTACCACCGCGGCCGCTGGCAGCTCACGAGACCATGACCCTCAAAGCACTCGTTGTCGCCGGACTCACTCTGTCGGCGGGGGCAGAAGCCCAGCAGACCATGCCTGCTTCCGTCCGGCGTATGGTGGATTCGGTTTCGCAGGCCAATCTCACCGCGCATGTCCGCCAGCTCGAACGGGCAGGCGGACATTTCTCGCGCGTTCGTCACACCGTCGGCAACGACAGCGCCGTGGCCTACATCCTCCGGCAGTTCCGCGCCATCCCGAACCTGACGTCGGTCAGCGTCGACACGTTCAGCATCCCGCCGAGGGCGGGGTTCACCACAAGGGTGCAGAGCAGCATCGTGGCGACCATCGCGGGGACGCAAAACCCCGCCCGGGTTTTTGTCGTGGGGGCCCACCATGACGCGTCGGGAAGCCGCATGAGTGGCTGGAGCACGCAATGGAACACCGCCCGGATCCCCGGCGCCGACGACAACGCCACTGGAGTGGCGATCATCCTTGAACTGGCCCGGCTGATGAGCGACCCGTCCTTCGGCTACCGGCCGGCCTGGACGATACGCTTCGTCGCCTTCGCGGCGGAGGAATCCAGCCCGGCGGACAATACGAGTCACGCCGGAAGCCGTCGGCAGGCCCAGGCCTCGAAGACGGCCCAGGAAGACGTGGCCGGCATGGTCTCTGTCGACATGGTGGGATACAATCCGGGCTACCACTTCCAGTCCATCATCGCCAACCCTGCCTCCGAACCGCTCGCCCGGAAGTTCATGGCGGCGAACGACAGCGTCGACATCGCCCTCACGCTGGGATTGAAGGTGGATGCGGCTTCGACCTACAGCGATCACGACACCTACTGGGCGCAGGGGTATCAGGCCGTCTGCCTGATCGAGTATGCTCCCCCGTGGAACAGCGGACCGACCTACACGGCGAATCCCTTCTACCATACGCCCGGCGATTCGTCGCAGACCGTCAACTTTACGCTGGTCCGCAAAGTGGCGCAACTGACGCTGGCCTCCGTCGGTATGATGGCTTCCCCCTCGACCGGTGTGGACGGACCGACTGCCGGCCAACTGCCGCTCCGGCTCGTTCTGGAGCAGAACTACCCCAATCCGTTCAACCCGACGACCAACATCGCCTACACGGTCCCTGCGGTCGCCGGTCGGGGATCGGCGGATAGCCACGTTCGCCTCGCCCTCTACGATCTCCTGGGGCGCGAGGTGGCGGTGTTGGTGGATGAAACGCAAGCGCCCGGGTCCTATATGGTTCCGTTCCTCGCCGCCGGCATGGCAAGCGGGCAATACGTCTACCGGCTGACCGCAGACGGATACTCTGCCAGCCGGATCATGACGCTCGTCCGGTAGACGAGGTCTTCCGCGGGGTTTCGGACGTTCCCGCACTTCTCCCTGCATTTCCCGCACTTCTCGGGCCTCCGTGGGGTGTCACCCCTGTCTGTACCCTCGCTTCAATCCATTGTCCCTGAAGGGTTTAGACCTCCCCGCGAGTCAGGGTTAACGCTGGCACACCCGTTGCAACATCCCGTGGTGAGTATATGAAGTCCGGAAACACGAAAACGAACAACAACCAGAGGGGGAGGGTACCATGAAGAAGCTGCTCGTTATGGCCGGTCTGCTGTCGCTCGGACTGCTGGTCGCTGGCTGTCAGAAGGACGCCACCGGGCCCAGTGAAACGGGACCCACGGGGGTCACGAACGAACTGGAAGCGATGAAGTACTACGCGCTGAACGATGAGTTCGTCGCGAACGACGAGGTGACGCTTCAGGACCAGGCGGTGGAGAACTTCGAATACGGGACGTTCGGGCTGAGCAAGACCGACGCGGCGATCATTCCGGTCCGCTGGGGTCGATTCATTTCGTCGGTGACGAAGACCGTCACCACCCAGATCGCTCCGGGCGACACCATCGCCTTCGCCGTGGTGGAGAAGACCATCACGGGGGTCTTCAAGATCCGCGGCAAGATGAACCCCACCGATACGACGCTGGTGGAGATCCAGAAGCCGTTCGTCGACGTGTCGAAGCGGAACGTGATCTTCCGGCGCGTTGCGAAGAACCGGGAACGGTTCTGGCTGAACTGGGTTCCTGTGGCCAGCTCGCTCGTTGCCGGGGGAACGGCGAAGCCGGCGCAGGCCGTCAGGATCAACGCCGTGCAGTTCGTCCGCGGGACGGGCGACACGCTGACGATCACGAATCCGCTTGAACACTACATGCGGTACCGCTGGTTGAACTACTGGCTGAAGGACGCGCAGGACAACGTCGTGGAGGTCGCTGCGGGTTCGCCGGTCCGGATGAGGGTGGTGGTGACGAGCGCCGAGAAGGACACGGACTTTGTGTTCCTCCGGTTCGGGTTCACGCTGGTGGAACGCCGCAGGCTGCCGCTGGAGTGTGTCGCCGTGAAGGAGAACGGCGACGGGACCTATACCCGGGTCTTCCAGACCTACGGGGTGAAGCGCCTCATTGCGCCGGCGATGCACTTCCACCGCGGCTATTTCCACCTGACGCTGGACGCGATGACGAGATCCACGCTGTTCAGCGACGACACGAATACCTACGCGGTCAGCTGGTGGGGCGTGCCGTACCGCGTCCTCTGATCCGGTGGTGGGGCGGACCGGGCCCCCGTGCCTTCCAGGCGCGGGGGCCCATCCGTTTCTTCGCGTTGGATTTGAGCGGCCAATTTCAGTACTTTCTGAGACAGGAGACACCCATGAGACACCCGGTCAGACCGATCGCCCTGATGCTCGCGGCGCTTGATGTTCGCCGGATGCCAGCAGCCCTCCGAGATCACGCTGAAACCCGCCGACGACGGGACGAACCTCGAAGTGTTCCCGATCGCCCAGGTGGACACCTCATTCGCCACGGCCTCGGTGGACAGCTCCGGGATACTCCCGGAAGAGCAGATCCGGTTCGGGGGGCTCTTCACGGCCACCCATGTGCGGTATGACCTGGGCGACGGCCATCCGACCAGCTACTCGTATGCCCGGGCGTTCGTGGCAGACAGCGTCATCCGGCTGAACAATAGCTTCGCCGGTTTCCGGGGGAGGGACATCGGTCCGGTCCTCCTGAACGGAAAGTTGATGTTGAAGATCGACCACCGGTTGATCAGCGCGCTCTCGGGAAGACGGGACACGCTGAGAAGCGGAGTCGAATACGTCGCCAACCTGGGGGGCGAGTTTCTCCGTCAGTATACATGGAAGGCCAATCCGCTGCTCATCGGGGCGATCGACGAGACCATCGCGGCCCCCGATACGATCGTGCTGCAGTCCCCGCGGGCCGGCAGCGCCATCCCGCGCGACAAGGACCTGCTCCTGCAGTGGAAGGCCGGGGGAGGCGGGGGGATGAGGGTGGTCGTTTCGCGCTACGCCGAGCTCCGCCGCACTTTCGTGCCGCTGCTGGAATTCCGTGTGAAGGTCAATGCCGGAACCGCCACGGTCCCCCCGCGGATCCTGAAACAGTTCCCGGCCGGGTTGTACATGCTGACGTTCATCCAGGCGAACCGGCGGCAGGAGATCGTGGTGGACCAGTACTCCGGCAGGTTGATCCTGCAGGCGGCATCGATCTACAACTGCCTGGTGGGGCTGCAGTAGTATGACGCGGAGGATCGTTCTCATCCTGTGTGGGCTGACCGTGGCGATCCGGACGGACATGACGGGGCAAACCCTCGACAATCCGAGGGCCATCGGCGTGAGCGCCTACGGGGCGGTCATCACCGACCTCCGCGCCTTCGGCGGAAGCCCTGCGGGCCTGAGCGGACTGAAGGATTGGGAACTCCTGACCTCCACGTACGCCTCTCTGGGGATCAACGACGCCGGCTTCGTCTTCCAGGGGTTCTCGCTCGGGAAACGGCTGGCAAACCCTCTGACCGCGGCGATCGCCTACACCCCGGGAACGAGCCTCAGGTTCAGCATGGCGCCTGCGCTCTATGTGAGCTCCGGGAACATGCCCGGTTCCCGGGATCTGACACTCGAATACGATCAGCCGCTGATCGCCGGGTTTGCCTACAGCATCAGTGACCGGTTGTCGGTGGGGGCCGGCGTGCGCTTCCTGAAGGAAAAGGTCCGGACCACGGAATACGAGCTGGTGATCCGCGATACGCTCGCGTATGCGGTGGCGTCCCAATCATCCTACAGCGGGAGCAGCTGGCAGGCGGACGCTTCCGTGCTCTGGAGGCCGATCGATCCGCTCGTGTTCTCGGTACAGGCGAAGAATCTCGCGACGATGTTCCGGCGCACCCTCCCGGAGGCGTACGACAGCCTGTCGCTCCCTCGCGGAGTCCTGGGGGAGATCCACGCCGCCTACAGCATCGTCCCTCAGGTGACCGTCGCCGCCGGTGGTGCCACGGACGGTTACGGCCTGGCGGGCTACGAACTACGGCTTCCGTACGGGATCGAATTCCGGAACGGCGCATACCTGAAGGGGGGGAGCGGAAAGTTGCTCCAGGCGTTCAGCCTCGGTCTCGGCTGGACATTCGATTTCGTGAGCCTCGACGCCAGCTACCTGCGCTTTGTGGACGACGGCATGCGCAACGGCGAGGGCTCCTTTGCGGAGTTCAGCGCCGACGACATCACCCGGGTGGACCTGAATCCGTACACCGCCGACCGGGTGTCGCTCTCGATCCGGGCGATGTTCGGCAGGGTGCGCGAGGGGCTCGCGCGCATCGAGTCGGTGGAGATCTTCGGGGGGATCTACCCGTCCGCGGCGCAGGCGCTGGCCTACCGGCCCCTGGGCCGGGCCCGGGTGACGAACGTTGCCGCCAAACCGATCCAGGCCCGCGTGGGGTTCATGCTCGAACGCTACATGGACGAACCGACGGAAACGGCGCCGGTCTACATCCGCCCGGGGGAAACGCTGGAGATCCCCTTCAGCGCGGTCTTCAACGATCGCCTCGGAGGCGTCACCGCGATGGAAGTGTCCGACGGGCAGGTGTTCGTTACCGCCACCCCCGCCGAGACCTACGACGACCGCACCTCCGCCCGGGTGCTGATCCACGGGAGGAATGCCTGGAACGGTGACGTGAACGCGCTCCGCTACTTCGTCACGCCGGACGCGCCCGAGGTGCTCCGGTACGGCCGGGACGTGCTCCTGCAGCAGCGCTCGGCGCTCGACAGCGTGCCGCGGGAACTGGAAGGGTTTGCGCGCGCACGGCTGCTGATCGAGACGTTCGCCGGGAGGATCCTCTACGTGAACGACCCCAAGATGTCCGCGGACTACGTGCAGTATCCTGCGGAAACGCTGGAGCGCAGGGGAGGGGATTGCGACGACATGACGGTGCTCCTGACGACCCTGCTCGGGAGCATCGGGATCTCGACGGCCTTCGTCGAGGTCCTGCCGCCGGGCGACGCGGCGAAGAACCATATCTACCTTCTGTTCGATACCGGACTCGCGCCAAGGTTTGGCGACCACGTCTCGACGAATCCGAAGCGGTACGTGGTCCGGCGGAACAGGGAGAACGTCGAGACGATCTGGATACCGTTCGAGACCACCAAGGTTTCGCAGGGATTCGAGGCCGGGTGGAGCGGAGGGGCACAGCAGTATTTCGACGATGTGGAGGTGGGGCTTGGACTCGCCAGGGGGTGGGTCCGGATCGTGGACGTGAACTGAATGCGGGGGAAGGAGAATACTATGCGCTCGTGGGCGTTCGTTGCGATGGTGCTGGTCTGCGCCGCCATGGCGCCGGCCGGCGACGTGATCGTGCAAAAGGTCCAGGGGGACGTTCTGGTCCGTCAGGGGGTGACCGAGGTCTGGAACGCGGTGGCGGCCGGCGACATCCTGAAGCCGAACGACACGATGCGGACCGGAAAGCGGGGTGCGGCGATCCTGGTGATGCATGCCCAGGGCAAACCCGACCGGAAGATCTCCCTTCCTGCCGACGTCCTGGTGGACGTCTCCGATATCCGGGACCTGACGCAGGAAGAGCTGATGCTGAAGCTGACCATGGCGAAGGTCCGCGCGTCGTCCTACGAGTGGAAGGACCGTGAACTGCAGATCCCCAACGCGACGGTGGTGCACGGACAGGACAAGGGGGACCAGGCCGGGCTGCAGGACAACCTGCCGGAGAACGGGACGCTGCAGTGGAACGGCATCCGTGTGCTTGTGGACCACGGCTTCTACTCGACGGGGGTCCTCCGGATGATGGAGGTCTTCCGCTCGTACCCCTCGCTGGCCGGTGACGTCGACCACCGGCTCGCCTTCGCGGATGCCCTGGAGAAAGTGGAGCTCCGTGGAGAAGCGCTGACCGAGTACGGCTCGCTGTCGCAACGCGTCGACCTGACCCGGTCGCAGCGCGTGCGCATCGAATCCCGATTGAGCGCGCTGCAGAAATGAGGGGCCGACGGACATTCGCCTGCGCCGTTCTGGCCGTCGTTCTGAGCATCGGGAACGGCGTCGCCAATGCCCAGAGGCTTCCGCTGCCGGCGCGCAGCGCCGGCGCCCTTTCGGGTTCCGCCTTCGGTGCATCCATCAGTGCCCTTCCCCGGGCCGACCGTGAGGAGGCCATCGCGCGCGAAGTGCTTGCCGGGAACGTCCCGGAGTTCCTCCGGGTGCTGGTGCCCGTCAGGATGGGCGGCCTGGTCCAGGGGACCCCGAAGAGTCTCACCATTCATGTTCTTCCCGACTATGTGGCGGTAGGCGCCGATAGCGACTACTTCCTGATCCCGATGAGCCCGATCCTGGCCCAGCGGATCGCCGACTCCTGCGGCTGCGTCCTCCCGACGAAGAAGATGGTGGATTCCATCTACTTTGCCGCGGCAGTGAAGCTGGCCCCCAAGCCGATCGCGCCCAGCGGGGCGATGATCACCGTGCCGGTCTTCCTGGCGCACAACGATTCTATCCGGCTGCAGCGGTGGCCACTGCTGGGAGCCTTCCCCCAGGGCCGCCTCGTCGGAGGCACCAAGAAGGACGTCATCATCTCCAACAAGATCTACACAGCCCTGAAGCCGAACGTTCCGAGGCCGGTGGTGATCTACGGGTGGCACCAGCTCAACGGCTCGCCGATACAGCCCGTGTATAACGGGCATGAGGAGACGTACGCGGACTACAGCCACGGCATCCGCCTGGTGCGCGATTCCGTGTCGGTTGACGGCACGGTCACGACCGTGAGCGCCGTCCTCTCGGATCCGGCCCTGAGTCCGCTTCTCAGCGACGAGGGGGTGATCGCGGTGCCCAGGTACGGTGGCCCGAAGACATCCTCGGGGCAGGAACAGTCTGTCCTTCCCGGTGAATTCCTGCTGGAGCAGAATTACCCTAACCCCTTCAATCCGACCACCACCATCGCGTATGCGGTGCCTGCCACCGCCGGCGAAGGGGCTGGGTCCAGTGAGATCCGGCTCGCGGTGTATGATCTTCTCGGACGCGAGGTGGCGGTTCTGCTGGATGAGAGCATGCCTCCCGGAGTTCACGCGGTGGAGTTCAGCGCGGAACGTCTGCCGTCGGGAGTCTACTATTATAGCCTCCGCACGCCGGGTGGTGCACTCACGCGCAGTATGCGTCTGATCCGTTAGACCTTCATGGCCAGATTCAAATTCACGATCGAATATGAAGGCACCCGCTACAGCGGCTGGCAGAAGCAGAAGAACGCCCGAACCGTGCAGGGCGAACTGGAGAAGGCCATTGCGAAGGCACTGGACGCCCAGGAATTCGAGTTCCAGGGGGCGGGAAGAACCGATGCGGGGGTCCATGCCGCGGGACAGGTGGCCCACCTCGAGGCGGAGACGGTCCTGGCGCCTGAGGTTCTCCGCGTGCGGGTGAACGATGCCCTTCCGGCCGACATCAACGTGCTGGAGGTCGCCGGGGCCGCGCCGCGATTTCACGCGCGTCACCACGCGGTGGCGCGCACCTACCTGTACCAGATCTCGAGGCGCCGCACCGCGCTCGGAAAACGGTTCGTCTGGTGGGTGAAAGACGAGCTGGACGCGGAAGCCATGGCGTCAGGAGCAAAGCTGTTCGTGGGGCTCAAGGATTTCCGCTCGTTCACGAGCGACGACCCGGACGAGAAGTCCACGAAGGTCTTCCTGAGCGGCTGCACGGTTGTCGCTTCCGGGGATCTGCTGCTTGTGCGCGTGACCGGGTCGCACTTCCTGTGGAAGTCGGTCCGGAGAATGGTGGGTGCGCTGGCGGAGGTGGGGAAGGGGAACCTGCCGCAGGATACGCTCAAGCGGCTGTTGCACAGCGATTCTCAGGAGCTCGCGGCCCACACGGCCCCGCCGTCAGGGTTGTTCCTCGAGCATATCCAGTACGAGGGGGGTCCCGGCCTCCGTCCCCTGCAACCCCTCGTTCCCGTCACTCGCGCATGAGGCGTTTGTAGTGGATGCGGTGAGGTTTGTCCGCTTCGACGCCCAGCTTCTTCTTCCTCGCCGCCTCGAACTCCGAATACGACCCTTCGAACCACTCGGCCGTGCTCTCCCCCTCGAACGCGAGGATATGCGTCGCCACCCGGTCCAGGAACCAGCGGTCGTGGGAGATCACGACGGCGCAGCCGCCGAAGTTCTCAAGCGCTTCCTCGAGTGCCCGCAGCGTGTTCACGTCCAGGTCGTTCGTCGGCTCATCCAGCAGCAGGACGTTCGCCCCCTGGCGGAGGATCTTGGCCAGGTGCACCCGGTTCCGTTCCCCGCCGGAGAGCTGGTCCGTCTTCTTCTGCTGGTCGGTGCCGCTGAAGTTGAATCGGGCCACGTAGGCCCGTGAGTTCACCTCCCGCGTTCCCAGCCGCAGCAGTTCCTCGCCGCCGCTGATCTCCTCCCAGATGGTTTTCGACGGGTCCAGCGGCCGGCTCTGGTCGACGTAGGCGAGCTTGACCGTCTCGCCGACGGTGATCGTGCCGGAGTCGGGTTTTTCCTGTCCCGTGATCATCCTGAAGAGGGTGGTCTTGCCCGCCCCGTTCGGGCCGATGATCCCCACGATACCGCCGGGAGGCAGCGAGAAGTTGAGATCTTCGTACAGGAGCGTGTCGCCGTAGGCTTTGGCGACCTTTTCCGCACGGATCACGAGATTGCCGAGGCGCGGGCCCGGCGGGATGTAGATCTCCATCTCCTCGTTCCGTTTCACGGTCTCCTCGGCCAGCAACTTCTCGTATGCGGAGACGCGCGCCTTGCTCTTCGCCTGGCGGGCCCGGGGGTTCATCCGGATCCACTCCAGCTCATGTTCAAGGGTCTTCTGCCGCTTGGACTCCTGTTTTTCTTCCACCGCGAGGCGGGCCTTCTTCTGTTCCAGCCAGGAGGAGTAGTTACCTTCAAAGGGGATCCCCTCGCCGCGGTCGAGTTCGAGGATCCAGCCTGCGACGTTGTCCAGGAAGTAGCGGTCATGGGTGACCGCAAGGACGGTGCCCCGGTACTGGGCCAGGTGTTGTTCGAGCCAGGCCACGGATTCGGCGTCCAGGTGGTTCGTCGGCTCGTCCAGCAGCAGCACGTCAGGCTCCTGGAGCAACAGGCGGCAGAGGGCAACGCGGCGACGTTCCCCGCCGGAGATCAGGGATACGGAGACGTCGCCCGGCGGGCACCGAAGCGCATCCATCGCCTGTTCCAGCCTGCTGTCGAGATCCCAGGCGTTGAGGTGGTCGATCTGTTCCTGGAGCTTCGCCTGCCTGTCGAGCAGGGCGTCGAAGTCCGCATCGGGGGCCGACATCATGTTGCTGACCTCCTCGAACTCGCGGAGCAGGGCGGCCGTGGCCGCGACCCCTTCTTCCACGATCTCGCGAACGGTCTTCGCGGGATCCAGGGCCGGTTCCTGGGACAGGTAGCCGAAGGTGATCCCTTTCTGGGCTGTGATGGTTCCCAGATAGTCGGGGTCGACCCCGGCGATGATCTTCAGCAGGGTGCTTTTGCCGGCACCGTTGAGCCCGAGGACGCCGATCTTGGCGCCGTAAAAGAACGAGAGGTAGATGTCCTTGAGCACCTGGCGGTTGGGCTTGAAGACCTTGCCCACCCCCACCATGGAGAAGATGATCTTGTTGTCGGCCATAGGTCCCTGAGTGATCGGAGGAAAAAATCACCCCTGTTCCGCATGAGCGGGACAGGGGTGGGGTGTACCGGATGCGGAGTGCTTACTTCTTCTTGCCTGCGGTCTTCGCCATCAGACCTTCGACGGTCTTCGAGTAGGTGTCCACCGCGGTTGTCGCACCGGTGATCGCCGTGTCGAATTCGCCTTTCATCTTGGTGAGGCCGTCATTCTGTGTGGTCAGCGCCTTCATAACGTCATCGTGTTTCATCTCTACATCGTAGGGTTTGAAGGTCTTCATCCAGGCTTCCATCGAGCTCTTGGCCTTGACCAGCATTTCGGAGGCGCTCTTGAGTCCGTCGGTCTTCAGCGCTTCGGCCTGCTTCGGGTACTTCTTCGCGAGCATCTCACCCTGAGCGCTGAGTTCGGGGATCCTGGCGAGCAGTTCATTGACCTGGGGCATCTTCGCCATCAATCCGTCGTGCAGTGCGGTGATCTGCTTGCTGAGATCACCTTCCATCTTCAGCTGGTCCGCGGATTTTCCGCATCCCGTAACCACCAGGGCGACCAGCGCCAGCATGACAACCGCTGCGAGTGTCTGTTTCATGGGGTTCTCCTCGTGAGGAATGGACATGGGTGACTGAGGAAGTGCACGCAAAGTACGGAACAAACGCAGCCAGAGTCAATGCGAACAGGCATTAATTGTTGTTAAGATGTTGACAATTCTCCGCGGAATCGTCATATTTTTTCCGTCAACTGTTCTTCCATACCACCTTCCGGGGAGCTGCGAGCATGGCCGTTCGAACCGCGTTTCAGATCATCGCTCCCGCAGCCGCCGGAGCACGTTATATCCCTTCGACTCCCGTCCGTCCCACTCAGCGATCCCGTCCATGACCAACCCGAATCCCGCCGCGATCGGCGGCGACGCCATCGTGCGTCAGGAGGCGAGCCCGTTCGCCAACACCGTTCTCCCCAAACTCGTACGGACCACCTCGGGACTGGAGCCGTACACCGGCGCGTGGGGCCGCGAAGAGATGGCGCATCTGCTCCGGCGCACCATGTTCGGAGCCACCCGGAACGACATCGCGGCTCTGGCCTCGCTCACCGCGGCGCAGGCGGTGGACCTCCTGCTCTTCCCGCCTCGCTGCGGAGACCAGCGAACCGCTCAGCTACGAACCGCAGGACGTTGCGATCGCCGTCGGGACCACCTGGGTCAACGCGGTGCGACAGGCCACCGGTTCGACCTACAACCCGACGACGGTGCGCACCAACTCCCTGAAGGCCTGGTGGATCGGTCTCATGCTGAACCAGCAGCGCACCATCCGCGAGAAGATGGTCCTCTTCTGGCACAACCACTTTGTGACGGCCACCGCCAGCGTGGGAGAGCCGCGGTTCTCTTACCGTTACCTGGCGATGCTGCGCGCCAACGCCCTCGGGAACTTCAAAACCATGGCGCGGCTGGCGACCCTGGACGGGGCCATGCTGCGGTATCTCAACGGCAACGTCAACACGAAATCCAGTCCCAACGAGAACTACGGACGCGAACTGCAGGAGCTCTTCACCATCGGCAAGGGTCCGGAGGTAGGGCCGGGAGACTACACGAACTACACGGAGGCCGACGTCAAGGCCGCGTCCCGGGTCCTGACCGGCTGGAAGGACTACACAAGGCCGGACGGGACGATCGACGCCACCACCTACACGTACAACAGCAGCATCCACGACACGAACTCCAAGGTCTTCTCGGCCCGGTACGGCGGGGTGACGATCGTCGGCGGGACCGACGCATCGCGCGAGCTGGACGACCTGCTGAAGATGATCTTCGACCAGTGGGAGACCGCGAAGTTCCTCTGCAGGAAGCTCTACCGGTGGTTCGTCTACTATGCGATCGACGACTGGACGGAGGCCAACGTGATCACGCCGCTGGCGAACACGCTCCGCGCCAACAACTTCGAGATCCTCCCGGTGCTGCGGCAGCTCTTCAAGAGCGCCCACTTCTTCGATCCGCTCAACCGGGGCTGCATCATCAAGTCTCCGCTGGATTTCTTCGTGGGGCTCTGCCGTGAGACCGAGATCGCCTTCCCGGCCTCGGACGTCACAAAGCAGTACCCGCTCTGGAACTACGTCTGGACCCAGGCCTCGGCGATGCAACAGAACATCCTCGACCCGCCGGACGTCTCCGGATGGCACGCCTACTACCAGGAGCCTCAGTTCCACGAGCTCTGGATCAATTCGGACACGCTTCCGAAACGGATGCGCCTGACCGACCTGCTGTCGAAGAACGGTTACACGACCGCCGGGGCGACGATCGTCATGGATGTCATCGCGCTGGCGAAGCGCACCTCCAACCCCTCCGATCCGAACGTCCTGGTGGACGAGATGGCGCGTACGCTGTTCGCGATCCCGGTCACGGTGGCGCAACGGGCGTTCCTGAAGAACACGCTGCTGCCGGGATTACCGGACTACGAATGGTCCGTGGAATGGGCCGAATACACTGCGGATCCCACGAACAGCGCCAAGCTCGCCGCGGTCAAGGGGAAGCTGCAGTCGATGGTGAAGGTGATGATGCAGATGCCCGAATTCCAGCTCATGTGACACGCGAACAAAGGACTCCCATGAAACGCAGAGATTTCCTCCGCCGCGCCGTGCCCGTGAGCGCCGTTCCGTTCCTTGTTTCCGGACTTCCGCTCAAGGTCTTCGGACGTTCCCCGCTGATCGATGCGCTCACCTCGGCAGCGAGCGCGACGGACCGGGTCTTCGTGCTGATCCAGATGTCCGGCGGGAACGACGGCCTGAACATGGTGATCCCGCTCGACCAGTACTCCCAGCTTGCGGCGGCGCGTTCCAACATCATGATCGACCAGGCCAAGGTGCTCCCCCTGACCGCGGCAACGGGACTGCATCCTTCCATGACCGGGCTGCAGTCGCTCTACAACAGCGGAAAGCTCTCGGTGATCCAGAGCGTCGGCTATCCCACCCCGAACTTCTCGCACTTCCGGGCGACGGACATCTGGCTCACGGCGGCCGACTACAACCAGGTCAAGACCACGGGATGGATGGGGCGGTACCTGGACGCGGAGTTCCCTGGTTATCCGGAGGGATATCCGAGCGCCGTGTTCCCCGACCCGCCGGCCATCCAGATCGGCTCGGTGGTCTCGCCCGGTTTGCAGGGACCCGCGTACACGATGGGGCTGGCGATCTCCGACCCGAACAGCACGTTCGTGTTTCCCGACAACACCGACATCGCGCCGAACACCCCGGCGGGGCACGAGCTGGAGTACGTGCGCCAGATCGCGAAATCCACCCAGGTCTACTCGGTCGGGATCAAAGCCGCCTCCTCCAGGGTGACGAACAAGGCCACCTATCCCACGGGCAACACCCTGGCGGATCAGTTGAAGATCGTCGCCCGCCTGATCGCCGGTGGGTTGAAGACGCGGATCTATGTCGTGGGGATGGGAGGGTTCGATACGCACGCGTCGCAGGTGGTCGCCGCAACGCACGAAACCGGCACGCACGCGACGCTGCTGGGGCGGCTTTCGGCCGCCATCGCCGCATTCATGGACGATCTGAAGCAGCTGGGGGCGGACCAGCGGGTGATCGGGATGACCTTTTCCGAGTTCGGGCGCCGCATCAAATCGAACGCGAATAGCGGGACCGACCACGGCGCGGCGGCGCCGGTCTTCGTGTTCGGGAGCGCGGTGCAGGGGGGGATCATCGGAACGAACCCGGTGCTGCCGGCGGCCGCGACGGTCAACGACAACATCGCCCTGCAGTACGACTTCCGGCGGATCTACTACGCGATCCTGCGCGACTGGTTCGGGGCGCCCGTCCAGGAATCAACGGACGTCCTGAAGACCCCGCTGTATGCAGGGGGCCAGGGGTTGCCGATCATCGCCTCTTCCTCGATCCTGGCCGCCGACGACACGGACGCCATGCCGCGGGAGTTCGTGCTCGAACAGAATTACCCGAATCCATTCAATCCGACAACGGTGGTCGGGTTCCAGTTGCCGGTGGCGAGCCACGTGCAGCTGGTCGTGTATGATCTGCTGGGACGGGAGGTGGCGACGTTGCTCAATGAGCCGCAGGGTCCGGGTCCCCACAGCGTGCAGTTCGATGGTTCCAGGCTTCCCAGCGGCAAGTACTTCTACCGCCTGCAGGCGGACGGTCACGTCCAGACGAAGTCCATGACGCTCGTTCGGTGATGTTCTTGGGTGTGAGGTTTGGGGTGGCCCTGGTATCTGATTTTGTGCTGCGGATTTCGTATATTGAAGGCGTTCCGGTTGTCCACTGTCGATCGTCCATCGTCGATCGATTCGGGGCGTAGCTCAGCCCGGCTAGAGCGCTTGCTTTGGGAGCAAGAAGTCGCTGGTTCGAATCCAGTCGCCCCGACAAATCACATCAAGGGGTTATAGCCTTTCCTACCTGACCCCTTACCGCCGCTGTTAACGGAATTGCTAGCAAAGGAGCCACGAAAATGGCGGCAATTCCAGAGCGGATTTCCCTCTTCAAGCGTTCCGGTACCTACTATGTCCTGTACTATTCCCACGACAAACGTCGATGGAAGAGTCCGGGGGTGACTACCCGGCCCGAGGCAGTCAAGAAGCTCACAGAGTTTCGAGAGTTGCTTCAAGCGCGGGCCCAGCACGTTAGCCTGTCGAAGTTCATCCACGACTTCCTTGCCTATGCTGAGACCAACTACCGGCCCAGCACACTTGCGCTGTATCGCCATACTTTGTCGCGCTTTCAGTCAATTGTCGGTGATGTTTCCCTTCCAGAAATGACGGCCGAGCATTTCGATAAGTACAAAGTGAAGCGTCTGAAGGAGAAGACTGAGGTCAAGAAGAACCCGACCCAGCGGAGCGCGGTTAGCGTGAATGTCGAGTTGAGAACCCTTAAAGCAGCATTCAGTGCCGCCCGGCGCTGGAAGCTTGTGGAGGCTAACCCGTTTGATGAAGTCACGTTCGCTGACGTGCCGGAGGCAGTTCCGATGTTCTTCTCGGCAGAGGACTTCAAGCGCTTGGTTGAGTGCATTAAGGAAGGCTGGCTGCGGGAGGTCGTTGTGTTCGCGGTTCTGACTGGCCTTCGGCAAGGGGAGATTCTGAACCTTCGCTGGACCGACGTTGATCTTTCCAGGCGCCTTGTGACGATTCAAACGAGCGCCACGTTTAAGACCAAACAGGGCCGGAGGCGGTCCGTGCCGTTGAATGAGGCGGCAATGGCGCTTTTCGCTTCGCGCCAGGGCAAGAGCGCCTTCTGAATACGTGTTCACCTTGAACGACAAGCCCCTATTTCGGGGCTGGGTGCAGCACCTCTTCAAGCGCTACGTTCGGGACTTGAAACTTCCTGAGCGCCTGCACTTCCATTCGCTGCGGCATACCTTTGCCAGTTGGCTTGTGCAGGACGGCGCAACGCTCTACGAAGTGCAGAAGCTCTTGGGGCATTCGAGCGCCAAGGTAACGGAGGTATATTCGCACCTCCAGCCGGAGGAGCTTCACAGCACCGTTGAAAGGATACGTTTGACCTGAGTGGACTGAATGCCTAAAACGGAAGGGCTCCCCAGTGGGAGAGCCCTATGCCTCGCTTCATGTTGTTGCCGGTCGCCTATTTCCAAAAGTGGCGTCGGAAATTGTTTGCTATGATGGCATACTGTGATGGCATACTGTGACGGCGAAAGTTGCGCCAATTGCGCCAACCCATATCAAGGTTTTCCCAGTATTGAACCGAGACACGTAGACTTCTGCCACATCGGAAAGCGGTATTGAGACTTGCTCCACATCCCACGGGAAACACCAAGTGGATTGCGCATACCATCCCACAATGGTGTCATTGGCGACAACGGGTGGTTCAACAAACTCATGCACCTTCCAGTCCTTTGTTCTCACGTAGTCGATACGGTCTGTGTATATGCGTTCTCTTCTCGGCCGCATGTCGGTTCAATCAGCGCCGAGCTGTAACATCCCCATGCACAAAGTGCTCAGGATGCATATCCCTGTAACAACTCTGCCTGTCTTTTCCATGTGAGTGCTCCTACGTTTGGAACTCCCACATCCAAGATGACAAACACAGGGCGCAGAGTTGTCACGCAATTGTCAACATTCCAGCCAGAGGAACTGCACGGTACTGTTAAACCGATCGGTTAAACTAGGCCCGGATGTAATACTCGAGAACGAAAGGGCCATCTTCTTTGCTGAAGTAGTTCTTTGCCTTACTTCAAGTTAGTCCAAATTGAGAAGGTGGAAGTCATTTTTTGTTGCCGCGTACGGCGCATCCGATGACGACATATGTGCCGATGCCAACCCATATCCAGGTTGTCACAGCATTGTACCGAGATACAGAGACCCCTGCCACATCTCGACATTGGTACCGTAACTTCCCCAAATGTGGGCAGGGATGTTCCATAGATTTGCGCTTGCCCCTACAAGATTGTCGTTGGCAATAGTGGGTGGCTCCTGAAAATTCATATTTAGTGCCATCTCTTATTACCACATACTCAATCTCACGTGCATTAATGCTCCCTTTGTCAGCTCCAGTGGGGTCAATCATGTCCGAAGTGTAGCATCCCATCAGCAATGTGCTGAAGATGGATATCCACGCAACGCTCTGCCTGTCTTTTCCAAGTGAGTGCTCCTTCGTTTGGAACTCCCACGCGTACGATGGCAAACAGCAAGGTTCGGAGTTGTCACGCTATTGTCAGCTCCCCCCGGGGGTACCCTCGAAAAGCGACCCATGGGGGCTTTCTTGAAGGTAACGGGGTGTCAAAAAGACCCATCCCTAGTGGCAAAAGGAGTAGAAGCAACTCAGGTCTGCGTAGCAATTTTCCGTAGCTCTCTCCAGATGCGGCTAGACCCAGAATGTGGAGGCATTTGCATCTCCCATTGTGGGAGATTACATTGCTGCCGCCCCACATTGCGCTTCTGGCTCGACGTAGGAGTCAGCGAGCCGCCGAGTGTTCTTCCCTACCGTCCTACCCGACGACCCACCGAGTCCTACTTCAAGTCAGTATTCTCCTAAAATATTTCCTTTGAAAGGAGAAGAATATGAGAAGCCGACTCATTTGCCTGATACTCACCGTCGCTCTCCATTGTCCTTTCCACGGATTGCCCAATGGGTGCAGACCAGTGGACCTTACGGTGGCTACATTAAGTGCTTTGTCATCAACGGCACGAATCTCTTTGCTGGGACACAGGGTGGCGGCGTCTTTCTTTCGACCAATGATGGCGCAAGCTGGACGGGAGTCAATACCGGCTTAACCTACCCTTATGTCCGAAGCACTTGCCTTCTCAGGCACGAATCTCTTTGCCGGGACTGGTGGCAGCAGTCTTTCTGTCGACCAACAACGGCGCAAGCTGGATTGCAGTGAGTAACTGGCCTGCAAATGGAGAAATCCAGAGCTCTTGCCGTTAGCGGTTCCGAATCTCTTTGTCGGAGGTAGTTACGGCGGTGTCTTTCGTTTCCACCAACAACGGTTCAAGTCTGGACAGCTGTGAACAATGGTCTTGATAAGTAACGATATATCCAGGCTCTTGCCGTCAGCGGCACGAATCTCTTTGCCGGGACTTGGGGTGATGGCGTCTTTCGTTCGACCAATAATGGCGCAAACTGGACAAAGGCGGTGGCTGTCGAGGCGTTGTCTCATCTCTTGCCGTTTCCGGGTACTACTCTCTTTGCTGCGACATCTGCCGGCGGCGTCTTCCTTTCCTACAACTACGGCGCAACCTGGATTAGTATCGGCGCAGGGGTGACGAATGCTTTGTCCTGGCGTATTGCGGTCTCAGGCACAAATCTTCTTGTCGGGACAGAGGGTGGGGGGGTATTTCTATTCGACGAACAATGGGCATAAGCTGGACCCAGGTCAATGCGGGCTTGACCAATGCCTACGTCCACGCTGTCGCCATCTCGTGGGGAAGGCTCTTTGCCGGGACAGAGGGCGGGGAGTGTTTATTTCGAGCAACAACGGCACAAGCTGGACAGCAGCCAATACGGGTATAACCAATACGTCTGTCCAAGCTCTTGTCGCCTCAGGTACAAATCTCGTTGCCGGAACTCGTTTCGCGGCGTCTTTCTTTCGACCGATAGCGGCACGAGCTGGATACCAGTCAACGCCGGTTTGACGAGTGCCGATATCTGGTCTCTTGCCGTAAACGATACGTACCTCTTTGCCGCGACTTATGGTGGTGGAGTCTTTCTTTCGACGAACAACGGCGGAGGCTGGACCAAAGTCACGACGGATGTGGCCAGCAAAAACGCCACTGCTCTTGCGTTTTCGGGGACGAATCTCTTTGCCGGAACTGATATATGGAGTTTTTCTTTCCACGAACAACGGCGCCAGTTGGGCTGCTGCAATACACACCATTCGGCGGTATTCTCTCAGATGCTCGCAAGCTGGGCATCGAATCTGTTTGCTGCAACGTATAATGGAGTCTTTCTGTCGACCAACAATGGTACAAGCTTGGACAGCAGTGAGTAACGGCTTGCCGAACAAATCTCCTGTCAAGGCTCTTGCCGTGAGCGGCACGAATCTCTTCGCCGGGACTCTTACCGTGGCGTTTTTCTTTCGACCAACAACGGCACAAGCTGGAGTCAAGTCAATACGGGCTTGGCAGACACTCTATGTCAACGCTCTTGCCATCTCAGGCACGAATCTCTTTGCCGGAACCGTTCATGGTGTTTTTCTTTCGACCAACAGCGGCACAAGCTGGGGAGCGGTCGATACGGGATTGACCAATCCTTATGTCTATGCTCTTGCCATCTCAGGTACAAATCTCTTTGCCGGGTCAGGTGGCAGAGGCGTGTGGAGACGTCCGCTGTCGGAGATGATTACCACAGACTACCACATTGAATCGGGATTGCCACACGACTTCATACTTTCTCAAAACTACCCCAATCCCTTCAACCCCATCACGACCATCAAGTACGAGTTGCCGAAGGAATCGCTCGTGAGGTTGAATGTGTACGACATGCTTGGACACGAGGTGTCTGTTCTTGTGAACGAGAGGATGGATGCGGGAGTTCACGAGGCCAAGTTCGATGCCGTCAGATTGTCGAGCGGGATGTATGTCTATCGGCTCAGGGCGGGAGACTACGTCTCAACGAAGCGGATGATTCTCATGAAGTGAGGCAAGCAGCAAGAAGGAGGAACCATGAAATATAGGACCGTTGCATTCATCACGGCAGTCATCACTCTCGTGCTCGGTATTGGATACCTATTCTTCGGGGGGCTCTGGTAGGCCGTTGGCAAATCCAGCCTACAGAAAGCGTGCTTCTTCTAGGCAGACGAATGGGTGCTCTTTATTCCTCGGCTTGTTTGTTCATCCTCTTTCTTGCAAGGTCTGCGCCGGTGTCGGCTGCGCGAACGGCTCTGTGTATGGGTGGGGCGGTTGTGGGGTCGCTGTTGGCGATACTTGGCATCTATGAATACACTGCTGGCCGCGCTGGGTCAGCAATCCTCGCCAGCGTTGCGCTCGAGGCCCTGATTGCAGTCGGGTTTGTATGGGTACTCATTAGCGACAAAAGGGCGATGGCTACGGGCGTTCCTCCAGACAAGGGCGGCGTGTAACTTCGAAAAACGCACTCTCCGACGGACCGGACAAGCCCGGGCAGCGATGTCTGGGCCTGTTTTTTGTCCCCACCCGACCCGCCCCCACCGTGTACGCCAGTGCGTGACTTGGATTTCCGGCTTCAGGCACTGGCTTGCTGAAGTCGGATATTGGCCTCTGGTGCTGGTGGCCGGTAGTCCAGAGAGCTGTGTGGCCTGATCGTATTGTACTCCCACATGTATCTTTCCGCAAGCACTTTCGCCTCCTGAACAGTATCGAAGATCTCCCGGTTCAAGAGTTCATCCCGCAGCTTCCCGTTGAATGACTCGATGTAGCCGTTTTCCCAGGGACTCCCAGGGTTGATGAACAGTGTCTTGACCCCTAACCGCTGGAGCCAACCTCGGATGATCGTGAGCCGTGAACTCCGAGCCATTGTCCGAACGCAAGTGTTCAGGTATCCCCCGTGTCAGGAACAGATCGGCGAGCTGCTCGATCACCTCAAACGCTGTGATCTTCCTCGCCACATGGATCGCCAGGCACTCCCGGGTGTATTCGTCCACGATGGTCAGGATCCTCAAGGCCCTTCCATCACTCGTCCGCTCCGCCACAAAGTCGTAGCTCCAGACATGATCCTTTCGCTCAGGCCGGAGCCGGATGCAGGATCCATCGTTCATCCAGAGCCGTCGCCGTTTGGGCTGTTTCTGGGGCACTTTCAGGCCTTCCTGCCGCCAGATCCGTTCCACCCGCTTGTGGTTCACATGCCACCCTTCGTTCCTGAGAAGTCCTGTGATCCTCCGGTATCCGTACCTGCCATACGCACATGCCAGATCCACGATCCTCTCCCGCAAACGCTCCTCCTCCTCCGAGATCACCGGTTCCTGCCTCTGTGTCGATCGTGGCTGATCGAGCACACGGCATACCCTGCGTTCGGATACCTCCACCTGCTCCCGCACCCAGCAGATCGCCCGGCGTTTCTTGGCCGGGCTCAAAAGTTTTTTCGGCTGACTTCCTTCAGAATCATGTTGTCCAGTGTCAGATCGGCCACGGCCTTCTTCAACTCGGCTGTTCTCCGCCTCCAATTCCTTCAGCCGTTTCGCCTGGTCCACCCGCAGTCCACCGTACTCCTTCTTCCAGCGGTAGTACGTCACATCCGTGATCTCGAGCTGCCGGCAGACCTCTCCAAGGGCCATACCTCTGCCCAGGAGAACCTCAGCCTCCCGGAGCTTTGCCACGATCTGCTCGGCCGTGTATTTCTTGCCTTTCATCATCCCCTCCTTCGATCCATTTCCAATATACAAAACGGATCGTTCTGGCGGGGTCAGGTCACTCTCTCGACCTCAGCGGAAAATGCAACAGATTTGCCTCAGTCCCGCCTGCAGCGAAGGCACCAGGCTCTCTCTATGTCATGTCAGGGGAATCACTTTGTCTTCTTCGCTTCAGGCCGGATCGCGGTGGCCACGCCTCTCATCTCGAATCCGACGCTGAAAACACGTAGCGCGGAGACCCGGAAAGTGAAAGTGACTTTCCCGCCCTTCGTAAGTGTCGCTATGTCCTTGGTGGAAAACAACACCACGTATGACACATACAAGTCCTTATCGTTCTTCTCAAAGACAACCTCCTGTTGGTTCGACAGCATCCGCGCGGCACCGTCATCCGTGCGCTCGCCGCTAAACACAAATCCCAATCTCCGGTAGTCCGATTCTGTCTCGGAATCCTTGACGTCTATTAGTAGGTCGTTCATTCCCCACACCAACCAGTTGGGATGAACCACCTTCTTGTTGCCGAATCCGCCAATGACAGCCGAATTCACCGATACCTCTGCGCCGAAGAGTTCTGCCCGAAGCTTGCGGATGATGTCCATCTGGGCGCTTTCACTGGCACCGCTCGCTTTTGCGGCGGCTTGCCTGACCGTCGCGATTGCTGCAGACTCGTCCAACGGTTGTTGAGGAAACGTGGCGGCAAGAAGGAGCAACAGTGTCAGAAACATGGCTTGATTCCTTTATTGGTTGCACAATACGAGTGTCGAGCAAAACAGCAGGTCACCTGAGAAGAGAGAGTTGGATTTCACTTTTGCCTTTCGAAGGACCGATTCCCACGTCAGGCCAGAACACGCATAGGTGCGTCGGAAAGGTATCGTCCCTTGACGCAAGATGCAAATGCCACGATCATGCGGAGAGGGAGGGAACAGTGATGGGAGCATCCGTGGGCTTACTTCCCACCGCTGCAATATCCTTCGTTCGCCCGATTGATTTGTCCTTTGCCGGTGGGTAGCTTGCCGCTGCAAACTAATGAACTGAGAGGTTCCGGCCATCGTGCCGACCTCGTCTGGAGTCTGGTCCAATCTCTCGGTTCCAGAGACCACCGCAACGGCTCTCTGGCCGCGAACCTCAAAGTCTGCCTACTTGCTCCATACACGTTTACAGGAGGCTCACCATGACGACAAGCAAGCATTGGCACCCCGGCGATATCCTTGGTCTGGCTTTCTCCTTGCTCATCTTCTGCCTTTCCACTAGTGGATGCGATGAGGATGACACCACAACCAGCATTAGCAGCTCTTCGACAGCCCCATCTGTCGCCGGGAACTGGGTGGGCAGCGGACAGGTGGATATGTCAGGTTACAGACAGGGGATATGGATCTTTGATGTGGACGGTTCCATCGTACAAACCGCAGATAGCTTTGGCGGCATCTGGACCTACACTGGACGCGGTACGACCCCAAGGCAGCAAGTGGCGAGGTTTGTCGGGAAGATTTCGACGTCGCGCGACATAGCGCTACGCGAGACAAGCCAGGTAGTTGTAACATCCGGCGGAGGAGCCTGGTTTCTGTCAAGTTTTGCCTGCAAGCTCTCTTCAAACGGGGATACCATTTCTGGTGGAGGACTAACGCCATTCCAGGGTTCGTCGGCCGCCAGGGAGCAATACACGTTCATCATGGTGAAGAAATAGGCATTGACCCGAACGATAGGGGTTCCGGCACTATCCGGGCTCGAAGTAATTTCGCTCAGCCCGCTCAGTGCGCTTGTTCTGGGAGGGGAAAGTCGCTGGTTCTCCGCCAGCCTTGCCGCCAGAGGCGACACGGCGGATGTGCCGGCCTCAGCCCTCCAGCGACCAATACGCGCAAGGTCATTGTCTGCGAAGCAGTATCGTCTTGCCGGGACTCATCAGCATCTTGCCCGGATACTGGACAGGATCCCGGAAGATCCAGAGATTGTGTCTGCGTGAGTAGACAACAACGCTGAGATCTGCGGACCGATCGTCCAACCGTTTCCTGGCCAGTTGAGAGCTACAAAGCTCGTTTCTTGGATGGTTATCTCTCCTGATTCCGTGATGGTCCCCTTGAAGAAACAACGGGTCTGCGCACCCGTGGCCACACAATTGCGTGATAGACTCCACGAATTCCCAACCCAACATACTGGCCGTGATGGGCCGAGAGGGTATTGCTATCACTCCACGACACACGTATATTGCCGGCGTGTTTGACATCGGAATCCCTTCAGACCATGCTCCCGTGAAGACACGGCTTTACTGCATCGAGTTCCATCGTTCGATCCTCTGTTCCCTGGTCTTCTCCTGTGTGGCCGCCGCGCAGACCCAGTACCTGGTCATCAACATCGCCCCCGAAGAGAATCGCCGCGCTGCGTTCGAGGAGATCGTTGCGGTCAAGGAGCGGAACGGATCGGGAGGGGGGCGTCTGGGGATCGGCGCCATCTTTTCGTATCTCCGGCAGCCCCGTGAGAAGGTCCGGGCGGATCTGACCGAGTTCCTCGGGATGGCTGAGCGGTACGACATTCCGGTCGTTGTGCAACTGGACGGCGAGCAGTGGTGGGAGGGGCGACCGGAGTTATGGAACTGGTGGGATCCTTCGCGGCCCGGGTATGACTTGGAGAACCGGCGCAACGTGGAGTGGTACGGGTGGGGTCCGGAGCAAGCGCTGAAGATCGCCTGGCGGAACTGGGGAGCCCAGATGCGGGTGCTCCCGCCCCCCAATCTGATGAGCCCGCGCTATCGTGCCGCGTGCCACGAAGAGATGCGCGCGCTGGTGCCGCTGATCGTGGACTGGTGGAGATCTCTGCCTTCGGGCAAGAAGGATCTGTTGATCGCCCTGAAGCTCGGGTGGGAGAGCTCCATCGGCGTCAACGCGTACTATTATCCGGGAGGAAACGGGCTGCTGGACAGTGCTGTGTCACGGGACCCAAAGGTGGAGCTCAAGGGGGAGGATGTGCCTGGCCGCGGCGTCATGGCGATCGGGTACGCGTCGGTCAGGTCGGCCGCGCTGGCGGACAGCGGTGCACTGCAGGAGGCACACCTTGCGGAGGTTGTGCGGAGGCACCTGGACGATCTGTGCGCCCTCGCCTCCCGGCTTGGTGTGCCGAGGGAGCGGTTGTTCACCCACGTCGGCGGGTGGAAGGAAGAGGAGCTGCTTTACGGCGCCGCGTTGAACGCATATTCCTGTCCGGGGTGGAGTTTCTACCGTCACGCCTCGGACCCATCGAAGGACGCCGGCGTGCGCAAGTCGGTCGAGCGGAGCGACGCCCCCTGGTGGGCCGCGGCGGAGTGGTTCTGGCTCGGGGAGCACGACCGCGACGCCTGGCTGGGGGCCCTCCGTGCGACGCTCGCGCTGCCACGTCTCCGCTACATGTGCATCTACAATTGGGGCGGCATCAAGAACAACGCCGCAATGATGGGTGCCCTCAATGACGTCCTGACCTTCCGATAGGTGTCACCCATCTCTCCGTCATTGTGGACCATCTCCGGTCATGTGACCCACGCCACGGTCCGTTACCCCGCCAGTAGCGACATTGTTGGTGGCCCGAGGTCTCACACCCTCACGGTAGTCCCGTTCACGCACAAGCGAGGCTGATCGACCGTGATCTCAATTCTGGATGTGTCCATACGACGTACCACGCTATTGCTCCTCGGTATCGCGGTCCTCCTGACGCTCGCCGGGGCGGCGGTCCTGTACGTCAACCTGCAGCAGAATCCCGAGCAGCTTTCCCGCGAGGGGGTCCAGGGGTTCGCGCGGCTCTTCGACCTTGCGTCCGAGGCGAACATTCCCACCTGGTTCAAGTCCACGATCTTCGTCGTTTCGTCCCTGCTGCTCTGGACGATCTGGCTGGCGAAGAAGGCAGGGGACGCGCCGTACGCACGGCACTGGCGGGACCTGAGCGTGGTCTTCGCCCTGCTGTCGATCGACGAGGTGTCGACCCTGCACGAGGAGGTCAGTGCGCTGATCTCGGAAACGATGGAAACCAGCGGGGTGTTCCTGTTCGGCTGGGTCATTCTGGGCATCCTGTTCGTGTCGCTGTTCGGGATCCTCTACTTCAACTTTCTCCGCAGTCTTCCCCGTATGCCCCGCACCCTGTTCATCCTGTCCGGGACCATCTACGTCGGCGCGGTCCTTGGACTGAAAATGGTGGAAGGGTGGTATCTGGCAGACAATTCGCAGATCGACCTGGTCTTCATCGGGCTGATCACGGCGAAACAGTTCTTGCAGATGTTCGGGGCTATCCTTTTCTTGTATGCACTCCTCGGCTACACGCGCTACAACGTCGAGGAAGGCATCCTGCACATCACCGATTAAGCTGGCGCCCACAGGCGTCTTTGAGGGCACGGAGACATCCCTTCCACAGGCGGGATATCTCCGTGTTTCTGTGGCTATCGAAGGGGGGGAAATGACGCCTCATTTTCTTGCGGAGATCATCAAAACCAGCCGTGATATGTGGTTCAAAGGCTGGGCGGAGGCGAATGCCGGGAACATCAGCCTGCGGCTTCCGCACGAGAGTACCGAACGTGAAGCGGCCCTCGCGCCAAGAGGCGATTGGGTGCCGTTGCAGGAGCGGGTGCCGGAGGTGGCCGGGGACGTCTACCTGGTGACCGGGACCGGCCGGTTCCTGAGGAACATCGAGCTCGCTCCGGAGAAGAACCTGGGAGTGATCGAGATCGACGAGCGGGGATCGGCCTACCGGATGTTGTGGGGATTCCGTCCGCTGGGCAGGCCAACGTCGGAGCTGTTGCCGCACCTGCGGGTTCATGCGGCGCGGAAGGTGGCGAGCGAGAACATGGATCGCGCGGTGATCCACACCCATTCGCCGAACCTGATCGCGTTGTCGATCGCGCTGGACCTCGATACCGTGAAGTTGACGCGGTTGTTGTGGGAAATGCATGCGGAGTGTCTGGTGATGTTCCCTGAGGGGGTGGAGTTCCTCCCGTGGCTGTTGCCGGGGTCATCGGAGCTGGCGGAGGCGACGGCTCATGCGGCGCGTGCGCGCCGGGTGGTGGTCTGGCAGTTCCACGGGGTGTTAGCGGCGGGGAGGAGCCTCGACGACGCGTTCGGGTTGATCGACACAGTGGAGAAGGCGGCGCTGATCTATCTGAAGGCGATGTCGGCCGGGGGGATCCGGCAGAAGTTGTCGACGGCGCAGCTGGAGGCGTTGGCGGCGAAGTTCGACGTACGGCCGGACCCGTTGATCCTGTACCGCTGATTGCATTTTCCTCCGGATTTTGGCATATTTATGCTTGGACCTTTCGGTTGTCGGTCGTCCGTTGTGGATCGTCAGGTGTGCATTGCTGCGGCCCCGTAGCTCAACGGATAGAGCAACAGCCTTCTAAGCTGTAGGTTGCGCGTTCGATTCGCGCCGGGGTCACGCTGTGAAAGCAGACCCCGCCTTCGGCGGGGTCACCGCTTCGCCCCCATCGTCTAGAGGCCTAGGACACGGGCTTTTCAAGCCTGTAACACGAGTTCGAATCTCGTTGGGGGCACGAAGATTGAAGATCGAGGGTTGAGAATTGGTTACTTGTTCACTATCTTCGATTTTGAGACCTTCGATCATCAATGAGTTCCCGCCTGACATACATCAGCCCCCCCGGCTGACGTTTTCATTCTTTTGCCCGACACCTCTCGCCAATTGACTTCCTCTGCATCCGAGATATGGTCCCGCGGCCCAATGAGAAATCTTCGCGTATAGCGATAGGGCAGGTGATCAGGCCGTTTGGGTCTCACCGCCTCCTCTTCCTGAGTTGCAGCAGCCAGACAAAGCAATCGTTGAGCTCCTTTCAGATACCCTTGAGTTTGTGGACAAGATCTTCGTCCCTTTTGGCACCTAGGGCTTCAGCGTAGTTCGCTGCATACAACGTCCCGTTTCGGAGAAGTTGGTTCGCGAGATTTTCTCCGGCGGTACACTTTGGCAGTCCATTGCAGAATTTGACCACCGCATACCACATCAATGCTAACTACTTGCACCAAGAAGGACTCGAGATAGGGATTTGCGATGTTCGCGTCGTGGCAAACGAGATGCTGACCGTCGCGGTCAATTCTCCACAACGACTGCGTTGAGGAACCAATGGAAGAACAAAAGACTATTTGTTGCCCGTTTGTCGACCAGGTTTTGGAAGTCTTGTGATGTGCCCGTAGTGAGTGCCTTGCTGCGCTTTAATGTCGCCATATCGAGGAGATAAATCTTGAACGTCAGGTCGACGCCCCTGACAGAATAGAGAAAGCCAGCTGAGTGCCATCGGGTGACAACGAAGGGAAATCGCATGAACTACCCGAGTCAGGATATAGGATGCGGTGTCCTGTTCCCTCCGGCGATATGATGTTTATGCCCCCGTCGGACCTATCTTGACTACTATAGATGATGTATTTTGAATCGGGCGTCCAAGACACTGAATTGAGACCAACGATTCTTGATGTCAGTTCACGATGTGATTACCATCGGGGTCCATGACCTTTATCTTACCCTTATTGCGGTAGGCATCTGTTGTGTCGATTGATATGTACGCAATCTTCTGCGCATCGGGAGACATCTTTGCGTCAAGAAAGTACTCTCTTGAAGGCGTTACAAGTTTTTGATTTGAACCATCCGGGTTCATGAAGAACAGGCCGTGCGATGTTGCACAGAGAATCTTCCATTTTCTGGGGCTCCACGAGACGGACCTGGTTTCCGACCATCGCCCTACGACTCTACCTTCCGTGCCATCCTTGAACCAGAGAGATACCTCACTCCCTCCCTTTATTGCCACAATACTATCACGATATGCTTCATTGAAGAGAGGAGCATTCCCCTCCCAATCGATAGTTGGGGGACTGACAATCTCTCCTCTGTCAGTGCATGAGGCGAAAAGGACCAAGCTTGCACAAAAAGGCGAGAAAGTGAATGTAGGTTTTCATCGATGAAGATCCCATCCCTCCAAGCACTTTGCGACAACCCATTGCGGACAACCTGCGATTATGCAAGAAGATACCCTCGTGTCTTGAGATAGTCAATTCAACTGTCATCCCTTTAGACCGGAAGGCGTAGTATTGGCAGTCAACACCCTCGAAGAGCGGCAGAAATGTGCAAAGTCGTGGATGCTGTGGGAGAAGATGTTCGTGGTGAGCGTTGACCTGTTCCCCCTTAGTCGGGTCCCAGTTGTCTTTTTTGGCAATCGGGCGGATGTACTTCCTACGCCCCGAGGTGGGGCTGGACGCATTCTCTCCCAGGCCGTCGGGATATTGCTCACCTGTCTTTTGCGCCAATAGTGAACGATGTGTATGTTTTCTCTCGCAACCCACAGCGGTGAACTGCTAACAGAACTGCTAACAAACGGCTGTAGTTTTGCTCCCGAATTCGGTGGATCGACATCTTTTTTCGAAGGTCTATAGTCTTTTCAAGCCTGTAACACGAGTTCGAATCTCGTTGGGGGCACACAACTTACAGCCGCTGTAGTTCGCCTGCTAACAAAACTGCTAACAGATTTCTCTGGCAGAGGCAGGCATGCCCACCGTTTTCCGTCGTTCCAACGGAATCTACTACATGGTCCAGTCGAAAGGAGGCTTATTACATGGTCCAGTCGAGGGGAGACTTTCGGACGAAGCAAGGAAGACGGCAGGGTCGTGCCGATGAACCCTTACGCTCATGGGATTTTCCTGCAGCTAAGGGACGATCGGGTCGGTAACTACGTGTTGTAGGAAGTAGGGGAGAGGATCGTGGACCGACGCCTTACTATGAAGTTCAAGACACTTGCGGAAACTGAAGGTCGACGACACCATCCATTATCACAGCCTTCGCCATAGTTACGCGAGCTGGCTAATACGATCCGGCGCAGCATCGATCTACGAGGTTCGGAAGCTGTTGGGGCATTCCAATTTCAAGACCACGGAGATATACAGCCACTTGCTTCCAGAGACGCTGATGCGATCCGTAGAGGGACTTCCACTAGGTACCGACTGATCAAGAAGTCGGCGTAGCTCCGGGATCTGTGCGTTCCATCTCCCTCACCATTTCTTCCCACGGTTCCACCCATTCTCGCCGAAATTGGCGATGGCATCGGGTGGAGTATTGTCCAGGACATCTCGACCATCGAGCGGTTCATCTTCAAACGCAGTTTGGCGTCGGCGAGGGTAGGCAGGTTCTGGTCGGCCATGAGCCAAGAATACGGAGGACGTCGCCAGTCCAAGGATCGGCCTGTGATACTTATCCGTCGGGAGCTGGCTGGGATGGCGTGTTCCTTTTCTTCTTTATCCGTACTAGGGCTCGCGACCCACCGAATTTCATATACCGGAATGCGCAATCCCTACTACCAGGAGCGCAATCCTAGTACCGGTATGCGCACCCACCCTAAAACCGTGCAATGTTCATAGGGGTGAAATCGACGTTTTGGACCCTTAGGATATATATCATCTTCACATACCCATCCCTGCGCACCGCTACGGGATGGGCTGGGAGTGGACGAGCCTTAAGACAGCGACAGATTTGTCCTGGAATCCGTTCCGAGACATGTTCCCCACCAGAGACGCTGTAAATGCCTCTGCAAAAGGACCCTGACCCTGAATGTCACAGGCGTTTATCGAGCCCGTCGAGAGGAATATGTTGGCGAATGCGACCGTGTTGTAGTGTGAAGCACTATTTCTACAGTTGACATTGGCCAGTGCCGTTGAGTATTCCGCCACAAGCACAAAAAGTCTCGGTCTGGCACTAGGCCGGGATCGCTGCGGTTTCCCGCTCTCACAGCCCTCTCTGTCTGCGGTATCCGGCCGATAGGAACACCAGAGTTGTAGTTACTCTAAGAGGTTGTCCTGCAGCCATCATCTCCTCATGTACCCATCCGCCTCGAATGGGAAAAAAGAACGGAGGCCCACATGAAATCACTCCTCGGCTACCTTGCTCTTGGCTGCTTGCTCTCAGGCACCCAGGCCGCTGCTCAATGGTCGAGCATGAATGGTCCCAACGGCGGGTGGGTTCATGCACTCTGCACAAAGGATTCACTCGTATTCGCCGGGACGAGGAACGGCGGAGTATACATTTCCTCGACCGGCGGTGGCAGCTGGAGACTGACCGGCAGCGGCCTGCCCGGCTCCTATGTGGCAGCGCTGACTTCGAAGGGCACTAGATTGTTCGCGGGGACGGCCGGAGGAGGCCTGCTTGTCTCAACAAACAGCGGGAGGACATGGACGCCTTCCGGGGCAGGCCTGACAACGCAATACATTTATAGCTTCACCGTGAAAGACAAGGACATCTTTGTCGGGACAAATAGCGGTGTATTTCTCTCGACTGATAATGGGGAAAGCTGGGTGTCAAGAGACACCGTCTTGAGATCGTATAGCATTGGAGCCATGGTCTTCAGCGGACCGACCATTTTCGCTGCGGCCGGTAACCACGGCTGTTTTCGGTCAAGCGACTATGGTCTGTCATGGTCTGCAGTCAGTATCCCGATCCCATCTGCATTGGTCTATGCGCTTGCCGTAGTACCAAACCAGGGCAACCCGGACAACAATGTCATTCTTGCCGGAACAGAGGGATCAGGAGTCTTTCGTTCCACGAACAAAGGGGCATCCTGGACCCAGATCAACTTGGGCCTCACGCATGTTGTCGTAAACGCTTTTGCCGTCCTCCCTCCCTCCGGAGGAACAGGTGATACGGTTCTTTTCGCAGGCACCCAGGGTGGGATCTCGCGGTCCACAAACCTGGGCTCAACATGGACATCGGTTGACACCGCTTTGGAAAAACGTATCGTCTTCTCACTCCTTGCGTTCGGCACCACCATCGTGGCCGGCACTGATGCTGGAGTGTTCCTTCTACTGACAAAGGAACAACCTGGGGGGAGACCAACACGGGCATGACCGCATCACAAGTTCAATGTTTGACCCCTGCCCTGTTGACGATCTACGCAGGGACCTACAATGGCGGCATCTTCCAATCGTCACTGAACTTTGAAAGCTGGAAAAGGATCAATGTCGGCATGAGCGTGCGTGATGACCCCATTTGGGCATCCTTCCTCTGTATACATCCGGTGCAATGCATCTCTTTGCTGGGTCCAGGGGAGTCCACGGGGTCTATCTCTCCACCGACAACGGCACACACTGGACTGTGAGGGATTCCGGGTTGACGAACAGCACGGTGCGATGTCTCGACCTTCGAAGCCTTTCCAGTGGAGTCCATCTCTTTGCAGGAACCCAGGGAGGAGGTGTCTACCTCTCAAGAGACCGTGGCCAGTATTGGAGGGGCGCCAGCGCGGGACTCGCAAACAAGGATGTTTGGGCCCTCACAGTGGCCCCACCTGGGGCCGGAGAAGACAGTTCGACACTTTTTGCCGGAACGTACGGGAGCGGAGTATTTGGTTCTCCAACAACGGATCGAGTTGGAGCCCTGTCGACTCGGGTCTGGAGATCCCAACCATTTTTGCCTTCGTGTTTCAAGGGACGACTCTCTTTGCGGGTACCAATGGGGGCCTGTTCCGCTCCACGAACCAGGGGACATTCTGGACGCGCGCAGATTCAGGTATCTTGTTCAAAGCCATCAAGTGCCTTGCCGTGAGCAAGTCACTCCTTTTTGCCGGCACCGACCGTGGCGTCTTCATGTCGTCTGACAGCGGGAGGTTCTGGATGAGCATAAGCTCAGGCCTCCCGGATTCCGCCGTGTTGTCCCTTGCCGCCGACAAGACGAACCTCTATGCAGGGACATGGCTGGGCGGGGCGTTCAGAAGACCGCTGTCTGGTTTGGTTTCCTCTGCACCCGGGTATGTGAAATCTACGCCATATCGCTTCTCATTACAGCAGAACTATCCAAACCCATTCAACCCTTCGACCACCATCCGCTACGGCTTGCCCGAGCGATCACACGTGAGTCTGGCGGTCTACAATACGCTCGGGCAACAGGTCGCAGTTCTCCAGAATGGCGAACAGGAAGCGGGCTACCATGAGGTGAAGTTCGATGCATCCAACCTGCCCTGCGGCGTGTACTTCTACAGGACTGCAGGCAGGGAGCTACGTGGAGACGAAGAAGCTTGTCTTGATCAGATAAGCTCAGGTGACCATAGGAGAGTGAGGAGAACTGCCTTTTTTGAGAGATGGCCCGGGATTTGAGGTGAAGCCGAGGTTGAGGACAGGCTCGTGAGGAGGCCGTCCTCGACTCGTGCATCATCCGGGTTATCCTTCGACGAGCTGCTCCGGAAGAGTGCTTGGTTCGGGCTGCTCGGAGTCGTGTGGTAATGTATCAGGTTCATTGTGAGAGTCAAGGGCTTTGGTTCGAGGGAAGTGCAAGCGCCGGAGTTTGTCGGGTTTGAGATGATGTATTGCAGGACGACGCGTTGAGCAAGATGGGATAGCTGGCTCATGGTGTCGAGGTCGGTGATGCCGTTCCGCCAGAGTGTTTCAACGCGATGGCAGTCATGGATGTAGCGGTCGACGGATTCTTTTGCATGGTCCGTTTTCTGAGCGATCTCCGGTGTGAGGTAGCCTTCGAGGTAGAGGGTGATGATCTTGCGTTTGTGGGTGATGGCGCCGGAGAGATCGTGCACATTGCCACGCGTTGGGAGTAGCCGTCCAGTTTCTCGGTAGAGCTCGTTGACATACTGACTGACGACGGCGTCGCAGACGCCGAGCAGCATGGCCAGATCGAGTTGGGTCAGACAGCGCCTTGATCGAAGGCTTCACGACCCATCGCACAAGGCGTTTCATGCGAAGGGTTTTCGAGTCGAAGCCGTGGGCGATATGGGCGATGTCGTCATCGGTGCAGAAGGACAGGATAACCGGCTTGAGAGTCGTCTCGGCGATCGACTGATACTTGCGCGGCCGCTCTTCGACGGGCACCGCCATCCGTGAGCTGTCCGTTGTGGAGGAAGAGGCGTTCATTGGGCAAGGGTGTGACAAGGAAGTATTCGTCGATCAAGCGGACGATGTCCTTGACGATGGCACGGGCGGTAATGGGGCCCTTGTCGTAGCCATAGTGATGCAGGAAGCGGTGATGGAGCACGTGTTCGAGGGTTTTGCCCTGTAAACGCCTCAGTTTTTTGCATTGTGCCTGTTCCTTGGTGAACGTCTTACTCATGGCCAGCACCTCCTTGGCGGGCAAGAAGGCCGGATTTTTTTTCCGCCTCCAGGCCGGGAGTGGTGGGGGTGAGCAGGTCGTGCAGGCGCTGGTTGTTTTGCTGGTCATAGGTGCTGTACAGGTGCAGATACTCCCGGACGAGCCGTTCGGATTTGTGCGCGATGAGCCGGATTTGCTGGAGGGAGAAGTGCTGCATCTGCAGCGAAGCGACCTGGATGAAGTCCGCCAGGTAGCGTTTGACGCTGGTCTCTGAATGATTTGTCTGCAGTTCGATCTCGCTGAAGGTATACCCTTTGAAGTAGAGATCGCAGATGATGGTTTTGTGGGAAAGGCCCGGTCCCATGTCTTGCTTGACGCCCCGGGTCATAATGAACTTTCCCTGTTGCCGAAGGTAGTGCGCATCGCGTTTGACCGTTGCCGGACTGGTCGAGAGGATCATAGCGATGTCTTCGTAGCTCAGCAAAGCACCCTGGTCATAGGCCTGTTTGGTAATCCGAGCGAGACGATGTCGTCGCAACCCCGCGAGCCCAAAGCTTGCAAGGACCTCCAGATCCGCGTTGAAGTCGATGAGACGGAGGCGAACGGTCACCTTGCGTGCCAGACGGATGTGTTTGCCGGGAGGTTCGTCACCGGCGACGCCCTCGTAGGCGATCTCGCCGGAGGAGAGGCTGATGTTGGTGTGTTCCTCGTAGTACCGGGAAAACTGTTCGTAGAAGGCTTCGGCGATGATAGGGGTGAGGTTGAAGTCCGAAGTCAATCGCTGCACGATGGCACTGCGTGCGGTCTTGGATACTACCCGCTTCAGACCGTACCCGTCTCTACTGAGGGTTGACAGGCCCATAGGAATAGCTCCTTTCCAGGAGGGAAGGACAGCATTGTAGTTATTCCTATGGTCATATGATACGAACTTACGATAGACGGAAGGCCAAGGGGCTGTCCTTCTTGTTCCGGGAACGTCGGAATGACGGCAGCGTCCTCTCATACATTCACAGCAGAAGGAGAATTGCCATGAGATACTCGCATGCGTGTACGGCCATCATGGCCCTCGTCTTGACGCTGGTTCTCATCGGCTGCGGTAAGGACGAGCCCGGGATCGCGGAACAGCACACCGTTTCGACAAGCGCTCCTGCTCAGCAGAAGTCGGTCACTGGTGGAACGGGGAGCGTGATGCTTTCGACCATCAACGCGACATTGGAAGCCCAGGGGAAGTCCTGCCGCATGCTGATGATGGAGTATATCACCGCTTCTGCATCGGAGAAGGCCGGGAGAGTCGTCTTTGCGAAGAATGTCGGCAACAAACAGCTCACGGCGCACTCGGGTACCCTTGACCCGCGTCGATGGGGGGGTGCCGGATGATTACATGCCGTAGACCGCACTGAAGGGGTTGCCAGCGGCGGGTTGACGCAGATGAGACAGAGACTGCGATAGAAAACGCGATGAGCACTTGGAACGGCCATCCCGCGAACATACCGATCACCAAAACCGACCTGGGCGTTCTTGACCTGGGATACGTCCAGTATTTGCTGGGGTTCGGAGGATTGGCAGGATGGGGGGCAGATATCACCCATGCCGGATGGCTCCCGGGGGCATTCTTTGACCTTGTCGAGACGGGGGGGAGCAGCTACATCCTCGGGGTGACATTCACGTTCATCTGGACCGGGGCGGGTGGTCCAACGGACATCGACCGCAACGGCAAAGCGGATGTGGCGTTCCGCGAGATCTACTACAATGATGCTTTCCTGTGGTCCGTGTCCGGGCCCGCGTGGTACGACGCAGAATCGACGTCGAGAGCATCGCTTTGCACGAGGCGGGTCATGGTTTGAGTCAGGCGCACTTCGGTTCGGTGTTCTTTGATGCCAGCAAGAAGAACAGCGTGGATCACCTGCATTTCTCCCCACGTGCGGTGATGAACGCGGTGTATTGGGACACCCAGCGGGAACTGTTGGGTTCGGACGTCGGTGGCTTCTGCGGCATCTGGGGCAGCTGGCCGAACAATTGAAACTGAAAAGTCGCGTCATCTGGCACCGGCGGGATTCGGAGTCCCCGCCGAATGTCACCACACCGCGCCGGCCCCCTCCCCTTGAGATCACACACCACGAGCGTCGTTGACTTGCTGACCGGACCGAGATTGGCGCGGCCGATCCGTCCATATGGCCATGAGTCTCCTCCCGCAGGGTCGTAATACCGACACTTTCGCCTCAAACGCCACCCTTTAAGCGTGGCCCGCTGCGTGTATCGTGAATTCGCGGAGGCATCCATTCTCTTCGTGCCGGGCTCCCTTCCGTCGTCTATTCAGAGGAATACATGAAACGGCTCCTGCTCTGCATCTTCTTCGCTCTCTTCTGCACGATCCGACTCAGCGCACAGTGGATTCAGTCGTCCCTCGGGGACGCGCAGATCGGATGCAACATCTTCAGTGACGGTTCCGGGGTCTGGGCGGCCACGCTTTGTTTTGACCGTGCCAATCGTTACCATAGAACCCTGGTCGCCCTGAGTGGAACCCACGGGCGCTGCCTCCCTCTCGAGTCAACAACCTCTTGACAGGCATGAAGCGTCACTTGAAGATCAAGAACACGATCGGCACAAAGGTGTTCGGCCTGGCTGTGTTTCTCCTGGTCCTCACGATCGTCCTTGTCGCCGTGCTGCTGTGGCAGGTGACCGTCCTGAATACGCAGCTCGAGGTCGTGGAGGGACGATACCTGCCACTGGCGAATGCGGCCGCCAACCTCGAGGAATACGGCCTCCGCCGGCGTCTCGCGTTTGAACGCTGGTATGGAGCGCTGAACAACCTGCAACCGAACCCCGCGATCCTCGCGGAAGCGCGTACAAACTACGATCTGTTCACCGTCAAACTGTCCGCCGAACTCCACCGCGTCGATTCCCTCGCCGGTCTCCCGGCACTCATTGACCGCGACCGCGAAGAGCTGGCGGGAGTGCGGACCTCCCTGCTTCAGGTCATGGCCCTCTATGCAATTATCAGCAACAGCCAGCGGCAGGTCCTCGAGGACATGGAGGCAGGCCGACGTACGCGAGTGAACAGCCTGATAGACGTCCTGAACGACACACAACGCCTGGTGCAGGACGAACGGTCGAGGATACAGCGCTTTACCCAGCAATTCGTCAGCAACGCCGCCGTCGAGGCCAACCAGCGCCAATCCCGCATCGTCTGGGTCAGCATCGCGGCCACGCTGGTCTCCGTGCTGCTGGGGCTGACGTTTTCCGCGCTCGTGACCCGGCGATTGGTGAATCCTGTCCAGTCGCTCATCGGGGGATCAAGCGCGTGGAACAGGGCGATCTGACCGTCGAGTTGCCGGTCCTCTCCAGGGACGAGGTGGCCGACCTGACGCGCGCATTCAACTATTTCGTGCAGGAGCTGCGGGCAAAGGACGAGATCCGGCAGACGTTCGGCAAATATATCGATCCGAGGGTGCTCGACCGGGTCATTCTCAAGCCCGGAGGCGGGGATGCCATGAGCGGACGCAGAGAGATGTGTGTGGCGTTCGCAGACCTTGTGGGCTTCACCGCCCTGGGGGAACAGCTCACGCCGGCGGGAATGGTCAACGTCCTCAACCGTCACTTCGCGCTGCAGGCAGAGGCGATCCAACGACACCACGGCGTGATCGACAAGTTCATGGGAGACGCCGTCATGGCTTTCTGGGGACCGCCGTTCTCTACCGAGGAGGAACAAGCCTCCCAGGCATGCCGCGCAGCACTGGACCAACTGGGCGCATTGGACACGTTCCGTTCCCTCCTGCCGGAGCTCACCGGGCTCAGGAAGAACCTCCCAACGGTGGACCTGCGGATCGGCCTCAGCATGGGCGATGTCGTTGTCGGAAATATCGGCGCAGAAAACTCCCGCAGCTACACGGTCATAGGCGACGCGGTCAACCTCGCGTCGCGGCTGGAGCGCGCCAACCGTTACTATGGCACCCGCATTCTCGCAAACGAATCGATCGCCAGAGCCGCCGGCGCCGACTTCCTGACCCGGGAGATCGACATGCTCGTGGTCAAAGGAAAGACCGAGGCGCACAGAGTGTTCGAGATCCTGGGCATCGCAACCATCATGCCCGAGGCGACACGACAGCTGTGCGACCGGTTCGCTGCCGCACTGTCAGCGTACAGGGCCAGTCAATGGGATCTCGCCGAGCAGGCACTCCTCGGTTGTCTCGAGCTCCGCCGCGACGATGGTCCCACACGGGTTTTCCTTGACCGCATCGGCCGGTTCCGCGCCGAACCGCCTGCTGCCGGTTGGGATGGTTCCTTCCACCTCGGACAGAAGTGAGCCGGGGCCTGCATCCCCGAGAATGACCTATGAACCACGTCGAGCGTTTCAGGGCATTGATGGATTTCCAGCCGGTGGACCGCGTGCCGAAGTGGGAGTGGGCGATGTGGTGGGATAAGACCATCGCGCGGTGGCGGAATGAGGGCCTCCCACACCGGCTCGGTGACGATGTCTTTGCGATCCACGAATACTTCGGCCTGGACCCCTACAAACAATTCTGGTTCAGCACCACCGACCCGACCATTGAGGCGGTGCAGCACCATGTGGAAGGCTGCATCTCGAACATGGACGACTACCTGCGGATCCACGGACACCTGTTCCCCGACCACGGCGAGGCGCTGGGACAGATGCGGCCGTGGTCCGGGCGCCAGGCGAATGGAGACGCCGTGGTGTGGATCACTCTGGAGGGGTTCTTCTGGTTCCCCCGGACGCTGATGGGTTTTACAAAGCTGATGCTTGCTTACTACGATCAACCCGAACTCATCCACAGGATCAATCAGGACCTTCTGGACTTCAACCTGCGGCTCCTGGACCGGATCGACAGGGTCTGCCGGCCGACGTTCGTGACCGTTGCGGAGGACATGTCCTACAACAACGGTCCCATGGTCTCGCGGGGGATCTGTTGACGAGTTCCTGTCACCCTATTACCGTCGTCTGCTGGAACGGATGGGCGACATGAAGATGTTGACATTCGTCGATACCGACGGTGATGTGACGCTGCTGGTCCCCTGGCTGCAGTCGCTGGGGATCCACGGGGTGCTCCCCTTGGAGAGACAGGCGGGAGTTGACGGCCGGAGCCTCCGGGAAACCTTCCCTACGCTGCGTATGGTCGGCCACTTCGACAAGATGGTCATGACAAAGGGAGAAGCGGCCATGCGCGCGGAGTTCGAACGCCTCACCCCGCTTGTCCGGTCGGGAGGTTTTGTGCCGAGCGTCGACCACCAGACCCCGCCGGGGGTCTCGCTGGAGCAGTATCGCGTCTATCTGCGACTGCTGGATGAGTACGTGCGGACCTGGTCATTTGCTAAGGGCGTCCAATCGGGTCTGCCACAGTAGGAATGCACTATACACAGGGAAGGCCCGGGGGATCCGGGCCTTCGGCTGTTCTCGGGAGATGATGGAGCGGTTTCTACTGCGGCGTGATGATCCCCAGTTTCAGCGTCTTGGTCACCCCCACCTCAGGCATATCGACGTAGACGATGTACATTCCAGGCGCGATAACTCCACCGTAGTCATTCTTGAGGTCCCATGTCCAGATCGGGCTGGTGTCGTTCTTGTCCACCGACCGGACAAGTGTGCCGGCGAGCGTGTAGATCCGCAAGATCGCCCGCTGTGGCAGGTGCGTGAATGTCACGGATTGCGCGCGCGCAGCGACATTCGGATCGACGCTGCCGATGAATGGATTTGGGAAAACGTTCACCCGGTCAGCGTCCGCCTGGGCAATCTCTGGTGATTGTTGAGCGGCGGGTACCGTCACGGTGAAGACATCTCCGGCTCCGTTCGGCTTCGTGGTGACGATACGGAAGACCGTCCCCACTTCCGGCATGGTCATCGTGTAACTGCCCGGCCCCGTGGCCACAGCGCCCATGTTCCACCCGACGAGCACCATCCGGCGCATGGCGTCGCTGTTGGTTCCGGCGCCCAGATAAGGGATCCTGCCCACCGGCGACGCCGCCTGTGCACCGGCGAGGATCGCGTTGTAGCCCGCCTCTCCCGGGGGTCTTGTTCACGGGCTGTACCCAGTAGAACCAGTCGGTAAATGGATCGTTGGCACCGCCGGAGATGGAGTGGGCCGAGCCCCCGCCTCCAACGTCACATTGTCCGTTCCAGCCTTGGTCAGCAGATTGAAGGAAGCGCTGTTGTCGACGTCCATAATGTACGGGAACAGGCGGTAGTCGTCCGCCGTGTTGTCCGGCGTGTTGATGCCGATGTTCCAGAGCTCGAACGGCACGTCGACTACATGTTTCGCTTGTTCCCCAGTGCCGCCGGGATCGAGCGCCTTTCCTCCAGCCGCCGTGAACCGGATCTCCCATCGTACGGAATGATCACCGGCCACCGGGCGTCTGCGTCTAGTGACGCGCGACTTGAAGTAGCTATAGCTGGCGCTCATCGTCGGCGAATTCATCCCGGTATGGATGCCCCATCCTTTGGAGGCCGTCAGTTTGCCTGGGCTTTGCTGCTTTGTCCGATCCGGACGGTCTACAAAGGATCTCCGGAGACTCGCCGAGCATCGGAAAACCGCTCGTGTTGAATGCGAAGGCCCCCTGCTGGAACGGGGTGATCGGACCCGCCGCGTTTTGTACCGTGAGGAAGTATTGAAATCCTTCGGAGCGGTGTAGACGCGCCAGAGGATCCCGTCCACGATGGGGGAGGTCTCGTCGGACCCGGTCTGGTCCGACTGGTTCCTCGCGATCGTATCTGACCTGGTGCCGGTCGTTCGGGTCAGGTCCCACACCAGTGCCGATCCCGATCCCCGGAATGCCACACGGTAGCTCGCCCCGTCGCGGGGTAATGCCGTGGGATCGCAGACGATCGGGACGACCGAGCCCGTGGAGGGCCCATCATGGGAGATCTGTTTCAGCGTGTCCCCCGCGACGTTGGTGTAGCGGAGTCCCTGCGGCCATTGCGGGATGACCTCGCGGATCACGGGTGTGGACTCCAGCTGTTTCGGTGCGTTGCCGGCTTGTCTCGAAAATGAATAGGCCGTCAAGCCGAAGTAATAGCGTGTAGCCGTTCGCCAGGGTCTCGAATTCAGTGAATCTCTGTCGTCCTCCAGAAATGTCTGATCCCTGAATCCGTGCCGCGTTGGACGATGGCTTCGGTCAGATAGACCCCGATTCAGGATCGTAGACATCGTCGAAGATCCACGTGATGTTGTTCGGGATATCGAATGTTGCGATGCGTATTCGACGGTCCGCCGCCTCCGGCGGGTCCCTCGAACTGGTACACGTTGTACCCCTCAAAGACGTGGTTGCCGCTCTTTCCAGGTTTCGATTCGCCTGGGCTCCTTCGCTCCAGGTGAGGACGACCTCTCCATCGAGGGCGCCGGCGGTGAATGCAGGCGAAGGTGGCAGGCACAGGGATCTCCAGCAGATTGTCGTAGTAGGCCTGGACGACGTCGCTCTGGTGCTTCAACACGCTTACACTGGAGATGCGATCGGCCCCCTGTCCCACGCTCAATGCCACGACCACCTCCTGCGTGTCGCCGTTTGCCAGGCGGAACGGGCCGGACACCGAGGTAGATACTCCTGTCGCCCGCGGTCAGACTTCCACCCGTCGATCCATCCCTTCGCCGGTAGAGGGGATCGCCGTCCACAAGTGAATTTCGTCGGGGCTTTGCGGTGAAAGGGTTCAGGTACTCGTTGCCATCAGTGTTTGGCCGTTCATGAGCCTGTACCACTGCGAGTCGCCGCCCGACAGCGCCGAGGGGGTCACATGTATATTGCGGAGCCGCAGATGAAGATCCCGAAGGAGGTCATCGGTAGGCTTTTGTAGCCCCTGCGGTAGCCTCCCATGAAGACGAAGAATCGGTGAGGCTGCCTGTGGCGACCCGGGGTCCCTGCAGGAGGTCGTAACCTGCGGCGGGGACCGCCGCGCCATAATCCTGTCGAGTTTTGGCCGTTGTACACATAACCCGAGATTTCGGACCACGTCGCACCCGGCGTAATCGTCGCCCGGCCTCACCGAGATCCGGGTCGGACCACTGGACGAGGAATGCGCTGTCCAGTGCCGCGCCGCTTTTATTGATCAGCAACGTGCTGGAGAAAACGGTGTTGTTCAGTGGTCCATCGAGTGTGTACCCCCAGACGGTTCGGTGCATCTCCAGTCCGATCGGCGGGGAGGAGTAGAGGTTCTTGGTCCTGGCCGAGTCCAGGTCGTTGGCCACGTAGTAGAGGGTCTGATCGGCGCCCGGCTTGCCCGGAATGTCTGTTCGCCGGATCGTACTTGCCGTCACCGTTCACATCCTTGTATGGGGCGGGGAGACCCGTCCTTCGCCGGCCATTCGTTCCAGTCCTGCAGGTAGCGCTCAAAGATCTCGCTTGCGGTGGTGGTTGAGTAGCGTCCGATCAGGCCGCCTCGGCCTGCATCTTCTCCTTTACGGCATCGAACGACGTCGCCGGGGTCACGTCAGGCCGGACACGGTAGACGCGGTATTTCGGGAGCGTTGGGTCGTCGGCGATCGGGCGATCGGATTCCCCCGGATCCGCCCTGCGTCAGTATGACGCCCGCCTGAAGTCCATACCTATAGGTCGATCCCCCGACCTTCGGGATCACCCGTCCTTTGTGGAATCCGCCCCAGACGATTCCGTCTTCAAAGATTGCGGACTTGCCGGAACCAGCAGGATACTCCAGCCCGCTATCTCACTCTTTGATATTGTTGAACTGTTCCCGTTGTTCCCGTACCAGTTGAAGATCCTGTTTATCGATGAACCAGGAGTAGTTGTCGTTCGTGGTGATCTTTTGAAGGGACTTCTTTCCCTCTCCGCAGGGATCCTGCGCACTGGCGGCACAGAAGATCGATCCGGAGAGGAGGATGGCAAGGCAACAGGGGGGGGCGTTTCATGATCCGGTCTCCCAGGCAGTGGGCAGTCTGGATCCGTACAGAGTGCGACGGAAGGCTCTACGAGGCTGCTATGGAATGTATGTCCAAATTCAACCCAAATGTCAATTGCGCTACTCCACAAAGAACCCCGCCGCAAGTGCTTCACCCACTTCCGTGGCGTATGCAGCGGGCAGATCCTTGTTCTTCCGCATGCCTGGCGTGAAGGAGGTGGCCATGATGATCTCGCCGGAGACCAGGTCCACCATGCGCGCAGTACACTCGATCACCCATGGGGGCGAGGAGCAGTTCTCCCGGTCGATCGTCGCCGTGCCAACGATGACCGCGTCCACCCCCTTCAGGCGGCCCACTGCTGCGGAATAGCTCTCGGCGTAGTCTCCGACGGTAAAACCCTGCTCCGCCAGCAGCCGATCGATCTGTGAACGTTCCAGCACCACGAAACGGGACCTCAACAGCCCTGCCGCCAGCGCCTCCGAAATGACGTATCCCGTCTCCTTCTCCGGACAATTGAAGGGGAGCACCGCCACCTTCTGCACGGCGTCAAGCCGCACCGGATCCTTGATGATCCGGTGCGGGACGTTGCAGCACGTCATCAGCAGTGCCGACACGAAAACGGCCAGAAGCCTGAACATGGTATGGCTCCTCTCTTCCGGCCCAACCGATCCGGAAGATGGTGTTGCTAGAGCAGTCCTCTCTTTCGCAGTAAGGGCTCGATGGACGGCTCCTTCCCGCGGAATCTTCTGTAAAGACCCATCGGATCCTCCGTCCCACCCCGCTCCAGAATGTTTTGCCGGAACGCCTTTGCCGTGGCCAGGTCGAACAGCCCCTTCTCCTTGAAGGCCTCGAAGGCATCCGCGTCCAGTACCTCCGCCCAGATGTAACTGTAGTATCCGGAACTGTAGCCGCCGGAGAAGATGTGCGCGAAATAGGGGCTCCGGTAACGGGGAACGATCTCCGGGATCAGTCCGAGCCGGTCGAACAGCCGCTTCTCAATCTGCGCGGGATCTGCCGTAACAGTGTCCTTTAGCGTGTGCCACTCCATGTCCAGGAACGACGCGGCAAGATACTCCACGGTCGCGAATCCCTGGTTGAACGTCTCGGTCCGATGGATCTTGTCGATCAGCGAATCGGGGATCGGCGTGCCGGTCTTGTAGTGGAGTGCGTATGAACGCAACACCTCCGGCGCGAAAGCCCAGTTCTCCATGATCTGCGACGGGAGCTCGATGCCGTCGCGTGGGAGGCCGAGGTTCCGGTAGCTCCGCTCCGAGAGAAGCCCGAAAAGGGCATGGCCGAATTCGTGGAACAGTGTCTCCACTTCGTCCAGGCTCAACAGGCCGGGGGCGTCGCCGGCGGGACGGGAGAAGTTGCCGACGTTGTAGACCACCGGGGTCACCACGCTGTCGCCGATCCTCTCGTGCGAACGGAACGAACCCATCCAGGCCCCGGGCCCCTTCCCGCCGCGGGGATAGTAGTCGGTATAGAGAATGCCGATGTGCGATCCGTCGGTTCGCTGCACCTCGAACACCTGCACGTCGTCGGCATACCGCGGGATGTCGGTCCGTTCGACGAACTTCAGCCCGTACAGCCTTGCCGCGACGTCAAACACTCCCTTGCGCACGTTCTCCATCCGGAAGTAGGGCCGGAGTTCGTCCTCGTCAAGGTCGTACCGTGCCTTCTTCACCTTCTCTGCATAATACCACCAGTCCCAGGGAGCGAGTTTGAACGTCCCTCCCTCTTTCGCGATCATCTCCTGCATGGCGTCGCGCTCGCGGCCGGCCACGACAATGGCGGGCTTCCAGAGTTTGTCGAGAAACCCGAGCACGGTGCGGGGGTCTCCGGCCATGTTCTCCGCGAGGACATAATCCGCGTGCGTCGGGTAGCCGAGCAGCTTTGCGCGCGCGACACGTAGCGCCGCGATCCTGGCCAGGATCTGCTTGTTATCGTTGGCGTTCCCGTTGTCGCCGCGCATGCAGTACGCCCGGTAGATCTTCTCGCGCAGCGCACGGTTCTTCGCGTACTGGAGGAACGGGATCAAGCTGGGCTTCTGGAGCGTGAAGACCCACTTCCCGTCCATCCCCGCCTTCTTCGCGGCTTCTGCGGCGCCGCTGATCGAGGCCGGAGGAAGGCCGGCGAGATCTTCGGCGCGGTCGACGACGAGTTTGTACCCGTTGGTCTCCTTCAGGAGGTTCTGGCCGAACTTCAGGGAGAGCATCGACAGCTCCTGGTTCAAGGCGCGCAGCCGGGTCTTCTCTTCGGGCGGAAGTCCTGCCCCGCCCCGCACAAAGTCCTTATAGGTGTTCTCCAGGAGCATCGAATCCTCCGAGGCCAGCCGGAGGCTCTTGCGCCCATCATAGACGGCCTTCACACGCTGGAAGAGCTTCTCGTTCAACGAGATGTCGTTCCGGTGGCTCGTAAGCGAAGGAGTGAGTGAGCGTGGCCAGGCTGTCGAGTCGGTCGTTGGTGTTGGCCCCGCGGATGGCGCCGAACACGGAAGAGACGCGGCTCAGCAGCATGCCGCTCCTGTCCAGGGCGACGATCGTGTTGAAGAAATCCGGTGGGGCGCTGGCCTCCGTGATCGCCGCGACCTCCCGTTTCTGAGTCTCCATCCCCAGCGTGAACGCGGGAGAGAAATGTTCGAGGCGGATCCGTTCGAATGGCGGGGTCTCGAACGGGGTTCCGTACTTTGTCAGGAACGGGTTGTCAGAAGCGCTGGCGAATGTCGAAAGAAGGAGAAGACCGAGCAGATAGAGAGCGGGAGTGCGATGCGGCATAGAGATCTCCATTGGAGTCGTGAAGGAATGCTCTTTCGATCATGAATATACATATTCTTCGAGGCAAGGCCAACGGGCGGAGGCGTCACCGGGTTCCTGACTTGCGCCTGGCCGAAAGCCCCCAGACCTGCGAACCGTCCTGGCACAGGTAGCTCCAGGTTCCGCCGGAGTCGGTGCTCCGGAACAATCCCCGGTCCAACGTCCCCGCAAACACCACGCGGGGATCTGAAGGGAGGACGAGGACCGCGTGGACGGCGGTGTCGGTGAGACCCAAGGAACTCTGATTCCAGCTGGCACCATGGTCCGAGCTCACGTACACCCCGCCTCCCCAGGTGCCGAGATAGACCCGGCCAGGAGTGGTCGGATCCACGTCGATAGCGTATACCGTCCTGTGCTTGAGCCCTTCGGAACATGCCTCCCAGCGTCTTCCGCCATCCGCCGACCTGAACACGCCGCGCTCCTCCGTGCCGAGCCAGAATCGCTGTGCTTCGTGCGGATCCTGCACGATCACCCGGACCCCTGTCCCTTCGAGGCCGGCGAGCGACCAGTGATCCCCCATGTCTTCGCTCAGATAGACTCCCACCTCCGTCGCCGCGACGATCCGGCGCGGATCGGTGCGGTCGATGCAGAGGTCACCCGAGAAGGGGCGCCGCAGACCGTTCACGGTTTTCGCCCAGCTCTCACCCGCATCGGTGCTCCGGAAGATGCCGTACGGGGTCGAGGCGAACACCAGCGACGGGCGGGAATCCGCAGCCTTGACCTTCAGCACCTCCGTGACCTCCCATCCGGTGGTGGTCCGCCAGCGATATCCGCCGTCTGTGGAGCGGAGAACGCCGTTCCCGCAGCCGCACCAGATGGTGCCGTCGGCCGCCTGCTCGCAGAAGAAGACCCTGTTGTAATCGCGCCATCCCCGGCGCTGCCAGGTCCGTCCCTGATCCGTGCTGGCCAAAAACCCGGCCACGGAAGAGGTCTTCTGCGGGGTCGGGAAGACGCTGAGGACCGCCATGAACAACGTCTCTTCCTGGGCGAAGACGGTGTGCGTGATCACGATGAACGCGAGACAGCAGGGCAGGAGGAGCCTCCAGGGACCCGATCGCCTTCTCTCTCTGTGTCGCGTGAGAAGTGCCCTCATCGCTCGAAGATCCTTCCCTGCCGGAAGTCCAGTACACGTGTACGTCCCCCGTACTTCAGCTCGATCACTTCGGATCCAACGTCGGCCGACATGAACGGTCCGTCGTACAGCCTCGTTGTTGCCGGATCCCAGGGAATACCATTCAAGAGTCGCGGGCCGTCGTAGGTGAACTCCATGCGGTCGCCTTCGGTCGTCGTGTATGTGACCTTGAGTGGTTCCCCTTCGGCCGACATCCCTGGAACAGTGGACCTGACCCGTGTGACGAACCCGTTGTATCCGGCAGTGTCCCGCACGGTCGCGACCTCCACCACCGCGCCGTTCCGCAGGTGACGACTCCTGAGCCGCCAGTTCTTCCCTTCGGGGATCCATTCGTAGGGCTGGAGGGGGTAGAACGCGACCGCGGTCTTACCGCTCCGGCAGAAGATCCACCCCGTGGGATCGACCGTCCGGGAATCCAGAGTCCCCGGGAAGAAACCGTCGATGTGGGGATGCTGAGCGCCAGCGGCGATCTGGTACAAAACGATCAGCGCGTTCCTGTGCTGGAACGTCTGCTCGAATGGAGAGCTGGAGTTCCATTTGTCGGGGTTCGTGTAGACCACTTTGTAGCGATCGACGTCCTTCGAGAGCACGTTCAACTCCTCGGGAAAGAACATCCCGAGCTGCCGGCTGGAATGGTACGGGTGGACCGTAAATATCGCGTTGTACGGCCGGTCCGAAACGAACGTCACATCCCAGGTATGTTGCTGGAAAGGTTCCAGGATGCCGCCGTGTAGCGACCCCAGAACGTGGTCGGCGGTCATATAGGTGTACTTGTACGCCGGAGGATTCAGCTCGTCGCCGAAGCGCATGACGTTCCGGACCCGCTTGCGTTCGCGGTGGACATAGGGACGAGAACGGTCGGTGGCCATCCGGACGATCATCTCGGGGATCCTATAGGAACTCAGTCCCGCAAAAACGCTCTCCCAGGATCCCCGGTAGCGGGGTGAGAAGTCGGGATCGTCCCAGAGCTGGCGCTCCGGCTGGCCAAAATAGAGCCAGGTGATCCGGGTCGTCTGCGCGATCAGCGGATTGATGATGTCGGCGGGGTAGTCGCGGCTGTGCCCTCCGCCGTAGTTGCCGCGCAGATGTTCGACCGCGAGATCGGCCAGGAGCAGGTCGCACATCATCTGCGCCTTCCGCTGCATGAGATCTGTCCCGGGCGAATTCGTACAGTACGAGCATTGGCGCGAGGAAGACCGGCATATAGGTCGGCGAGTCGAACTCCCCCTGGCCCACGGTGGTGGTGAGTCGCATCCAGTGGTTCAGGAACCCCTCGGCTTCTTCGAAATTCTCCGTTGAGCTGCGCCCGTTGAACCACCGGGTGCCCTCCTCGCCGGGCCAGGTCTGCGCGGCGAGGTACATCCCGGTGTAGTACATGACCCAGTGGTTCTCCGTGTCCCCGCGGTAGGTATAGTGCGATCGGAACGATTCCCTCACCTTGCGTTGAAGCGAATCCGGCAGGAGGTTGCGGAACTTCAGGTAGGTCCCCATCAGCGCGTAGCCATGGAAGGCGCCCCCGGCCGTGCTGTCGCGTGCCAGCGAATCGAACAGGGCGAACGTCCGCGGGAGGTCCTCCCGGAGAGCAAGCCGGGCGGCAACGCTGAAGAGACGGACATCCCGTTCCGCCGCGGCGGACCGGAGGAGCGCACGCTGCCGGGCCTCGAAGAGGTCCTGCCCGTCGGACCGGGACAGCGATACGAGGCCGAGCAATATCAGCAGAAGTACACGTCGGTCCATCGGGAAATCCTCAGGCTCTCCATCGATTCAGGCAAAATCCTCCTCGGTGCGCTTCATCGAACCAGACAGGGCCACTGCTCAATACCGCAGATACTCCGACGCCGGCACGGGACATTCCGGACCCATCCGCCACATGAAGTCCGGGTCGATCCACGGCGGGTCGTTGCGGTGCTTCTTCATCAGTGCGATCTTCTTCTGTAGCAGCTCCCCGAAGTTCCGCCCGTACATGGCCCAGCTCTCTCCGGTCTCGGTCACGGTCATGAAGTTGACGGGGGTGGAATTCCAGAGCTCCAGAAGATCCCCGGCGTTCCGGATCTCATCGTCGACCACCGAGCGCACCTGAGATGACGTCCCGGCCTGCCCGGCGGGTTTGCCGCCGGAGGCATGGACGGCTCCGATCCAGGCGGCCACATTACGCAGCGTCCGGTAGTAGCATCGCGCGGCGCGGAGCCGATCGCGCTGGTCCAGAAGAACTGTGTGTGCCGGAGAGCCCTCTGCCGTTTTGCCCAGTGCCCCGTTCAGGAGCCCGATCGCCTGGTCGAGGGGCTGCCAGACGAGCGAATCGCTCGTGCGGACGATGGAGGCCGCCTGCGCGGGGGGGATCAACAACCAGAGTGCGTCTGCGGCGAAATCCACGAGGGTCGGATTGTTGAATGTGGCGATCATATGCTGTTCGTAGTAGACCCGATCGCGTTCCGGGATGGCTGCGATATTCGGGACGAAGGGGCGGACCCAGTGGCGGTAGAGCGGGAAGGCCCAGCTGGTTCCATACAGCGGAACGTCGGGGAACTCGCGGACGGCACGATCCGCGAGACGCCATGCCTGCGCGAGCGCCGGTGCCTCCTCGACGCCCACCCAGCGGCGGGCGACGGAGCCCACGACCGAGTCGACCGGGGCCGCTTCGCCGGACTGGAAGGCGAGGAGCACCTCCCGGTTGACGCTCCATGGCGCGAGCGACGGGCTGTCGAAGGTCACCGCCATTTCGCGCGCTCCCGTAGCCGCCGCGGAGGCGAGCCGTTCTGCCGTCAACCAGGGGAAAGGCACTCCGAGCACGAAGTTCCCCGCGATACGGGTGCTGGAGAACAGTTCGGAGCCCCGTGCCGGAAGCGATCTGACCGTCGCCCAGCGGCGTGGTTCGGTCGTGTCGGAAGGGGAGAGATGCAGGTCCAGCCGTTTCCCGAGACCGTTGAGAATGGTCTCCTGCTCTGCGCCGAACCAGGACAACGCGCTCACCACGCGGAACGCCGGATTGACCTCCGACGCGGCGTCACGCAGAAGGCGGAGGTAACGGAGGACGTTCTCCCCGGCAGCACGCGAGATGTCTTCATTGGATTTCCATTCGCGGACGAGATAGGCTCCGCCATTGCGTCCGGCATACAGCGTGGAGACGTATTCGAATCCGGAACCGCTGTCGTTGGTCCAGAGATAGAGGAACCCGAGCGACGGGACCTCCTTCATCATGGCGCGCATGAGCTGGGCGTAGTGCCAGCGCACCACCGGATGGCTCAGCGTGGCGGTGTACCGCGGGCGATAGCTCCGGAACGGATGGTCCACCCGCGCGCCCCGGAGGTACGGGTACTTCTCGAAGAAGGCTTCGGGCATGGTCCGCGGGGAGCAGACCGTCAGCCCCGGGGTGAGCCCATAGGCCCGGGCAAGCGCGGCGTTCCGGCGGAGGAGCTCGAGATTCGCACTGAGGTATTCCGGCGGATAGAGTCCGGCGGTGAGGTCGGAGGAGACGAACTGATCCAGGTCGGGACTCCCGGAGTAGAACCGCGAATAGATCTCACCCGGGGGGCCCTGTTCGTATGCCGCGCCTCGAAGCGAGCACGTTGACCGACACGTGGGAGCATCCAAGACGCGCAAGCTCGCGAATGGTTGCCTCCGGATCGTAGCCGCGGGCGAGGCGCGGAAGCCCGGTAAAAAGTCCGTCACTCCCTTCGAGCCAGGAGAGCCGCATGGCGACGGTTCTTCCCTGCGCGAAACCGCTCACTGGTGCGCTGACCCACTCGTCGCGGAGCCGGCAGAACGCCGTGTAGAGCAGATGGGGATGCGAGGCCGTCAGCTCGGCCGATCCGTCGCCGGTGATCTTCAGGCGGAACCAGCCGCGGGAGGAGTCCGCTCCCGCCGGCAGCACGGAGACCCGGAGGGTTCCCGGCTGCTGTCGGCGCCCTCGCGGGACCTCGTTCAGAGTCGCCCCCGAGGCAAGAAGCGCCCGGACCTCCCGGGCGACCGTAGACTCGACGGGGATCGGCGAAGAGGGGATCTCGACGGCGGTCATGTGCTTCAGCGCCTCGCCCACAGTCGGTTCACCGGCCGCCCCGGAAGCTGGGGCCGGCAGGAGGAATCGATGGGCAATGGGCTGCAGCAGGACGATCAGAAGGAGGACGAACGGTCTGCGGAGCAGTTTCATGGATCGGAACCTCCTCAGGTGTCACCGTATGTGGGCCGGATCCGTGAATGGTGGGGAGGCGGCCAGACGGCTCATGGTCAGGGGTGGGAACACGCCACGATTCGTGGCAACGGATGATAGTGAGATCACCGGAAAACTGCAAAGGGGCGGCCCCGCCGTTGACACCGGCCTGCCCCCCATATCGAAACGAATGATTGCACCTGCCGGGATCCTTTCCTATGTTCCAGACATGAGAAGATTCATGGTCTCCTGCCTGGCGAGCCTGTTCCTCTGCCTGGTCGTCCCCGCGTCTGCTCAGCAACCTGAAGCCCCGTATCTCCCGGATTCGCTGTTGAGTGCCCGTCTCGCCTCGATCGTCAACGATCTCGGGCTGAACGGCAGCTTTGACGTGGGCGAAGACGGGATGGAACAGATCTCCCTCGCGGTCGTGGATCTGCATCCCGGCCGCCCGGTGCTCGCCGGCGTGAACGAACGGAACTTCATCTACCCGGCCTCGGTCTACAAGATGTATGTGGCTGCCGAGGTGCTGGAACAGATCTCGTCCGGAAGATATACCCTCTGGACCCCGATGGTGGTCCGTTTCCCCAATGCGGTCGACGTCTCCGTGGACCTGCCGAACGACCCCCGGCCGGTGCTGCGCGAGGGAGATACGGTGACGGTGAACTACCTGCTGGACCTGATGATCACCCGCAGCGACAACAGCGCCGCCAATTGCCTGATCGATCTCGCCGGGCGTAAGGAGATCAACGCCTTCATGGTCAGGAACGGCTGGGCGGGGAGCGAGGTGACCAGGAAGTTTCTCAAGCGGAAGTACGAGGACCCCGGATATGAACAGATCCGTGGGACGGAAACCTGCGCTCTGCACGCCGCCGATTTCATGGCCAGGATCTGGCAGGACCGGCTTGTGAACTCCTGGGTCAGCGGACAGATGCGCTCATACCTGGCCAGGCAGCTGGATACGTCCAAACTTGCGGCCGGGCTCCCGGGCGGAGTCATGTTCTACCATAAGACCGGGTGGTTCTCCACCTGGACGAACGACGTCGGGATCGTTCAGGACGGGACGATCGTCTACGCTATCGCCTGCTTCCTGCCGCTGAAGGAGGAAGACGCCAGGCCCAAGATGAAGGATCTGGCCCTGCGTGTGCACGCGCTCATGCGCACCCGGAAGTGATCACCTGCCGGACATGATGACACCCAGAGAGCGTATACTGACACTTCTTTCAGGCCGGCGGCCGGACCGTGTCCCGTGGTTCGGCGATCTGGACTACTGGGCCACGGCGCTCATCGCGCAGGGGAAGAGACCGGCGGATTTCAAGGGATCGGCCGAATACATCGAATGGCACCGATCGCTGGGGGTGGGATTCTACCTGCAGGGGTATTTCCCGTTCCGGGCGGTCCCGGATCTCGAGGAGCGGGTGTGGAACGAAGGGAACCGGCGCTACCGTGAGCTCGTCACCCCCCACGGGGTTCTGCGGGAATGCTGGGAGTATCTGCCGGATTCCTATGCCGAAGCCCCGATCGAACATCTGGTGAAATCTGAACTTGACCTTCCGGCCCTTCGCTACGTCTACGAGCACACCGACTGGGTACCCGACTACGATTTCGCCCGGCGGCGTCGGGAAGAGATCGGCGAACAGGGGATCCTTCTCTGTTATCTCCCGAAAAGCCCGTTCATGCATCTTGTCGCCCTGGAGGCCGGGATCGCCGCGGTGACGTTCGCCGAGGTTGCGGCTCCGGACGAATTCGCGGAGACCCTCGCGGTGATGCGGGCGTCGTTCGACCGGGCGGCGGAAGTGGCCGTACGAAGTCCGGCGGAAGTGTTGATGATCCCCGAAAACCTTTCAGCGGAGATGATCGGTCCCCGGTACTTCGAGAAGTACATGCGAGTCATATCAGGAACACTGGATCCGGAAGATCGCCGAGGCAGGGAAACATTCGTTCATCCACATGGACGGGACGCTGAAGGGATTGCTGCGCGAAGAGGCGTCGACCGGGGTCACGGTCATCGAGGCAATGACCCCGGAGCCGGTCGGCGACCTCCCGATCGAACGGTGGGCCGAAAAAGCCGCGAACCCCGCTACGGTGTTGTGGGGTGGCATTCCCGGGGTCTACTTCACGGCCAAGGTGGACGACGCGGAATTCGACCGGCACGTCCGGAGCGTCCTGGAGGTCATGCGGTCCGATCCCCGCTACGTGCTCGGCGTCGCCGACCAGGTGCCGCCCGACTGCCTCGAACAGAGAGTGAGGCGGGTGGAGGAGTTGGTCGAACGGTTCGGCGCCTTCACGGATGTTCGTGCGACCACCGGACCACCGGGAATATGATCCCCGACAGGAGCGCCGCGACCGCCGGATAGGCTGCGTCGAGCAGGATGGAGTGCTGGAAGAGCAGCCACGCCCCGCCGAGGAACAGCCCCGCAGCGAGGAGCAGGATCAGGGGGACGGCGTACCGCAGCCGCACCTTCAGGGCGAGCCACAGAGAGAATCCCACCACCAGCGCCGAGATCCAGAGTGTCGCGCTTCCGTACCGCCTTGCGATCGTTCCGCGCAGCAGGCTGCTGACCACCCCGGCATATTCGATCGAAGGCATCCCCTCGTCGGGCCAGAACGTCCGGTCGATCAAGACGATCGATCCTTTGACATCGGCCACTCCCTTCGCGGGAAACTCCAGCAGCCTCTCCATCTTGAATTCCTGGTACCGGAAGTAGGTGAACCAGAGGGTGTCGGAGCGCAGTTCCCTGTGGGCCATGACATCGAGGTGACGTGCGATGTGGCGCCGCCAGTGTCAGCGGGATGGCCATACCCTTCGCATCGGTGGAGATCTCGAGGCTGCCATAGTTCACCCTGCCCGGCCGGACCTGCACCGACACTGTGTCGGGGATCCCAAGCAGACGTGCCGCAATGAAGAGACCCAGATCGATCTGCGGAGAGGAGTGCCGGTATTGCGCCGGATACCACCGGGGCGGGTCCAGCCAATAGTCTTCAGACGGACGGACCAGTACAGAGAGCGCCGCCTCGCTGGATCGGAACGTGCAGGTGTCCACAGAGGAGCTACGGTCCACATCGCGCCAGAACCAGGAGGGTTCTTTCGGTTCGTGCAGCAGGACACCGGCTCTCCGTAGAGAGTCTCTCAGCGTGACGATGGTGCTGAGGAGGACGCTGTCGCGGGTCTCGAAGTACCTGGGATCTTCTGCGACGATCTGACGCGCCCCGGCGGCCTGGAGGTGACGGGTGATGGTGGCGAGATCGCGGAGATAGGTGATCGGATCCCTGTCCGCCGAATAGTAGGAGAACGAACGTATGATCGGCACCGAGTCCTGGTTCGCGCGGGCCATCCCTACGCGCGAGAAGCAGGAGTTCACTCTGGTCCATAGCGCCGGTACCGTAGAGAACGATGACGATGGCCATGATGAGAACGGTCCAGGTGCCCGGGAGCATTCCGAGGCGTTTCTCGGGGAAGAATGCGTCGGCGATAGATCTCCCATATGGTGCCGCCGATGCACCTCTCGTAGAGTTCGCGAACCCATGCGCCGCCGACTCCCCTGGACATCAAGGCGGTCAATACCAGCCGGTAGAGAAGAAAGACCAGGAGAACAACGCAGATCCAGAAGGGAAGATGGGAGATCGTCACAGCGTACGACCGGTGCCAGACCAGGGAATGGAGCCACTCGCCGAGCGCCGGGGTGAAGGGAGAGTGATGCCGACCACGACCAGTGAGGCAAGGAGGGAAGCGGGACGTTTCATCGGCAGCACCTTTCGATACGAGAACGCCACTGATCACGCGATGTGATCAACGTTCATTCCTCAGACACAAGGGCCGTGTCGCCCGGAACCAGGTTCTGGAAACGTCCTATCGCGGGGCATCCTCCTCAATTGCGGACTGGCCACAGCCTGAACACCATGCCCCCGTGCCGCGGTACATCAGCGCTCAGCTCGCCTGTGATCTCGCCGATCTCCTTCTGTCGCCAGAGGTCTCGGACCCGGTATCTCCCCTGAAGCCCGAGAACCGCCCACGGGACCGTGATCCTCCCGGGAAACTCCCCTCTGTTGAACAGCCCGACAGCGGTACTCCCGTCGGCCATGAGCTTGACCATGACGAACTTCTCGTCGGTCAGCTCAGCGACCGCCGCGCATTGCCCGAGCGGATCCTGGTTCACCTCGATCACCTCGGGGTTGCAGAGGACGTTCAGCGTGAACGGATCCAGCCGGGTCATGTCGCCGCTGAAGAAGAGGGGAGAAGCCATCAGGCACCAGAGCGACATGTAGGCGTACTGTTCATTCGGTCCCAGCGGACATGGCGCGGGGAGTCCCCCCGTGCGTGCGCTCCCGATGTAGCCGATCTGGACGTAGTCGGGGTCGTTCCATGATCCGGGCCGCGACCAGGCGCGGTGTCCGGCATTCGTCAGTGCGACCTCGAAGACCCTGTCGAGTTCGTAGCCGAGATCCCCGGCGGTCCGCCACGAGTGGCCGCCCACCTCTGCGCCCCATTCCCACACGTTCCCCATCCCGTACTGGCACAGGTTGTAGACGATGTCGCGCTTCTGGCGCTGCAGCAGATCCCCCATGATCCGGTAGGGTTTGCGGAGAGCTTCCGGGCTGTTATCTCCCGCAGCGACGTCGCGGTAGTAACACCAGTCGTACTTGAGCAGGTCGAAGCCCCAGTCGGCGAAGCGGGCGGCGTCACGCGCCTCGTGCTGATACGCTCCCGCAAATCCGGCGCACGTCTTCGGGCCGGGGGAGGTGTAGATGCCCGCCTTGAGGCCGTAACCGTGGATATGGGCCGGTCAGCGCTTCATGTCGGGGAAGTGTCTGTTCGGCAGAATATCCCCGGCGGCATCGCGGAATGGACCCAGACGCAGAGAATCGTCGCTCCTGTCGGTGTTCATCCAGCAGTCGTCGATGCTGACGTACATGTATCCCGCGTCAGCCATGCCGCTGCTGACCATCAGGTCGGCCGCTTCGCGGATGAGCCTGTCCGTCACCCTGCCGTAATGCGCGTACCAGTGATTCCAGCCCATCGGAGGGGTCAGTGCCAGTCCCTCGCCGCTTACGATGGTGAGGGTCTTTCCGGCTGATCCGATCGCGTTCCTTGCCCCCAGGCGCACAGGATACCGTCCCCTTTCGGGAGCCGTACCTGTGATGATCCCCCGATCAGCATCAAGGTGGAGTGAGGAGGGAAGTCCCTGAGCTGTGAAGGCGATGGGCCTCGTCCCCGTGCAGGGGATCCTATAGAGGAAGGGCTTCTCCGGCCCGCATCCGTACACGGACGGGCCGTTGATCCGGGGCGCCGGACCGGGAGGCGGGGGTCAGGAGCACCGGTTCCTCGTGAGGCGGGTCGATCGCCGCGGGGCGTTCCCCGATGAACAGGATCCGCGCATCACACCAGTCGGCGTGATCGTAGCTGATCCCGTCCCCCGCATCGCGCACCGCAAGGACCAGGTCTCCCACCCCGCGAAGGTCGATGTCGATCCTGCGTGCGGCCTGGCGGGATCTCATGATCCCCGAATCGAACAGGAGCTGACCGTCGCCCACCAGCTTGAATCGTACCGTCCCGCCGCTGCCGGAGCTGTCGTCCACCCCCACAGAGCCCCTGAAACGGAGAGCCTTTCCTCCCAGGCGGATCCGTAGCGTGCTGGATGCGTGCGTGCCGACCCCGCGCGAAAATACCTCGCCGCGTATGCACAGCGGCCCCTTTGCGACGGATCGATCCCGTTGGGGTTCGCCCCAGCTCTGTCGCATCTTCGTGAGGTCGAGTGTCGAGAGCCAGAGACTGTCCTGCGCGTTCACGGCGGCCGCGGAGAGAAGGGTAACGATGATAAAGAGGAAGCAAACGCAGCGATTGAGTATCGTGTGCGACATGGCCAACGCCTCCATCTGATCGCGGGGGATCCTGGTGATCATTTCGGTTCCGATACTGGATGTTCCTCGATCATCGGCACCTCCGCCCATGCGCCGTCCCGTTCGAAGCGCAGGGTCTTGATCTCGAAAGGCCTGAACGCAAGGTGGATGGTCGCCGCGGGCTGTGCAAGCCGGAGGGTCCCTTCCGTCCCTTCTCCGATCGCCTCCTGCAGACGAAGGATAAGCGCGGTGCCGTCCCATGACCTCTTACAGGCGACGAGTCTCACCCCGGGCGGCTCGATGGCGAGGATCTCGCGGCGGGCGGGGGTCCGTTCGCCGATCGGATAGTGGGCAAGAGCATACGGCGGTGCCGCAAGCCAGTCTGCGAGTCCGGAGACGGAGCGGAGGATCTCCGCGGTGTCCCCGGCGGTCAGCAGGACCCTGAACTCGTGCACCCCCTGGTCCATGGCTTTCTTGTGGCCGGGCGCGGTGAGCGGGAATGACCGTTCGTGACAGTAGAGCGGACTCCTGAGGACCGAAAGCCGGACCTCCCCGTCCTTGAGGTCGAACCCGTGCTGACCGCTGTTCACGATCCCCAGGGCGGTTGGTCTGCCGCCAATATCCCCGCTGAGCACCATCCAGCGTCCCTGCACGTGTTCTTCTCCGTCGCCCGGTCGGGCGATAGCCCCGCCCGGGACCTCGCAATATGCGACGGAAGAACGGAACACCGTCGGGATCGAGAGTTTGAGTCTCTTCCGCTCTTCGTTCCAGTAGACCCTGAACCGGAATTCCAGGAAGGGAAACTCCGCATACGCGATGGTCCTGCAGAGAAGCCGGCTGTTGCCGCACGCGTACTCCGCCTCGGTGACTCTGCGGACCCGCCCATGTTCGAGTGTTACGAACGAACCAGGAACGGGGGTGAACGTTCCGAGGACGTTCCGGTACCGCCACTCTTCCATCCCCCAGGAGTCGGCGAGATCTTCCACGAGCAACCCCTGCATGACCTCGCCGCTGAGAACCTCCCGGCCGTTCCCGGCGTCGAGCCGGTTGACCAGTCCCGAAGGGGAGAGGCCGTGATCCACCATCAGCGGAGCTGCCGCGACGTCTTTCGGGCCCTCGTGCATCTCTATCCTGTAGTACGCAGCGCCGATCTGCGGCAGATTCGCGTTGAAGCAGATCTTCCTGCGCCACTGATCCACGAGGAGCAGGGATTCCGCCGGCTCTTCCTGCGCGGAGGACCTCGGTTCCGTCCAGAGTCAGGAGACGTGCGTGCCACTGCCCCTCCAGCTTCGGCAGATGGTCGATCATGTACTCCACTTCCACGGGCACGCGGTGGGCGCCGGGGTTGGCGTTCAGCACCGTGACGGGGATCTGCAGGATCCGGTGGCCACCCTTCGAAAACCCTGCTGCCGCGGCGAACCGTAGCCGCCGGGCCGTTTCGGAGGACCGACCATACAGATCAAGGGCGTCGAGTTCGCCCGCTTCGACGGACGAGCCGGGGAGAATGTCGTGGAAGTCGTTGAAGAGGTGGTCGCGCCAGGCGTCGCGGAGCTCCCCGGCAGGGTATTCCTGCCCCTCGGACCACCAGGTGGCACTTCGCAGCGCTTCAGTCTGGACCAGTTCCGCCAGGTTTCGCTGCATCCTGCGTTTCAGGCGGGACATGGAGGTGTAACATCCGGTGAAGACCCGCTGCAGGTCCCCCTCGAACAGTGGAAGCGTGGGGACAAGTTCTCGGATCGCTTCGTAGTACCGTTCGGTCGAACTGTGGATGATCTCCACCCGGGTCTCCTGTTCCATGAGCCCGTGGATCTCCTCCAGTTCCTTTGCCGTGGCGCCTCCTCCGTGGTCGCCGAGCCCCCAGAACACCGGCGTGTCACGGTTCGCCGTCAGGGCGATCTCGATCCCCGCGCGGATCCGTTCGACGGCCTTGCCGGGGAACGTGTTGTATCCGTCGAAAGGGATCCTGTAGGCGACGACCTCCGAGCCGTCGATCCCCCGCCAGCGATAGAGATCCGACGGGAGGTGAAGGTCCTTCAGCCCCGGGCGCATGTGGACGTACATGGCATACCCCGCCCGTGTCAGGATCTGAGGCAACCCTCCGCTGTGTCCGAATGAATCGAAGTTGTAGGCCACCACGGGGCGCGAGCCGAAGTGCTCGTGGAAGAACCGGCGGCCGGAAGCGATATGGCGGATGATGGATTCCGTCCCGGGCATGTTGACGTCGGGCTGCAGGTCCCAGCCGCCCGAGATGCACCAGCGTCCTTCGTCCACGAGCTTCTGGATCGCGGCGAACATGGCCGGGTCGTGTTCCTTCACCCAGCGATAGAGGATGGCCTCGTTGTGATTGAAGACGAACGCCGGGAACTCCCGGAGCAGGCGCACGGCGATGCCGAAGGTGGCGAGCGCTTCGGCGGCCCCCTCTTCCCAGCGCCACTGCCATACCGGGTCGAGGTGGGCGTTACAGATCAGATGGATGACCGGTTTCTTCATGGGCGCGTGTCCGACCGAAGTGTGGGAACAGAGAACGGCTCAGCGTTCGTCAGGCGACGGGAGGTACCTGTACCAGGTGAAATAGAGGACCCCCAGCGTGGCCGCCACAGGACGAGCCAGAGTATCATGCTGGACCACTCCTTCAGGAACATGTACAGCGGGATGATCCCGAGGCAGAGCTGGAAGAACGAGGCCACGACGGCGTTGACCACGTCCATGCGTCGGCATGGGATCCTTCTCCGGGACCAACCCGCGCCGGACCGCCTCGCGGCGCACGGGTCCCCAGACGCCGAACGGGCGGATCTTCGCGTAGAAAGGGACCAGCGTCTCCATGTCCGCCGGCTTCGTGAGCAGCGTGATGATCACCGTCACCGCGAGCGATGCCAGCATGAGGAAGACGATGGCCCAGTGGAGCGGCAGGTCGTTCAGGAAGACCTTGTGGATCACGACGACCCCGGTGGAGGCCACCATGCTCCAGAGGAACGCCCGCGCGCCGAACCGCCACCAGTGCCACCGGAGAGCGGCGGGGACCATGATCATGGTCAGCATGACGTACAGCAGCAGCTCCCACGCCGAGATGATCTGTTCGTACATGAAGCTCATGCCGAACCCGACGAGGATGACCCCCGACGAGGCGACCATCCCGAGCCGCACGAGCGAGGGTTCCGACATATTCCTGGCAAAGTAGCGCTTCAGGAAATCGTTGAGGACGACGTTGCTGGTCACGTTGATGATGGCGCTCAGCGTGGACATGAGTGCCGCCAGCAGAACGGCCATGAACAGGCCGGCGATCCCGGCGGGCATGTTCCGCACGACCAGGGGCATGATCCGTTCGGCGTCGAAGTTCGCGGCGGATGCCGAGGTAGTGGACACCGAAGGCGAGGAACGAACCGACCAGAAGCCACCGCACCGTATGGCCGAGGGTCCAGGCGAAGGCGGCGAGCGACGCCTCCCGGGCGCTCTTGGTCGTCAGGAAGAAGGTGAAGTCCCATCCCAGCGGACCGGCCAGCAGCTTGAAGAACACCCAGAGAAGGCTGGCGATCATCAGAGGCCCGAAGGGGAAATACTGATGGTAGGTGGACGGGGCCTGGGTGAGGTAATCCGTCCAGAGGCTCCACGTGGGCGTGAGGGAACCCCACTCCGGCGTCCGGGCGGCGATCGAGGCGAACCCGTCCGGCAGCTGCAGCGCGGCGATGCTCAGCCCGATCGCGCCGATGATGATGAGGATGGTCTGGAAGATGTCGGTCCAGATGACCCCGAACAATCCGCCAAAGGTGACGTAGATCCCGACCACGACGAAGATGATCGAGGTGGAGGCCCAGCGCGGCAGGGGGACGAACTCTTCCGCGAATTTGCCGGTCCCGACCGCCACGTACATGAGGGTCAGCATCATCGAGAGAAGGATGAACGCGGCGATCGCGATCCGCAGGATCTCGGTGTCCCGGGTGTCGCCGAACCGGGTGCGGTTCCATTCGGCGGCGGTCATGACCCCCGAGCGCCGGATGTACTTCGCCTGGTAGGCCATGAAGATCGCCATCATGAAGAACCCCCACCCGATGTGGAGGACCCAGACGGACTTCAGTCCCACGTAGAACATGAGCCCGGTGATCAGCATCGTCCCGCCGATGTCGGTGTAGCTTGAACATCCGGAGAGTCCCACCATCCACCACGACACCTCGCGGTCGGCAAGGTAATACGAATCCAGCCGCCGCATGGCCCGCTTCCGGAAGTACATCCCGATCTGCATGGTGAGGAGCATGTACACGGCGACGATGACGAGGTCGATCGGTTGAAGGGTCATGAGGATGCCTTGGTCTTGTGCTCGCTGAGCTTCTGGCGGATCCAGCGGGTGTGGAAACGAACGGACTGCGGAAACGACGGTTACGATTCGAGGGCCGCTTCGGCCATGGCCGCAACGTTCTGCGGCGGAATATCGGGCAACAATGCCTCGTGGCTGGGACTGGCGATCCAGCCGGGGCCGAAGGTCCCCTTGAGTCTCCGGACCTCTTCCCGGATGTCGCCGGGAGTCCCGCGGACGAGCAGTTCCTGCGTGTCGATCCCGCCGAGGAACGCCGTCCTGCCGCCGAAGTCACGGACCAGCGAGGCGGCGTCCATGCCGGGTGCCCTGGCCTGCAGCGGATGCAGGCACTGAACACCGGCGTCGATCAGCCTCCCGATCAGCCTGTGCACCGAGCCGCAGGAGTGCATCATGACCTGGAGGCCGTGCCTGCGCCCCTGCTCGGCGAACCGCCGGATCCATGGGAGGAAGAACTCATCGAAGTGTTTCACCGAGATCAGCAGGTCCCGTTGCGTGCCGAAATCGTTGCCGAAGAACGTTGCATCCACCATGCCCCTGGCGGCGGCGAAGAAGCGTTCGTTCGCCTCCAGGTAGAATCCGCAGACCCGCTCGCAGACGGCGTTCACGATCTCCGGCTGGTCGTGAAGCCTGAGCATGAGCGGTTCGAAGCCGAGCAGGTCGATGACGTCGTGGAAGAACGGCATCCAGAACCCGCTGGCCCGGTAATGGTCTCCGGCCGCAGAGAGTTCCGCCAGGCATTCCGTGAAGTCGAGGTATCCGGGCTCCGGCCAGTCGTAGGCTTCGACCTGCCGCAGGGAAGTGCAGGTGGAGAGCGGTCCGGGTTCCGCGTGCGAGCGCTTGTGCTGCCCGATGTCGAAGAGCCCTTTCCCTTCGGGGTGCCTGTAGACCGTCGCGGTCATCTGCGGACTGAGCCACCGGAGGTCGCTGCCCAGCTTCAGGTGGAGCTGTTCCAGCGTGGACGTGCCGAAATAGGCATGAAGGGCAGGGAGCGAAGAGGGGTGAGGGTTGCCGAGCCAGAACCCGCAGCGGTCGGCCGGTACCCCACCGATGATCGTTCTGATGCGGTCCCGGCTGGTCATGCGATTTCGTATGGCGGTCCTGACGAACCTAGTCAATAGTTAGCGGAGAATCAAGCCGGAATTCGGTGGAAGCCGGAATTCGGTGGAACCGCCGCAATTGACGTTGCATGGTCGAAAGAGTATATTCGCACCAACGCTTCTCGAGCGCGGCGGAGGCTGCTGTCACCTGTCGAGGGGAACCGCAGTGAATTTCCTCATCGGTCAGACGGTCTCGCACTACAAGATCCTGGAGCGCATCGGGGAGGGCGGGATGGGGGTCGTCTACAGGGCCCGCGATCTCCGGCTCGACCGCACGGTGGCCCTCAAGTTCCTTCCGCCAGACTCCTCCCGCGACCCTCACGCCAGGGAACGCTTCCTCCGCGAGGCCAAAGCCGCCTCAGCCCTCCAGCACAACAACATCTGCACCGTCCACGACATCGACGAAGGGGCGGACGGCCGGATGTTCATCGTCATGGACTGCTACGAAGGGGAGACGCTGGACGAGTGGCTCAAACGCGGGCAGGTTCCCCCGTCCGAGGTCTCCCGCATCGCCGCGCAGATCGTGAGCGGCATGGCCGCGGCCCACGAGCAGGGGATCATCCACCGCGACCTCAAGCCCTCGAACATCTTCGTCACCCTTCAGGGAGTGGTGAAGGTCTTCGACTTCGGTCTGGCGAAGCCGATCGGATCGCAGGCGATCACCCGCGAGGGGATGACGGCAGGAACGGTGCTCTACATGTCGCCGGAGCAGCTCCGGGGGATGGGGTCGACCACCGCACCGACATCTGGTCGTTCGGCGTGATCCTCTACAGGATGCTGACCGGGCGCCTGCCCGTTCACCGCCGACTACGAGCAGGCCCTGGTCTACAAGATCCTGAGTGAACCCCATGAACCTGTGGCGGCAGCCGCGCCGGACGCGCCGGCCGATCTTGCGGCCGTTGCCGAGCACTGCCTCCGGAAAGACCCCGCGTCGCGGCCGCAGACGATGGCCGAGCTCCGCGACCTCCTGGAGGCGGGGCACGGTCGGCCGGAAGCCGTTCCCCGCCGTTGTGAGGACCGCCGTATTCGTCGGCGCCGTTTTTGTCCTGATCGCCGGACTCGTCTACGCGGGGCTCAGCCACTTCTTCGGGAGGGAATCCACCCGGCCGTCCCCAGGCTGGCCGTTCTTCTGTTCGCGAACCAGACGGGCGAGGAGGCCATCGACCTCAACCGCCCGGAGATCCAGAACCGGTTCGTGAGCACGCTGAGTTCCGCCGATGGGCTGGAGATCGAAGACGGGCCGAGGCTCAATGACCTGGTTCGTGAGCGGTTTGCCAGCGACACACCTGCGCGCACCGACGATCTCTACAGGTTCCTCCGCGCGCGTGGCTACGACTACGTCGTGGAGGGCGCGATAACGAGATCTTCGGCGGGAGGGTATGCCCTCCAGGTCACCTGCAAGGATACGCGGGCATTCGGCACGGTGCTCGAGACCTTTGACAGGCCTTCCCTCGCCAGGGAACAGTTGACCCTCGGGGGCGACGAGATGTCGGAGGAGGTTCTCGAGTACTTCAATCTCCGGATCCTGAACGTCAAGCCTGAAATGGGGATCTGGGAGACCGGCCGCCGCTACGAGAACTGGGCTGCCGTGGCCCAGCTGGACAGGGCCTATGAAGCGACGCTGCGGGGCGACAGCAAGGGATTCACGGCATCGTTGAAGAAGGCCATCGAACTCGACCCGAAATTCATCTCTCCGAGGATCTGGGTGGCGCCCTCCCTGGAGGGCGATCCCCGTCAGGAGGATCAGAACCTGGAGATGCTTCGGCGGCTCCGCCCCACCGCCGACGACTTCGAACAGGCGATGATCGACTGGGTGGAGGCGTACCGGGAGCATGCCTACGCGCGAGAGGTGGCGTGCCTCAACAGAGCCCTCAAGTACGATCCGACGAACAACATTCTGAAGTCGAATCTTGCCGCGGCATACGCTGGATGGGGTGACACGGCCCGCGCCATCCAGGTCTACGACGGACTGATCAGGAGCGGCTGGAAGTTCCCGGGGATCTACATGAGCGCGTTGAAGTATCTCTTCCGGCAGGGAAGGCGCGGATCGGCGGAGGAAGCGCTCCTCCTCTGGAGATCGATCGATACGACCGAGCGGTCGGCGATGCTCTTCGGATGGCTGGCCGCCATGTACGCCGCCCGTGGAGACAGTACGCAGTCGGCTTCGTGCCGATGGCGCTTCGATTCGCTCTGTACAGGCAAGGGATACGAACCCGATGTCAAACAGTCTTTGCTCGGGGGTTGCTACGCGGATTTCGGGCTGTACGCGGAGGCGGAGAAGCTCCTTCGCTCCGCGATCGTCCGGGACCCCCGTAATCATGTGTATCACGAACGCCTGGGGGACATCCTGGCAGCGCGTGCAGATACGGCATCGGCCCTTCGTGAATACCGTACCGCGCTCACTCTGGGATCGAGCTCCCGGGGACTGAACCTCAAGCTCGGTGATCTGTACGACAGGAAAGGAGACCTTGCGGGGGCACGCGAACATTACCGGCGATTCCTTGCGCACGATTCCACCAGCGGCGAAGCGCGACGCGCACGAGAACGGCTCAAACAGGGCCAGCCGCTGCGATGATCCTGGTTCCAGCAGTCTTTCATTGTGGAGATCGTCATGTCCAATGCATGTGCATATCAACACACCCCTTCCGATTCAGGTCGGAAACCAAGAGTATCGCTAATCACGTTCGAAGATCTGTACAACGAGTGCTTGAAAGATCCCGAGCTTCTTCCCCAGAATGGCTGAAGATCCGAACAAGCTCGGCGATATCCTCCTTGCTCTCAGGCTGGTCTTGCCGGAGAAATGCTTCATGCAGTTGAAACATCTCCTTAACGATCCGTTCTTGTGCAACTCGCGGAACGATACTTGAAAGAAGGAAGGCCCTGGCCTACCAGAAGGATCGCATTCTGGGGAGACCAGAAGTCAGAAGAATTCCGGGCTCCATGCACCTGGCCCAACTGCCCGTCGGATTGATGACACGGCGTAGAGACGCTTCCTGGAGGCGCGCATGAACCTGCCGCACATCCGGCCGGTCCTGGACCGGTTCATCTCCCGGCAACCGGCGGATCTCCGGGCGTTTCTGGGGAGGTATCACAGAGACCTGGACAGGAAATTCCGGAGATACGGCAAGAAACCGTATCCCTGGATCCTCATGCCCTCGTGGCGGATCCTTCCGTCCATGCTCGCGCAACGTCCCCGCGGCGAAGACCCGGCGGAAGACTGCCGCGAGGGTTCCTGAGGGATGTCCGCTGGGGACAGTACTGTCTCTACCTCTGTTTCCGGTTCCAGGACGACATCTTTGACCGCGAATCGGAGTCGCCGATCGGCATCTTCGCCGCCGATATCTGCCTGGCCGAAGCAGGCCGCGTCTTCTCCGCGCACCTTGCCGGGGATCCCTGGTTCTGGAAGGTCTATCATGAGGGGTTGCGCATCACAGCCGGGGCGATCGTCGAAGTGGACCGGCACCAGCAAAAACCCGGGGCCCGGCTCGACCAGTTGCTGGAAGGCTACGCCCGGGTCGCAGAGGTCCTGAAGGTCGGTACCGCCGCGGTCTGCTCGATGATGGGCAGGAAAGACCTCTACCCGTCGCTCTCCAGGTTCAGCGACGAGATGGCAATGGCCGGACAGATCGTGGACGATCTCCAGGACCTCGAAGAGGATCTCGAACGAGGAAGGCACAACTGTGTCGCAGCCATCATGCGGTCGCGGTCGGATCGTGGCCGCGCGAAGGCCGCCGCAACGAACCCGCTTCTCGAAGGACTGCTGTTCCTCTCGGCCCGGGAGACCGCGCTGCAGATGGCCCGGGAACACATCGAACGGGCAGCACGGGCGGTGGAAGGGCTTTCGCTCCCGGGAATGAAAGTGTATATTTCCAGAGTATCTGTCCGCCCTGGCGAGGGCGGAGTAAACGCTGCCACGAGAAAGTCCCCGACCGGGGCGGCGCTCGAAGTGAACATACGTCAGAGGAGACCCGCGGATGGCCACGAAAGTGAAGCAGGGGTACGATATCTTGAAGAACTTCTTCGCGTTCGAGGTCTACCCCGACGAGGACCTCGCCGGGAGCGAGATCGTGGATCTGCTGGAGACCTACGACTGTCATCATGTCACCCTTCTGCCGTTCCCGCCTAACGAAGATTCTCCCGGAGGCGGGATCGTGATGTTTGCGAGTCCCTACCCCGTGTCGGTCGATGAGGCCCGGGCACTCTTCGAAGAGTGGTCGGCCGCGACCGACGCAGAGACACCATGACGATACCCCGGGGCCCTTCCGGAGATATCGGGAAGGGCCCCGGAACGGATGTCCCGCCGTTGCCTTTGGCGTCCCTCTTTAGTATCCTGCACGACAAACCCAGTGCTTGTCCACCCCCCAACACCCCGAAAGGAGCCCTATGAGAACGTCCGTCTGTGCCGTGCTCGTCCTGTTCGTCGCCATGGCTGCTTCTGGACAAGACAATCCACTGGCCCGGTGCTCCGCCGGAGATTGGGTGAAGTTTCTGGTGACCACGAAGAACGAAACGGAACCCCTGCTGAGTTCGAAGGACCTCCCCCGCTGGAAGGTCATAAGCAACGTCGGGCCGGACTTTGTGAGGATCGACGACTACATGTCCTTCGGAGGACGGCGGGTCGGTGGCGGCGGCAGCATCGCAGAATTCAAGAATCGATACGAACCCGTCCCGGGAATCGTTCAAGCGACCAAGGTCCAGGTCACATCCACGACCAAAGAGAAACTGACGATCAACGGCAAGCCGTATGCCTGCACGAAGGTCGTCCGCAAGATCGATCAGCGTCTCGATGAAAACACGCTGCAGACGGGTTGGAGCGGAACATCAACCCTCTGGCTCTGCAATGACCTACCGCTTGGCCTGGCGAAGATGGAGAACGCATATCACTCCAGACTCGTCTCCTCGGACGCGGGGCAAAAGGTGGTCGAAACCTGGATCGCGGCCGAGTTCGGGTTCAAGAACTGGAAGGAGGACTAGGTGGCCTCAAGGAGAAACGGCGCCTGGCAAACACGGAGACCGGCCGGGGCACGAAGGACATTCTGGATCGCCCTCTGTTTCCTGTTGGTTGTGGTCGTGAGGGGGGATCTCATGGCCGGGGACCGGACGTTCGAAGGGAGCTGGACACTCGTGAAGACCACCGGCTCCAACCTCGACTATTTTCAATCGATGACGGTCCGGTTCTCGCTGCGGCCCGGCGAGGTCACCATCACGAGGGAGTTCGGCCCGAAACGTAAGGCCACGGAGACCCTTGTGCTCCGCACCGACGGGACGTTGAATGATGTTCCCGTGACGGATCGGACCTTCATGACGAACCTCTACATGGGGGTGAAGATCGGTCCGGAAGCCACCAAAAAGGTCACCGCCCGTTGGACCGGGGACGGTACGCTGGAAGTGCGCGAACGGTTCACCGTCTCCGCCTCTCAGGGCGACACGCAAATGGAGGCGGTGCACACCTACGCGCTCTCCGCAGCCGGGGACCGGATGAGCTATACCATCCGGCGGTCCAGCCGGAAGCCGGCCGCCGATGTGCGCTTCGTGCTCAAACGGACCGGCGCGGACCAGGCATATGTGTACCAGATGACCGACGACTGGGAGATCCGGTCCGGCCTCGGAACGCAGGCCTGCATGATCTCGTTGCAGGGGATCGTGAACGAACATGCGCCAAATCTCTACTTCATCTACGGACCCAAGTACGCTTTCAACTATACGGGGGAGCTCTTCCAGTACCTGGAGAAGGAGAGGCACTTCAGCTTCACGAAACTCGCCTCGCTGGAACAGGCCCTCGGGGTCTTCAAGAAACAGATCAACGGGTACATCGTCTGGGACACGAACGTCCGCACATCCCTGATCGTGGCGTACACCTGTGCGGGACTCGAGAAAGGGATCGTGATCCCGGAGGACCTTATCCCCCTCGCAGAGCGCCTGGGGCTGAAGAAGCTGGAGGATTTCCGCGGAAGATTCACCGGGAAGAGCGACGTGGAGATCTTCACGTGGGCCCGCGACCGGTACTGGGCGAAATGCGCGAAAGACCTCATCGTCTGGCTGGGAGGCGAGCACGGCTCGGTGATGCTTCCGGGCGTGGCCGACTACGGCATGATGCGGAAGGCGTTCTTCACCGACCTGTCGGCGCGGGAGACCGACACGCTCGAATATGCGCTGACGAAGGAGCTCCTGGGCGACATGATCCCTCTCAGCCAGGTCATGGGATGGCATTCGTACAAGAAGGACCTCGAGGAGGAGTGGGTCACGCTGACCTCGACGTTTGCCCTGACGGTCGACGGCCTGCACACGCTGCCGAATACGAGCTTCCTCTGCAAGGTCCCGCCGACGCCCGGGTTCAGGTTCAAGAACAACCACACCGTGAAGCCCGGCCAGCGATACACGCCGAAGAAGAAGGTCTACCTGGCCCTGGTCCAGACCGACGGACTCGGGATCGGGGCGTGGGTGAAACCGGGCAGAGGGTCGATCCCGTACGCATGGGAAGTGTCGATGAAGTTCCACTACATGTCGCCGGCGATGATGGAATACTTCTATTCTCAGGCGACGCCGAACGACTACTTCGTCGGATGCCTCTCCGGATCCTCCTACATGTACCCCAAGGCCTTCCCGAAGCAGTGGCTTCCGAAGGAGATCGACAACGCCCGGAGGCTGATGGACTCGCTGGACCTGAAGGTCTTCGAGATCATGGATTATTCGGCGGACAAGATGGAGGCGGCGAACAACGAGCTGACGAAGGAGATCGTGGACGCCTACTACGCGGGGATGCCGGACGCCATCGGCTTCCTGAACGGCTATTTCGCCTCGTTCACCTTCGCCTCGCGGGGCAAGCGCCCGTTCATCTCGTACGACTACTATCTGTCGGCTGAAAAGCCGGAGGCCGAAGCCGCCTCCGACCTCGAAGAACTCGCGGCGGTGAACCCGAAACGCCCGTACTTCCTGCTCGTGCACGTACGCGAGAACAGCGACGTGGCGAGGGTCAAGTCGATCTGCGACCGGTTGGGACCGGAGTTCGAGGTCGTGCCACTCGACCTGTTCCTGACCCTTGCGGGAGAACAACCAACGTTCAAGGAGCGGTATCTGGAAATGACGAAGTGATGGGGTGCAGCACCGAACACGATCGGAGGGACAGCCATGCCGAACGCCATGCCACTTGATGCCATTCCCATCTGGGGGGTCCTCGTTATCATGGTGGCGGTGATCCTCCTGGCGGAAGAGTGCGGGTACCGGTTCGGCCGTTTCCGGGGAAAGCAGGAACGGAAGGGAAAGCGAACCCCGCGTTGGCGGGATGGTGGGGGCGGAGCTGAGCCTTCTGGCATTCCTGCTGGCGTTCACGTTCGGAATGGCGGGGTCACGGTTTGAAGACCGGCGGCAGGTCATTCTGGACGAATCGAACGCGATCGGGACGACCTATCTCCGGTCGGCCATGCTCCCCGAGCCGCAGGCCACAGAGGTCCGCCGGCTCCTCCGGGAATACGTGGATGTGCGGCTTGCGGGGGTTCAGGGAGGGTCGCTGGAACAGGCGATCCGCCGGTCGGAGGCCCTGCACGGAGAACTGTGGGCTGCGGCCGTTGCCGCGGCGGAGAAGGACCAACGCTCGGTGCCGACCGGATTGTTCATCTCGTCGCTCAACGAGACGATCGATCTCCATGCGAAGCGACTCCAGGCGGGCCTTCGGAGCAGGATCCCGCTGCCGGTCTGGTTCGTCCTCTTCGGCGTTGCCGTGTCGTCGTTCCTGGCCGTTGGATATCACGGCGGACTGACCAGGACCTCGAGATCGCCGGCGGTCTACCTGGTCGTGCTGACGTTCGCGGCGGTCATGTGGCTGATCGTGGACCTGGATCGTCCCGGCGAAGGGATCCTGAAGGCCAGCCAGCAGCCGATGATCGAGCTGCGCGAGTCGATGAAGCCGCCATCCTCACACTGATGGGTTCCCTATGAACCGACGTACCGCACTCGAGCTCCTCGGTTATGGCGCCGGCGCGCTGGCCATTCTCCCCCGATCTCTCCCCGTCGAGTCCCTGCCGGTCTGGTCTCCGGACCAGGAAGGGGAGATCGAAAAGGCCTTTGCCCCTCTCCGGAAGGAATCGCCCTGCCGGGCGGAGATCCGGTCCGAGCGGGGAGGACCCAGGCTGTACATCAACGGGCGGGAGACCTACCCGTTCCTGGCGCTGAGCGTGGAGCTTCTCAAGACCGCGGCGGCCTACCGGGAGTCGGGCATAAACATGTTCACGCCGATCCTGGGGCTCAATGCCGCATGGGTGGGACCCGGGAAGTACGACTGGCACGCCTTCGACCTCTTCTTTGCCCGGCTGCTCGCGATCCATCCGGGCGCGTACGTCCTTCCACGCCTTCACCTGAACCCGCCGGCCTGGTGGAAGGAGTCACATCCCGAAGAGATGGTGAAGTGCGCCCTGACGCCCGACCCCTCGCTCTTTCGTCAACCGGAGCGACTGGGGGAAACCGGGCTCAACTGGAACGGTCTGGCCGACCCGAACGACGCCTCCTGGGCGTCGAAGCTCTGGCGCGACGAGATCACGGAGGTCCTGCGTGCCTATCTGGCGCACATGGAATCGTCGCCGCTCGTCTCGAGGATGATCGGCTACCAGGTGGCTTACGGCCATACCGGGGAGTGGCACTACACGGGAATGCGGTTCCTTCCCGACTACAGCGAGCCGATGCGCAGGGCGATCGGTCCGATCCCGGAACCGAAGGCGCGCATGACGACCACCGCCGGGCTGCTCCGTGATCCCGAACGAGAGCGCGCCGTGATCGACTTCTACGGCCGCCATCACGACCTCATTGCCGACACCCTGCTCCACTTCGCCCGGGTCACCAAGGAGGCGACCTCACACCGCGTCATCTGCGGCGCGTTCTATGGATACCTCCTCGAGAACGTGCACATCCACGAGGGGGGACATCTCTCTCCGGAGAAGGTGCTCGCCAGCCCGGATATCGACTTCCTGGCTTCTCCGTACACCTACCAGCACACGAACCTCTCCACACGGCCGCGCTGGGAGAGCGACATGGTGGACGACGCAGGGAACTGGCTGGGGCGGGCCCGCGGTGTCGCTGGAGACGGCGGGTTCCGTGTGCTGGTGGAATCGATCCACCGGCACGGGAAGATGTTCTTCGTGGAGCTCGATCCGTCGACCTACATCGAGCCGCACAAGGCCGGCGAGGGGGGATCGGGACACGATTCCGTGGAGGGGTCCGTGAAGATCATCCGCCGCGACCTGGGCCAGATGTTCTCGCGCGGCATCGGCGGTTGGCTCTTCGATTTCGGGCACCTCTGTCCTCCGTATGAGGCCCACAAGGGCTGGTACGACGCCCCTCCGATCATCGAGGCGATCCGGCCGTTCGCCGAACTCGGTAAGCGCCGATCCACAATGGAGATCTCCAGCATTGCGCAGATCGCGGCCATCTACGACCCCAAGGCCTTTTTCTCCTCACAGCACTGGAAAGCGGAGGAACCCTACCAGGGCTACGGGATCACGGTCTGTGACCACATCAATCACTGGTTCATCAACAGCCAGCAGCGGACCTTTTCGCGCATGGCGGCTCCGTTCGACTCCCTCTATCGGTTCGACCTCACGGCGGCCGACGTCCGGCGCTACCGCCTCCTGTTCATGGTGAACCTCTTCACCATGGACCGTGTGGAGGTCGACCGCCTTCTCGGGATGCTCGAGGGGAGCGGCGCGACGGCGGTCTGGTACTATGCCCCCGGCTACATCGCCCCGGAACGGTTCGACCGTGAGCAGATGGAGCGGCTCACCGGTTTCCGGTTCGAGGTCCTGCGCGACCCCGGGCCGATGCAGATCCGGATCGAGGGTCCGGCAGAGGGGAGCGCAGCTCTTTTCGGCACCCGCAAGCCGCAGAGCCCCAGGTTCACGGTGCTCGACGAGGACGCTGAGATCCTGGGCCGATGGACCGACAACGGCCGTCCCGCGTTCGCGCGGAAAGGACGGAAGGGGTGGACCTCGATCTATGTCGGTGCCGCTCCGATCACCGTGGAGATCCTCCGCAGCCTGGCGGCCGAGGCGGGAGTTCCCCTCTGGAGCAACCGGCCGGACATCGTCTACGCCACCCGTGATGCCGTGACCGTCATCGCGACCGATGCCGGAGACCGGATGCTTACCTTCCCCATGGCGGTTCATCCCGAGACGGGCGGAGAGCCTTCGAAGATCCATCGGGTGAAGATGGAGTTCGGCGAGGTCAGGGTGTTCCTCGCTTCCGGGGGATGATCCGGCCGCCCGCCCTCCGTTACTGTCTTTTCCTCAGGTTTTCGCCGCTCTTTCCGCGCACCTGCACAATATTGGCCTGCCTGACCACAGAGTAGCAAAATACCTCCTGAGAATGGCACATTCTACCCCGATCGTTCTGGCAGCATAGTTGCAGCATCGGAACAGAGGAATCACGCCGTTCACAACATGGAGGTTAATGTACGATGCGATCGCTTACCGTTATTGTCCTGCTTCTGGTCGCCGGCGCGCTTGCCGGGGCACAGGTAACCGTCACCGGAACATCGCCGGCGAACAATGCGACGAGCGTCGGCACCAACACGACGATCAGTATCACCTTCAGTGCCGCGATCGATACCACCGTTGGGTTCGACAACGAGAATAACGTTCTCACGAATGTCACGAACGTCAACGGCATCGTCTGGAGTGCCGATCGGCGCACGGTGAATGTCAGCGCAGTGCTTTCGCCGAGCACCGTCTACTTCGTTCTCGTCTTCAGCGTCATTCCGGCCGGGGGCGGATATCTTCAGACCCCGTATGTCTTCTACTTCACGACAGCTTCGTCGTTCCCTTCGAACCTCTACACGGTCAGCGGTTCGATCTCTCCGGGAACGACCGGCGTATCTGCGGCGAACGCCCTGGTGATCCTGGACTCGGCACCCTTTAGCGGAGGCAATCCGATGCCTTCGACAGGCGCCGTCTGCGACGGGGCCGGGAACTTCACCATTCCGTACGTCCCGGCCGGGAAATGGTACCCTATTGCGGCCAAAGACGCGGACAAGAACGGCGGGATCGACCCCACGATGGGGGACCCGATAGCGTACGGCGACAGCGTGACGGTCATCTCGACCAACGTCTCCGGTGTGACGCTGGTCTTCAAGACCTTCGTGGCACCGCGTTACATGGATGTCCGCGATCCCATTCTGTCGTATGCCTCCAGCCATCTCCCCTCCAACAGAGAGTTGCGCGGGGTGTTCGGCTGGGATCTGGACTCACTGGCCCGGTGCGACGACTGGAATTTCGTCTACACGGTTGCGGGTTCGCCCACGAAGATGGCGATCCGCGGGGATATGTTCGGCGTCTATGAGGATCAGGTCCAGGGATGGATGTCGCCGTACAGCTGGAGGCCGATCACGAACCTGCTCTCCGCAGCGCTGCCCGATTCGGTCATCGCGCGTGCGGAACGGCTGGGTGGATCCACGTTCCGCAAGACCAAGCCCGCCGATCCGCTGGCCGAGCTCCAGATCTACATCAGGGGCGGGGATATGCGCAACACGGAGTTCCAGTGGCTCATCACGGATACGTCGAAGAACTACTGGGGCGCGTCGTACCAGTGGGTGAAACGGATCACGCAGGATAGCAGTGCGTTCATGTTCGGGAAGCAGTTCCTTGCCGACTTCACCACGGGGCAGATCTTGCAGGTGACGGGAGTGGAGGAACAGGAGGCGCCCGTGATCCCGGGACGGTTCGCGCTGGAGCAGAACTATCCCAACCCGTTCAACCCGACCACGGTGCTGAGTTATCAGCTGGCGGCGGCAGGCCATGTGACCCTTGCGGTCTATGATCTGCTCGGACGTCAGGTGGCGTTGCTGGTGAACGGCGAGGTCGCGGCGGGGGTCCACAGGGCCGAATTCAACGCGGCCGGCCTCCCCAGCGGTATCTATATCGCAAGGATGCAGGCGGGTGGGATCAGCGAGAGCAGAAAGATGATCTTGATGCGCTAAGATAGGCGATCATGGAGGTGCACACAGGGCCCGGGAACTCCCGGGCCTTTGTGTTGTTTAAGGCCTCCCCCGCTTGACCACGACGAGCGTGGAGTCATCGTGGGTGATCGCGGGACCAGAGAATGCCCGGGCGGCCGCAACGATCTCCCGCAAGACTTCGCCGGCTGAACTTCCTCTGGCACGGCTCGCGACCTCTTCGAGCCGCTCGTTCCCGAACTGCTCCTGCGCGCCGTTGAAGACCTCCACCACGCCGTCGGTGTAGAGGACAAGAAGATCCCCTTCGCGGAGGATGGCCGTGCCCGTCGTGTACTGTGTGTCCGGCATGATGATCAGCGATGGACCGCCCTGCGTCAGGCGTTCGATCGTACCGTCGGCGCGCACCAGGAATGGGAAGTTCTGACCGCAGTTCGCGTAGGTGAAGGTCCCCTGCGGAAAGGTCCAGGATCCCGTACAGGGCGGTGATGAAATCCCGCTTCCGGGCGAATTCGGGGAGCAGCCCGTTCATCTGTCCCATGAGGGTCTCGGGAGGCATCCCGGACCGGGCGGCGGGAATGAGCAGGGCACGGAAGGAGGTCATCAGCAGCGCCGCCGCGATCCCGTTCCCCGAAACGTCCGCCACGACGATGCCGAGCCGGTCCGCGCCGAGCCGGACGTAGTCGAAGTAGTCTCCGCCCACCTCGTACGCCGGAACGCAAAGGCCCGCGATGCTGTATCCGTCGATCTCCGGCGGCCCCGGCGGAAGAAGCCGCGCCTGGAGCTCCGCCGCGATCTGCAGCTGATCGTCGATCCTCCGTTTCTCGAGGATCTCCGTGTGCAGGATGGACTTCTCGATCGAGATCGACGCTGCGTCGGCGACGAACTGAAGCACCTCGATGTCCTTTTCGTCGAAGGCATTCACCCGGTCGCTCTCCAGGTTGAGAGCCCCGAAGGGGCGCTTGTCGCGGATGATCGGCACGGCGATCTCGGATCGCGTTGCGGCCCGCCCCGCGACGTACCGTGGATCGCGGCGAACGTCCGGGATCACCAGACTCTCTCCGGTCCGGATCACCGTGCCGATGATCCCCTTTCCCTCCATGAGCATTGGATCGAGCTCGTCCGGATGCTGGTCGAAACCCCGCTGGCTGATGCCGGCGATCTGCGCCCTGCTGCGGTGGTATGGGGTCCGCAGGATATCGCGGTTCAGGACGAAGATCCCGGCGGCGTCGTACGGGAGGACCTGGTTCACCGTGTCGAGCAGGTGGTCGAGGATCAGCTTCAGGTCCAGGGTATCTCGGACCCGGTAGGAGATCTCCCGGAGTAGCCGATACTTCTCCTCAGCGTTCAGCTGGATCTTTGTGCCCATGACTCGGCGGAATGGTCGACGACATTGGACCCGGTGTCGTTCGCGGAAAGATACGGAAAACCGCGCTCGGATTCTCCAGCGCCACATGGCCCGGTGGGCCAGGGGGCCCGGAGGTCCTGTTGCCCCGAGGTTGCTCTTGGTTTTCAGGGTTCGATTGGCTACTATTCGTTTCACCCTCTCTCCGAACATGCCCAAACTCGCATTCTCCACACTCGGTTGCCCGCACTGGACCCTGGACACGATCGTCCGGAATGCCTCGGCGCTCGGCTTCCGTGGGATCGAGGTCCGGGGCCTGCAGGACGATCTGGATGTCACTTCCCGCCCCGAGTTCACCACGCAGGCGGACCGGTATCGGCGGCAACTGCAGGACCAGGGACTTCACATCGTCTGCTTCTCCAGTTCCGTGATGCTGAGCCGGCCGGAAGCAGACGCTCTGGATGGGTCGCTCGACGAAGTGAAGCGATATGCGGAACTCTGCACGGCATTCGACGCTCCGTTCATCCGTGTTTTCGGGGGGAGCCTCGGAACGGTCCCGCGCGTGGAGGCGCTGGCTTTGGCCGCCGCACGGCTTCAGGAGATGGCGGAGATCGTGAAGGGTACTCCGGTCAGGATCCTGGTCGAGACCCACGACGATTGGATGCGGGCCGATGATATGAAGGCGTTGATGGCCGCGGCTGCGAGCAACGCGGTCGCCGCTGACGGCATCGGGATGCTCTGGGACGTGAATCACCCGTTCATGTTCCTCGGCGAATCCCCTGCAACCACGTGGGAGGCCGCCAAGACCTGGATCCATCATACCCACTGGAAAGATTCGACAGCGGGACCCGGGGGCCAGGCACGGGTTCGTTCCATGCCTGATGGGGCACGGTGACGTGCCGCACGACGAGATCCACGAGGTGTTGAAGGGGGGCGAGTACAACGGGTACTACTCTCTGGAATGGGAGAAACGCTGGCATCCCGAGATCGCCGGGCCCGAGGTCGCCTTCCCACAGTTCGCGGAGTATATGAAGCGGTTCACCTGAACCGTCCCTCCGTGCGCGCATGCCGCACTGAAGCCGGACCGACAACGAGACAACCATGAAGACCCTGGACGACAAGACGCTGACGCAGCTCAAGATGGGCGGGGTATGGATCCCCAGCCCGCTCGCGCTCGACAGGAACAAACGGCCTTCCGAGAAGTGGCAGAGACTGCTGACCCTCTACTATATCAGGGCCGGAGCAAGGACCATCGTCCCCGGCGCGCATACCGGCGAGTTCTCGGGCGGGAGCCTGGAGATCTACCGGTACTGGCTGGGACTCATCAGGGAGATGGTCGCGCAGTACGGCGGCGGGGGAGATGTTCCTCATGGCCGCCGTCAGCGGGAAAGACCACATGCGGCAGGCCGAGCTGGCGGCGAGGGAGGGGTACGACATCGTCATGCTCGCCCCGACCGCGTTCACGAAGAAGACGGACCGGGAGGTTGTGCGGATCTTCAGGGACGTGGCGAAGGTGATCCCCGTCTTCGGCTTCGAGCTGCAGAAGCTGGTCCCGGGGAGCCGGGACTTCACCTTCGCGCTCTGGGAGAAGATCTTTGCGATCGCGTACGGAGCGAAGTCCGCCCCGTTCAACACGTACCGCGCCCAGACGATGCTGGAGGCGGCAGCGAACAGCGCGCGAAGGAAAGACCTCGTGCTGGTGACCGGGAACGACGACCGGATCGTTGCGGATCTCGGCGGCGTCTTCCCATTCAAGGTCGGCGGGACCACTGAAAAGGTTGGATATGTGGGAGGGCTGCTCGGACACTTCGCGACGGATACGCACGCGGCGGTGCATTGGGCTGGGGCCGTCCTTGATGCCAAAGCGGGAAAGCCGTGGCCGCTGCAGGTCCCGGAGAAGGAACTCGCTCATATCGTGAACATGTGCAACGGAGCCCTCTTCGATGCGAGGAACGACTTCCTCAACTCCGTGTGGGGTGTGAAGTACCGTCTGACCTCCCTGGGACTCCTGCCCGGACCGTGGTGCTTCCACGAAAAGGGGAGAAAGGGACTGGCGGAGGAGATCGACCGGGCCTACGAGGCCGATCCTGTCATCAGCGACCGGGAATTCCTCGCCGAATTCCTGGCGACCATGAAAAGGGAGGTGGGCATACAGCCGTGAAGATCAGCGAGATCAGCAACGACAGACAGCTGCGGGATTTCATGAGCACCCCCACCGGGGCGTGATCGACTGCGTCAGATCGGTGCGCGGGGACATTCTGATCCTTGGCGGGAGCGGCAAGATGGGTCCGGAACTGACCGAAATGCTCGTGCGGGCCGACGCCATCGCGGGCATCAAACGGACGATCTCCGTCGCTTCTACGTTCAGCAATCCGAAAGATAAGGTCGAGGAGCTGTTCGCAGAGCTCGGGGTCAGGGTGTTCAAAGGGGAGTTGACCCGCCCGGAATTCCTCAAGACACTTCCGGACGCTGAGAACGTGATCTACATGCCGGGATTCAAGTTCGGCTCCTCCGGCAACTGGGAGAAGGCGGTGGAGGTCAACTGCATCCTTCCGTACCTGGTAGGGGAGCAGTACACGAATTCCCGGATCGTCGTCTTCTCTTCTGCCAACCCGTACGCCTACACGAAGGCTGAAACGGGAGGGTCAAAAGAGGGGGACGCCCTGGACCCGAAGGGGATCTACGGCTGGAGCATCGTGGCCCGGGAGAGCTCCTTCGCCATCACGGCAAGGCGGCATCCCGCGCAGACGTCATGTTACTACAGGCTGACCTACGCCCAGCACCTGGCGTATGGAGTGATCGTGGACCTGGCCAGGTACATCCTCGAAGGGAAGGAGATCTCGCTTTCCGTCCCGTACGTGAACCTCCTCTCCCAGAGAGATGCCAACGAGAGGGCGATACGCGCCCTCGAGATCTGTTCAACCCGCCGTCCATGCTGAACGTCTCGGGGCCGGTCTACGCGGTCCGGGAGATCGCCGGGACCCTGGGAAAGATGCTGGGCAGGACACCGATCCTCGTGGGGGAGGAGCCGGAGCTCTGCCAGGTGATCGACGACAGTTACTGCGTGAAGCGCTTCGGACCGTACCAGGACACCCTGGCAGACATCATGACCGCCGCGGTCAACTGGGTGAAGAACGACGGGAACTACTGGGGAAAACCGACGAAGTTCGGCGAGGTGAAGCGCGAATACTGATCTGCCCCCCCTGTGCCGGTCCAATCCGCATTCCCGTGCCCTCTTGCACGGCATCCCCTCCCCGTGTGCACGCCTCGCAGGGCCGATGGCTACCAGGCCTCGACCAAACGGACCATGGCTTCGTAATTGTCCAGGGTCACCGGTGTCAGGGTGCGACCGTACGGGCTGGCGGATGGCAGCAGCACGAAACCGCGTCCCTCCCCCGCGGTACCTTCGTCGAGCGCACGTTTCACAAGCTCCGAGAACCGGGACGTGGGCAGCATTTCGATGTCGGCGACTTCCAGGTTGCCGAACAGCACCAGTTGCCGGCCGTGGCGTTGCCGGACCTCGCGCAATGTCACGTCGCCCTGCGGGGGCGGTTCGATCGGATCCAGTGCATCAGCGCCCATGTCGGCGATCATGTCGAGGATGTTCTTCACCCGGCCGTGGCAATGAATGCGCGCGTAGCCGCCGTGGGCATGGATCTCGCGGATCATGGGAGCGACGTAGCGGACGACATATTCGTTGAACAATCGCGGCGGCAGGTAGGGTTCGGAGGCGTATTCCGGACCGTAGATGCGCCAGAGCCTGCCGGGGAAACGGCGGCTGACCTCGGCAGTGCGTGGCTGGATGCGACGGGCCATCTTCTCGAGCAGTCGGTGGAACAACGCCGGTTCGGTGAACGCCAGGACCGTGTAATCTTCCATGCTCATCAAGGCCGCCGCCGCGCAGAGCGGATCTTCGGTGTCCACCATCACGATCCCCCGGTCTCCGAGCGCGGCCTCTTCGGCTTCGAGCGGTCCGACATCGATCCGCTCCGTGAACACCTCGTCCGGAATGGCGAGATATGCTTCCACGTCGTCGGCGTTCTTGAGCAGATGCTCGACGGTCCACACGGTGTTCACCTGCCGCTCGCGTTTCGTGACCTGTGTGAGCGTCCGCCCGGCGACGGTCAGCTGAGTGCGTGTGATCCGTGTCTCGCCATCGTCCCGCGTGTCTTCCCGGAAGAACTCGTGCCAGCGCGCGCCGATCGCCGAACCGGTCGGGTCGATCGAGCGGTCCCGCACCGGGCTCATCAAGCGGATGATGTCCGTGTGCTCCTCGGCGAGCTCTATCAGCGGCCGCCAGTCGGGCGAGTTGTAGATGTTGTAGGGATCGGGATCGAGCGGATCTATCCTGAACCCGCCGATCTCGTAGAAGCTCACCGCCGGCCGGTCAACCGGCTTCGCCGCGCAGCGTTGCCATTAGTCGTTCGCGTCGTGTCATGGCCGGAGGGCACGGACCCGGGAGAAGCCGGAGAATTCATTCGGTCGTGTGTTCATCGACGGCATCGAGAAGGAGTTTTCGGGCTGCTCGGTATGCAGCAACATCCTTGCTGTACGTGTCGAATCCCTGGACCACCCTTGCGATGATCTCCTGCTCCCGGCGTGGATCGTGGGCCTTCACCTGGGCGAGGAGTTCGAAGTCCTCCAATCCGATCCGGTGAGCTTCGAACCGGTGGCTCGAGAGTCGGCCCACCGGGGAGGGGATAGAGGACGTGGGAATCGCCGGCAGGGAGGTACTGTCCCTCCATATGGAACCGCACAAGTTCTTCGAACGGCTTCGACGTGTGGAAGTTCCCGCCCCAGTGCAGGTATCCCTGTAGATCGAATTTGGCCAGGGCCCAGCCGATATAGACCTGGCGCAACCGCTCCTGGTCGAGAAGCCGATTGAGCCACGGACCCCCGGGTGAAAGGCACGTGTAGACCCAGACCCGGTCCCCTGCGGCCTTCCGACGGTCAAAGAACTCCCGGTTCCCTTGATACTCCTGCACCTGTGGACACCAGACGTTCACCAGGCCCGTCACGTTCGTCGTCATCGTGGCTTCCAGGATCCTGATATCCGGTTTGAGTCCCCGGAGGACGGCCACCAGCTCCCGGTAGCGATCGACGAATGGATCTTCCGGTTCATCGAACACCCCCTGGAGCCATTGCTGCTCCCACTGGTTCTCCCTCATGACGGCAATGATCCGCTGCGCCATTTGCGCGAGCATCCGTTTTCCCCGTTCAGAAACGGCATCGACCTCTTTGCCGTCGGCCGCGGTCATGCTCAGGAGCATGTCGGTGTGGAACCAGTCGCGGCGACCGAACATGGGGGCTCCGTGGATCGTCCGCATTCCTGCATCCAGAAAGACCCGTATGGTGCGTTCGAGTCGGTCCCTGTGAAATGTGACCACGTTGCCGGTGCTGTCGAACGCAAAATAGTCCCCCCAGATGAACCAGAACGCATTCTGCCTGCCGTGGGCCATCGTGCGGGCATAGTTGGCCAGCATGGACCAGAAGGGCTCGCTCCATTTTGTCACGCCATGGGCACTGCAGATGTTGTCAAGGTTGTGCCAGTTGATGTACGCGACGGACGAGCGGGAGAGGGGAGGGACTGTCGCCCGATGGACAATGACGACCCATTCCAGGGTCTCCACGGTGCCGTCGACGTCGATGTGAAGCCGGTGCAGGACCTCTCCCGGTTTCGAAGCCTTGTCGATCGGGATCTCGATCCGGAGGGCGACAGCTGTCGATTCTGCAGCCAGGGGGGAGGTGACCGGTCGGAACGGATCGTAGACCCGGAAGGGTGCCCGGCGAATGACGTACGGGTTGGTCTTCCCGCTGTACTTTTCGGTATTGCGGTCGAGGCCGGTGTTCTCGGCCACGGGGACATCGATCAACCTGTACCACCGTGTCCCGGGCGACGGTCTGCCCGTCCCGTCCGACTCGGAGAATGTGATCTTTTCCGCTCCCCGGAGCCCGGTGATCAACACGTGCACGCCGGCGTCCGTGTTCCTTGGCACATGAAGGACGAGCCGCTTGACGGGGGGATCCAGCGGAGTGTCGGGGAAGAGCTCCTGAGCTTCGTCGACGAGGCCCACGATCGGTTTCCCCGGGATCGGCGGGCTTCCGGGCAATTCACCGCCGGTAACCTGCGACGCCACCAGCGAAACCATTGCCAGGATCAATATCGAAACGTTCATCCTGTTCACGGTGTGCCTTTGAGAGAGATGAGTCACTGTGCCCGCTGAGGAGTATCCCCCCGGGAATGAAGGAAAACCACCACGGGACAATCTACGGGGGACCGGACACAAAATCGAGGAGGATATTTGCCTTCTGCAGAGGGGACCGATGATCGTGCCTTCTGCAACATCCGGCCGGTCAATTCGATATAATAGTAGGGTCCACCGCACACCTGTCATCGGGAGGCACACCATGACCTCACTCCGCGCAGTCGCCCGCCCACTACTTCTCGCCCTGGTTCTCGTCTGGGCAAACACCGATGCGAACGCCGCCGGGTCTGCCGCCAACGCCGGGCAAACGAAGTCCGAAGTTATCGCCGCCCTTGACAGGGCCATCCCGGATCTCATGGCAAAGGCGAGAATCCCTGGTCTCAGCGTCGCGCTCGTCTGGGACGGAGAGGTCGCCTGGGAGAAAGGCTACGGGACGAAGAACAAGGCGACGGGCGAGCAGGTCGATTCGCGAACGGTGTTCGAGGCGGCTTCACTCACGAAACCGTTCTTCGCGGCATTGGCCATGAGCCTGGTGGCTTCAGGCACACTGGACCTGGATAGACCGCTTGTCGAGTACATCCCGAGGGACTCGATCGAGCGCGGCATGGGTCATTCTTTCGACTATCCTGGCTTTCGCGCGGATTGGGCGAAACGCATCACACCCCGGATGGTGCTGAGCCACTCGTCGGGACTTCCTCACGGACAGCGGGGTAAGCCGTACCCGATCCTCTTTGAGCCGGGGACGAAGTTCTCGTACTCCGCAGACGGCTACTTCATGCTGCAGATGGCGCTTGAACGTCTCCTCGGGGAGTCGCTCGGGGAAACCATGAGGACACGGGTCTTCGAACCGTTGCACATGGATCGGAGCGCGATGGTCTGGGACGATCGATTCAGTTCGAATGCGGCGGTCGGCCACAGCCTCCTGGGGATCTCCAACGGAAGCGTCCGGAAGTATGCCGAAGCGAATGCGGCCGCAAGCCTCTATACCACCGCCGGTGACTATGCGAGATTCGTCGCTGCCCTGATGAACGGTTCGTATCCGGGATCTCCTCCGGTCGACCTGATGTTCACGCCGCAGATCCCGGTTGCGGACAGTGTCTCCTGGAGCCTGGGATTCGGCATCGAGAGAACCTCCAGCGGCGCCGCCTTCTTTCAGTGGGGGGACTACGGGATCTTCCGGAACTACATCGTTGCGTTGCGGGGTCAGCGGCGTGCGCTCGTCTACCTGACGAACAGCTTCTACGGACTTGCGATCGGCAGGGAGCTCGTCCCCCTCGCCATGGGTTTTGCGGAGGACTTTGGGCTCCGCTGGCTTCGGTATGAGCCTTACGACTCGGAGGTCAGCAGGTTCTTCTATGCGATCGCGGAGCGGCCGATCGACGAGAGTGTGCGGCTCTATCACGGGCTTCGGGAGAAGAATTCTCCTGCGACAGGTGAAGATGTGGTGAACATGATCGGCTACGAGCTGCTGCGCAGCGGAGCGCATGACAAAGCGTTGACCTTCTTCGAGTTGAACACCAAGGCCTTTCCGGGTTCGGCCAACACGTACGATAGCATGGGTGAAGCATGTGAGACCATGGGTGACCTTCCTCGTGCCGCGGCATGCTACCAGAAAGCCCTGGATGTCCTTCCGGGCGACAGCACCCGGAGCGAGGCCTCGAAGGCCCGGCTCAAAGAAGCGTTCCAGAAGAACCTTGACCCGCGTCACTGGAAAGACCAGGCCGGACTGAAGAGGCTGGAGGAGTCGCAACAGAAGGTCCACACACCGACGACCCGCATGCTCAGAAGAACGCTCAGTTCCTCGCCGGGATCCCGCCCGCCATTCCCCTCGCCGTGCTGACCCTTGGTGTCCATTTCGGAGTGAATCTTTCGGGGGGATATGGGTACTTCCGCGACGAGTTCTACTATATCGCCTGCAGTGACCATCTTGCCTGGGGATATGTGGACCATCCGCCGCTTTCGATCGTCATGTTGTGGCTCAGCCGGGCCGTCCTGGGCGACTCGGTGTTCGCTCTCCGGTTCCTTCCTGCCGTTGCGGCTGCCGGGCTCGTGTTGCTCACCGGAAGTTGTCGTCCGGGAACTCGGAGGCGGCAGGTTCGCGCAATTCCTTGCCGGCCTTGCCGTGGCTCTTGCGCCGGTCTATCTCGCCGTCAGCAGTTTCTATTCGATGAATGCGTTCGAGCCCCTCTTCTGGATAGGTGGGGCGTACGTGGTCATCAGGATCCTGAAGACCGGCGAAGAAAGGCTCTGGTTGCTGTTCGGCACGATCGCCGGACTGGGGCTCCAGAACAAGCTTGGCATGCTCTTTTTTGGTCTCGCTCTTGTCGCCGGTCTTGCCCTCACCGCACAGCGGAAGCAGATCGCCGGCAGGTGGTTCTGGATGGGAGGCCTGATCGCGCTGGTCCTGGTTGTCCCGAACCTTGTCTGGCAGGCGACACACGACTGGGCGACGCTGGAGTTCATGCGGAACGCCCAGCAGTGGAAGAACGCTCCCATGTCGCCGCTGGAATTCCTCTCCGCTCAGGCGCTCTTCCAGCATCCGATCACCCTTCCGCTCTGGCTTCTCGGTCTGTCGGCGTTGCTCTTTCACAAAGAACTCAAGACCTACCGGTGTTTCGGGATAGCCTATCTCGTACTCCTTGGTCTTTTCGTCTTGCAGCGGGGAAAGCCGTATTATCTCTCCCCCGTCTATCCGCTGCTTCTCGGCGCGGGGGCCATTATGCTGGAGGGGCTGGCGAAGCGAAAGACCTGGAGAGTGGCGACGCGCATCTACGCCGGGTTGCTGTTCGCCGGTGGTCTCATCACCCTCCCCCTCTGGGTTCCGATCCTTCCGGCAGAGACATATATCCGGTACTCCGGTCTGCTCGGTCTGCAGCCGCCCAGGATGGAGCGGCACAGGGACACGGTGATGCCGCAGGTGTTCGCCGACCGGTTCGGCTGGCAGGAGTTGGTCGCCGAGGTCGCGCGCGCATATCACTCCCTGTCATCTGAAGAACAGAGCAGGACGGCGATCTATGCGCAGAACTACGGCGAAGCGGGAGCCATCGATTTCTTCGGCGGACGGTACAACCTTCCCCGGGCCATCTCCGGGCACAATAGCTACTGGCTCTGGGGAATGCGCAACCCGTTGGCGACAACCGTGGTCATCGTGGGTGGCAAGAGGGAGGACCACGAAAAGGTCTTCACGACTGTCGAGGTGTTTGCGATCCATCAGCATCCCTATGCGATGCCCTTCGAAAACGACCTGCCCATCTTCATTTGCAGGCAACCGACAATTCCGTATGAAGGACATCTGGGATCGGGCCAGGCGCTTCATCTGAAACACCGAAATCGGCCGGTTCTGAGGGACAAAGTCCCGGGGACCCGGACAAGGTCGTGGCCAACTTGGCTTTCCCTACCAGTTTGTGTATATTTGTGATCATGTTCTCGTCACCATCCCGCATGCATTGCACTCCACCGTAGCGCCCCGCCATCCCGGCTCCGCCTCGGCCGGTGTATCACGTTGCTGACCCTCAACCATTGTTTCACAACCACGCGGGATTCCTGAGCCGCCGTTGGCTCCTGACGAGACCCTATGCAATCTCAAGAACTGTCCAGACGAAGGACCTTTGGCATCATCAGCCACCCCGACGCGGGGAAAACCACCCTCACGGAGAAGCTCCTGCTCTTCGGCGGTGCCATCAGAACGGCCGGGGCGGTGAAGAGCAACAAGATCCGCAAATCGGCCACCTCGGACTTCATGGAGATCGAACGCCAACGGGGCATCTCGGTGGCGACGTCGGTGATGGGCTTTGAGTACGACGGGTACAAGGTCACGATCCTCGATACGCCGGGTCACAAGGATTTCGCCGAAGACACCTACCGGACGCTTACCGCCGTCGACAGCATCATCCTGGTGATCGATTCTGTGAAGGGAGTGGAGGAGCAAACGCGCAAACTGATGGACGTGTGCAGGATGCGCAGCACACCGGTGATGGTGTTCATCAACAAGCTCGACCGCGAAGGCAGAGATCCGTTCGCGCTGGTGGACGAACTGGAGCGCGAGCTGGGCATCCACGCGCGCCCGCTCACGTGGCCGATCGGCATGGGGTCACGCTTTCAGGGTGTCTACAACCTCTTCCGGCAGCAGCTCGAGCTGTTCACGTCCAACAAGACGTCAACATCCGAAGACGTGATCGTCATCGATGACATCGGCAGCCTTCTCCTTGAACGGCATATAGGAGGGGATTCGGCGAGGAAGCTGCGCGAGGATATACAGCTGATCGACCACGCCTATGAGCCGTTCGATGCCGATCACTATCGCGAAGGGTACCTTGCGCCGGTGTTCTTCGGCAGCGCGGTGAACAATTTCGGCGTCAAAGAACTGCTCGAAACGTTCGTCCAGATCGCGCCTTCTCCGCTTCCCCGGGAGACCTCCGTGCGGGTCGTTCAGCCCGCCGAGCCCGCGTTCACCGGGTTTGTGTTCAAGATCCACGCCAATCTCGACCCGAATCACCGTGACCGTGTCGCATTCTGCAGGGTCTGCTCGGGAGTGTTCAGGCGGAACGAATTCTACTATCATACGCGCCTGAACAAGAAACTCCGCTTTGCCAACCCCACCGCGTTCATGGCAAACAACCGGAGCGTGATCGATGAGGCGTGGCCGGGAGATGTCGTAGGGCTGTACGATACGGGGACGTTCAAGATCGGTGACACGCTCACGGAAGGTGAGCGGCTCGAGTTCAAGGGGATACCAAGGTTCTCCCCGGAGATCTTCCGGAGGCTGGTCAACAGGAATCCCTTCAAAGCCAAACAACTGGAGAAGGGGGTCCGCCAGTTGACGGATGAAGGGGTCGTACAGCTGCTCACGCGGGAACAGGGGAACGTGAAGATCGTGGGGGCCGTTGGTGAGCTGCAGATCCAGGTCTTCCAATTCCGGCTTCTTCAGGAATACGGCGCCGAGTGCGATTTCGAGGCATTGCCGGTGTTCAAGGCGTTCTGGGTGGCATCGGAAAACAGGGCTCAGCTCGAGGAGTTCTTCAAGCTGCACAGGCGGCAGATGGCGTTCGACAAGGACGGCCTTCCCATATTTCTGGCGGAGGGAACGTGGTCCCTCAACTTCGCCAATGAACGATTCCCGGATGTCGTGTTCCACGACAACTCCGAGTTTCAGAAGGATGATGCACTCCTGGATATCGTGACGACCGGAGCGAAGGTGCTTTAGCGTGGATGCCTCCGGCAGCGACCGGTGCATGGTAACTCTTGCATTTTCCCCTTGGCTGGCGCATATTCTTGGAAGACGTTTCAGTGCCCGATGGCAACCTCAGCCCGAAGGCCGCCGCTCTGGACCCCGATAGGTCCCTTCGCTGTAGAGCCCACCCCGACGACCATCTGATTGAGAGTCTTTACGCATGCTTGTCAGTCGTCTGGCCGAAACCCGGGCGACCTGGTCTCGGGGCCCGTGCGGGTTCGGCCTGAACAGGAGGACGCGTGAGACACAAGATCTTTGCACTCTCGATCGCACTTCCACTGCTTACGGGGTGCGGTACCACTCAAGAGGCAACGGTGCCGACCGAGCGCGTGGAACTCATGAGCATGACGTCCCTTCCCCGGGTCGCTCTGTGCCTCGTACAAGTCGGAGCTCAGGCTCAACGTCCTGATGCACATCCGGGAAGACGGCACAGTGGAGAACGTGAAGATGCTGGGGTCGAGCGGCGATGGTGAGTGGGATTCCCTCGCGACGCTCAGCATGAAGCAGTGGCGATATTCTCCGTATCGTCGCGCCGGCGTTCCCGTCGACCTCTGGTTCCGTCAGGTGGTCGTCGTCCAGATCCAGGAACCGGTCGTGATGACGATCGGTGAGATCGTCTCCTCCAGCCTGCACGGAGCGGATTCTCTGCATGCGTTGCTCGAGGCGGGGACAGACATGGACAGCGTTTTCCGGCGGGCTCTCGGTACATTCGATATCGTGAGGTATCCCCAGAATGTTCGGGAGGCATTGAGGCGGCTTGACGCCGGGTGAATACACGAGTCCACTGCGGCGCGGGGAAGAGTATGTGATCTACAAGAGGTTCGACAATGACGCATGTCGTGAGGATTCCCTCTTCACCGACGGTGGCGGGATGGGTGCCAGAAGTGCGCGATGGACCGGCGCACGGGGACCGCCGACAAACGACACTTCCTTGGAGTGATGAACGAATGGACGCAGAAGTCTACCACCTTCTTGCCGGGCGGCTGGATGCCCTCCCGAATCGTTTCCCGGCCACGGAGAGCGGGGTGGAGCTGCGGCTGCTGAGGAAGCTCTTCACCCTGGAAGAGGCTCTGCTGGCCGGTGTGATGAGCCTGGAAGCTGAACCGGCCGCGGGAATAGCGGGCCGTGCGGGGGTCGATCCCAAAGAGGCCCGTGCCAATCTCAAGAGAATGGCAGCGAAGGGGCTGATCGACCTCAGGCGAGGAGATGGAGAATTCACCTTTGCGTTGAAACCCTTCGTCGTCGGTTTCTATGAAAGCCAGTTGCCGCAGATGGATGATGAAATGGCGGTACTGTTTGAACAGTATTTCGGGGAAACCCGGGGCGCCATCCTGCGCGATGTTCCTGCGCTTCACCGGGTGATCCCGGTCGAGCAGGCGATCCCCTTCCAGATCGAAATCCATCCGTACGAGCGTGCCAGCGAATTGCTGGAGAGCGCCCGGTCGTGGGGGGTGCGTAACTGCATCTGCCGTGTCCAGCAGAAACTCGTGGGCAAAGGCTGCGAGCGTCCTGTTGAGGCCTGCCTGGTATTCGCGCACGTGGAGCACGCCTTTGACCGGAGCACGGTCGACCGTGTCATCACGAAAGAAGAGGCGCTGCGGATCCTGCGCTCGACCGAGGAAGCCGGACTGGTGCACACGGCCGGCAACTTCCGCGACGGTATCGACTACATCTGCAACTGCTGTACATGTTGTTGTGGGATATTGCGCGGAATAGCGGAGTTCGGCATCACGACCGCCGTTGCACGCTCCGACTTTCACATCGTGGTAGAGACGGAAGTATGTACGGGCTGCGGCGCGTGTATCGAGCGGTGTCAGTTCAATGCCCTTTCACCTGACGGGCTCAACGGTTGTTGTCGACCACAACAAATGCGTGGGCTGCGGCTTGTGTGTCGAGTCCTGCTCCTCCGGTGGCCTACGCCTGGTGCGCCGGCCCTCAGGTGAAACAGCCCGGCCACCGGCCACTATCGGCGAATGGCGGTCGCAGCGCATTGCCCTGCAGGACAAACAGGCAGACCCGGGATTCCAGTGAGCGTAATAGCGGGTGTGGCCAAGAAGAGCGAGGGGTTGACCGATATGCCATCCAACAACTCGCTGGATCTGCAATGAGACATATCGTTGAAGGTTCCGTAAGGATCGCTCTTTTCATCCTCATCCTGCTTGGCTGGTCCTGGGTGGTCGATCAGCCCTTGCCGAGTAGTGTGAATCTTTCCATTATCGTGGGGGGAGTGTTGCTGGTATTGCCGGTCGTCTGGCTGGGGAGAACAGCGCTTGACAAGAACCCGACAACGAGTCGTGCCGCCTGGATAACCACGGTCTGTCCACTATACCGTGGTGATCCTCCTTGGCGTAGCCATCATTCGAGCAGTAAAGACCCATCAAGATTGGTCTGGTTGGGTACTCCCAGTACCAGCGGCAATCGGTCTAGTGTTGGTCATTGTCACTGGTGGTGCCGCCCTGCTGAGCGTGATGAACCTTGCCTTGAAGGGGCTTGGTGCGCCCTTTGCCGTTGCGCTGAGCCGGAAACTGGCGGTAGACTGGCTGTATGCGTGGACGCGTAATCCCATGGTGCTTTCAACCCTGGCTCTGGGTCTCTCGCTGGGTGTCTGGTTTCAATCAGTACTGTTCATGCTCTGGGTCCTCATCCTGGTTGCCCCGGTATTGCTGGTCATTGTGAAAGTCTATGAAGAACGAGAATTGGAGATTCGATTCGGGGCATCCTACCTGGAGTACAAATCCCGGACGCCTTTGTTGTTCCCAAGGAGGCCAAAGGGTTGAAGGAAGCGGTACCCAACCAACGGTGATGCCTGGCACCTCAACAGTACGGCCACACGGAGGACCAATGCAGATGAACGTGATCGGGAGGAACGTTGCGCTGATGGTGGCGTTTAGTGCGATGGCGTGGTTGATGTTCACGGAGAATGTGAGGACTGTGCAGATCCACGGATTGTTCGCATGCGGAGCGGTCTTCGGCGCTGGATTGACCGGTGGTGTTGCTGCGATCAGAGGAAGTAGGAGACACGCGAGGGAAAATGTCCTGGTCAGATTCTGGAAATCACCGTAAGGACCCCACCATGGATATCATTCGGACTTCCGTGCGATCCACGCCGCATTCGAAAAGGGGCTCGTGCGTGAACCGGGCCCCTTTCGTTCCGGGACGACTGAAGAGCGTCTTCTGCCTTGTCAGCTTCCTCCTGTTAGCCCTTCCGATGACCGGATGCCGACAGGCTGATCCTGAACCAAACGACCTTCGGGTCCCTTCGATGGTGTTGACGTTAGACAATGTCGGCGCCATACAGCAGATCGGCTTCACCGGCCGTGACCAGACGAGGCAGGTCAGGGCCTTCACGCGGCTTCGCGACTGCGAGCCGGAGGGGAGTGTGGAGGTCGCCCGGAGCGATTCCCAGCTCAGCTTTCAACGAAGATGGATCTCAAAGAGCCACGGGCAATTCGGCCCTGGTGACCGACCGGTTCAGTCGGGGCAACGGCAGCGTGCGGTGGGAGGTGGAGGTTGCCGGACTCGAAGGGCCCTGGAGCACTCCGATAGAAACGCATCTGGTCTATCCCGACAGCGTTTCGGCGAGATTCTGGACTGCCTGGGGAGACCCGAGGCTGGGCGACATACGCAGCCGATCCCCGGAACAACAGGCCTCCCTTGGCATACTTCCATCGGATGTCACCGGGAACTGGAGCGATCCGCTCCTCCCTATCCCTTTCGTGAACGACACCATCTGGTACGGCGCGCCTCCCTATACCTACGAGAATCCACGGATAGGGTTCATCCCGTTCCAGGGAAATCTGCTGGGGATACCGCTGGTCACCATCTCCGAAGAGCAAGGGGACATGGGGCTGAGCCTGATCCTTTCACCGGCCGATACCCTGTTCGACTTGAACCTCAGGGTGCGCTCTTCGGGTGAGTTGGTCTTCAGCAGGGAATCTCACCGGATCTCCTCGGCCAGCGCCGATCCGCTTCCGCATGGACCTCGTGGCCCATGAATCAGGCTGGCGGGGCGGTCTGCGGTGGATGACGATGAACTACCCCGGCTACTTTGATCCGAACGTTCCGCAAGCACACGAGATCGCCGGAACCGGCGCCTATTCTTCCCTCGAAAAGCCCTTCGACGTTCAGAAGATGCGGAAGATGGCTTTTGCGGTGAACTGGAAGGCGAGCTTCGACTTCCCCTACATGGGGATGTTCCTCCCCCCTGTGGCGAGCGACACTGCCCGCTGGACCAGGTATGGCGGTGGGAGTACGTCTGTCAGGTCAATGCGCGAGTACGCTGCGAGCATGAAACGGCAGGGGTTCCATGTCCTGAGTTACTTCAATGTGACCGAGTTCGGTGCCGAAGTGACCGATCCAGCGCCTCCCCGCAAGGCGGCCAGAGACGAAGATCTCTGGAAGAACGCCGATGATTTCCTCTACGCTAGACTCGCAGATGCGATCCTGCACCTGCCGTCGGGAGTCACTCAGGACATGCTCACGTCCTATCCGCGGTCGAGGACCGGGGGTCCGTACTACACATGGGGAAACGGTATCATCATGGATCCGGGGGAGCCGGTCTACCAGGCGTTCCTGCTCGAACAGGCGGAAAAGCATATCACGATGATCCCGGATGCGGAGGGGATCTGCATCGACAGGATGGACTGGCTCCGGATGTACAATGATGAGCGTGACGACAGCCTGAGCTGGTTCGGCGATCGGCCGACCCGATCGTTGATCGTATCGTGGAAGAGCCTTCTGGACAGACTTGGGCCGATCATGCATGGATCGGGAAAAGTGATCTACGTCAACAACCACGACAAGCGCATCGATCTGCTCCGGCAGATCGATGGGTTCTTCGACGAATTCACCTATGGGGGATCTCCGCTGAACCTCACAGCCCTCATGGGGGTCCGGAGGCCTGTCCTCGGCTGGACCTCAGAAGAGAAGAACCTCCGGCCGGATCCGGATGCATTCTTCCAGCGCTACCTCCACCTCGGGGTATTCCCCATGGCTCCATTCCCTGCCAACGATCATTCGCTGCGGCCCGGCCCATGGGTCGACAGGCAGTATCTGGATTACGGCCCGCTGCTCGGTCTGATGAAAGGGAAGAGGTGGGTCCTCGAGCCTCGGTGTATCGAGGTTGAAGGCAAGAAGGCGAAGGCCAATCTTTTCGAGGTGCCGGGAGGGTGGGTCGTTCCCATAACCTTCGGACCCGCCAATGGGGTGGTCACGGTGGCTCTCCGGAATGTGCATGGCCTGACGGACCGGCCTGAAGGCCTTTGCCGTCTACCCCGGGAGCGCAACGAAGGTTCCTGTCGCCCTTGACAGCATCCGATGATGTGCTGCGGATGGCGGTCGGCACAAGGCGAGGATGTGCGCTCGTCAAGATCAGAGCGAAGGGGTCTCGCATCGAACTGAACACAGACAGAGACGATCTACCTGATCTTCATCTGCACCGTCGCGATGTTTGGGGGCCTGATGTTCGGCTTTGACATCGCGATCATTTCCGGCGCAAATACCTCGTTGCAGTCGTACTTCGATCTGGATGAACTCGAACTTGGCTGGGGGACCGGCTCGCTCGTGCTTGGCGCGATGATCGGCGCGTTGGGCTCGGGGGGGCTGACGGACAGGTTTGGGAGGAAGAAGGTCCTGATCTACGTGGCCCTGCTCTTTGCCCTCTCGTGCATGGGAAGCGCCCTCTCGCAGACGTTTGTGGCCTTTGTCCTGAGCAGGATCCTGGGCGGACTCTCCGTCGGAGCGGCATCCGTGCTCTCGCCGATGTATGTGGCGGAAGTCGCTCCGAAGAAGATCAGAGGCACGCTTGTCTCCATCTACCAGCTCACGATCGTCATCGGGATCCTCATTTCCTATCTGATCAACTACGGTCTGTATGGGATGGAGAATGACTGGCGGTGGATGTTCGCGACGGGCATTGTTCCCTCGGTGCTCTTCTTTCTGGGGCTCTTTGCTATCCCTGAAAGCCCCCGGTGGCTATACCTGAAAGGCTACAAGGAGAAGAGCAGAGCGATCATCAGTCGAATAGCCGGCGCTGCCGATGCCGATCTCGAGATCGAGGAGATAGCGAAGACCCTGGATGCTCAGGAGGGCACGACGAAGGTCAAAGACCTGCTCTCTCCGTCAACGCGAAAAGCCGCGTTCGTTGGATTCCTCATCGCCGGCCTTGTGCAACTGGACGGGATGAATGCGGTCGTCAACTATGCGCCCAAGATCTTCCAGGGGGCCGGCTTTGAGATCCAGAATGCGCTCCTGAACACGTCATTCATCGGCTTCATCAATTTTGTCTTCACGTTCGTGGCGATCGTCGTCATTGACAAGGTAGGACGGAAGACATTGTATCTGGTCGGATCATTGGGGATGTGCATCGCCCTGCTTTGCCTGGCAACGACCTACTTTCTGCATCTTGAAGGGATCCTGACGATGGTCTTTGTCCTGGCGTTTGTGGCGTTCTTCGCCGCGTGTATCGGCCCGGTGTTCTGGACGCTGGTGGCGGAGATCTTCCCGAACCGGATCCGAGGCAAAGCCGTCGCCCTTGCGTCATCCATCCAGTGGAGCGTCTATTTCCTCGTGGCGCTGCTCTTCCCCCGCTTCCTGGAACTGGTCGGGGGAGGATTTGCCTTTCTGTTCTTCGCGGTCATGACCTCCCTGCAATTCCTGCTGGTGAGGCACTATCTGCCCGAAACGAGGGGAAAGAGCCTGGAAGAGATCGAATTGCATTGGAATGAAGCACCCACCACAGGCCCTGAGCACCAGGAGGCAAGAGCGGGGATATGAACTCACGAGAACGGCTGTTGCGGACGATCAACGGTGAAGTCACCGACCGGGTTCCGGTGACATTGTTCATCCAGGACCACGGGCATTTCATTCATCAGCTCCATCCCGACATCGATCCCCTGGATTATGAGCAACTGACCCGCAAGGTCATCGACTATCAGAGAAGCCTTGGATGCGATGTCTTTGCTCGCATGATCTTCGACCTCTACCATCCGCTGGGCATCTGTCTTGGTGGTGTTGACGACGGGCACGAGACCGACACGTGGAAGGTGAAGACCGAGTTGACGGAGGAAGGCAACAATCTCGTCCGGTCGTCCGTTATCACAACCCCGGATGGGGAGTTGTCGCAGGTGTTTGTCCGGACGGCTCTGAACAAGGGGACCTACGTGTACTGCTGCACGAAGAAGCCGATCTCCTCTGAGAGGGACCTGGATATTGCCACGAAGTATGAACCGAAAATGTCGGCTGAGTATGGAGAGATGGTGAAGGAGAAGATCCGCCGGATACAGGGAGTACCTGGGGACCGATGGGATCCTGGGAACCTGGGTCTCCGGCGGTCCCTTCAACAACGCGTCCATGGTCATGGACCACACGCAGCTCTACATGCTCTTTCTTTCCGAGCCGGAGTTCTTTGACAAGCTCATGCAGTTCACGACCAACCGTACCCTCGACTATACGCAGGCCTTCATCGATGCCGGTGCCGATGTCATGCTTGTCGGAGGGAATGTGCCGGGCGGCTTTCTGGGAGCCAAGAACGTACGAACAGCATATCCTCGCGTACGAAAAGCGGTACATCGATTTCATCCAGGAGCAAGGGTGCCCTGCCGTGTACCACAACTGCGGGGAGATCATGTCGCTGGTGGCTTCCTACAAGAAGCTCGGTGCCCGGGTCGTTGAACCGTTCTCTCCTGTTCCTCTTGGAGATGCCGACCTCAGGAAAAGCGGTCGATATCGTCCGGGGGGACTACGTGATCATTGGAGGCGTGGACCAGGTCAACGTGCTGCAGAAGGGGACCAGTGGAACAGGTCCGGCGGGCGACCCGTGAGACCATGGAAGCGGGAAAGAGGAACGGCCCCTTCATCATTCAAAGTGCCGATTTCCTTGAGTACAACACGCCGATCGAGAACGTCGAGGAATTCGTTGCGACCGCGATGGCCACTGCAAGCTATTAGGGGGGCGGTGCTCTGCTCCCTCTCGGGGCCTGCCTCTGGTGTCCCGGGCGGCGTTACCTGTCCCATCCCGGTCTGAATGGATAGTAGTGCGGCTCCCACTGGGCCTTTCGGATCAGTTGCTCGAGGTCATCGTCGCCCAGCAGGCGCCCGAACCCCGAGTCGCGGGCTTCCATGGCCACCGCCTTTGCCACGTGCACTGAGACCTCGCGGATATCCTGAAGATCGGGCAGGAGGCTGTTCTTCCTGCGCGCCTCGTCGCTCACAAGCATGCTCAGGGCTTTGCTGGCCTTCAGGAACATGGTCGAGGTGATCCTCGTTGACCGGCTCACCAGGGCTCCCAGTCCCATTCCGGGAAAGACGAACATGTTGTTGCACTGTGAGGTCACGTAGGTCTTCCCTCCCCGATCGAAGGGAGGGAATGGACTTCCGTTGGCCACCAGGCCGGTTCCCCCGGTAGCGGCGATGACCTGTTCGGGGGTGCACTCGGATTTCGAGGTGGGATTGGACAATGCAAAGATGATCGGCCTCGCATCGTTTGCCGACATCTGTTTCAGTATCGCTTCATCGAAGAGCCCGCTTTTCGCCGTGACACCGATCAGGACCGTCGCCCTGGAGTTCCGGATGACGTCCATCAGCGAAATGGAGTTCGGGTGTTCCAGGTCCCACCCGGAAACAGCCTCGTGTCGTTGGGCGAAGCGTTGCTGCGAGTCCGAGAGTCCATGCATGCCTTCCACCAGAAGTCCCGGGGTATCGCACGCAAACACTCTGCTCCGTGCCTCCTCTTCATTCGCCCCTTCTTCGAGAAGCATCGTGCGAATATTGGATGCGATCCCCGTCCCCGCCTGACCCATACCGACGATCACAAACCGTTGATCCCTGAAACGTTGTTCCTTGATCCGCATCGCCGTGATGAGCGCCGCCAGGGCGACCGCCCCGGTGCCCTGGATGTCATCGTTGAATGAGAGGATGCGGTCGCGGTATCGTTCAAGAAGCTTGAACGCCGTGTGCTTGGCAAAGTCCTCCCACTGCAGGAGGGCGTGGGGAAAATTGCGTTTCACACCGAGGACAAAGCGTTCGACGAACTCATCGTACTCTTGCCCCGTGAGGCGTGGTTTCCGGTACCCGAGATACAACGGGTCATCGATCAGGCGGCTGTTGTTCGTCCCGACGTCCAAACAGATCGGGAGACAGCACGCGGGATGCAGTCCTCCGGCTGCTACGTAGAGGTTGATCTTTCCCACCGGGATCCCCATGCCGTCGGAGCCAAGATCGCCGAGGCCCAGGATCCTCTCACCATCGGTCACCACGATGAGAGAGACGTCGGGAAGTGACACTTCTTGAAGGATCTGATCGATATCCCCGATGTTTTCGGGACTCACATAGATCCCACGATATTCCCTCGTGATGTGGCTCAACATCAAGCAGGCCTGCCCCACCGTGGGGGTGTAGACGATGGGGAGCATTTCCAGGAGATTGTGGCGAAGAAGGCTGTAGAACAGGGTCTCATTTCGATTGAGCAGCGATTGAAGGAAGATGTACTTCTCGATGTCATCATGTTTGCGCGAGTACATCTCATAACTGCGCGTTCGCTGGGTCTCAATGTCTGAGATCGCAGAACGGATGAGACCGCCGAGTGCCAGGTTCAGGCGTTCCTCCCGCGTGAAGGCCGACGCCTTGTTCAGGAAGGGATCGCTCAGCAGACCTCGGCCTCGCAGATGAACTTCGACATACTCTTCACTTGTCAGGGGATCGATCTTCAGGGAGAAGGTCTTCATGGAGTACTCTTTCGTTCGGATGGCTCGCAGGGAGATCATGGATCACCCCGGGCATTGAAACACAAAGAGCCATCCACGAATGGACGGCTCTGGCATTTCAATGATCATTGTCTAATATAGCGAAACTTCGTCAGAGGGACAAGGTCGCGATAAAGGATGCGACTTTGAGGTGACGTTGCTGATTTCTGTCGGTTCTGGCACTCCAACTCTTCGTGGTCTCTATGGTCTGACACGCTCCAACCCCTCCGTCCAGCCCTGTGCCAGCAGGAGCCAAGTCACCGTCAGGCGCCGGCACGGTGACATTTCCTCCTTGTATGTCACCGATAGGTGACATAGATTGTCTCCGTGCCGCACGGAACATGAGACACAACGACTGCATGGAGACCTATGAAACAGGTCGCACCAACTTCTCCTTCTTACCCTTGCTCTCTCAGCTTCTCTTGAAGCGCAATCGGAGGAGGCGCCTCCGAACGCCCCATGATCGTCGGCGCCGAACTGGATATCCTGCCGTATGCCACCGGTGGCTGGTACGGCTCGGTCTGGGCAGGGGGAAGTGGGACGCGATTGCGCGCGGTTGCATCGCGCGTCTATGTCCCCGCATTCGTGATCCCCGAGGGGTTCCAGGATCACACCATCACCTCCGTTGCCGCTCTCTGCGATGTGTTCCCGGGTGGCACATTCGAGCGCTGGTGGATCGGGGGTGGTCTCGAATACTGGTCCGGGTCCATCGAAGAATCCGGAAGCGGTCTCGAGGGCCAATACCATTCTTACCTCCTTACGCTGGGGACGGGGTACGTCTGGAGGGTTGTGGGGAATTTCACCCTGAACCCCTGGGGCGCGGTCCACGTGATCGTGGCCGGCTCGAAGGAAGTGCCTGTGGGATCAGCCACGTTCTCCCCGAGAACCGTGACGGGAGAGATCTCACTCAAGCTCGGGTGGCACTTCTGAGCGTTCGCTCGCGGGGTCGACCACATTCGTCAAGTCACCGAAGAGGGTCTGTGAAAAAGGACAAGAATCGAACGATGCAGCGACTCCTCGCCGCCGTCGGCTCCATCATCCGGGAAAAGGGATTTGGCGCCGTTGGCGTGAATGCGGTGGCGCGCAAGGCGGGTGTCGATAAGGTCCTGCTGTACCGGTACTTCGGAGACCTCGAGACGCTTGTGAAGGAATACGTATCCGTCAGCGACTACTACAGGACCGCCGCATCGACAGTTTCTCCCTCCCTTGATCGCTTCACTCGCGAGGAGATCCACAACGCCGGGCGTCAGATCCTTCTCGGCCAGCTCCGGCGCCTGCGTGACTCTCCCGATCTGCAGGAGATCTATCGCTGGGAGCTCAGTGTCGACAATCGCCTGACCCGCTCCCTGGCCGAGCAGCGCGAACGAGAAGGTGTTGCGCTCCTCTCCTCGTTCGCAGAGAGGATCCCCGTTTCACACCCGGACCTGGCCGCGATGATCGCCGTGATCCTTGCGGGGGGGATCCACCTGATCCTCAGGACGAAGAGCGCGGACGTGTTCAACGGGGTTGAGCTCGGCACTCCGGCAGGCTGGCAGCGAATCGAGTCGGCCATCGAGGAGCTGTTTGGCTTGGCCATGGGAAGGACCACCCAACGACCCGCCGGCAGGAGGCGGGCTGTCCCTGGTCGGAACCCTGGCGCCAGAACCCGGAGAATCCCGCGCGTGAGCCCGCCGAAGAAATGAATCCGATACCGGAATTCCCGCGATCCATTCGCCGCTATGCTTTCAGGCCCGTGGTGGCGACGCCCTTCACGAACCACTGCTGTCCGACGATGAGCAGCAACAGGATCGGCAGCACGCTCAGGACCGATCCCGCCATGAGGAGGTCATAACGCGCCAGTCATCATGCCGGACTGCAGGCTTGCCAGCCCCATCGTCAGCGTCGCTTTCTCCGCGCTCGTAAGATAGATCACCGGCCCGAGAAGGTCGTTCCAGTAGGTCATGAAGGTGAAGAGCCCAAGCGTCGCGAGCGCGGGTCGCGAGAGCGGAAGGTAGATCGACCAGAGGATCCGGAAACGCCCGCATCCGTCCATGCGCGCGGCATCCTCGAGATCCTTCGGGATCGACGTGAAGAACTGCCGCATGAGAAAAGTCCCGAAGGCGCCGCCGAAGAATGCCGGCACGATGAGCGCATACAGCGTGTCGATGAGCCCGATAGCCTTCATGATCAGGAACATCGGGATCATCGTGACCTGCGCCGGAATCATCATGGTCGCGAGGAGGATGAAATAGATCGTGGTATTCCCGCGGAACTCCATCCGCGCGAACGCATACGCCGCCAGCGTGCAGCTCAGCAGCTGTCCGATCGTGGCGAGTCACGGCGATCGTGAAGCTGTTCAGCAACAAGATGCCCAGCGGCAGCACCTCCATGATGGCGCTGTAGTTCCGTCAGGTCGAACCGGTCCGGGATCCACAGGGGCGGGATGCGGAACATGTCCTGCGGGTCCATCAGGGAGGTCGCCACCATCCAGAGGAACGGCCCCACCATGAGCGACCGCGATGGCGGCAAGCAGGATGTAGCGCAGCGTGTTCCCGAGGACCCTAGCCATAGAACACCCAGCGCTTCTGGACCCGGAACTGGATCAGCGTGACCACGAAAATCGCGGCAAACAGGACGTAGGACAGCGCGGCCGCCTTCCCCATCTGGAAATACTGGAACGCATTCTGGTAGATGTAGTAGCTCATCGTGAGTGTCGAGTTCGCCGGCCCCCCGCGCGTCAGGATGTACGTCTGCTCGAATACCTGGAAAGCATTGATGAACGTGATGACCAGAACGAAGAAGGTCGTGGGCGAGAGATTCGGAAGCGTGATGTGGCGGAATCGCTTCCAGACACCGGCGCCGTCAATGGTCGCGGCATGGTAGAGATCCTGCGGGATGTTCTGCAGCCCGGCCAGGAAGATGACCATCGAGTACCCCAGCCCCTTCCAGACCGTCACGATGACCATTGCAGGCAACGCCCAGGCTGTGCTGTCCAGCCATGCCGGCCCCTGTTCCCGAACAGGAGCTGCGGAGCAGTAGTTCAGCAGGCCGTACTCCGGGTTGAATATCCAGCTCCAGACCAGCGCCACGGCGATCATGGAGGAGACGACCGGCAGGAAATACGCGGTGCGAAAGAAGGTAATCCCCCGCAGCCCGGTGTTTGCCACAAGCGCAAGAGCCAGGGAGCAGACCACGGAGAGAGGGACCGCCAGGACGATGAAATACAGCGTGTTGCCGAACACTTCCCAGAACAGGTCCGACTGCCAGAGGATTGAGATAGTTGTCCAGCCAGACCCATTCGGGCGGCGTGAACGATGTCCCACTGGCGTGAAGCTCATGAAGAACGATGCCGCCACCGCGCCCGCACTGAACAGGAGCAGCCCGAGGATTGTCGGGAGCAGGTACAGATAGGGTTCGAGGACCCTGAATGTCTGGACGAGGTCTGTCATTCCGTGTCGCTTACTCCCTGACGCGGTACCGTTCGATCTTCTCGGGATCGGGTTCTACGCCGATGCCCGGGCCTGTCCGACAGCACCACCCGTCTGCCGGGGAATTCCAGCGGACCGTGCACCATGTCATCCGCAAGGAATTGCGGTCCGTTCAGATCAACGGGCATGGTGATGCCGAAGGCGCTGAAGATTGCCGCCCCGGCATAGAGGGCGATCCGCCCCTCGGTCAGCCCGCTCCCGAGCAGCATCAGGTCCGCGGCGAGCGCCATCTCGGCCAGCTGTCTGGCCCAGAAGATCCCGCCCACCCGGCAGAGCTTGATGCACCAGTCCGTTGAACGCACCCAGGCGGATATGCTGCACGAGATCCCGGGGAGAATAGATCGACTCATCCAGCACGATCGGCACATCCGACCGCCGTACGAGTTCGGCATACCCGGTGATATTCCCCGCGGCAAGCGGCTGCTCGATCACCTTCACGCCAAGGAGCGCCAGTTCGCGCGACAGGCGGACGGCCCTGTGGTAATCCCACCCTTGATTGGCATCCACCCAGACCGGCTTACCCGCGGCAACGCGCATCACCTCCTGCATCATCTCCAGGTCGGTCTCGGGATGGATTCCGGTCTTGACCTTGAATCCGTGATAGCCCTTCGCCTTTCCCTCGGCCGTTTGCTGCACCGCTTCTTCGATGGTATGTGCGGACACGACATAGCCAAGCGACACCGGCGTTGCGTGCCCCCGCCCGAGCAGGCGCGCCGATGGACAGGCCCCGCTGTTTGCCGAGAAGATCGTGCAGAGCGAGATCCATGGCCGACTTTGCGATGGGCTGGCCGATCTGCATGCCCGGAGCAATCACCGCATCCATGAGTCGCGTGGAGACGGGCAATGTCGTGCTCGTCCTGCTCCGACGAGTGCCGGTGCGAGATAGTTGCGGATGGTGGTGACGACCGTCTCTTCGGTCTCGTACGACCACCGATGGCTGGGCCGGGCTTCACCCCAGCCGGTCATCCCCGTCGTTGTCCATGATTCGCACGAGGATGTGTGGCGCACCGGCAGAGGCATCGGTTGCAGCCCCCCGGGAGAGCGTCAGCATCGCGTGCAACGGGAAGCCGAAGGGGGATCACATCGATGGATCGGATCATCTGTTAACCTCGTTCGTGGGCACGCTGTTGGTGCAGCCTCGGCGTTGCCTAGTGTTTGCTGCCTGTCGGCGCGTTTGGCCGCGGCGTATTCCTGCGCGAATGCCCGGCCGCGAATCCCGCAGCCTCCGGCAGGCTGTCCAGCGACACCTCGCCCCCGTTCTCAAGTGCGATCCTCGCTGCGATGTGCACCCGGACCGCTTCCACCGGGCCTGCCAGTGAGTACTCCACGTCGCCCGCCCTTCAACAGCGAAATGAAATTCTGCAGAAACGGCTCATACAGTCCCTCGATGGCTCACCGTCGCCGTACGCAACCCCTGCGTCGGTATAGGCGCTGAGGGACCATTCGTGGAATGGCAGCTGCAGATACATCAGCGCCACGAAACCATCGTGAAGGTTACGGCGAAGACCGGGCGCCGTGCTGGCGATCACCCGTACGGAACGGACGCCTGTCCCAATGCAGCCCCTGGAGCATCTCCGTTGTATGAATGCCGTAGCTGAAGAAATCCCCCGGGCCCGCGGCCACGACGGAGAGGAGCTCCTTGCGGGGGCCGACCGCCGTCGCGCATCGCTGTGACCTCCCTCGCATAACGCAGCGAGGAGCCGCCGAAGACGAGCGTGCCGTATTTGGCCTGCAGATCCAGCAGCCGGCGGCATCGCCAGCGGAGCCGACGACGGGCTTGTCGATCAGCACCGGCTTCTTCGCCTTCAGGAAGACCAGCGCCTTCTCGATGTGCGTGTCCCAGTTCGTTCCATGGATCATCGCCGCATCGACATGCGTCCGGCATCTCCTCGAGCCGTGAGCAGACCATCGGCGACGTCATTGTCCCGGGCGAATGTGGCGTCGTATCCCGCGGGCCAGACGTCATGGCCATCCCAGAGCGCCCTCACCTCTACGCCGGGCATGGTGCGCAGGATCCGCGGAATGCCTGCGGGTGGGAGGTGTCGAGATCAACCAGTCCGATGCGAATCATGCGTGGTCACCAGGAAGTGAGTCATTGGGGGAAACACGGGACAGGACGGTGTTGATCCTCCGCTCGGCGTCGGCGAGACATTGCTCCACAGGCTTCTGCCCCTGGATCATCAGCAGCATCTCCGGGGTCAGATTGTTGTCGCGCCACTCCTGCCATGCGGGGGTGAAGAGCGGGAACGCATGCCGCTCCTCGAGCTCCACGAGCAGATGCCGGTTATGTGTGGGAGCGGCGTCAACCACTCCGGCGGAGCGCGTGAACGGTTTGTAGGTCGGCATCATGCCGAGATACTGGGTGTTGAGGTGCTCCACCGGACTCTTCGTGAGGATCCAGTGCAGGAGCTGCCATGCCTCCTCCGGATGCGGGGAGTTCCTGGGAATCATGAATGCCATGGTGAAACGGCGTGACCATGCGCTTGCCGTCCGGGCCCTTCGGGGGGAATGTCAGGTCCCACCGGATGGGGCTCCCTTCGAGGTTCAGCGCGCCGAGGGATCGCGATCAGGATCATGGCGGAACGTCGGCCGACGAACGACTCCCAGGGGTTGACGAACGAGGAGGTCTTCGAGGCGATCCGGTGCTCCATGAAGAGATCGCGAATGTACCGGAACCCGCGGATCGTGGCCGGTCCGTGCAGGTCCGGCCCGTCGCGAGTCATCCGTCAGGATTCGCCCGCCGAAGGAATACATGATGGTCTCGAGGCCGGTGTAATGGACATCGAACGAGAGGCCCCATTGTTCGGGCGTCCCGTCACCGTTCGCATCCACTGTCAATTGTGCGCCTACCCGCCGGAGATCGTCATACGTCCACGTGGTGTCCGGGTACGGCAGGCCCGCCCGGCATCGAAGATCTCCTTGTTATAGAAGAGGACGGTCAGTCCCAATGATGCGCGGAAAGCCGAACAATTCATCCTCCCGCTGGGCCACGCCCGCCATTCGGTGAAGGTCTCGGTATGGAAATCGCCGAGGGTCGATGTCCCGTTTCACGAACGGATCGAGATTCAGTCCATAGTTCTTCTGGATCAACTCCTGTCCGAACCAGTCCTCCGCGAACATCACGTCGGCAAGGAGGCTCCCGGAGGCGATGGAGGTCAGGCTCTTGGTCACATACATCGGGTAGGGGGAGGTCTGCAGGACGACGTGGATACCCGGGTGGGCCGCCTCGAAGGGCTTGATGATCTCCTCTTCCCAGAGTGTCCGGTCCTTCTCCATCCAGTGGTAGAGGGTGAGCGTGACGCCCCCAGCCCGACTGCTTCCTGCCGCAGGAAAGGAAGGTGAGCGCAAGAATGGCGACGAGCGCGATCCGGACAGTCCGCATCAATAGTACCTCTTCTGTTTGCGGGACAGGCGGGCATATTCCTTCGCGTAGAGGTCCAGGCGCGTGATGCTCTGGAGATCCTCGCGCATCCGGTCGGGTTCCCTGATGAGCACGCACTGGGAGGTCAGCCGCACCTCGTCCAGGTCGACGGTGGCGGTCGTCACCCCGTGCCGCCGGCCTGTCTGTGCGATGATGTCGCCGTTGTGGTCGATGATCCGCGCCGTTGCGGGCCGGTAACCGGCCGGCATATGCGGCGTACGGCGGATGTCCCGCCAGATTGGCTTCTGCCACGATGAGTGAGTTGTCCACCGCACGCGCGGTCAGTTGCGTGCGAAGGGTCTCCTGCGTGGGCCCGTGCGAAACGGTGGGCCAGAAGAGGATCTCGGCCCCCTTGAAGGCATAGATGCGGGGGATCTCGGGGAAGTAGATGTCCATGCAGATCATCACCGCGACGCGTCCGAAGTCGAGCGTCGAACACCGGGAGTGCATTCCGCGGGTGTGACGTGATGGCTCTCTTCCGCCGTCGGCTGGACCTTCCGGTAGAAACCGACGATCGCTCCCCTGCGGTCGATCACCGTCGCCTGGTTGATAGACCTTCTTCCCGGCGCGGACGAGATACGGCGCGATGACGTTGATGCGGTGTTTGCGTGCGGCGCGCCGGAACGCGGCGGTGATCTCCCCCGGATACCGCTCGGCGTGGTATTCCAGGTCTCGGGGAACATTTGCCGTGCTCACCATTTCCGGGAGGCAGAGGACGTCGGCGCCGCGCTTCGCCGCGAGGGCGATGTAGCCGGCCGCCCGCTCGATGTTCATGGCAATGGAGTGCGGGGAGTCCTCCACCAGGAACGCGGTGGTCCCGATCGTCACCGTACGCATGCTCAGCCTCCCTATCCGATGCACAAGAGCGATCCGTCGCCGGTCACGACGAGGATCTCGCAGAACCGTCGCCGTCCACATCCGCAATGACCGGACTTCCCAGGGCGACTGCCGATCGGCACGCTCCACCGGATGACGCCCCGGCCTGCAGCGTCCGTGCCGATGGCGAGCAGGCGTCCGTCCGTTGTCCCGGCGATGAATTCTTCTTTCCCGTCACCGTCGATATCGCAGCTCACAATGTCGGAGGTCGTGCTCTGCAGGTCGATCTGCCACATCGAGGCGCCGGTGGCGCCATCGAGACAGCTGAACAGCCCGTTGGCGCGGCAGATGCCCACGCACAACCGGCCGTCGCCGTGGACATCGGCGATGCCGGGCAGCCGCAACATCATGTCGGTGAAGGGGGCCTGCATCCACCAGACGATCGAAAAATCATCGCGCAACAGTCCGAACCCGCCGAAGCAGCCACCGATCAGCAGTTCTTCACGCCCGTCCTGGTCCATATCGACCAGGATCGCGGAGCCGTACGCTGTGAAGGGGTCACGCGCCGTTCCGAAATCCGCCTGACGGTCCTTGGTGAACTCCCAATCGGGCTGGTTCATCACGGAATTCGTGGCATGCCACAGTAGCCAGGGCTCGCGAACCCACTCGCCGGTCCGTGCATTGAGGCGGCAGAGGAGGTCCTTTGCGAGGAACATGACCTCGGGGTCAGACCCGGGCCCGAGCGCAACGGAGAACGCGCTCCATGGGCCGACGCCGCGCCCCCATTCGCCCTCGCCCTGCTCGCGGCGACGCCAGTGTGCGCTCCCCTGCAGGTCGATGGCAACCGTCTCTTCGGAATTCATCGAGTACGATGCGTACGACGAGGCCAGGATCGTCTTGCCCGCCTCTCCATCCACAACGACCCATTGATACAGGCCTATCCTCGTCATGCCCGGGGGAGGGACATCGGGGAAGGTCCACGACCGCTTCACCGTGCCGTGGTTGTCCAGCGCGAGAAGCTCCGAACAGTCGCGCCGTTGCGTGTTCGCCACCATCACCTCCGGCAGGCCGTCGCCGTCCACATCCCGGACATATGCGCTGTGGAAACAATTGTCGTAGCCCATCCAGCCGCGGCCCGGATGCCGCCACTGTTCGGTGACCGAGGAGCCGCCGCGGGCGACCTGTATCTGGTGGAACGTGTTGGTATTGTCGGGAACCACAATGCACGGTGTTGATCCCCCCGGCATGCGGTACACGACCGGGACGGGGCCGGGGCGCGCGGCGGAGAATCCCTCCAGTTGAAGCCGGAAGCCGGCCGACCATTGGCACAGGATGCCCGCGCCGGGCCGGACGATGAGGATCCTGCCGTTGTTTTCCGATAGTACGCATTCGGCGATGCCATCGCCGTTCACGTCGGTCAGCGCGACCATGGCGATCTCGCCGGCCGACCGCAGGGGGGACGAGCGCACGGAGATCGCCTGATGCTTCCAGGTGACGGCCGCGAGCGACTGCTCGCGATCCGGTGCCAGCATGAAGAGGAACAGCGTGCCGCCATCTCCGGACAGTTCGGACCATGTCTCATCGTGGGCGAACTGGATGGGGCGGAAGTTCGAGCTCCACCCGGAGGGACGGAGGCTCCTGCCGGCGAACCGGGCGTTCTCGCAGCTCCACAACGACACGGCGGTGAGATCCTTGACGCTGACGACCTGGACCGTGCAGAACGCCGCGGGGTTGCGGTGGTGCTCCTTGCCGATGAGCAACTCCGGGATCCCATCGGCATTGACGTCCTGCACCCCCCAGAGGTAGGTATCCGGCATCTCCATCTTGACCGCACCGGTCAGGGGATCGAGGATCTCCAGCCACCAGCGTCCATCCTTGCGATCGTTGAAGAGGCAGACGATCAGTTCGGGCTTTCCATCGCCATCCACATCCGCGACGGAGTTCCCGACATGGCGCAGCTCGGTGGTATCGCTCGGATAGATGAACTCGACGAACCGGTCCCAGAGCGGTGTCAGCGTCCCCCGTCCGTCGTTGTCGATCACCGCGATGTGCCGTGCCACACGTTCGGCCACGATCACGACCTCGCGCACACCGTCGCCGTCGATGTCGATGAGCTGATGGAGCCCGTAATTCCGGTGCCGCTCGCCGTTCGAGGTCCAGGTCACCGATGAGGTCAGGGTGCCTGTCAGCACATTGAAGACGTAGAGCCCGCTGAGCTTGGAGATCACCAGCTCATCCACGCCGTCGTTGTCCATGTCCGCGGCCACGGCGGTCGGATGGAACGCATCGTCCATCCAGAGTGTATGCGTGAGCGCGCCCGTGCGGTTCCCGTTGCGGAAATCGAACACCAGGACCTCCTTTGCGCTCATCATGGGGGCAATGAGGTGCATGCCGCGTGAGGCCCTGTCGAATGCATGGCAGAGGATGGTGCCGGCGGGTGTGCCGGAGGAACGCGGGAAGCCGACATCGTGGCGCATCAACAATGCGCCGGATTCGGCGGCGAGCACGATCACCTCGTACCCCGTGCTGCAGGCGATCTCCATCGTCCCGTCACCGTCGAGGTCCACCACCGCCCCGATGGCATTGATGCCGTAGCTCCGGCTCTTCCAGAGCACGGTGCCGGTTCCGTCGGTGCGGATGACGCAACCGCCATAGGCGAAGAGCAGGTCCATCCGGCCATTCGTCGCGGGGACGGGGAAGCACTCGTTCTCCGAACCGCCGAGGGGGAACGTCCAACGGATCGCCGGTGTGGTGATGGAGCCGGGCAACGGCGCGCGCGCGCTGCAGGCGGTGGTCACGCCTGTACATATGCCACTCGCCGGGAGGTACGGCCAGCGGATCCTGGGGGGATCGGTCATGTGCTCCACGTTAGAACGAGATGCCCTGGGGTTGGCCCGTCTTCAGGGATTCGAAGGCCTTCAGGATCAAGAGGGTGGCACGGAGCCCGTCAAGGTGCGTGATCGGCGGCGGGCTCTTGGTGAGGAGTGCCCGGATGAAATCCCTGTTCTCCTCGGGGAAGCCATACTCCTCCGGATCGGTGATCTCGTCCGTCTTTTCGCCGTCGAAGAAGGTGACGGACTTCAGGCGGTTCCGCAGATGCGCGGTCTTCCGGCCGTCGGTGACCTGGAAGGAGAACTTTGACACGAACGGTGTCTGGCCCGAATCTCCCTGCACGACGCTGGCGACCGACCCGTTCTTGAACCGTATGGTGGCCACGATGTTGTCCACGATGGCCTTCCCCGGGTGGGTGAAGTTGCCCCCCTCCGCAAAGATCCGCTCAGGCTCCGAGCCGTTGAGGTAATAGACCAGGTCCATCGTGTGGCAACCCTGCGAGAGGACGTTGCCACCGCCCTTTACGGGGTCGTTGGCCCAGAAGTCATCGGGCCATCGTCCATCCATCATCTGTCCGATGGTGACGAGTGGCGACGGTATGAATTCCCTGACACGAGCGACCGCGGGGTAGTACCGCATCTTGAATCCGGTCATCAGGGTGATGCCGTGCTTCTCGACCGCGTTGCCGACCGCATGACATTCCTTAACGGTCAACGCCAGCGGTTTCTCCACCATCACATGCTTGTGACACTCAGCGGCGCGGATGCAGAGGGTGCTGTGCGTGTCGTGATGAGTGCAGATGTACACGGCATCGACCGTGTCGTCGCACAGCACTTTCTCGGGGTCGGTCGTGGCGTATCCGCCGTTGAATTTTGCGCGGAGAGCCTGTGCGCGCTGTTCGTCCGCGTCGCAGAACGCGCGGATGGATGCGTGTTCGATCGTTGAGAGGCACCGGGCATGGGTCTCGCCCATCGCACCGCAACCGATGATACCGACGCTGATCATTTGAGGCATGGCGTTCCGTGTGTGGTTCCTGGAGCGGTCACCGCTGGTGCATCAGGACGGTTTCCGGTGTTCGAGATAGTAGATGATGGCATAGCCGACGTGGCAATAACGGGATTGTGGGATGGCCGGCCAGTTGTCCCAGTTCTCCCAGTAGAAGACGAAGCTGTTCTCGAACGGGATGCGGTCCAGTTCATGGATCCGGTAGAACGCGTCGAGGTACCGGTGGTCGGCCCTCAGCCCGAATGTGGGGGAGCCGTGGAAATCGGAGGTGCGCGAACCCAGCCCGGCCGCGCTCTGCCAGTTGTAGTAGTAACCGCAATAGTCCTCGGTGCCGGTGGAGAGATGAACGCTCCGGCCGTCGGGCACGCAATAGAAATCCCTCTCCTCGAACGCTCGGTTGTTGCCGGTCGTGCTGTCCGACACCATCCAGTAGTACAGGGACCAGTAGGCTCCCTTCCCGACGTTCTTGAGGACCAGGAGGGTGTCGTTGCGGTTCGCGTCCATCTGGAGGCTGTCGCCGGACTCGGCATAGAACTCGTTGTAGCGTCCCCGGTCGCGTCTGCCGATCTCGTAGAAGATGTTGTAGAACACGCACCAGGCGGTGTCGGCGTCGATGTTGACGATCACGGAATCGGAGAACGGGATGTCGAAATAGGCATTGTGTCCGACGGTGTAGCCGTTCAGCAATCCGGTGTTGGTGACGGAGAAGTAGCGGCTGGTATAGCCATCGTTGCCGGTGGCGGTGTTCATGACGCTGGCGCGTGACATGAAGAGGTTGCCGAAGCGTCCTTTGTACCGTACGGAGCCATCAACACTGATCATGCATTGGGCGCGGGGTGGGGCGAGGATGTACCAGGACTTGATGGTGCCGCCGGCGGGATCGGCGACCTTCAGGCGGAGCTTGCCGTCATTCAACCAGCCCAGGTTCGCGATGGTACCGATCGGTCCGGGGTCATCCGGCCGGGAGGGGCTCGCGGTGTGTCTTGGAGGGATGAGGCTGTGCCGCAGACGATCGATGCTGCAAAGAAGAGAAGAACCAAGAAATCGTGCCATGACGCTTCGCCCTGAAGTGATGGGGCCGGGGGTGAGGGCCAGGAGAGACGCGATCAATGGGAAAAATATACCGTTCGAGAGCAGCATTGTCAATGACGGTATTTCTCCCCGAAAGCCACCTTGAATGCGTGATAGCTTTCGGTGTGCTGGCGATGGTTTCCAGGCGGCCAGGATGGGTGATCCCCTGGATCGCCAGGGCGTCGGAGAGGAGGATCACCCTGCTGACCTACTCACATCCCATGTTGCGTCCCACACTCCAGAGGCCCTCCGGATTGTCGGACGGCACGGCCCAGAAAGGAATGAGCCTGGAAGATGCCCTCGGTGAAGTTCGTATTCACGGGCCAGCCGGTCTGTTAGACAAGCCCGAGAATCGTCCCACCAACCTCCAAATACCGCTCGTGAGAAAGAACTAGTGCCCTCCATATCAACGACCGAGGTGCAAGCCTTCTTCGGCGAGGTCATCTTGCCTGTGCGGATTCCCCTCTGTATCTTTGTGTGAGCGTCTGGCAAGGTGCGTTCTGTAGGAAGCGACTCAACGTCCTGGTCCTCCGTATCCAGGAGAATGAGCGGACAATTCTTTGCCTTCGATCCGTACACTCGTTGACCGATGGAAAGTCCAGCAATGCACATTCCCTTTCTCTCCATGGTTAGCCTTCTCTCGGTGGTAATGCCGGCCGACACAACATTGACTCCTCAGGAGGCGATGGTCCGTGCGTTCATGAAGGCCGGAGACGTGCCGGGTCTATTTGTGGCCGTCGTGAGGGATGATTCCGTCCTGTTTGAGCAAGCCTTCGGCATGGCAGACGTCAGTCGTCAGGTACCAGTGACTGCGGGGACCTGTATGGAGCTGGGATCGATCGCCAAGGCCTTCACAGCGGAGATCATCATCGACCTGTACCATCGCCATTGCTGAATCTTGAAGATCCGATCGGTCAGTATCTGCCCGCTGTGCCAGCAGCGTGGGGGAACATCACCATTGGTCATCTTCTTGCACACACATCAGGAATTCAGAACTACCTCCTCGACCCGCGGTTCAAGGCGGAGCTCTATTATCAGCCGGCCAATGATGATGCTCCTTTGGCAGACGTCCTCGGAGAGGTGTCGACAGATTCGATGGCGAGCATGTTCTATTCACTTCCACTGGAATTTGCTCCGGGTCACACATGGTCGTACAGCAACACGGGGTACTTCCTGCTTGGGAAGGTTGCGGAATCTGTCACGCATATGCCCTTCTTTTCGACCGTTGAACAAACCTTGACGGCTCCGTTGGGGATGTCCCGAACTAGAGCCGGCGAAGAGTCATGGAACGACGGATGCCTGGCCCGGGGGTACATTCCAACACCTGACGGGCTCAAGCCGGCCAGAGTGATGACGAGCAACTATGCTTTCTCCGCCGGGGGGTGGGCGGTGTCTGGTGTGGACATGATAACATACCTCAAAGCAATGCATCGGAGGGCTCTTCCTGCTGACAGGGCCGGGTTTGACTGGAGGGTGAAGGCGGCGCATCCTGATCACCCGTTTCAATACTACGGGGGCCGCTTCTTCCGGACATTTCACGGAAGACACATCACGGCCCACAACGGAGGGACGCCGGGTTTTTCATCATCGTGGATCTACGTCGAAGAAGACACCACAAGTATCATCATCCTAGCGAACCGGCAGGACTATGCCCCTGTTGACCGCCTGGCCTGGGATCTTCTGGCAAGCTATCTCCCGGAGCTGCGCTATCCCTCTGATGCTATCGAATCTCTGGAGGGAAGAACGTGGGGGAAGGTGGTTCTGGCAACAATGGACTCCGTGCGAACGGGCCGAAGGCTGCCATCGCATTGCTCAAAGCCGTTGCGGACATTCATGGAAAGCGAGAACGGCAGGGGACTATGGCACTGGTATTTCTCCCGCGGGTTCCCAACAGCGATCGTGTGCGTCGATGATGAGAGTTCCGAGGGACTCAGACAATTCCGTTTCTGGCTCACTGCGTCGGATGGGACAGAATATCGCCTGACAGCGGTGGTGAACGCCTACAACGAACTGGTGCGCTGCTTTGTGGTAACTGGATTCCGATGAGAGAACGCCAAAACAGAAGCCAATCCCCCCGTCGCGGTATCCCTCGGGCCTGACATGTTGCTATCCGTTGCGGGATTCCGTACACTTGCCACAAGTGTCGCCTCGAGGCACGCATTCTCTAACTCTCATGTGAGTGTCACTCATGAAAACAATCGTGTGGTTTGTCGCGACGGTGCTATCCTTCGCACTCCCGGTCTACACCCAGGAAGAGGACGCTGAGGGCTGTATCGATCACCCGATGTTCACGCGTATGCCTGGTTCGGTCCTCGGCAGTTGCGAGGCAAATGATTTCAATGCGTACACCTTCAGGACCGGGAAGGACAAGACGCAAGAGGTGGAGGGGAAATACTGGGCCCTCAACTACTTTCCCAAGTCCGATCTGAAGTCCATTCCCAGCCAGATCCAGATCTTCCGAAATTTCGAGAATGCCGTAAACGCCTGGGAGGAAAAGTAGTATTTATGGACAATGAGGAGAGCAGGCAAACATTGCTGCTGAAGAAGGATGCGAAAGAGGTCTGGGTGGAGGTGTGGGCTGAGTTCACCGGGAAATACGGATTCGTGATTGTTGAAAAGGCTGCTATGGCGCAGGACATCGTTGCCAATGCCGACGCATTCTCGAACGATCTCAAGACCACGGGTCGCGCGGCGGTGTACGGGATCTATTTCGACACGGGCAAGTCGGAGATCAAGCCTGAATCGGAAAACGCCATCGGGGAGATTGCCCGACTGCTGAAAGGAGACGCGGGCCTGAACGTCTATGTGGTCGGGCACACGGACAACGTGGGAGGGCTGGATGCCAACGTCAAGCTCTCCCAGAGCAGGGCGGAGGCGGTGGTGCAGGCCCTGGTGCGCTCTCATGGGGTCCCCGTGTCCCGCCTGAAGTCATTCGGAGTTGGCCCGTGTGCTCCGGTCGCGCCCAATGACACGGAGGAAGGGAAGGCAAAGAATCGCCGGGTAGAGCTCGTGAAGCAGTAGTTGCCGGCGCTGGTAAACGAGGCGGGGTCCGGAAGGTGCAAGAGGTAAACGTCAGAGGAGATTGAAGGCTCGGGCAGAGTTCCGGGCCTTCTTTGCCTTGCTGTCTGGCCCGGAAAGCGGGAAGGCCCGAGAAGACCTCGGGCTCTTCCCTTTCATCGCCAACCACATTGATCTCCGTCAATCGCCCATGGGCTTTTGTTAATCGGTCGGTGCCCGGAACAGGACATGTCGACTTTGCGAAGTCAATCGACGATGAGTCGACTCCTGGGGGATCGTCAAGGAGATGCACTTGGACCCTCCGAAGCCACGGCAGAGGTAGACTCGGTCAGCGGCTCAAGAATCCACAATGTAGCAAGGTCCAGATAATCGGAGAAGGATCACTTGCCCTCTTCACTGATTTGACAGCGAATGTACTTTTGTACATTTGTGCCCGGTATATCACTCGCCTTCAGAGAGTTTCCCGGGAATCAAACCGTGATTTGTTCCATAGACGGATGCTATATTCGGATTTCTGCGTTAGGTGTCATTCTGGTCAGAGTCAAAGACTGACCATCTATTAAGCGTTTGGTGGCGTTTTGGAAGAGAATACCAATGAGTAGTATGAAGAGCAGCAAGAAGCTGATCACTATAACACTCACCATAGTGCTGATTGTTCTGTCGCATCAGTTCTTGTGGGGCAAGCTGTTCCCATATTCCCCTCTGAAGCTGGGCTTTGTTAAGCATGAACTGCCCAACGTGATCGTCTATATGCAGGAAGGGTCTCGGTTTAGATACCAGGAGGTTGATGGCTTGATTCCCATTGTGGAAGAACGGCATGGGCTTCGATTTAGGCGCAGACCAGAAGTGCTGATATTCTGTGATTCCAGCGCGTATGGACGCCGGTCAGCGACAAGAGCGCGGTACTATGCTTATCCCAATGGCAGTCTTCTAGCGTCGCCCTGGGCTGTTGAAGAAGCGACTGCAGGGAAGATACCCATGGCAATCTATCTCACCCATGAGCTGTCACACATTCTGCTGTACCAGCATATGGATGTGGCAAACGCACATTGCTTCTTCCCTCGCTGGTTTCTGGAAGGAGTTGCAGTGTATTCCTCGAATCAATTGGGCACGACATGGTACCCAACCAAAGCAGAGACGTACGAATACATTCGACAAGGGAACTTCGTCCCACCAAAGTGGTTTGGCACAAAACGGGAGGAAGAAGTCAAGTTGAAGGTGAGGTATCCGAGCACATTTGCCTATTGTGAGTTTTCTTGCATCATCGACTATCTCATACGTCGGTATGGTAGGGAGCGGTTTTTAAGATACCAGATGGCCCTGTTGAATAGCTACCATCCCGACGAGGTGTTCAAGGAGGTTTACGGCCTGGACTTTGATGGGTTTGTCGAGGATTTCAAGGCACAGGTCAGCCATTGAATTCACAACGCCACCTAACACGCGGCTGCACCTGACGCCGCGTCGGGGGGTGTAGGAATTGACCGGAATCATTTGCCAAGTTTAGCACTGGCGAATAGTTGTTTCTTCTAATTGCACAATGGTGTTCGCGGCGCAGGTAAGCCGCCATCCGTTAGGCCGCCGAACGAGTGTCATCTTTCGACAGAATGAAAGAACCGATCCCAACCAGCTTGCTGCTTCATCCCAAGACCCGGTCGGCCTGGCGCAATTGGCTGGTGAAAAACTACAAATACAAAGAACAAATATGGCTTGTCTGCTACAAACAGCATACCGGCAAGCCGCGCATCCGATACAACGATGCGGTTGAAGAGGCGCTTTGCTTTGGCTGGATTGACAGTACAGTCAGGTCGCTAATACTGAACGATTCGCACAAAGGTTCACGCCCAGAAGGGAAGACTGCGAAATTCTCCCCAGCCAACCTAGAGACTTCGTTATCTTGTCGTACGTGGCCTCGTCGCAAGGGACATATCTCAAGACATTGCCCGACCTTTCACAGAGAAGACTCAGAATAGCAGCAGATGTTATAGCGGCAATCAAGGCTAACGAACAAGCATGGGAGTACTTTCGGAGGCTTTCGAAGTCATACGTACGGATTCGGATCGGCTTTATCGAGGGCGCAAGGAAGAGGCCGCAAGAATTTCACAAACGTCTCTCCTACTTTGTCAAGATGACTGCAATGAACAGGCTGTTTGGTTTCGGTGGCATCGACAAGCATTACTATGACGATTCGGCGGCCTAACAAGCGGCTTTACCTGACGGAAGTACCGGGCGAGCGTAATGGCGGGTGAGAAGCTCAGTTAGGCTGGGGAGATTCGTTGAAGACATAGAAAATGCGAAAGGGATACCGGAATCACCGATATCCCTTCGCACAGTAGCTGTGCCCGGAACAGGACTTGAACCTGCACGACCTCACGGCCACTAGCTCCTGAAGCTAGCGCGTCTGCCAATTTCGCCATCCGGGCAAGTCAACAATTAAAGATACGCCATTTCCCCATTATCTTCAAGGGGAATCCTGCTCCCTCACCAATCCGAGCTCTTTGAGCTTCCCGAACAACACCGCACGCTGGATCGGCTTCACCAGATAGGCGTCGCACTGCCCCTGGATCGCCGCCATCACGGTATGCGGGTCGCTCAATGCGGTCATCATCACGATGCGCGCCTTCGGCACACCGCGGTACGAGGATTCCAGCCCCCGCATCTGCACAAGTACCGTCGTCCCCGCCACATCAGGCATCATGATATCCAGGGTCACGAGATCGTACGGGCAACGCGCACCCAGGGCGTTCGAAAACGCCTCCAGCGCCTCCTCCCCGCTGATCGCCACATCCACCTCCCCGACCTCCATCAACCAGCGGATCAGGAACTGGCGGCTCGCAAAATCGTCTTCAACTACGAGGATCTTCACGCAATGTACCGGTATATGATAACGCCTCCCTCAGAGCGGGATCGAGTACCATGATAGCAACTCCGTCATGGAAATTCAATCTCCCGGGGATGCCGCCGCCGGGCAGGTCCCGTCTACCGGAATCCCCTTGACCTTCTCCCAAAGTGAGCGTACGTTACACCATGATGCCCTCACCAGTTTCCCGGAGCGTGCCGATCGGCCGGCCCCACCCGATAGCGGCCGGAATTGCGGGCGCCGTGCTCTTCCTGGCCGGACTCACCCTGCAGGGCTGCGGCCCCGGACTCCCGCCGTACACCGCGAACCTGATCTCCGGACAAAACGTCGACGAGCTGCGCCAATTCCAGTTCTTCGTCTCCGCCGACGTGGAACTCGTCTCTCAGCGCAAAGGGAAGCTCGTCGGAGAGCCCCCGTTCCAGAAGGAAGAGAAGACCCGCTATGTCGTTTCCCGCGAAACACCCGGCACCATCGTGGCGGCAGAAGCCACCTGGATGGTCGTCGACTTCGGCCAGGGGATCCTGCTGACGTTCCGCCTGGCAGACGACCGCACCTTTGTCATGCCCTCCTGGGGATCGGTGACCCTCAACGGCGAACGCTTCGATGTCAACATGGGCGTCCTTGCCGGCACGCACATCATCCTCCACTATCGCCCTGCGCCCCCGCCGGGACCCTGACCGCTCCACCGGCAGACCTGCCGAATATCACACCAGCTGGTTTCCGGGATCCAGACCCTTTCAGCCCATGGGACGGTTTGTGACGGAAAGCACACATTCTGTCCTGGCGGAAACGTATGTTTACAATGTCCGATAATACTGGTTGGTGACACACAAAGGGGGATCGGTACATGGATGTGCCACGCTGGAAATATCGCGCCAGCATCTACACCAAGCGCGACCATTGCACCCTCTACAGAGATGACGCGCTCGGCGTGCAGATGCAGGTCATGGTGAAACGGGAGTGGCTGCTGCTCAAACCGAAGGAGAGGGTCTACTATTTCGTCGACGGGGTGAGCCATGCCCACCGGTCGGAAGAAGAGATGCTGAGGACGCTGAGGGCCCGGCGGCCGGCACCGCGCCGCAGGGCGCAGGTCCCGGTCTGGGAACTCGTCTCCGGCGGAGCCGGAGCCTGACCGTCGTTCAGGAACGCCCGAATTCGAACGAGGCGTCCAGCATCGCCAGGTAGTTCTCCACCCGTACGTACTCCGGAATGCTGTTCCCGGAGCCGACGCAGTATCCCCCGTTGCCGGCGGCGTCGGCGATGTTCTGCCTTACCACCTCCCGCACCTCCGCCGGCGTCCCCCGGGCAAGAAGGTCCACGTCCACGTGCCCGATCAACGAGATCTCTCCCCGAACCGGGCTTTCACCTCCGCCAGTCGCATGGATTTTGGCTCGATGGGGTGCAGGGCGTCCACTCCGCACCGGATGATCTCCGGCAGGACATCGTACAGCACCCCGTCGGAATGGAAGATGAGCGGCTTCCCGCTCGCCCGGGCGATCGCCCCGATCTCCTCCAGCCACGGGAAGAAGTACCTGTGCAACACCTTCGGCGAGACCATGAGACCGCTGTCGTAGGCGATGTCGTCGCTGTACCAGAGAACATCCACGGCGCTGGACGCCGCCATACGTCGAAACATGCTTACCACCAGCTCGCCGACCCGCTGGTTCAGCCCGTCCAACAACTCGGGATCCTCATAGATCTGGAGAGAAAAGTGCTCGAAACCCATCATCTCCCAGGTCATGGTGAAAATATCCCCGTACTGCCCGATGACCCCCATCCCTTCCGGGAGGAGTGCGCCGGACACGGTCAAACCGGGAATAGTCAAAATCCCCGGCCGATGGAAACCTGTACCGATCCAGATCCTCCCGGGAACCGATCACTCCGGTGGATTCGGAGGCCCACTTCCGCTCCACACCTTCCTTCATCACTGTGACATTTTTCAACGCTCCGACCTTCCCCGGGTTGAAGTCCGCCCCCGGTTGCAGCTTGACGTAGTCGTATTCGGCCCTGTACCAGAACTCGATCTCGTCCTGGAGGTCGTCCAGCTGCCGCCCGAGCAGATGCGCCTTGATGACGGGGCTGACGCCAAGCTCTACGTTCGGGACCCGATCCGGTTTGCCGTTGCGAAGGGTGGTGATGAGGCGCTTGATGTCAGGCGAACGGCGGGGCAAGGGTCGTATGGTCGGCATGGGCGGATTAACAATTTTTCACGAAGAAATGTGCTTTCCGTCACCGGACGAATGCGAAAAAGCACCTAGAATTGATCAGCAGCTGCAACGCTGCTCGGGGAGCGACGTATATATGAGTATAGGGGGAAGCATAATGAAAGTCTGGAAGATCGCAGCACTCGTGGCGCTGGCCGCCATCCCGGTCCTTCTGATCACCACGAACACCAAGAAGAAGGACGGCATCCGCCCGATCGCGGGCGATTCTGACAATATCTTCGAGAGCGAACTGACGGTAGAGTAGAATAGCGCTCAGGTATCCGTGATCCACGGATCATGGATACTTAGAAGCTCATCGTCCCGATTCCTTCCTCTCCTTCGCGCCACCGTGCCGTGCTGTGCTTCGGACAGAGGCCCGGCCTCGTCTTCTCGGTGAAATACTCCACCATCGTCTCCGGGCAGTACTGCGTCGCCAGTTTCTTCGTCTCGACGCAGATCGTATCCGCCTCCACTCCCGCCGGCTTCTCAAAATACTCCAGCGGCATCGCGATCGACGGGTCCTCGTAGACGTACTTCATGAACCGTCCCCAGATGGGCGCCGCCGCGCGCCCGCCCTGCCCGTCCCACGTGGTGAAGTGCACGCTCTTGTTGTCGAACCCCACCCAGACCGATGCGCTGATCTGCGGCGTGTAGCCGACGAACCAGGCGTCGGCGAACTCCGACGTGGTACCGGTCTTCCCCGCGGCCGGCAGGCGGAAGTAGTCGCGCACGTGCGCAGCCGGTCCCCCCGTTGACCACCCCCTCCATCATCGAGGTCATGATGAACGCCGTGTTCTCGCTGAACACCTCCCGCTGCATGGGCGTGTTCTCCTCGATCACGTTCCCGTCCTTGTCCTCGATCTGCAGGATGGAGATCGGCTCGACGTAGACGCCGTGGTTGGCGAAGACGCCGAAGGCGCTCGCCATCTCGAGCGGCGAGACGTCGCCCGCCCCGAGGGCGAGCGACTCGTACGGGGGCAGGGAGGAGGTGATCCCCATGCGCCGGGCGTACTCGATGACCAGATTGACCGGGGCGATCTCCATGATCGCCCGTACGGCCACGAGGTTGATCGACTTCTTGACCGCTTCGCGGATGGTGGCTCTTCCCGCCGAATTCCCCGTCCGAGTTGGCGGGCGCCCAGCGTTTGCCGTCGGCCATGATGATGGTGACCGGCTGGTTCAGCAGTTCGTAGCAGGGAGGGAAGCCGTTGTCGATCGCGACCGTGTAGACGAACGGCTTGAACGCGGAGCCGACCTGGCGCCGGATCTGCGTGACGTGGTTCAGCCCGTACTTGAACGTCTTGAACGTCGCCCCCCCGACCATGGCCAGGATGCTTCCGCTCCGGGGATCGATCGCGACGAAGCCGACCTCGATCCGCTGGGCGACGGCCTTCATGGAATCCACCCAGGCGGTGTTGTCTTTGAGGGCGTTGTAGATGCTGTCGCGCTGCCGCGGCTGGTGGCCTTGCGGAATTCCTCCGAGGTCCGGATCGCCTGGTCGACGACGCGCGTGAGGGCGTCCCGCTCCTTGCGCCAGTCCCACATGCCGTCGAACAGCTTCTGGTATTCGGTCAGGTGTTCCTCGACCGCCCGGTTCGCATGCGCTGCATCCGGCTGTCCAGGGTCGTGTAGACCGCGATGCCGTCCCGGTAGAGGTCGAACCCGTACTTCTCCGCCTTTTCGCGGAGCTGCTGGCGGATGTACTCCACGAAGTGCGGCGCGATGCCGGTCAGGGAGAGGTCGTCGGAGCGTCTTCAGCTGGACCTGTTCCTCCCTTGCGGCGCCGGCCTGCTCCTCGGAGATGTAGCCGTACTTCACCATCTGTCCGAGGACGACGTTCTTTCGCTGTGCGGCGCGCTCCGGGTGACGCCCGCCCGGGTCGTAGAATGCGGGGCCCTTGAGCAGGGCGATGAGTGTGGCGGCTTCGCTCAGGGTCAGGTCTGCCGGGGCCTTGCCGAAGTAGATCTGGGATGCCGAGGCGATGCCGTACGCCCCGCGGCCGAAGTAGACGACGTTGAGGTAGAACTCGAGGATCTCTTCCTTCGTGAAGCTCCGCTCCAGCTGGACGGCGGTGATGAATTCCCGGATCTTGCGCGTCACGGTGTCGAAGAAGGTCCGGTCCTCATGCCCGAGGTAGAGGTTGCGGGAGAGCTGCTGGGTGATCGTGCTGGCTCCCTCGGGGCGGCGGAACAGCGTGAGCGTATCTTCACCTCGCCTTCACGAACCGGATGGCGTCAACACCCCAGTGGCTGTAGAAGTCCTTGTCCTCCGTGGCGATCAGCGCGTTGACCACGGTGGGCGGCACCTCGCGCAGGGAGACCTGCGAACGGTTCTTGATGAAGAACTGGTCCAGGACCTCGCCGTCGGCGGAGAAGACCTTGGTGGCGAGCTCGGGCCTGGGATTCTCGATCCGTTCGAGGGACGGGAGGCCGGAGAAGAGGTAGATCGTGTAGGCGATCAGCAGCGACCCGAGCGTCCCGCGGACGATCAGGATGTTGCGGAGGCGTTTGCTGATCTTCTTGCGCTTCCTGGCGCGGCTCTGCTCCCGGCGAAACTCCGGGTCGTTGAAATACCGCATCATGTCGTCCTGCGGCGGTTGTTCCTGCTCATCGGCCATGGGGGGGCTCCTCGCGGTCGGACCACGTCTCCAGGCGCATGCCGAACGTGTTCAGACTGCCGTAGGTGAAGTGGGTGATCCAGTCGCCGAGGTTGATGTACACCCCGTTCCCCAGCGTACGCAGCTCCGGACGGTGACGGTGTCCCATCACGACGACGTCGATCCCGGTGCCGATGAGCGCCTGCGCGTGGGCGACCATGGCTTCCTCCTCGCCGAAATCCTTTTCGGAGGTATACTGTCTGCTGGTGCGGGAGGACCCGCGCGCGAGTCTTACGCCGATGTCGGGATGCAGCCAGCGGTAGGCGGCGATGGAGAGCCGGCTCCGGAGGATCGGCTTGATCAGCCGGTATCCGAGGTCCTTCTGGGCGAGGCCGTCGCCGTGGTGCATGAAGACCCGTTTCCCCTCGATCGTCGTTTCGAACGGCTCGAGATGCACCTCGATCTCCAACTCCTTCTCGAAGAAATCACCGATCCAGTAGTCGTGGTTCCCCGCGAGGAAGTGCACCGGGATGCGCGCGTCGGTGAGCGCCTGCAGGGCGGAGAGGGTACGATGGAATCCGCGGGGGACGACGGTCCTGTAATCGAACCAGAAATCGAACAGGTCGCCCACGATGTACAGGGCGCTGCCGTTCCGCCGCACGTGCTCCAGGAGTTTCAGGAGACGGTCTTCCTTCCTCCGCTCCTCCTCGGGCGTACTGAGGCCGAGATGGACATCCGAGATGAAGTACGTGGTCATCGCCTAAAAGGTACTCAACGGTGGGGGATAGAGTCAAATGGGCGGTCAGTCGGTGGCCGGCGTCCTGGGCTTCCGGTGACCGGGCTGACCTTCGAACAGGCCGCGGCCGGCTTTGGAGAGTTCGCCGGAAACCTTCATGTCGTTCAGGACGGCATCCAGAACGCCGTTGATGAACTGTCCGCTCCGTTCCGTGCTGAAGAGCTTGGCCAGCTCGATCGCCTCGTTCATCGTCACCTTGGGGGGGATCTCCTTGAAATAGAGGAGTTCGCAGATCGCCATGCGCAGGATCAGCCGGTCCAGGATGGCGATCCGCTGAGAAATCCCAGTTGGCGACCTTGCTCTTGATCACCTTGTCGATCTCCAGGGTGTTCCGGACGGTCTCGTTCACCAGAAGTCGCGCGAATTCGTGGGCCGTCTTGTTCGACTCGAGTCCCACCAGCACGTATCGCACGACGTGCTCCACCGGATCCCCCGAGATCTCGTGTGCGTAGAGTGCCTGGACCACCTTCTCTCTGACGATGCGTCGCCTCATGATCCTCCCTCCAGTGCCGGCATCAGCGGTGACCCGCGGGAATTCTCCGGACGGGTGCCTGTCCACCCCGACCCGTGTCCGGAACACCCTGTCGATCAACTGTTCGGTCAGGACCTCGGCAGGCGGGCCGACGGCCACAAGATCGCCAAGCAGCAGGACCGCGATCCGGTCGCTGTAGGCCGCGGCGAGATTGAGGTCGTGGGAGACCGACACGACGGTGACGCCGGCATCCCGGTTCAGCGCCCGGATCAGGTGAAACACATCGACCTGATGGGAGATGTCGAGGTGGGCGTTGGGTTCGTCCAGGAGGATCACCGGCGCTTCCTGCGCGAGCGCCCGGGCAATGAACGCCCGCTGGCGTTCCCCGCCGGAGAGGCTTCCCACGGGCTTGTCGGCAAGACGGAGGATGTCGGTGAGTTCCATGGCCCGACGGGCGATCGCGCGGTCCTGATCGCTCTCGAAGAGGCGACCCCGCATATGCGGCGCGCGGCCCATGAGCACCATTTCGTATACGGTGAAGGGAAAGAACGCGCCGGAGTCCTGGGGCACGAAAGCGATGCGGCGGGCCAGCGCCGACCGGCTGTAGGAGCTCATCGGCTTCCCCTGCAGGGAGATCCGCCCGTGCGTCGGGATGAAGATCCGGTCGAGAAGCGCAAAAGGGTCGTCTTGCCGGACCCGTTCGGTCCCACAATGCTCAGGAACTCTCCCTGTTCGACCTCCAAAGAGACATTCCGGAGGACGGGGGTCGCCCGGTCGTAACTGAATGAAATGCTATCAGCGGCAAGAACGTGCATGAGAGGGGGATCGGCCACATCTGCGGCCGATGCTCACTCAATCTACCAAAAACGCACGAGGAACGCAACCTGAGGAACGAAAACGGCATGGTGCGCCGGGTCTCCGGAGGCGGAAACGGGGATCAACGATTCCGGAGCAGGTAGACGAAAAGCGGGGCACCGAGGGCCGCGGTCACCGCCCCCACCGGGATCTCCGCCGGAGCGATCACCATGCGTGACAGCAGGTCCGCCCGAGGAGGAAGATCGCCCCGCAGATCGCCGAGGCGGGGAAGAGCAACCTGTGGTCGGGGCCGAGAAGGATCCTGCAGATGTGGGGAATAACCAGCCCGACGAACCCGACGACACCGCTGACCGAGACCACGAGCCCGGTGATCAGGGAGGCAGCACATAGGAATGGCGTTTGAGCGCGGGGACGTCCACTCCCAGCTGGATCGCGGCCTCCTCGCCGGTGGCGATGAGGTTGTAGCTCTTTGCGCGCACCGCCAGGAGAGGCAGGCGGCGAGAACCACCGGGCCCACCACCGCCAGGGAACCCGTTCCGGCGCCGCTGAGGTTGCCCATCAGCCAGAGGAACGCGTTCCGCAGTTCCTGGTTGAAGAGCGACACGACAGGAGGACGGCGGCGTTGAAGAAGGCGCCGATCATCACGCCGGCAAGCAGCAGGGTATACGTGTCCAGCTGCCCCCGCCGATGGGCGACGAGGTAGACGAGCAGCATCACCAAGATCGAGCCCGCGAACGAAGCGAGGGGAGTGAGCCACGCGCCCAGGCCGAGGGCCATCGCGATGACCGTGCCCACGGTGCCGCCGCTGGAGATCCCGAGGATGTACGGCTCGGCCAGCGGGTTCCGGAGGATCGCCTGGAAGACCAGTCCGGCGACCGAGAGACCCGCGCCGACGACCATGGCATAGAGGACCCTCGGCAGACGGATGTCCAGAACGATCGTCCGGGTCGTTTCGGAGCCGCACTGCTGTCACGAACGCCCCGAGCACGTCGCGCAGCGGAACGGAAACGCTGCCGAAGGCCGCTGCGGCAACGCAGGTGGCCACCAGCGCCAGCAGCAGGGCGACGTAGTCCAGCGAGTCTTCGGACGGTCAGGGGGGCGCGCAGGTGCGGGGTCATGTGCGCCGTTTGGATGGTGCCTTTGGTGTGCGGGCGGCCCGGGCCGGGCGGTGCATGGTCTCCCACATGGCACGGACCAGCCCCGGCACGCCTTCCCGCTGACGGCCGAGATCAGGAACGTTTTGTGCCGTCCCGGCCTCTGCTTCCGCAGCGACTTGAGCGTCGTGACGTCCAGACTGTCGGTCTTCGTGATGGCCACCAGCGTAGGCTTGCGGGGAGGCTGGGGTTGAACTGCCGGAGCTCCTGGACGAGCACCAGTAGTCTGCCGCCACGTCCGGGCCCGTTGCGTCGAGCAGGAAGACCAGCGACCCTGGTCCGCTCGATGTGGCGGAGGAACTGCACCCCGAGCCCCTTGCCGAGGTGCGCCCCTTCGATGAGCCCGGGGATGTCGGCGACCACGAAGCCGATGTCCCTCGCCGACGCGGACGATGCCGAGGTTCGGGACGAGCGTGGTGAACGGATAGTCGGCGATCTTCGGCCTGGCCGCAGAGATGACCGAGATGAGCGTGGACTTCCCTGCGTTCGGAAGGCCGACCAGTCCGACGTCCGCCAGCAGCTTCAGCTCCAGTTCGATCTCCCGCTCTTCGCCTTCCTCTCCCTGCCCGACTTGCGGCGGGGCCTGGTTCGTCGACGTCGCGAACGCGGTGTTCCCCCTTCCGCCGCGCCCTCCACGGGCGGCCACGACGCATCGTCGCCGTCGCGGCCAGGTCGGCGATCGTCTCGCCGGTGAGATGTCTCGCACCAGGGTCCCCACCGGCACCATCAGGATCAATCGTGCCCGCCCGGACCGGTCTTGCGTGCACCCCATGCCGTGGCCCCTGCGGGCGCGTGTAGCTTCTTGTACTGGAAGTCGAGCAGCGTGGAGAGGTTCTTGTCGGCGCGGATGATGACGTTGCCGCCGCGTCCTCCGTCACCACCGTCCGGTCCCCCCTTGGGGACATACTTTTCCCTGCGGAAACTCACCGCGCCGTTCCCTCCGGCACCCGATGCGACGAAGATCTGAACGAAGTCGACGAACTTCACGAGGTCCCTTTCTGGAAGCGCTTCTGGACGATATCGGTGAACTCCACGACGTCACCCGAGAACGGGTCCAGCTCATTCGTGCGATAGAACTCCATCAGATACGCTGAGACCTGCTCCCAACCGGTCATCTCCTCCAGTGCCGTGATGACGGTCTGGTAGTAGTCCGCGTCCCGGTGGAAGATCTTCTTCACGAAGCGCTTCCGTTGTTGGTCCGTGATCAGCTGTTCGAGCCCGGGGAGAGCCGCGGCGCGGGATTCGATCATGCCGGCGAACGTCAGGGAAAGTGCCGGGTTCGCCGCCGGGAGAGGAGGCGGAGACGCCGGTGGTTGCGGGTCCGGTGAGGGGGCCGTTGACGCGGCCGCCGGCGGTTTCTGAAATTCCGCGGGTGCAGCTGATTCTTCCAGTGGCGGGAATGGTTCGGGCGGAGTCTGCTCCGTCTCGTCCGCCTCCGGCAGAGGTGAGGTGATCGCGGCGGGAACGGCAGGCGGACGGGCATCAGCCCTGTAGAGATCCTCGATAAGGGTTGTGAGATCGGAGAGCGAAAGCCCGGAGACCTTTCGGATGCCGACGATCCCGTCCAGATAGTCCCTGAGGAAACGCATCTTCTTGTCTTCGAAGAAGAGCAGCAGCGGTTCAACAGGGATCGGGCGGTCGGTGGCCTCGTCGCCCTTCAACATGAAGGCGAAGATGGGCCGGGTGAGGTGAGCCAGTTCCTTCGGCGCATGTTGCTTGAGTACCTGGTCGTCGATCTTCTCCAGGAGGGCGCGCACTTCCTCCACGGTCACCTCGGGGTTGCCCCGCCTGCGCAGGATCCGCAGGAGGATCTCCCCCAGGTAGCTGTAGTCGGTCACGTAGATCAGACGTGTTTCCAGGGAGGTCAGGGGGACGGTCGTTCGGTCTTCGAACAGGAACTGTTCGAGGGTCCAGCGCGGACGGAACAGGTAGTTCGCGGCGAAATGGACCGCGTCGTCGAGTGCCCGCAGGTAGGCTTCCCGGTCGAACGTATAGGCGTACGAGAGCGACCGTGCAAAGGACGTGACCAGCCGGTCCATTCCCGGTGAATCCCGGTCTATCTGTCGCAGAGCCGGTCCGTTCCGCAGGTCCTGCTCGAGGGCGCGGAGCACTTCCGCCTGGAGGTAGGTCGAGACCGCCTTCGGGAGGGAAGGGCCGACCACTTCGTTCATCCGGATCGCCGGGCGATCGCCGATGGTGCGTTCCGCGAAGGAGCGCGAAAGTTCTTCAAGATGGGTTTCCAGCGTCATGGGGCCTTCTTCTTGAGGACCAGCTTCACGCGGTCGAGTTCCTTGCGCGCGGCAGCTTTGAAGGTGGCGTCGATCCCGGGCCGGTCGATGATCTGCTGGTACATCAGGAGGGCCTGGTCGTAGCGGCTCAGCTTCTCGTAGGCCTGTCCGGCCATGTAGAGCGATGTCGCCGTCCAGTCGATCTTTCCTTTCTTCGTGACCAGATACGGGACCTTCAGGAAGTCCAGGATCGCCTGCTGGTAGTCCCCTTTCGCGAAGTTGGCCTCGGCGATATAGTACCGGATCTCCCCCTCCAGGTCGCTGCCGGCGTCATCGAGGAGGGCCTGCAGGTGAAGGACCGACTGGTCATAGTAGCCGAGCCGCTGGTACAGGATGCCGACCTTGATCTGTTTGTCCAGTGCATCCTCGGCCAGCGGATACTGTTCGAGGTAGCGCCGGGTCAACGAGAGGGCGGCATCGAACAAATCCGGCGGTCTCGTAGGTCTCGATCAGGTTGCTGATCCCCATGGGGAGCAGCGCCGCGTCGGTCGTGGAGTCGTCGACCACGGCCCGGTAGTGTTTGATCGCTTCGTCCCACTGCTCGACCCCGTAGTAGATGTTCCCGAGGGCGAGGTGAGCGCGCACGGTCATGGGGGAGCCGGGGTATTCCTTGAGCAGGCTCTGGAGTTGCTGGATGGCTTCCGGCTGCTTGTTCAGGGCGGAGAGGGTCTTGCCGCGCCAGTAAAGCGCGGAGGTGACGGCGCCGGTCGTGCCGTGTTTGTCAATGACCTGGTCGAAGGACTTGATGGCCTTGTCGTAGTCCTCGTTGCGGAAGAGGGAGGTCCCGCGTTCCACCTCGAACGCCGCTCGCGATTCCTCGGCGTCCGGATAGGCCTTGAGAAAGGCGGTCGCGGCCCGTTCGGCCTCCTTGACCTCGTCGTTGCGGAACCGGCAGATCACGGCGCGGGATTCGAACAGCTGGCGCTGCTGGTCGTTCTGCGACTTCCGGCCGAGCATCGTATACTGCTGGAGGGCGTCCTCATAGGCGCCGCTGTCGAAGAGGATCCCCGCGATCTCTTCGCTGGCGGCGGTTTCCGGAGCGACCTGAAGTGCCTGGCGGAAGTAGGCGTTCGCAAGTTCCTGTTGTCCATCTCCGCGGGCGATGATCCCGAGCATGGTCAGCAGGGTTCCCGCGTCCGGGCCGCTCCGGGTCCGTGCGAGGTACTGAAGCGCGAATTTCTTTGCCTGGGTCCGGTCGCCGGAGGCGTATGCGGCGGCCGCCAGGCCGGACAGCAGGGCGGGAGAGGGCTCCCCGTCGGTCAGTGCATCGGTCTCCTGCTCCGCGAGCAGCTGGCGATACAGGACGATCGCGGGCTCCCACTCCTGTGCGCGGGACAGCGCCGTTGCGCGAAGCGTGCGGGCATTCGCTGCGGCCGGGGCGTAGACGAACTGTTCGGAGAGCGTGGCGGCATATTCCGCGGCTTCGCCGGCCATCCCGCTGTCCAGAAGGGCGGGGATCATCCGGGCAAGGACCGTGGCCGCAAAACGTCCGCCGGGGTACGACTGGACGTACCGGTCCCCCAGGGTCAGGGCCGAATCACGTTTCCCCGAGGAGAGATAGAGAGAGAAGAGGCCTTCCAGGGCTTCTTCCGCCGGAGGGGATGAGGCGAAGGACTCGGACACAACGCGGAAGTAGCGGATGGCGGCACTGGTGCTGTCCGCCTCGCGGGCGATGCGGCCGAGCCGGAAAAAGAGCGCCCCTTTCTGACCGAACGAGGGGAACCGGCTGAGCAGGGAGTCCGCCGCCGTCTGTGCCGCCGAGAATCCCGTTGCGCGGGCCGCGAAGAGACGAAAGGCCGCCTCTTCGGCGCGGGGGTCGCCCGGGGCGGCCCGGAGGAACTCCTCGTACCCTTCGATGGCCCGGGGGAGGAATTGCCGGTCCTTCAGCGAGAGATTGTCGAACGCCCTGGCTCGGAGGAACAGCGCATCGTTTCTCCGGGGTCCCTCGACGCCGGCGTCCAGCGCGGCGGCGAACTGGGAGGTCGCGGCCTCATAGTTCTTCAGGTCCGAGAAGTAGATCTCTCCGAGCCTGAAGGCCAGCCCGGCCTTGTCCTTGTCTGCGACGACGTCGCCTACCAGAAGCGCCAGCTTCTCCAGCCCGCTGTCCTTCTCCCGGATATCGAACGTTTCGATCCAGAAGATCCGTTCCTCCGCCTGCGCACGGTGGTCGGAGGCGGGAAAACGATGGACCAGCTCCCGGTAGAACTCGGCCGCGCGGCCGTAGTCCTTGACCGTCTCCAGACAGCGGGCGATGCCCGCAAGGGCGTCGTCGGTGACGGGCGACGAGGGGAAGCGCGTGGTGATGACCTCGTACAGCGTCGCCGCCTTCCGGTGATCACGGATCTCCCGTTCGGTGATCTCCGCCGCCTCGAGCGACAGCAGCGGCGCGGCGCGGTCTTCAGGATAGGTGACCACGAATGAGGCGAGCGCCTGAACGGCGGCCGTAAAATTCTTCTGGGCGGCGGCGTTGCGGGAGAGCAGGACCATGGCCCGGCGTTTCAGCAGGTCGGGGCCGTCGCCGCGCAACAACCGCTGGCAGGCGTCGTTGGATTTCCGGTAGGCGCGGGCGGCAGCCGCGGTGCCGGCGATCTTCCACACCATCTCAGGGACACGCGGATCCTGCGGATACGTCGCGAGGAAACGTTCGTACGACGCGAGCGCGTCCTTGTGATTGTTGAGCGCTCGCTCCGCATCGGCCATGCCGGCGAGGGCGTCGCGGAACGTCGTGGAATCCGCCGCTCCCTTCTCGTTGAGGGCGCGCCGGAACTCCTCGCGTGCGCCCTCATGGTCCCCCGCGGAGGCCAGAAGTCCGCCCAGGGCGACGTGCGCCCCGCGCAATGCCGAGGTGGTCTTGTGTTTGGTGATGACCTCCCGGTAGGCATTCTCCGCCTGGTCGGCGCGCCCCAGCAACTGGTCCACCTGTCCCATGAGGAGCAGGGCCTGCGCCTTGGCATCCGCGGACGGATCACCTTCGGTCACGCGGCGAAGTTCGTTCCGCGCCTGCTCGAGATTGCCGTCCGCGATATAGATCCTGGCCAGCTGTGTGCGTGCGGCGGTCGCCCCGGCACTGGAGGGATACTCCTGCAGCACCACCCTGAGCACGCGACGGGCGTCATTCCGTTCGCCGGCGGCTTCGAAATACCGGCCCGCCTGAACCAGCGCGTCGGCGGCCAGACGGCTCCTGGGATGAAACACCTTCACCCGCTCATAGGCCAGGGCGGCGTCCCGCGGGTTCTTGAGTGCGGCGAAGGCCTCGCCGACGTTCCACCATGCGTCGGGGGCCTTCGGATTGTCCTGGTATGTGAGGGCGAAGGTCTGGAACGTCAGCCGCGCGTCATCGTACTTCTTGAGCTTCAGCTCGGTGAGCCCGAGCGTGAATCTGGCGTCGATCCCCTGGGAGGTATTGGGGTAGCTGCCGATGAACTGTTTGAGCTGTTCCTCCGCCAGGTCGTACAGCCCGTCGTTGTACAGATTGATGGCGAGCTTGAAGTCCGCATTTTCCTTGGTGTTCTGGGCCCGGAGAGTGCCTGCAGTGGCCAGGACACAGAGGGACAACAGCAGAAAGGCGACACGAGGCATGGTGGGGGATCCGGGTTCTCTCTTCACCCTCATGGTACGAGTTATTTGCGAGGGGGTCAAGAACCGGACGGGGAAGCATGACAGGACGCTTCAGAACACGAAGGGGATGAACCTCCTGGTCCTGTGCATGAAGTCCCGATACGATTCACCGAACCGGAAGAGGTTCTCCTCCTCTTCAGCCCGGGCGGTGGCGACCAGGAACCCTGTCGCACTGCCTGCCAGCAGCATACCACTCCAGGAAGGATCCTTGAGCATGATCCCCCAGGAGAGCATGAGCAGCGACGCATACATGGGATGACGGATGTGGCGATAGATCCCCGTGGTGATGAGGCGGCCGGTGTTTTCGAACGCGAGGTTGGTCTCCAGCGCCTGACCGCGCGAAGGCTCCCCGCGACGGCGCAAGGTCAGGTATCCGCTCACCGCCGGCGCGATGGATCCGAGGAGGAGCATCCAGGAGAGGAGATGCACCGGAGAGAACGGATCGTCGAACCACGCGCCGGCATTTTTCAGCAGCAAGACCACGATCAGCTCGAACACGAAAAAGCGGTAGAAGCCGTGCGACCGGGGTGCGGTCAGGGATCTGCGCGAAAAGGCGATGTTGGCGATCGTCGCCGGGACGAGAAGGCTAAGAAAAAGTTCTGTCGTCATGGGGGTGATCGGATCAGAGCAATACGGCGAGGCCGATCGCCGCTGCAAGGCCTACGACACCGCCGAACAGGAACGTCGCCTGGGGTCCGAACTGGGCCCACAACTGTCCCGCGACGAACGATGCGGGGAAGAGGCCGATCCCGATGATCGTGGCGTGCAGCCCGATCGCCGTGGCGCGGATCCCGGCAGGGGCCAGGTCCGCCACAAGAGCCTTCTCCACCCCCTCCGTGAATGCGCTGTACAGGCCGTAGAGGGCGAACGCCGCGCAGACGGCTGCCATCGAGGAGGTGGCACCGAGGAGCAGGTAGACCAGGCCGTAGGTGGAGTACCCCGCGACCAGCAGCGTTTTGCGTCCTATCCGATCCGACAGCCGGCCGGCGGGATAGGAGAAGAGGGCGTACGATAGGTTGTATCCGAGGTAGAGCAGGATCGCATCGGCCGGCGAAAAGCCGACCCCTGTGGCCCTGAGCAGAAGAAACGTGTTCGAAGAGTTCGCGAGAGTGAAGAGCCCCGCCACGATCAGCAACAGTTTCAGTCTGCCCGGGAGGATCTTCCAGCGGAGCTGCGGAAGGGCGTGGGCCGGGACGTGATCCTCCCGCCGTTCGCGGACGAAAAAGAGGAAGACCACCCCGATGGCTGCGGGGAACATGGACCAGAGGAAGATCGTCCGGTACTCCCCGTGATAGGCGGTGACGAAGAAGTATGCGAGGGTGACCCCGATCGTCGCTCCGATGGTGTCCATGGTCCGGTGGAGTCCAAAAGCCCTGCCTCGTTTCCCCTTCTCCGGCGCTTTCCGCGATGAGCGCGTCGCGTGGCGCTGTCCGGATCCCCTTGCCGATGCGGTCCACCACCCGTCCGGCCAGGACCACGCTCCAGGCAGAGGCCACATAGAGGAGCAGTTTCCCCAGGACCGAGGAAGAGTAGCCGAGGATCGTGAGGGCGCGGCGGTTGCGGAAGCGATCGGAGAGATACCCGGAAAAGACCTTGAGCAGGCTGGCGGTGCTCTCAGCGATCCCTTCCACGAGCCCGAGCATGGCGGGGCCGGCGCCGAGGGAAACGGTCAGGAAGAACGGAAGGAGGGGATAGACCATCTCGCTCGCGATATCGGTGAAGAGCGAGGTGAGTCCGAGCAGGATGATGTTGCGCATGGGCCTAGATGGCCGGGGGTTCCATGCCGTACGCTTTCCACTCCTCCTGTGCGGGGCCGTAGACCCCCGGGACGGGAAGACCGGCGGCCCGCATCAACACCGTCAGCTGTGCGCGGTGATGGGTCTGGTGGAGCACCAGCACGAGGAGGGTGGTGCCGCGTTTCCATTTCTCGCCGTACATCTCATCCTCGACCTGCAGCGTCTCGTCCGTCCATGACCGCTTGACGTTGTCGAGGATGGCGATCGCCGCGGAGGAGTAGGCGTTGAAGATCTCCTTCGCGGTCGCCGGGAGGGGATCGTCCGGCGAGATCCCCTCGAACGTGAGCCCCACCCGCTCCATCATCTCGGGGAGGGATGTGGTCAGGTGCCAGGCCACGCGTCCGATCGTCCGGGAGTTCGGCACGAGCGATCTGGACAGCGATTCGGTGGTGAGATGTTTCAGGATCTTCTGTGTCGCCTCGAGTTCCTGACTCCAGAGGCGGGCGAAATCATCGATCGTGCGGATCATGTCGCTGGTTCCACGGGGATGTTGAGACGATGCTCTGCGGCCATCGCTCCCTTACTCTGCCTGCTCGGTTCCGGTGAAGAGCCGCCGGAGGTCCAGCGCGGGAGCTTTGGTCTTGCTGGCGAGAGCGACGTAGATCCTGGCGAGCGTGTCTTTGCCGGTGCCGAGCACCGTGCTGACCAGCCCCAGCGCTTCTGCGAACTCCGCCGGAGGAAACTCCTTCATGACCCTGGTCCAGATCACCTCTTCCAGGACGTTGAAGGCGGTCTGCACCTCCCAGAGATCGAAACCCGCATTGAAGCGATCCCGGCCGATGTTTTCGGCGTGGGAGATCATCGGGGCCAGATTCCGGTCTTTGACGGCGCGGCAGGTCAGCACGTAGAGCGCCTTGAGGCGCTGGTGTGTCTGCTCGCTCCCCGCCCGGGCGTAGCTCTTGAGCCGGCAGCGGGTGATGGACTCGTTGGCTTCTGCGAGAATGTCCTGGGAGTGCTGATCGAGGAATTTGTAGAGGTCCATGTCGGCAATTGAGCGGGAAGTTGTTCCAAGATACGCCGAATGCCGATGAATAGCAAAGGCCGTTCAGGTGGATCCCGGAGGGGCCGGGCCCCCGCCGGGGATGCGGCGCCAGTCGACGAACACCTTCCTCGTGGTCTGCTGACAGGCCGGACAGAAGAAGACATCGTGTCCGCGCACCCCTTCACGCCGGATGGTGGTTCCGCACCGCGGGCAGGGTTCGCCCCTGCGGTTTCGCACCTTCAGATGCCCGCGCACCTTCACCTGGATCGGTTCGCCCGCATCGCGGACGGCGCGGATCCCCCGGTCCATCACCGAGCGGACGGCATCGTAGAGCGTCAGGACCTCTTCCGCGGAGAGTCGGGCGACCAGGGTCTTTGGATGCAGGCGGGCCTCGAAGAGGATCTCGTCGGCGTAGGCGTTGCCGATCGCGCTGAGCGCCTGGTGGTCATTGATGAAGGAGCGGACCTGTTTTCGGGAATGTCGCCGCGCGAGTGCGCGGAAGGCATCGAGCGTGAAGACGGGACCGAGGATGTCCAGCCCCTGGGTGAGGTAGCCGGGGACCGACTGGAGTGCATTCCGGGGGACGAGGTAGAGCTTGGCCATCTTCTCCTCGTCCCCGAGGTTGAGGCGCCTCGCATCCGAGAGCTCGAAGGATGCCGCGAGGTAGGGGACGGGCCGCTCGCCCGGCTGCTGGAGTTGGAGGCGTCCGGCGAGCATCAGGTTGATGATCACCTCCGCGGTCCCCGACGTCGGGAGGCGCAGAAACGGCCCGTGCACTTCAACGTCAAGGAATTCCGCTCCCACCAGGAGATCGGCCGCCGGCCGATCCAGGGCGTTGCGGACGATCACCGGCTCCTTGATCGTGACGGACCGGACCTGCCTGTGCACGACCGCTTCCCGGAGGTGATCCCGGATATAGAGCAGGTCAGGCAGTTCCGGCACGAAGGCCTCCGGTGCGGATCGTCATACGTGCGGCACCGTGCGTTCCACTATTCCCTCCCAGCGTACGCTGTTCCTCCCTGCCCGCTGGGCTTCGAACAGGGCGCCCTTGGCGGCCAGGACGAGTGTGTCAGCGGTCTCGGCGGTGGCTGGGAAGAAGGAGACCCCGATGCTCACCGTGGACCGGATCCCGCGGGAGGTGAATGCCGTCTGCTCCACCAGGGCACGCAGGTCGTCGGCCCGCCCGATCCCTTCGCCGGGTGCGGTGTTCGCAGCCATGACGATGAACTCGTCGAAGCCGTAACGGCCGCAAGCGTCGGTTGCGTGCAGCCGGGACCGTACGATCGCGCCGATCTCCTTCAGGATGACGCGGGACGTGTCGTACCCGTAGGTGTTGACGATGTGCTTGAAGTTGTCGACGTCCAGGATCATCACGGCCAGCTCTTCGCGGGAGGTCCTCGCGCGTTCGAGACCCAGTCTGAGGCGGTCGAGGAACGGGCCGTACTTTTCGGTCTCGGTCTCGTGGTCGATCCGGTCGAGACGGAGATTCTGCTCGATCAGGTGCTCCTTGACCACGGCGAGACCGGCTATGTCGGCGAACATCTGCACAAAACGGACGTCGGCGTCGGCGAACTGGTTGGTCTCACGCCGATCCAGGTAGAGATAGCCGAGGGTCTTCTGGTCCACGGCGATCTGCGTGCAGAGGCAGGAACCGAAATCGTGCTCGAGACGGACATCGAGGGCGAGCGCCGGAGTCGAGGACGCGTCGGCGATCACGATGGGCTGACCGGTCCAGAGGAGCTTTCCGATGGGGGCGGTGGTGAAGCTGCGGCGGAAAGCGTTGCAGAAGGTGAACGAGAGACCGATGGAGTTCTCCACGGAGAGGTACTCGGTCTCTGGATCAATGAGGACCACTGCGCAGGTCTGCGCCTTGTACAGCCGGGCCAGGCGGTCCACGATGAGATGGAGCACCTGTTCGTGCTGGTTGGTGGACCTGAGGGTGTGGAGGACCTCTGCGACATAGGTGAAGCACAACTCACTGCTGGAAGGGACCATGGCTGGCGCTCCTTTCCCGAGTTGCGTGTCCGGGGCGCACGGAACTCACCCGGCCGGCAGGGATCCGGCCGGGCGGGTTCCGGGAGGATGGTGTCAGCGGACGAGGATCATGGTACGGGTTTGTACGTAACTTCCGGCCTGCAGCCGGTACAGGTACATCCCGCTCGGGTGATTGGCTGCGTCGAATGTTGCCTCGTACGATCCCGGGCCTTTCTGCCCGTTGACCAGCACCGCGACCTCCTGTCCCAGTAAATTGTGGACCGAGAGCCTCACCTGCGCGGCGATCGGCAGCTGATACCTGACGACCGTCGTCGGATTGAATGGATTCGGATAGTTCTGGTCCAGGGAGAACCGAAGAGGAGTCGCCTGTTCCGCCACGTCCGTGTTCACCCCGCTGAAGGCGAGGTCGTCCACGAGCCAGTACGAACCGACGCTGACCGATCCGCCTCCGGCCCGCGCAAGCTGGATCTGCAGGATGGAGGTGTCTGGGACCCCCGCACCGTAGTACAGGAACGGCACGGTAAATTGTGTCCATGTGGCGGCTGCCGGAAGGATCTGGGCGCCCGTGGCGATCGGCGAACCGTTCTTGAAGAGGTTGAAGTTGCATCCGAATCCATCGCCGTTCACGGAGTTCAGGATGTACCAGCCCGTAACGGCCGCGTAACGGACGGAGACGGGGAAGCCTTCTCCACCGTCGCCCGACTGCAGGATCGGCTGGATGACGACCGGGCCTACTTGGACGGCGTCGCCGCGCGCGGAGGCCGAGCCGCCGTGGGCCGTGGTGGATTTCGTTACGTTGGCATAGACGGGCGCCGCATTGGACGTGGCCCAGGATGTCGGGTCGGCGTCCGGTCCAGTTCTCGAAACCGGCATTCGGGATCTGGGCGAACGCCCCCGTGGCGATCAACGCAACCGCAACGATAAGTAGTCGTGACTTCATAGGTCTCCATGTGGTAGTACCCAAATAGAATGTTCCCGTTTTGGAGACCAAACGCAAGTGGCGCAAGATCTACCTGCGGGACCGAGTCACACTCTGAGACCTGATCTGGGCACTACCGACGACGGAAGCGAGCAGAGCCGCCGCGTTCCCCGGGTCTGCCTTGGGGGGAGCGGGTCAGCGCACCAGAGTCATAGTGCGTGTTTGCACGAAGGAACCCGCTTCCAATCGGTACACGTAGAGACCGCTCGGACGGGTTCCGGCGTCGAATTTGACCTCGTGACGGCCGGGATCGATCTGGCCGTTGACCAGCATGGCGATCTCCTGTCCCAGGAGATTGAAGACCGACAGCCGGACGTGGCTGGCCACTGGGAGCTCGTAGCTGATGAGCGTTGACGGGTTGAACGGATTCGGGAAGTTCTGCTCCAGGGCGAAGTGGAGAGGGGCCGTCGCTTCCCCGGCGTCATTGACCCCGCTGAGCGCTAGGTCATCGACGCGGAAATTGGAGCCCGCGTTCACAGGACCGCTGGTGGACGCGATCTGGAACCGCAGGATACACAGGTCGGGAACGTCGGATGTGAAGTACGTGAACGGAATGTTGAACTGCGTCCAGGTGAAAACCTCCGGCAGAGGTTGCGCGGCGGTGGCGATGGGCGTGCCATTCTTTAGAAGATGGAAGATGCAGTCGAAATAGTCGTTCATCACCGCGTGAAATTGGTACCATCCCGCGACCGAGGCATAACGCACGGAAACGGCGAACCCGGCCCCGCCAGGTCCCGACTGCAAAATGGGCGGGATCGCACTCCCTCCATAGGTGATCACGTCGCCGTAAGCCGCGGAGCCAGTGTGGCCGACGATGAGTATTCTGATATTGACCACCTCCGGCGGAGCATTCGACGTGGCCCACGAAGACGGGTTTCCTGATGTCCAGGTTTCAAAGCCTGCGTTGGGGATCTGGGCCAACACCGCAGCGGTCACGCCGGTGATCAGGAAGAGCAGCATCGCTGCCTTCATAGGAGGCCTCCTGGGGAGGGCTGTCAATGCAATATCCCTCTTTTCATTGATCAAGCGCAAGTCGTGTGTAGAACCGCAGTTGACATTGTGTCGGAGGATCAGTAGTATACCGCATAGCCGTTAGGGGTGTCCTGCGAACATACGCGGGACTGAGATCACACCCTGAGACCTGATCTGGGTAATACCAGCGTAGGGAAACGAGCAGAGCCGCTGCATTCCTCGTCTCCCACGGATGCAGCGGCTTCGTCGTTCATGGAGAGCCTATGCGTTGGCTGGTGGCGGTGGGGATCCTTCTGGCTTCGGTGGCGCAGGGTCAGGAGACGGGATGGCTCGTCGGCGCAGTGACGGAAAGGGATTCCACCCGCGCACTGGCCGGGGCGCATGTGGTGGCGGGGACATCGGCTGCAACTACCGATGAACGGGGACTCTACCGGCTGTCGGTTCCGGCGGGCGAGACCGACGTCCGCGTCTCGTTCGTCGGGTACGCCGCGGCCCGGCGGATCGTCACCGTACGGCCTGGCGCGGAGACGCGGCTGGACATTACGCTGGACCCGGTGGTCTTCGTTGCCCAGCCCGTGACGGTCACCGCAACGCGGGGCAAGGAACGCGAGACACCCGTCACCCTCTCGACGCTGGAACACCGCGGGCTGAACGAACGTTACGCGGCGCAGGACATCCCCGCCCTGCTTTCGGAGCTCCCGTCCACCACCTTCTACTCCGAGAGCGGCAACAACATCGGCTATACCTACCTGAACATCCGAGGGTTCGACTCCAGGCGCATTGCCGTGATGGTCAACGGCATACCGCAGAACGATCCGGAGGACCACAACGTCTACTGGCTTGATATGCCGGACCTTCCGGCGAACCTGGAGGATATCCAGGTCCAGCGCGGAGCCGGGAGCGCGTTCTACGGGCCTCCTGCCATCGGCGGGTCCGTCAATCTGGTGACCCGGAAGTTCGCCGGGGAACGTTCCGTGAACCTCTCCGCAGGAGCCGGCAGCTTCAACACGCGGCGGTACTCCGCGGCGTATTCCTCGGGGCTGTTCGGTGGGCACTATGCGGTCCACGGCAGGTTCTCGAAGATCCTGAGTGACGGCTACCGCGACCGGGCGTGGGTCGACTTCACCAGCTACTTCCTCGGGCTGGCGCGGTATGACGAGTCGATGAGCACGGAACTCCACGTCTACGGCGGACCGATCTCCGACGGACTGGCCTACTACGGCATCCCGAAGGAGGACGTCGGCGATCCTCAGAAACGCCGCGCCAACCCGATCCAGCGGCCGGAGGAACAGGAAAAATTCCACCAGCCTCACGCGGAGCTGCTTCATGAGTGGCGGGTCTCCCCGACGGTCACCGTGAACAACTCGCTCTTCTACGTATACGGCGACGGGTTCTTCGACTACGATGGTTCCTGGGCGCCGTATTCGTATTATCGCATCACCCCCCCCTCGGGCGATCCCGACACGATGTTCATTCCCGGCGCGATGATCCGCGCGCAGGTGACGAACCGGCAGTGGGGATGGCTGCCGAGGGTCACGCTCAGCTACGGATTCGGAACGCTGATCCTGGGCGCGGAGCTCCGAAGCCACCACTCCCTGCACTGGGGGGCGCTCAAGCAGGCGGACCAGCTGGTCCCGGGTCTGCCGGCGGACTACCGCTACTACCAGTACCGCGGCGCGAAGCAGATGGTATCGCTGTATGCTCACGCTCTCACGGATCTGACCCCCGGGCTGAAGCTGATGTTCGACCTTCAGTACGCGTTCAACCGCTATCGCCTCTACGACGAATTGTTCCTGGGAAACGACTTCTCCGTGCCGTACCACTTCCTCAATCCCCGCGCGGGAGTCAACGTCAACCTTGACGACCGCTGGTCGGCGTACACGACCGCGGCGGTGACCTCGCGCGAGCCGCGACTCAAGAACCTCTACGACGCAGCTGAGGCGAGCACGCCTGCTGCCTGGGGGAGCGTGGTGCCGCAGTTCGCCGTCCGGGCGGACGGGAGCATCGATTTCTCCGATCCGCTCGTCAAGGCCGAATCGCTGCTCGACGTCGAACTCGGCGTACGGTACGCCTCCGGAATGACCAGGGCCACCCTGAACGGCTACTGGATGGAGTTCTCCGACGAGATCGTCAAGTCCGGTCAGGTCGACCGATTCGGTCAACCGGTGACGGGGAACGCGGAGCGGACACGGCATCTGGGCGTGGAACTCTCTGTAAGCGCGGAGCCGGCGGAGGGGCTGGAACTGCTGGGGAACGTGACCGCCTGCAAGAACAGGTTCGTGCGCCATACGGACTACTCGACCGGTGCGCCCGTACCGCTCGATGGAAATCCGATCGCGGGGTTCCCGGATCTCCTCGCCAACGGCCGTGTCTCCTACCGCGTGGGTGGCCTTTCCCTGTCCGGTTCCGTGCGATACGTGGGGAGGCAGTACACGGACAACTTCCGGGACCAGCAGAATACCGTTGATCCCTTCGTGGTCTGCGACGGCTGGATCGGCTACGGGTTCGCGGGGGGGCTTCTGGGGGAGACCAGGCTGGAGGCGCGGATGCACGTGACGAACATCTTCAATGTCCTCTATGCCTCCTACGGCGAGGGATCGATGTTCTTCGTCGGGGCGGAGCGGTCGGTCTATCTGGGGATCGAGCTGGCCTTATGAGAACGGATCCGAACACGAACGGGGGGCGCGGTCGCACTGCGTCGTCGGGTGCACAGGCGAATCGATCGGCGGTGGTCCTCTGCAACGGCGAGGCTCCCTCCCGCACCCTGCTGGCGCGCGCGGTGAAGCACGCGGACCTTTTCGTCTGTGCCGACGGGGGCGCCAACACGGCCCGCTCCCATGGTGTGATGCCCGATCTGGTGATCGGCGACCTCGATTCCGTGAGCGCCAGGACCCTCCGCTGGTGCCGCGGGACACGGATCGTGAGGGTGCGGAGACAGGACAACACCGATCTGGAAAAAGCCCTCGACCATCTGGTGACGAAAGGGGTGAGGGACGTGCTGATCCTCGGTGCGGCCGGGGGGAGGCTCGACATGACCCTGGGGAATCTGTCGGTCCTCTGGAACTACACCTCCCGTATGACGATCACCTGCGCAGGCGACGGCTGGCGCGCCCACCCTGTGGTGGGCACGCTGGTCCTGGCGGCCCGCCCGAAGTCCACTGTCAGCCTCGTCCCCTTCGGTGCCTGCTCGGGGGTCACGCTGGGGGGACTGAAGTTTCCCCTGCGGAACGCCCGGATGCGGATCGGGGAGATCGGCGTCAGCAACGTGGCGGTGCGCGCCCGGGTGACGGTAACGGTGAAACGCGGGCGCATGCTGGTTCTCGTGGACGAGAACCGCCCCCGGTCGACGTCATGATCCACCTCGCCTTCGTCGACCACTTGCTGATCGGCGTCTACTTCGTTGCCGTCGTGGTGATCGGCCTGCGCGTCTCGCGCAACAGGGAAGCGGGCGATGCGATCGACTTCCTCCTGGCCGGGAGGTCGTTGACCCTCCCGGTGTTCGTGATGACCCTGGTCTCCACGTGGTACGGCGGGATCCTCGGCGTGGGGGAATTCTCTTACCGGTACGGGATCTCCAACTGGGCCCTCCAGGGGGCGCCGTACTACGTCTTCGCGGCGGTCTTCGCGTTGCTGCTCGCCCCCCGGGTACGTGCCTCCGCGCTCGTGACCATCCCCGACAAGTTGCATCTTTCCTACGGCCGGCCGGCCGCGCTCCTGGGAGCCGTGCTCACGTTCCTGCTCATGACCCCTGCGCCGTACGTCCTGATGCTGGCGGTGCTGCTACAACTGGTCACCGGATGGAGCCTGCCGGTCTGCCTCGTTGCGGGGACCGCCGCGGCAGCGGGATACCTCCTCGCCGGCGGATTCCGTTCCGACGTGCAGACCGACATCCTGGAGTTCGTGCTGATGTTCGTCGGCTTTGCGGTCATCCTGCCGTTCGCCTACTACCGGTTCGGCGGGATGGAATTCCTGTCGGCGCACCTTCCCCCGCTCCACCTCTCCTGGCACGGGGGAAACCCGCCGCAATTCATCGTCGTCTGGTTCCTGATCGCTCTCTGGACCCTCGTGGATCCCTCGTTCCACCAGCGGTGTGCCGCGGCCAGGACCGGCGCGGTGGCGCGGAATGGGATCCTCGTCTCCGTCCTGTTCTGGTTCCTGTTCGATGCGATGACCGCGATGGCCGGGCTCTATGCCAGGGCGATCCTCCCACCGCTCGATCAGCCGGTCATGGCGTTCCCGCTTCTTGCGGAGGCCATCCTGCCCGCGGGAATGAAGGGACTCTTCTTCGTCGGAATGCTGGCGACGATCATGTCGACGCTGAACACGCTCGTCTTCGTGGGAGGGACGACACTCGGCAGGGACCTGGTGGGCAGGTGGCGTGCCGGAACGGACGGTGTTGCCTTGCAGCAGGTCTCCGGGGCGGTGGAGCGACGCCGCACGCGTGTGGGCGTGATCGTGACGGCTGTCCTTTCGGTGGTGATCGCGCTGCTGATCCCTTCGGTGATCACCCTCTGGTACACCATCGGGACGTCCGTGGTGCCGGGACTGCTGGTGCCGCTGGTCACGAGCTACTTCCCGCGCCTGCGCATGGGAGGGCGGTCCGCCCTGGTGACGATGCTCTCGGGCTGGACGACGTCGACGCTCTGGCTCCTGGCCGGCTGGTCGGTTCAGCTCGGGAACGCGGACCGGTATCCGCTCGGGATCGAGCCGATGATCCCCGGGCTGGTCGTGTCGGTGTGTGTATGGATGGTCTGCCTGATGGCCGAACGGCGCGGCGCGCCCCGGTGATGGGGGGACCAAGCAGACGACGGACGGAAGTTCAGGAAAGCTTGATCTGGTACTGCTGGATCTTCGTGTAGAGGGTCTTGAGGCTGATGCCGAGGATCTTCGCGGCTTCCGACTTGTTCCCCCGGAACGCGCGCAGCACCCCCTCGATGTGCAGGTGTTCGATCTCCTTGAGCGGAACGGCGGTTCCGATCTTGTTCTCGCCGCGCTGACCGGCCGGGAGCCCCATCGCCTGGTTGCCGAGGGAGAGGTCCTGCGGCTCGATGCTGCTGTTCCGGCAGAGGATCGCCGCGCGCTCGATGACGTTCTCGAGTTCGCGGATATTGCCCGGCCAGTCGTATTCCAGCATCAGTTCCATGGCCCGCGGGGAGACCGTCGGCTTGGTCCGGGTCTTCATTCTGCCGTTGATGAAGGAGGCGACCAGCAGCGGGATGTCCTCTTTTCGGTTCCGGAGGGGGGGCATATCGATGGTGATGACGTTCAGCCGGTAGAGGAGATCCTCGCGGAAACGTCCTTCTTTCACCTCTTCCTTCAGGTTCTTGTTGGTCGCCGAGAGGATCCGGACGTCCGCGTTCAGCGTTGCGTTGCCGCCGACTCGGCGGAATTCGCCGCTCTGGATGAAGCGGAGGATCTTGGGCTGGACGATGGGGCTGATGTCGCCGATCTCGTCCAGGAAGAGCGTCCCCTTGTCCGCGATCTCCACGATCCCCTGTTTCATCGCGCGGGCATCGGTGAAGGCCCCCTTTTCGTGCCCGAACAGCTCGCTTTCGATCAGGGTGTCGGGGATCGAGGCGCAGTTCAGCGTGACGAACGGCTGGATCTTGCGTTCGCTGTTCTGCACGATGAAATTGGCGATCAGCTCCTTGCCGGTCCCGCTGGAGCCCTGGATCAGCACGGTCGATTCGGTCGGGGCCACCCGGGCGGCCATGTCCAGGACCTTCCGGAACGCCTCGCTTTCGCCCACCATCTCCATGCCCCCCTGGAGGCGGCTGATGGTGTCCTTCATCACGAGGTTGTCGATCATCAACTGCCGCCGTTCCAGGGCCCGCTGGATGGTGGTCAGCAGCTCGTCGGTGGTGGTGGGTTTGGTGATGTAGTCGTAGGCCCCCAGCTTCATGCACTCCACGGCCGTCTTGACGTCCGCCATCCCGGTCAGCATGATGATCTCGACCCCGGGCACGTTCGTCCGGACGAACTTCAGCACCTCCACACCGTCGACCTTCGGCATCTTGACGTCGCACAACACGACGTGGTAGAGCTTGGTCTGCAGGGCATTGATCGCGGCGACCCCATCGATCGCGACGTCGACGTTGTACCCCGCTCCCGACAGCAATTGAGAGAGCATGTACCGGAATGCTTCCTCATCGTCGACCACGAGTATGGTGAAGTCTTTTTTCGCCATGGTAAGGCCCGTTAGGACATGCTGTATATAGAGAAAACCTCGCAGAAAGTCAATAATTGATTGATTTTGAGGGGGTTAGTTGGTAATATTGCGGCACTATGAGGCTCACAGAATCACTTATCCGATCGGTTCCCAAGGTCCTTCTTCACGACCACCTGGACGGCGGCCTGCGTCCCCGCACCGTGATCGAGCTGGCCAAGGAAGCCAAATACGGCGAACTTCCCACGACCGACCCCGGCGAACTCGCGGAGTGGTTTCACCGGGGGGCCAAACGGGGGAGCCTTCCCCTGTATCTGGAGGGGTTCGCGCATACCACGGCGCTGATGCAGACGGAGGAGGCCCTCGAGCGGGTCGCCTACGAGATGATGGAAGACATGCACAAAGACGGGGTAGTGTACGTTGAAACCCGTTTCGCACCGGTCTTCCACACCGACAAGGGTCTGCACTGGGACGATGTCGTCAATGCCGTGCTGAAGGGCCTTGAGCGCGGGAAGGCCGACTTCGGAGTGGAGTACGGTCTGATCATCTGCGCGATGCGGAACATGCGCCTGTCGCAGGAGATGGCGGAGCTGGCGGTGGACTACCGGACGCGGGGGGTCGTGGGATTCGACCTCGCCGGCGAGGAGGGGGGATTCCCCCCCAAGAAGCACGTCGATGCGTTCCACTACATCCAGCGGGAGAATTTCAACATCACCATCCATGCCGGCGAGGCCTTCGGCAAGGAGAGTATCTGGCAGGCGATCCAGTGGTGCGGCGCTCACCGGATCGGCCACGCCACCAGGCTGATCGAGGACATCGGGTTTCAGAAGGAGGGGAAGAAGAAGGCCGTCCGGATGGGGTACCTCGCCCAGTACGTGCTGGACAAACGGATCCCGCTGGAGATCTGCCTCACCAGCAACGTCGATACGGGGGCGGTGAAGTCCATCGAGGAACATCCCTTCGGGTTCTACCACAAGTACAAATTCCGCGTCACGCTGAACACCGACGACCGGCTGATGAGCAATACGACCCTGACCAGGGAGTTCAAGATCGCCCATCAGGTCTTCGGGCTGACGTTCGAGGACATCGAAAAGCTGAGCATCAACGCGATGAAGAGCGCCTTCCTCCCCTACAACCGGCGGATCAAGCTGATCTACGACATCATCAAGCCGGGGTTCGCCGCCGCGAGGCAGGGGCAGAAGAAGACGGCACGGTCATGAAGCTGTACCTTGTACGACACGCGGACGCGTTGCCGGTGGGAGGGAAGATCGATCGCGATGCAGAACGCCCGCTGAGCCGTACCGGCCTCCAGGAGGCTGCGCTGGCCGGACAGGCCCTGGCCCTTCTGGAGCCGGAGCTGGACGCCGTACTGGTGAGTCCGTTGCTCCGGGCGCGCCAGACCGGCGAACGGTTGTCCTCGGCCCGGCCGACTCCGATCCGTCTCGAGGTGAGCCCGCTGCTCGAGCCGGGGTTCCACCCGGAGGCGGTGCTGGATGAGCTGTTCCTGCGATGGAAAGACGCAGCGGTTGCGCTGGTGGGCCACCAGCCGGACCTCGGAAACCTCCTCTCCTATATCGTCTCGGGCGACCTCTCAGTGGACGCCGCCTTCAGACCGGGGACCATCGCCTGCGCCGGCATCTCCGGCACCCCGCAGAACTTCGGCGGGCGCCTGGAGTGGCTGGTGTCGCCCGAGCTTCTTCACCTGCTGATGCAGCCGAACAACGGAGGCGATACCCCATGAACCTCCTCAGCGTGCGGATCACGAAGCCGGACGACCTGAATTTCATCCTGGGTCATTCGCATTTCATCAAGACCGTCGAGGACCTGTACGAAGCCGTCGTCCAGACCAATCCGGGGATGAAGTTCGGCCTCGCGTTCTGCGAGGCGTCCGGGCCCTGCCTGGTCCGATCCGCGGGGAACGATCCCTCCTTGATCCGCCTGGCCCAGGAGAACGCGATGGCCCTCTCGGCCGGCCATACGTTCGTCATCTTTCTGGACAAGGGTTTCCCGGTCAACATCCTCAATGCCGTCAAGAACGTCAGTGAAGTGTGCACGCGTCCATTGCGCGACCGCCAATCCGACGGAGGTCATCCTTGCCGAGACCGAACAGGGGCGGGCGGTCCTGGGTGTGGTGGACGGGTTCCGCAGCAAGGGGATCGAGACCCCGGCGGACGAGCAGCAGCGGAAAGAGTTCCTGAGGAAGATCGGGTACAAGCTGTAGGGGTGTCCATGGATCTCCCGTCGCGTTCACGTCGGTCGTTCATCCGCACCGCCGCGGGCGGTGCGCTCGGAGGGGTCATGTTGCGCGCAAGTTCTCAAGAGGGAAGGGCCGGGGAAGTTGTCGGGCATGGCGAAACCGTCGCCGCGGACGACGAGCGTTTCTGGTCCGTGGTGCGCAGCCAGTTCATCCTCGGAACCGAGCCGCTGTATCTGAACAACGGGACCATGGGCCCGTCGCCGTATGCCGTGGCAGACGCGGTGAAGGCGGAGATGGACCTGGTGGACCGGACCGGCCGGTACGGCGGGTGGGACGATGTGCGTCCCAGGATCGCCGGCTTCATCAACGCCTCGCCTGCGGAGATCTCCCTCACCCACAACGTGACCGAGGGGATCAACGTCGTCGCCTGGGGGCTGCCCCTCAAGCGCGGGGACGAAGTGATCCTGACCGACCACGAACATGCAGGGAACGCCGTCCCCTGGCTGACCCGGGCACGTCGCGATGGCCTCGTGATCAAGGCGGTGCGGCTCCCGCGCACCTCCGTTGAGACGCTGAACAGGATCAACGATCTGATCACCCCCCGGACCCGCGTCATCGCCGTTCCCCACGTGACCTGCACGACCGGGCAGGTCCTGCCGGCCAGGGAACTCTGCGCACTGGGCCGGTCAAAAGGGATCTGGGTCATGCTGGATGCCGCCCATACCCCCGGGATGCTTCCGCTCGACGTCCGTGAGCTGGGGTGCGACTTCCTTGCGACGTGCGGCCACAAATGGCTGATGGGACCCAAAGGGACCGGGTTCCTGTTCGTCCGGCAGGAACAGCAGGACGTACTCCAACCTTCGTGGTCGGGCGGCGGCGCGGCCGCCGAGTGGGACGTGGTCAAAGGAACGCTCGGCTTCACGAAGGACGCCCACCGGTACGACTTCGGATCGCAGAGCGCGGCGCTCTACGCCGGGCTCGGCGCGGCCATCGACTTCCTCGGTACCATCGGGATGGAGAACGTGACCCGGCGCGGGCAGGAGTTGTCGCGGCGCCTGCGGAGCGCCCTGGCGCCATTGGGCGAACGGGTGGAGTTCCTGACGCCGGACGAAGCGGGCGGGCACGGATCCCTCCTGGGATTCCGCGTGGCCACGGTCCCCTATGACCGGCTCTACACCACGCTGCTGGAGAAACACAAGATCATCACGCGGATGGTGCCGGAGAACGGCGTCAACGCCAACCGGATCTCGACGCACATCTACAACAGCCCCGCGGAAGTGGACCGGGTCGCGGGGATCATCACCGACCTGGCCCGGCAGTAACAGGGAAGCACGTTCACTCGACCAGAGGAGGAGCCCATGCGACGCATTCTTTCTGTGTTGTGCCTGCTGATGCTCACGCTGATGCTGATCCTTCCGTCGTCCGAGGGATTCGCGCAGAAGAAGAGCACGAAATCGGAGACCACGACCGTCCAGACCACGCCCAAGTCCGCCGGGATGTTCAAGGATTGGCTCGTACAGCATGTGGGGAGGCCGTCCAACCACGGGACGCTGCAGAAGGTCGGCCCCGACTATGTCGTGTTCGATGATGAGGGGACGGAGACCTTCGTGCCGATCGCGATGATCCAGTCGGTGACCGTGAAGAAGGAACAGGAAGACGAGGAGTCGCCGGTGAAGATCGTGCTGGCGATCAAACTCCTGGGCGACTAACATCCACCATTCGCGCCGCCGGGTTCGCGGCGGCCCGGCAAGGAGGTTGCGTGAGATACGCGACAGCGGTGATCCTCGGGATCGGCATGCTGGCGTCACGGTGCCCGGCCCAGACCGGGGATGTCCACGGCCGGACGCCGGTGGAAAAGCAATACATCAAACCCTCCGCGGTCATCGGCCCGTATACGCCGGCGGTGCGTGCGGGAGACCTGCTTTTCGTCTCGGGTCAGATCGCCATCGATCCGGCGACCGGGGCGCTCGTGCAGGGGAGCATCGAAGCGGAGACCAGGCAGGTCCTGGCCAATCTCGATCGCGTCCTGAAGGCGGCGGGATACGATTCCTCGCAGGTCGTGAGCGCGACGGTGTACCTGACGGACATGGGGAACTATGCCGCAATGAATGCGGTCTACGGGGCCTATTTCCCCGCGGGGCGGTATCCGGCCCGGGTCGCCGTCCAGGTGGCGGCCCTCCCGAAGGGGGCGAACGTCGAGATCGCGGTCACGGCATGCAAATGAAGTCCGGGCGGACGGCGGGGAAGGTCGTTGCGGGGGCATGGGCGGTCGCGCTCCTGGTCTCTTCCGTGGCGGCGCAGGGGCAGCCCTCGCTCGAAAAGGGCGATTCCCTGCTTGCCGTCGCCCGAACACTGTCCCAGCGCTTCCTGATCATCGACACCCACATCGACGCTCCCTCGCGGCTCTATCGCGGCGGGGTCGATCTGTCGGTCCGCGGAGACAGGGGGCAGTTCGATTTCGTTCGCGCACGTGAAGGGGGACTGGATGTCCCGTTCATGTCGATCTATATCCCTTCCTCGCTCGAAGGAAAACCCGAAGCGATCGACGATGGCGGACTCCCTGATCGACCTGGTGACCGGGCTGGCCTCCCGGTACCCGGACAAATTCGCGATGGTCACCTCCACGGCACAGGTCAGGGCTCTGCAGGGTTCGGGCAGGGTGCTGCTGGCGATGGGAATGGAGAACGGCGCACCGATCGGCGGGTCCCTGGAGAACGTCCGGAGGTTCCACGCGCGGGGCATACGGTACATCACGCTGGCCCACGCGAAGAACAACCACCTGAGCGACGCATCCTACGACCGCCAGCGGCGCTGGAACGGACTGTCGCCCTTCGGCCGGGAAGTGGTGAAGGAGATGAACCGGGTGGGGATCATGATCGACGTGTCGCACCTCTCGGACAGCGCCTTCTACCATGTGCTCCGCTATTCGCGCGCGCCCGTCATCGCGTCGCATTCCTCCTGCAGGCATTTCACCCCGGGGTTCGAGCGGAACATGAGTGACGCGATGATCAGGCTGCTGGCCGCGCGCGGCGGGGTCATCCAGATCAATTTCGGGTCGGAATTCCTGAGCGATGAGATCCGCCGGGAATCTGACCGCCAGACAAAGGATTTCGACGAGCACCTCCGGTCCCACAACCTGAAGGCCGGCGACCCGAAGGCCAAGGAATACGCGGAGAACTACCGCAAGACCCACCCGCGCCATCTCGCCACCGTGCAGATGGTCGCCGACCACATCGACCACGTGGTCAAGCTGGCTGGTGTGAAGGCCGTGGGGATCGGCTCGGACTTTGACGGCGTGGGCGACACGCTCCCCGTCGGCCTGAAAGATGTCTCCTGTTATCCGAACCTCGTGGCCGAGCTGTTGCGCCGCGGCTATACGCACGACGACCTCCGGGGCATCTGCGGCGAGAATCTGCTCCGTGTGTGGGCGGCGGTGGAAGCGGCCGCAGCGGAGGGGCGACAATGACCATCGAGGAGAAACGGAACATCAGGGCGCCGCGTGGCCCGGTCCTCTCCTGCAAAGGCTGGATCCAGGAAGCCGCGCTGCGCATGCTGATGAACAACCTGGATGCCGAAGTGGGCGAGCTGCCGGAGGAACTGATCGTCTACGGCGGCGTGGGGAAGGCGGCGCGCAACTGGGATTGCTACGAAGCCATCGTTCGCTCTCTCCGGGAACTGGAGAACGACGAGACCCTGCTGGTGCAGTCGGGCAAGCCCGTGGGGGTCTTCCAGACCCACCCGGACGCCCCGAGGGTGCTCATCGCCAACTCGATGCTGGTGCCGCAGTGGGCAACGTGGGACGAGTTCCGGCGGCTCGAAGCGCTCGGCCTGACGATGTACGGACAGATGACGGCGGGGAGCTGGATCTACATCGGCACCCAGGGGATCCTGCAGGGGACCTACGAGACTTTCTCGGCGTGCGCCGACCGGCACTTCGGTGGGTCCCTGGCCGGAAGACTGCTGGTGACCGCCGGGCTCGGCGGCATGGGGGGCGCCCAGCCGCTCGCAGCGACGATGAACGGGGCCGCCTGCCTCGCCGTGGAGGTGGACCCCGCGAGGATCGAGAAACGGCTGAAGACGGGATACGTGGACGAGATGGTCACCTCCCTGGATGAAGCCCTGCTCATCCTGCAGACCGCAAGGGAACTGAAGGAAGCGCACTCCGTCGCGCTGCTTGGCAATGCCGCGGAGGTTCTGCAGGAACTGGTCGCGCGGAACATCGCGGTGGACGTGCTGACCGATCAAACCTCCGCCCACGACACCCTCAACGGCTACGTCCCGGCGCACATCCCCTACGAAGAGGCGCTCGCTCTGCGGAAGTCCGATCCTGGCCGCTACGTGGCGCTGGCCAGAGCGTCCATTGCGGAACATGTCGAGGCGATGCTCGCGCTCCGCAGGCGCGGAGCGGTGACCTTCGACTACGGCAACAACATCCGCGGTGAGGCCTTCGCGATCGGCGTCAAGAATGCGTTCGACATTCCGGGCTTCGTGCCGGAGTATGTCCGTCCTCTCTTCTGCGACGGAAAAGGTCCTTTCCGGTGGGCTGCGCTTTCCGGCGACCCCGAAGACCTGTATCGGACGGACGAGGCGGTCCTGGAGACGTTCCCCGAGAATGCGCCCCTCTGCCGGTGGATCGACAAGGCCAGGAAACAGGTCCACTTCCAGGGGCTCCCCGCGAGGATCTGCTGGCTCGGGTACGGAGAGAGGGCGAAGATGGGAGCGATCTTCAACGATCTCGTCGCCCGCAAAAAGGTAAGTGCCCCCATCGTCATCGGGCGGGACCACCTCGATTGCGGCTCCGTGGCTTCCCCCAACCGCGAGACCGAGCGGATGAAGGATGGCAGCGATGCCATCGCCGACTGGCCGATCCTCAACGCCCTGCTGAATGCCACCGGCGGAGCGAGCTGGGTGAGCGTCCACCACGGCGGGGGTGTGGGGATGGGCCTTTCGATCCACGCCGGCATGGTGGTGGTTGCCGATGGGACGCCGGAGGCTGCGAAGCGGCTGTCGCGGGTCCTGACCTACGATCCCGGGGATGGGGATCATCCGCCACGCGGATGCCGGGTACGATCGGGCCGTGGAAAACGCGAAACGCATGCATGTGAAGATCCCCATGCTCCGGTGACCCGGAGCCGGGGACGGTCATCGTCATTCAACAGCCACCATCAAGGAGGAAGGTCAATGCACGGCTTCGGTCACGTGGAGATCCCGACAACCAATTTCAAGCGCTCGATGAAATTCTTCGGCACGATCTTCGGGTGGACGTTCGTCGAAATGCCCGAGATGAAATACGTGATGTTCCGGGCAGGTGCCCAGCCGAACGGAGGCTTCTACCTGGTGAAGAAGATGCCCGCCAAAGGGCAGGTGAACGTGTACATCGAGGTGGAGGACATCGACGCCAAACTGAAAGAGATCCGCAAGGCTCGTGGCAAGGTGCTGGTGAAGAAGACGTCGATCGGGGAGAACGGATGGTTTGCGCAGTTCGCGACCCCCGACGGGTGCTTCCTCTCGCTCTGGCAGGGCAAGTCCGGCGAGCAGGCGGCCGAGACCCCCGCGACAGCCCTCTGACCTGATCCGGCCACCGGCACGTGGATCACGATCAGGGATTGTGCTCCCTCTGTCGCCACGCGGGAGAGATCCGGAGCGACAGGGGGAGTACCTTTGTTCTGTGCGGGCTCTCGAAGACCGACCCGCGGTACCCGAAGTACCCGAGACTGCCCGTACGGTCGTGTCCCGGCTTTGCGCCGCGTCATCCATCACCAGTGGACCACAGACCGTGACCCGTTCCCGTCTCCTCGAGGAGTTCTCCTCTTCGGCGAAAGAGATCGCCGAGGCCTCGATCTCCGCCACGCGGAAGATCGCCGGTGAGGTCCGCCAGGCCTTCAGTGCGGAGCCTGCGGCGTCACCCGAACAACCTGCGGGGAATCCCCGTGGCATGGATCCCGCCCGGTTCAAGTCGATCGTCGTCGGTCTGCTCAAGATCCTCATCGTCGTGGAGCTGGGCGGGGCGCTGCTCGAGGGGCTGAACACGCGCAGCTGGGCCCGGTTCGGCCAGGATCTGGTGATCGCGGGGATCCTGTACGTCACCTGGGGCCGGTTGCAGGCGCTCGTTCGCAAGAAGAAAGAAGAGTCCCGGCTGCAGATCGAGCGGTCGCCGCAGGAGGTCGGGTTGTTCGATGCGCTGGCCTTCTCCCTGCTCTGGAGCGATGAGATCTACGCCGACATTCCGTCGGACCGCAGGCGGCTGGTGGTCATTTCGTACACGCTCATGGCCATCGGACTGCTGATCGCGTACGTCCGGTTCGACATGGGGCTGATGCCGCTCGTTCTCGCCGGGGCCCTGGTCCTGGGGGCGGCGAACCTGGTGGTCTGGGTCGTTTCCATGGAGCGGGAACAACGCAATTCCCTGCAGACGGAACTCCATCTCGCAAGCGAGGTGCAACGGGCGCTGATGCCCACGGAACACCCCGCGCTTCCCGGCATTGACATCGCGGGGGCATCCATCCCTGCGCGAGAGGTCGGGGGCGATCTGTTCCAGTACAGCCCGATCGGCAAGGACGACCGGCGCTTCGGCATCTCCGTCATCGACGTGTCAGGGAAGGGACTGCAGGCGGCAATGTCGGCGACGTTCACGGTGGGAGCGCTCGCAAGCGAGGTTTCGGCCTCGTCGTCCCCGGCCGCGATCCTGACGCGGCTCAACGCGGTCCTGTACCGCCATTCCCGCCGCGGGCATTTCGTGGCGTTCCTCCTGTTCGTGCTGGACGTCCGCCGGCTCCGGGCGGCGTTCACCAACGCGGGCCAGACCAAGCCGCTGCTGCTGCGGGAGGGGTCGTTGCGGTGGCTCGACTCGGTCGGGGTGCATTTCCCGCTCGGCATGCGGCCCGATACGTCCTACGAAGAATGCGAGATCACGCTTCGCCCCGGCGATGTCGTGCTTCTGCTGACGGACGGCTTCACCGACGCCATGAACGCGCAGCAGGAAATGTTCGGCGCCGAACGGCTGGAGCAGGTTCTGCAGGCGCCCGGGGTCGGGGCCAGAACGGCACAGGGGATCCTGGACCATGTGCGGGATGCGGTCCAGCGTTTCGTCGGGGAGACCGCACAGCACGACGACATGACGATGGTCGTTCTCCGGGTGCCCGCCGCATGACACGGGCGCCATACACGGAGCGAGGGGATCGTCCCCGCCGCGGTTCACCACGCGCGGTGATGGTGGCTACGCTGGCCGCGCTCCTGCTGGCCGGCCGGGCGTACGCCCAGGCTCCGGCGACGCTCGACATCTCGCTCGTGATCGACTACCGCTCGGCGGAACGGACGATCGAGACCTACCAGGGGTTCGGGGGCTCGCCTGCGGAGGTGGCGGCCATGCGGGGAAGCCAGGTGGCCCTGGCCACCACCGCACTGCTGGCCGGCCGGCCGCTCGGTACCGATCTCCTGGAACGCCACCTCCAGGCGATCCGGTACAACCAGCGGCTCGACGACGATCCGTTTCAGATGGCGTTGGCGCGGGGGATCGCCGGCGAGATGAAGGAGCTGCTGACCGAGCTCCAACGCCGGAATTTCGGCCAGCGGGTGGTCAGCACGGTGGAACAGCTGTTCCCTGCCGACGCGCGCGTGCGGTCCCGCATCCCCATGTTCTTCGTCGCGTTCGGTCCCCAGACGATCGACGCGTTCGTGCGCAGGGTGGTGTGGGACGATGCCACGCCGCGGTTCGTGGGCGAAGGGGAAGGGGAGTTGACCATCGTGGTGAACCTCGCCCACGCCGTCTCCTACGGTCAGAGCACGGACGAGCGGTTCATCGGCGTCCTCAGCGTGGTCGCCCACGAGGTGTTTCACGCGGCGTTCGGGGCCTACAAGGACGCCTCGCCCGCCTGGCGCCAGTACTACGCGAGCAACACCTCCGCGTTCGACGCCATGCTGGACCTCGCCCAGAACGAAGGGATCGCCTATTATCTGTCGCTCATCCAGCGGACGCGGGGTCGGCTGTCGCCGGAATGGGAGCAACGCGTGCGGGCGTCGTTCGAGCAATTCAACCGGAACGCGGAGGAGCTGCTCTCGCCGGGTCTCACACGCCGGCGGGCGCAGGAGATCCTGCAGCGCGCGAACACCGCCGGATACTTTGAGAGCTACGGATCGATGGCGGGAATGGTGATCGCCCGGCAGATCGACCAGACGTTCGGCCGGCAGGCGCTCTCGTCCACCATCGCGCTGGGTCCGCTGGCCTTCTTCCGCAAATACCTTGAGGTGATGCAGCGCGACGGATCGGTCCCACCGCTGTCACCCGCACTGCAGCGCGCCGTCCGATGATCAGCGCCTTCCGCGCCGCGGTGCCCACGTCCGCCGGTCCTTGCGGCTCCCGGCACCTTTTCGTACCTTGAGAAAATTGAACCAACGGTGGTGGACCTCTTTCTGAAAAATATCGGCCAGCTGGTCACGGTGGCGTCGCACGGTGCGCCCCACAAGACGGGCCAGGCGATGGCGGACCTGGGGATCATCCCCGACGCGGGGGTCCTCTGCCGCGCCGGCAGGATCGAATGGGCGGGGCCGATGTCCGGCTGGACAGGCACGCTGCCTGACGACATCAACGTTCTGGACGCTTCCGGAGCGGTGGTGATGCCCGGATTCGTGGACGCGCACACGCACGCGATGTTCGCCGGAGACCGGGCCGGAGAATTCGGCCTGCGCGCCACGGGGGCGACCTACCAGGCAGATCGCCGAGCAGGGCGGAGGGATCCTGCACACCATGCAGCAGGTCCGCGCCGCGAGCAAGAAGGAGCTGAAGCGCCGGACGGCGCGCTACCTCCACGAGATGATGCGGCACGGGACCACGACCGTCGAGATCAAGACGGGCTACGGCCTCGACATGAATTCCGAGATCAAGATGCTGGAGGGGATCGCGGAGCTCCGCGACGAAGAGATGATCGGGGTCGTCCCGACCTTCCTCGCGCGCCCATGCCTTCCCGCCGGAGTTCGCCGCAGACCATGCCGGCTACGTCCGCCTGATCCTCCACCGGATGATCCCGTACGTGGGCAAAAGCGCCTGGCCGCGTTCTGCGACGTCTTCTGCGAGCAGGGATATTTCGGGACCGGCGAGACGACGGCGATCCTGGACGAGGGGAAGCGCTGGGGGATGCGGCCCAAGATGCATGCGGAAGAGCTGCAGTATCTGGGCGGCGCGCAGGTGCGGGTGCGGTCGGGGCCGTCTCGGCGGACCACCTCGAACATGTGACCGCCGAAGGGATCGCGGCGCTGCGGGAGGCCGGGGTGGTGGCGGTGCTGCTGCCGGGGGTGTCGTTCTTCCTCAACCACGGATACGCTCCGGCGCGCGCGCTGATCGACGCGGGGGTGCCGGTGGCGATCGCCACGGACTTCAACCCCGGATCGTGCATGTCGTTCTCACTGCCGCTGATGATGACCATCGCCTGCACGCACATGCGGATGTCGCCGGAAGAGGCCCTCACGGCGATCACCCTGAACGCCGCGGCGGCGCTCGGGCATTCCGCCTCCTGCGGGAGCATCGAGCCGGGCAAGCAGGCGGACCTTGTGGTGGCGGACGTGCCGGACTACCGCCACATGGCCTACCATTTCGGAGTCGAACCACGTCCGGCACACCGTCAAGAACGGAACGTTGCTGGAATTCTGAACTGAACCCATGCGATCGTCGAATGCGTGCCGAACTTCAGCGAAGGCCGCGATCCCGCAGTGATCGAACGGATCGCCGCCGCCGTGACGGCGGTTCCCGGGGTGAAACTGCTGAGTGCGGAGCCGGACAAGGACTATAACCGCACCGTCGTGACCTTCGTCGGCGCGCCCGCCGCGGTGGCCGAGGCCGCGTTTGCGGCGACGGCCCGGGCGGCGGAGCTGATCGACATGGCGGTGCACAAGGGAGAACATCCGCGCATCGGCGCCACCGATGTCGTGCCGTTCGTCCCCGTCTCGGGCGTCAGCATGGAGGAATGCGTTCGCCTGGCGCACGCCTTCGGACGCCGGGTCGGCGAACAGCTCGGGATCCCGGTCTACCTGTACGAAGAGGCCGCCTCCCGGCCTGAGCGGAGGAACCTCGCCACCATCCGTAAGGGCGAGTACGAAGGGCTCGCGGAGAAGCTGCAGGACCCCGCATGGAATCCGGACTACGGCCCGGCGGCGTTCGTTCCGCGGTCCGGCGCGACCGTGACCGGCGCACGGGTGTTCCTGATCGCCTACAACGTCAACCTGAACACCCACGAGATCAAGCCGGCCAACGAGATCGCGCTGCGGATCCGCGAGAGCGGCAGGGTGCAGGAGGATGCCATGGGGGAGCCGCTCACCGACGCGAAGGGACGGAAGATGATCCCGGGTTCGCTGAAGGCGGTCAAGGCGATGGGGGTGCTGCTGCAGGCGCACCGGATCGCCCAGGTGTCGATCAACCTGGTGAACTACCATGTCACGCCGCCCCACGTGGCCTTCGAGGAAGTGAAGAAGGAGGCGGCGACGCTCGGCTCGAGGTCACCGGCAGCGAGATCGTGGGTCTCACTCCTGCTGGAAGCGCTCCTGATGGCGGGCCGGCACTATGCCCCGGAGCTGCACACGGAGGCGGAGCTGATCGAGGCTGCGGTCCGGCATCTGGGCCTGAGTCAGCTCGACCGGTTCGACCCGGCGAAGAAGATCATCGAATACCAGTTGTCGGCGTGACCTTCGGGTCGCCCCGCATCACTACTTCTTCCATTCACCGGAGAACGGTCATCATGCCATCACGACAGACCATCGCCTCGTTCCTCGACGAACTCGCTTCCTCATCGCCGGCTCCCGGCGGCGGGAGCGTTGCCGCTCTCTCCGGGGCCCTCGGGGCGGCCCTGATCTCCATGGTCTGCAACCTGACCATCGGCAAGAAGAAATACGCCGGCGTCGAGGAGGACGTGAAGAAGGTCCTGACCCAATCGGAGGCCCTGCGCAAGCAGTTCCTGGACCTGTCGGACGAAGGACACGGTGGCGTTCAACAAGGTGATGGAAGCTTTCGGCCTGCCGAAGGACACCGAGCCCCAGAAGGCGCTCCGCGCCGCGGCAGTACGCGAGGCGACGAAAGAGGCGACGCTCGTTCCGCTGGAAGTGATGAAACACTGCATCGACGCCCTGGCGCTGGCCCAGGAGGTCGCCGCCAAAGGGAACGTCAACTCCGTGAGCGATGCGGGGGTGAGCGGCTTGATGCTCCACGCGGCGTGCCAGGGTGCGGCGCTGAACGTGCGCATCAACCTGAACAGCCTGGGCGATGCGGACTTCGTGGGGTGGAAGAGCGACGAGGTGGCCTCGCTGTTGAAGACCAGCGCGATGATGAACGAGGTGCTGCAGGGGATCGTCGACGAGAAGCTGACCTCGACGTGATCCGGCCTCAGGTCTGACCGGCGCTGACCGCCGACCAGACCGCCACCGCCGCAGCGGTTTCGGTCCTCAGCCTGCGAGGGCCGAGCGACACCACGCGGAACCCCGCGAGGACCGCAGCCTCGACCTCCTCCTCCGTGAACCCCCCCTCGGGACCTATCGCCAGCGCCACCTGTGCCGTGCTCAGCCCCGCCAGCGTAGTCTCCGATCGACGGCTCCAGGATCTTCTCGTGCGGGATGCACTTCACCGCTTCCGGCGGGAATCCCTGGAGGAACTCCGCGAACCCGGTGACGGGGAGTATCGCGGGCACCAGGCAGCGGCCGCATTGTTTCATCGCCGCCAGGGCCAGGTGCTCCCATCGATCGTTGCGTCCGTGCCTCCGGACGGTCCGCTCCGTCAGCAGCGGAACGATGCGGCTGACTCCCAGTTCGGTCACCTTCTCCACGATGTAATCGAAGCTGGCTCCGTGTTTGAGGAGCGCCACTCCGAGCGTGACCTCCGTCCCCGGTTCATGCAGCCGGGGCATCGTCTCCAGAATGTCGCAGTAGGCGGTCCGGTGCGCGATCTCGCGAATGGCGACGGCGTAGGCCGTTCCGCAGCCGTCCACCGCCGTCAGCCGGTCCCCGGGAGTCTTGCGCATGACCTGCGACAGGTGGAGGAATTCCTGACCGTCGATGATCAGCGTGTCGCCGTGGCGTTTCTCCGGGGGAGCGTAATAGTACTCCATGGCGTCCTCTCAGAATGAGCCGCGGAGGTCCAGGATCCACTGCCCCCGCCACTGTTCGTTCCATGCGTATTCGATCCGGGCAACGTAGCTGTAGGGAAGGAGGAAGTTGATCCCCAGCCCCTGCCCGTGGCGGAAGTCGGAGAGCTGGAGCCCGTCCTGCCGGAACCAGACCGCACCGGCGTCGGCGAACGCGGAGAGCGTGATGCCGAAACGCCAGACCTTGAACTCCATCGGCACCGGGAGCTCCCGCATGACCATGGTGAAGGCGGGGAGCACCGCCCACCGGATCTCCACACTGCCGTTCAACAGGTCTTCGCCTTCATACACCTCGTGGAAGTGCCCCCGGATGCGTTCCCCGTAGCCGAAATAGGCGCGCGCGTAGAGGGGGATGGTGCCTCCCGACACCAGCGAACCCGCCGCGCGACCGGCGAGGGACAACCCGGAAAAGAGCGGCACGAAGAGACGGATGTCGGTCCCGTACCGCAGGTAGTTCACCAGGGATTCGCCCGCACCGAACTTCGTGACCTGCAGGTTCCCGTACAGGCCGGACATCGGATACTCGATCAGGTCGCGGGTGTCGTAGGAGAAGCTCGCGGTGGCGTACACGAAAGCGTCCTTGCCCGTGGGGGAGACCGTGCGGCCGGGGCTGTACGAGGAGACCGCCACGACCCGGTAGCCGAGGGTCAACCCCGCGGTCGTGAACAGGCCGAATCGTTTGCCGAGGGAGCCGTGCAGATCGTAGACGTTGTTCGTGAAGTCGCCGGAGGCAGTGCTCTTGTTGCTGACCCGGGAGAAGGAGGCTCCCGCGCCCAACGACAACCGGCTCTCCGGGTCGATCATCGGTTCGAGGAAGGAGAGGCCCGCGGATGGATCGTAGCCGAGCACGAGCGATGCGAACAGCTTCTGGTTCCTCCCGCCGAGGTTGTTGTGCACCAGGCCGCCGCCGAAGTAGAACCGGTTGGGGTCCCCGTCGCGGAATCCCAGGATGGGCACGGGGAAGAAGTACCAGCGCTCGTTCACATCCACGAGCAGGTATCGTTTCCCCCCGAGGGAATCGAACTGGATGTCGACCCGCGTGAACAGGCCCAGGCTGTAGATCCTCCGCCGATCGTATTCCATGGCCGCAGGGGTGACCATTGCGCCCGGGTGCAGAGACATCTCGTTGAGGATGACGTACGGCCGGGTGGTCTCATTGCCGCTCAGGAACACGGTATCCGCAACCCCCAGGGGGAAGCCGCCGGCATCCCCGAGCAGGTCAGGCTGTGCCTGGGCGGCCCTGAGGATCGGCAGGGAGAGGCAGAGCGCGATGGCCAGGGCGCGTTTCATCGGAGCAGGCGGCGATGCTCGACGAGGATGCAGCGGTTCACCACGGTCTGAAGTCCTGCCGCGACGGCGCGGTCGACCGCGACGGGGGAATCGACTCCGAGCTGCATCCAGAGTGCCCGGGCGCCCGCGCGGCTGGCCTCTTCGATGATCTGCGGGACATGCTCCGGGCGTCGAAAGACGTCCACGATGTCGACCGGCTGGCCGATCTCGAGCAGCGAGGCGAACGCCGGCAGGCCGAACACGGTGTCGATGGTCGGATTCACCGGGAAGATGCGGTACCCGGCATCCAGGAGGTATTCTGCAATGTGATAGCTGTCGCGGTACGGGTGGGGGGAGAGTCCCACCACGGCGATCGTGCGTGCGTCACGCAGGAGCGTTCGGATCTCGGGGTCGGTATCGAGGATGGGCACGGGCGGGCACGTCCATTAGGAGTGCGAGACGCGGAGGCGTCGGAGTGCGTCCTGGGCGGCAGCCTGTTCGGCTTCTTTCTTGTTCTTTCCGGTCCCGCGGCCTTTCCGGCCGTCGGAGAGGGTCACTTCCACGACGAACGTCCGGTCGTGGTCCGGGCCTTCCTGGCGGACCACGACGTAGCGCGGCACGCCGGTGCCTTCAGACTGGGAATGCTCCAGCAGCCGGCTCTTGTAGTTGTCGTCCCAGGTGGCCACTGCTCCCTGCCGGATGGCGCGCTCGAGTCGCCCGGTGACGAAGTCTCTGGCCGTCGGATAGCCCCGGTCCAGGTAGATCGCGGCGATGACCGCCTCGAAGCAGTCGGCGGTGATCGTGTCGCTTCCTTTGCGGCCGGATTGTGCGGCGCTGGGGCTCATCAGGATGAACTCCGCGAGTCCGAGATCGCGCGCGTAGGCGGCGAGCGCCTTGCGGTTGACCAGCTGGGCGCGCCGCTGGGTCAGTTCTCCCTCCTCGGCACGCGGAAGTCGCTCGTAGAGGTATTCGCCCACGATGAGGTTCAGGACGGAGTCTCCGAGGAATTCCAGTCGTTCGTTGGAACGGGAGTCGTGGCTGGGGCGCTGCAGAAATGAGCGGTGAAGCAGGGCCTGCACGAACAGGTCCCGGTTCCTGATGGACACCCCGAGCACGCGCTCGAAGGGTGCGATGTTCTTCATCAGCCGGCGTTCCTGTTCGGTGAGCTCGTCCTCCGGGATCCCGGAGGACCGGCGCCGGAAAAGGTCACGTAACCACTTCATGCGTCCGATCGGTCATTCCGTATACTTCCTGACCAGCAGCGATGCGTTGTGCCCGCCGAACCCGAACGTGTTGCTGATCGCGTAGCGGACCGTGCGGCGCACGGCCGAGTTCGGCGTGTAGTTGAGATCGCACGCCGGGTCGGGGAACTCCAGGTTGATGGTGGGAGGGATGAGATCCTCCTTGACGGCGAGGATCGTTGCGATCGCCTCCACGGCCCCCGCGGCGCCCAGCAGGTGTCCGGTCATGGATTTTGTGGAACAGATGTTCACGGCGCCGGCGTGGGCGCCGAGCAGGGTCTTCAGGGCATTGGTCTCGGCGATGTCGCCGAGGGGGGTGGAGGTGCCGTGCACGTTGACGTGGTCGATCATCTCGGGACCGATCCCGCCGTCGCGCATCGCGCGGCCCATGGAGCGGACGGCCCCCTCCCCGTCGTCGGGCGGGGCGGTGAGGTGGTGGGCGTCGGCCGTGAAGCCCATGCCCGCCAGCTCGGCGTAGATCTTCGCGCCGCGCCGTTTGGCGTGTTCGTACTCTTCGATCACCAGCGTGCCGGCCCCTTCGCCCATCACGAACCCGTCGCGCTGGGAATCGAACGGCCGCGAGGCCTTTTCGGGCGCGTCGTTCCGCGTGGACATGGCCTTCATCGAGTTGAAGCCGCCCAGGCCCATGGGGGTGATCGGGGCTTCGGATCCGCCGCAGACGATCACGTCGGCGTCGCCGTACTGGACGAGACGCAGGGCGCCGCCGATGGCGTGGGAGGCGGTGGCGCAGGCCGAGACGGTCGCGAAGTTCGGCCCCTTGAACCCGTGCTTGATGGAGATGTTGCCCGACGCGATATCGGGGATCAGCATGGGGATGAAGAACGGGCTGATACGCCGCGGGCCGCCTTCGAGGAAGCTGCGGAACTGGGTGTCGTAGGTGCCCATTCCCCCGATGCCGGAGCCGTACACGACACCGATCCGGTCCGGGTCGATCTCTTTGGCCGGAGATCCCCGCGTCGGCGATGGCCTCGTCGGAAGCGACGATGGCGTACTGGGCGAAGGGATCCATGCGCTGCGCGGCTTTGCGGTCGAGATAGTCGGACGCCTTGAACCCCTTCAGCTCGCAGGCGAAACGGGTGTCGTAGAGCGCCGTGTCGAAATACGTGATGGGGGCGGCGCCGCTCTTGCCCTGCATGAGCGCATCCCAGAAATCCCGCACGTTGAGTCCGAGGGGCGTCAGCGCGCCCAGACCCGTGACCACGACCCTGCGCTTACCGTTCATCATCATTCCCGAATGAGTGTAGAGCGTTATCCCCCGGCCGCCCCGGGGGTCCATCGCGCAGAAACTGGAGCCCCCGGATCGGATTTCCCGGAAGCGTCTCGCGGGGTACAGGAGTCAGGAGGACTTGGACTTTGGATGTACTTCACCGCATCGCCGACCGTACCGATCTTCTCCGCGTCCTCGTCCGGGATCTGCATGCCGAAAGCCTTCTCGAATTCCATCACGAGTTCGACCGTGTCCAGCGAGTCGGCGCCAAGATCGTTCGTGAACGAAGCTTCCGGGGTGACCTGACCTTCGTCGACACCCAGCTTGTTCATGATGATCTCCTTCACCTTGGCATCAATATCCATGACGTGAACCTCCTGATAGTGTTGATTGGATGAATGTGTGGATTCCGACCTCTGGTCACATCGTCATACCGCCGTCCACCGCGATCACCTGCCCGGTGATGTAGTCCGCCTGGGGCGAAGCGAGGAAGACCACGATCCCGGCGATCTCCTCGGGCTTGGAGGAGCGTTTCAGCGGAACAAGCGCCAGCAGGGCGTTGCGCTGGTCCTCCGAGAGAACGGCCGTCATTTCAGTATCGACGAACCCGGGGGCCACGGCGTTCACCGTGACGTTCCGGCCGGCAAGTTCTTTCGCCACGGACTTCGTCAGCCCGAGAAGCCCTGCCTTCGACGCTGCATAGTTGGCCTGGCCGACGTTGCCCATGAGTCCGACCACGGAGCTGATGTTGATGATCTTCCCGCGGCGCTGGCGCATCATCGTGCGGGCCACGGTGCGGATCGTGTTGAAGGCTCCTTTGAGATTGACGGCCAGCACCGCGTCCCATTCGTCCTCGGTCATCCTCGGCAGCAGACGGTCCCTGGTGATCCCGGCGTTGTTCACCAGGATGTCGATCCGCCCCGCCGTTGCCGCCACCTGCTCGCAGGCCTTTTCGACGTCGGCAGTGCGGGTGATGTCGACCTGCACGGCGGTCACGGTGCGCCCGCCGGACCGAAGGGGGGCGGCGAAGGCCTCAAAGTCCTCTGGAAAGACCTTGTCGAACACCACGACGTTGGCGCCGTTGCGGACGAGCTCGGCGGTGATGGCACGCCCGATACCCCGGGCCCCTCCGGTCACGATGGCGACGGCATTGTCAAGACTGGACATGATCAACTCGGCAGTTGGACTGGACGTTCTCTGTCTCTGATATGCGATGCTTCGGCGATGAAGGTCTGACCCGTGATGAGGTCCGAATCGTCGGACGCCAGGAACACCACGAACGCGGCGACCTGTTCGGGGCGGGCGATGCCGCGTTTTCCCCGTATCCGAGGGCCGCCTGCTTCTGTTCCTCGGACAGCTTCGAGGTCATTTCCGTGTCCACGAAACTGGGGGCGACGGCATTGACCTGAATATTGCGAGAACTCAGCTCTTTTGCAAGCGAACGGGTCAGTCCCACGATCGCGGCCTTCGAGGCCGCGTAGTTGGCCTGCCCGGCGTTCCCGTGCACCCCGACGATCGACGTCATATTGATGATCTTCCCCCTGCGCTGCCAGATCATCCACCGCGAGGCGGCCCGGGAGTAGTTGAACACGCTTTTCAGGTTGTTTTGAATGACCGTGTCCCAGTCGGCTTCCGACATCCGGATGATCAGCCCGTCGCGGGTGACCCCGGCGTTGTTGACCATGATGTCCAGGCGCCCGAACTCCGCCATCACGGCGTCGACCGTGTGGGCGGCGTCCGCCATCGAGGTTGCGTCTGCGTGGTACGCCTTGACCTTCACCTCACCCGTCGTCAGCTCCTGCTCGATCGCCCGCGCGGCATCGCCGGAGGTGCGGTAGGTGAAGGCCACCGAGGCGCCGGCCTGCGCGAGCGCGTAGACCACCGCTTTCCCGATGCCCCTGGCCCCGCCCGTCACCAGCGCCACGTTGCCGTCGAGGTGTCTCATTTCCGCCCGGCCTCCGTCCCCGCCCGCTCGAGGGAGTCGTAGTGCGCTTCCATGGCCGCGTACCCGTCCTCGCCCACGAGAAAGACCAGTTCGTCCCTGCACGCGCGGAACACCGGGGTGTCGAACCGAGTGTCGACCGAGCAACAAGCCTGCTCTCCCTGGAGCATGTCGTCGAAACTCACCGTCTTCCCGGTGATCTCGATGGGGAAGAGGACGCAGTACATGGGCTTGATCGCCCACCGGTCCAACCCTTCGCCCACCGCCGCGACCTGCAGCGAACACCGTCCCTGGCCGTCAAGGAACACGCACTTGTCGCCGTGCAGTTCCGTGCCGACGCACTGCCCGGAGCGGAAATCCCCGTCGGGCATCGGTTCCGGTTCGAACCATCGCCGGTCGTCCTGCGTCTGGGTCTCGTCCATGTACTTCTTCACCATCTCCTTGTGCGCGAGGATCCTGTCGCGCTCGAGCACGTCGGCGTATACGCCTCCCTCGCAGCAGACCGAGTTGCACCGGCAGGGGCCGTGCCCTTCGGCGAATCCCCGCGTGAAGAGCTGGGGGTCCATCGTGTAGCCCTTAACTCTGCATGCTGCCCCGCTGCCTGCCGGACATCCGCGTACGTGTCGATACCGCTGGCCGCGACCGAAGCCTCGGTCCTTTTGGCGAGGCCCTGGAGGACCTTGCCGGGACCGATCTCCACCATCGTCGTTGCGCCGTCCCGCACCATGTTCCTGACCGTCTGTTCCCAGCGGACCGGGCTGGTCAGTTGCCGGACCAGCAGATCCCGGATCTCGACCCCCCGGGTCACCGGCGCGGCGGTCACGTTGGCGTAGACCGGGATGCGCGCGTCCGCGATCGGCGTGCGCGCCAGCGCCGCCCGGAGTTCCTCGAGGGCGCTTTCCATGAGGGGGGAATGGAAGGCCCCGCTGACCACCAGCTCCTTCGCCAGCTTGGCACCCCGCGCCTTGGCCAGCTCCATCCCTTTGCGCACGCCATCCACGGACCCTGAGATCACGATCTGTCCGGGGGAGTTGTAGTTCGCCGGCTGCACGACGCCGGCGGCCGACGCTTCGCTGCACACGCTTTCGACGACGTCAGGATCGAGTCCCACGATCGCCGCCATGGTTCCCTGCTGTTCCTCGCCGGCGCGCTGCATCAGCTCTCCCCGCAGGCGCACGATCCGGAGCGCGTCCTCCCAGCCGAACGCGCCCGCGGCCACGAGCGCCGAATACTCGCCGAGCGAATGTCCGGCGACCATGTCGGGCTTCGGGTCGGGGAGCAGGGCATGGACCACCACGCTGTGCAGGAAGATCGCCGGCTGGGTGTTCCGGGTCTGCTTCAGGGCTTCTTCCGGCCCGGCAAACAGGATCTCGCTGAGGCGCACACCCAGCAACCGGTCCGCGCGGTCGATCATGGTCCGTGCACGGTCATCGGAGGCGTACAGGTCCTTCGCCATCCCCACGTACTGCGATCCCTGTCCGGGAAACACAAAAGCGGTCCGTCCCATGCTCAGCCCTCGGGCCGGATTCGGGGCGGTCCATTCGACCAGAATGGAGCCCCAGGTGTATCCCGCGCCGAAGCTGGCCAGGACGATCTTCTGGCCCGGGCGCAGCTTCCCGTCCTTCCACCACTCCGACAGGCAGAGCGGGATGGTCGCCGCCGTGGTGTTCCCGTAGCGGTCGATGTTGATCATCACTTTGTCGCGTTCGATCCCCATGCGGGAGGCGGTGGCGTCGATGATCCGGAGGTTGGCCTGGTGTGGGACCAGCCAGGCGATGTCCTTGCCGGTCAGCCCGTTCCGCTCGACGATCTCGGCGGAGACATCGGCCATCCCGACGACGGCCACCTTGAAGACCGCCTTGCCGTCCTGGTAGATGTAATGGTACTTCTTGTCGACGGTTTCATGGGTCGGGGGATTCAGGCTCCCGCCGCCGAGCATGTACAGGGACTCCCGTCCGGAGCCGTCGCAGTACAGCTGGTGGTCCAGGATCCCGCCGCCCGCGCCCTCGCGGGGTTCCAGCAGGACCGCGGCGCCGGCGTCACCGAAGAGGATGCAGGTGTTCCGGTCGGTGTAATCGGTGATCGCGCTCATCTTGTCGGCGCCGATCACCAGGACCTTCGAGCAGGTGCCGTTCTCGATGAACTGCGCGCCGGTGACCAGCGCGAAGACGAACCCCGAGCAGGCGGCCGACAGGTCGAATCCCCACGCCTTCTTCGCGCCGATCTTGTTCTGGACCAGGCATGCGGTGGAGGGGAAGAACATGTCCGGGGTGACCGTGGCGACGATGATCAGGTCGATCTCTTCCGCAGAGATCCCCCGCATCTTGCAGGGCGTCCCGGGCCGCTCCGGCAGCGAGATCGGACGTCGCGCCCTGATCGAGGATGCGCCGCTCGCTGATGCCCGTGCGCGTCCGGATCCACTCGTCGTTCGTGTCGACCATCTTCTCGAGGTCGTGGTTCGACAGGATCCTGTCCGGCACATAATGTCCAACCGCTGAGATCGTTGCCCGCCGATTACGCATGTGTTCCCGTGAGAGCTTTCTGGATCAGCATGGTTGACCCCGCGCTGGACCATCTCTTCGGCGCGGTACATCATGTTCTTGATGGCCCTGGGGGTGGATCCCCCGTGGCCGATGATGGAGACGCCGTTCACGCCCAGCAGGGGCACCCCCCCGTGTTCCTGGTAGTCGAGCTCCTTGAGCACGGAACGCAGTCCGCCGCGCGCCACCAGGGCCACCAGTTTGTTGGCAAGGCTCTTCTCCGCGAAGCCCAGGAATCTCGACTTCAGGAACGCGGGGACGCTTTCGCCGAACTTGAGCAGGACGTTCCCGACGAAGCCGTCGCACACCACCACGTCCACCTCGCCCGTGAGCAGGTCCCGCCCTTCCACGTTGCCGACGAAATTGAGCCCGCTCTGCCTGAGCAGGGCGAACGCCGCCAGCACGGTCTCCGTTCCCTTTCGTCTCTTCCTCCCCGATGTTCAGCAGCCCGACCCGGGGGGAGGTCCTTCCCAGGATGCTCGACGCGTAGATCGAGCCCATGATCCCGAACTCCAGCAGGTGCTGCGGCCGGCAGTCCACGTTGGCCCCTGCGTCGAGCAGCATGCACGGCCCCTTGGCCGTCGGGACCACGGCGCCGATCGTCGGGCGGCTGACGCCTTTGATCCGTCCCAGGATCAGCGTGGAGGCCGACATGACGGCCCCGGTGTTCCCCGCGCTCAGGAACGCGTGGGCTTTCCCCTCCTGGTGGAGCCGGAGCCCGACGGCGATGGACGATTCCCTCTTGCTGCGCAGGGCCGCGGTCGGCGAGTCGGACATCTCGATGACGTCCGGTGCATGGACGATCTCGACCGGGATCCCGGTCGACGCCGGTTCGCCGGCGGCAGCCAATTCCTGTTCGATGCGGCTGCGGTCACCGACAAGAACGACGGTGAACCGCCCGCCAGATTCGCGCGCGGCTTCGACGGCCCCACGGACCACGTTCCGCGGCGCAAAGTCGCCCCCCATCGCATCGACGGCGATCCGGATATGCGCGGGTGTGCTGGTCAACGAGAATGTCACCACAAAGGGTTGCTGGATCTGACGGTGCCATGAAGCCCCCCGGCCGGGAGGCTCTTCCCGGCCTGCAGGGGGCAACGCATCAGGATGCCTTGGGGATGATGACCGAACGCCCGTTGTAGAAGCCGCAATTCGGGCATGCACGGTGGGGAAGTCTATGCGCGTGGCAGTTCGGGCATTCGACGGTGGCCGGAGCGGTGGCCTTGTAGTGTGTCCGGCGTTTCCGTCCACGCGTCTTGGAATGTCGTCGTTTTGGATTAGGCATACATCACCTGTAGATGTTAGTTCCGGGGCAGTGACCGCAACGTATCCCACCGCGAGTCCGCCACGGTGTCCTTGCAATCGCACTGCTGTTCGTTCAAATTCGTTCCGCACTTCGGACAGAGCCCGCGGCAGTCGTCCCTGCACAGGACCTTCAGGGGGATCGTCAACACCGCAGTCTGACGCACGTCATCGCTGACGTCGATGAACGTCAGGTCGCCGGGGACCACCTGCACCTCAGAGGGATCCGCCCCCCCCATGTCCTGGGCGTCCTGCACATAGTACATCCGGTACGACCCGCTCACCTGGCGCGTGAACTGCGCCACGCACCGGTCACATTCGAACACGACGGCCGTCGACACCGTCCCTTCCAGCAGGTACCGGTGACCGGTCCGGTCGACCTGTACGTCCACAAGGATCGGCGCGCAGAAGGTCTCCCCCAGCTCGAGGTCCGAAGGCGGCACCTCGAAATGATAGGCGTGGAGTCCTTCGGAGAGCCCTCCCACCTGTATCTTCATCGTCTCAGCCACGGAGGGCCCCGGATCCCATATCCACAAAAAAACACCAAAAAGCCCCCCGTTTGGGGGGAAATGCGAAAAGCGATACAATATAGGGAGATTGGGATAGAGAGTCAAGGTACGCTGTCCGGGAACCCCGCGGGGAAGGCTTCCCGAACCGGCCGGTTGCGCCGGGCCGCTGCCCCCCGTTTTTCCCGGGGAAGGAAGAACGGGGGACGGCGGGATACCGATCAGGCCTCTTTCGCGGGCTCCATCTCTGCCAGCAGCTGGCCCTGGACGAACTCCACGGTCTCCGCCAGCGCGTCGCGAAACTTCTCGAAATCCTCCTTGTAGAGGAAGATCTTGTGCTTCTCGTAGTCGTCTTCCCCTACGCGCTTGCTTTCGGTGATCGTGATGTAGAAGTCCTTCTCGGATTTCGTGGCCTTGACGTCGAAGAAATAGGTGCGCTTCCCTGCCCGCACGCGCTTGGTGAACAACTCTTCTTTATAGGTGTTGGTTGTATCCAAGGTCCATTCCCTCCCTCTCGATGCTGGTTGGTGGATCCGCTGTTGCCCGCTTCACGCGGCGTTGCCGCTCACTTCCTGAGTACCGCGACCTTTCCTGTCGCCACGCTCGTGCTCCCTTCCGGAGAGTAGCCCACGACGTAGTAGATCCCGGAGGGAACGTCCCGGCCCCCCTCGTCCTTCCCGTCCCAGAATCCGATCCGGCCACCGGGGGTCTGCGAGGTCCCGGACCAGCGACCCATCCGAAGACAGGATCTTCAGCCGGGAGTCCTCCACCAGCCCGTCGATGGTCAGAGGAGTGGCGGCCGGCACGCGGAACGGGTTCGGATAGATCAGGAGATCGCCGAACGACTCCTTGGGCGCGGCGGCGGGGGTGGTCAGGCTCGCGAGCCCCTGGGCGGTCCCGAAGTACACCGTCCCGGTCTCCGGATCCACCGCGATGCTCTTGATGTCGTTGTCGATCAGTTTCCCGCCGGTGTTCTGCACGGTGTACTGGGCCAGCACCTGCGTCCCGTCCGCAGACAGCAGGATGACCCCCTCCGTGGTACCGATCCACTTCTGGTTCAGGGGGTCGACGGCGATCGTGTTGATCACCTGCCCCGGAAGGGGCTTGTACGCCGCGATACCGTCTTTCCGTTTCGGGTTCAAAGGGTCGAGAATGATGCCGATCCCCTTGTCGGTCCCCACCCACAGGTCGTTGTCCCGGTCGGCGACGATCGTCCGCACGTCGCTGCTCGGCAGGCCGTCGGCGGTGGTCAGCTGGATGCGGACGACGCTGTCGATGCGGCCGCGGTTTTGAAGCGACATGACGCCGCGGAACGTCGGATCCCGGACGACCATCCAGAGGTTGTCGTACGCGTCGACCGCCAGCGCCTGGTCGACCGCGGGTTCCGTCAGCGTGCTGAGGCTGCTCCCGTCCACGAGCGCCGGGAGGTGTCGCCACGTTCCCTGCGGGGTCCGGACCGCGAATACCTTCCGGTTCAGCGGGAGGATGATGGTCGTCCAGGCGTTGCCGGTCCCGTCGCAGACCACGTTACTGGTGACCACGAAGCTCGGGTCGTTCCCCAGTCCCACCATGCCGACGTTGGTATTGTACACTTTCGACGAATCGACGGTCGTGCTCCCCGTGGGCATCTCCACGCAGCCCTTTCCGAACGAGCTGAGCCAGACCGCGCCTGCGCAGTCGGTCGAGACCCGGTAGTAGTCGTTGGAGGGGAGGCGGCTGTTCCCCATCGTGAACGACGTCCAGGTCGAGCCGTCGAACCGGTAGAATCCGCTGCCGTTGGAGATCGCCGATGCGCCCCAGACCGCGCCGGAGGCGTCGACCCCGACCCCGACGAACGAGTTGCTGTTCGGCCCGTTGGGAGCGTGGTTGACCCATGCGGCGGTGAGTGTGGCCACGCCTGCGCCGGCGGTCGCCACCACGGGTGCGCCGGCCTGGTCCACGGCGATCCCGGTCGGCGGGGTGCTGAGTGTCGGGCCGCGCTGGGTGAAGGTCCCCGCGGCGTTCATGGTATGGACCGTTCGTGTTTCCGTGCAAAGTGCGAGCACCGACGCCGACGCGGAGATCGCCACGACGGGCACGGTTCCCAGACCGGTGGCCTTTGACCAGGAAGTGCCGTTCGAGGCGTAGAGACCGTCCGAGGTGCCGGCGTAGAGGGTTCCGTTGAACACCGCGAGGCTGCGGATCGCCACCCCGGGGTCACCGACGATCTGCAGCGTCCAGGCCTCCGGCGGGAGCAGGTTCGGGCTGTTCAGCGAAGCGACCGCCACGCGGTTCAGCGTCTGGCCGTCGGTGATGGCTGCCCAGAGTTTCCCCTGGTGGACCGCCGCGGAGAGCACCGCGATGCGCGTGGAGGTGGATGAGGGGCCGAAGCGGGTGAAGGTATCGCCGAACTCGAAGCGGGAGACCCGGAAGATGCTCAGTCCGAAATCCGTGCTGATCAACAGCGTGTCGCCGAAGGTCGCGATGCTGTTGATCCGTTTGCTGGCCTGCGAAGAGGCTGCGATGTCGAGGATGGTTCGCAGGGTCGAAGTGGAGGGGGAGTAGGCGTGCAGGGCCCCGGAGGAGCTCCCGGACCAGACGGTGCCGGAGAGGTCGATACCGACCGCCGTCATGTCGTTCCCCTGCAGCCCCTCGGCGGTGGTCTGCGTGAAGAACGATCCGTCGGCGGAGCGCCAGCGGAAAACGCCGCCCGCGGTTGCGGCCCAGACCCCTTCGGGGGTCCAGGCGACGCCACGCGCGCCGGTCATCGACGTATAGTTCCGCCACGACCCAACATTCGCGGCGTTCAGTTGCGCGACGCATCCGAGGATCGTCACGCTCACCACCCATCCTCTCTTCATCCCGGCATCGGCCTGCGGACTATTCCCGCGCGGCCTTCCTCCCTTCCCTGACCTGGTGCAGTACCTGTGCGAGTTCCATGACCGTCAAAGCGGCGTCCCAGCCCTTGTTGCCGGCCTTCGCCCCCGCACGTTCGAGCGCCTGCTCGAGGGTGTCGGTCGTCAGTACGCCGAACGCGACCGGGATCCCCGTCTGCAGGCCGACCTGTGCCACGCCCTTCGCGGCCTCGGCGGCGACGTAGTCGAAATGGGGAGTGTCCCCGCGGATCACCGCCCCGAGGCAGATGAGGGCGTCGAATCGTTTGGACGCGGCCGCGCTCATCGCGACCTGGGGGATCTCGAACGACCCCGGGACGTGGATGACCGTGATGTTCTGGTCCGTCCCTCCGTGGCGCAGCAGGCAGTCCACCGCTCCCTCCAGCAGCTGTTTGGAGACGAGGCTGTTGAAGCGGCTGACCACGATCGCACAGCGCAGGTCCTTGGCGGACAGCTGGCCTTCGATAGTTGTCATGGGATCCCCTCAGGATGTGTGCCGGTGACTCTGGATCGTGTCGAGCTCTTCGGCGGAGACCGTATACCTGCCCACGAGCGCGAGGTCGTTCTTCTTGCCGCCGTGGAAGTCCGAGCCGCCGCACACGGGAAGACGTCGTTCCGCTGCCAGGCCACGCAGTGCAGCGGTGCGTTCCTGCGAATGCGAAGGATGGACGGCTTCCAGGCCGTCGATCCCCTGGTCGAGAAGAGCGGAAAGGGTCCTGGCGTCGAACGTCTCGCCCGGATGGGCGACGAACGACACGCCGCCGGCTTCCGCGACCCGTTCAGCGGCGTCGCGAGGAGAAACGTCCACTTTCTGTTCCCAGGCCGGACCGCCGTCCCGAAGGAACCTCCCGAAGGCCTCCTGGATCGATCCGGCGAACCCGCCGGCGACCATCGCGGCTGCCACGTGTGGCCGTCCGACCGCCCCGCCGTCCGCCTGCTCGAGCACCGCTTCGAGAGTGAGCGGGACCTGCAGAGCATTCAGACGTCCCACGATCCGCTCGGCGCGCGTCCGCCGTGCGGCGCGCAGGAATTCCATATACTCAAGCAGGGGACGATGGGTATGATCGAAAAACATCCCCAGCACGTGAACCTCCCGCCCGTCGATTGCCACGCTCAGTTCCACCCCGGACACCACGTCGATCCCCAGCTGCTTGCCGGCGAGACGTGCTTCTTCGATCGCACCGGTGTGATCATGGTCCGTGATGGCAATTGTCGCGAGACCGGCCCGATGGGCAAGCCGGACGACCTCGGTAGGGGAGAGAGCGCCGTCCGAGTACAGGGTATGCATGTGCAGATCGGCGGCGCCAACCATGGGTGCAGGCGAACGTGAAAGAACGGTGGCAGACGGCTACAGGTACCGCTGCTTGAATTTCTCGTAGTCGTTGATGATCAGCTTCCCCCGCTCGATCTCGATGAAGCCCTCACGGATGAACGAGTGGATCATGCGGGAGATGGTCTCGCGCGACGTGCCGGCCATGTTCGCGAGGTCCTGCTGGAGGGGCAGTTCGTCGATCTCCACGCGCCCCTTGCGGATCTTGCCGATGTCATCGGCCAGCTGCAGGACCACGTTCGCCACGCGGCCGGAAGCGTCCTTGAGGGACAGGCTCTTGATCTGCGCATCGGCTTTGCGCAGCCTCATCGTCAGCTCTTTCAGCAGAGCGATCGCGACGGACGGGAAGTCGTGCAGCAGCTTGAGAAAGTCCCGGCGGTGGATCATGAACAGCTCGGACTTGGTGATGGCGACGACGCTGGCCGAGCGCGCAAGACCGTCCAGGATCGCCATCTCCCCGAAGAAATCGCTCTCGCCCAGTATCGAGAGGATGACCTCGCGGCCGTCATCATCCATCCGGACGATCTTGACCTTGCCCGAAGCGATCACGAACAATGCCGCTCCGGCCTCCTCCTCGAGGAGAATGATGCTCCCCTTCTTGTACTTCTTGCGAATGCCGACCTTCGCGATCGTCTCAAGATCCATCGCCTCGAGGTCGCACAGGATCGGGACCCGTTTCAGGAATTCGATCTCATCCTTGACCGAAGCGGGAGCGGAGACGGCACCGGAAAAATGTTGGGTGTCCAAGGGAGAGGTCCGGTTGTTGAACGGCAATATAGGTTGAGATGTGATGAAAGTCAAGAAATCGGCCCCCGGGTGGCCTTTCGCCGCGTTTTCGGAGGGAGATTTGTGTCCGGTCCGGCCGCCGGGCCCTCCGGCGGAGTGCCGTCGGGGTCATTCGGCAAGGAGAAGACCGACCAGCAGGGCGAGGGAGACCTGCATGGCCACCAGGGCCACCGCCGCGTCCATGTCGCGCTGGTCTCGCTGGGTCCGGAGGGTCGGGTCTCCGGTGCGAGGTAGCGAGTGTTCTTTTCGTCGGCCGATACCTTGAAATACGCGGCGGCGGCGCCGCTGATCGCCACGCTCCCCGCGGTGATCAGGATGCTCGTCAGGCGGGAACCCGCCTCCACAGGCTGCAGGACCCCCGGCCCGGCGCCTTTCTCAGGGGTGAGCTGGAGGACCACCGCCGAACCTCCGTCGGGGGGGACCGTCACCCCAACCTCGGCATACCCCTTCAACCGGACCCGAACGTTTCCGGAGCGGGCCAGCTCATAGGGAACGAGGATCGGCGTGGTACCAGCCACGGAATCGCCGATCAGGACCTCGGCCCCGGAAGGCGCGGTCATGATCGCATAACGGTGGTCAAGCCGGTAGTGGACCTGCCTGTCCGACCCGGGCTCCAGAAACAGAGAATCGCGCGTCACATCGCTGAACCAGTTCCCCGGATCCCCGACCACCAGCCGGATCGTGTGGGGCCCCCGGGCAAGTCCTTCGAGGACCAGCGGCGTCGCCCCGACCCGCCTCCCGTCGAGGAACACGATCGCGGAGTCAGGTTCCGAACTGATCCGGAGGGCCGCGACGCTTGTCATGGCGGAGTCGGCCGTTTGTGCCGCAACGTTCGTCCTGGCAGAGTCAGCGCTCTGTGCCGCCGCATGGGCCGCGAAAAGCGCCATGGCCAGGAGCACCGCCACCGGACCGCACAACGGGGCACGAGGCTTCATGGAAGCCTCCGGGGCATCTCGAGGGCAACGAGGGTCTGGGCGTCCGTCGCGATGAGCAGCTTGTCCCCGGCGACCGCTGGGCCGCTCTTGACACGCCCGTCGAGTTGCAGCCTCCAGACGATCTCGCCATCCGCCACCCTGACCGCCAGCAGTTCCTTGGTCAGGGTCCCCGCAAAGAAGAACTCTCCCGTGACCACCCCCCCCGAATTCATCGGGGTGCCCGGAGAACTCTTCCAGAGGGGCGAACCGGTGGAGCGATCCAGTGCCTCGATGGTTCCCCGGAGCGTGGTCACCACGACCCGGTCTCCGGCGACGACGGCGGGTCCGGCAATGCCGCCAGAGACGCTCCGGGACCAGAGGGCCCTGCCGGAACGCCCGGAGAGTGCGGTGACGGTCCCGCCGAGTGTACAGACCACGACCACCGAATCCGTCACGACCGGCGGGGCAAGGACGACATCTCCCGCGCGATGCTTCCAGGCAGGTGTGCCGGAGGCGGCGCCCAGAGCGTATACCGTGCCGTCGTCCGCACCGAAGATCACGAGAGTGTCGCAGGCCGCGGCCGCGGATCGGATCCCTTTGATGCGTTCGTTGTCCGGGATCGCGAATTGCCAGAGGACCGTGCCGGAACGGAGATCCACGCAGGTGAAGACGCCCGAGGTGTTCCCGACGTAGACCCGGTCGCCGACGACGAGGGGAGTGGCCTCCAGATCGCCGCACGGTGCTTCCCAGACCGGAGTGCCGTCGAGCAGATCGAAGCGGACGAGCGAGTGGGAGGAATACGCGGTTGCGGCGATGGCGGTCCCTGCCAACGATCGCGGGGGAACCGTCGATCGCCGCGCCGAGCGTCACCCTCCCGAGCTGACGGCCGTCGCTCATGCGGAAGGCGTACAGCTCACCTCTGAGCGTGCCGACGAAAGCGATGCTGTCGGCCACCACCGGGGAACCGCGACCCGCGCCCGCGGAGAATCCGGCGGTCCAGGCGATGGAGAGTGGGGGCGAAAGCGTTGCGGGGGCGATGGCGTTCCTGTCGGAGCCGCGTCCGAACGTCTGCCAATCTCCCGGCCGTGCCTGGGGCTTGAAGGGGAGACGAAGCCCTCCGCATCCCGCGCCGGCAAGCAGGAGTGCGGCCGCCACGATCAGGCGTGCGTTTGCCAGGGAAGGCGGAATACGCGATCCCCGCAGCACCGTGGGGGTATGGATCAGCGCTCCCATTCGCGGTCAGAAATCCCAGCCGAAAAAGAATTGATAGAAAAGCCCCCGCTGGAACCTCGTGAGATCCTGAACGATCGTTTTGCCGACGTCGTACCGGAGGACGATGGCCCCGAAGAGATTCAGGCGTAGTCCTCCACCGACGCTCCCGTAGGTCCCGCGCCGGAACTCGTCCCAGGCGCCACCGACATCGGCGAACAACGCTCCGCGGAACGCGCCGAAGGAGATGGCCGCCGAAGGGGAACCGCAGGCCCAGTTCGTCGAGCAGCGGGAACCGCAGCTCGTTGCTGACGAGCCAGAGTTTCTCGCCCCGGATGGACCATCGGGGCCAGCCGCGGAGGTCCCAGCTCCCTCCCATGACGAACCGGCGCGATTCCTTGCCGTCGTTGTAGAAGAGCCAGAGCCGGCTGGCGAAGGCGCTCCTGAGGCTGATGCGGAGATACTGCCTGTAGTCGGCGATGATGCTGAAGTAGTTGACGTTGGAATACTGAATGTCCGACGTGTACGCCAGCGTCAGGCTGAAGCGCCGGCCGTCCAGAGGGCCGGTGGGTCCCCAGAGGGAATTGTCGTGCACGAACGAGACGGAATTGGACAGCAGCAGCGCCCGGCGCTGGACGAGCGAATAGTTGTCCCGGAGGGAATTGCTGAGGCTGACGGAGGTCTCCAGCCGTTCGAACTTCGAGAGGGGGTAGCTGAGGGAGAGATAGCCGCCGAAGACCTTTTCGTAATAGTACACGTCCTCGGACGTGAGGTCGTATTGCCGCCCGGCGAACCGGTAGATGCCGTAGGCGTAGCCGGTCCGTTTGCTGAGGGAAATCCGGGAGATGGCGACGTTGAAGCTCGAGAGGATCTCGTCCTGCGATTCCGCGTTGTTGTAGACCAGGAAGTAGTACTGGTCGTTCCCCAGGATGTCGCTGAGCGCGACGAAGGCGCCCGCCGACGTCCCGAAGACCGGGCTCGGTGGAGACCGCGCTCTGCGCGATGTCGAGACTGTACTCCCCCCGGTACCGGAACCGTTCCATCGCGCTGGCGCCGGCCAGGGACGTCTGTTCCCACGGCCGTCGCGGTCGCGAGGAGATCCATCGGCACGACGGTGGAGGAGGTCTCCGCGATCGCCGCGGCGCGTTGGGGAGCGACTGCACCTGGAATCCGAACCTCTCGAAGGCCGAAAAGACCAGGTCGCCGTCGGCGGTCCACGCAGGATCGAAGGCGGAGGTGACGAAGTGGTCAGCTGGGTCATCGTGCGGAACCCGGCTGCTATCGGAGCCGGTCGCATGTCCATCATCCAGATGTTCTGCACCCCGTCGAGGTCCGACGTGAAGGCCAGGTAGCGGCCGTCCCGCGACCAGGCCGGGGAGGTGTCGGTGTCGGGGTCCGCAGGTCAGGTAGGTCGATCGAGCGGCCGTCGGTCGCGCAGGAAGAGGTTGTAGCGCCCGTCCCGACCGTTCGGCGCCCGGTCGGAGCTGAACACGATCCGGTCGCCGGCGGGCGACCACGCGGGATCCCGGTCGTCGAAGTAGTCGTTCGTGAGACGCGTCAGCTCGCGGGTCTTCGTGTCGAGGACGTACAGGTCGTTGTTGCCCGCGCGGTCGATGGCCGGAGAAGACGATCCGCGTGCCGTCCGGAGCCCACGACGGCGAAGCCGATGCTGACGATGGAGGTGAAACGGAACGTCTCGTCACGCGTTCTTCCCGCACGTCGTACAGGTGCAGGGCGTCGTGCTCGCCGCTCTTGGTGACGAAGGCGAGTACGCCGGGAAACGGACACGTCGATCCTGCTCCGGAAGAGATGGAACGCCTCGAAGTCGTCCGTCTGCTCGCCCCCGACGACCTCCTGGAGTGGGGCGCGGGGGTCGGTCTCCCGGAGGTCCTTGCGGTAGATCCCCGTGTAGCCGGTCCGGTTGGCGATGAAATAGAGTGGCGGACCGTGTCGCGGTCGTCGACCACGCGGTTTCGCGTTGAAGCCTTCGCTCGCGACGACGCGCGCGGCCCTGCTGGGGGCGTCGTGCGCGGCCAGCAGCGGGAAGTATTGCTTCCTCAGCGCGTAGAGCCACTCCGTCGTCGAATTCCTTGTAGTCCTTCCCGATGGTCAGCTTGAACACGTCGCTGAACGAGGCTTCCTTCCAGAAGTTCTCGAGGAGCAGGAGGATCTTCTCTTCGCCGTACGTCCGGCCGAGGAAGCTGAGGGCGGCCTGTCCCTCCTTGTACATCAGGAACGAGCCGTAGATGCGGTCCATGTCGTCCAGACCCGACGGCGATGTTGTTGAGGACCGCGTCACGCATCACCATCTCCGCCTGCGCGTCCCATGCCGTGGACCAGTACTCGGCGAGCCCTTCGATGAACCAGAGGGGCGGAAACCGGTCCTCGGCCTTGCGGTGGTCCGTGCAGCACCCGGGCGATCTTGCTGTGCGTGAAGACGTGGACGAGCTCGTGGCGGATCACGTGACGGAACTGGGAGAAGGAACCGTCGGACGGGAGCACCACCCGTCCCTTCATGAACTCGAAGAACCCTCCCACCCCTTCGGGAATGAACCCCGCCGTGATGTTGGTCTGCTGGAAGTGGAGGTGGGTGCTGTAGAAGATGAGGGGGACCCGTGCTCGCCAGGGAATGGTTGAACTTCGCTTCGACTCCTCGTAGGCCTCCTCGGCGACATGCGCGCCCCGTTCGGCGAGCGTGGCCCATCTCCGGATAGTAGTAGATGTCGAAGTGCTCGGTCCTCAGCACCATCCAGTCGAAATCGGTATAGCTGGACCTTGTTCCGGCCGAAGTAGAAGAACTGGGCCGGAGCAGACAGCGGGAACAGCAGGGGCAACAGACAGAGGAGGAGAAGCCGTTTCATCACGAGCCCGTCGTCACGTGTCAGTCGTATGATACGCGCTTCCGCCGTCAGGCGCAATGGCGCGGCCGGTCAGACCCGGGCAAGCTCGTTCTTCAGACGGGTGATCACCTCCACGGGGGTGGGGTCGACCTGATGGAGCATCGCCAGGTAGAAGCTCACCCAGTCGCCCAGGTGGATCAGGGAGAACATCCGGGCAAGGGGCGAGTTCCCTTCGCTCCAGACCTCGGTGACGTGGTCGGTATAGCCGGCGAGGATCTCGCCGGGGATGTCCATGCGGATCTTCACCCGCGGATGGTCCTCCCGGTCGCGCAGGAGGATCACCTGCATCTCCCGCATCTGTTCGCGGAGGACGCTTCCATCCGACGAGTTCGTTGTGGTTCATCTCGGGAAGGACGTGTCCGAAGGCGAGGGACTTGCCGTTCTCGGCGATCTGTCCCCGCCACCGGACGTTCACCGCATCGAACCGTTCGGTCGAGGAGTAGATGACGGCCACGCGGTGCTTGAGCTGCGCGGCCAGTTCAAGGGCAGGGTTCCCCTCGGGTGCGGCGTACCGTCTCCGCCAGCGTGCGGAGGAGGGCCAGGGTCTCCCGGATCTCGCGCGTCTTGTTCCGCACGAACCCGAGCCTCTGCAGGGCGATGAGCAGCGGGAAGAACGAATACCCGAGGGCGGCGCGCGGGGGGAGGCCGCCGGGGATCTTGATGAACGCCGGACCTCGCCTTCCGGGCCAGCTGTTCGGTGGTTCCGTTGGAGGAGATGCAGAGGATCCGCGCCTTCCGCTTGAGCGCCTCCGGTGGGCGGCGTTGGTCTCCTCGGTGTTGCCGGAGTAGCTGGAGATGATCACGAGGGTGTCGGGGTCCGACGAACGCCGGCAGGGTGTAGTGCCGGTTGACGATGAACGGGACCGTCAAGCTCGTCGGCGAGGTAGGACCGCAGCAGGTCGCCGCCGATCGCCGAGCCGCCGAGGCCGCAGACGACGATCGCGCGATCCCCCGGGCGCGCACCGACAGGGCGGCGCTCGTGCCGATCGCCACGCGCCTCCCGCACCTGGTGCGGGGAAATTCGGCGAGGAGGTCGTACATGCCCGACCGGTCGATGTCTGCGGATATCGTCGTTTGTCATGGGCAGTTCTTTCGTCGGATGGTGTCGTGGCGCGTCCGGACCGGATCACAGTTCGAGGGGGATCTCCGGCACCTTGTTCTTTACGATCGATGAGAGATAGCTGCGGATCTCGTCGTCGCCGCGCCATGCCGAGCGACCTTCGTCGGCGACCCTCTTGGCATCCTTGTACTTCATGGAGCGGATGATCTTCTTGATCTCCGGGAGGATCGGCCGGGACGACGCTGAGCTCGTCCAGCCCCAGGCCCACGAGCAGGACGGTGGCGAGCGGGTCGCCCGCCATCTCGCCGCACATCCCGACCCAGATGCTTCGTCTTGTGTGCCGCCGTCCACGATCGTGCTTGATCGTACGGAGGACCGCCGGGTTGAACTGCTGGTAGAGCGGAGCGACGGCGTCGTTGTCCGCGGTCGACCGCCATCATGTACTGGATCAGGTCGTTCGTGCCGATGCTGAAGAAATCCACCTCCGCCGCGATCTGGTCGGCCATCAGCGCGGCGGCAGGGGACCTCGATCATCACGCCGATCTTGATGTTCGGCGTCGAACGGGATCCCCTGCCGTCGCGAGCTCCTCCTTCGCCTGCGGGCACGAACTCCCGGGCGGCCCGGACCTCCTGCAGTGTCGAGACCATGGGGAACATGATGCGGACGTTCCGCCGATTGCTGGCGCGGAGCATCGCCCGGAGCTGGGCCAGGAAGAGGTCCGGGCTGGTCGAGCAGCACGCGGATCCCGCGCCAGCCCAGGAACGGGTTCTGCTCCGTGCGGCGTGTCCGGGGTCGATCTTGTCGCCGCCGACGTCGAACGTGCGGAAGATGACCGGGTGCGGGTAGATCGTCTCGGCGATCGTGCGCGTAGGTCTGGTACTGCTCTCTCCTCCGCGGGTAGTACGCGCCGCGCCGATCAGCTGGCTCTCGGTGCGGAACAGGCCGATGCCGGCGGCGCCCTGCTGTTGCGCGAACTCGATCTCCTCCGCGAATTCGATGTTCGCGGAGAGTTCCAGATGCCGTATGGTCGAGCGTCTCCGCGTCGAGGCCCGACGATGTCCACCAGGCGTTCCTCGAATTCCCTGAACCGCTGCGCCTTCCGGCGGAGCTGCTGCGAGTGGTCTCGTCGGACGGGTGGATGACGACGACCCCGGCATAGCCGTCGATGGCGATCGTGTCGCCGGTCTGGCGATCTGTTTGGTGGCGGTGCGCAGGCCGACGACGGCGGGGATCTTGAGCGACCGGGAGAGGATGCGCCGCATGCGAGGTGACGCCTCCGAGGTCGGTGGCGTAGCCGAGGATCTGGTTCCGGCTGAAGATGACGGTGTCGGCGGGGGCGAGGGTCTCGGAGACGATGATCGACTCCCCTTCGAGCCGCGAGAAGAGCTTCTGGTCCTGGATGTTCCGGATGATCCGGTTCATGACGTCGTCGACGTCATGCGCCCGCTCGTGCATGTACTCGTCGGAGGCGGCCAGCATGAGCTGCTTGTACTTGCTGATCTCGTCGGAGACGACGAACTCCGCGTTCCGTCAGTTCCGTCCGGATGCGCGCTTCGATGGTCCCCATGAGGATCGCGTCGGAGAGGATCATGATCTGCGCCTCGAAGATCCTGGCGCTGTCGGTCCCGAGCTTCTGTTCGGCGAAGGCGAGGATCTTCTGGAGTTCCTTCTCGGCGCGGGCGACGCCGTGTGCGGAGTCGCGTCGATCTCCGCGTCGGACTTCCGCCGGCCGGGACGGTCTTCACCTCGATGGTCGGGACGTGTTTGGTGTACAGGTACGCCGGGCCGACGGCGATGCCCGGGGCCGCGGCGATCCCTTTCAGGACGATCTTCCTGGTCTGGGTGCGTCATGTCAGTCTCGTCAAATCCCCGTTCGAAGAGGTCGACCATGGCGGCGGCGGCCTCGGTCTTCGTCGGGACCGTTGAACCGGAGCGTGAGAGTCGATCCCTGTTCGGCGGCCAGGGTCATCACGCCGATGATGCTCTTGCCGTTGATCTCCATGGAGTCCTTTTCGATGATGAACTCCGCCTTGAAACGGGCGGCGGTCTTCACCAGCGCGGCGGCGGGACGGGTGTGCAGCCCGGCGCGGTTCTTGATGGTGATCATCCGTTCGATCACGGGGCCCTACGACGATCGGTGAAGGAGGACGTTCGACAGCCAGCGCAGGGTCAGCGTCCCCCTGTTGTCCGGCAGGTGCTGCAACGCGCGCAGCGCGGCGCGCGTGTTCCGCTCGACCAGGATCCGGGCATCCCGCAGGGCGCCGGTCCGCTCGTAGACGTCCCGCACGGCCGCGATCGTGGCGGTGTCGGGGCCGTCGGAGCCCCGGGCCCCTCCCCGGAGCACCCCGATCAGGAGGTCCCGGTCTGCGCCCGTCGCGCGCGAGGCGGCGGTCAGCAGAAGATAGGTCCGCTTCCCCACGGCGATGTCGCCGCCGATCGTCTTCCCGAACTCCGCTCTCGTCGGCCACCACGTCGAGCAGATCGTCCTGCAGCTGGAACGCGCGCCCGAGGTGGTGACCGAAGCGGCGAAGGGCGTGCCGGTGACGGGTCCGGGCTCCGCCGATGAGCCCGCCGATCTCCGTTGCCAGGGAGATCAGCCGGCCGGTCTTCTTCTCGATCATCCGGAAGTATTCGTCGACCGTCACGTCCAGCCGCTTCTCGAACTCCATGTCCAGGGCCTGGCCTTCGCAGACCTCCAGCACGCCGGCCGTGAAGAGGTTGGCCACGGTTTCCATCTGCCGCGTCCGGGTCTTGAGGAGCGTCCGGTAGGCGAGACCGAGGAGCACGTCGCCGACGAGCAGCGCGGTGTTCAGGTTCCAGCGCTCGTGGACCGTGGGTTTGCCGCGCCGGGTCGCAGCGTGATCCATGATGTCGTCGTGGACGAGCGTGAAGTTGTGCATGATCTCCACCGCCGCCCCCGCATCCAGCGCCGCGCGCGGACGACCGCCGACGGCTTCGCAGGCCAGCATGACGAGGCTGGAGCGGATCCGCTTCCCGCCCCCTTCCAGGACGTAGGCGCAACCCTCGTTGAGTTCCACGGGATCTCCCCGCCTGACGAGCGAGGCGAGCCTGCGGTTCGCCATGGACCGGAGCGACGCGTGGTGCCGCTCGAACTGGGCTTCGGTCATGATGGTTCCCGTGTGACAAGTGGTGCCGCCTGCAACCCGGCCAGGTCCGCCGAACCGGTCAGGAACATCACGGCCCGGAGTTCCGCGGCCCAGGCGGAGATCTTGCCGTGCAGTGCCCGGGTGCCGCCGCGCTTCAGGGTCTGCAGCAACGGCCTGGCGGAAGCGACGAGATCCGCCCCGAGGGCGATCGCCCTGGCCATGTCCATTCCCGAAGAGATCCCGCCGGAACCGATGAGCGTGAACTGTCCGTACGCGGCCTTGAGGGATGCCACCGCCCGGAGCGCGTCGGCAGTGGGGATACCCCAGTCCCAGAAACTCCCTGCCGCGGCCTTCCGTTTTCCGCGGAGGATCTCGACCCCCGCCCAGCTGGTCCCTCCCGCGCCGGCGACATCGATGTGCCGTACGCCGGCATCCAGAAGCCGACGGGCGACATCGGCCGAGATCCCCGCGCCGATCTCCTTGACAAGGACCGGCACCGGGAGCGCGCGCACCAGCATCGCGATCCCCGCCAGCACTCCCCGGTACCGCGGAGATCCCTCCGGCTGCAGCAGCTCCTGCAACGGGTTCAGATGCACCCAGAAGCCGTCCGCCCCGAGCATCTCCACGAGGCGCCGGGCCGGATCGGCCGTCGTCATCTTCGCGACCTCCGCCGCGCCGATATTCCCCATGACCGGGATCGAAGGGGCCGCCTCTCTGACAACCGTGAAGGTGCGGCGGTAGGTCTCGTCCTCCATCGTCTGGCGCTGACTACCGACCCCCATGGGGATCCGGAGGGCCTCGCAGACCTCCGCCAGGCCCCGGTTGATGGCCAGCGCATCGGCGTACCCCCCGGTCATCGAACCCACGATCAGCGGGAGTTCGACCGGCTTCCCGAGAAAGGTCGTCCCGGTACGCACGTCGTCGAGGTCGATCTCCGGCAGCGCATTGTGAATGAACTCCAGGCACTCCAGCCCGGTGGTCTTGTGGCGAAACCCCACGTCCCGCGCGAGAACGAGTTCCACATGCTGTTTCTTGCGAGAACTGGTCCGTGTGCGGAGGGAAGGCATGGTTGTGATGGTCGGGGAAGGCCGCAAAAAAGTAACGAATTGTGTCAGAAGAATCAATCGGCGGATCCGATGAAGCCCGACATAGGCGAAGAGAGGCGGACGGGTGCTGTGCGTCACAGTTCTTGAGGTGGGTCACCGTCGGCAGTCACGGTTCCTTGCTTCTCGGGCGCTTGTTGGGTATCTTGAACGGGTTTATGGCGTCATCTCCCGATCGAACACGAGGCAACGCACTCCGCATGCGAGCGATCATACCGGTTGCGGGAATGGGGACTCGTCTCCGCCCGCACACCTTCACCGTTCCGAAGGTCCTCCTGAACGTCGCAGGACAGCCCATTCTGGGCCATATCCTGGACAAGATCATCGGGGAAGGGATCACGTCGGCGACGGTGGTCGTCGGCCACATGAGCGACAAGATCCGCGAATTCGTCGAATCGGCCTACCCCTCGTTGAAGGCGGAATACGTCCAGCAGGACGATCCGATGGGGCTGGGCCACGCGATCTACCTCTCCCGCGAGTACCTGAAGGACGAGCCGGTCCTGATCATTCTCGGGGACACCATCTTTGACGTGGACCTCAAGCCGGTGTTGCGCGGGACCGAGACCGCGATCGGCGTGAAGAGCGTGGACGACCCGCGGCGTTTCGGCGTTGCAGAGACCGACAACGGATACATCACGCGGCTGGTGGAGAAGCCCGAAAAGCCGGCCAGCAACCTTGCAGTGGTGGGGCTCTACTACATCCGGAACGGGCGGAGTCTCGCCGGCTGCCTCGAACAGATCGTGGCATCGGACATCCGCACACGGGGGGAGTATCAACTCACCGACGCGTTGCAGATGATGCTCACCCGGGGCGAGAAGATGCGCACCTTCGACGTGGAGGGGTGGTACGACTGCGGGAAGCCCGAGACGTTGCTGTCCACCAACCGCGCGCTTCTCGAGAAACGGTCATGCCCCCGCGTGATCGAGGGGGTGGTGATCCAGCGATCCGGTCTGCATCGCTCCCACGGCGAAGCTCTCCGGTTGCGTGGTCGGACCCTACACGACCGTGGGGGACCACGCGGTGATCCGCGACTCGGTCGTCCGGAATTCGATCGTGGGCGACCGCGCGCAGGTGCACCAGGCCCTCCTCGAGAAGTCGATCATCGGCAACTCGGCCGTCGTCAAGGGGACCTCCAAGCGCCTGAACGTCGGCGATTCTTCAGAGATCGAAATGTACTGAACCCATAACTCCACAGGAAGGAACCTTATGTCGTACCTGTTTACTTCGGAATCGGTCTCCGAAGGGCACCCGGACAAGGTCTGCGACCAGATCTCCGACGCGGTCCTCGATGCGATCCTGAGGCAGGACAAGACGTCGCGCGTCGCCTGCGAATCGTTCGCCACCACGGGCCTGGTGCTCGTCGGCGGCGAGATCACCACCAACGCCTACATCGAAGTCCAGGACGTCGTCCGCCGCGTCATCCGGGAGATCGGCTACACGAAGGCCGACTACCGCTTCGATGCCGAATCCTGCTCCGTGCTCTCCGCGATCCATTCCCAGTCGCCCGACATCGCGCGCGGCGTCGACACCGGCGGGGCCGGGGACCAGGGGATGATGTTCGGATATGCGACGAACGAGACCCCCGAGTACATGCCGATGCCGATCATGTTCGCGCACAAGCTCGTGAAAAGGCTGGCGGAGATCCGCAAGAAGCAGCCCAAGCTGATGCCCTATCTGCGGCCCGACGCGAAGTCGCAGGTCACGATCGAATACCACGGGCGCAAGGCGGTCCGCGTGCACACGATCGTCGTGTCGACCCAGCATGATCCCGACGTCACGCAGAAGAAGATCCGTGAGGACGTCTACGAACACGTGATCAAGTCGGTGCTCCCGGCGGAACTGCTGGACAGCAAGACCGTGGTGCACGTGAACCCGACCGGCCGTTTCGAGATCGGCGGGCCGCACGGCGACACGGGCCTGACCGGGCGGAAGATCATCGTCGACACCTATGGCGGGCGGGCCCCGCACGGCGGCGGAGCGTTTTCGGGGAAGGACCCGACCAAGGTGGACCGGAGCGCCGCGTACGCCACGCGGCACCTGGCCAAGAACCTCGTCGCCTCCGGCCTGGCGGACGAGTGCCTGATCCAGGTCGCCTACGCCATCGGCGTCGCGGACCCGGTGTCGATCCACGTCAACACCTTCGGGACCGGCCGCATCCCCGACAGCGAACTCGAAAAGGCGATCCTCAAGGCCATCGACATGACCCCGCGCGGGATCATCAAACGGCTGGACCTCCGCCGCCCGATCTACCGGAAGACCGCGGCCTACGGACACTTCGGGCGGAACGACAAGGACTTCACGTGGGAGAAGCTGGACCTGGTGAAGACCCTCATGAAAGCGATCTCATAAGCAGTCAGGAACGTACAACGGAAGGACTCATGGACAGCAAAGCAGGCAAATTCAAAGTTCGCGATCTGAAACTCGCCGACGAGGGAGCACGGCTGATCGAATGGGCCGAGTCCCGCATGCCGGTGCTGATGGCGCTGCGCGAGAAGTACAGCAGGACCAAACCGCTGAAGGGGATACCGGATCGCCGGCTGCCTGCACGTCACCAAGGAGACCGCGGTGCTCGTGCGGACCCTGCGCGGCGGCGGGCGCCGAGGTGAGCTGGAGCGGCTGCAACCCGCTCTCCACCAACGACGAGGTCGCGGCGGCGCTCGCCGCCGAGGGCATCTCCATCTACGCCTGGCACGGCATGAACGTCGAGGAGTTCTACTGGTGCATCGAGCGAGACCCTCGAGTTCAAGCCGACCCTGACCCTCGACGACGGCGCCGACCTGATCTTCACCGTCCACAAGAAGCACCCCGAGCTTCGCCGAGAAGTACGTCATCGGCGGCACCGAGGAGACCACCACCGGCGTGCACCGCCTGCGCGCCATGGCGCGCGGACGGCGCGCTGCTCTACCCGGTGATCGCCGTCAACGACGCCGAGACCAAGTGGGACTTCGACAACGTCTACGGCACCGGCCAGTCGACCCTCGACGGCATCCTGCGCGCCACCAGCGTCCTGCTCGCCGGCAAGACCTTCGTCGTGGCCGGCTACGGCCACTGCGGCAAGGGCGTGGCCATGCGCGCCAAGGGGCTGGGCGCCAACGTCGTCGTCACCGAGGTCAAGCCGACGGCGGCGCTCAAGGCCACGCTCGACGGCTTCCGGGTCATGACGATGGACGAGGCCGCGAAGATCGGCGACATCTTCATCACCGCCACCGGCATGAAGGACGTCATCGTGCAGCGCCACTTCGACGCAGATGAAGGACGGCGCCATCGTCTGCAACACCGGCCACTACGACTGCGAGATCAACCTCGTCGACCTCGAGCCGCCCTGCACGAAGTCCAAGCGGGAGATCCGCGCCAACAACGAGGAGTACACTCCTGAAGAACGGCCGCCGCATCTACGTGCTGGCCCAGGGCCGCCTGGTGAACCTGGCCGCCGCCGAGGGCCACCCCTCGGAGGTGATGGACATGTCGCTTCGCCAACCAGTTCATGTCGCAGCTCCGGCTCGCCGAGCCCACAAGAAGGGGAAGAAGCTCGGCGAACGGCGTGCACGACATCCCGGCGGCACAGGACCAGGAGATCGCCCGGGTCAAGCTGGCCACCCAGGGGATCCGGATCGACGCGCTGACCCCGGAACAGAAGAAGTACATGGACGACTACAGCGCGGGGACCTGAGCCCGGCGTTCCATACGTTTCAGGCGACGGCGGCCCCCGGGGCCGCCGTTGTCGTTTGGGGATCACCCTCCGAAAAGACGAAGGGCAGCCCGGAGGCTGCCCCTTGCGTCATGCCCGAAGGCCTGGCTCATCCACCCGGGAGCACCCGCTTGATCGTCATCAGGAGAAAGTCGATGTTGAGGTCACTCTTTTCGATCTGGCCGTCCGGTATCAGTTCCAGCGCATCCTTGGTGATGTAGCCCTGTGCCCCGAGCTTCATGGATTCCATCCCCTTGGAGAAGCCCACCTGTCCGGTCAACATGATGGTCCGGCACTTCAACCCCTTCTCCTTCACGTACTTCAGGACGTCGAGCCCGCTCTTCCCCGGCATGTTGATGTCCAGCAGCAACACATCGTAGCCGGGGTCCCTCTCCAACCGCTCGATCCCCTCGATCCCGTCGGCCGCGGTGTCGACGGCAAAGCCGTTCTCCGCGAGTTGCTCGGCCACGATGTCCCTGAGCGCTGGCTCATCGTCGCAATACAGGATCCTGGGGAGTGGCATGGGGGTCTCCGTACGTTTGGAAAAGAGTAGCGAATCCGTCCAACAAAGTCAATCCGTCCCCCGCGCTTTCACGAAAGTTCGGAAAAAGCACGCCTGTGAGGTAGTGTCCATGAATGTTCATGGGAGACCACGGCCGACCATCGGTCCGGGGTGCGGCGCTCACGATGCTCTGCACCCTCGCCCAGGCGCTTCAGCCTGTACCCGCAGCGGGACAGGTTCGGGCCTTCCCCTATGTCGAGGGATTCGACTCCTCTGCCGCGCTTCCCTCCGGATGGTCCTCGACGCGGGCACGCCACCCCCTCGAGAACGATGCGGCCGTCAGCACCTCCACCCCGCGTTCGGCGCCACACTGCGTCCTGATCACCAACGCCACGATCGCCCAGGCGCTCATCAGCCCGCTCTTCGTCTTCCCGCCGCGGAACGGTGCCGACCTCTCCTTCCATACACGCCGTTCCGCTTCGTTCGGCGCGGCCGTGCTCCTCGAACTCTCTGCTGATTCCGGCCGGACATTCCGGACCGCTGCAGTCGCTGTCGCCATCAGGCGGGTCGAACTACGTCCCCTCCGACCGTGGCGCTCGATAGTCTGCCGCCCGCTGCGGGCTCCGTCGTTCTGCGGTGGCGGGTTCGGCCCGATTCGACCGGGAGCACGGGGACCTTCAGGCTGGATGATGTTACGATCACCGCCCGGCCCTTCGTCGATGTCGGGCTCGTCGCGGTGCGGGTCTCCGGCGGACCCCCTCCGGCGGCGATGATCGTGGAGGTCGGCGTCAGGAACGCGGGGCGGGGAATGGTCCAGGGGTTCATCGTGGAAGGATACGAAGACGGAGACGCCAACGGACAACCTGAAACCTCCGAGCAGTTCGGCTGGGACTCCGGCGGTCCGCTCAACCCCGGCGACACGTCGTTCCACCGCCTCATCTGGAACCCCGGTTCGGCCGCCCCGGCGAGGCTGATCCTGATGGTCAGGTGTCCGGACGACATCAATACGTCCAACGACCGGAAGGATACGACCTTGACGACCGGCACTCCCCGGAGAAGCGTCGTGGTCAACGAGATCATGTACGCCCCGGCGGGCGACGAGCCCGAGTGGGTGGAGATCCTCAACCCGGGCCCGGCGCCGGTCTCCCTCTCCGGGTGGGCCATCACGGATGTGAACGTGGGGAGCAAACACCCATGGGCTCGATCGTTCGTCCTCGCCCCGGACGGAGGATCAGTGGTCCTCTGCAGGGACAGCGCTTCGCTCCTCGGACTCCGCGGCATTGACCCGGGACATGTGCTGCCTGTTGCGGGATTCCCATCCCTGAACAACGGGGGCGATGCCGTGGTGATCTTCGACGAGCGGGCGCAGCCGGTCGACTCGGTGTACTATCTCCCGTCGTGGTCCCCGAAACCCGGCGTGTCGCTGGAGCGGATCGACGCGCTCGGCGAGAGCCAATGCGCCGACAACTGGGGTCCGTGCGCCGATTCCACTGGCGCGACACCAGGGGCTCCGAACTCCATCGTGAGGATGGACCGCGATCTGTCGGTCCGCCGCCTTGGTTTCAGGGACCTCCCCGGCTCGCGCGACGTCGTGCTGACCCTTCGCGTCCGCAACGAGGGGCGACTTGTCGCCGACGATTTCCCCGTGCAATTCGTCGATCTCAAAAGTGGGGCCGGACCCGTCCGGGTGGCGCAGGCTCTGGTTTCCCGCCAGGTCGGTCCCGGCGATTCCCTCGACATGGACTGCACGTGGGAGGATCCTCCCGCCGGTTCCCACCTGCTTGAAGGGTCCGTTGAATGGGGACCGGACGGGAGAAGCGGCAACAACCGTATGGAGCTTCCCGGTCTGGATCCCGTTCCCCAGCGGACCACTCTGCATCAGCGAGATCATGGCGGCGCCGTTCCCAGGCGATGCGGAGTACATCGAGGTGGCCCACCCGGGGGAGGGCGAAGTCGACCTCCGGGATTGGACGGCCAACGGACGTCCTCTCGCTTCCGGGAGAACCCCCGTGATGCTGCCCCGGGGTGGGTTCGCCGTCATCTCCTCGGACTCGGGGATCTACCGGAGGTTCCCCGGACTGGCCTCGGCAGGGCTTGCAGTGAGGATCGCCGGAAGCTCTCTGGGACTGAACAACGACGCCGACACCGTGATCCTGCGTGATCCCCGCGGGATCGCGGGAGACAGTCTCCGCTACCAATCCTCGTGGCACAACCCCCTGGTGGGTGACAGGAGCGGGCGCTCGCTCGAGAAGATCCGTCTCTCCGGACCGGGGACCGACCGGAAGAACTGGAGCACCTGTCTCAGCGGTGCCGGCGGAACCCCCGGCGCAGCGAACAGTCTGCGGACCCCTGAAGGTTCGCGCGGTCCAGGGTTGACCGCCACACCGAACCCCTTCTCCCCCGATGCTGACGGCTCTGACGACTTCACGGTCCTCCGATTCGAAGTGCCGGGGGGAGTGGTTGCGGCTACGGCGACGGTGTTCGATGCCCGCGGCAGAACGGTGCGCCGTCTGGCAGCGGGACAGCCGGTCTCCGGCTCGGGGGAGATGGTCTGGGACGGTCTGGACGATCGCGGACGGCGGCTCCCGATAGGCCCCTACATTGTGCTCGTCGAGGGAGCGGATGGTCAGGGGAGCGGTCTCTGCGCCGCGAAGTGCGTCGTGGTGCTCGCCCGGCGGTTGTGATCAGTTCAGCAGGAACACCTGCCACTGCGGCGGATATCCCTTCGAAAACTTGACGCCCGGCGCAGGAAGGTGGAGGAGGTTCAGGAGCTTCATCAAGAGGCCGAGGTCCTTCCCCACCACGGGGAGCGCCTCCAGGTTGTAATCGAGGCTGAGGCAATAGGTCCTGACGGTGACGTTCCTGTCCGCGCCAACCCCGAAGGCGACGGCGAGAACGGGGGGCCAGTAGCGCGACAGGCCATCCGGCAGGAGGTCATGGACGCGGAGAGAGACCCAGTAGATGTGGTAGTCGTACAGTGCGTTGATCTTGAACGCGTGCCGGTCGAGGGGATAGTACAGGGACCACTTCAGGTCGAAATTCCTGAGGAAGGGGACAGTTTCCCGCGCCATGCCGAAGCCGAGCCCGATGTAGTTGAACGTCAGATCGCGGTAGTCGAAACCGTATCGGCTGTAGCCGTCTCCGATCTCGACCGCCAGGCCATGGAACGCGGCGATGCCGGCGGCCCACCAGAACGAGCGTTCAGGTCCGTCGCCGCCCCACGACAGGAGATCATGAATGCTCCGGAACATGGCGTACGACGTGAACATGTGGCCAAGCTTGTCGATCCCCAGCTTGTCCTCGAACCAGGGTCCCACCGTGTAGTGGAACGGGCGGAAGTCGTTGACCCACCAGACGCCGGCGGAGTAGGCGAGGGTTCCCCCCACAACGCCGATCGTGGCGACGTGCGAAACGGTGCGCCGGACCAGCGACGCCGTATCGGCGGTGTCCGGCGGAACCTGTGCATCGAGAAAAGAGGGAACGGACAGGAGGAAGATCAGGCCGACCGCTGCGCGCGTGTTGAGGGGCGGGGCCGCGTGACGGCAAGCCCCACGCCGTTCAGACATCGAGATAGGCTCCCAGGAGGTTCCAGGTCACCCGGTCCTTATAGAATTGGCCGCGGTCATCGATCCCCGTCCGGATCGTGAACGCCAGCCGGACCGCTTGCCACGGGCCCGTGCCGATCTTCAGGCCGATCTGGTAGCTCTGCGTTGAGGCCCAGGCCACCTCGCTCTTGAAACGGAGGTCGACGGCCGCGTACGCCCTCAGCCAGGAGGTGAGGGAGAGGTTGCCGGCTTCCACTCCTGCCTGGGCGACCCAGTGGCTGCTGCTCTCGGGGATCGAATAATAGTCGAACCGCATGCCGCCGTACACCAGACCGCCGATCTCGGGAAGCCGGTACGCGCAGAGGAAGGGGACGTAGTCCTTGGCGTAGTTGATCGAGTGGAGCTGGAGGATCTCGATCCCGTCGTCCGCCAGATGAGCGCTGTAGTGCCCGTACCCCGTACGGAAGGAGAACCGTTCGCCGAAACCGATGTCCAGAGGGATGTAGACGTAGAAATCGGCAGTGACCACCTCGAGGACCTTGGGCTTACGGTTCAGGCTCGCGTAGACGTTTCCCCCGAGTCCTGCCTGGAAGGTCCAGTCCCCGGAGGCATACTGGAGCACCTCGGCCAGGCCGCCGATCCCGCCGATCCAGGTTCTCGTCCGCAGGTCCTTGTTGAGGGAGATGCCCGGGGCCGTACCGTCGACCAGCAGCCGGGGGAAGACGTGTGTGCCGGGGAAGAGGGTCCAGGTTTCCTCCTGGGCCGCCGCCCGCGAACTCCACAGGCCCGCAAGGGTGAGGCAGGCGCAAACGGTCCGGAGGAGAGCCGCGCTCATGCGCCCGTCGAGAGGAGTGACTCGAGATCGGTCCGTACCATGCGGAAGAGCTGCCATTCGCGCATGTGGGTGGCGCCGAGGCGTCTGTAGAAGTCGATCGCAGGGGTGTTCCAGTCCAGCACTGTCCACTCCATCCGTCCGCAGCCGCGCCGCAGCGCCTCTTCCGCCAGATGGCGGAACAGGAAGTAGCCCAACTTCCGCCCGCGGAATTCCGGCAGGACGAAGATGTCCTCGAGGTAGAGGGTCGGGAGGGCCAGGAAACTGGAATAGGTCTCGAAGACGAACGCGTACCCTGCGGGTTTCCCGTCGCATTCTCCGAGATACGCGTCGATCTTCGGACGCGCCGCGAACATATCGTTCAGGAGTCTCTGCTGGGCCGCGGGATCGGGCGGAGCGAGCTTTTCGTAGCGGGCCAGCCCTTCCACGAGGTTCAAGACCGTCGGGCCGTCGGCCGGCGTCGCTTTTCGTACGGTGATGCCGGAAGAAGAGGTGTGCGTGGTCATGGAGGCAATGTACGGGGGAGTGCCCGAAGAATCAACCGGGCGTGCGCCTGGCCGCTACGCCCATCAACATACCGAGGGCGATCGAGAGCAGTTTCGCATCGCTCTTGTCCGCGCGTGAGGGGATCAGGATCGGGATCGTCGCCCCCACCACCACGTGTGCAAGCCGGAAGCCTGCGAAATAGGTCGTGCTCTTCGCCAGAGCGTTGGCCGCCTCGATGGTCGGGAGCAGCAGAATGTCGGCGTTCCCGGCAACGGGGGAGGTGATCCCCTTTTCCCTCGCGGCTTCGATATCGACGGCGTTGTCCAGCGCGAACGGGTCCGTCCACGACGCAACCGGTGATCTCTCCGCGTCTGTTCATGGCCGCCAGCTCGGCCGCATCCAGCGTCGACGGCATCGCCCGGGTCACCTTCTCGGTGGCGCTGAGGACGGCGACCTTCGGCGCCGGATTCCCCAGGGCCTGGGCCACCATGACGGCGTTGCGGATCAGTTCCGCCTTCTCGGCGAGGGTCGGGGCGATCGTGAGCCCGCCGTCGGTGATCATGAGCAGTTTCGCGGCGCGCGGATATTCGAAGATGAACACGTCGCTCATCAGCCGTCCGGTCCGGATCCCTGAGGCAGCATCGAGCGCCCCCTTCATCATCGTCCCGGTGTCGATGCTCCCTTTCATCAGCACGGTCGCCGAGCCCTGCCGGACGGCCTGCAGGCAGGCGGCAAGTGCGGCCGGCGGGTCCGGCGACGCATGGACGGTGACGCGATCCGTCGTCCCCACGGACTTCCGGATCAGCCCCTCATCTCCTGCCAGAAAGAACTCTGCCGGCAGCGAGCCGAGCGCATCGCGGATCGCCCCGAAGGTCTCCTCGTTCGCCGGCGCAACGACAGCGATCCTGGTCCGCGGGAGCCGGCGCGCCTGATCGAGCAATTCGTCGAACGATCGCATCATGGGACTTCTCCGTACTCGAGCGGCGGTTCCTCGCCGCGCAAGACCCTGAGGGTGCCGGCGACGAGGGCAAGCATCTCGTCCTCGCCCGGAAAGACCTCCACGGGTGCGATCGACCGCACCCGCTGGCGGATCCAGCCGGTCAGCATGGCCGAGCCGGCCAGCCCTCCGGTCAGCACGATCCGATGGACGTTTCCCGAGAGGACGGTCGCCATGGCGCCGATCTCCTTGGCGATCTGATAGGCCATGGCTTCATACACGGTGCGCGCCCGCTCGTCCCCCGCTCCGATCCTCTGTTCCACCTCCACCGCCGCGTTGGTGCCCAGATAGGCGGTGATGCCCCCCTGGCCCATCACCAGCCGCCGGATCTCCGCTTCGGTCCGCTCCCGGCACAGGGTGATGAACGGTTGGAGAGGGAGCCCGCCGGTCCGTTCAGGCGAAAAAGGCCCGTCGCTGGATGCGTCATTCACGTCGATGATCCGCCCCCCCCGCACCGGTGCGATCGAGATCCCGCCGCCAAGATGCGCGATCACGAACGCGGCGGACGACGGATCGAGTCCGCACTCGCGCGCGGCCCGGCGGGCGGCCGCATGGATGTTCAGGGCATGGGAGAGGCTGCGCCGCTCGATCAGCGGGTGTCCGGAAAACCGGGCGAGCGGTTCGAGTTCGTCCACGGAGACGGGGTCGACCACGAACGCATCGCACCGATACTCCCCGGCAAGCGTGTGCGCGAGGGCGCATCCGAGGTTGGAGGGATGCTCTCCCTGCAGATTCCGGCGGGCGTCCTCAAGCATCGGGGTGTTCACACGGTACGTTCCTCCCCGGAGCGGGCGCAACAGACCGCCGATGCCCGCCACGGCGGATACCGAAGGGGCATGCTCGCGGGCCCATGTGCGGATGGGGCTGAGCCGGAAGTCGAGCTGATCCCATACCCCCGGGAATCGCTCCAGTGTCCGCGGTGTCGTGCCGGAGGACATGGGCCGACAACAGCTGGTCGTCCCGGTAGACGGCCATCTTGGTGGACGTGGAGCCCGGATTCACAGCGAGAATGACGAAGGGCATCAGCAGATCCTCGGCAGCTGTTCGCCCGACATCATGTCCACGACCCTGCTCCCGCCGACGCGGGTCCGCATGGTCACCACGCCGGGGTGCTCCGCTACGACCTCGCCGATGTCTGCTGCGTCCCGGCCCAGGGGATGGCGCGCGCATGATCTTCAGAACGGCGCCCGCTTCCTCCCGCGGTACGAAGGCGAGCATCTTGCCTTCGTTCGCCACGTAGAGCGGATCGAATCCGAGCAGTTCGCAGGCCCCCCGGACCTCCTCGACGACGGGGATCCGCTCTTCCTCGATCCGGATCCCGACGGACGCCGCCGCGGCGATCTCGTTCAGGGCGCTGGCGACGCCGCCCCGCGTGGGGTCCCGCATCACGTGGATGCCGGGGCAGGCCTCGAGGATCGCCCCGACCATGCCGTTCAGAGGCGCGGTGTCGCTGCGTACGGTGGTCTCGAACCGCAGACCCTCCCGCACCGACATGATCGCGATCCCGTGATCCGCGATCGAACCGCTGAGCAGGATCCGGTCGCCGGGCCTGGCCCGCGCGGGGTCGATCACCACGCCCGGCGGGATCAGGCCGATTCCTGACGTGGTGATGAAGATCCCGTCCCCTTTGCCACGGTCGACCACCTTGGTGTCGCCGGTCACCAGCGTGACCCCGGCCGATGCCGCCGCGGACCGCATCGATCGGACGACCTGCCAGAGGCCTTCCATGGGGAACCCCTCCTCGATGATCAACGCGGACGAAAGATAGAGCGGACGCGCGCCGCACATCGCGAGGTCGTTGACCGTGCCGTTCACCGAAAGCTCTCCGATGCTCCCGCCAGGGAACACGATCGGCTTCACCACATAGCCGTCGGTCGAGAAGGCCAGACGCGCGCCGCCCAGCTCCAGGACGGCACCGTCGTGCAGCCGGGAGAGCTGGGCGTTGGAGAATTCCGGGCACGATCATCTTCCCGATGAGCTGCTGGCTCAGTTTTCCACCGCCGCCGTGAGCGAGCAGCACCGTCGGATAGTCGCTGATGGGAATTGGGCAGGAGAACGTGTCGATCGATCCGATGTCCATGGACCTCCTCGCTGAGGCGGGTCTCCCTATCCCGGCGTCCGGGACCCGCGGGCATAGTGATAGTAGGCGGCACACGCCCCTTCGGACGAGACCATCGGGGCGCCGAGGGGCCGTTCAGGCGTACACAGTGTGCCGAACGCGGAACAGTGCTGGGGCTTCTTCAGTCCCTGCAGAACCTGCCCGGCGATGCACAGCGGCGATTCCGCCGCGCTGATCGTGCCGACGTCGAAGATCCGCTCGGCGTCGAATTGCGCGAACTCCCCGCGCAGGCGGTAGCCGCTCCCGGGGATCTCCCCGATGCCGCGCCACTTCCGGTCGCACGGTTCGAAGACCCTGGCGATCAGCTCCCGGGCCGGGACGTTGCCTTCCCTGCGCACGGAGCGGGAGTACTGGTTCTCGACCTCGGAAGCGCCACGCTCGAGCTGGCGGACGGTCATCAGGATCCCCTGCAGGATGTCGACCGGCTCGAAGCCGGTGACGACGATCGGGACCCGGTGCCGCTTTGCCAGCGGGAGATACTCTTCGTATCCCATGACCGTGCAGACGTGTCCCGCCGCGAGGAACCCCTGCACGCGGTTCTCGGGGGAGGAGAGGATCGCTTCCATGGCCGGCGGGACCAGGACGTGGGAGACCAGCAGGCTGAAGTTCCGGAGTCCGCGGCGGCGCGCTTCCCAGACGGCCATGGCATTCGCCGGGGCGGTGGTCTCGAAGCCGACGGCGAAAAAGACGACGTCTTTGTCGGGGTGTGCTGCGGCGAGGGCGACCGCGTCGAGGGGCGAATAGACGATCCGCACGTTCCCCCGTTCGGCCTTGACACTGAGCAGGTCCGTTGTGGATCCGGGGACACGCACCATGTCGCCGAACGACGTGAACAGGACGTTGTCCGTGCGGGCGATCGCCAGCGCACGGTCGATGAGCTCAAGCGGCGTGACGCAGACCGGGCATCCCGGGCCGTGGACCAGCTCCAGTGTCGGGGGGAGCAATCCGTCCAGCCCGTACTTGACGATCGTGTGGGTTTGCCCGCCGCAGATCTCCATGATCGTCCACGGCCGGGTGACCGCCTCGCCGATGGAAGCGGCCAGGGCGCGCACCGCGTTCGCATCGCGGTATTCGTCGATGAACTTCATGCTCAGGCGGGACCGGGAGGGGGCGGCGGATCGACGGCGAACTCGTCAGCGAGGTCACCCATCTCCTTGAGGATCCGCAGGGTCTCGAGCGCTTCGGTCTCGTCCATCCGGCTGATGGCGAATCCCACGTGCACCACGACGTAGTCCCCGACCTGGGCTTCGGGGAGCCACTCCAGGCAGACCTCCTTCTTGACCCCGCCAAAGCTGACGTCGGCCATGACCGGACTCGTCTCACGCCTGATCTCCAGCACTTTCCCCGGAACGGCAAGGCACATGGTGTTCCCTCCTCTGCAGGTGAGACCGCTTCAGGTGACGCTGTCGAGCGCCGCGAAGACCTGTCCGAGGGCGATCCCGCCGTCGTTCGGCGGGACACGCTGGTGCCAGTACGGGGAGAGCCCCGCTTCCCTCAGCCGCCGGATCGCGGTCTCGCACAGAATGCGGTTCTGAAAACATCCCCCCGTCAGTGCCACGCGACGTTCCCCCGTTCGGACCGCGACCGCAACGATCATGCCGGCCAGGGTGTTGTGGAACCGGGCGGCCATGACCGGTGCCGGCATGCCCGCGGCGAGGTCGGCGATGATGTCCCGGATCATCGGCTCCCAGTCGATCCGAAGTTCCGTGGAAAAGGGATCCCACCGGTACTCGCCTCCGTCGCCGGCGTTGCGGGCGGCGAACTCCAGCTCCATTGCGGCCTGTCCCTCGAACGTGCAACGGTGCCGGACTCCGGTGAGCGAAGCCACCGCATCGAACAACCGTCCGGCGCTGGAGGTGAGTGGACAGTTCACGCTCCTCGCCAGCATCTGCCGGAGCACCCGCAGTTCTTCGGCAGAGAACGCGCGGACCGGCAGGAGATCGTTGCGGTCGAAGACCTCCTCGCCGAGCATCGCGTACAGGAGTCCCAGCGCGCTGCGCCGGGGTTCCTTGACCGCGGCGTCGCCTCCGGGGAGAGGGAAGAGCCGGAGGGAGGCGACGCGCCGGAATCCTTCAACCGTCGTAAGCAGGAACTCCCCTCCCCACACGGTTCCGTCGGTCCCGAGTCCGGTGCCGTCCCACGAGACCCCGAGCACCTGCCCGTCCAGCTCGTTGTCGGCCATGCAGGAACGGACGTGAGCGTAGTGATGCTGGACCGTGAGACGCGGAAGTCCCATCGCGGCGGCTTCCTTGCTGGAAAGATAGTCGGGATGGGAGTCAGATACAACACGGGCGGGAGAGACGTCGAAGAGGATCCGGAATTCCTCCACCTCCCTCCGGAACGCGCGCAGCGAAGCCTCCGTCTCCAGGTCGCCGAGGTGCTGGCTGATGAACACGTCCCTCCCTTTGGCTGCGGCGACGGTGTTCTTGAGGTGCGCGCCCACGGCGATCACCGCCGGCAGATCCGTGGTCACGGTGACCGGCAGGGGCGCGTATCCGCGCGCGCGGCGGAGGACCATCGCACGACCGGCCATCACCCGGACGATCGAGTCGTCCACGTGTCGGTAGATCGGACGGTCGTGGATCAAGAAAGACGTCGGCGATCCCCCCGAGCCGGTCCAGGGCCTCGTCCTCGTCGATGCAGAGCGGTTCGTCCGAGAGGTTCCCGCTCGTTGCCACCACCGGCGAACCCAGATCACGGAGGAGAAGATGATGCAACGGTGTGTAGGGGAGCATGATGCCGAGGTAGGGGTTCCCGGGAGCGACGGAAGGGGCGAGGCCGCCTGCCTTTCCCGCGACAAGGACGATCGGCGCCTCGGGCGCCGTGAGCATCCGCAGTTCCAGCTCTGTGATCTCTGCGATCCGCCGGGCGGCGGCAGGGTCCGGGACCATCACCGCCAGGGGCTTCTCTTCGCGGTGTTTTCGCTCGCGCAGCCTCCGAACCGCCGGGTCGCTGGCGGCGTCCACCAGCAGATGGAACCCTCCGAGTCCCTTGACCGCCACGATCTCTCCAGCACGGATCCGCTGGACCGTTGCGGCGATCGCCTCGTCCCGTTCGCGGAGGAGCGACCCGGAGCGGTCCAGCAGCCGGAGTTGCGGCCCGCAATCCGGGCAGGCGTTGGGCTGGGCATGGAACCGGCGGTCGCGGGGATCGTCGTATTCGGCCCGGCACCGGGGACACTGCGCAAAACGCCGCATGGTGGTGTTCGGGCGGTCATACGGGAGCCGCTCAATGATGCTGAAACGCGGGCCGCAGTTCGTGCAGTTGGTGAACGGATAGCGATAGCGGCGGTTGGCGGGATCCAGGAATTCCGCGAGGCACTCCGGGCAGGTCGCGACGTCCGGAAGGACGAGCGCGCTGACCACTCCGCCGGCCGTGCTCTCCAGGATCTCGAAGCCGGTGTAACCGGCCGGGTCGACGAACGCGGATTCGAGGCTCTGGATGAACGCGCGGGGGGGGAGTTCGGTCTGGAGCCGGGCGAGGAAGGCTCCGAGTGCGTCCTGTGTGCCCTCAACGTCGATCGAGACGCCCTGCGGGGAGTTCCTGACGTGACCGTTGAGCCCGAGTTGGGTAGCCAGACGATAGACGAACGGGCGGAATCCGACCCCCTGCACAGCTCCGCGCACGGCAACATGTGCCCGCATCATCACCCGCTCCCGGTGTCAGACTCGATCGAGAAAGAGCTCCACTTCGTTCCGGATATGGACGAGGACCTCTTCGACGCAGGCCGACGCTTCCGGCGTCAGCCCGTCCCCGAACTCCATCGACAACGCCGGGATCTCGAGCAGGAGGGTTCGTTCGGGAGTTTCGCGGTAGACCTCCTGTGCCAGCGCCAGGAGTCCTGCGGGTGACAGGTTGTGGGTCGAGCCGTGTGGCGACTGCTCCCTCGGGCCGATCTCGGTGACTCCCAGGGTGTGGCGGCGTACACTCGCGTCCACGAACAGCACGCACCGGTGACCGGCCACGGCCTCGGCATGCTCCGGTTGCAGTTGATGCGCTGTCACCACGTCCACTCCCTTCACCAGATCGCGAGCCCGGCCGGCCGCGATCACCCCGGCGCCGTCATCGCCCCGGAGGGTGTTGCCGTAGCCGATGACGAGGACGGCGTTCATCGACGGAGTTCGGCGAGAAGGCGTCCCGCGGGATCCACGACCTCCAGGTGCAGAGGCATCTGGCCGATCGCGTGAGTCGAGCAGGAGAGGCACGGGTCGTAGCACCGGATCCCGGCCTCGATCCTGTTCAGGAGCCCTTCCGTCGGGACGACGCCGTCCAGGTAGTGGGTGGCGAGCTGCCGCACCGTGCGGTTCATCGCCAGGTTGTTCTGGGCGGTTGCGATCACCAGGTTGACCGCCGTCAGCATTCCGTCCTCGGTGACGTGGTATTCATGGAACAGGGTGCCCCGGGGCGCTTCGGAGGCGCCGATCCCCTGCTCGCGGTTGATCATCGCCTTGGACCGCACGTTGGTGCCGAGCAGGACCGGATCGTGCAGAAGCATCTCGATCTTCTCCACCGCGAACAGCATCTCGATCAGGCGCGCGTAGTGGTAGAAGAACGAATTGTTGACGGCCCCCGTCTCGCCCGCGAACGCCTTGAACAGCCGGCGTTCGGTCTCCGCCAGGGGAGTGTCAATATAGTCGCAGATGTTGACCCGTGCAAGGGGGCCGACCCGGTACATGCCGCGGGGGTATCCGAAGGGTTTGTAGTAGGGGAACTTGAGGTACGACCACTGTTCCGAAGCCTCTCCGAAGTGCTCATGGTAGGTCCTGGGGTCGATCCGGTCCGCGATGATGTTCCCCGTGGCGTCCATGATCCTGATGGATCCGTCGTAGTACTCGAGGGCGCCATCGGGTGCCACGAGACCCATGAACAGGGAGTGGAAGTTCCCGTAGTTCGGCAGGTCGCCGGCCAGCCGGACGTGGATCTTCTTCAGTTCGGCGAGGGCCAGCAGCGCGGTCTCTTTTGCCTCGGGGATCCAGCCGAGCAGGTAGTCGCGTTTCCCGACCTCGAACGGCTCTCGTACCCCGCCTGCAACCGCCCAGGGGGTATGGATGCGGCGGCTGCCCAGTACCTCGATGATCTCCTGCCCGAACTTCCGCAGTCGGATCCCCCGCCGCGCGAACTCGCGGTGGTCGGCGATCAGACCGAAGATGTTGCGCCTGGCCGGATCTGCGTCGAACCCGAGGAGAAAATCGGGTGATGAGAGGTGGAAGAAGCTCAGCGCGTGGGACTGGAGCCACTGCGCGAGGGTGATGAGCCTGCGCAGCCGGTCGGCGGCAACGGGGATCTCGACGGCCAGGATGTCGTCGCCGGCCTTCGCGGAGGTGATCAGGTGGCTCGTCGGGCAGATGCCGCAGATGCGGGAGGTGATGCCTGCCATTTCCCAGACGACCCGTCCCTCGCAGAACTTCTCGAAGCCGCGGAACTCGTTGACGTGGAACCGTGCGTCCTGCACGCTGCCGGCGTCGTCGATGAGGATCGTGATCTTGGCGTGACCCTCGATCCGGGTCACCGGGGCGATACTGATGGTTCTGGACATGCGCTGGCTCTTCGTGGTTCCTTCCTCTGCTTCCCGTTCCGGCGGTTATCCGTACCGGAGGTACACGTGTGAATACGCGGGCATCTTGCCCTGCAGCAGCTCGTTCACGGCGAACCAGATCTGGTCCGCGGTGGGGGGGCATCCGTGGATGAAGGCGTCGACCGTGACGTACTCGTGAAGCGGCCGGGCCTGGGGCATCAGTTCCGCGATCGACTGATGGTCGCGGGGAACCTGCGGCGTGATGGTCCGCCAGCGCCACGTACGACCGTTCCAGGACCTGCTGGAGGGGCATGTGATTCCGCATGGCGGTGACATTCCCCGTGGTGGCGCAGTCGCCGAACGAGACGACATACCGGGAGTTCCTCCGGATCTGCAGGGCGAACTCCTCGTGCTCCACGCTGGCGACCGCCCCTTCCACGAGCGTGACGTCCACGTTCGCGGGGAACTCCTTGACGTCGGCGATGGGGGAGTAGACCAGGTCCATCTTGTCCGCCAGCTCGATCAACCGCTCGTCCATGTCCAGGAACGACATGTGGCATCCCGAGCATCCTCCCAGCCAGACCGTTGCGACCCTTGGTTTCATGCCCTCATTCCTCCGTATCCACGTTGATCCATTCGCGTTTCTGCCGGGCGGTGACCAGGAACTTCAGGAAGTTCGGCTGCTTCTCCATCTCCGCCACCGCTTCCCCCTTCTTGATCAGGGCGCCGGTCGGACAGACCAGCACGCACTTGCCGCAGGAGGTGCAGTTCTCCGACGTGCCCCAGGGCTGGTTCATGTCCGCCACGATCTCGCAATCGATGCCCCGTCCGGCGATGTCCCAGACGTGCGCTCCCTCCACATCGTGGCACACGCGCACGCAGCGGGTGCAGAGGACGCAGCGATTCCGGTCGATGATGAAGTCCTCGTGGGTCGCGTCGAGCCGTTTGGCCGGGTACAGATACGGGAAGCGGACGTACAGGAGGCCGACGTCGTAGGCGAGGTTCTGGAGTTCGCAGTGGTTGTTGACCACGCAGACCGCGCACTGGTGATTCCCTTCGGAGGCGAGCAGCTCGATGATGATCCGCCGGTTGCGCTTCAGGCGCTCGGTGTCCGTGCGCACCACCATCCCTTCCTGCGGATGGGTGGTACAGGCGGGGAGCAGTTTCGACATCCCCGCGATCTCCACGAGGCAGAGGCGGCAGGCGCCGACGGCGGAGAGGCCCTCCAGGTGGCAGAGCGTGGGGATCGCGATCCCGTGCTCCCGTGCCACGTCGAGGATGGTTTCGCCTTCCCGGGCGCTCAGCTGTTCGTCGTTGATCGTGAACGTGATGACTGACATGGTCTATGTTCCGCTGGGTGTCTGGACGAACGTGATCGGTTCCCGCAGCAGTTCCTCGTACTCATTCCGGAAGAAGCGCAGGGTCGAGAGGACCGGATTGGGGGCGGACTGTCCGAGCCCGCAGAGGCTCGTGTCCTTCACCATCGCGCACAGCTCCTCCAGCAGGGCGAGGTCGTTGCGTGTGGCCTTCCCGTCGGCGATCTTCTGCAGGAGTTTGTGGATGTGGACCGTGCCGACCCTGCAGGGGATGCACTTGCCGCAGGATTCGTCGACGCAGAAGTCCATGAAGTACTTCGCCATGTCCACCATCTTGGAGGTGGAATCGATGACGATGAGCCCGCCGCTCCCCATCATGGAGCCGACCGTCTGCAGGGATTCGTAGTCGACGGGCAGGTCCAGGTACTCGGGGGGGATACACCCGCCCGACGGACCGCCGGTCTGCGCGGCTTTGAAGGTGGTTCCCTCCGGCGTGCCGCCGCCGATGTCGAAGATGATGCGCCGGAGCGGGATCCCCATCGGCACCTCGATCAGGCCGGTGTTCCGGATCTTCCCCGCGAGCGCGAAGACCTTGGTCCCGGTGCTCTTCGGGGTCCCGATGCGGGCGAACCAGCCGCTGCCGTTCCGGAGGATCGGCGCGATGTTGGCGTAGGTTTCCACGTTGTTGATCAGTGTGGGCATGCCCCAGAGGCCGCGTTCGGAGGGGTACGGCGGACGCGGGCGGGGACGGCCCCGGCGTCCTTCGATGGAGCGTATCAGCGCGGTCTCCTCGCCGCAGACGAACGCCCCGGCACCGATCCGGATGTCGATGCGGAAGTTGTAGGCCGATTCCAGGATCCGGTTCCCGAGCAACCCGAGGCGTTCGGCCTGCTTGATCGCCATGCGGAGCCGCTCGATGGCGAGCGGGTACTCGGCGCGGACGTAGATGAACCCCTGGCTGGCGCCCACCGCGTAGCCGGCGATGGTCATTCCCTCCAGGATGCGGTGCGGATCGCCTTCCAGCACGCTCCGGTCCATGAACGCGCCCGGATCCCCTTCGTCCGCGTTGCAGATGACGTACTTCTGTTCGCTTGCCGCCTTGCGGACGATGCCCCATTTCAGTCCGGTGGAATAGCCTCCGCCTCCCCGGCCCCGCAGCCCGCTCTTGCGGACCTCCTCGATGACCTCCTGGGGCTGCATTTCGGTGAGCACTTTGCCGAGGGCGGAGTACCCGTCGGCGGCGATGTACTCTTCGACGCTCTCAGAATTCGTCCGGCCACAGTTCTCCAGCACCACCTTCAGTTGCGAGGCGAAGAAGGGGGTGGTGGTGTCCACGAGGTATTCCGCCACTTTCGTGCCGCCCGCCACATGCTCTTCCACGATCCGGCGGGCGGCCTCCGCGTCGACGTGCTGGTAGAGGGTGCCGTCCGGTTCGACCTTCACCAGCGGCCCTTCACCGCAGAGCCCCATGCATCCGGTCCCGACGGCCTCCACCTCGTTCCCGAGGCCGCGCTCCTTGATCGCGGCGGTCAGGGCTTCGCTGATGGTCTTGCTGCCGCAGGAGACGCACCCGGCGGCGGAACAGTACAGCAGCCGACACTTGAATTGCCGCTGGCGATCGCGTTCTTTGTCGGCGAGCTCCTGGAGATCTTCGAGTGTCATACTGCCTCCGCTCGTGGTTGCACCTGCCAGGCCTTGACCTTTGCGACCGCCCCGTCCGGGGTCAGCTTGCCGGCGACCTCGTTGTCCAGGACCGCGACCGGCGCGAGGCCGCACGATCCGACACAGCGGGCGGAGACCAGCGACACCGCATTGTCAGCGGTCGTCGTGCCGAACTTCGTCCCGCAGTGACACTCCACAGCCTTCTGGATCTCGCCCGCCCCCTTGACATAGCAGGCGGTTCCCGTGCAGAGGACGAAGGTGTGTTCCCCCTTCGGTTTCAGGGTGAAGAAGTGATAGAATGTCGCGACCCCGTAGACGCGGCTGAGGGGAAGCTTCAGTTTCCGCGCGACGTAGACGAGCAGGTCGTTCTCGAGGAATCCGAAGATCCCCTGCGCGGCGTGCAGGACCTCGATCAGCGCATCGCCGCGTCCCTGGTGTTTCGTGATGGCGCGGTCGAGCAGCTTGAATCTGTTGTCGCCGCTCGGGTGGGTCGGTTTCTTTTCTGGTGTTGGCATGGTCATGGGCGAAGGTTTTCCGGAGATCCGGCGCGCGGCCGGAGCGCCAACGGGAAGCGCAACTTGTATGCCATCGTGTGGACTCCCTGGAACGGGCCGAATCGGGCGGTGTGGAGCGCGAGGAGTTGGCAGAAATGCGAACCGGCGGGGGGACGTTCCCGATTACGGAAACATCGACACTGTGGTGTTTCTCAACAAAACGGACGAGATCAGTGTGGCGTCGTTTTTGAAACGAGCCACGCGCACCATTGCTCGATGCCTGCTCCCGTGGTGCAGGAGGTTTCGAAGACCGTCAGAGAGGGGTTGACCTGCAGGGCGTTGCCACGCAGGATGACGAGGTTGGAGTTGACGTACGGAACGAGGTCGATCTTGTTGATGATCAGGACGTCGGCCTTGCGAAACATCGCCGGATATTTGAGCGGCTTGTCGTCACCCTCTGCCGTGCTCGCCACCACGACTTTGAGGTCCTCTCCCAGGTCGTAGTTCGAAGGGCAGACCAGGTTCCCGACGTTCTCGATGATGAGCAGGTCCGTTGTCGCCAGGTCGAGCGTCCCGAGCGCGTCGCTCACGAGGTTGGCTTCCAGATGGCAGCCGCCGCGGGTGACGATCTGCACCGCCGGCACTCCGTACCGCGCCACCCGTTGCGCATCGAGGTCGGTCTGGACGTCTCCCTCGATCACCGCGACGCGAACGTCCCTCTTCAGAATGTCCAGCGACCGCTCGAGAATGCTGGTCTTGCCGGCACCGGGGGAACTGACCATGTTGATCGTGAAGATCCCGTGCTTCCGGAGCTTCTCCCGGTTCCGTGCGGCGATCTCGTCGTTCTTTTCCAGGACCCTGCGTTCGATGGTAATGACGTTCATGATGCTCCCGTGGATGGTTCGGCGAGCTCGATCTCCTTCACCTGGAGTTCGGTGCCGGAAAGGATCTCTGCGGGTGCCCCGCAGTTCGCACAGATCGGGATGCCGCTCTCGGCGGAGGTCTCTGCTCCGCAGGCTCCGCAACGCAGAACGAACGGAACCGACTCGATCTCGATCGTGGCCGACGCCAGGGGGCCTTCCACGACCACCGCGGAAAAACAGAACTCGAGAGATTCCGGTACGACACCGGAGGCGGCGCCCACCCGGACGCGCACGGTCCGGACCAGCGGGCGCTGTGGCGCAGGCACGTGGTCGAAGACGATCTCGAGGATGCTCTGGGCGATCGAGAGTTCGTGCATCGGTCAGTGCTCCGGCTCCACGGGTTTGTTCAGTCTCCGGGAATAGATGTACAGATAGGCGTTCCCGGTTGCGTCCTCGTCATAGTCCGCAAAGGTGTCGGGGCCGGCCCACTGCGCCGTGTATTGCCTGACGCTCAGAGGCCTGCCGAGCTGGTGCTCCAGGCGGAGCCTCAGGAGGCGGGCATCTTCCACTCCCCTGGTCTGGCAGAATCCCCCGGACAACCTTCCGTCCACGAATTCCAGGCCGCAGCCACGGAGGTCGATCCCCTCGAACGGCAGATCCCCGAGCTCGTACAGAGCGTACCGGCCTTCCTCCCGGACCGGGGTCAGCTCCAGTTTCTGGCGGATCTCCTGCAGAGGCGTCCCCCAGCGGAATCCGATGAACCCTTCGGTGTGCTGAGCGAGCGCCATGCAAGGCCACGCAAGGAGGGCCGTCCATCGTACCGCGGAGGATCCGATTCATGAGAGCCCCGTAAGCTCTTCGCTGACGATCCAGAGCCGTTCGCGCAGGTCCGCCTGTTCCGCGGCCGGCGCGACGCGGCCCGGACGGCAATTGTCGAAGTACATCCCGCTGATCCCTTCCACCTCGGGGGACGTCGCGAGGTAGACCGAGTTCCGTGCCCCGTCAGCCGGGCTGATCCCGGTGCTCCCGAACCCCTCGTGCAGCAGCTTGGTCGTCACCACGCCGGGATGCAGCGCGTTGCTGGTGATGCCCTCCAGACGCTTCCTCGCGGCGAGCTCAAAGGCGAACAGCACGTTGGCAAGCTTGGAAGCGGAATAGGCCCCGTAGCCGTCGAACGACCGCTCCGATTGAAGGTTGTCAAAGTCCAGTTTCCCGCGCTGGTGGGCGACGGAGCTGACGGTCACCACCCGGGCCGGCGCCGAGGCGGCGAGCAGGTCGCCGAGGAGGGCCGTCAGGAGGAACGGCGCAAGATGGTTGACGGCGAAGGTCATTTCGTAGCCGTCTCCCGACAACTGCCGGCGTTTCATGAACACACCGGCATTGTGGATGAGCACGTCCAGCCGGTCCGTGCGGGAGCGGACCTCGGCCGCCAGTGACCGCACGGTGGCCAGCGAGGAGAGGTCCGCCACCAGCGGTTCGGGCTGCGTTCCGGGGACCCTGGCACGGAGATCATCGCAGGTGTTCTCCGTGCGCCGGCGATCCCGGCCGTGCACGAGAACCCGCATGCCGCGCCCGGCGAGCGCCAGGGCCGTTTCCCTGCCGATGCCGTCCGTTGCACCGGTCACCAGAACGGTACGTTTCGCCGGTGTGTCCGCTGGATTCATGCAAGAAATATAGGAGGGAGGTGCCGGAGTTGCAAACGGGGGCCTGTTTTCTTTCGGGGAGGTTTAGTATGTTCCCTGCGTGAAGAACCGTCCATGAAGCACACCGCTCCTCCGCGCTGGCTCGCCCCCGCCGAAAACCGCTTCGGCATCCGCTGCCTCGACTGCAGGGAGTTCGCCCGTCAACTGGTGAGCTCCACCGGCGAACCGTCGGTGGCAAATACTTTTGCGATGCTCCGAAGTTCGCAGGGGGAACACGTCCGCAGCCGACTGCCCGTCAATACCCTTCTGGTTCCGTGCGGCCTGGAGTATCCTCCCCTCAAGGGGGTGATCGACGGCCCGGTGTACCTCGCCGGCGAGATGGAAGAGAAGTGGGATATCTTCCTGTTCGACGGTCAGCTCTACTTCGCCCGCAGCTGGACCGGCGCGCTGGTGTTCAAAGCGTCCGCCGAATTCTCCAGGACCGGCGTGAGGATCCTTTCCGTTTCCGCGGACGCCAAGGCCGCCGGGCGGGATCCCCGGTATGTGACCGCCCAGGTCGACTTTCTGGTCAAGAGCCACCTCTATCATCTGGAGGCTCCCCATCCGCTTCCGGAGGGCTTGCCGGAGGAGCCAGAGCAGGTCGCGATGTTCTCCTTCGGGCAGTACGGGCGGATGGCGGCGTACGCAACGTTCGAGGAGACGATCGGCGCGGGCTGGTGACCGCTGGAGTGAGGACAGGGGACGATCAGGCCGGAGTGCGTTGGGCCGGGGCCATCTCCGTGAGGGCAGCGCGAAGGCGAAGCACGAGGGCGGGAAGTGCGGCGCGTGCCGTCTCGCTCAACCCTTCGTGGAGGAGATGGGGATCCTCCACTTCCATCACGATGATCCGCAACCGGTCAGGTACGGTCATGCCGAGCTGTGCGGCCAACTGCATCAGGTGCGGGAGTCCGGCGTAGTGGGGCGAGGCGGGGGCCAGAGTGGCGAATTCCTCCGGGAGCACCTCGCGGACCGTGCCGGGCGGGAACGTTCCGGTGGCCACCGCATCCACAATGACCGCTTCGCGGTATCCTTCCAGCAGGTCCAGCAGGGCGAACCCTCCCGCGGCAGCCTCGACGATCTCCACGCCGTCAGGGGAAGACCGCGCGATCTCCCGCGCGGCTTCCAGACCCACGGCATCGTCGCCCAGCAGGTCGTTGCCAAGCGCAAGCAGGAGCGTGCGTGGCTCTCCCTTCATGCGGGACCCCGTGCGGACCCGGGTGGGGTCCGGCGCAGCTCGCCGACCTGCGTATGATCGCTGTCGAAGAGCCGGATCACCAGCGGCACCTGGCCGGGAAGCGTGTGGGTGGCGCAGGCGTTACAGGGATCGTACGCCCGGAAGGCCATCTCGATCATGTTCAGCAGCCCGTCGTCCGCCTTCCCATCGTGGATCAGTTCCCGCGCCGCCTTCTCGACGCTCATGGCGATCCGGGCGGCATTGTTCTGCGTCGCCACGATGAGGTTCGCCCGCGTGATGATCCCGCGGTCGTCGGTCTCGTAGTGGTGCAGCAGCGTCCCGCGCGGCGCCTCGACCACGCCGATCCCCGAGGTGGGGGTGGCCGTCGGCAGGACCCGGAGATCGTGCGACGTGATCTCCGGATCGTTGGCGAGGATCTGTATGGTCTCGGCAGCCTGCAGCATCTCGACGATGCGGGCCCAGTGGTTCGCCAGCGTGTGGTGCACCGGGGTCCCGCCGAGGGTCTTCACGTATTCTTCGTAGGCCGCCTGCGCCAGCGGCGTGGCCATGCCCTTCGCCGCGTTCAACCGCGCGAGCGGCGCTACGGCGTACACGCCCCCCTCTTTCCCTTCGACAAAGCCGTTCCAGCCGGTCTTGCGAAGATAGCAGAACTTCACGTAGCTCCAGGGTTCCACGTGCTCCGCGATGTGCTGCAGATACTCCTGGGCCGGGAAGAGCGCGAACTGTTCCCCCCCGGGGTCCACCACCCGGAGGCGTCCATCGTAGAAGTTCACCCGTTGCTGGTCGTCCACCAGCCCCATGTAGGAGGTGCGGTGTGTGTAGATGCCGCCCGTGATCAGGCGCAGGTACTCGTCGTTCGACAGCACCAGGGAACGGAAGACCTCGAGCGTGAACCGTGCGAACTCCACGCCGTCGGCGGCGAGTTCGCGGAGCGGGGCGACCTGGTCCGGGGAGATCCCTTTGGCCACCCCTCCGGGGAGTCCGAAGACCGGGTGGATGACCTTGCCACCCACCTGCGTGATGAAGTCCCTCAGCCGCCGCCGCATGGCGATGACCCGTTTGCCGGTCTCGATGCCGACCTTGTTGATGACCCCGAGCACGTTTCGCTCCGACTTGGGTGCGGTCGGACCGACAATGAAATCCGGTCCCCCCAGCACGTACACGTGGAGCGCGTGGTCCTCCAGCATGAATGTATTGTAGATGAGCTCGCGGATCTTGAGTGCCGGACGGGGCGGGACCACCTTGTACAGGTCGTCGAGGGCCTTGGTCGCCGCCATATGGTGGGCGGTGGGACAGACGCCGCAGATCCGGCTGGTGATCTGGGGCATTTCCTCCGCGGGCCGGCCGCGGGTGAACACCTCGAACCCGCGGAGCTCCGGGATCTGGTAGTAGGCCTTTGACACCTCGCCCCGCTCGTCGAGGAGGATGTCGATCTTCCCGTGCCCTTCGAGGCGGGTGATCGGGTCGATGGCGATCCTGCGGGTGTTCATGTACGCCGTGTTGGCTGCGGCGTGGGCTTGATCCCAGCGTTCGGTGATGTGTCTGTCCATGTCCTGGTTCCGTTCTCCGGGCCCGCGCCGGCGGGCAGCGGGTTCTCAGTGGATGATCTTGCGCCGGAGCATCGACGCCGGCAATGCGTACCGATAGAACGTCCCGACCGGATCGGGGAGCCCTGTGAGAGTCTCCCGGATCCCCTCTTCGTCCTTCGCCGCCACCCCTGCGGCGAGGGACGAGAGCATCTTGGCTCCCTGGTCCCTGACCCGGGAGGTCGGCCCGAAACAGCCGGTACACGGCATGTTGCCCGTGCAGCACAGTGCGCCGCAACCGCTCCGGGTCGCGGGTCCCATGCAGACGATCCCCTGGGCCAGCAAGCAGGTGTTCGGGTCGATGGCCGTGGTGTGCGGGCGCCGGAACTCGGTGAAGGAGAGGTCGGACGGTTTGCTGTCCTTCTTGGGGCACTCTTCGCACAGCGCAACGTCCGGGGCCAGCACCGATCCCTTCGGTGGAAGGGTGCCGGTCAGCAATGCCTGGACCGCCGCCTTGAGCAGTGCGGGTGTCGGCGGGCAGCCGGGCAGGTAGTAGTCCACATCGATCACCTGGTCCAGCGTCCGGACCATCCGGCGGAACTCGGGAAGCCTGACCGTAGCGCCGTTGATGCCGAACGAGAGGGCAGGACGGGTGTGTTCGGGGTTCACCGTCGACGGTGCCTCGTCGTACACGTAGCGGAGGATCTCCTCCCGGTCGAACTGGTTGGCAAGTCCGGGGATGCCGCCGGTGTGCGCGCAGGAGCCGTAGGCGATCACCACGAGGCTCTTGCGGCGGAGCATCCGGGCCATCTCCTCCTGTTCGGAGGTTCGCACGGCGCCGTTGATCAGGGCGGCAGCGATGGAGCCATCGGGCAGGGCCTCGACGTCCTCGCGTTTGAAGTCCATTGCGACGGGCCACAGGACGATGTCCACGGCGGCGGCCACTTCCAGCAGCCCTTCGGCGAGGTCCACGACGGATTCCTCGCACCCGCCGCAGGAGGCGCACCAGTAGAAAGCGACTTTCGGCTTGTCAGGCATGGAGGGCCTCCCCGGTGGTGTTGACCGCCTGTTCGAGCTCGTCCATCTCGCTGTCCCACTCGCGGAATTTCCCGGGCAGGTCCAGCGGCCCGAGGGCCCTGACCTTTGCCACGATATCGTTCACCACCACCCGGACCTTCTCTCCCTCCGACGCCGAGATCCATTCGAGGCGGAAGCGGTCCTTGGCGATCCCCATGTCGTCGAGCAAGCGCTCCAGCAGGCGTATGCGGCGGAGCGCCTTGTAGTTCCCCTCGACGTAGTGGCAGTCGCCGGGGTGGCATCCTCCGATCAAGACCCCGTCCGCGCCACGGGCGAACGCGTCGAGCACGAATTGCGGGTCCATGCGTCCGGAGCACATCACCCGGATGATGCGGACGTTCGGCGCGTAGGTGAGCCGGGAGACGCCCGCGAGGTCGGCCGCCGTGTAGGTGCACCAGTTGCAGAAGAACGCGACGATCCGCGGCTGCCACGACGGCGTCGGCGTTATTGCGGTGGTCATGAGTCGGTTTCCTGAGTTCGGTCCGTGATTACGCCGGTTGTGTCTGGCGCGGTTCGGTCAGCAGGCCTTCGATCTCGCTGAAGATCTCCTGATCCTCGAAGAGGTTCTGCGTGATGGCGCCCGAGGGACAGGTGGCCACGCAGGTCCCGCATCCCTTGCACAGCGCCTCGTTGATGAACGCCTTCTGTTTGGCCTCGTCGCGGGAGATCGCGTTGTACGGGCAGACATTCAGGCATGAACGACACCCGGCGCAGACGTCCTGGTCCACCACCGCGGCGTTGGGTTCCAGCTCGATCTCCCGCGCGTCGATGAGTGCCATCGCCTGCGCGGCGGCCGCGCCGGCCTGCGCGACGCTGTCGGGAATGTCCTTGGGTCCCTGGCATGCTCCCGCGATGAAGACGCCGTCGGTGAAGGTGTCCACCGGCGCGAGCTTGGGGTGGCGCTCCAGGAAGAACCCCTCGGTGGAGCAGGAGATGTTGAAGAGCCGCCGTACCTCCTGCGCGTCCTTCTGGGGCTCCATCCCGACCGCCAGCACGACCATGTCCACCGGGATCCGGCGCACAACGCCGATCAGGGTGTCTTCGCAGCGGATGATCAGTTTCCCCTCCTCCGACGGCCGCGCCGTCCAGTCGGTCACCTCTGCCACCCGCCCCCGGATGAAATGGACGTTCTCCTCGAGCAGCTTGTCGTAGAACTCCTCGTAGGTCTTGCCCGCAGCCCGTATGTCGATGTAGAAGTTGTACACCTCCGCGTCCGAATGCTCCTTCAGAAGATGGGCGAGCTTCAATGAATACATACAGCAGGTGCGGGAGCACCACCGGTTGGTGTTCCGGTCGCGTGACCCGACGCAGTGGATGATCCCCACCGTCTTCGGTCTGGAGCCGTCGCGGAGGATCAGGTCCCCCCCGGTCGGCCCGGAGGCGTTGACCAGCCGTTCCACCTCCAGCGACGTGTAGACGTTCTTGTACCTCCCGTACCCGTAGACCGGCAACTGCGAGGCGTCGAAGGTCTTGAATCCCGTGGCGAGGATGATGGTGCCCACGTCCACGGTCTCGAAGGTCTCCTGCTGGTCCAGGACCACCGCGTCGCGGTCGCACTTTTCGACGCAGGTCTGCTTGCAGTGTCCCGACTTGAACTGGATGCAGGTCTCGGGGTCGATGACCACCACCTGCGGGGTTGCCTGGGGGAACGGGATGTAGATCGGTTTCCGCTTGCTAAGGCCGACGTTGAACTCGTCTGGCGTGCGGCCCTCTTTGTAGACGCAGGCCTCAACGCACTCCATGCAGCCGACGCAGAGATCCTCGTTGATGTAGCGGGGCTTCCGGCGCACGGTGACACGGTAGTTCCCGACGTACCCCTCGAGCGCAGACACCTCCGAATACGACCAGAGGGTGATGTTCCGGTGGTTCTTCACCTGCGACATCTTCGGCGTCAGGATGCAGGCCGCGCAATCGAGCGTGGGGAAGGTCTTGTCGAACATGGCCATGTGCCCGCCGATGGTCGGCTGGCGCTCGACGAGATAGACCTTCTTTCCCGCGTTGGCGAGGGTCAGGGCTGCGTGGATGCCCGCGATCCCCCCGCCCACGACCAGCACGTCGGGGTGGATCCGCACCTTCCGGTTCTGGAGGGGTTTGTGGTGCTGGACCCGCAGAATGGCCGCGCGGGCAAGGTCGATCGCCTTGCGCGTGGCGGCATCACGGTCGGTGTGCACCCACGAGACGTTCTCGCGGATATTGACCATGTGGAAGTGGTAGGCGTTGAGCCCGCCGTTCTCCGTTGCGGTCCTGAACGTATGTTCGTGCAGCAGCGGGGAGCAGGAAGCCACGACGATCCGGTTGAGATGGTGTTCGCGGATGTCCTGCTGGATCAGCTCCTGCCCCGGATCCGAACACATGTATTTGTATTCGCGCGACACGACCACCTGGGGCAGGCGAGCCACGGCCTCGGCGACGGCGTGGACGTCGACGATGCCGGCGATATTGTGTCCGCAATGGCAGACGTAGAATCCGATCCTGGGGGCGCCGTTGGTGCTCTGATCAGACATGCGCGGCCTCCTCCCGCCGGGAAGCGGGGTGGGGGATCGGGTGGAACAATCTCTGGATCCCCAGCTCCTTGTCCGGGATCCCGAGGGCCAGTCCCATGAGCTGGGTGAAATAGGCGATCGGCACGTGGAGGTCCTCGTTGTATTCCCGGTTGATCCGGCCCTGGTAGCACTCGAGGTTATGCTGGCAGAGGGGGCAGCAGGTGACCGCGATGTCGGCGCGGTGCTTGCTGATCTCCTTCAGAAGGGCCCTGTTCAGGCGGAGCCCGGCCTCCTGGATCGTCCCGGTGAGGCTGCCGCCGCAGCATCGGGTCTTGAGAGCCCAGTCCACCGGCTCGGCTCCCATGGCGCGGAGAAGCGAGTCCATCGTCGTGGGATAGAAAGGATCGTCGAACGTGGTGAACGGACGGGTCATCTGGCACCCGTAGTAGCTGGCGACCCGGATGCCCTTCAGAGGGCGACGGGTCCTTGCCGCGATTCTCTTGAGCCCGATGTCGTTGACGAGCACGTCGAGCGGGTGGCGGACGCGGACCTTTCCGTGGTATACCAGTCCGCCGGCCGCGAGGGCGTTGGTCACGGACGCATGCACCTCGGGGTATTGCGCAAGGTACCGCTGGGTCTTGCTCAGGACGAGGAAGCAGGCGCTGCAGGGGGCGATGATGTCCACGGGCCCCGAGCCGTTCACCTTCGCCTGGATCTCGCCGATGGCGAGATTCCTGGCGGCGATGGCGAAGGCCTGGTGTTCGTCCGTCGAGAAGTAGGCGGTGGCGCCGCAGCAGTTCCAGTCCTGCAGCTCTTCGAGCGGGATCTCGAGCGCGCGGAAGACCGCCAGCATCGATTCCTCGTACGCGCGTCCGGTGCTGCGCAGGGAGCATCCGGGAAAATAGAGGTAGGTCATGAAGGTCGTCCTCCGTTCTTCGGGCTGCTGCTGGTCAGGATGGCGCGCAAGCTGGCGATGCCGTGGATCTTCTCGCGGAACGGGGAGAGTCTCCCCTTGCGCCAGAGGGTGAACCCGAGCCAGGCCTCCTTCAGCATCTTCCAGGGTTTCGTTCTCAGGAACAGTCTCACCAGGACATGGCTCTCGGTGTTGCGGCCGTAATGGCGGACCTGCTCAAAGAATTCGCGTGCGAGCACGGGGATCGGGTGGTGTTTGGGATGGACACCGCGCGCCATTGCCTCCCGTTTCAGCGTGTACATCACGTCGGTGATGTGGATCTGGCGCGGACACTGGACCGTGCAGGAGTAGCAGGAGGCGCACAACCAGATGGTCAGGCTGTTCAGCACCTCGTCGCGGAAGCCCTCGCGGGTCATCGCGATGATCCGCCGCGGCGTGAAGTCCATGTAGTGGCTCAGCGGGCAGGTGGCGCTGCAGGTGCCGCATTGGATGCAACTCAACAGTCGCTGTCCGTACGCCTTTTCGGCCATGGTCTCGCCGAACGCGAGGTCCAGCTCGGATTCGAACTTGATCCGCCGGGCGATCCCGCGGTGCTTCTTGGTGGTGACGGGGGCGAGTGGGATGACAGATGGAACGCTCATGGGTCGACCTCGGTCAATGATGCTCTTGGTCCTGGGAACGGGTGCGGGAATGGGTCCAGTGGCCTTTCCCGGCCGGCGGCGGAGACGCGACAGAGAGGCCGTGCCCCCCCGCGAACGGGACGCTCTCAGCGAGGCTCCGACCGAACGCCAGCATGTTTGCCATCCGGTCGGTCCCGCGGGGAGTGAGGGTGACCTCTTCCATACGATGGTCCACATTGGAGATCGATCGGATGACGAATCCACGTTCCTCAAGCGAATACAGGATCTTGGACATCCGGCTGCTCCGTACGCCGAGATGCCTGCTCAGCGCCTTGACGTTCTCCGGGTGGTGCTCATGGAGGACGAACAGGCACAGAACCTCTTCGGCGCTCATGTCGGCGAGTCCGGCCACCTTCTTCAGCGAAGTATGGGAGGCCAGAAGCAGATCGAAGAACGCAGTGCCTGGAGTCTCGAACGAACTGGTCCATGGTGATGCCTTGTCTCCGCCTGGAGAATGCAATTGTTGAGCCAGGGAAACAATTGCCTAATGTGAACGGTTTTGGCGGCTCATGACGTGACTTCCATGACCGGATTGTTGAGTTCTTTAACCGGACCGTTTACTTTTTCAGCTCTCTTGAGGGTTCGAGAGGCATTGAGAAGAGGGGATTTCGTCGAAAAACCGTCGAGCAGGACGGGCTCTGGCCACCCGCCAGGTGGTCCCACCCGTATGCTCCGGAGGGTGGAATCTCCATCGAGAGGTAGGTATATTGCATTCATGCACGAGCTTGCGCCGTCGATCCGAACCACACGTGACGAAAAGGTCCTCGGGATCGTCGCCCGGCACCACGCCGGGACGTCGGCATTCGACACGTCGACGGCACTGACCGCAACCGTTGATGATGCCCTGCTGGCCGCCTATTCGGCGGTCATGGACCCGGGCGGGCCGCGCATTGCGGTTTTCGCCCTGGGGGGTACGGCCGCCGGGAGCTCTTCCCCGGTTCCGACGTCGACGTCATGGTTCTGTGCGAAGAAGCGGACGACCGGCGGGAGATCGAAGAAACCGTCAGGAAGTTCCTGCACATCCTCTGGGATGCCGGACTGAACATCGGCCACAGCGTGCGGACGATCCCGGAGGTGCTGGCTGCCGCAGGCCGGACGCTGGACGTTTGGGTTTCGCAGCTGGAGGCGCGTTTTGTGTGCGGTGACCCGGCCCTCGCCGGGGGATTCGCCGAGTCCATGGCCTCGCGCCTGCCGGAGATCCGGCGCTGGCTGATCGAAGGGCTGCTCGCCGACCAGCGGGCGCGGCACGAACGGTACGGAACGTCGGTGAAGCTGCTGGAGCCGAACGTCAAGAAGAGCGCCGGGGGACTGCGCGATGCGCATACGCTCCTCTGGCTCTACCGGGGGGCGGATCCCGCCTTTGCCACGGCGGAGCAGGGACCCGGCCCCGCGCATGCGGGGTTCCTGCGCGTGCTCAGCGAGCGGGAAGGACTGGACGAGAGGGAATACCGCGCGGTGGTCGAAGCGCTCGAGTTCCTCTTCCGCGTCCGCCACGAAATGCACCTGCAGCGCGATGGTCAGCACGATACGCTCGAGTACGCGCTGCAGATGGCGGTCGCCGAAGGTCTTCGCTTCTCCCCGGAGCCCGGCCTGCGTCCCGTCGAAGTGTTCATGCGCGAGTACTACCGGCATGCGCGCGTCATCCACAAGCTGAACCGGAGGCTCACGCAGCGATTCCGCGAAACCCTGGATGCTGCCGGCGGGCACGCTCCGGGAGAGACCCTGCAGGGCGGATTTCGCGCCGAGGAGGACCGGCTCTGTTTCGCGCCGGGGGTCGAAGGGTTCGCGAACGCGGTGCATCTGTTCGATGCGCTGGTTCTCGCGGCGGAGCGGAACCTCGTGCCTGACGCCCGTCTCCGGGCCGCCATCGAACGCGGAGCGGACCTGCTCGGACCGGACGCTCCGGCCTCCCCCGACCTCGCCTCCCGGTTCCGACGGATCCTCCGGTCCCGATCCGTGGGACCGGTGCTCCGGGAGATGAACGACGCCGATGTCCTCGGACGCTATATCCCGGAGTTCGGTCGCCTGGTGGCATTCTTTCAGCATAACGTCTATCACTACTTCACCGCCGACGAGCACACGCTGATCGCTGTGGAGCATGCGGAGCGCCTTCGCGAACAACCGGGATACCTGCGCGAGATCTTCCGGAGGGTGGAGCGGAAGGATCTGCTGTACCTCGCGATCCTTCTGCACGACATCGCGAAACCCGACGGGGTGGCGGACCATGAGATCACCGGCGGGGCGATCGCCCGGACCGTTCTGGGGCGCCTCGGCCTGCACGATCTCGCGGACGACGTGGAGTTCCTGATCCGTCACCACCTGGTCATGGAACAGGTCGCATTCCGCAGGAACATCCACGATTCGGCGACCATCCGCGAGTTCACCGCCCGCTTTCCCCGGCCGGCGCTGCTGGACCACCTCTACCTGCTGACCTATGCCGACCTCTCCGCGGTGAACCCGAACGTCTGGACCCGCTGGAAAGCCTCGATCCTGCAGGAGCTGCACCAGTTCTCCGCGGAGGTGCTCCATCGCAAACTCCAGGGGAGCCAGATCGACGCCTACCACACTGCGAAACACGAGGAGGCGGCGGAGCAGGTGGTCTCGGCCCTCAGCAACACCATGCCGCGGGAGGAGGTCGAACGTCACCTCGCCGGGATCGACAGCCCGTCCTATATCGCGTCGTTCACCGACCGGGAGATCGGCGACCATCTCCAGAAGATCGCCGCCCGGGAACCGGTCTCCGCACTCTTCTCCCACGCGGGCGGATACACCGAAGTGACCGTGATCGGGCACGATGCGCCCTTCGCGCTCTCCCGATTCTGCGCCGTGCTCTCCGCCAACGACGCGAACATCTTCGACGCCAACATCTTCACCCGGGACGACGGGATCATCATCGACCGGTTCAGGGTCACGGATGCCGCGAACCGCCAGCAGCTCGAATACCGGGTGTGCCAGAAGATCGCGGATGACCTCCGCGAAGTGACGGCGGGGGAGAAGGACGTCGCCCACCTGCTGGCTGCCCATCACCGGAAGTGGAAACGGCGCCCGCGACATCCGCGCAACCCCTCAACACGATTGGGAGTGGAGTTCGAAGACGCCGGGCGGTACACCATCATCGACGTCTACGCCACCGATTCCGTGGGATTCCTCTATCGCGTCACCGAGACCATCTCGCGGCTGGGGCTGGATATCTATTTCGCCAAGATCGCCACCAGGGTGGACGGGATCGTGGATGCCTTCTACGTGCGGGAACGGGGAGGAGGGCCGCTGGCGGACGGCGCCCGGCGCGATGCCGTGCGCGAGGAGGTCTTGCGCACGATCCATTCCATCGAGGAGCAGCAACTCGCATGAACACGCGTCCCATCGGGGTGTTCGACAGCGGGATCGGCGGTCTGACGGTGGTCCGGGCGCTGACGCGCCGCCTGCCGCACGAGAACATCGTCTATTTCGGCGACACGGCCAGGGTCCCCTACGGCCCGAAGTCGCCGGCAGTGGTTCGCGAATACGCGGCCCACGACGTGGCGGTGCTGATGGCCCACAACGTCAAGGCCGTGGTGGTCGCCTGCAACACCGTGTCCGCCGTGGCCCTGGACGTTGTGCAGAAACTCGCCCGCGTCCCGGTGATCGGGATGATCGCGCCCGGGGCTGCGGCGTGCGTGAAGGCGAGCCGGCGTCGTTCCGTCGGGGTCATCGGCACGATCGCCACCATCAACAGCAACGCCTACGCGCATGCCATACGCCAGCTGGACCCCGGCGTGCGGGTGGTGGCCCGCGCCTGTCCGCTCTTCGTCCCGCTCGCCGAAGAGGGATGGATCGATCACCCGGCCACGCATCTGATCGCAAAAGAGTACCTGTTCCCGCTGACGCTCGAGAATATCGACACGCTCATCCTGGGTTGCACGCACTACCCGGTGCTCCGCCTGGCCATCGAGCGGGCGGTCGGCCCCGAGGTGCGGCTGATCGATTCCGGGGAGGCAGCGGCCGAGGAAGTGGAGCGGCTTCTGGATGAACAGGGCCTGCGCAACCCCAGCACGGACCGGCCGAACCTCCAGTTCTCGGTGAGCGACATCCCCGCGAAGTTCACCGAGGTAGGGGAACGGTTCCTCGGCCAGAAGCTCGGCCGGGTGCAAAGGGTGGCCGGGGAGCAGTGGAATGCGGTGACGGGCGGTTGACCCCGAAGACTCCGCGAAGAAGAGAGGAGAAAGACCAGTGGCCATTCAGGAGATCCTGCGGCTCGGACATCCCGGCCTCCGGGAGGTCTGTGCGCCGGTCAGCCGGTTTCGCGGCGACTCACTTGCGAGACTGGTCGCGGACCTGCGCGACACGCTGGCGGACTTCCGGGTGCGGAACGGATTCGGACGGGGGATCGCTGCGCCGCAGATCGGGTCCGCACAACGGGTGGTGTTCCTCAACGTCGGGACGGAACTTCCCCTGATCAACCCGAAGATCCGGCGCCGGAGCCGGACCCGGATGACCCTCTGGGACGATTGCTTCAGCTTCCCGGACCTGATCGTGAAGGTCCGCCGCCATCTCCGCGTCGAAGTGGACTACCAGGACCCGGCAGGCCGTCCGCACTCGCTCCGGGCGGAAGGCGCCCTGGCGGAGCTCCTGCAACACGAGATCGACCACCTGGACGGGATCCTGGCGATCGACAGGGCCGTGGACTCGCGGCACATCCTCTACCGGGACGAATGGCTGAAGCTCGGTGAGACGAGAGGGCTCCCGCTCTGAGCCGAGGTGGACTCCCAACACCCCTTTCACTATATTACTCCGCAACCGATCCCTCTGACAAGGCACCAGGTGCTTGGTGTTTCCCGTTCTCCCGTCATATATCCCGCTGTTCAGGACCGGCGAGCTCGCCCGGCGTGCGGACTCGCTGGAGGCCATGCTGGCGTCCTGCACGGTCTGCCCCCACGACTGCGGCAACGATCGCTTGAAGGGAGAACTGGCCCGTTGCCACACCGCCTATGATCCCGTGGTCTCCTCGTACACGGCGCATTTCGGCGAAGAACCCCTCCTGACGGGAACGCTGGGGGTGGGGAACATCTTCTTCGGCAACTGCAACCTCCGGTGTGTCTACTGTCAGAACCACGAGATCAGCCAGAACCACCGGGAAGAACGGCGGCACGAGGTCACGGTCGACCGGCTTGCGCAGATCATGCTGGAGCTCCAGGGGCGCGGATGCCACTCCCTCGGTCTGGTCTCCCCCAGCCATGTGGTCCCTCAGATCGTCCGCGCCCTGGATCTGGCGGCCGGCCAGGGGTTGTCGCTCCCCCTCATCTATAATACCAACGCCTACGACAGCCTGGAGGTGCTACGGCTGCTCGATGGGATCGTGGACATCTACCTGCCGGACCTGAAATACGGCGATGCCGAGATGGGGTACAGATACTCCGGCGTGAAGGACTACCCGCGGCATGCGCACGCCGCACTCCTCGAGATGCACCGGCAGGTGGGGAACGAGCTGGTGGTCGGGGATGACGGGCTGGTGAAGCGCGGGCTGATCATCCGGCACCTGGTGCTTCCGAACGACATCGCCGGGAGTCGCGAATCCATGCAGTGGATCCATGACGCCCTGGGGCCGCACACGACGATCAGCCTGATGTCCCAGTACTTTCCCACCCACAAGGCCCTGTCGACCCCGCTGCTGGACCGCAAGGTCCGCGAGAGTGAATTCGAACGCGTGTTGCGAACGCTGGAACGGCTCGGGATGGAGCGGGGATGGGCCCAGGAGTACGGATCGTCCGAGTATTACCGGCCGGAATTCGCCCGCAGGGACGCCCCGTTCACCGGTGGCGCAGACAATATCGATCCATGAACACCATCACCGATTAGGCGGAGGAGCGATGAGCGCCGACGAACGCAAGGGAAAGATCGCAGCGATCAAGGAGCTCCCGATGCTGCTGGAAGGAGCCCTCCGCGGCCTGCGCCCGGAGCAGATGGAGATCCCGTACCGCATCGGCGGCTGGACGATCCGGCAGGTGGTCCACCACCTTGCGGATTCTCACATGAATGCCTTCATCCGGATGAAACTCCTCCTGACGGAGGAGCACCCGATGCTCAAGCCCTATGATCAGGACGCCTGGGCGAAGACCGCGGACGTCTCAACGGCCGATCCGGGGCTCTCGGTGGAGATCCTGCGCGCGTTGCACGCCCGTTGGGGCGTGCTGCTGGACACCATCCCGGATGACGCGTGGGAACGGACCGGCCAGCACCCGGAACGCGGGGAGATCAGCCTGGGCCGCATCCTTGCGATCTATGCGGAGCACGGCCGGAAGCATGTGGAACAGATCACTGGACTGCGAAAGGCACGAGGATGGTGACCCGCCCGTTGCCCATTCTCTCGATCATCGTTGCCGTGTGCCTCGTCGGGACTCATGCCGGAGCTCAGACAAAGCCCCAGTCCAAGCCTCCGTCCAAGGCCCCGCCCGTGTCTCAGCCAAAACCCCCGCCAAAGCCGGAGTCCAGGCTCCAGGGGAAAAAGGTGTCCATCATCCTGCAGGGCGGAGCCGGCTTCCCCATTGCCAAGGACTCCCTGACCGACATCTGGCGTTATGGTCCGAATTTCTCGCTGGATCTCCTGACGTCGGTGAGCCGGCGCTTCTCGGTCGGCCTCGGCGTGGACCTCACCGTGCTCCGATGGAGCTACGCCGGGTACTATGAGAAGTACCCCACCGGCCCTCCGCCGCTGGACCGGAAGGTGATCTGGTGGGACCTCTATCTTCTGGGACGGTACGTGTTCATCCGCGACCGGGCGCTGACGCCGTACGCGACGTTCAAGATCGGCGCGACGCGTCCCACGCCGGCCTCCTTCAAGCAGGTGGTGGACAGCGTGAAGATCACCTACTACAGCGTTCCTGCCCGGACCCGGCTGTCGATCGGCGCGTCGGCCGGCATCGATGCGGCCATCACCGACGAGCTCGCTTTCGTGGCCGAGGCGAACGCGGTGTTGGTGCACAACGACCCCGTTCTCGGCGCAGCCGTGTCGATCCGGGGCGGATTTCGTATGACGTGGTAGCGGCGGAACCCCGGACACGACAAACCCCGACACTTCACCTGGACAGACGACCATGGATGCCGAACGAGCACTGACCATCTTCAAACAGACCGGAGCGCTGCTGGAAGGTCACTTCGTTCTCACCTCCGGACTCCACAGCAACCAGTATTTCCAGTGTGCCAGGGTGCTGCAGTACCCCGAGCACTGCGAGACCCTGTGCGGCGAGATCGCCGCGCGGTTCTCGGGCCAAAAAATTGACGTCGTCGTGGCTCCTGCCCTCGGAGGCATCGTGGTGGGCCAGGAGGTGGGGCGGCAGTTGAAGGCGCGGACGATCTTCGCGGAGCGGAAGGACGGTGTGATGCAGCTGCGCCGGGGATTCGAGATCCGGCCCGGCGAGCGGGTGCTGGCCTGCGAGGACGTCGTGACCACGGGCGGGTCGGTCGGAGAGGTTGTCGAGATCGTCAAGCGCGCCGGGGGGACGGTGGTCGGGTTCGGCTACATCGTGGACCGGAGTGGAGGGAAGGCCCCGCTGGACCTGGGTCCCGGGGGGATCCGCTACCCGGTGCTGACCATGGAGGTGGTGACCTACAAGCCCGAGAGCTGCCCGCTCTGCGCACAGGGGATCCCCGTCATGAAGCCGGGAAGCCGGGGGAACGCGTGATCTCCGGCATCCTTTTCGCCGCGGCCGACCTGCTGGAGTCCTGACGATGCAGACCCTTCTCGCAGACCCTCTGACGTTCCATCTTCTCGTTGCCGCCGTCATCGTGACGGCCCTGTATCTCTTCTCGTCAGCCGTCCGGGCCTTCCTGAACTTCCTCGGGCATCGGATCTTCCGCAAGACGGAAACCGAGCTGGACGACCGGATCCTGGCGGTGGTCCTGAAGAGCGTCAGGCCGCTGATGCTCATCGTCGGCCTGCAGCTGGCGGTGCGGGAGATCCGCAAGGGCCTGACACCGGCCGACCTGACGTTCGAGCAGGTCCTCCAGTACGCGGACGCCGTGCTGTACGTGCTCACGGCGGTGCTGGTGATCCGCATCATCCTGGGCATCCTCCGGGAGATCATCGGCTGGTACCTCGACCGGATGTCGACCGATGGGGCAACGGGGCTCAAGACCACCATCGGCCCCCTCCTCGGGAAGCTGATGAACGTCCTGATCGGCCTGGTCGCACTGATCGTGATCCTGGATCATTTCGGGATCAATATCGGCAGCCTGCTGGTCTCCCTCGGCGTCGGTTCGCTGGCCGTAGCGCTGGCAGCCCAGGACACTCTGGCCAACATGATCGGCGGGTTCGTGATCCTGGTGGACCGACCGTTCCGCACCGGCGATCGGATCGAGGTCGGGACCGGGCAGGTGGGCGACGTGCTGCAGATCGGGCTGCGGTCGACGAAACTGGTGAACTTCGACAACAACGTGATCATCATCCCGAACGCCGAGCTGATCAAAGCGCGGATCACGAATTTCTCGCATCCCTATCCTCCGACCCGCGTCACACTGAAGTTCGAGGTCGCGTACGGCACCGACACGGAGCAGATCCGGCAACTCCTGCTCGAGCTCGCGTCGCGCCAGCCCGAATTCCTGTCCGATCCCGCCCCCGCGGTCTATTGCACGGCAGTGTCTGAGGCTTCCGTACAGCTGACCTTCGTCGGACGTGCCAGGCTCTGGACCGACGTCTGGGCCGTGGAGACCCGGATGCGCGAGGAGGCCTACAAGACGTTCCGGGAGCGTGGCGTCGAGATCCCTCTCCCTCACCGTATCGTCCATGTGCGCAATGGAACTCAAACGACTCAGCCGTGAACTGCTGTTCCGCGGAAGGATCATCGACCTTCTGGTGGACCAGGTCGAATACCCTTCGGGGAAACGTACGGTCCGCGAGGTCGCAAGGCACCCCGGCGGGGCCGCTGCGCTTCCGGTCTTCGACGACGGAACGATCCTGCTCGTCTCCCAGCTGCGGTACCCGCTCGAGAAGCACATCGCGGAGCTGCCCGCCGGAAAGCTGAGTCCGGGAGAAGATCCTCTCGCGGCGGCGGCCCGGGAGCTTGAAGAGGAGACCGGCTACCTCGCGGGAAAGCTGGAGAAGCTGACGGCCATCCACACGAGCCCGGGGTTCTGCGATGAGCTCCTGCACATCTTCCTGGCGACCGACCTGCGGCCCGCTCCCGGCGGCCACAAGCGCGAAGAAGGAGAATTCACCATGACCCTCGAGCGGTTGCCGTTCGTGGAGGCCCTCCGCAGGGTGGAACAGGGCATCCTGCTCGACAGCAAGACCGTGGTGGGGATCCTGCTGGCCGCGCGCAAATATCCGCACCTCATCCGATGAATCCCGTCGAACTGATCAGGAAGAAACGCGAAGGGTTGGAGCTGACCCGGGAAGAGCTCCGGCAGCTGATCGACGGCTACGTTGCCGGCACCATCCCCGACTACCAGATGTCCGCCTGGCTGATGGCGGTCGTGTTCCGGGGGATGACCGAGGCGGAGACCTCCGCCTTCACGGACCTCATGCTCCATTCGGGCGCGGTGTTCGACCTCTCCGACATCCCCGGCGTCAAGGTGGACAAGCACAGCACCGGCGGCGTGGGCGACAAGGTGTCGCTCATCCTCGCGCCCATGGTGGCCGCGTGCGGAGTGCCGGTCCCGATGATCTCCGGCCGCGGACTCGGACACACCGGAGGGACGCTGGACAAGCTGGAGTCGATCCCCGGCTTCCGGACCGCGATCCCGATGGATGAGTACCGTGCGATCATCGCCGAGTGCGGCCTCGTGCTGGCCGGGCAGACCGCCGAGGTCGTGCCGGCGGACCGGAAGCTGTATGCGCTGCGCGATGTGACCGCGACGGTCGAGGCGATCCCGCTGATCGCCGGCAGCATCATGAGCAAGAAGCTCGCCGAGGGGATCGACGCGCTGGTGCTCGACATCAAGACCGGCAACGGGGCGTTCATGAGGGAGGAGCGGGATTCGGTGGCGCTCGCCCGTGCGCTGGTCGACATCGGGAACCGCGCGGGAAAACGGACGATCGGGTTCGTCACGGGGATGGATCAGCCTCTCGGCAAGGCCGTGGGGAACTGGCTGGAGGTGGTGGAGTCGGTCGACTGCCTCAAGGGGAAGCCTGTCGCCGATCTGATGGAGGTGACCTATGTGCTCGGCGGCGCCATGGTGTACCTCGGCGGCAAGGCGCCGGACATCGCCTCCGGGATGAAGTTGTGCCGCGAAGCGATCTACTCCGGCCGGGCGCTGGAGAAGTTCCTCGCGCTGGTCCGGCGGCAAGGGGGCGACCTCTCGTTCCTGAGCGGGTCCGTCCACCGTATCCCCGGTCGCGGCCGGACGATCGAGGTGCGCAGCGAGCGAACACGGGTATCTGAGCGGCTTCGATACGCGTCGCATCGGCATGCTTGCCATCGAGCTGGGGGCGGGGCGAAAGACCCTCGCCGATGCCGTGGATCCCAAGGCGGGGATCCTTCTGCAGAAGAAGTCGGGGGAGGAGATCCACGCCGGAGATCTTCTGGCCGTGATGTTCACGGACAGAGAAGGCTCCGAGATCCCCGGGCCCGCGGATTTCCGTTCATGCCTCACGTTCACCGACACCCCCGGGGATCGCCCGCCGCTCATCCGCGCCCTCGTCGACCACGATGGGGTCCACCCCTGGCGGACGCCTGTGGTCCACTAGAGGATCCCACCCCGGATCACCCCGCCTTCGAAAGCACCTCCAGCATCGCGTCGTGGATCCGGCCGTTGCTGGCGAGGATGTCGTGGCGATAGATCGACATCGGCTTCCCCGCGAAGTCACTCGTTGTCCCACCCGCCTCGCTGACCAGCAGCATCCCCGCAGCCATGTCCCATGGGTGGAGATACACCTCCCAGAATCCGTCGAACCGTCCGGCGGCGACGTAGGACAGATCCAGCGCGGCCGATCCGAGGCGGCGCACGCCCCGCGCGGCCATGAGGAAGCCGACGAACCGTTCCACCGCGTTTCTCGGGTTCTCGGCGATGTTGTACGGGAAGCCGGTCACGACGAGTGAATGGAGCAGGCTGTCGGTGGTGGTCACCCGCAGGCGGGTCCCGTTCAAGAAGGCTCCGCTCCCCTTTTCCGCGGTGAAGAGCTCCTCCCGGTTGGGGTCGTAGACGACTCCCGCGACGATCTCGCCTTTGTACTCCAGTCCGATGGTGACGCAGAAGATCGGAAGCCCGTGGAGGAAATTCGTCGTGCCGTCCAGGGGATCGATCACCCACGTGTAGTCCGAAGCGCTCCCCGCGCCGCTCCCCTCCTCGGCGAGGAAAGCGTGGGTGGGGAAGTGCGAGCGCAGGATCCGGATGATGGTCGCTTCCGAGGTCTTGTCGATCTCGGAGACGAGGTTCCGTTCCTCGCCCTGTTTGACCTCGATGGACCGGACCTTGCCGACGCTCTCTTTGAGGTACTGTCCCGCCTCGCGGGCGGCCTGTATGGCGATCTCCAGCATGGGACGTGCTCCTGTTGGGTTCACTGCCGGCCGGCCAGGGTCTTGCGCACCTGGTCCAGCTCTGCCTGTCGGATCCGGAGGCGGACGGTGATGTGGTCCGCTTCGAATTGCGTGTCCAGCACCTCGGCCACCTCGTGGAGCCACGAAAGCAGATCGTGGTCCGTCTGGGCGAGGGTGAGGGTCTCTTCGGTGATGCTGTGCTCCACCAGCCGCTTCAGGAGCTCGTCCAGCGCCGACATGTTGATCCCCCGTGCCGCGGAGACCGCGACCGCGTTCGGGTAGTTCTGAAGAAGGGAGGCAAGAATGCTCCGGTTCTCCAGCGCATCGATCTTGTTGAAGACGTGGATCACCGGTTTGCCGCCGGCCTCGATATCCGTCAGGGTCTCGTTCACCACCGCGATCTGCTCGGCGAACAGCGGGTGGCTGATGTCGACCACGTGGACCAGCAGGTCGGCTTCCCGGACCTCGTCGAGCGTGCTCTTGAACGAGGCCACCAGGTGATGGGGGAGCTTACGGATGAATCCGACGGTATCCGAGAGCAGGAGCGTATGGAGCGGCGAGAGGCGCACGAGCCGCACGGTGGAATCGAGGGTGGCGAAGAGCCGGTCCTCGGCCAGCACTCCCGCGTTGGTGTAGTAGTTGAGCAGCGTGGACTTGCCGGCGTTCGTGTAGCCGACCAGTGCCGCCCGGGGGAGGCGCGAGCGGCCCTTGCGCTGGGTTTCGCGCTCGCTGTTGATCCGGGCCAGCCGTGTCCGGAGATGGCTGATCTTCGTCCGGATCGCCCGCCGGTCGGTCTCGATCTGGGTTTCGCCCGGGCCCTTCGTGCCGATCCCTCCGAACTGTTTGGAGAGGTGGGTCCACTGGCGCGTGAGACGGGGGAGCATGTACTGGAGCTGTGCCAGCTCCACCTGGGTCTTCGCCTCGCTGCTGCGTGCCCGTGAGGCGAACAGGTCCAGGATCAGGCCGCTCCGGTCGACGATCTTGCAGCTGATGAGGCGCTCGAGATTGCGGACCTGGACCGGCGAGAGGTCGTCGTCGAAGATGACCAGCTGGATGTCCCGCTCGGTGACGAGGGAAGCGATCTCCTCCGCCTTCCCCTTCCCGATGTAGGTGGTGGGATCGATGCGCTGCCGTTCCTGAAGGACCCGGGTCACCACCAGCGCGCCTGCGGAATCCGCAAGCAGGGCCAGCTCCGCGAGGTATTCTTCCACGTGCGCCCGCCGCATGCCCGGGAAGACGACTCCCACAAGGATGGCCCGTTCGGGTTCCGTGCGCATCGTTCCGTTCTTGCCGAGAGTGAGCAGTTCAGGCATCGGGGACCTCGGCGCGGGAGATTCGTGCGACATACATCTCGAGAAGCGCACAGAGAAGGGCGAGTCCGGCGAAGAACCTCCAGAGTTCGGTACCGTTGCGCGTCTCAAGGATGGATTGCTCCAGAGAGCCGTCCGCGGAGATCCGCCGGGTGAGGTCGGGAGCGACGCCGATCGCTTTCCAGAAGTGGGCCAACTCTTCGTCGGTGGCTGTGCGCAGATCGCACTCGGCGGTATCAAGCGTCACGGCTGCCAGGGCCACCGGGGCGGAGCGTGCGGTCGCATCCCGGCTCCTCAGCTCGTAGATGCCGAGTTCCATGGCGGGTCCGGTCTTCACCGCCGCCTTGCGGCGGGGACCCGCAGGTTGGGGTCCGTATTGCTCGTCCAGCCCCGATGGTGACTTGACCACGAGGCGTTCCGGATCTCGGTCGAGGCCCTCCGGAGGGATCAGCGCGACCGGCTCGCCGGCGAGGAAGGTCGGTTCGGCGTCGGCGCGCCCAGCAAGATACAGCACCGCCCGGTGCAGCAGCGGGGCGTAGATCCCTCGCAGGGGAAAGTCGGATGCGAGTCTCCCCCCGTCCACCGAGAACCAGAGAAGGTGCCCTTTGCCCACGGGGAATTCCGACAGGAACGTCTCGCCGTTGGAGAGGCTGATGATGGCCTGTCCGATCCCGGCCGTCGGGAGAGCGAACGTGCTGGTAACACGCGGGGATTCCACTGTCGGTGGGGAAGGGCGGTCACGGCGCGTCCGCTCGAGCAGGTCGCGGAGCAACGGATGGTCGCGGTCCACCGAGGAGAAGGTCACGAACCCACGGTCTCTGCCCGATGAATCGGCGGACACCACGCGCGCGCGCACCGTCCTCGGCAGACCCAGTGCGGGCAGCAGAATATCGCGATAGGAGGCCTGGTCCGCCCCCGGGGGCGCGAACAGGATCACTCCTCCGCCTCCGGCGGTGAAGCGGGTGATCGCCGCGGCCTCGGCAGCGGTCACTGAGCGGAGCCCGCACAGGACCAGCACGTCGCAGGTCCGTCCGTCGAACGCGACGAACCGCTGGCGCGGGAGGGGGGTCACCCGGAACATCCGGGCAAAGGAGGAATCTCCGCGCAGCGTGAACGCGAGCATGGGGTATTCCAGGTCCGCCGGGGACTCGCCGACGACCATGACCCGGATCTGTTCGGGGATCCGCACGGTGAAGTGGCGTATGTTGTCGGTCTCCAGGGCGTCGTCCTCGATCTGCACGTACCCGGCGATCGCTCCCGTCCGCTTCGGGAGAGGGTCCAGAGTCACCGTCGTTGGCAGTCCAGCGGGCAGGTCGACCGACCGCTGCGCGACGCGGGTGCCGTCAAGATACAGGCTCACGAAGGTCTCGCCCTGCCGATCGTTTCCTGTGTGCCGGAGCGTCACCTTCAATCGCATCGGTTTGTGCGCGCCGAGGACCTGGCTCTCGAGGTCGACCCCGACGACCCCCGTGTTGCCGGGGGTTCCGCTGCCGACCTGCACGACCGTCGCGTGCAGCAAAGGGTCGGGTGGTTCGCCGTCCGGCTGTGCGGGGAGGGCGAACTGTGACGCCTGAGCGTCGGTGATCAGGAAGATCTCCCGTTCCGACGCCGGCTGTTCGTTCAAGGCGGGTCGTAGACGCCTAAGCGCCTCCGCAAATGGGACATGGACCACGGAGGGGGCCGAGCCGTTGATGGCGCGGTCAAGTGCTGATCGCGCCGGTGCTGCCGCGGGCACGGAGACCCGCAGCGGTGCGGCGGGAGAGAAGATCACGCGGTCCTCCTCATCACCGGTTGCGGCGATACGTTGGGCCGCGAGGCGTGCCTGTTCAAAACGGACCCCGCGCTCGTCGCGCACGGTCATGCTCGGGCTGTCGTCCAGGAGGATCAACGTGGTGCGTGGCATCGCGCCGCCGAACGATCCGAAGAACGAGCCGCGAACCGTGGGGCGCGCGAAAGCCATGACCAGGGCGATGATCAGCAGTGTGCGCAGGAGGAGCAGGAGCAGCTGCCGGATCCGGACGGCCCGGATGCGCGACTTCTGCAGCTCCTTGAGGAAGCGAAGCGAGCTGAACTCCACCGTCCGCAGTTTTTTGACATGGAGCAGGTGGATGAGGACGGGGATCGCCGCTGCCGCGAGGCCGAGGAGGAACCAGGGATTGAGGAACACCATGCCGATGCAATGAGGAGAAAATGGGGGTGAAATGCAACTGCGGTCAGCGGTCCGTTGAGAGCTTGAACCGTAAGATCCTGTTGTTCCCTCGATCGGCGACGTACACGGTCTTGTCGAAATACGCGACGCCGTACGGATGGTTGAAATACGCCTTTCCATCCGGGTCCTTCGCGATCGAGAACTGCTCCGTACCTCGCGAGGTGAACCGGAATACCGCGTTGCTGTCCGCGTCGGCCACGAACAGGTTTTCTGATTGGTCCAACGTCACTCCCCGGGGGTTGCCGAAAAAGCCCGGCCGAAGGAAATCGATGTCCCCGTCGCGGTAAGCGTAGAACTTCGATTGCCAGTTCTGTGTCAGTCCTTCGGCCACCAACTTGATCCATTGGACCTTGAACAGGGGTTCGATCCCGGAACTCCCGGCGATCTGGGAATAGACGAACTCCGAGGTCGGCTTGTTCGGGAGAGTGGCGATCCCATTCAGATGGTGGATCGCCATCAGGCCGGTCCCATCCGGGGCGAAGTTGCTCGAGGCGCTTATGGAATTGATGAGGGAGTCGTTCTTCGAGAACTGGAGAATGGCGTTGTCGCGATCGAAGCTGATGAGGCTGTTCTTGGGTCCGACGCGGGTAAGATAATACGAATTGTCGTACAACGCGGCCACGCCGGTATAGCGGCGGCTCGAATCGCCCGGTTCGTAGAAGACACGCCGCGGCGTCACCGACGCGATAGAGTGCATCACGGAGACCAGATCCAGGCGATAGACCGCTCCAAAGGTCGTTGGTGCGGTTCGCCCCGGCAGCAGCGTGTCGAACTGTGCGCACACGATGAGCTGCAACCGCTTGTCCTCCGTCAGGGCGACCGGGTGCTTGATCGGGGGTGACACGCCGACGAAACCGCCGCCGAGATCGAGCATCACGATACGATCGTTTTCCGTATCCGCGACATAGATGAATGGCTCGTTGCCAACGATCACGGCCTCGGGCTGATTGAACCCGCCCCATGGGGGAGACTGTAACACATAGGTCGTGTCGCCCGGCGGAGGTTGCTTGCCCGGCTGAGGCAAGGATGAGATGTCAGGGCTGTTCGGCTGTTCGCAGGCGAACGCAATGAATGCCACAAGCGCAAGCGGGCCGACGATGCGGTTTTTCATAGTTTCATTAACAACGAGATCCGTTGGACGAGGCCAAGATTTGTGAAAGAGGCGTACGCGTAGTCCACGGCGAGCGCCAGCGTGCCCAGGTCCGCTTCAACCCCTGCCCCCAGGGTCAAACCCTCTTCCTCGACATTGAGCTTGTATCCGGCGCGTAGGTAGACCGTGCTCTGCCAACCGTATTCCAGGCCGAACGCGAGACTCTCCGAGTTGTCGTTCGGATGGTTAAGCTGGGCGGACGTCGTTAAAACGTGCGTCTCGTTCTTCACGGGTTCCCAGGCAAAGCCGAGCTTGAACATCGTCGGCGGTGGAAACGTCTGGAATGACGTGACCGGCGTGCTCCCCCAGGGTTCCGCGGTGCCCGTTGGGGTCAGTTGGTTGCCGAAATTCGAGACCACAGCGGAAAAGCGGCTTGTGCCCAGGCCTGTCCAGTAGTACGTGCCAAGATCGACGAGCACGCCGCGCATGTGCACTGACGCGAGCGTTTCGTCCAGGTAACGGACCGTAACGCCGACGCCGAATTGCTCCGTCATTCGCCGTGCATACGTGAGGCCGAGCGCAAGATCGCCGTAGCGGAAATACTCGCCAGTGCCGTCCGGGCGCGCTTCGGTGGTGACCTTCATGTCATCCGTATGCAGCGCCGTCACCGAGAGGCCGAGGGCGTCATCCGGGGTGATGTGGTAGACTGCGCCGGCGAATTGGTGCTTCAAATCGACGAGCCAGTTGGCATGCGACAGCAGCACCTGTGTCTCGGGGAATTGAAGAATGCCGGCGGGATTGTGGTACAGCGCTGATGCGTCGTTGGCCACGGCCACGAAGCTCTCCCCCATGCCCGCTGCCCGCGCCCCAACGCCGATCTTGAGGAACACGGCGGCGGCGGTCCCCGTGCGCTGGGCGCCCAGGATCGGGAGCAACTGCGACGCGGCAGGACGCGCGGCGAAGCTCAGGATCAGGATCAGAACGAAGGCATTTCGTGGAGTCATCAGAATCTCGCGGTCAAGCCAAGGATCATCGTGCGCGGCGTCAGGTAGCGCGCCGGATTGTACGGGTACGGAGAGACCGGAGCCTGCAGCTGCGGGTACCGGGGATCATTCCAGCTGTATGGAACATTATCGCCGTCTTCGTACGCGCGCCCGGTCACGGGATTGATGATCGCCGAGTTCTGTGTATTGAGGAGGTTCTTCACCTGTGCGGACGCGACAAAGGTCACGCCCAGAACATCGAAGGACTTCTCAAGGTTCATGTCGATCCAGAACCAGTCCCTTCCCGTTTCCGCCAGGAGATTCTCCGGATCCACCACGTAGATCGGGCGGCCGGTTGTCGGAGAATTGCCGTCGAATACGTACGGAGAATATCGTTTCCCGGATTGATAGAACATCCGGACATAGAGTGAGAGATCGTCGAATGCTCCGGCTGCGAACGTTGCTTCCCCCTTCGGAACGCTGAAGGTCATGGCCATGTTGAACTGCCACGGCCGGTCCCACTGGACGTAGTTCTCCTTGATGGTCTCGTCTTCGAGTCCGCGCGCTACCAGCACTGCCTGGTCGGCGGTCGAACTTTTACCCGTCGTCACGGAATACGATCCGGACCACTGGCCGCGGAACCACCTGCCCACCCGCTTGCGGTACTCCACTTCGATCCCACGCGCCCGCGCATAATCCTGATTGATATAGGTGATATAGCCTGAGGTGCTCAGGCGCGAAGTCGTGATCTTCGCCTGTTTTGTTGCCACATAGTCGAAGATATCCCTGTAGTAGAGCGTGACGGTCAGGACGTCGTTGTTCGAGAACTGATTCTGGATCCCGAGTTCGTAGGCGACCGTCGTTTCCGGGTCCAGATCCGGATTGCCGAACTTCTGAAAGGTCGACTGTGAAGCCGCCGGAGTCAGCTTTGCATAGACGAATTGCGGTTTCGGGCGTTTGGAGAAGTGCCCGTACGAGAGAAACAGCATCTGATTGTCGGAGATCGGATGAGAGATGCCGAGCCGTGGGCTGATCCGCCCTTTCCACCGGTGGCCGAAAAAGGAATACGTGTTTTCCATGTAGTCCTTCCGGACCTCTGGAGGGATGGTGATGACATTCGTATCCTGTACGGCCTGGTCGACCAGATCCCCCGGGAACCAGTAGTCGAACCGCAGGCCAACATTCAGGATCATTCCGCTGAACGTGATATTGTCCTGCGCGTAGATGCTGCCGAAGGCGGGATAGACCTCGTACACATCGTTGTTGAGACCCAGCGTCCCCGCCCAGGGCTGATAGATGTCAATGTTCTGCATCTGCTGAAATGTCGCGTCGAAGCCCGCCTTGAACCTGTTCTGGTCCGAAAAGGCATGTGTCAGATCGAATTTCAGTCCATTCTCGATCACAAAATGGTCATGCCACGTGAATCCATTCCCGAGGTCGTACAATCCGTCGCCCGGAATGACGCCGATGTTGCCCCCTCCCCGATCGTAGTACTCAATGGGAAACCTGACGATGTCCTTCGGCTCCCGATACTGCGCGTAGTCCTTCCCGTTGGCATCGGTGCGGAGATTGGTGTAGAATCGAGACCACTTGAGCTCGTAGAACGTCGTGTTCGAAAGGGTGTGCGTGATGCCGATCGTGTGCAATTGGTTGTTGTGCGTGTACGTATTCGCACTGTCCAGGATGTTCTGGAAATCGTATTGATAGCCAGGACTCGGCTCCACATATTCGAGGTTCGTCTGGAGGGATTGGGAGTTCTGGTTGATGGTCACGGACTGATTGAAGGAGTAGGTCACCCGAAACAGGGGCGTGGGGCGCCACGTCAGTTTCGCAAGCCAGAACCAGTTGTTCTCCTGCTTGGGCGCGAAACGGGTACCGTAGAATGTCGAGGAATTGACCTGGCGCGCCTGATGTCCGTAGAAGCCGTTCGAGAATCCTCCGTAAAGATTCGTAAAGAAGGTCACGTCCCCGATCCCGGTGATACCCAGGGCGGGGAGGAGATAGGTCGTGATCGGCTCGGGGCCCCCGAGAGTGAGCTCGTAGCTTTCGCCTCCGAATCCCCGAAAGAAAGAATTCTCTCCTCCGACATCATGTTTGGCCGCAAGACTGCCGCTGTAGACTGGACCGCCGTCCTTCACCGACACGTTGACCACGCCGGAGGTCGCCTGGCCATACTCGGCATTATAGCCGCCGGTGATGACCTGGAGATCCTGAATGGCCTCAGCGCTGAGTTGCAGCCCGAACCCGGTCCCCGCCAGCGGATCCTGAATGGAGACTCCGTCAAGAAGATAGGCGTTCTCGTTCGACCGCCCGCCCCGAATATGGATCTCGTTGTCCGTCTGCACCACGCCGACCTGCTGGCTGACGATCCCGGTCACATCCACAATTGCTGTCGCCTTCAGATCCTCAGCGTTGACTGACCGCTTGCTCGAGGTCTCTTCGAGGTTGAACAGGGGTCTTTCGCCCACGACGATGACTTCCTGGCCGAGCGAGAGGACCGTTTCGTTCAATCCCTGGTTGATCGTCGTCGTTTGTCCGGACTGTACCCGGACGTCGGTCCGCTGCACAGTGGTGTGTCCCACGATCGTGAACTCCAGCGTGTAGCTGCCAGGGGCCACGTTCGGGATCATGAAGTTGCCGTTGACGTCGGTCGCGGCGCCGTAGTAGGTCCCCTTCACCTTCACGTTCACGACGGGGAGACCGTCTCTGGTGACGTTGTCGAACACCCTTCCCTTGATCGTCCCCCGTTCCTGCGATAGGGTCGTCGACCAGCAGAGGAAGAGCAGAAGACTTGTCCGCCAGATGATCCGAGGTGTACGCATCACTGTACTCCGAATTCACCTTTGAAGACTCTTCGGAAAAACGCCGCAGCGTTGTCCGGCGGCGTGCCAAACCGGTGAAGAAACCCGGAGATCAGCACGAAGCTGGCCTGGTCGGCATCTTTCACGCCCATGATATGGTTCCCCGCCAGTCGGGGAGGAATGACCGCCATCCTGTAGAGCGGGCGCGCATTCACTTTCGGCAGGAGCCCGCGGGGGAACGTGTAGATCGCGAACGCATCGTCCCGCAGAAGTGCCGGATATGAAGGATCGAGTGATACGAGAGTGTCCCTCGGAAGCAGGATGGGGGCGATACGAGACGGTTCCACGTTGTCGATCGGAGCGAACGGGACCAGCCCCGTGAGGTCCAGCGGCCCATCGGGAAACCCTGTCGTGAACAGGACCTTGCCGCCCGATTTCAGGAATTCAGGTAGCGAGACCTGACCGATGTCCAGGCTTGGCGAGTTGTCGCCGTACCACAGCACGTACTTGAACAGCCTCAAGGTTTCGACAAAATCGGGATTCACGAGCGGGGGGACGAGCTTCCCTCGCGAAGAGCTCGTTGCTCCCAGCTTGATGTCAAAGATGTCCCGTATGCGCAGCCGGCCGTTCATCAACGTGTCGAACACTCCGGAATAGAAGGCCTGGGCTCCATCCAGCGGGCCATAGTCGTCGACGACCAGGAAGTCTCCCCGGGGTTCCCTGACATACCAGCGCCTGGTGGTGTCCCGCGGCATGCGGACGGTGGTGCTGAACACTCCCGCGACATCCTGAGCTCGCGCGTAGAACACATGGTTGCCTTCGGTCAGGCCGTCGGACTTCCGGAGCGTCACCAACCGTGATGTGCCGGTGAGCCGGTGCCAGGAGGACGGGTTGAGCGTATCGTCCACCGCGTAGTAGACGCTCTGGATCGACGCGTCTCCGTCAATGTCCCGGACCGTCCATTGGAATGACGCGACGGTGAACGTGGACTCCGGCACATCAGAATTCAGCACGAAAGAGATCGTTGGCGGGGAATTCTTGATCGGGTAACGGATCGAGGCCGGCGTCGGATCAATGTTCCCCGCGTTGTCGACTGCTTTTACGAAGAACGAGTACGTCGTGTCCAGCCCGTTCAAACTCAGCGCAAAGAGACTGTCGTTCTTCGTTGTAGACGACCATCTCAGGCTGTCAAAAGACCAGAGATACTCGGCGACAAATCCGTCGGGATCGACGGCCCACCACTGTATGTGCTGAACACTCACAGTGGCACGCATCGTCCCGTCCGGCCGCAGCGCGACAAAGGTCTCGGGCGGCAGGTCCGGGAGCGGCTGGTCGGTGAGATGGTCCGAACATCCAAGCGCCATCACCACGACCACGAGGAAGACGAGAGAGCTGGGGCGCACAGGCATCCTTGCGAAAAGGTCCGGGGAGGAGGGGCACCCTCCTCCCGGCGGACAGCAATCACTTCACGAGAAGCATCTTCTTCACGGTCCGGAAATCGCCGGACCGCAATGCGTAGAAGTATACGCCAGTGGCAAGCCGGGAGGCATCAAAGGAGACCACGTACGCCCCGGCCTTTTGCTCCTGATCGACAAGGGTCTCGACCACCTGGCCGAGCGCATTGAAGACCTTCAATTCGACGTGACTGCCGACGGGAACCGCGTATCGGATGGTGGTTGTCGGATTGAATGGATTCGGATAGTTCTGCGACAGTTCGTACGACCGGACAACCGCGGTCGGATCCTCGAAAAGAACGGAGGTGATCGTGCCGAAGTCCGCGTTCGTTCTGGGTTCCAGCTTGTAGTTGCTGAAGGAGTAGTCGAGAATGCCACGCAGGTACGAGATTCGCTGCCCGAGCCTGATCAGCGTCTTCTTCAAGTTCGGCGTTTGCGGATGATCGAGGCCGTATCTGGTCGAACGATAGTACGCGTTCGTGTCCGCGTAGAATTCGTTGATGCCATTGTCGTTGACACGCAGGCCGAACGTGGAGCTGCTACCCGTATTCGCCGAACTGATGAAGAATTCGCCAAAACAGGAGTTGCTTCCATTGGTCGCATCATCCGAATTGCGTTGCATCAGGTACGGATTGGTGATCTGGATCAGCGTTCCCTCCCATTGTTCGAAGGGCGAGGCTCCGCTTACCGGCGGATTACTCAACTGGTAGCTCAGTGATCCGCTGCCGCTGATGCTGACGGGGTTCGGTGCCGGCAACGTCACTCCGCGTCGGATCATCGTGTAGGCCGTTGCCTTGAGGACCGTGCGTCCATTGTAATCGTAGACGACACCGGTCACAGAGACGCTGTCGCCGACCCGGAGTGTGTCGATGCCCACCGCGGCAGAAGCGCCCCAGATGCAGACGCCGTTCCAGCCGCCGGTTCCGGATTGCAGCCACAGTGATGGACGGCCGGATTGGGCGCCGCTGGTCGGGAACTCCTTGATGGAGGACGTGTCTGAAGTGATGGTGCCGCGTACGGTCAGGGTGTCGAACGAGAATCCCGGCACGCCGTTGGTGAACGGCGTGTACTGAATATCATAGATCGAATAGTCGGTGTCTTTGACGCGATAGTAGTTCGGAATTGTCGGGTCAGGGCTTGTGCCATAGATCCCTCCGGCATAGGCGGAGACGTAGTAGCTCACGATACTGTCCTTCGCCCCCGGCGGGATCACGACTTTGTAGAGCGTGTCGGCCCCGGCAAACGTCGGAGCCGGTGCCTTCACGGATACCCATGCTCCGGATTGTTGGAGTCTGTAATTCAGGAAGGTGCTGTCAACCTGTCCGCTCGTGTTCAGGTCCTTCGCCTGCCACGACACGGTGACCGCATCCGTGGTGTGCGGAGGCGTTGGCGTGCGGCGGATCGTCGTGATCGACGGTGCAAACCTGTCGATGGCGATATCGCCCGCATACTTCGAGCCGGTCTGTTCCTTTGGCCCCGGGTAGAGCGGCATGATCTGGTAGTCGCCGCACGTCCCTGACTTCGACTGTGGAATGATGACTCCCTGGATGTACTTCAACTTGGTGCCGACGGGAGGGGCGGAGTATCTCGAACCGCTGAGTTTGTGACCGCGGTAGGTATACCATCCGGAACCGTCGTACATGGACATCTGATTGCCGAGAGAATCCTGGAACGTGAAGGCTCCGGAGCTGGTGTTCAGGGAAACGACGGTCACGTTCGAGATCTTTACGTAGGTGCCTTCGTACCTTTCACCCCGGGACGGCATGGGTTTGGTGCCCGCAGCAAAGCTGTCGACGGTCACGGGGATCGGCGCCGGACGCGCGAACGTGGCGTTGTCCCAGTATCCGAGAATCTGAATCGGCGTAACGGCAGTGAAGAAACCAGACTTGTAGGCGAATGCTTCGCTGAGGGAGTTGTTCGCGCTTCCGAACTCGGTGACCCTCCCGACGATCGTCACCACCATGCCCGTATCCAGGGCTGTGATCCCGGTGGATTTCGCCGCGGCAAGCGTGTCGTCGGTCAGGACGTTCAATCCTGTCATCCGGCCCGTCGAATCCTGGATGAAGATGTTGAACCGCGCAAGCGTGTACGTCAGCGTACGGGGGGCTACGATGACCACGCCGGTCATCGCGACCGTGTCGGCGTTCGCGTCCCCGCCGTGCCAGTACCAGCTGTCATCGAGAGCTCTGCCGGCGGTCGCACTCTGAAGGGTGTCCAGCTTCAGCAATGAATCCCGTGAAACAGCCTGCAACTGGGATAGCGATACAACCTTCGCGTAGGGTGGCAGTTGTGCCTGCGCGGTCAGTGCGCCGGCCAGCAGCAGGATTACTACGGCACTCAATATCCATCGAGGGTTCATGATGACCTCCAGTTATGACGAGATTGACTGAGTACGGCACCACTCATTTTAGGTTAGTATCACCTGATACTATTTGACCACAAGGAATTTCCCCCGCTGAGTCTCTCCCGAGGAGAGATCCTTCACTGTGAAGAGGTAGAGACCTGTTGCGATGGCCTGGTCTTTGGCTGAGATGAGGTCCCAGGCATGCTCGCCTCCGGCGAATCGCTGGGTCCCGTCGGAGAAGGTTTGAAACCACTGGATCTCGCTCCCCGTATAGGTCTCCGCATCGTGGGTGAATGCGTCAACGAGATCGCCGGTGATCGTATAGATGCGCACTTCGGCGTGGGCGGGGAGATTCCGGAAATAGAGTTTGCGCAGCCGTTCCCGGGCTCCATCCCAGTACGCGTTCGCGTAGTACGGATTCGGATACACGCCAACAGGGTTCTTGGTCGAGGTGGAGGGGGGCGTGCCCGGGAACACCCGTGCAAGAGTCTGGAGCCGGCTGCTTTCAAGGCTTTCCAGCCCGATCGATGCGTCGCCTGAGTCGTACGCGGTCACGGCGACCCCGTACTGCCAGCCGTTCAATACGCCCGGCATGGTGAACTTGTATGCATAGTGCGTGGTGTCTGGCGGGAACTGTACGGGTTGGGCCAGCCTGATCGCACCAAAGCCGGTGTTGTATCCTATATCGTCGTCTTTCCGGTCGAAGTCTCCGAGCGTATTCATCCCTGCAAGGATATCCTGGGAAACGGTGAGGTCGAATCCGACATTCGTGCCGTAAATGCGATATCCCTCAAAATCCGGCACATTGGAGATCGGATCGATGGAGGCCTCGGCATTACGGTCCCAATAGATGTCGATCGTCTGATCGCCCGGCACGACCTTCACATGAGGAGCATTCGGAGGAGCCGGCAGGAAGAATCGTTTCGGCATCTGTTCGCCATGAATGATTGGTCCCGTCCACACCTCTCCCGAATCCTGAATGCCGTTCCCGTTCTTGTCCTCTCCGTCGTACGTGCGCTGTGCCCACTTGCACGCCAGGTAGAGATTGGTGCGGTTCTCCGGGATATCGGGGTTGTTCTTCGAATCCTGCATCGACCAGTTCACCATCTTCGCGGCCATCAGGGCGAACACGACATTGATCGAATCCCGGGCGGGAATGCGCGAGTATGGGCCCGCGGTGATCATCGTCATGTTGTTGATCGGGAAGGTGACCGCCGCGATCTGTGAGGGGAGAAGCCCGCTGGACATCTTGGTGAACTTGTCAGCGTCGTTCGCCGGGGAGAAGAACACCGGGTCGGTCGAATTCCGGAACTGCCAGGTCTGGTAGGTCGTGGTATGCCGGAAGGGCGTCGATCCGAGGAACTTCATGGCCCCGTACGTATCGGCGAGCCCGTTGTCCCCGTTGAAGTCGAATCCGTAGGCGACGTTTAGTGAGTCGATATAGCCGAGGCCCCCCTTGTTGAAAAACGACGTGCCGCCGGTAGGGGGAGAAACGATCGTGTTCCGGACCACAATGTCCGCCCACAATGCCACGTATACGCTGTCCAGCGGGAAGAAGTTGTTGTTCTTGATCCAGTAATTGAGAATGACAAAGTTGTCGGCGAAGGCATAGTTGAACGCGTACGTCTCCATGTGCACGTTCACGCCAAGCGGCGCATGGTTGGGGATCGGCTCGTTGTTCTGATTTGGATTGACGGTGTTCGTGTCCGTGAAATCTGCGACAAAGTCCTGATGGCTGACAGCGCCGGGCAGATAGAATCGATTGTCCGGCAATGTCGAGCGCTCGACGACCCGGGAGTCGATCCCGGTGGTGAACTCAAATCCCTCTGCGGCTCCGGGACGGAGCGAGGAGACGTCCACCGCGGCGGTACTGACGCGGATGCCGTTCGAAGGATGATACGCCCCGATCCAGATGCCGCCAATGAACATGTGCTCGATCCCCGATCCGCGCGGATACTGAAACGAGGGTTGCTGTGGCCACAGACGGAAGCCGTGCCCGAGAGTGCCGAAGTTCGTGATCGTGATGGCGATGTTGCCGACGCTGGTGTACTTCGTGTTGTCGTCTCCTGCTGGTTTGGAGAGGGCGGTGATCCCCTGGGAGCGAACCGGGGGAATCGCCAACACCATTAAAAGGCCGATGAACGCGAGTGTGAGTTTCATACGAACAGCGATCGATCAGGTGAAAGGGGGGGTGTTTGCCTCTGCCCCGACATGGCGAAACGATAGCGCAGGGTGCAAGGCCCGGACGGCGGACCGGATTCACACAATTGAACGGATGTGCACGTCAGAAGGGGCGCTCAGAGAAACGACAACAGGTCCCGCAGTGTTGCGGTGTCCTCGTGTCGGTCACGTCCGAAAGCGCCGGAGGCCTGCCTGTGTGAATATGTGGCAGTTCGCCTAAAGAAGCAAGATGATTCTGATCAGAACCTTTTCGGGCAAGAAGATGATGCGTCGTGCGCGCTCGTTCTCGCCCCGCGGCACGTGGACCTCGTCGTCAGCGGGATCTGCCGCAGCTTCTTCGGGCATGATGCAGGAGAGGTCAGGAAACGGCCAACCCCAATGCGTGAAGAGCGTCCATGAAGACCGAGAACGAGCGCGATGCGCCGGCCGACGGGACTGGCCTACGCCGACAAGGTCCTCTATGTGCTCGACGGCGCACAGGGGCAGATCCTGCGCTTCAGACTCAGCACCGACGTTCCGCGATAGGCCTGCCGTCTTCCGCGTTTCTTGATTTTCCCTCCCAAAAACTCTACACTATGTTCTGACCTGACCTGCGAAACCACATGCACTGCACCCCCATCCTCCCCTCCAGGGGGCTCCCGGTGAGTTTCCGGCGCGTCGGCCGCCGGCGTGGCGCTGTTGCTCCTCTGCGCCTGGCTCCCCGCCACGGCGCAGAAACGTGGGTGGTCACCCCGGTATTGGACACCACACATGCCGCGGTCTCTGTCCCCGCCGGTCACCGGCACATCCGGCGGCCCCGGGTCGGCCTGGTCCTCAGCGGCGGAGGTGCGCGGGGCGTGGCCCAGGTGGGGGTGATCAGGGAACTGGAACGGAGCGGCGTTCCCATCGACTTCATCGCCGCGACGAGTATCGGGTCGATCATCGGCGGGCTGTACGCCTCCGGGTATACGACCACGGAACTCGAGAGCATCTGCGTCCACACCGACTGGGACGAAGTGCTTTCGCTGGCGGATGAAACGAAACGGACGGACCTGTACCTCGACCAGAAGCTGGCGGTGCAGAAAGGATTCCTCGTCCTTCGCTTCGAAGGCCTCGAGCCGGTGCTCCCTTCCGCGGTGTCGTCGGGACAGCGGCTGACGGAATACCTGAGCAATCTCACCCTCCAGGCGATCTACCACCCCTTTCCCACGTTCGACGAGTTGCGGATCCCGTTTCGCGCGATGACGACGGACCTCGTGTCGGGCCAGCCGGGTGATCCTGAAGAGCGGTTCGCTGGCCGAGGCGCTCAGGGCGAGCGCAACGGTCCCGCTCCTCTTCGACCCGGTCGAGCGAGACAGCCTGAGGCTTGTCGACGGTGGACTCCTCAGCAACATCCCGGTGGATGTGGCCCGGGACCTTCGGCTGCGACATCGTGATCGCGGTGAACTCCGCCAGCGGCCTGCGCTCCGCCGGGGAGATGAAGGCACCGTGGGAGACGGCGGACCAGATCATGGGCATCATGATGGGACCCGCCAACGCTCTCCAGCTCGCCCGGGCCGACATGGTCGTTACCCCCGATATCGGCAGGCACCTCTCTTCGGACTTCGGCGGATTGGACTCGCTCATCCTGCGGGGAGAGGAGGCGGCAGCCGCGGTCGTGAGGAACATCCTGACGATCTACGCACGGGAGAAGCTCGAAATGGCGGGCGACAGTGCCCGCATGGTGTTGCCCCATCCGTTGTTTGCCCGGACGGGAGATCCGATCCCCGACACTCTCTGGCGCCACATCCTGGCCGACACCCTGGCGACCGGCGTGAGACTGGTGGACGTGCAGGATCACGTGAACCTGCTCTACGAAACGGGGACTACGCGTCCGTCCGGGCCGAGATCTCCACCGACAGCACGCGCAGCACGGTGACGTTCAACACCACCTGGAACCCTCCGGTCAGAGGGGTGGCGATCGAGGGATGCGTCAAGGTCCGTGCCGAGGAACTGCTGTCGTTCACCAGGTGCGCCGTGGGGAGGCCGTTGAACCACCTTTGCGTCCAGAAAGGGAGAGACGACATCCTCCGGCTGTATCGGTCGCGGGGGTACTCCCTGGCGCGGATCGATACGGCCACCTTCGATCCGGCCTCGGGGATCCTCCACTGGAAACTGAACGAGGGGGTGATCTCCTCGATCCGCGTGCTGGGGACGGTTCGCGCGTCAGAAGAGTTCGTCCTCTCGGACTTCCCGCTGCAACCGGGCGAAGTGTTCGAGATCTCGAAGGCCCGGAGCGGGTTCCGCAACATCAACAGCGGCGCTCTCTTCGACCAGATGTACCTCGAGGTGGCCTATGCCGGCAGGGAGAACCACCTGGTCATCCGGCTGAAAGAACGTCCCTCGCAACTGATCCGGCTCGGGGTCCGGGGCGACAATGAACGCCACGTGCAGGGACAGGTCGACATCCGCGACATCAGCCTCGGCGGCGGAGGTACGGAGCTCGGCTTCACGGGATACGGCGGGCAGCGCTCCGCCGGCGCGCTGCTGGAGTACAAGGCCTACCGGCTCTTCGCAACCCATCTGACATTCAGGGCCGCAGCCTTCGCCAGCTCGCTCGACAGTTATCTCTACGAGGACGCTCCCCCTCCCGGGCTCAATCAATGGGACCGGGTGAACGTGGGGGAATACCGGGACACGCGGTACGGCGGGATCGTGGCGTTCGGCCTGCAACTGGAGCGGTTCGGGAACCTGACGGCCGAGTATGTGCTGCAGGACGTGCGCACCGAGGATCTTGGCGGTGTCCCGCAGCTCGAAGAACGGACCCGGATCGGAAAGCTTCGGTTCGGCACGATCATCGATTCGAAGGACCGGTACCCGTTCCCGACCTCCGGGATCGGCCTGACGCTGAGCTACGAGACGGCTTCGAAGACGTTCGGCAGCCAGGTGGCGTACAGCTCCCTGCACCTGGTCTGGGAGCGCTACGCGACGGTGGGACGCTTCACGGTGCGGCCCCGGGTGACCCTCGGCTATGCCGACCAGTCGATGCCGTTCAGCGAAGAGTTCCGCCTGGGCGGGCAGGAATCCATGTTCGGCGTGCGCGAGGACGACCGTCGCGGCCGTCAGCTCCTGCAGTTGAACCTGGAGTTCCGGTATCTGCTCCCGTTCAGGATCCTGGTCGACTCGTACCTGCGCGGTCGGTTCGACATGGCGTCCATGTCCACCGATCCGGGAGAGATCAAGTTCGAGACGGTCCGCTACGGTCTCGGCCTGGAATTGGCCCTCGATACGCCCATCGGCCCCGCGGTGTTCAGCGTCGGAAAGGGATTCTACTTCGGCCGTGATCTCCCGAACAATCCGCTGCAGGAAGGACCGCTGTTGCTCTATTTCATGTTCGGCTATGTGCTGTAGCCCGCGGAAGCAACTCGTCCGCCGATTCGGTATATTACAGACACGACACACCCGGATATCCCATGACCACCAAAACCCCGTCCACCGTCAAGCCTGCGGGCGAGAACACCCTGGAACAGACCGCCTATGCGGCTGTCGCAGGAATCCCCACGACCGATCCCCATGACCTGGACCGGCTCGGTTACAACGTCTACCTGGCTCTGAGGGACCGGCGCGACCCGCTGGAGGTCGCCGTCACCACCGCCCGGGCACGGCTGCAGATCAGCGAAGCGGATGCGGTTGCCCGGATCCGCGTCTTCCTGAAGGGGCGGGGGATCGAACTGTAACGCGGCAGGCGGGGAATCCTCCATGGAATCCTTCCTTCTTGCCTTCATTCCGCTGTTCGTCGCCATCGATGCCCTGGGGGTCCTCCCGCTGTTCGTCGGACTCACCGAGGGAATGGCGCCGGCGGAACGCAGGCGCCTCATCGTCCAGGCCACCGTCACGGCGTTCATCGTGTCGCTGGCCTTCCTGGTCGCAGGAAAGATGCTGTTCGCCTTCCTCGGTATCACCGAGGACGACTTCCGCGTCGGCGGCGGAGTGGTGCTCCTGGTGCTGGCCGTGCACGACCTGCTCTTCTCGGGCGACGTTGAGCGGAGGCCCGATGCGACGGTCGGGGTGGTGCCCATCGGCATTCCGTTGATCATGGGGCCGGCCGCACTCACGACGATCATCGTGGTGGTGAACGCCTACGGCTATGTGCTGGCGGTGGCCTCGCTCCTGACGAACCTGGTGATCGTGTGGCTGGTCTTTTCCCGCGCCGAGGTGGTCTCCCGGGTGCTCGGCGTGGCAGGCGCGCGTGCTGTGGCCAAGGTGGTTGCGCTGTTCCTCACCGGGATCGCCGTGATGATGATCCGGACCGGGATCCAGGCGATGATCCACGGCCGGTAGGCCGGCGGAACCGGACGATTCTCACCAAAAGGACTCAAACAATGGATCTGGGATTACGGGGCCGCGTGGCACTGGTCTGCGCGGCCAGTCAGGGTCTGGGCAAGGCGGCGGCCGCCGCCCTCGCCCGTGAAGGGGCTCACGTGGTCATCTGTTCACGCGACCGGAAGAAGATCGCCGCTGCAGCGAAGGAGATCGGGACCGGCAACGGGCGTGTCGTTGCGATCGCAGCCGACCTGACGAAGCCGCGGGACATCACCCGCTTCGTCGCAAAGGCGGTGAAGGAGTTCGGCCGCATCGACGTGCTCGTGACCAACGCCGGCGGGCCGCCGACGGGGACCTTCCCGGCGCTTACGGACGCAGACTGGCAGGCCGGGTTCGAGAGGAACTTCCTCAGCACCGTCCGGTGCATCCGCGCGGTCCTGCCCCATATGCAGAAACGCCGCTGGGGGCGGATCATCAACATCACCTCCCTGACGGTGAAACAGCCAATGAACGATCTGATCATCTCTTCCTCCGTACGGCCCGGCGTGCTCGGGCTGGCGAAGATCCTCTCGAACCAGTACGCCCACGAGGGGATACTGGTGAACAACGTCGCGCCGGGGCACTTCCTCACCGCGCGTCAGGAGGAACTGGCGCGGACGCGGGCCGCAGGCAAGGGACTGTCGTTCGAGCAGTACCTTCAGGAACAGGCGAAGGAGATCCCGGCGGGCCGGCTCGGTCGCCCTGAGGAGCTGGCGGACGTCATCGCCTTCCTCGCATCGGAACGGGCGAGCTACGTCAGCGGAGCGACCTTCGGGGTCGACGGCGGGCAGGTCCGCGGATTGTTCTAGTCAGGGCAACGAACGAAACAACGGTATCAGACAGACACGGGAGCATTGTGACCACTATCGACGAGATGCATCTGGAGAAGACCCCGGACCCGGACCGCGAACGGTTCGACTACCGCGGGACGCACAGGTATCTGGTCACGCTCCCGACGTACGGCGAGCGTGCGGCGTTCGCGGAAGGGGAGATCGTTTTCGGGGTGCTTGGCGCCCTGCGGGATGCGGCGCAGACGCACCAGTTCGACGTGTATGCCTACTGCTTCCTCCCCGACCGGCTCGGGATGATCGTGCGAGGGAAGACCGATGAGGCGGATTTCAAGGTCTTTCTCCAGGCGTTCCGCTCGGCATCGGGTACGGTCTATGAGGCTTCACGGGAACACACGCTCTGGTCGAAGAAGTACCAGGAGCGGGTCCTTCGGAAGGAGGAGGGGACGATCGACGCCGCAAGGGCTCTCTTCATGCTGGCGGTGAAGGCCGGTTTTGTGCGCCGTGCGGAGGATTATGCGCTGCTTGGTTCCTTCGTCAATTCGGTCGCGGAGATCCTTCCGCGTCCTGAGAAGAAGGAAGAGCACGAAGGGTCAAGACCCGAGGGGCCAGACCGAGGGAAACCGGAGGTTCAGATGCAGGGGGTCAACGGCCGGTCCGATACAGAAGCGGTGGATTCAAGCCGGGCGCTCCGAAGTTTGGCGGCCAGGGTGGTGAAGGGGGGCGTCCTGGAGGATCGGGACCCGGGGAGAGGAAGTTCGGTGGATCCGGCCGCGGCGGACCTGGCTACGGTAAGGCCAAGGCCCGGAGGTCCAAGGCCCGGAGGTCCCAGCCGGAGGTCTCGGCCCGGAGGGCCCCGGTTCGACAAGCCGAGGCCGGAAGGTCAGGAGCACGGCCGGCCTGCGTCCGGAGGGGGAAGATTCGACAGGCCAAGACCGGCAGGCCCGGGTCAAGACCGGCCCAGGGCCGGAGGTCCGAAATACGGAGGCCCGAAGTTCGGGGGCTCGAAGTTTGGAGGCTCGAAATTCGGTGGCGCTGGCCGAAGTGGCCCGGGCTACAGGGGTCCAGGAGGGGGCGGATCGAAATTCGGTGGCCCGCGTCGCGGCGGGCCGGGCGGACAGGATTCGCGGGGACCTGGTGGATTCAGGCCGGGTGGCAGCGGTGGTCCGGGCCGCAGCGGACCCCATGGTGGCTCCAGGCCGGGGCCGAGGACGGTGGCCCGAGGTTCGGTGGGCCGAGGCCCGGTGGCCCGAGGTCCGGTGGGCCGAGGTCCGGTGGCCCGAGGTCCGGCGGGCCAGGTCCGGTGGCCCGAGGTCCGGTGGCCCGAGGTCCGGTGGCCCAAGGTCCGGTGGCCCGAGGTCCGGTGGCCCGAGGTCGGGTGGCGGCCCAAGGTCCGGCGGCCCCGCGAGATAGCGGTCTTACATTGCTTGCCGGTAATCCCCCTCGACGAAGAGGGGGTGACCCTCCTGACCGAGTGCAACCTCGGCGAGTTGGGGGAATTCTTTCAGCGACGGCAGAGGGATCTGGACCTTGCGGTCCAGGGCCGCGGACGTGAGCTGGAAGGCATTGGCAACAGCCTTGCCATTCGTCGTGTTGTTGCAGATGATGATGACCCGGGAGCATCGCGGGATCATCGCTTCGATCCTCCTCGAGATCTCCCTCAGCTCACGCCCGTTGTAGAGATAGTCGTAACGCGCGTCCATCCCATTCTGAAGCCAGCCCCGTTCGTTGCGCCCGTGCAGTCGAAGGTAAGCGGTCTCGCCGACGATGCCGGTGGTGAACGGCATGAACTGGCGCAGGCGCGGCATGTCCGACTGGACGATCCTCAATCCGGTCCGGGCGAGGGAGCCGCTCAGACCCGGCTGGTTCCATGAATCGTGGCGCAGTTCGACGAAAGAGGGGAACTCGCGGAATTCCTCCGCGAGCCGCTGGAGATGCGAGCGGTGTGCCCCGACGTTCGTGAAGGCGTACGGGAACTGCATCAACAGCCCTCCGAGCCGGTTGGCCCCGGCAAGGACCTGCAGGATCTCCCTGGTGCTGCGCGCCAGAGCCGGCCGGATCTGCTTCTGATGCGTGAAGGACGAATGGAGCTTGACCTGGAAGAGGAAGCCCTTCTCACCGCTGACCGCCTCGACCCACTGTCGCGCGTCGGCGCCCGACAACGCATCGTCCCAGAACGTGGGCCTCACCTCCACCGTGCGGAACGAGCGCGCGTATGCGCGCAGCTTCTTCGCGGCGTCCCACCCATGCGCGCCGTACAGGCATCGGTCCAGCACCTCGTGCTCCCAACCGCCGATCCCCACCAGCACCTCCACTCTCCGTCGTTCCATCAGGACCTCCTCAAGAAAGACTTGACATCCAGACCGTGAATCGTTATATTCACGACGTTAAGATATGACATTTTTGTCGCTCTGTCAAGTCCCCGGGCGCCAAAATTGTCGACCGGCCCGGCGGGCGGACCGCCGGCGGATCGTTCACTCGCGGGTACGCAGACATGAAGACCACCATCGGTGACCGCATACGCGCGGCGCGGGACAACAAGGAGCTGGACCAGTCCACGCTGGCCGACAAGGCCGGTGTGGTGACGCGGACGTTGCAGCGCTGGGAAAAGGGGGAGCAGGTGCCGGACGGTGTCTCGATCACCAAGATCGCGCGCGCGACCGGCGTCCAGCCGACCTGGCTGCTCACAGGAGAAGGAGAGATGTACCCGCTTCCGTCCCGACCGGAAAACGTCTACTCCCTTCCGATGACGGTGCGGAAGAAGAACCGGTTGGTGGAGCTCCCGCTGATCTCGGCGGTCCCCGCCGGCAAGGTGGCGACGATGTTCCACCCCGACCACGTGGACGACTACGTCACGGTGGACGACGTCCGGGATCCCGGCGCCTTCGCGCTGCGTGTGAAGGGGAACAGCATGTCGCCGCGCATCGAGGACGGCGACGTGGTGATCGTCAGTCCCCAGGCGGAGGCGCGCAACGGCGACATCTGCGTGGTACGCGTGGAAGGGGAGGACACCCTGAAGAAGGTGAAATTCGAGGGGACGTACGTGCACCTGATCCCGCTGAATCCGGATTACGAACCGGTCACGGTCAGGCGCAAGGACGTGAACTTCGTCTGGAAGGTGGTGAAGCTGATCAAGGAGCTCTGAGGCTCAATCCAGGAAGTGCACCACCATCCCGTCCCGCAGCTTCGGTTCGAACCAGGTCGACTTGGGAGGCATGATCTTCCCCGCGTCGGCGATCGCCAGCAGTTCTTCGATGGAGGTCGGATACATCGCGAACGCCGCCGCCATCTCGCCGGAATCCACCCGCTTCTCCAGTTCCTGCAATCCCCTGATCCCCCCCACGAAATCGATCCTCTTGCTGGTCCGCGGATCGTCGATCCCGAGCACCGGCGTCAACAGGTGCCGCTGAAGGATCGAGACGTCCAGCCGCTCCACCGGATCGGCCGCGGCAAGCAGCTCCGGAAACGCATTCATCATGAACCACCGCCCCCGAAGATAGAGTCCGACCTCCCCCTTCTTCCCGGGACGAGCCTGCCCCGTATGTTCCCGCACGTCGAACTGCTTCCGAACCGCTTCGAGGAACTGCTCGGGGGTCCGGCCGTTCAGGTCCTTCACCACGCGGTTGTAGTCCATGATCCGCAGCTGGTTGTGCGGGAAGAGGACCGCGAGGAAGAAGTTGTATTCTTCGTCCCCACGGTGCCCGGGATTCTTGTCGGCCCGCGCCTTGCCGACCCTGGCCGCCGCGGCCGAGCGGTGATGCCCATCGGCCACGTAGAGCAGATCGATCTTCGCGAACTCCGATGAGACCTCACTGATGGTGGCGGGGTCGCTGATCACCCAGAGCCGGTGGCCGATCCCGTCCTCCGCGGTGAAATCGTTCACGGGTGAAGAGGCGGTGACGCTCGCGACGATCCTGTCCAGCTCCGGCCGGGCGCGGTAGGTCAGGAAGATCGGGCCGGAATGGGCGTTGGTGACCTCCACGTGCCGGGTCCGGTCGTCCTCCTTGTCCTTGCGGGTCAGCTCGTGCTTCTTGATGGTGTCGTTCAGATACTCCGCACACCGAGGCGCACCCGACGATGCCATACTGCGTGTGTCCTCCCATCGTCTGCGCGTAGACATACAGGCAGGGCCGGGGATCCTCGCGGAGCACCCCGTCGGCGATCAGCTTCCGGAGATTGTCGGCTCCCTTCTGGTAGACGCGCGGATCGTACAGATCCACGTCGCGCGGGAGGTCGATCTCCGGTTTCCCCACATGGAGAAAGGAGAGCGGCTTGCCCGAGACTTCGGCGCGGGCCTCGTCGGAGTTCAGCACGTCGTACGGTTTGGCCGCGACCTGTGCGGCAAGGGACGGGACGGGACGGAATCCTTTGAAGGGGCGGAGGGTGGCCATGGAGAATTCGGATAGTCAGGGAAACCCCCGTCCCGCCGGAGCGGGACGGGGATGGATGGAACATCGTTACTTCAGGGTCGGGAGGACCTTGTCGATCGCGCCGATGACCTCCTTGATGTCGGCCATCGTCAGCTCTCCCATGTGCGCGATCCGGAAGGTCTTCTCCTTCAGGTCGCCGTAACCGTTGGAGATCTGCAACCCCACCTTCCCCAGCTCGCTGTTCAGGTTGGCGACGTTGATGTTCTTCGTGTTGGTGATGGTGGTGAGGGTCACCGATGCGTAGCGTTCCACCGGGAAGAGCGCGAAGGTGTTCTTTGCCCAGGCGCGGGTGTACTCCGCCATCTCTTTGTGGCGCGCATACCGCTTCTCCAGGCCTTCCGCCAGGATCCGGTCCAGCTGGAAGTTCATCGCGAACATGTGCGACAGCGACGGGGTGGCGGAATACTGGTGGTCCTTGGTCTCGACGTACTTGTAGAGCTCCAGGATATCCAGGTACCAGCCGCGATATTTGATCTGCTTGCCGTGCTCCAGGGCGCGCGGCGTCACGCTGCAGATGGCCATCCCGGGCGGAAGGGCCAGGGCCTTCTGGGTCGAGGTGATGCAGAGGTCGATGCCCAGCTTGTCCACTTCGATCTTGGCGCCGGCCATGGAGCTGACCGCGTCCGCCAGCCAGAGCACGTCGGGATACTTCCGGCGCACCTCGGCGATCTCGTCGAACGGATTCATCACGCCGGTGCTGGTCTCGTTGTGGGTCACGGTGAAGACGTCGTACTTGCCGGTGGCGAGGGCCTTGTCCACCATTTCGGGCGTCGTCGGTTCCCCCCATTTCGACTCGAACTTGTCGACCGGAACGTTGTTGGCCTCGGCCATCTTGGCCCAGCGGTTGCCGAACGCCCCGACCGAGAAGACCGCCGCCCGTTTCGCGGTCATCGAGCGGATGGAACCCTCCATCAGCCCCGAGCCGGAGGTGGTCGACAGCAGGATCGGGTTCTGGGTGTGGAACACCTGTCGCAGCTTCTCCGTGATCTCCCGCTGGAGCTTCGACGCGTCCTTGGAGCGGTGGCCGATCATCGGCGTGGCCATCTTCGCCAGAACGTCAGGATGCACTTCTGTGGGACCGGGAATGAACAGTTTCTTGTGCATGGCGACCTCGTAGTGATCGGGGAAAAGAGCAGTCTCTTGTCCAAATTCCGTAATTCTGCGACAAAAATCAACGTCCCCCCCTCCAGGCCGATTGATTCTCGATATTGTGTGCACTACTTTGCTATCACATGTCCATCCTGATCGTCAACGGCCGGGTCGTCACCCCGGAGGCCGAAGTCGTCGCAGACCTGCTCATCGATGGAGAGACCATCGCGGCGGTCGGACGCGATCTCCCGCGCCACGGGCAGACCGTGATCGACGCCTCGGGGCGCTGGGTGATCCCCGGCGGGGTCGACGTCCACACGCATCTGGACGCACCGGTCGGCGGGACCGTCTCGAGCGACGACTTCGAGACCGGCACGCGGGCGGCGGCTTTTGGTGGGACGACCTGCATCGTCGACTTCGCTACCCAGCGACCGGGCGAACCGCTCGGGGCCACGCTGGCGGCATGGCGACGCAAGGCTGAAGGGGCCACGGTCGACTACGGCCTGCACATGATCGTCGTGGATCTCCCGGAGGGGCGCACGGCGGAGCTGCGGGAGATGGTCGAGGCCGGCGTCACCAGCTTCAAGGTGTTCATGGCCTACCCGGGCGTGCTGATGCTCGATGACGCGGCGATCCTGCGGGTGCTCAGGGAAGCGCGTCAGCTCGGCGCCCTCGTCTGTGTCCACGCGGAGAACGGCCCCGCGATCGCCGGGCTGACGGCGAAGGCCCTGGCCGCGGGGTATACCTCGCCGGTGTACCATGCCCTCACGCGCCCCCCGGAGACGGAGGCGGAAGCGACCCGCCGGGCGATCCTTCTGTCGGAACAGGCAGGCGCGCCGCTCTACGTCGTCCACGTCAGCTGCAGCATGGCGCTCGATGAGATCACCGCTGCCCGCGACCGCGGACTCCCTGTGTTCGGGGAAACCTGTCCTCATTACCTTCTGCTGAACGCGGACGACCTCGCCAGGCCAGGAGGGGAAGGGGCGAAGTTCGTCCTCACTCCGCCTCTGCGCGGCTACCCCGACCAGGAGGCGCTCTGGAAAGCTCTTGCCGCGGGCACCCTGCAGGTGGTTTCCACGGATCACTGCCCCTTCTTCTTCGCGACGCAGAAGCTCGCGGATACGACGGATTTCACCCGGATCCCGAACGGCGGACCGGGGATCGAACACCGGCTTGAACTGCTCTATCATTTTGGCGTCGCGTTGCGGAAACTGACCGTCCGGCGGTGGGTGGACCTGGTGTCAACCCTCCCATCCAAGATCTTCGGCCTCTTCCCCCGAAAGGGGGCCCTCGCGCCGGGAAGCGACGCCGACGTCGTCATCTGGAACCCCCGTGGCAAGCGGAAGATCACGGCCATGTCCCAACACATGCGCGTGGACTACTCCCTGTATGAAGGGATCGAGGTGACGGGGGCCGCGGAGACCGTGATCGCACGGGGGAAGATCATCGTCCGCGGCCCGTCATGGCTCGGAAACCGGGGAGAGGGAAGGTTCCTCCGACGCGCGGTCCGGGGATGGGAGAGCCTCACGTGAGATCCTCCGTACACTTCGTCCTGGACGGCCGGGCCGTCGCGCTGGACCTCGGCCTGGAGGGTGCCCCGGCCCCGACAACCACGGTGCTGAACTACCTGCGCTCCCTGCCGAACCGCAAAGGGGTCAAAGAGGGATGTGCCGAGGGAGACTGCGGCGCATGTACCGTGGTTCTTGCCGCTCCCGTCAACGGACGCCTCCACTACCGCGCGGTCGATTCGTGCCTCATCTTTCTACCGATGCTCGACGGCCAGCAGCTGATCACCGTGGAAGATCTCCGGGCACCGTCGGGAGAGCTGCATCCTGTGCAGGAAGCGATGGTCCGGATGTACGGGAGCCAGTGCGGTTTCTGCACTCCGGGGCTGGTCATGTCGATGTTCGCTCTCTATAAAGAGCACCCCGGGGCGGGCACCGACGAGATCCGCGCGGCACTCGCAGGGAACCTCTGCCGCTGCACGGGCTACCAGAGCGTCATCGATGCCTGTGCCGAGGCCTGCCGCCGGACCGGCCCGGACCATTTCACCGGCGACGCTCCCCGGATCCTCCATCTGCTGAATGCCATGCCTCAGGAGCCGCTGCGCGTCGAGACCCCCGGTGCGCGGTACTTCCGGCCGCAGACCCTCCCCGGGGCGCTGGGGATCCTGGCCGAACATCCGGATGCGACGGTCGTCGCCGGGGCGACCGACGTCGCGCTGCGCGTCACCAAGAAGCATGACGTGCTCGATACCATCCTGGATCTGTCAGCGATCGACGAACTGCGATCGATCCAGGAGGAGGACGGAACGCTGGTCATCGGTGCGGGATTGCCGCTCTGCCGGATCAGAGAATTCACCCGCGAACGCGTGCCGGCGCTCCACGCAATGCTGGAGGTCTTTGCCGCCAGACAGATCAGGAACGTCGCCACGATCGGCGGGAACCTCGGAACCGCTTCGCCCATCGGCGATCTGCCTCCGGTCCTGATCGCCTACGATGCGATCGTGGTGGCCGCGGGTCCCGGGGGCGAACGGCAGATACCGGCCGCCGATTTCTTCACGGGCTACCGTCGCACTGCTCTTGCCGCGGGAGAACTGATCTCGAGGGTGTTGATCCCTCGCCCCGAAGCCGGGACCGTGCTGCGTGCCTACAAGGTATCACGACGCAGGGACCTGGACATCGCCACCGTGAGCGGGGGATTCCGGCTGGAGCTGGGCGAAAGATCCCTCGTCACCCGCGTGGTGCTCGCCTATGGCGGCATGGCGGATCGTCCCACCCGCGCGAAACACACCGAAGCTTTCCTGAAAGGAAAGCCCTGGGTTCGCTCCACGGTCGAGCAGGCCATGGAGATCCTGGATTCCGACTTCTCGCCGATCTCCGACGTCCGGGGCAGCGCCGGGATGCGGCGGGTCGCGGCCAGGAACCTCCTGCTGAAACTCTGGGACGAGACGAGGACGGCATAGGCCGGCACGAGACCATGGACCATCCCCACGAGAGTGCAGAGCTGCACGTCACCGGCGAGGCGGTCTACGTCGACGACATCGCGATCCCCGCACTGGCCGGCCTGGTGGTCACCAGTCCGCTTGCCCACGCCCGCATCGTGTCATTCGACCTGACCGCGGCGCGCGCAGTGCCCGGGGTTCACGCCGTGCTCTCCCATCGCGATGTTCCCGGCCACAATCAGATGGGTCCCGTGGTCCAGGACGAGCCCTGCCTTGCGGAGGCGGAGGTGTTGTGTTGCGGACAGGCCGTCTTTCTCGTTGCTGCGGAGACCGAGGACCAGTGCCGCCGTGCGGCGTCGTTGATCACGGTGCACTACGATCCGCTTCCGGCGATCCTGACCATCGACGAGGCCATCGCCGCCAATTCCATGCTCGGAAGTCCCCGCTCGGTCTCGAGAGGGGACGTGGAGGCAGCGCTCCGGTCCTCCCCGCACAGGATCCAGGGGGAATTGCGTACCGGTGCGCAGGAGCACTGGTACCTCGAATCGCAGGCTGCCCTCTGCATCCCCGGAGAGCAGGGAACGATGTCCGTCCATGCTTCGTCCCAGAACCCTTCGGAAACGCAGACGCTGGTTGCTGAGGTCCTGGGGATCCGCAAGCACCAGGTCAACGTGGAGGTCCGGCGTATCGGCGGTGGGTTCGGAGGGAAGGAGACCCAGGCCAACCATGTCGCCTGCTGGGCGGCGCTCCTGGCCCGCGCGACGGGACGTCCGGTCAAGATCCGCCTGTTCCGTGACGACGACATGATCATCACCGGCAAACGCCACCGGTTCCTCTCGCGCTACGAGGCCGGGTACGACGGCGAGGGTCGGCTGCTGGCGGCACGTTTCGAGCTGAACAGCGACGCCGGCATGGCGACGGACCTCTCGCACGCGATCATGGAACGGGCCATGCTCCACTGCGACAACGCCTACTACGTCCCGGCGATGTCGGTCAGCGCGCGCGTCTGGAAGACGCACCATCCCTCCAACACCGCGTTCCGGGGATTCGGCGGGCCGCAGGGGATGGCCGTGATGGAAGAGGTGATCGACAGGGTCGCGCGTTCCCTGCGGCTGGACCCTGCCGAGGTCCGGCGCCGCAACTACTACGGGACGGAAACCCGGAACGAGACCCACTACGGGCAGGTGGTCGAACGGAACAGGCTCCCCGTCATCCACGAGCAACTCACACGCTCCTCGGACTATGCCTCGCGGCGCGAAGCCGTCCGGCAGTTCAACGCACGGCAGGAGTTCCGGAAACGCGGGCTCGCGATGACGCCGGTGAAGTTCGGCATCTCCTTCACCACGAGTTTCCTGAACCAGGCCGGCGCGCTCGTGCTCGTGTACGACGACGGGACGGTCCTCGTCAACCATGGCGGCACGGAAATGGGACAGGGGATCCACACGAAGATCCGGCAGATCGCCGCGACCGGATTCGGCGTCGATCTTGATCGCGTCCGGGTGAGTCCGACCGCGACCGACAAGGTCCCCAATACGCCGCCGACCGCGGCCTCCACCGGAACCGACCTGAACGGCGCGGCCGTGCTGGACGCTGTGGAAACGCTGAAAGACCGGATCTCCCGGGCCCTTGCCCCGATCCTCTCCGGATCCGGCGGTGGAGAGGCCACGAAACCCGCGGACATCCGGTTCCAGGGAAACGTCATCTTCGACGCACAAACATCCTTCGCGCCGGCTCCCGTTCGCCGAGGCGATGGCACAGATGCGGTTGCGCCAGGTGAGCTTGAGCGCCACGGGCTTCTACCGGACGCCGGGCATCGGCTGGGACAAGCAGAAGTTCGAAGGCCGGCCCTTCCACTACTTCGCGTTCGGGATGGCGGTCTCCGAGGTGGAGGTGGACCTGCTGACGGGGCGTCTCTGTTTGCTTCGGACCGACATTCTCCACGACGTCGGGGAAACGGTGAACCGGGGGATCGACCTCGGCCAGGTCACGGGAGGTTTTCTCCAGGGAGTAGGCTGGGTGACGACCGAGGAGATCCTGTGGGACGACGGCGGACACCTGCTGACCCATTCGCCGGACACCTATAAGATCCCGACCGTACAGGATGTGCCCCTCGACTTCCGGGTCGACTTCCTCCCGGGGTTTCCCAACCCCGGAGTGGTGGGGAGAAGCAAAGCGGTGGGAGAGCCACCGTTCATGCTCGCCCTCTCGGTCTGGCTGGCGGTCAAGGATGCCCTCTCGGCGGTTGCGCACCACGAGGTCGAACCGCCGTTCGGGCTGCCGGCGACCACCGAAGTGATCCTGCTTTCTGCGGAGGCGCTGCGCAACCGGCGCGTTCCTGCACGTGAGGCAACCCCATGACCGCCCCTCCGTTCGTGACCGGCCTCCGCTGTCTCCTGTGCGATGCGGTCTACCCTCACGGCGACCTCCAGACCTGCCCGCGGTGCGGCGCCGAGGGGATCCTCGACGTGGAATACGACTACGAGAGGATCTCTGCGGCAATGACCGGCAACATCCTGGCATCGCGCTCAGCCGACCACTGGAGGTACCGCGAGATGCTCCCGGTTTCCCCCGATGCAGTTCCGCCCCACCCGGTCGTCGGATGGACGCCGGTCTATGATCTCCCGCGTCTGGCGGCGGAGATCGGTGCGGCGAAACTCCTGCTGAAGGACGACGGCCGTAATCCCACCGCCTCGTTCAAGGACCGGGCCAGCTCGGTCGGCGTGATGAAGGCTCTGGAATTCGGCTACACGAAGATCGCCTGCGCGTCGACGGGGAACGCCGCATCGTCACTTGCCGGCATGGCTGCCGCCGCCGGACTTTCCGCCTACATCTTTGTCCCCCAGGCGGCACCCGAGCCGAAGGTGGCGCAACTGCTCATCTTCGGAGCCACGGTCTTCCGGGTGCGCGGCTCCTATGCGGAAGCGTTCGAACTCTGTCGACAGGCATGTTCCAGGTTCGGCTGGTACAGCCGCAACAGCGGAACCAACCCCTTCCTGGTCGAAGGGAAAAAGACCGCCGGGCTGGAGATCGCCGAGCAGTGTGCCGGCCGGCTCCCCGACTGGGTGGTCGTATCGGTAGGGGACGGCTGCACTCTGGGAGGGATCGGCAAAGGATTGGGGGAGATGGTGCGTCTCGGCCGTATCCCGAGGATGCCGCGTCTCCTGGGGGTGCAGGCGGAGGGTGCCCGGCCCGTCGTCGACGCCTTTACCTCGGGCACGCCGCTGGTCCCGTGCGAACCCGCGACGGTGGCGGACAGCATCGCCGTGGGAATGCCGCGCAACTGGCGGCGCGCCATCGCGCAGATCAAGGATTCACACGGGGCCATGGTGGCGGTGGAAGACGAGGAGATCCTCGACGCGATGCGGCTCACGGCCAGGCTTGGCGGGGTCTTCGGCGAGCCGGCGGCGGTCACCGGCATTGCCGGTCTGCGCAGGGCGCTGGCGACGGGTCTCATCGGCAGATCGGAATCGGCGCTGGTGGTGATCACCGGCAGCGGCCTGAAAGACATCCGCGCGGCCCGCCAGGCCGCCGGGAGCGAACGGTCCATCCCCCCTTCGCTCGTCGCGGTGGAGGAGGCGCTGGGGAACTGATGAACGACATCCTCCTCAAGAACGCAGAATGCTGGACGTTGGACCCGCCGGGGGTCTTTTCCGGTGATCTCCGGATCTCCGGGGGTACGATCGCGGCCAGGGGGGCGGACCTCCGGCCAGGGCCGGGCGACGAGGTTCTGGATTGCGCCGGGCTCGTGGTACTCCCGGGATTGGTCTGCGCGCACACGCATCTCTATTCGTCACTCTCCCGCGGCATGCCCTTCCCGGAAAAGCCGCCGAAAGATTTCCCGGACCGGCTCGCAAAGATCTGGTGGAGACTGGACCGAGCGCTCGATGCCGACACGATCAGGGCAAGCGCCGTTGCCGGAGTGCTGGAGGCCGTCCGTTGCGGCGTCACGACCATCGTCGATCACCACTCCTCCCCGAACGCGATCGGTGGATCGCTCGACATCATCGCGAACGTGGTGCGGGAGGTCGGGGTCCGCGGCGTCCTCTGCTACGAAACCTCGGACAGGGACGGTTCCCGCTGCAGAGACGAAGCTCTGGCGGAGAACGAACGGTTCCTCCGTGCTCCGGGGAAGCTTTGCCGCGGCCTCGTGGGAGCGCACGCGTCGTTCACCCTTTCGGATGCCACGCTCGAAGCGCTGGGGGCTCTGGCCCGGCGCTACGACACGGGGGTCCATATCCACCTTGCGGAGGACCGGTCCGATCTGGATCTCACGCGGGCTACGCACGGGTCGACGATCCTCGAGCGATTCCGGCGGTCGGCGGTCCTGCGGAACGGATCCGTCTTCGCCCATTGCGTTCACCTCCAGGATGAAGAATTCGCGGAACTGCGTGGATCCGGCGCCTGGCTGATCCACAACCCCCGCTCGAACATGAACAACGGCGTGGGACGAGCGCCGGTCCAGTTGTTCGGGGACCGGGCCGCGCTCGGCACCGACGGCTGGCCGGCGGACCTCTGGGAAGAGGCCCGCGCCGGCTATCTGAGAGGGCAGGAACAGGCCGACGGACGTACTGACGTCCGCTCCATGATCGCCCTCCTTGCCGGAGGCTGCCGTCTGGCGGCCGGGCTGTTCGGCGGATCGTTCGGCTCGTTCGCTCCGGGGGCGGTCGCCGACCTCGTGTTCCTGGAGTACGCACCTCCGTCTCCAGTGGACGCCGGGACGCTTCCTTCGCACCTGCTGTTCGGGCTTGACTCGTCGATGGTCAGGTCGGTACTGGTGGACGGACGCTGGGTGCTCCGCGACCGCCGATTCGTGCGCGTGGACGAGCGCGCGCTTCTTGCGGAATGTCCGCGGGCCGCACAGAAACTCTGGGAGAGCATGCATGCCCTCTCCGTTTGAGATCATCGGCACCACGCGGCGGCGGGTGGACGCCGTCGGCAAGGTGACCGGCCGGGCGAAATTCGCCGACGACCACAACCTTGCTCACCAGCTCGTCGGCCGGGTGCTCAGACCTCCCCATCCGCACGCGAAGATCCTGCGGATCGACGTCACCCGTGCGAAGGCGCTCGATGGGGTCGCCGCCGTGCTGACCGCGCAAGATGTTCCCGGCAGCAACACTTTCGGGATCGTCACGAAGAACCAGCGGATCCTCGCGGATGACCGGGTCCGCTATCTCGGCGACGCCGTGGCGCTCGTCGCAGCGACGACGGACGGGATCGCCCGGCAGGCCCTCCAGCTCATCGACGTCACCTATGAGCCGCTCCCCGTGCTGGACGATCCGGAAGAGGCGATGCGACCGGAGGCCGTGACAGATCCACGAAGAAGGAAATGTGTTCGTGCACCACAAGGTCCGCGCGGGAGATCTGCAGAAAGGATTCGCGGAAGCGGACTTCGTCATCGAACGGACGTTCCGGACCCCGCGCATCGAGCACGCGTACATCGAGCCGGAATGCGTTCTGGCGGAACCCGCGGAGCACGGAGGGGTCCGCATCACCGGCTCGATCCAGAACCTCTTCTCCTCGCGGCGGTCGGTGGCGGATGCGCTTGACCTGGATCTGAACCGGGTGCAGCTGATCCAGTCGACGCTCGGGGGATCGTTCGGCGGGAAGGACGAAGTGATGACCGCCATGTGTTGCAGGGCGGCGCTGCTGGCGCTCCGGACCGGGAAACCGGTCAAGATCGTCAATTCGCGCGAAGAGTCGATGCTGGAGAGCTACAAGCGACATCCGTACGTTCTCTACTATCGATGGGGGGCGCGCAATGACGGCTCCATCACCGCGATGGAGATCCGATGCATCGCCGACGGGGGCGCGTACGCATCGATGAGTCCGTTCGTCACCTGGCGATCGGTGGTGCAGGCCGCCGGTCCGTACCGCTGTGCCAACGTGTCCACCGATGTCTTCGCGGTCTACACCAACAACACCTACACCGGCGCGATGAGGGGGTTCGGCTCGCCGCAGGTCAACTTCGCGATCGAATCGATGATGGACGAGCTCGCACGCCGGGTCGGGAGAGACCCGCTCTCCATCCGTCTGCAGAACGGTTTCGAGCGGGGGGATGTCACCGCCACCGGCCAGAGGCTGGAGCACACGGTCAGCCTGAAGGAGGTCCTGACAAAGGCCGCCGAGACATCAGATTTTCTCCGGAAGTGGAACTCCTGCCGCTCCGCGCCGAACTCCCCCGTGAAACGCGGCATCGGGCTGGCCTGCAGCTACCGGGGGGTGTCGCTGGGAGCCGAGGGAACCGACGCCGCGGGCGCCATCGTGTCGGTGCAGACCGACGGCAGTGTGATCGTTTCGTCAGGGATCACCGACATGGGGCAGGGGGCGCAGACGCAGATGTCACAGATCGCCGCCGAGGTGCTGGGGATCCCGATGGACAGGATCGTCTTCCTCAACACCAACACGAGCCGTGTTCCCGATTCCGGCCCGACGGTCGCGTCGCGCGGGACCATCATGGGAGGTTCCGCGGCAAAAGCCGCCGCCGAACATGTGCGGGAACACCTTCTCGCCGCCGGCGGGCAGATGGTCTCTCGAAACCCCGCGGACCTGGTGTTGCGGGGAGGGTATCTGGCGGATCGCCGGACGGGAGAGCACCTGGCCTCGTTCTCCGAGGTCGCCGCCGCCTGCTTCGCCCAGGGGCGCCCGATGTTCGGCTTCGGGTGGTACAAGGCCCCGCCCACATCGTGGCAGGAAGCCTCCGGAAGAGGGGAGGCGTACTTCACGTTCGTCTACGGCGCGAACGTCGCCGAAGTGGAGGTGGACACGGAGACCGGAAAGGTCGACGTCACCGGCTTCACTTCGGTGCACGACGTAGGGCGGGCCATCTCCCGCGGCGGAGTGCTCGGACAGATCTACGGTGGGGTGGCGATGGGGATGGGATACGGGCTGTTCGAGGAGTTTCTGATGGAAGGTGGGGTGCCGCAACAGATGAACTTCGACGAGTACCTGATCCCGACCGCGATGGACGTCCCCCGGATCGATGTGGTCATCGTCGAAAACCCCGATCCGGCGGGTCCCTTCGGCGCGAAGTCGATCGGGGAGCCGGCCAACGAACTTGCTGCGCCGGCCATCACCAACGCGATCTCCAACGCCACCGGCCAGGTGTTCTCGATGATCCCCGCCACGCTGGAGCGGGTCTTGCTCGGACACGGATTGAGCAGGCAAGGCCCGCGGGGATCGGTAGCGGCGGAGGCCGACGGATCGCGCAAGACACTGCCATGAACAGTTTCGACTATATCGCGTGCGGCTCGGTCGACCGAGGCCTGCGACGTCCTCCAGAACGAGGGTGCCCAGGTCATCGCCGGTGGGACCGACCTGCTCATCACCCTGCGCCGGCCGGACGGCCGTTCGCCGGCCCTCGTCGTGGACATCACGAGGATCGGCGAACTCCGGGAGATCGCCTCGAACGGCGGGATCGTGTCCGTCGGGGCCGCAGCGACTCACGCGGAGGTCGCCCGGTCGCAGCTGCTCCGCTCAGCGGCGCCCCTCCTGGCGGCGGCATCCTCGCACGTCGGCTCGCCGCAGATCCGCAATCGCGGAACCGATCGGGGGGAATATCATGAACGCGGCCGCCTGTGCCGATACGGTGCCGCCCCTGATCGCCCTGGATGCCCTTGCGACGCTGGTCTCGACCACGACCCACCGGACGGTCCCCCTGGCGGACCTGTTCGAGGCGCCGTACCGGACCAGGGCGCGGCGCGGCGAACTGCTGACCGCCGTGACGTTCGCTCCCCTGCCGGCCGGTTCCGGCAGCGCCTTCCTCAAGCTGGGGCGCAGGAACGCGCTCTCCATCGCGCGCCTGAGCGTTGCGGCGGTGCTGATCCTGGATGGCCAGGGCATGATCTCCGGAGCCCGGATCGTCCCCGGCGCCGCGGTTCCCGTCTGGCGCCGCTTCTCGGGCGCGGAGGAACTTCTCCTCGGCCGGAAGCCCACGCCGGCGCTCTTCACGGCAGCGGGAAAAAGCGCCGCAGCGGAGATGGTGGCCGTGACCGGCAGGCGCTGGTCGACGGAATACAAAGAGCCGGTGCTGTCGGTCCTTGTCCGGCGTGCCCTCGAAGCAGCGGCTTCTTCCATACGTTTCGCGGGACATCCATGACCATCCGAACCACGATCAATGGCACGACCCGCACGCTCGATGTGCGGCCGGAGCTGACACTGCTCGATCTGTTGCGCGACCAGCTCGGCCTCACGGGGACCAAGCGCGGATGCGAGATCGGAGAGTGCGGCGCCTGCACGGTGTTGCTGGACGGGATCGCGGTCAATTCCTGCCTGGTGCTTGCCCCGCAGGTGGACGGGCGGTCGGTCACGACCGTGGAAGGGCTGGCGAAGGGAGAAACGTTGAGTCCGCTCCAGGAGGCCTTCCTCGACCACGACGCCGTCCATTGCGGCTTCTGCACGCCGGGAATGTTGATGAGCGCGCGCGACCTGCTGGATCACCACCCCGAACCGTCAGAACAGGACATCCGAACGGCGATCTCCGGCAACCTCTGCCGGTGCACGGGATACGTGCAGATCGTCGATGCGGTCGCCGACGCCGCGGCGCGGGAGAAGAAGTCATGACCGTACCCCTTGATCCGCGCCATGTCTTGATCGAGGCCGAGCGCTGCCTGCAGTGCTTTGACGCCCCCTGTACGTCGGCATGCCCCGCGCACATCGATATCCCTCGATTCATTCATTCGCTCCGGACCGGCAATCTGCGCGGAGCCGCCCGGGTGGTCAGGCACGCCAACGCCATGGCGCACGTGTGCGGAAACGTCTGCCCGGAAGAGGTCTTCTGCCAGGCTTCGTGTACGCGCGGGAAGCAGGATGGGCCGGTGGAGATCCGGGGGCTTCACCGGTATGTCACCGCTGTGGAGGCGGAACGGGGCACCTCGATACCGTATGTGGCTGCCGCCTCCGGCAAAAAGGGTGGCGGTGATCGGTGCCGGACCGGCAGGGTTGACCTGTGCCTTTGAACTCGCCAGGAACGGGGTTGCAGCGACCGTTTTCGAGCGGTCCGTCCCGGGTGGCGTGCCGGCAGCGAGTATTCCGGCCTACCGGCTTCCCGAAGCGGACCTGCAGGTCGACAGGGAATTCCTGGGAAAATTCTTCGGGCTGGAGCGGTCGGAGGTGACCCCTGCCGCCTTCGAACGCCTGCGAAGGGAATACGACGCGGTGTTCGTCAGCGTGGGACTCGGCCGCGACCGGATGCCGCCGCTTCCGGGGAACGGTCTCCACGGGGTGCTCCCCGTGCTGGCGTTCCTGGAGGGGGCCCGGCGCTCGCCCGGGTCCGGGCCGCCCGGCCGCCGTGTTATCGTGATCGGCGGCGGGAATGTGTCCCTTGACGCCGCCGCGACCGCGCGACGCCAGGGGGCTGAACAGGTCGTCCTGCTCTACAGGCGCGGCGAACAGGAAATGCGGGTCTGGAAAGCCGAACTCGAAGAAGCGCGAAAGAGCGGTGTGGAGATCCGGTTCTTCGCGCAGCCGGTGGAGATCCTGGGGGAGAAATCGGTGAGTGGGTTGTTGTGCCGGCAAACGCGCCTCGGCGATACGACCGATGCAACAGGACGGCGAATCCCCGTCGAGATCCCCGGGTCGGATTTCCGGCTGGAGGCCGACGCCGTGATCGTTGCGATCGGCCAGGTGCCGGCGGCAAGGTTCATCGATACGCTTGAACGGACCTCAGGAGGATACGTGAAGGTGGACGGGAACTACGAGACCTCGATCCCCGGTGTCTTTGCCGGAGGAGACGTGATCGGCGGAGAGGGGACGATCGTGCAGGCGGTTGCGCAGGGGAAGGCGGCGGCAAGGAGCATGATGCAGCACCTGGATCGTGAGCCATGAAGCCACAAGACACTATTGACAGTCTCGGGTATCCCCAGAGGGACCTTTCATACGAATTCCTCAGCATACGTCTGGAAAACCCGTTCATCCTCGCCGCGGGACCTTCGACCGACAACCTCGACATGCTTCGTCGGGCATTCACCATGGGCTGGGCAGGAGCCATCCTCAAGACCACCTCCGTCGAGGGGAACCGGGTCGATCTGGCCTATCCGATGATGAGCGGGTTCGCGCATGAAGGGAAGCCGTTGTTCGGGATGGGGAACATCGACCTGATCTCGGAGCACCACATCGATACCGTGGAAGAGCGGGTCAGGATCCTGAAGAAGGAATTCCCGGAGAAGATGGTTGCGGCCAGCATCATGGCCGGAAGGAAGGAGGACTGGCAGCGTCTGGTCGAGCGGCTCGAGCGTGCGGGTGTCGACCTGATCGAGTGCAGCTTCTCCTGTCCGCAGGGGAACATCGGCGAAGATCCGGGCAAGATGCTCGCGCAGAGTATCCCGGCCACAGAGACCACCGCGCGATGGGTCAAGGAGGCCTCCCGGCGTGTCCCGATCGCGATCAAGATCACCCCTCACGTGACGGATATCGTGGAGGTGGCGAAGGCCGTCCAGCGGAGCGGCTGCGACGCTCTCACCGCCTCCAACTCGATCCAGGCGCTGATGGGGGTGGACATCCGGACGTTCACGCCACACCCGCAGCTGGGGGGACGCTCGACCTATAGCGGACTGACCGGGCCGGCCATCAAGCCGATCACGCTCCGTACGATCGCGGAGATCGCCCGCCACGTGCCGTTGCCGATCCTGGGTACCGGCGGGGCCTCGACCTGGAGCGATGCCGTGGAGTTCATGGCGGTGGGGGCCGGTGTGGTCCAGTTCTGTACGGCGGTGATGCACCGGGGGTTCGGGATCATCGACGATCTGCGGAGCGGGATGGCGTTGTATCTCGAGGAGATGCAGATGGCCTCGCCGCTTTCGATCGTCGGCAAGGCGCTGCCGCAGATCGTCCCGCACGACGACCTCCCCCGCCTGCGGGTCCGCAGTCGCATCGATGAGACCTCCTGTATCGGCTGCGAGGTCTGCTACCTCGCCTGCAGGGACGGGGGGCACATGGCCATGGACAGGCGGGAGAACCGCATACCGAAGGTGGACGATGACCGCTGCGTCGGATGCGGCCTCTGTGTCCACGTCTGTCCGGAACAGTGCATCACGCTTGTCGGCCAATGAACGAGAATCGCAGAAAGCACTTTCACTCAGGAGAAGCATCATGCCCGTACGATGGAACGCGACCAAGAAACCGGCACGGCACATCTTTGAGACCATCGGCAGAACCCCGCTCGTCCAGCTCGCGGTGATCCCGAAGGAAGAGGGGGTCAGAGCGAAGATCTACGTCAAGCTGGAATGGTTCAGCCCCTCGGGGAGCCTCAAGGACCGGATCTACTACAACATGATCACGAAGGCGATCCGGCGGAAGAAACTGAAGAAGGGAATGACGATCCTCGAATGCTCCACGGGGAACGCCGGGATCGGCTGTTCATTCGTCGCGGCGGCGCTCGGGTATCCCTGCATCGTGGTCATGCCGGAGGGGATGTCGGAGGAACGGAAGAAGCTGGATATCGCCTACGGGACGCAGATGGTCTACACGCCCGGCGGAGAAAGCGATGTGGACCTTGCCCTCCAGAAGCTGGAGGAGATCCGCCGGCAGGACCCTGCGAAATACTACGTCCCCGCGCAGTTCGACAATCCCGACAACATCGAAGCGCACATGCTGACCACCGGACCGGAGATCTGGGAACAGACCGGGGGGAAGATCGATGCGTTCATCATGACGCAGGGGACCGGCGGCACCCTGACCGGCGTGGGACGGTTTGTCCGGAAGCGCAAGAAGGCGCTGAAACTGTTCGCCGTGGAACCCGCCGAATGTCCGCTCCTGAGCAAACGGCAGTGGGGCCCGCACGGGATCGAGGGGATCGGCGACGGGTTCGTGCCGAAGAACCTGGACGTGAGCATGCTGAACGGGATCGTCACCACCACGACCGAGGAAGCGCTGGCCATGGCGCGCAGACTGGCCAGCCGCGAGGGGATGTTCTGCGGCATCTCCTCCGGCAGCAACGTGGCCGCCGCGGTGAAGCTCGCCCGCACACATCCGGAGCTGAAGTCGATCGTGACCCTGCTGTGCGATACGGGCCAGCGCTATTTCTCGACCGATCTGTGCGGATCGCCGAAACATGTGGAGATCCCGGAACGGGAACATCCGATGGACGAGCATACGCGCAGGCAGCTCGACCGGTACCAGTCCGACGTGGGAGATCATCGAGTGACGGATCATCAGGGCATCCTTCGGAAGGCCGCGGAAAACACCGACGCCGTGGTCTCCTTCCTGCGCGAGTGCATCGCGATACCGTCCACCAGCGCGCACGAAGAGGGGGTCGTCCTCCGCATCAAGGCGGAGATGGAGCGATGTGGATACGATGAGATCACGATCGACCCGATGGGGAACATTCTCGGGAGGATCGGGAACGGTCCACACGTCATCGCTCTGGACGCCCATGTCGATACGGTGGACGTCGGCAACCAGGCGAACTGGACGGTGGACCCGTTCAAGGGGGACCTGCGCGACGGCATCGTCTACGGGCGCGGAGCCTGCGACATGAAAGGGGCCCTGGCATCGATCGTGTACGGCGGAAAGCTCGTGAAGGAACTCGGCCTGGCACGCGACGTCACGCTCTACGTCGTCGGCAGCGTCCAGGAGGAGGATTGCGACGGGCTCTGCTGGCAATACATCATTGAGAAGGACGGCCTGCGCCCGGAGGCCGTGGTGATCGCGGAACCGACGAACCTCGGGATCTACCGCGGGCACCGCGGGCGGATGGAGATCGAGGTCAGGACCACCGGTATCTCCTGCCACGGCTCCGCACCCGAGCGGGGGGTGAACGCGGTCTACACAATGGCACCGATCATCCGCGACATCGAGCAGCTGAACGAGCGGCTGACAGGCGAGCCGTTCCTGGGCAAGGGGACGGTCACCATCGCGGAAGTGCGCTCGACTTCCCCGTCGCTCTGCGCCGTGGCCGATTCCTGCACGATCCACCTGGACCGCCGCCTCGCGGCGACCGATACGCTGGATTCCGCGGTCGGCGAGATCCGGTCGCTCGAGTCCGTGCGACGTGCCGGTGCCGAGGTCGCCGTGCTGGAGTACGCCGTGCCGAGCTGGCGCGGACTCACCTTTCCCACGACCAAGTTCTATCCGACCTGGCTCCTCCCGGAAGAACACCCGCTGCTCCGCCGGGCGACGGGAACCTATGCCGGCCTCTTCGGAGCTCCTCCGGCGATCGGCCGCTGGGTGTTCAGCACCAACGGCGTCGCCGTCATGGGGAAGCACGGCATCCCCTGCGTGGGCTTCGGCCCCGGCAACGAGATCCACGCCCACATGGCGACGGAGCAGATCCCGGTGGACCATCTGGTCAAGGCCATGGCCTGGTATGCCGCGTTCGCGGCAGACTATGCGCTCGGGAGCATGAATCCTTTTCACGCACGTCCGAACACGAGGAAGACTATGCCTTCGAAACTCCCAAAACTTCCCGGGCTGGTCCGCGGGAAACACTACATCGAAACCCGTGACTGGTCCGAAAAGGAGATCGACCTCGCCCTCAAGGTGGCGGGGGACCTGAAGAAACGCTTCCGCAAGGGGCAGTCTCACCGGTACCTGCCGGACAAGACCGTGTTTCTCTTCTTCTTCGACAAGTCCACGCGCACGAGAAACTCCTTTGAAGCGGGGGCCACCCAGCTCGGGGCGCACGCGCATTTCATCTCCGCGGAAACCTCGCAGGTCGCGCATGGCGAATCCCCCAAGGACATGGGGATCATTCTCTCGAGCTACGGCCACGCGATCGCTATCCGGCACGACCTCGTGCCGGGCGAAGGGAACGCGTACATGCGCGAGGTCGCGCGCACATTCGCGTGTCCCGGTGCTGAACATGCAGTGCGATATCGATCACCCGTTCCAGACGCTGGCCGACCTGATGACGATCAGGGAGGAATTCGGCAAGAACCTGCGGGGGCGGAAGATCGCGGTATCGTGGGCGTATGCTCCGAGCTATGCAAAACCGATGTCGGTGCCGCAGGGTTTGATCACGCTGATGACCCGCTTCGGTCTTGATGTGACGCTGGCCCATCCGCCGGAATACACGCTGATGAAGGGCCCCATGGAATTCGCCCGGGAGATGGCGAAGAAGAATGGCACGAAGTTCGAAGTGGTGGACTCCATGGAGGAGGCCTGCCGGGACGCCCACATCGTCTACGCGAAATCGTGGGGGATCGAGTCGCTCTTCCATGCGCCCCAGGAGGCGCTGGAGATCTCCAAGCAGTACAAACACTGGATCTGCGACGAGAAGAAGATGCGGCTTGCCGCGAAGGACGCGATCTACATGCACTGCCTGCCGGCCGATCGGGGCTTCGAAGTGACCGACGCCGTGCTCGACGGACCGCAGTCGCGCGTTTTCCCCGAAGCGGAGAACCGCCTGCATACCTGCAAAGCCGTCATGGCGCTCACGATGTAGGAGGCGGCATGTCTCTTGCGGAACTCGTGCGGGTGCTCGGGACGGGGGAGGATGTGGTGCTGGCGACCGTCATCGCGACGACCGGCTCCACGCCCGTGCCGGCGGGAACCGCGATGTTCCTCAGTTCGGGGATTCCCGTGGGGACGGTGGGAGGGGGGTGTGTGGAGGCGGACGTGATCCGTGCGGCCCAGGAACAACGGACCTCGGGGAAGCGATCCGCGGTGCTCCATTTCACGCTGGACGAAGGGGATATCGAAAGCGGCATGCTCTGCGGTGGCACGGTCGAGGTCCTCGTGGAGTCACTGCAGCAAGCGAGCCTCCCGCTGTACGAAAGGCTGCATGTGCGTTGCGAAGGCGGAGACGATTCCGTCCTTCTGAGACACGTCGATCGCGAGGGATTTGTCACCGGGAAAGAGGTGCTGACGGATCAGGGGGCCTCACTCCCCCACTCTCTGGCAAAGGCCGTGGAAGACGCGTTACGGACGGGTGTGACCTCGACCGTTCGTTCCGGAGACGGTCTGACGGTGATAGAACCGATCATCGGTATGCAGGACCTGTTCGTGTTCGGCGGAGGCCATGTTTCGATGTTCGTTGTGCGCAGCGCTGCGATGGCAGGATTCCGGGTGACGGTAGTGGATGACCGGCCGGAGTACGCGAACGCCCAACGGTTCCCGGAAGCCTGGAAGACCCACGCGGTCCCGTTCGATCGATCGTGGGAACATCTCGAGGTGCGGCCGTCGGCCTCGATCGTGATCGTGACGCGGGGGCACAAGTTCGACGAGCGGGTACTGGAGCGGGCGGTGCAGACACCGGCGCGGTACATCGGCATGATCGGCAGCGCCAGGAAGGTGGCCATGACGTTCGGGAACCTCCGGCAGCGGGGGATCTCAGAAGACCGGTTGCGGAAGGTGCGTGCTCCCATTGGCCTGGCGATCGGCGCCCGAACGGCCGAAGAGATCGGCATCAGCATCACCGCCGAGCTGATCGCTGTGCGAAGGGGTGTCCCTGGCGTGGTGGCCCCGATGTCGGGTCCTGTTGCATGAACACTCCCGGGCAGGTCACCGGTGTGATCCTGGCGGCGGGTGCATCGGGCCGCTTCCCACCGTTCAAGGCCGGAGCACCGCTTCATGGGAAGCCGTTGCTTCAGCACTGCCTGGAGGGGATGCGAAAGGTCTGCTCGCAGATCATCGTGGTGGGGGGGAGCAACTTTGATATGCTGCGCTCCCTGATCGACGCGGGGGGGAGCGGCCCGGTCGATCTGGTGGAGAACCCTGGTTGGGCCGGAGGGATGTTCACCTCCGTGAAGGCCGGCATCGCCCGGGTGCACACCGACGCCGCGTTCGTCCTGCCGGTCGATTGCCCGCTCGTTCCGCCCGCGGTCTACAGGGCGCTGCTTGCGGCGCCGGGTCAAGCGGTCGTGCCGGTGTTTCGGGGGCGACGGGGACATCCGGTGCTGATTCACCGGAGATCTCTTCAGTGGGATTTTGCGCGAACCCGACGTGTCGTCGCTCAGAGCCGTGCTGACACGGAAGGGGATCGTGGAAGTTGAAGTCGGACGCGCCGGAGGTCCTGATGGATCTCGACAGGCCGGAAGACTTCTGCGCCTTGTTGCCGACAGGTAGGTGCGAGAAACTCTCACCCCCTGCGCCCCCTCTCCCAATTCTGGGAGAGGGGGAACGGCCCGAAGGGCCGGGGGGTGAGGGTGACAAAGGCAGGTACAGAAACACTACACTTCACGGCTTCCCCTTCAGCTTCGCGAGCCGGATCCTCGCATCTGCCGGCTCCTTGTAGACCGGATTCGCCTTCCCCCAGACCTTCAGGAACGCCGTGTAGTTCTCGATCGCCTTCTCTTTCATTCCCTGTTGCTCGTAGAGTCGTGCAAGACGGTAGTAATAACGCGGAACGATCGGGCCGAGCTCGTGGGGAGGTTTCTTCAGTGCCCGCTCGTATGAAACGATCGCGCTGTCGATCATGCCGAGTTCGATGTAGGCCCGCGGCATGATGTCGAACGGGATGGGGATCCACGAGCGATCCCAGTTGCTCGTCAACCCCCATGCATTTGCGATCGGCCAGCTGGCCGATGTCAGTGAGTCTATCTGAGGTCCGCCGAAGTATCTGCTCAGGTAGGGGATCCAGTTTGGCTGGATCTCTGCGCAGCGATGCGCGGCAAGGAGACGTGCGCCGGCCAACGGATGCCCGAAGTATTCCCACTGTGCGTCATCAAACTTTGAGGGGTAAGGCGGTCGCGGCAACCCCCGGAGAATTTCTTTCATTCGTTTGAGCCGCATATCGATTGAATCCAGCTTCCCTTGCTCGAGTTCCAGTAGTCCAAGAGAGAACTCGAAATACCAGGGCCTGTCTGTCCAGGTCGACCGGGAGAGTTTTGCATAGTTCAAAAGGAGCCTGCGGGCTTTCGTCCACTCCCCTCGTTCAGATGCGCACCAACCTCTCAGCCAACTTGCCCGTGCAAGAACTCCCCGGGAGCCGTCATATTTGGGAACGGCTGCATGTTCGGCCTCCGAGACTGCGGCTTCGCCTTCCTTCAACCGCCCCGCCCATACCAGATAGTACGCACGCCACCAGAGGGCATATGATCGCATGATCGGTGAAGGGGAAAGTTCTCTCGCGCGGTCGCACCACCGGATCGCTTCGTCGTAGTTCTCGGTCAGGAAGTGCAGTTTGGTGAGTGTGAATGCTGCTTGATCGAAGTCGGGTTCTATGCGAAGCGTCTCCTCACATTTGGCGATGGCCTCGCTGTACCTCCCGACCGACATCAAGATCTCCGCCATCGAGTGGACGGGGTTAGGTTCCCCCGGCAGCAGTTCGGCGTACCGCTCAAGGGCCGCGATTGCCTTTTCGTACTCCCCTATGGACGCATAGGCATATCCGAGCGCATTGTATGCATTTGGTCGTGCCGGGTCGAGTTCAAGCGCCTTCTCGAATTGCAGGGTCGCCTCCTCGATGTGCCCATCCATCAGTGACCCGGCATAGCTCTTCTGTGAACTCGGCGTCGAACGGGAAGATCTCTGCCCGGGCTTTGATGAATGCCCGGACATCCTTCCCTACGTCAGTCCGACCCCTGCTCTTCAAAAGTGAAGCCCTGAGGCTGGAATCGTTCTCGGCAATGAAGAATCTTTCTCGCTCTGTGGCTTTAGCGGCATTCTTCCGTGCGTTCCGATACGCATCCCGGGCGGCCGGAATGTCGTGCAATTCCAAATAGATAGCGCCTCGAAGCTTCCACGCAATGGCAAATGTGGAATCTTCATTGAGGGCGAGTTCCAGGCAGTGGCGAGACTCTTTCATGTGGTAGCGTTCAAACTCCTGCTTGGCCCTCTGGAAGTATCGCTGCGCCTCCAGAGAGCTGCTCCCCACCTCGGCTGCAGGCTTCAGTGAACTCTGTGTGCTCAGCTGCGACACCCCCATGCCCCGCGAGACTGCTTCGCCAGGTCATCCACGATCCCGTCTTCCTGCAGAAAACTCTCAACCTCTCGTCCCCTGCCCTGAGCGGACTTCACCACCCGTCGATCCCGTGTTCACATCGACCAGTTCCACCTCCGCGAGGAACAACGATCCGGCCTTTGTGTAGCTGCCGGCGGCCAGCACATCCACCCGGGCTCTCCGGCACAGGAGCAAGCCCGTCTCTCTGTCGATGAACTCCACCGTGTCCTTCCCGATCTGCTTCATCAGCTCCCGCATCCGGTCGGCCTGAATTACGCGAATGTACTTCGATTCCTCGAGTGTCGTGCCAAGAACGCCGGGCAACATATTCCTGAAAGTGGCCGAGGGAGCCGTCCCCCGTGTTGTTCTCGAAACTGATGAACGCAATTGCTCCTCGGGTTGGAGGCAAGCGCCTGATCCTGCATCAGAGGGAATGACGACCAGAGACGACGCCAACGCCAGGAATACCAGCTGCCAGGCCCGCCAGCATCAGTCTGTCGGGTCCGCTTCTTCCTGCGCTTCCGCTCCATCGCTTCGGCGGCCGCAATCGTCCACCCCTGCTCCGTCTTTTCCCCGGGCGACCTTCAGGTCCGCCAGGAGATCTCGTCCGCCGTCTGATACCGCTCCTCACGGTTCTTTGCCATCGCCTTCTGCACGATCTGCTCCACCACCTCCGGGACCTCCGGCGTGACGCGCTCTGACGGTTTCGGGTTTTCGTTCAGGATCGCAGTAGACCAGTGCCTGCTCGTAGTCGCTCTTGAAAGGCTCTCTTGCCGGTGAGCATCTCGTACAGCACCACCCCCAGCGACCAGATATCGGTCCGGGGGTCCACCAACTCTCCCCGGCCTGCTCCGGGGACATGTAGGCCGCGGTGCCCAGGGTGATGCCGGTCTTGGTCAGCTGTCGTCTCGCCTGCCGAGCTTTGCCAGGCCGAAGTCGAGGATCTTGACCTCGTCCGGTCGGTGACCATGATGTTGGCGGGCTTGATGTCGCGGTGGACGATGCCCGCCTCATGGGCACGGGTAAGTCCCGCGGCCACCTGGATGGCGATGTCCATCGCCTCGGTCGATCTGCAGCGGCCCCGCTCGATCCGCCGCTTGAGCGTCTCGCCGTCGTAGCAGGCCATGACGATGTACAGCTGTCCGTCGTCGGCCTCGCCGATCTCGTGGATGGTGCAGATGTTCGGGTGGTCGAGGGCGGAGGCCGCCCTGGCCTCCTGGATGAATCGCTGCTTGGCTTCGGGATCGCGGGTGAGCTCGGGGGGGAGGAACTTCAGCGCCACGGTGCGGTTGAGCTTGGTGTCCTCGGCCTTGTAGACGACGCCCATGCCGCCTCCACCGAGTTCTCGAGGATCCTGTAGTGGGAAATGGTCTGCCGATCATGGGAATCTCCACGGACGTGTACGATCCCAACGGCACAAGGATCCAACGGTACAGCCTGCCTGCTCTGCCTGCCAGCAGGCGCAGAGGGTGACAAAGGCATGCGGCGGGCCTGGCGGCAAGATAGGGGAGGAACCAGAGTTCAATTACGATCGACGGGGAAGCTGATAGTGACATGAACCGGGTCAGATCGCTTTGTCCGTTCTAACGGCTACTTCGTCGCCCGGTCCATCGCCTCCAGCACGATCCCCTTGGTGATCACCTCCGGCAGGACGATCGGCCTGTCGGGTGATGCCGCGGGGAAGATGACGTAGAGCGGCACCCCGGAGCGTCCGAACTGCGCGAGCAGTCGCGTGATCTCCGGGTTCCGGTTGGTCCAGTCCGCCTTCACGGCAACGATCCCCAGGGAGGTGAAACGCCCGATCACCTCGGGGTCTGCGAGAACGGTCTTCTCGTTGACCTTGCACGTGAGACACCATTCTGCCGTGAAGTCGATGAACACCGTGCGATGTTGCTGGAGAAGCTCTTCCACGGTCGCCGTCGTGAAGGGCCGCCAGGCGATCCCTTCCTGGCTGGTGGAACTCCCGGTCGGGGAAGTCCCGGCGAGTACCTCCTGAGCCTGCAACACCGGCGTCAGGAAGAGCCTGAAGCCGATGACCGTGACCGCAAGGGCACCCGCCCAGGCGAGCCAGTATGTCCGCCGCTTCGCCGAAAGCGTGGCGAACCTGCCGATCAGCCATGCCGCCACACCCACCGTCAGCAGGAAGGCCCCCGCGCCGATGACCGCCTCCATCCCCAGCTGTTTGCCGAAGATGTAGAGGAGCCACAGCAGGGTCCCCATCATCAGGAATCCCATGAACTGCTTCGCGGTCTCCATCCATGCGCCCGGCTTCGGCAGGAACCTCATCCATGCCGGCTTCGCGGTGAGCAGGAGGTACGGGATCGCCATGCCGGTCGCGACCACACTGAAAATGAGCAGGATGAGCCACCAGGGTTGCGCGAATGCGAATCCCAGCGCGGTCCCGAGGAACGGTGCAGTGCATGGGGTGGCCAGGATCGTTGCGAACACCCCTTCGAGGAACGATGCCGCGTACCCGCCTCCGGAGCCCTGCTTGTTGATGACGTTGCTCACGCCTGCCACGGCCGCGCCGGGCAGCTGGATCTCGAACACCCCGAAGAGGCTGAGCCCGAACGCGAAGACCACGGCCCCCATGATGATCACGAAGATCGGCTCCTGGAACTGGAACCCCCAGCCCACCTGTTGACCCGCGAGCTTCAGGAGGATCACCGTCGATGCGAGCACAAGGAATGACGAGAGGATCCCGAGGGAGAACATCCACCCCAGCCGCTTGATCCGCCGGGGCTGATCCCCGGCCATCTTCACCATCCCGAAGATCTTGAGAGCGATCACCGGGAGGACGCAGGGCATGATGTTGAGCAACAACCCGCCGATCAGAGCGAAGAGCAGATAGAGCCCGAGGGATGTCGACTCGCCTGAGGTTTCTACAGGAATGAAGGAGCGCTCTGTGAAGGGCTTGAGGGGCGTTGAGGCGGCAAGCGGAAGGGTCAGGGCAACGGCCCTCCGTTCGCCGCCGCGAGGGGAATAGACCAGGACCCCGTCCATTGCGGCAGGCGGTCGGGCGCCGGCAGCAAACGGAATGGACAGCACGGCCGAGTCTCCTGTGACGGTCACCGTGGTGCGGCCGGGCGTGGCATCGGCCATCGGTTCAGGGTAGAAATCCGGTTCGCCCCCCTTCGCCCAGCCGGAGGCAGAACGGACGCGGAGGCTGACCGACGCGGGGCTCGTTTCGATGGCGAGCGAAAGATCGGGGAAGTCGGCCGGCGGGCGCGGCAGCAACGCCCGATAGCGGGCGAACATCGCGACGTTCGCGGGCTCCGGATCTGACGCCCGGACCGGCAGCGTGAGCGATGCCGTCCCCTCGCCGGGGATACAGACGGCTTCGCATTCGAGCCAGCTTCCGTCGGCTTTCAGTGTGACGGATGAGGAGAGCCGGGCGGTGGCCGCGACGGAGATCGGGACGATCAGCATCGTTTCTCCGGAGTAGCCGAAGAAAAGAACGTCCCCCGGATCGATCTTCTTCTGCGGGACAGGCCACTGGATCTGCCCGGCGCTGAGTCCGTCGGGAAGTGTCCAGCGGATGTCGGTGGCGATCCCCGCATCACCCGGATTCTTCCAGTAGGTGTGCCAGCCCTTGTCCATGGTCAGCACGACCCCGACAGTGAACGTTGTCCCCGGCCGGATGCTGGCCGCATCGGACAGGAGGTGCATTGACGTGTGGCCACCGCCCGGGATCCCCTGGGAGATGGCGATGGAGGTGGCGGCAAACAGAGCCGCAACGAGGATGGTACGCATGGACGATCCTACGGATATCCGTGAACCGGGAACAGAAAAGGGTGGTCTGGAGGGCCACCCTGAGTTGTGATGCCTATCCGGCTGCCACTATTTCTTACCGGTCTCCTGGGGATGAAGAAAGTTGTTCTTCCAGCGCTTGCGGATCAGCAGCACGAGATAGACGAAGATCAGCAGGAGCAGCCCTGCGATCAGCAGGACGTTCGCCAGAAAGAACTCGAAGACCGGGGAGGAGAACATTGCCAGCACTGCGCACCACGGGGGAAATGGCGAAAAATGGACGATGTCCACATCAATACGACCCTGCCGCCCGAAAGTTGCGTCACCGGATGCTATGATGGTAAAGCTCGGGGAGGCAAAAGTCAAGGGCTGGTCAGCGTTCCAGCCAGTCGCGAAGGAGTGCGTCGAACTCTTCCGGCGGATATGAAGGGGTGCCGTAGGCGCCGGCTGCAAGCCGTTGTCGCAGCGACTCATAAAGACAGACCGCGGCGGCCACCGAAACGTTCAGGCTTTCGATCATCCCCATCATGGGGATGGAGACCAGGCCGTCCGCTGCGGACGCTGCCTCGTCCGACACGCCACGGTGCTCGTTCCCGAGCACGAGCGCGACCTTTCCGGTGAGGTCCACGTCGTACAGCGCCCGTGTTCCGGGCCCGATCCGGGTGGCGTAGATGCGGAAGCCCTCTCCGCGCAGGGTATCGAAGCAGGCGCCGACCGAAGTGTGCCTCCTTCGCTCCAGCCACTTGTTCGCACTGGATGAGCTCTTCTTCCCGATCCGCGGAAAAGGTTCGATCGTGTAGAGCAGTTCAACCCGCGCAACACCGACCGCGTCGCACGTGCGGAATACGGCACTCACGTTGTGGGGATCATGGATGTTCTCCATGACCACCGTGAGGTCCGGTTGCCGGTGTTCCAGCACCTGTTTCAGCCTTGCGATCCTGCGAGGGCTACGTATCGTGCTCATCGGAGCTCCTCTTCCACGGCTCCGCCCCGGGCGAGCTGCAGGCCGGTGATCGCGGCGATGACCACTGCCGCTCCGGCGATCTGGGGCGGGTCGAGCCGCTCTCCCAGGAAGACCGCTGCGGAGCCGATGGCGACGATCGGCTCGAGCGTGGCGCAGACGATCGCCTGCGTGGGTCCGATCCGTTTCAGCCCGGCAAAGTACAGCAGGTACGGGATGAGGATCGAAAAGACCGCGAGCACCACCAGCGCTCCCCATGTAACGAGGGACAGCGGGGGGATCCGTCGTAGGGTGACCGCCAGTTCCACCGCCCAGAACAGTGCGGCGAACCCGATACTGTACAAGGTCACAGTAAGTGTGTCGAGTCCGCGGTCCGCGTGGCGTGCGAAGACCGTGAGGAATCCGAAGCAGAAGGCCGAGAGGATCCCCATGACCAGGGCGAAGGCGGAGACGCCTGCCGGGCTCCAGCCTCCAAGGGCGAAGTAGCATCCGCCGACCGCGAGCAGTCCGGCGACCGTACGCGAGGCGGTGAGCCGTTCTTCCCGCGAGATCAGGGCGTAGAGCATGACCAGGAGCGGCGCGACGTACTGCAGGAGGATCCCCGTGGCGACGTTGCTTTCGCGCATGGTGACGTAGTACGTGACGTTGGCCCCTGCCATCCCCACGATGCCGAGCAGGGCCAGGCGCCAGAGATGTCGCGGGTGGACCCGAAGGAGTTCCGGTCTCGTGAACGCCAGGCCGCCGGCGAGAAGGCTCCAGGAGATCGTGACCCGCGCCTGGGCCAGGAAGAACGGGTGGAGGTCCTGGTTCAGCAATGCCTTCGCGCCGGTGGCGGCGACGCCCCACGAGGCGGCGGCGCCGAGGACCATCAGGTATCCTCCGGAACGGCTCATGCGGCCGGGGCGGGATCGCCGGGCTCGGGTGAGGACTCGTCCGCTTTGTGGCGGTACAGATCGCTCTGTTCGGTGTCGCCGGCGAGCCCGTAGAGGTACGAGAGCCGGCGGTACAGAGGGCCCGGATGCGCGGCGGTGGCCGTCCCGCTTTTGAGGAAGTCGATCAGCTGGGTGATCGGCGGGATGTTCAGGTCTGGATCGTAGCAGTCGCACGCATCCAGGTACGGATCGGACTCGTCCGGTTTAGCGGACGCGGCCTTCTGGTAGTAGTGGAGGGCCAGCTCGAAATTGTCTGCGGAGGTCACTTCGAAGATGCTGGCCAGCCAGAGGAAGACGTCATAGGCGAGGTCGGGGAATTCCCCGGCGAGCTTTTCGCCGAAGAGCCGGATCTCGTCGTTGGTGAGGGAGTGATTCCAGAAGAGCTGGCGATAGAGCTCGAGGTCCTTGATCTTCTGCGCGAGAGCCGACTGGAAGACGTCGAAGATCTCATTGAAATCGGTGGAGGTCGAGAAGCACCGACGTATGTCCTCGGGCGAATAGGCCTGCATACAGCGCCATTCTACAAAACCGCGTCCTGAAAAGCAACGCGTCGGAGCGGATCAGCATCTCACGAGCGGCTTCGGCGCATGGCTCACTCCTCCGGCCTGCATCCTGTAAAGGTAGACCCCGCTGGCAAGCGCTCCCGGGCATCGAACCGGACAGCGCACTTCCCGGGAGGCATAGGCCCGTCCGCCAGCACCGCCACCTCGCGGCCCGAGGAGATCGAAGACCGGAAGCTTACCTGGGTCGTGGCGGCTGACATGTCCCCGGGAGCGGGGGGCCCGGCCGGACCCACCGTGAACTCGATGGTCGTCGACGGATTGAAGGGATTCGGATAGTTCTGCATCGAGCTCGAACTGCGTCGGGCGAAGTGTCCCCGGCTCCGCAACGCCCACGCGATCGGATCCTTCCCGCCGAACTGCCGGTAGCGGGCGGAGAACTCCTGCAGGTAGAGGCCCGCGATCCGCCCGCTCTGGAGGATCAGGGTGTTCTCGTTGTTGCTGGTCTCGGCCGAGTTGGACCAGTTGTGCGAACCGGTCATCACCACCGGCGACCACGGCGGGTTCTCGCCGTCCACCACCAGTACTTGTGATGGAACAAGAGTCGGACGCCGGCTTCAGACGGCACGTCCACCCCCGCCGCGACCGAGCGCCGCGTACTGATGTGCCGGTGTCGGTGTTGTTGTCCATGACCCCGCGGACCTTCAGTCCGCCGCATTCTGTGCGACCACGATCGATGTCTTCAAGGTCCGACCGGGTGAACGTCAGAAGGGCGAAGGCCACGGAATGCTTGCGCGCCGTCGATCGCGGGCCCGGATCCGGGAGGTCGTCCGGTCGCTCGGGCTGAAGTAACACTCCACCGGCGTCCCGCCGATGACGAACCGGTGTGGGGTGTTGTCGGTCTTCCGGGCGCCGAACCGGGAGAGCGCGGCATTCGGGAGTCTCCGTCGCACTTCCCCACATCTCGTTGAACTCCGCCGAGTAGGCCCCGGCGAGCGCCGGGTCCTGGATCTCGACCACGTTCTGATAGTCGGAGAACGTTCCGGGAGCGGTCGGGATTCCATGACCCGGTCAGACCCAGACGCTCTCCGCCGCGCCGCCGCGGGCGTCGATCACGAAGAACTTGTTGTGCATCAGTCCCTGGCCGGCGTTCACCGCGTCGAACCGATCGTCGATCACGGGGACCCCGCCGTTGGCCAGGATCGTGAACGGGGCGGTGTTCCGGTTGTCTCCCTCGCACACCACCCGGACGCTCACCCCCCTCGCGCGCGCGGCGACGAGTGCGTTGGCGATGTCGAGCCGGGCCCGGCGTGCCGCTGAGGCTGTAGACGGCGACATCCACGCGACCTGCGCGCAGCGTTGATCCGCGTGATCAGACGCTGCGCGAGGTTCTGCCCGCCCGGCGCCTTCTCTGACCAGGCGACGGTCGTGTCGACACTCTGGTTGAAATAGACGTTCATCGCGCCCGAGGCCGATGGCGGAGAAGCGGTGCTTGCCACCAGCGGAGAGGCGAAACTCGTGTCCTGTCCTGAGGTGGAGAAGGCCCGGATATAGTAGATAGTGGCGGGGTTGAGTCCGTCCAGCTTCACGGAATGGGTCGTGGCAGGGGTCGGATCCGATACGGTTCCCAGCTCAAGAGCCGTCGTCCTCCCGTACGCGGCATGGGACGTACCGGCATACACGGTCTTCCAGCCGATCGTCAGCGAGGTGGGGGTGATGGCGGTCTCGACGGGGAAACTGGCGAGGATCGGACCGGAAGAGATGACGTCCGCGGCGCTGCGAGGCATGACCTGGTATCCCCCGATATAGGGGCTGGTGCCAATGAACTGCCCGACCACCCCCACAAGATCGAACGCCCCGGCGGGGATCGGCTTGCCGATCAGCTCGGTATTGTTGTCGATCCTGATCTGCGCGCTCCCGGAAGCGTCGGTGATGTTGTAGTTCTGGTACGCCCAGGTCCCGCTTCCTGCGACCGTCACGCCGTTGAGCCGCACGAGCCGCCCTTCGAAGACTTCCACGCCCCCCTGACCGTCGGCCGTTACCTGCGCCGCAGTGACAAGGAGGGGATCCACCACGTTCCCGCGCCCGACGACCTTGTGGATCGTGGGGCTTGTCAATTCCGTAAGACCGTTGAAGGGCTGCACGATCCCGGAGACCACCACCTCGTCGCCGATGGAGACGGTCGTCGAAAACGCCGACCCGAAAACCGCAACGCCACCCGAATTGTCCTGGAGATAGGAGGGACCGCCGAATTCGTTGGCCACCGTGACCACGCCGCGTACGGTGACCAGGGAGTTGATCCGGAGCGGAACGCCGCTGGGATCGTTCTCTTTCACGTAGGAGATCGGGAGTGGGGTGCTGTAGACGAAGACGGACGGCTGCGTGGCGATCGGGAACAGGGAGTCCGGTGCGGTCCCCGTCAGCGTCCGGAAAAGGAAGGTCCCCGTGCTGTCGAACGGCACGATGTTCTGGATCTGCACCGTGATGCTGTCGGTTCCCCCGAGCATCAGGCCGCTTATCGTGATGCTGTCCCCCTCCACCGCAACGGTTCCCGGCGAGAGCACATCCGCGGCCGTACGCGACCAGGTCCAACGCTGCGGCACGATGATGCGGGCCGCTCGGATGTTGGCGGGGCCCTCGCCGTACATCCGTACCGCGATCCCGGTCACGGTACCGCCTGGAAGGGTTGAGGGGAGGATCAACGCCCTGCCGATGCCGATGCTCGTCCCTCCGGTGGTCGCTTCGGTCTCAACTCCGGGACTTACGGACCAGGGGCCGACGAACGAGGAGTACGCGGAGCCGTCGTCGTTCCACGCCACGAGGGAATCGATGGTCCCTGCCGGGACGGCGATCCTGAATCCGCCCGCCCCGAGCGCATACCCTTCGGCGATCCCGTTCTCTTCGGTGCGGTAGGTCCCGAGAACCGTTCCTCCCGCAAACGCACCGATCGCCTTGTTCGCCGCCGCCGAAGAGGCGCGGGAGATCCACCCGCCGTTTCCCGAAGCGGAAGTGTTCAGAACGCTGAACGCCGGAAGAGGCACCGTCAGATTGGTCGATGTCGCACCCACCTTTGCAGCCCTCAACGAGGCGGAGCCGCCGAGCGCGTCATTGTGTTTCGCGTAGATCCATCCGGACCAGTTGCCGGATCCGTCGATCGGCACGACCGGTTGGTTCGCGGAGCCGTACGTCGTGAGGTTCGACCATTGCGACCCGGACCACATGTATTCGTTGGAGGATCCGCTGTAGATCTTGACATAGGCCGTGGCCCCCGCTGCCGCGGTCCAGCCCTGGATCCTGACGAAGACCGCGTAGGGATACCCGAGAGACCCCGGTCCTCCCCCGCCGGCCAGAGCGGCAGGAGAAACGGCTGCGCTGATGGTCCCCTGCCCGTGCGCCGGAGCGAGCACCAAAATAACCGCTGATACGAGAATAACGGCTCCGCGCACGGAGTGACTGCACGATCTCATGGGGGTCAAGGGTCTTCTGGTCTGGGAGGAGGAAACAATGGAAAGATATGGAAGAACAGGCGCAGTTCCAACGGCGAGCGTGGAAGTTTTTCCCTTGCATTTGAGATTTCCCGTTGATAGATTCCTACGGTTCTGAAGGGCCGCATAGCCGCCGCAGGACTCATCCCGTATCTTCCATACCCCCTTTTCGTTGTACCGGCACCAAATCGGCTGCATGATGTTCAGACAGTCTTTTCGTTCTTTCACCACCCACCACTCCCATCATCCGCAAGGAGACAGGTATGTCCAAAGCAATTGTTACGATCTTCCTGGTCTTGCTGGTTCCGGCGCTGCTGTGCGCGCAGACCGTCGAGATCAAGGGGCGGGTTATCGATGCTTCCACGAAGGAAGCGTTGGTCGGCGCCACGGTGAGCATCCAGGGGACCACGATGGGTGCCTCGACGGACGCTCAGGGGAACTACACGATCGCGAACGTTCCGCCTGGATCCTACACGTTCCGCTTCGGGTTCGTCGGCTACGTGTCCACGCAGCGCGTCGCGGCCGTCCGCGGCGAACAGGGGCTCGTCATCGACGTCGCCCTCGTTCCGACCACGGTTGAGGCCGGCGAGGTCGTCGTGGAGCGCAACCGCGCCCGCGAGCGTGAAACCCCGGTCGCGTTCACCAACGTCAACAAGATGGATATCGAGGAGAAGATCCACGGGCAGGATGCCCCGCTGCTGTACCAAGGGCACCCCCGGGGTCTACTACCTATTCGCCCGACGGCATCGGCAACGGCGAATCCAAGATGTTCGTCCGCGGGTTCAGCCAGAACTACGTGCAGGTGCTGATCAACGGCGTGCCGACCAACGACCCCGAGTCGAACTCGGTCTACTGGTCGAACTGGGGCTCGGTCTCCGCGTCGGCGGCCACGATCCAGGTGCAGCGCGGCGCGGGCTCCTCGCTGTACGGCGCGGGCTCCTTCGGCGGATCGTTCAACATCGTCACCGCGGACGCTCCCCCGAAGCCCTCCTACCAGTTCAATCTGAGCGCGGGAGATCCCAAGAATACGATGTACGGCGTGGATCTGAACACCGGGCTGGTGAACAACAAGTTCGCCGGCGCCTTCCGCATCGACCGCAAGGTGGGCGAAGGCTCGCGCACGAGCGGCCGGTATGAAGGCATCAACTACTACATGTCGCTGGCGTGGTTCCTCACGCCGGTGCAGACCCTGAAGTTCGTCCTCCACGGCGCACCGCAGGAACACGGCTATTCCTACAGCAACCCGATCGCGTACTTCAAGCAGTATGGCTACAACGCCAACCCGGCGCATTTCCTCCCGCACTATCTCGTGGAGCAGCTGCCGGTGAACGCCACCACCAAGGCTCCCAACTACGCCCTTCTGGATGGCAGCCGCGAGCTGGTGGATGACGAGTTCGTCAACCTGTCGCACAACTTCTACCACAAGCCCCAGGCCGAGCTGCACTACCGCTACGACCTGACCGAGACCTCCGCGCTGACCATCACCGGCTTCTACTCGATGGGCCGGGGAGGCGGATCCAGCATGGCCGGCAGCAACACTTCGTCGTCGAAGCTCTATTCCGTCGGCTCCGACGGCACGATCACCACCCTGTTCGGTCCGGGGGGCTACCTCAACGATCTGAACACGATCCAGAACTACTACCTGTCGGGTGCCCAGCAGCGCATCAGCTACTCACTGCATCAGCAGGGGGGCATCCTGGCCAGCATCGACATGAAGCCGCTGGAGAATCTGAAGCTGACCCTCGGCGGTGAGTACCGCAAATGGACGGCGGATCACCCGGGGCATTACACGAACATGTTCGGCGGAACCTCCACCACCACGAGTTACCAGTATCGCGACACCAATAACGCGGTGATCATCGGCACCAAGATCAACTCATTCTCCCGCCGCGTGTACATGGGCGACATGGACGCCCCGACCAGCGACGTCGGAAACGTGTTCGGCTGGCATCTGGCCGGCAGTGCCGATCCCACCTTCCAGACGCAGTACCGGAACTACAAGGGAGAAACTCCGCAGTACACGGCGTTCGCCCAGGGGAACTACCAGCTCGGCAAGTTCAACATCCTCGCCTCTCTGCAACTGGTCGGCTACTCCGTACAAGCTGACCGAGTACATGCCGAGCGAGAACGGCCTCGGACAGGAGCTGAAGGCCGCGCAGGTCGCGGGGTTCGGACCCTCGATCAAAGAGGGACCGGTGGGTGACGGGACGTTCCTCATGAAGGGGACGAACAACCGGCTGGTACCAGTTCACCCTGGTGAACGAGTCACGCTCCCGCACCTTCCTGCAGCCGAAGGGGGGCATCAACTACAACTTCAACGAGAACCTGAACGCGTTCGCCAACTACGCCCACGTGGAGCGGTTCGTGGACCTGAGCGTCTACTACAACCAGGGCCGCGTGAATCCCAACGTCGAAGACGAGAAGTCGAACCAGTTCGAGTTCGGCCTCGGCTGGGACTCGGAAATCTTGAAAGCCAAGGCGAACTACTACAACATGGCGTGGGAAAACAAGTCCGCGCAGATCTTCGACCCGAACAACGCCGGAACCGCGGGCTACGACCGGAACGGCTACAAGTCCGAGCTCATCGGTACCTCGAAGCACGAGGGGATCGAGCTGGAAGTGACCCTGCCGTTCGACTGGCTGGGGGTCAAGGGACTGGAACTGACGTCGTCGGTGACCATGATGAACAACCGGTGGACCGAAGTGCTTCCGGAAGTGCTCACGAACCCCACCACGGGCGCGCGGAACGCCTTCAACACGGGCGCGCTCAACTCCCAGGGAAAGGTCGACACCCTGTTCTTCGACGAACTGACGGGCACAAAAGTGGCGAGCGGCCCGCAGTCGATGGTCTACTTCTCGCTCAACTACCGGCATGAAGGGTTCTTCGCAGGCGTGAACATGAATATTGCGGCGAACAACTATATGCTGGACGGCGGCACATACATGGCCGTGGACGGAGGATTCTACTTCGATCCGGTCGCCGGCAAGCAGAAGTTCAAGAACATCTACGACAACAAGCTCCCGACCTACGCGGTGGTCGATGCGTTCGTCGGCACGCAGTTCGACATGGGCCCCCTCAACACCACCATGTCGCTGCAGCTCCTGAATGTGATGGACACCTACTATCTGTCGTGGGCCGACCGGAACGGCGTCGTCCCCGGGCCGACCCGGGCGTTTCGCGTTCAACCTCAACGTAGGGATCTAAGGTCCACGCGTTGTCGATGGTGATGTGCTGCGCAACGGTGGGCTCTGCTCACCGTTGCGCGTTTTAGAGAGGCCCGCGATCCATGAGAACACTGCTGATCCTCCTGGCATTGGTGGCCGCATCGTCGTCGGCCCAACCGGTCAAACTCCTCCCCGGGGCAGACCGGCTGCTCGCCGAGTTCCTCCCGCTGGTGAAGGGGAAAAACGTCGGCCTGGTCACCAACCACACCGGGCTGCTGAAGGACGGGAGACACCTGGCCGACGTGCTCTCCCGCCGCTCCGACCTGAAGCTCGCGGCCCTCTACGGTCCGGAACACGGGATCCGCGGAACGATGGATGCAGCGGTCCGCGATACCGTGGACCCGGCCACGGGCGTGCCGGTCTTCTCTCTCTACGGGGCGAACCGGAAACCCACACCGGAGATGCTCCGGAACATCGATGTGCTCCTGTTCGACGTCCAGGACGTCGGCGCCCGATTCTACACGTACATTTCGACGCTGGGCCTGGTCATGGAAGCAGCCGCGGAAGCAAAGATCCCGTGTCGTGGTCCTCGACCGCCCCAACCCGATCAGGGGATGACGGCAGAGGGACCTGTCCGGCTCGATTCGCTCCGATCATTCGTCGCCTACGGCGCACTCCCGATCACGCACGGCATGACCGTCGGCGAACTGGCGCGGCTGTACAACGACGCCGGGATGCTGAAGGGGAAGCTCCGTGTCGACCTGACCGTGATCCCGGTGGCGGGATGGCGGAGAGATCTCTGGTTCGACGGCAGCGACCTCCGCTGGGTCAAACCGTCCCCCAACATGCCGACCCTCTCCTCTGCCACGGTCTACCCGGGGACCTGCCTGTTCGAGGGGACCAACCTCTCGGAAGGCCGGGGGACCCCAACGCCGTTCGAGCTTGTGGGGGCTCCGTGGGCCGATGGTGACCTTGTCGCTCATGAACTCAATGCCGCCGGGCTCTCCGGTGTCCGCTTTGAGTCCGTATCCTTCACCCCGGCACCCCTCCCGTGGAATACGCATCCGAAACACGCCGGGAAAACCTGCAATGGGGTCCGCGTGATCGTGACCGACCGGAATACTTTTGCGCCGGTGCTCACCGGACTCTGGATGTTGCGGGCGTTCCGGACCGCACATCCCGACAGTTTCGCCTGGCGCGCCGCGACGATGGACCGGCTTGCCGGTACTCCCGCTCTCCGCGAGATGCTGGAGAAGGGGACACCCCCGCCGGAGATCGCCACGACCTGGGAGGCGGGACTACAAGCGTTCATGGACCAGCGCAGGAAGTCTCTCCTCTATGAATGACCTTCTGTGTCCACACCGGAGACCCCTATGTCCTCACTGACCCGTTCCGCCTCCTGGCTGGTCCTGCAGGAACACTACTCCGCTGTCGAACGGCTGCAGATGCGCGATCTCTTCACTGCGGACCCCGGCCGGTTCGAACGATTTCTCGCTTGAAGCGGCCGGCATCTTCCTCGACTACTCGAAGAACCGGATCACCGCCGACACCATGCGGCTTCTCTGCGCGCTCGCCCGCGAGCGGGGGGTGGAGACCCACCGTGACGCGATGTTCGCCGGCGAACGGATCAACTCCACCGAGGGGCGTGCCGTGCTGCATGTGGCCCTGCGCAACCGAAGCGACCGTCCGGTGGTCCTCGGATGGCCGCGACGTCATGCCCGACGTCACGCGGGTGCTCGCGCACGTGCGGGAGTTTTCGGAAGCGGTCCGGAACGGCGAGTGGAAAGGGTACACCGGCCGGGCGATCACCGACGTGGTGAACATCGGCATCGGCGGGTCGGACCTCGGACCGGTCATGGTGACGGAGGCGCTGACCCCCTACCGCCACCCGCGCCTGCGGCTGCATTTCGTCTCCAATGTCGACGGCACACACATCGCCGAGACGCTCAAGCGGGTCGATCCCGAGACCACGCTGTTCATCATCGCCTCAAAGACCTTCACGACGCAGGAGACCGTCGCGAACGCGACCACCGCGCGGGAGTGGTTCCTCCGCGCCGCCGGGGATCCTGCTGCCGTCGCGAAACACTTTGTGGCCCTCTCGACGAACGCCGCCGAGGTGGCGAAGTTCGGGATCGATACGCGGAACATGTTCGAGTTCTGGGACTGGGTCGGAGGGCGCTATTCCCTCTGGTCCGCGATCGGCCTCTCGATCGCGGTCGGCATGGATTCGCCGCGTTCGAGGAGCTGCTGGAGGGGGCGTTCGCCATGGACGAACACTTCCGCACCGCGCCGCTGGAAAGGAACATGCCGGCCATCCTGGCCCTGCTCGGGATCTGGTACAACAACTTCTTCGGCGCCAGCTCGTTCGCCATCCTGCCGTACGACCAGTACCTCCACCGCTTCGCGGCCTATTTCCAGCAGGGCGACATGGAAAGCAACGGCAAACGGGTCACCCGTGAGCGGCGAAGAGGTCGACTACAGCACCGGTCCCATCGTCTGGGGTGAACCGGGCACGAACGGGCAGCATGCCTTCTACCAGCTGATCCACCAGGGCACGAGGCTGGTCCCGGCGGATTTCATCGCACCGGTCGAAAGCCACAACCCTCTCGGACAGCATCACGAGCTGCTCCTGTCCAACTACTTCGCCCAGACCGAAGCGTTGATGAGAGGAAAGACCTCCGAGGAGGTGCTCACGGAACTCCGGAACGCGGGACTGAAGGAAGCCGAGATCGCCGCGCTGCTTCCGCACAAGGTGTTCCCCGGGAACCGGCCCACCAATTCCCTGATGGTGGACAAGGTCGTCCCGCGCACGCTCGGGGCGCTGATCGCGCTGTACGAACACAAGATCTTCGTGCAGGGCTCGGTCTGGGGGATCAATTCCTTCGACCAGTGGGGAGTGGAGCTCGGGAAGCAGCTGGCCAGGAAGATCCTCCCCGAACTCCGCTCGCCGGAACGGATCGACGGCCATGATGCGTCCACGAACGGCCTGCTCAACCGGTACAGACGCATCCGCGGGGTCCCTGGCGTGGATGCATGATTCGACCGATTTTTGTATGTTTCGATATTCCACCGACCATCAACGCGTTCTCCAGGACAGAAGGCTCCACCGACCACGCTCATGAACAGACTGCCCCGCCACCCCAGCCAATCCGAACTTGACGAGCTCTGTATCAACACCATCCGCTGTCTCTCCATGGACGCCATCCAGAAGGCGAAGTCCGGCCATCCGGGCATGCCGATGGGGATGGCCGCCGCGGCCTATACGCTCTGGACGCGGCACCTCCGGTTCGATCCGGCCGCGCCGCGGTGGGTCAACCGGGACCGGTTCGTGCTCAGCGGGGGCCACGGATGCATGCTCCTCTATTCCCTGCTCCATCTCACCGGCTATGACCTCCCGCTCGATGAGATCAAGAACTTCCGCCAGTGGGGGAGCAAGACCCCCGGACATCCGGAGTTCGGCCATACGCCCGGGGTGGAGGCGACAACCGGTCCTCTGGGGCAGGGGTTGGCGAACGCGGTGGGGATGGCGCTTGCCGAGGCGTATCTCGGCGGCGTACTTCAACCGTCCCGGGCACACGGTCATCGACCATCATGTCTACGCCATCGCGGGGGACGGATGCCTGCAGGAAGGTGTTGCGGCAGAGGCCTGCTCGCTGGCGGGACATCTCGGGCTGAACAAACTGATCGTCCTCTACGACGACAACCACATCTCCATCGACGGCGACACCGCGCTATCGTTCTCCGAGGATGTCCGGAGCCGCTTCGCCGCCTACGGGTGGTTCGTGCAGGAGGTGGGCGGGGACGGCAACGATCTGGATGCGATCGATCGCGCGATCGCCGCTGCGAAGAAGGAAACCTCCCGGCCGTCGCTGATCAAAATCCGGACCCACATCGGGTACGGCAGTCCGAACAAACAGGATACGGCCGAAGCGCACGGGTCCCCGCTCGGCGCCGGAGGAGGTCGCGCTGACCAAGGAGCGCTACGGGTGGGATCCGGCGGCGCAGTTCGTCGTTCCGGCGGCCGCCGCGGAACGGATGCGGAAGGCGGGCGTCGAGGGGGCCGAGCGCTGGAGAAGAGCGTGGCACGCCGGATTCGAGCAGTACGCGCAGGCCCATCCCGAGCAGGCCGCAGGAATTCCGCGCGGCACTGGAGCGAGCCTGCCTGAGAGCCCTGGCAGCCAGGCTCCCCGGTCTTCGATCCGGCCTCGGCGATGGCCACGCGCGAGGCCCAGGGAAAGGTCCTGGATGCGTTGATGCCGTCGCTGCCGATGGTGCTCGGCGGCTCGGCGGACCTGACCCCGTCCAACAATACGCGTTTCAAGGGTGCGGTGGACTTCTCGCGCAAGGAGCGGACCGGACGCTACGTCCGGTACGGCGTGCGTGAACATGCCATGGGAGCGATCATGAACGGGATCGCGCTGAGCGACATGCTGATCCCGTATGGCGGACCTTCTTCTGTCTTCGCCGACTACATGAGGCCGGCGATCCGCGTCGCCGCACTCTCCGGGTACCCGACGATCTTCGTGTTCACCCACGACAGTATAGGCCTGGGAGAGGACGGTCCGACACACCAGCCGGTGGAGCAGCTGGCTTCGCTCCGCGCGACGCCTGGGTTGACGGTGATCCGTCCGGCGGACGCCACCGAGACCGCCGCCGCATGGATGTATGCACTGTCCCACCGCGACCGTCCCGTGGCGCTCGCCCTGTCGCGCCAGAAGACCCCGGTGATCGACCGTCGGAACTCCCCGGAGGCGGCGATGCTGGAGCGCGGCGCGTACGTCCTGGCCGGTCCCGCGCAACCCCGCGCGCTGATCATCGCGACCGGAACGGAAGTGGCGCTGGCGCTTCAGGCGCGCGCCGTGCTGGAGGCCGAAGGGATCGGATGCAGGGTGGTGAGCATGCCGTCGTTTGACCTGTTCGAGGCGCAACCGGCGTCCTACCGCGAAGAGGTGCTGCCCCGATCGGTCACCGCCCGTGTCGCCGTCGAAGCCGGCGTGGGATTCGGCTGGGAACGATATATCGGCACGGAGGGGGTGTTCGTGGGGATGCGCTCATTCGGCGCTTCCGCGCCGGCGGAAGCGGCCTACAAGGGCTTCGGGATCACGACGGAGGCGGTGGTCGCCGCCGTCAGAAAGGTGCTGCGATGAGGATCGCGATCGCTGGGGATCATGCCGGGTACGCCCTGAAAGAGTGGCTGGCCGGCGAGCTGGTGAACGAGGGCTTCGTCATCGAGAACCTGGGGGCGCGTGACACGACCCCCTCGGACTACCCGGACTTCGCCCGCGCGGTGGCGCGCGCGGTCGTCAGCGGCTCGGCCGACCGCGGGATCATCGTGTGCGGCAGCGGCGTGGGGGCCAGCGTGGCGGCGAACAAGATGCGGGGGATCCGCGCCGCCGTCGTCCATGACACCTACTCCGCCCACCAGGGGGTGGAGCACGACGATATGAACGTCCTCTGCATGGGTTCGCGGGTCGTCGGACAGGCTCTGGCGCTGGACATCGCCCGGGCCTTCCTCCGGGCACAGTTCGCCACGGACGAGCGATTCCGCAGAAGACTCCAGAAGGTCCTCGACATCGAAGCGCGGGGTGAGTGACATCCACCATTTGACCACCGACAAGACCTCCATGACCATCCTCCACGCACTCGCTTCCCTCGGACAATCGATCTGGTACGACAACATCAGCCGCCAGTTGCTGCGCAACGGCGAGCTGCAGCGGATGGTGGACCAGGGGCTCCGGGGGGTCACCTCCAATCCCACGATCTTCGAGAAGGCGATCTCCGGCAGCGACGCCTACGACGAGCAGATCCGCCTGCTGCTCGGCCGCACGACCCGTCCCGTCCACCGGCGAGATCATCACCGAGCTGATGGTGCAGGACATCCGGGATGCGGCCGATGTCCTCCGGCCGGTCTACGAGGCGACCGGCGGTGCGGACGGTTTCGTCAGCATCGAGGTGACCCCGACGAAAGCGCGTGACACGCACGGGACGATGGTGGAAGCCCGGGACCTCTGGAAGCGGGTCGGACGGCCGAACCTGATGGTGAAGATCCCCGGCACGGTGGAAGGGCTTCCCGCCATCCGCCAGATGATCCGGGAGGGGATCAACATCAACGTGACGCTCCTCTTCTCGCTGGAGCGCTACCTGCAGGTCGCGGAGGTCTACTGCGCGGGACTGGAAGAACGGGTGGCGGATGGACTGCCGGTCGACCGGGTCGCCTCGGTGGCCAGCGTCTTCGTCAGCCGCATCGATACGATGGTCGACGAGCTGCTGCAGAAGCTCGCCTCCGCGCCCGCGGGCGATCGGATCCGTCGCGGAAGGTCTGCTGGGAACGGCCGCGGTGGGAAACGCGAAGATGATCTACCAGGCCTTCGAGTCGACGTTCACCTCCCCGCGGTTCCGGCCGCTCGCCGCAAAGGGCGCCCGCGTCCAGCGGCCCCTCTGGGCGAGCACGGGGACCAAGAACCCGGCCTACCCCGACCTGAAGTATGTTGATACGCTCGTCGGGCCCTCCACGGTCAACACGGTGCCGCCATCCACCTATCTGGCGATCCTGGACCACGGGAAGGCGACACGCACCGTGGACGCGCGGCATGGAAGAAACGCGGAACGCTCTCGCCGCACTGAAAGCCCAGGGCATCGACCTCCATGCGTCACCGCGGCGCTGGAGGCCGAAGGAGTCGCGGCGTTCGAACGGTCGTTCGACGGGATCGTGCGGACGGTCGACCGGAAACGGGCCGGCGAGGTATGAACGTCCTCGGGATCGACATCGGAGGAAGCGGCATCAAAGGGGCGATCGTCAACACGCGGACGGGAAAACTCGTGTCGGCGCGGCACCGCATCAAGACCCCGGATCCCTCCACGCCAGAAGCCGTTGCCGCCGCGGTGACCTCGCTGGTGAAGCACTTTCGCTGGCGTGGTCCGGTCGGATGCGGCATGCCCGGCCCGATCCTCGGTGGGACCGTGGTGACCGTGGCCAACCTGGACAAGGGCTGGCCTGGGACCAACGCAGAGCAGCTGTTCCGGAAAGCCACCGGACGGAAGGTCGTCGTGGTCAACGACGCTGACGCCGCCGGCCTCGCCGAAGTGACCTTCGGGGCCGGGAAACGGCACGACGGGCGTGGTCATCCTGCTGACGCTTGGCACCGGCATCGGCTCCGCCCTGTTCGTCAACGGGACGCTCGTCCCCAACACGGAGCTGGGGCAGATCGAAGTGGGCGGCAAGACCGGCGAACGCCGCGCCGCCGCGCGGGTCCGCAAGGACGAGGGACTGTCGTGGCCGCAGTGGGGTAAGCGGTTGAACCGATACCTGCAGGCGGTGGACGGACTCGTCTATCCCGACCTGATGGTGATCGGCGGCGGAGTGAGCCGCCGCTGGAAGAAGTTCGCTCCCCACGTGAAGGTGCGGTGCAAGGTCGTGCCGGCCAGTTTCCACAACGAGGCAGGGATCGTCGGCGCGGCGTTGTATGCCGTTCGACGGAAAACGCGCTGACCTCCCGGTCCCCGGGCCTCTCCACGACGCTGCGTCGATCATGGAATCTCCCCCGACCCCACTCGCCGAGCACGCCGGCGATCCCGCGGCTCCCGACCGGTTGACCGGCGACGAGCGGCAATTCTACATCCAGGGATTTCGTCTTGTGCTGAAGAGGTTCCTGCGGCAAACCGCCATCGGCTGGGCGGTCACGGCGACCGGCGCACTCTGCCTGCTCATCTTCTGGAGGTCCCCCCTCCCCCACGGCGGGTTCGATCTCCTGCTGGCGATGGGAACGGTGGTTGCCGGGCTGGTGGTGGTTCAGACGAACCTCGCCGCTCTGCAGTCCTATGTGACCGTCCCTTTCCCCGATCTCCCGGACCGCCTCCCCCCCGCGGAAGTGCTCCAGCTCAGGGGATGGATGCAGGAGGTCGCCGGCGGAGGATGGCGCGACGCGTATGCTGTCCTGCAACGATTGGAGAAGATCAAGGACGAACAACAGGGAGTCAACGTATGGCCGACCGTGTGACGGAGTTCGACGCGTTCCGGGCGAAGATGAACGAACGGATCCTGGGGGAAGACCATCGTGCGATCAAGCGGTTCTTCGGGGTGGACACGCTGACCTACGAGCCGGGAGCGCTGGACGCGAAGACGAAGGAGATGCTGGGACTGGTGGCGTCGATGGTGCTCCGCTGCGACGACTGCGTGTCTTATCACGTCATCCGGTGCAAGGAGCTGGGGGTCACGGACAAGGAGCTGTTCGACATCTTCAGCGTCGCGCTGACGGTGGGGGGATCCATCGTGGTCCCGCACATGCGGAGGGCGGTGGCGTTCCTCGACGAATACGACCAGCAGCACAGCGTCGATAGCCGCAGGAAGGGCTATGAAGCGCGTTTGAGGTAGGATTCCCGGACCCGCACCGGACCGATCAGATCCTGGTCGGTGCCGTACAGTGAGAAGAGGTGCCAGAGGACGCCGGGCTTGGGAATGCAGACGTCCTTCTCCCACCGCTCCACGCCCACCCACGAGTAGCCGATCATCGAGGCGACCTGCTTCAGGGTAAGGCCGGCGGCGAGGCGCGCCGCGCGGAGCCGGGCGCCAAAGGTCGTCAGGTGCGCCTGGCGCTCGATGATCGCGTCCACGGCCCGCTCCACCGACTCTCGCTTTCCGGGCCGAGAGCGGGATCCGGTTGCGGACGACTTGCCAGGCGTACTGCCGCGATACTCCGAGCTCCCCCGCCAGGAACGTCAGCGTGATACCCCACTGGCCCATCTTGGACCGGATGCGGGCCGACGGTCTGCTCCGTCTCTGTCTGGCTCTGTCATCGTGCCCATGGCGTCTGTGTCCTTGGGGCTTCCATAGAATATATACGGCGCCGCCCTCGAAAAGTTGTGCGCTGCGGCTCTTTCGGCCGCTCTACGTGACGCCACTCACAAGTCCCCAGTATTGTAAATCAGGCCATTCCTTGCTATCTTAGGGCATCGGCAACCATCCGACCGCTTCCGAATCCCGATCTCCGGAGTGCAATGAGCGTCCGTACCGCTGAAAAGGTCCGCTCGCAGGTCCGCTGCTACCATTGCGGCGACCCGGTGGGAAGGGGTGGGGTCGACCACGACGGGAAGTCCTTCTGCTGCAGCGGCTGCGAGGCGGTCTACGGGATCCTCCAGAGCCGCGACCTCTGTGCCTACTACGCCTTTGTGCCTTCTCCGGGTTCGACACCCCCCGCGGCGCCGGAGGGTCGGTACGCGTTCCTCGACGATCCCGAGCTCTCCGGCCGGCTGCTCGACTTCCGGAGCGGGAGCCATGCCTCCGTCACCCTGCGCATTCCCGCCATGCACTGTAGCTCCTGCATCTGGCTGCTGGAGAACCTGCACCGGCTGGACGAGGGGGTCCAGTGTGCCAGGGTGGATTTCCTGAAGAAGCAGGTCACGGTACGATTCGACGAGCGCCACACGAATCTCCGCAGCATCGTTGAGCTGCTCGGGAAGATCGGCTACGAACCCGAGATCGGCCTGGACGCTGTCGCCGCAGGGAAGCAGGCTGCGGGAACCCGGCGGTCGCTCTACACCAAGATCGGTGTCGCGGGGTTCTGCTTCTCCAACATCATGCTCTTCAGCTTCCCCGAGTACCTTTCCGGCGGGGAGATCAGCGGAGAACTGCGGCGTGTGTTCGGACTGCTGAACCTGGCGCTTGCGCTCCCCGTCTTCTTCTATTCGGCGTCGGACTACTTCCGCTCTTCGTTCACGAGCCTGCGGCATCGTGCGCTGAACATCGATGTCCCCATCGCCCTGGGACTGACGATCGTCTTCATCCGGAGCGCGGTGGAGATCCTCGCCGGCTCGGGGGCCGGATACATGGACTCGCTTACCGGCCTGGTCCTGTTCCTGCTGACCGGGAGGGTCTTCCAGAACAAGACCTACGAGGGGCTGAACTTCGAGCGGACGTACGCCGCGTTCTTCCCGCTCGCAGTGAGCCTGCGGCGACAGGGGGCCGAACAGATGGTCCCGATCGGACAGATCCGCGTCGGCGACCGGATGGTCATCCGCCACGGCGAGATCGTCCCTGCAGATGCGGTCCTCATGGCTGGCCTTGCCCGGATCGACTACGCGTTCGTGACCGGCGAATCGGCCCCGGCGGAGGTCGCCTCCGGACAGACCGTCTACGCCGGCGGCCGCCAGGTGGCGGGCGCCATCGAGCTCGAGGTCGTCAAGGAGGTCTCCCAGGGATACCTTGCGCACCTCTGGACGGAATTCCGGCGGGCGGACGACCCGCGGCTGGTCTCCATCGCCAACGCGGTGGGACGCTGGTTCACCTATGTCCTGCTGCTGTTCACCGCCGGGGTCGCGGCGTACTGGCTCACGGTGAACCCGGCGCTTGCGCTCAACGCCGTGACGGCCGTCCTGATCATCGCGTGTCCCTGCGCCCTGGCCCTCGCCTGTCCGTTCGCCTATGGGACCGCCATGCGAGTGCTGGGGAACAACGGGCTCTACCTGAAGGCAAGCCACGTGGTCGAGCACATGGCGCGCGTCACGGCGGTGGTGCTGGACAAGACCGGAACGATCGCCCACGCGGCCTCCGCGGGGGCAACGTTTCAGGGATCGCCGCTGGAAGACGCGGAGAGAAATGCGATCGCGGCCCTGGCTGCGCAGTCGGGTCACCCCGTCAGCCAGGAGATCCTGCGGGTCCTCGGGGGTGGCGACGGGAGACCGGTCGATCGAGTTCGTTGAACATACCGGACAGGGGATCGAGGCCGAGGTGGCCGGACGGCGTCTCGTTCTGGGTTCCTCCTCCTTCGTTGCGGAAAGGGCGGAGGACGTACCGCTGTCGGCTGAAACGGATTCCAACGAGCGCCGTGTGCATGTCGCGTTCGACGGCGCCTACCGCGGATACTTCGCGCTGCGCAGCCGCTATCGTGACGGGGTCGCAGGGACGATCGAGCGGCTTCGCCGCCGCTTCGCGGTCCTGATGCTCTCGGGCGATACGGATGCCGAGCGTGCGGGACTCGCGCCGATGTTCGGGGGGGACCGGTACCTCCGGTTCCGGCAATCTCCGGACGACAAGCTGAAGGCGATCCGCGAGTTGCAGGCGCGAGGGGGAGATCGTGGCGATGGTCGGCGACGGGTTGAACGATGCCGGCGCTCTGAACCACAGCGATGTCGGGATCGCTGTCGCCGAACGGCCCGGCGCCTTCTCCCCGGCCTCTGACGCCATTCTCGACGGCGGCAGACTCGTCGAGCTGGACCGGTTCCTGGCGTTCGCGCGCGGGGTCCGGACGATCGTGCTCCTGGCCTTCCTGCTGTCGCTGGTCTACAACGCGGTCGGCCTGAGTTTCGCGGTCCGGGGCAGCCTCTCGCCGCTCGTCGCGGCGGTGCTGATGCCTCTCAGCTCCGTCACGGTGGTCGCGTGGTCGGTTCTCGCCACGCGGACCCTCGCCCGGAAGAAAGGACTGGTCTGAATGTCCGTTGTGGTCGTCCTGATAGGCTTCAGCATCCTCGTGGCCGCGGGATTCCTCGGAGCCTTTCTCTGGGCGGTCAGGAACGGCCAGTTCGAGGACCGCTACACGCCTTCGGTCAGAATGTTGTTGGATGAACCGCGGTTGCCGCCCGCTCAGAACGGGGCAGGGCCACAAGGCGTCGCTCCGCCGCCGCCCGTTCGCCGTGACAAGTTCCGGAACCACCATACACAGGGGTCATGATGGCCATCGAGAGATTCGAGTACGACAACCGCATCGTGCGCAACTTCACCGTCGCCACCATGGTCTGGGGCGTGGTCGGGATGCTGGTGGGGTTGATCCTTGCCCTCCAGTTGATCTGGCCGGTGCTGAACGCCAAGCTGCCCTATCTGACCTTCAGCCGGCTGCGCCCGCTCCACACGAACGCGGTGATCTTCGCCTTCGTCGGGAACGCGATCTTCATGGGGATCTACTACTCTCTTCCCCGTCTGTGCAAAACCCCCATGTACAGCGCCCTGCTCAGCAAGATCCATTTCTGGGGCTGGCAGCTGATCATCGTGACCGCCGCCCTGTCGTTCCCGCTGGGATCACCACCAGCAAGGAGTACGCCGAGCTCGAGTGGCCGATCGACATCCTGATCACGCTCGTCTGGGTGGTCTTCGCGATCAACCTGTTCGGCACCATCATCAAGCGGCGCGAGAAGCACATG